>NZ_LMZQ01000086.1 GCF_001442625.1 Pedobacter ginsenosidimutans | reverse complement strand
TGGTTGCGCAAATACAAGTTAGATGAATTGCCCCAGCTATTGAATGTTTTAAAAGGGCAGATGAGTTTTGTTGGACCAAGACCAGAAGTTAGAAAATACGTAAATCTTTACAATGAAGAACAACGTTACGTTTTATCCGTTAAACCGGGTATTACTGATTGGGCATCGGTTGAGTTTTGCAACGAAAATGAGTTGCTAAAACATGCCGAAGATCCCGAAACTTACTACATCGAAAGGATTATCCCCGCAAAAATTAAACAGAACATGAGGTATATCAATCATAACGATATCCTAACCGATTTTAAAATCATTTGGTTAACGATTAATAGGATTGTTATAAACTAAAACAATATGTACGCTCCACAAAAAACTATTAAAGAAGAAGTTAGGGTTAAAAATAAAGTTTTCTTTGTACTCAGCTCCTTAACTTCGGGCGGCTCAGAACGGGTGTTCTGGAATTTGGCCCAGGGATTTAACAAAGATAAATTTGATGTTACCATTGTGATTCTGGATTCTACTGTTAATTGTTTTTCTATGGATTTAGATGGTGTTCGTTTTATCGATTTAAAAACCAAAAAAGCTTCCAGATCCTTCTTTGCACTTTACAACGTGTTAAAAAAGGAAAAACCTTATGCGGTTTTTTCCACTACCGATCACATCAATATTTTAGTCTCACTGGTTGGCCGGTTTTTAAAAATTCCGATACTTATTGCAAGGGCTTCTAATATTCCTCACGAACAAAGATTGTTTGAAGGATTTAAGTCGAGGTTTTACGAACTTTTTGCCAGCGCAAGTTATCGGGGTTATAAACAGATCGTTTGCCAGTCGGAAGAAATGAAACAATCATTGATTGATACTTATAATGTTAATCAAGAACTGATTAAGGTAATTGCTAATCCAGTATTGAAAACCAATAAGTTAAAGGAGGTGAAAACA
>NZ_LMZQ01000085.1 GCF_001442625.1 Pedobacter ginsenosidimutans | reverse complement strand
TACCCGCTTTTGTGGTTCCATCAGGAATCCTGTAGATTGGAAATACCACTTCTGGTTTCGTCCAAGTGTAGCCGTCTTTCGAAGATTGTACCAGGGTTTGTCCTGGCGGGATGCTTTCACCAATTTTATCGCTCAAATATTCGATGTAAAATTTATTGTTCCAATAAGCCAACATCGGCGCATGATTGTAAGTCCAGCCGAAGTTCTCGGCCAGTTCAGGGTGTTCTCTGTTGGCACGGAAAGTTTGGATACTGTGTACGCCCATCACCGGAGAAAGTTGGCCATGATGATAATCTGCGTTAACTAAGGTCTTACCTGTATAACGCACGGTATCCTGCGCCTGCGAGCTTTGTATCGCAAATGCTAATGGTAGGCTTAAACAAAGTATTTTAAATATTTTCATGTTATTCTATTCTTTCCTTTCGTTCGTCATTTCAGGGTCTTTCCCAATAGATGCTGAAACAAGTTCAGCATGACGACCGTATTAAAAACTTATCTATCATTCTTCAATCTTTCAATCAATTTCCTTTTCACTTTTATAATTGTTCCGTGTTTATGTCCTTCAGGGATTGAAACCTCAGCAGTCACATCCTTAAAAGACTTAAAATCAGTTGTTTTGTATGCTGAATAAATCTTTTGTCCATAAGCATCAAAATAAATCAACCAATTCTTTCCAACTTTTACAACCGTTGGTCCTTCCGTTAATTTCGGACTAAAAGTCTCCGAAACATTTTCATAAGGGCCTAAAGCATCTTTTGCAAAAGCAACTTTTAAATTCCTGTTCGGGCGGGTATTATCTTTTAAAACCAGCACATAATCTTTGGTTGTCCGTTTCACAATAACCGCATCGATTACACTAAAACCAGGATCGAGAAACAGTTTTGGTTTTGAGAAAGTCTCAAAATCTGTTGTTGTAATACTATACATCCGGTGGTTATTCTCCTCTTCTTCTATTCCTTTAGCAAAGCGATATGGTATAGTTGATGCCCAGATGATTACATATTCTTTTTTCTCGTTATCGTAAAAGATTTCGGGCGCCCAAACATTTACCGTTTTTGGCTCACTTTCCATTACCGGAAGAAACTTTTGCTCACTCCAGTTGATCAGGTCTTTAGAACTTGCGTAACCGAAACCTCTATCGCCTTTCCAGCTACAGGTCCAAACCAAATGGAAGGTTCCATCCGGGCCTTGAACGATTGAGGGATCGCGTAAAACCTTCTGCGTTCCAACCTCAGGCTTCAAGAAGGTTTTATTTAAATCCGTCCAATGGTAAGCATCATAACTGTACAAAAGCCTCAAACCTTCATTTGCAGGCTCATGGAAGGAGGTAAATATATAGGCCTGTTTTGTACAGGATGTTAAGCCACAGAGAAGCAGGCCAATTATAGCTAAGCGAAATGATGATATGGAATTGGGTTTAAACACTTTTTTCTTTAATTATTTCTTTTTTGCAATTGTCAGTCTGAGCGTAGTCGAAGACCTTTTTCTGTAATTTGTTAAAAAGATTGTCTTTCTACTCCGCTCAGGATGACATTTTTTTAACTCTCGCGATAGATTTCTCCATTTCGCTGCGCTTCAGTCGAAATGACGTTTCTCGCGGTCGTCATTCCCGCGCAGGCGGGAACCTTAATACACAAA
>NZ_LMZQ01000084.1 GCF_001442625.1 Pedobacter ginsenosidimutans | reverse complement strand
GATCCGGGCTGCAAAGGTAGCAATCTTTTCTTCTCCCGCAATATTTATTTTAAAATAAATCCTTGCCTACGCTCTCCAATGCCATCCTTTCAACCAAACCCTTCCTCCGAAGCGGGATGCAAAAGTAGGGATTTTTAACCTATATCCAAAGGATAGGCAAACATTAGTTAACCTATTTATGTAACACAATGGTTTTCAGACAGAAAAAATGTTGGCACATACAAAACTTTTTGAACGAAGACGTGTTTAGAGCAGGCTGCTCCCCTTCAGGCTTCCGGAGTTTTCCCTGCAACCGGCCACTTGAAACTTAGGAAACCCCTGCAGAATAAACCCGACAGAAGTGGAAAACCCGATGGTGAGGAACGAACCAAGGCTTTGCAACGGATGGCGGGACAACGCCCATATCGTGGCACCAAACCTGCTTTCCTAAAAGATTAAAAATCCGCTCTGTCGTAGAATACTGAAATACTTTATTTTCTGACAATAGCTAACAACTTTTTACCCGCAATAACAGCAAGCACAGAGACTAGTCCGGCGGCTAATCCAAAAGCAAATTCTCTAAGAATTGAAGGCAAAGTATGAAGAAAATGATGTAGAAAGCCAACATTGTGTGCAAAAATCCCACCTGAAACTAAGATCAACGCTATCGTTCCCACAACACTTAATATCTTTATTATAACCGGTAGAGAACGAACCAGCAAATTACCGATAACTGAAAGTATACCTTTTTCACCTGAGGCCTTCATTAAGCGATATCCAGCATCATCCATCCTAACAATAATAGCTACGATGCCATAAACACCAACGGTGGCCAACAAGGCTACAGCTGACACTGTCAAAATTTGTATAAGCAGTTTTTCTTCGAGCACACTTCCCAAAGCAATAATTACAATTTCTATTGATAAAATAAAATCGGTAATAATGGCTGATTTGATCTTTGCTTTTTCTGCTACCTCATCCTCCTGGATAACTTCTTTTGCCTCTATATGGGAGGGCTTTGACCGATGAATAAAGTATTCAACAATTTTCTCCACGCCTTCATAAGCCAGGTACAACCCGCCCAGCACCAAGATCACTTTGATTGCTATCGGAAAAAAGAAATTAAGCAATAGCGCAATGGGAACAATAATAAGCTTATTCACAAATGACCCCTTGGTAATTGCCCATAATACAGGCAATTCCCTCGAGGAAAGAAAACCAGTTGACTTTTCTGCGTTTACGGCTAAATCATCTCCCAAAATTCCCGCAGTCTTCTTGGCCGCTACCTTAGCTGTTACCGCTACATCGTCCATTAAAGCACCTATATCATCCAAAATCGCAAAAAAACCTGAAGCCATATCTAAATTAAATTATGCCGCAAAATATCAAATCCTTTCCAGATTCAGACAATCATACTCAAATCTTTAAGCTATATGTGCTAAAAAAGTATGCTATAGATAGGATATATTTGCTAAATCTATCATGCACACGGTCGTTGAGATGATAATCGTGGAAAAACATCACTTTAAATGGTTAAAGCAGCGTTTAACTTATTTGTTAAGCCGAATCCAGAAGATTAAATATTTTGATGTTTTGGAGCGCAATAGCAGTAACATGTAGGCTGGGTTCCGTCCTGCTGTCCTCTGCAATCCTTTTGGATATCCGCGCTGATCAAACAATACATCTTTAACCAAAAGGGATTTCCGCTGCCATCAGGGCTATTGAACCTGGGCCAGTAGTGTAAAACTCAGTGCAAATCACCGTAATCTTGCGGGAATAAAACCTTAACCCATCTTAACTCCTTGATGATCAGGAAACCGGTCTGGGATCAAGGACATCAAGAAGACCATCCTGGGAAAAGTGAACGCTACGGAACAGAAACGGCCATAAACCAAGAAAACCCTTCAACATTTCTGCTGAAGGGTTTCTTTTAAGATCTGGCACCGACCTACTCTCCCACGTGTTACCGCAGTACCATCGGCTCTGGTGGGCTTAACTTCTCTGTTCGGAATGGGAAGAGGTGGACACCACCGATATAGGCACCTAAATTTCTTTA
>NZ_LMZQ01000083.1 GCF_001442625.1 Pedobacter ginsenosidimutans | reverse complement strand
ATTTAAGTAGAACGGGGATACCGTGCTATGGCCTAGCTGGATGGAAATACAAACTCCATATAAACAGTTCATATTTAAATGATTACAAAATAACGTCAATAGTAACTAGTCGAAGGGGTTATTTAAATACGCTTTAAGGTGTTTCGACGACTTGTCCCGATTTTCATCGGGAGGCTCTCCGTAGGAGTCCTTTGGACAACATGACGGCATGTTAGGTGAAATCGCCTTTAGAACACCCTCTTTGTTTTAAATATACCTTAACCACCATTGCTGATGTGTTTCCTTATATCGTTTAAACCACCTGCAAGGAAGATACAAAGCCGCTACAGCGCAAAGCCATATTAAATACACTATCGGTAAACTAAAGCCAAAGGTGGCTGGTCTGAATAAAAATGGAACCTGTACAATTTCTTTAGTGCTATGCCCTGTGGCGAAAAACACCACAATCAAAAGGGTGTGCAGCAGATAAAAGTGCAGTACATAATAGAAAAAAGGTACAGCGCCATATACAGAAGTTATCCTGGTAAACCGGTTGCTCAGGTTTTCAGTAAAGGCCAAAAATAGCATGGCCGGACCTAAAGTCATCGCGATATACTGCAAAGATGGCGGATATTTGTTTACGTTAAAAAAAGCAAGCACGTTCTTAAAGAAATCGTGATATTCTTTTCGTGGAAGGGGATCGCCATATATATTGATCAACCTCAGAGAGATAAAAACAAATATAGTGAGCAAGCCTATAATTAATAAATTACGCTGTCGACGCTCGGCAGCGTAACCTTTTTTATACCAGGCGCCAATTCCATAACCCACAAACATCACACCCGTCCATGGGAGGATGGCGTAAAATACACCAACAAAATGATTGGCAGAAAGCGGCACTACGGTTCCTGATGCCGTGAAAAATATTTTTAAGATCAAGCCACCATTTGAATCTGCCGGAGCAGGAAATAAATTGAAAAGATTATGTCCGAAAACCAATATCAGGCCGGTTATGAGCACAGTTTTATAAGAAATGCGACTGGCCAATCCGAGGAATATCATACTGGTGCCAATGGCCCAGATTACCTGAAGAATAATAAAATTATAGGTTGGATTAAAGGTTAAGCCGAATGTGATCACAACAATTTCGATCAGTATTAACCATAAACCCCGTTTTAACAAAAATGAACTCGCCTGAGCTGCTGTTTTGTTCTGTGCCGATAAATAAGCAGATAATCCTGATAGGAAAACAAAGGTTGGTGCACAGAAATGCGTAATCCAACGGGTAAAAAATAACATCCCTGTAGTGGTGTCCGGATTTAGCGGATCGCCGGTCATCGCGCCAATATGAAAGAAATCTCTCGTATGATCCAGCGCCATAATGATCATTACTAATCCGCGAAGTATATCAATAGATAAAATACGTTTAGATAGGGTAATGTTATCAGCATTCATAAGAGTAGGTTTGGTTATTTAAATATACTCATTCAGAATTATTTTTACTGACTTACTTTATTACCTTTAGGTCCGTCAAAAATGTTATCTGAATCTATTTCAGTATGATGCATAAGAAAATCGATTTAGGAATAGTTTAATTGACGATAATGATTTTGATGTTCGAAAAATTATAATAATATTTGTTAAGCGCTAACCGAATAAAATCTTACCACTACTATTTACCTTGATTGATAATGGATAGGTTTCGTTTAGTAGAAATTAAACTAAAATATCATAACACATCATAATGAAAAGAAGAACATTTATACAAAACACAGGCTTGTTAGGGGCAGGAGTTGTGGCATCGAAATTTTCTTTTGCGGCTAATCTCGCACCAGAATTCCCTGTGGTACGTGTAGCTGCAGCAAAACGACACTTTCAAAGTAAAGCGGTAGATGCTGCAATTAAAACTTTCCAGGCAAACGTTAAAAACTCCGAATTGGCCTGGCTATTCGAAAATTGTTTTCCAAATACTTTAGATACTACGGTTTATCATTCAGAAAAAGAGGGTAGACCAGATACTTATGTTATTACCGGTGATATTGATGCGATGTGGTTGCGCGATAGCTCAGCACAGGTTTGGCCATATCTTCAGTTCGTAAACGAAGATGAACCACTT
>NZ_LMZQ01000082.1 GCF_001442625.1 Pedobacter ginsenosidimutans | reverse complement strand
GAAGTCTTGCTATTAGCTTAAAAGCTCAAAACATTGATGGGCAATTTCATATTCTTCGTTGGTTGGAATAACGAGGATTTTTACTTTAGCGCTTGCCTTGTTAATTTCTTTCAATTCTCCGTTATAGGCTGTATTTTGATTTGGATCTAATTCAATACCCAGATAATTCAGCTCCGAACATACAGATTCACGCATATTACTGTCGTTTTCGCCTACACCAGCGGTAAATATGATTGCATCTATACCATTTAAAATGGCCGCATAAGCACCAATAAATTTCTTGATCCTGTAGGCATACAGTTTTAGCGCTAAAATTGCAGCCACATTGCCTTCGCTTACCATTTTTCTGATGTCGCGCATATCGCTCGAACCACCTACACCCAAAAGGCCCGACTGTTTGTTAACCAAGGTACTCAACTGCTCTAAGGTATATCCAGAATGCTCCATTAAATGAAAAATAACCGATGGATCGATATCTCCAGAACGTGTACCCATCATTAATCCGCTTAAGGGACCAAATCCCATACTGGTATCGATCGATTTACCATTTTTAATGGCGGTAATGCTGCAGCCGTTGCCCAGGTGGATGCTAATAATTTTTGTATCAACTTTATTTAACCATTTGTTGGCCTGTTCACTTACATATTTGTGGCTGGTGCCATGAAATCCATACACCCGGATACCATGTTCTTTGTAATACCATTCTGGAATGGCATAACGATAGGCCTGTTCTGGTATGGTTTGATGAAATGCCGTATCGAATACTGCAATTTGTTTAGCGTTTTCAAAAGTCTGTTCGGCTACTTCAATACATTTATAATTAACCGGATTATGCAGCGGAGCAAGGGAAAACAGCTTTTTGATCTGATGTTTTACCTCATCTGTAATAAGGGTTGCGCCTGTAAAATGTTCACCTCCATGCACTACTCTATGGCCAACAGCCGCAATATCATCTGGGCTGGCTATTACCGCATATTCTCCCTCTGTTAGTAAAGCTAAAACCTGTTTTAAGCCTTCGCCATGGTTAGCAATAAAACCTGATTGTTCAATGATATGCTTTTCGTTGTTGCGATAAACTGTATGTTTAATAAACGAGCCTTCAATGCCAATACGCTCTACCAAACCGCTGCAAACCGGAGCTTTTTCTGGCATGTTAAAAAGCTGGTATTTTAAGGAACTGCTTCCTGAGTTGATTATTAAAATGTTCATATTAAATGTCTTGGCATTGAATCGCTGTAATTACAACGGTATTAAAAATATCATCTACAGTACAACCACGGCTTAAATCGTTTATTGGTTTGTTTAAGCCCTGTAACATTGGGCCAATAGCTAATGCTCCAGTTTCGCGCTGCACCGCTTTATAGGTATTGTTACCGGTATTTAAATCAGGGAAGATTAATACACTTGCTCTGCCCGCTACTTCAGAACCCGGTAGTTTTTGTTTACCTACAAGTGGATCTACAGCAGCATCATATTGTATCGGCCCTTCAATTTTTAATTCCGGATGCCTTGCTTTAACGATGGCAGTGGCTTCTCTTACGCGCTCTACATCTTCACCTTCTCCTGATGTACCAGAAGAATAAGATAACATGGCAATGCGTGGCTCAATGCCAAATTTGGCACTGCTCTCTGCTGAAGAAATTGCTATTTCTGCCAGTTGTTGGGCAGTAGGATTGGGGTTAACCGCACAATCTCCAAATATAGCCACGCGTTCTGGCAGGCACATAAAGAAAATGGATGAAACCACTGATACACCTGGCTTGGTTTTAACAAACTGCAAAGCAGGTCTGATGGTGTGCTGAGTGGTATGAACGGCACCTGAAACCATCCCATCGGCATCACCCTTATAAACCATCATCGTTCCGAAATAAGAAACATCGGTCATCATATCTCTGGCCATTTCGAGGTTTACATTCTTGGCTTTACGTAATTCATGTAAGGTATTTACATAATCGTTATAATGAGTCGATTGGCCTGGGTTATGTATTTTTAAAGTGTTGGTATCCAGATTTAATCCAAGTCTTTTAATCGTGTTGGTAATTTCGATTGGATCGCCCAGAAGCGTGATGTCTACAATATCCTGGGTAATGAGTTTCTCTACAGCCTTTAAAATGCGTTCGTCATTCCCTTCCGGTAAAACAATATGTTTTTTATCGCGCTTGGCCCATTTAACCAGTTGGTATTGAAACATATGTGGCGTAATTCCCTGATAGCTAAAAGTGATAATTTTATCATCAAGCGCTTTAATGTCGACATATTTTTCGAAAAGCTCTATTGCGACTGCAATTTTCTTCTTGTTTTCGATTGTAATTTTGGA
>NZ_LMZQ01000081.1 GCF_001442625.1 Pedobacter ginsenosidimutans | reverse complement strand
GATAAAGGGTGCACTAATGCCACCCTCATACGGCGCGCCTTTATAATTGCGGAGTGGCGAGTTACCCGTTTGCGACCAATTGCTGTTCTGCGTTTCGTAAGATCCGGCGGTGCCAACGGGGCCAGTGGTGCGTTGCGTATAAGGCCTGGTACCATTGCCGCCCTGAGCACCATTATCAGAAATAAAAATGATGAGGGTATTTTCGTCCTGCTTCAGTTCTTTTAGTTTAGCCAGCAAACGGCCAACACCCTGATCTACATGATCGATCATGGCAGCATAAACTTCCTGGCGGGTTTGCCAATATTCCTGTTCATCATAAGTTAATTTGTTCCAGGGTTTTACCTGGTCATCGTGTGCGGCAATTTTCTGATCACTACCAATAAGTCCTTTTTTAATGGCATTGCGGTAGCGTTGTACGCGAAGCGAATCCCAGCCTAATTTATATTTGCCCTTATATTTGGCAATATCGGCCGGGAGTGCCTGAAGTGGCCAATGCGGTGCATTATAAGCCAGGTATAAAAAGAAAGGCTTTTTAGCTTTTTGCTGGTCATCTAAGAAACCTAATGCATTATTGGTAATTTCTTCAGTTAAATATTTCCCTGGTTCCAGAAAATACGGTTCATTATCTTTAACCAATGGCACTGTTTCAGTTCCTTTTTCTCCGATTTCATAATAGTTGCTGGCGCCACCAATAAAGCCAAAGAAATGATCGAAACCGCGTTGATTTGGCCATTGGTTCCGATCGTCGCCCACGTGCCATTTACCTGCCATGAGCGTAGTGTAACCACCCGATTTAAGTACCTCGGCAAGGGTTAACGATTCGCGGTTTAAAAAACCCTGATAGGCTGCCAGCCCAAGGTTATTGTTAAAAAAGCCAACACCCGCCTTGTGCTGGTACTGCCCCGTAAGCAAGGATGCCCGGGTAGGTGCACAGATTGAATTGTTGTAAAATTCTTTCAGCTTTAGGCCACCAGCAGCCAGTTTATCCAAATTGGGTGTTTCTATCTCTGTTGCACCAAAAGGGCCAATATCTGAAAAGCCAAGATCATCAACCAGTACCAGAACAATATTTGGTTTTTGCTTTTTCTGGGCATATGCCCCCTGCACCACCAATAAGCCAAAGGCCAGCAGACATGCTTTTGCTATGGGCAAAGTGGAATGTTTTTGTTTAAAATTCATGCGATTAAATTTTAGTGTAAAACGGTTAATAGTTTACCCAATCTGGGTTTTGTTTTAATTTAGGGTTGAGGTTAAGCTCGCGTTGCGGAATCGGGAAATGAATGTGGCGCTTGGCCGCTAAAGTTTTTCCGGCTGCTTTAAGTGTGGCTACATAATAATCGGCTCCTCTTCTGGCCAGATCGAACCAGCGCTGATATTCGAAAACCAATTCCTTCCTGCGCTCCTGAAAAACAGCATCCCTAAACTGATCTACAGTTAATGCCGGAGAAATATCGGCTAGTTTGGCAATACCTGCACGCTGGCGTACTTCATCTATTGCGGCATAGGCTGCTGAATTTGGCCCATTATTTACTTCATTTAAGGCTTCGGCATAAATTAAAAGCACTTCTGCGTAACGGATAATGGGTAAATTTTTAGAAGACTGCGATTGATTGCCCACCACAGCAGGATCGTAATATTTATTAAACTGCGGTGAAAAAGTATATAACTGGCCATTTGTAGGGCTTACCATCTGCGTAACAAAGGTGATGGCCTTTCGGGTATCGTTATCGGCAAAACTGGTATACAAACCGCCAGCGGTATGCAAGGCATCGGCATAATCGCCATTAATACCAGGTACATCTGCCGGGGCCGAACGGCTGGCTAAACTATTGCCCTGAAAGCCAGCGTTACCTACAAACTGTGCCGAGAAGATATGCTCTTTACCATTTTTAGTGGCTACATTAAACACATCGGCAAAATTTGCAAACAGTGAATAGTATTTACTGTCGATTACCTCTTTACTTTTTTGTGCGGCATTAGCCCACTCTTTATGGGTAAGGTATACTTTTGCCAACAGACTTTTGGCTGCGCCTGAAGTTGCCCTTCCTAAATCTTTACTGCTATATTCTGCCGGTGCAGGTAGCGATTCTGCATCTTTTAAATCCTGGATAATCTGTGCATATACCGCAGCCTCGGGTGCGTTGGGTACATATAAATCTTCGGGCGCTAACGAGGTATTTTCGTGCAATACAATGGGTATATCGCCAAACCAACGCACCAGGTTAAAGTAATGTAAAGCCCTTAAAAATTTCGATTCATTAATTAAACGTTTTCTAACAGATGAGCTAATT
This sequence comes from Pedobacter ginsenosidimutans, assembly GCF_001442625.1. Lineage (GTDB taxonomy): Bacteria > Bacteroidota > Bacteroidia > Sphingobacteriales > Sphingobacteriaceae > Pedobacter > Pedobacter ginsenosidimutans. The sequence continues at coordinate 210 of NZ_LMZQ01000081.1, read as the reverse complement.
TTCGATTCATCAATTAGTGCAATTTTATCGATGGCAATATTTGAAGCGTTAATGGCATCGTAACTTTGTTTCCACAACTGCTCCATCCTATCGTTGGATGAATCGTGGGTTAGGCCAGATATGGCCCTAACGTGTGCATTTCTGGCCCTTGGCCCTGCTTCATAATCGTCGGTAGCCATTTCTACCCCAATCTGCATTAAACTGTTGTAG
>NZ_LMZQ01000080.1 GCF_001442625.1 Pedobacter ginsenosidimutans | reverse complement strand
GGTTCAGTAAAAATAGATTTTTTTATTTGTAATAACAATTTGTAAAACAGGTATTTAAAAAATAAATGACATTATTATAATAACTAAAATAGAGTCGAAATCATTCATTTTCTTCTAATAATTCGTTTTAGTAATAATAAAAGGTATATGCAATAATTTTAATTGTGCAAAAAAATAATTATATGTATTTTTAATTATACATAAAATGACTATAATTGCCTGTTATTTATAAAAAAAATATTCTATAATGGGTGATATGAGGAAGGGAAACGTTACTCAGATTGACTTTGAATATGGACATGGAATCATTATTGACGAAAATGGCCAGGATATTCACTTTCAATTAGATAATTTATCTGATCAAATTAATATAAATTCGAAAATAATTTTTGAAATAGAGTTACATAAGCATGGTTTGGTAGCGGTTAACGTTAAATTAGAAATGGAAGAAATAAGAGGTTAGCTTCACATACCCAAGCAAATTAATATTACATGTTATTGTTGGTCATTTGTAGTGGGTAAGCAGAAATAAAATGTAGAACCTTTACCCAATTTGCTTTCTGCCCAAATTTTTCCCTGATGTCTTTCAATTACTTCGGCACAAATATACAGGCCAACTCCAAATCCTGCAATTGTTTTAGTGTCAGGGCTCTCTACGCGGTAAAAACGGTCAAAAAGTTTGGGTATATCATTTTCCCTAATACCTATACCTTCATCTTCCACACTCACAATTACATAATCCTTTTGTGTTTCGCACTTTATTGCAATTAAAGAGTTTTTTTTTGAGTATTTCGCTGCATTTCCAATCAGGTTAGTGATTACATTGCCAATTTTCTCCATATCGGCATTTACAATCATTTCTTCCGTACTGATCACCTGGATGAAATGACTGGGTAGAACAATTCTATTTTCTTCAGCTATAGTTTTAATCAAATGAACAAGGTTGAAATTTGTTTTGTTCAATAAAATTTTGCCAGCTTCTAGTAAGGATACATTTAAAAAGCCATCAATCATTAACGACATTCTTTTTAACTGAACATTTATCTTATCAAGTATCTGAATGGTGAAGTCGTTATCAGTTTCTTTAAATTTATGCTGTAAAAGTTGTACATAAGCACTTAACGATGTTAATGGAGTTTTAAGCTCGTGACTTACCATACCGATAAAGTCGTTTTTTCTAATTTCGTCCTGTTTATGTTCTGTAATATCCAAAACAGCTCCGGCAATATAGACAGCTTTTCCTTGTTCGTTATAATAGGCTTTTCCTGCAGTTCTTAACCATTTGCTTTTAGCGCTTATGCCATTCAAATTAATTTGGTATTCGATATTAAAAGCATTTCGGTGATGTAATGCGCGTCTGATGCCACTAGTAAGTTGCCCGATGTCTTCCGTAGATATCAATGATTTGGCTTCTTCTATCCCCAGCCTATTGTTTTCCAGTTCGTAAATTTGTTGTGCCCTTTCTGATAAAAGTATCTGTTTGCTTTCAAGATCGATATTCCATGAACCCATTTCTGATGCATCCATGGCTATTTTTAAAATGTCTTTAGCTTTAAGTAGTTCTTTTTTAAAATTTACCTGCTCCGTAATATCTTTAATAATCACCAAAATCCTGGTTACTTCATTTTTATCATTTTTTAACGGCTCATAAAAAGCTATAAAATAGCCGTCTGAAACTGGTGTTGAAATTATTAATTCATTGAATATTAGTGGTTGACCGTTTTTAAAAATATCTTTTACACGTGCTACAAGTGCTTGCTGTTTTTCGAGTTCTGGTCGTGCCTTTTCTTGTGGAACCCCGATTACTTCTTTCCTTGTTTTGCCCCAAAGTTTTAATATATTATCGTTTGCATATTCTGTAATAAGCTCTGGACCTTTTAATACGCACATGCCGAGAGGGGCCTGCTCAAAAAAACCTCTAAAACGTGCTTCACTTTCTGAAAGTTCAAATAAAATATGCTCAAGGTCATTTTCATCTAGCGGAATTTCCCTTAATGAACAGATGATATATTCAACCGGGCGATCGTTTTGTAATACTGGCGAAAATTCCAATTCCCATTTTACGTTTGGCGAGTTAGAATAAATGGGATGAATAACCAGGGGCCTTTTTGCCTTAAGCCTGCCTACTTTCTGAACTGTTTTAATAAGAAGCACCTTTTCAGCAGCAGATAGGAGGTTTGGGATAATGTTAATATCATAGAATTTTAATTTTCCTCCAACCCGCTCTATTAAAGCTTGGTAAGCATCGTTATGTTCTACCACCACCAATATCGGTTTTACTTTAAAAATGATTATGGGGCTCTTAGAATGTTTTAACAGTGCTTTTAAGAAAGGAGAGGCTAAATCTATCATAAATTTAAGTTGACACTTTTCCAAATATAATCGTTAAGGAGTTAATCACCAACCGATTTGTATGGATGATATAATATTTATCATACAGAATGGTATAAATTGTAAGTGTGTTGTTTTCCTTCAGTGTTTGGTGATCGTATTTTATGCTTTGAATCTAATATTTCGTTTGCTCTTCAGTTACGAAATAGCACTCATTCAAGATTATAAGTTGTAAAAATCGCCTTAATATTTTTACGCAATCGAATTTATTTATGTTATATCAATATCAAAAAATTGTAAAGTCAAAGTGTAAAAATCGATTGCCTAAATGTAAAGTAGGACTTTACTTGGTGATTGTGACTGATTTGTAAGACAATTTTGAGCGATATTTTGTTAAAAATGATGTCTTTTTAAACTGAAAAAAAGTTTTTATGTGTTTTTTTGAAAAATTATTTATTTGGTAATCAGTATGTTATGTTTTGTTTTTGAATTAAATATTTGATTTAAGCGATTTAACATTTCTCACTTACATTTTTTTAAAAATTTATATATATTTGTTCTTACCCTTTCGAGGGTATGTTTTTCATAGGTAGATGTAGGGTCAGAACAATGTTCTGGCCCTTTTTTGTTTTAATGGATTTAGAAAAACTATTTTTGTATTATGATGAAAAAGAAAGTGATTGTTGCAGTTACAGGTGCCAGCGGTTCTATTTATGCAAAGGTTTTATTTGACCGGTTATTAAAATTAAAAGATCAGATTGAGGCTGTTGGTGTAGTGATGAGCGATAATGCAAAAGCGGTTTGGCAATTCGAACTTGGAAACCAGGACTATAACCATT
>NZ_LMZQ01000079.1 GCF_001442625.1 Pedobacter ginsenosidimutans | reverse complement strand
AATTTTCTTAAGAGATTAATATCTTGATTTGACTAAAGCACAAGTCAGGCCTTTGCTTGTGCCTGAGGTGCTAAGACTTGCGCTAGAATAGGTGAGATTGCTTCGTCGGCTGAAAGGGCAGTGTTGTTGGCTGATTTGTGCTTTAAAATTTTCTTAAGAGATTAATATATTGATTTGGCTAAAGCACAAGTCAGGCCTTTGTGCCTGAGGTGCTAAGACTTGCACTAGAATATGAGGTGATATCCCGAATAAAAAATGGGGAAAGGAAATAAACGCAATTAAGGTTGAGAAGATGAAATTAGATTTGCAAGATTATTTTAACATATACATTCTGTTCGGAAAAACTAAGGATTAGGACGGGTTTGGTTCGGAGTTGGTTCGGACTTAAAACAGAGTTGTGACAATTATACCCGAACTAACTATGTTTTAAATCCCTGTTAAATTTGCTGAAATAGTATATCGATTACAATTCTTTTTTTACCTTAGTGTTAATCATCCCATAATTTTTAAAATTATGGCAATATTTAAACAAGGAATCAACGGTGGTTTCACCGGGAAAGTTGGGAGCGTGATAGGCTATCAGCTAAATGGACAATGGGTAATGAAAGCTTTACCTAAATCCAGTGCAAAAAACAAAAAAGGAACAGCCCAGCAAAAGCGTTGCAGGTTTGGTTTTACCAGGATGCAGCTTTTCCTTAAACCCTTAATTACATTCATTAGGGTAGGGTACAATCTCGAATCTAAACTGAGGATGATGACTGCGCATAATGCAGCCAAATCGTACAATATGCTCAACGCATTGGATGCAAATGGCGAAATTGATTGTGCAAAGGTATGTCTAACCTTTGGAAGTTTGTTGGGTGCAGAAAAGCCCAACGTAGTTAAAGACGATGTGGGTCTTCATTTCAGCTGGGAGAATAATACAGCTAATAACTCGATTAGGGAAACAGATCAGGTGATGGTAATTGCTTATAATGTTAAAGCTCAGCGGACTTATTTTAAACTCAGTGGCGCAAGAAGAATTGATGGCATGGAGACAATTGAAATCCCCGCATTTGAAAAAGACAATGAACTGCATACCTGGATTTCATTTATTTCAGATGACAGGCAGTCTATTGCAATGAGTAGCTACACAGGGAATATTACCATTTAGTATACCAGTAACCAGCGGTACTCCATTAAAATATTATCAAGGCAATCTTTATGATTGATAATGCTGAGAAACCAGCTTATTTACGTCGCTAAACGCTATGAGCGCACAGAAATAACCATTGTTGAGGGATTGATCGTTACAGACTATTGGAAGATACTTTTGGTTTGGTAAAGGCTTTGGATAATAGATTTGAAAAAACACAATTTATGGATATCTCTCCATCAAAAACAAATTGTTAATTAATTCTGATCAGCAGTTTGTTTTAGGGGCTTCTGGAATTCGCGGTACGGGGTCAATCAATTCGATTTATGCAAGGTATATTATTTGATTTTTATAAATTTACAGTATGAAACAAGCAGAGACCGTTATCGATTTTTACAACAGGCTGCCAAGCCATGCTCCCATAGATGTTCCGCTCGATAATGCTGGCATTGGCCACATAAACGTTTTCACAAGAGAGAGCTGCGCCGTGGTGAGTCCATACAGTCGTCGCGATTTTTATAAGGTTTCTCTTATTATTGGTAAGGGAAAGATCTATTATGCGGATAAGTGGATACAGATTGACCGGCCTGCGCTGCTGTTTTCAAACCCTATTGTGCCTTATTCCTGGGAGGCAGACTCAGATCAGCAGTCGGGCTGGTATTGTCTTTTTACCGAAGATTTTATTCAGCATAGTGAACGGGTAAATAACCTGCGCGATTCACCTTTGTTTAAGGTCGGCTGTAATCCGGTGTTCTTCCCGGATGAAGTACAATTGCGCGAATTTTCGGCTATATTCCAAAAGATGCAGGCAGAAATGTGCTCAACTTACCCACACAAGTACGATGTACTGCGCAGCTATTTGCACCTGTTGATCCATGAGGCAATGAAAAATAATCCGGCCACAAATTTTCACACCTATGCCAATGCCTCTTCGCGGGTTTCTGCCTTATTTCTTGAACTGCTGGAAAGACAGTTTCCAATTGATTCTCCTACGCTTATACTCAAACTGAAAAACCCTGCCGATTATGCCGACGCTTTATCGGTACACATCAATCACCTCAACCGTTCTGTAAAAGAGGTTACCGGTAAAACCACAACCGCTCATATCGCTGCCCGGATTGTTAAAGAGGCGAAGGCACTATTGCAGCATACCGACTGGAATATCGGTGATGTTGCCTACAGCCTGGGCTTTGAATACCCTTCATATTTTACACTTTTCTTTAAAAAACACACCGGTTCAGCACCTACTAAACTGAGAGAAACTGTTTGAATATTATAACGATCTGTTTGATGCTTATAAGTCGCGGTTTCGCTTTGTTATCTACATTTGAAGGAACAAAATCTTATCAAAATGAAATATAGAAATTTAGGGACAACCAGCGAGAAACTGTCTGCACTTGGCTTAGGCTGCATGGGCATGAGTTTTGCGTATGGGCCTACAGACGACAAAGAAAGTTTAGCGACTCTTGAAAAAGCACTTGATCTTGGGATCAATTTTTGGGATACTGCCGATATGTATGCAAACGGAGCAAATGAAGCACTCATTTCTAAGGTACTCGTACCTAATCGCAACAAGGTATTTATTGCAACTAAATTTGGGTTCCGTTTTACAGATGGAATTGCCGGCCCCAGCAGCGCAACGGGAACCTATTTTGATGGTTCTCCAGCCTGGATGAAAGTTGCTGTTGAACAGAGCCTGAAACGATTGAGAATCGATACCATAGACCTCTACTATGCCCATCGGGTTGATCCGAACATTCCGATTGAAGAAACCGTTGGCGCTATGGCCGATCTGGTAAGAGAGGGGAAGGTACGCTATCTTGGACTTAGCGAGGCTTCTGTCGCCTCTTTACGCAAAGCACATGCCGAGCATCCCATTGCTGCGCTGCAGAGCGAGTATTCGTTGCTTACAAGGGATGTGGAAAATGGGATATTGCAGACTACTCGTGAACTTGGAATTTCACTTGTGCCTTATTCTCCGTTGGCTCGAGGGTTGGTTACGAATACACTTGATGTGAACATCCTTGCTGAGGACGATTTTAGAAGAACCCTGCCACGTTACCAGCAGGAGAATATTACCGGTAACAATAGGCTCATAGCTGAATTTGCTGCACTGGCGGGTACCAAGGGTTGCACACCTGCACAGCTTGCCCTGGCATGGGTGCTGGCGCAGGGCGAGGATATTATCCCGATTCCAGGCACGAAAAAAAGAAAATACCTGGAAGATAATGTAGGTGCGATTGAAGTTGAACTAACAGGTGATGATCTTACAGCGGTTGATGAACTGATCAGGCGATATCCTATAACTGGCGAGCGTTATAGTGAAGGCGCAATGAAGATGGTTAACCACTAACGGACTTTCTATAACATAGTATATTTGGCGGAGGCATTGGCGTAGGCTAAAGGGATAACCAGGAGAAATCGGGGTATTTACCTACAAGGCTAACTATAACCTTACTAGCGCAAGTCTTAGTGGTTTGGACAATGTGGGCTAGCTGACTTGTGCCTTAAAGGATTAATTTAACCTTTTCTAGCGCAAGTCTTAGTGGTTTGGACAATGTGGGCTGGCTGACTTGTGCTTTAAAGGATTAATGTATTAATTTAACGAAAAGCACAAGTCAGGCCTTTGCTTGTGCCTG
>NZ_LMZQ01000078.1 GCF_001442625.1 Pedobacter ginsenosidimutans | reverse complement strand
GCGATATCTGCCGCACGCTTTATACCTCAAATCTGATTATGAACGGCGAATCATCTGTTTTTCATGCCATCAACAGGAATAAGGAAAGTTTTGAAGTTGATTTAAAACGTGAAGAAGATTGTGAAATGGTACGCGAACTGCTTAAAAAAGCAGATGTAATGATCCATAATTTCCGACCAGGGGTAATGGAGCGTTTGGGTTTCGATTATCAATCCGTAATCGCTTTAAATCCAACCATAATTTATGGCGAAATTTCAGGCTATGGCAATAACACGGAGTGGAAAAACAAACCTGGCCAGGATTTACTTTTGCAATCGGTTACCGGCTTAACCGCTTTAACCGGAAATGCCGATAGTGGCCCTGTAGCAATGGGCTTATCCATTGTAGATATGTTGGCAGGCGCGCATTTGGCGCAGGGAATCCTGGCCTGTTTATACCGAAAAGCGTTAAAAAACGAAGGTGGTTTTGTGCAGATCAGCATGATGGAATCCGCTTACGATTTCCAGTTTGAAACCATCACCACTTTCATGAATGATGGTGGATCGTTACCTCAACGTTCGAAAAAGAATAATGCAAATGCATATTTAGGCGCTCCTTATGGGATTTATCAAACGGAAAACGGATATTTAGCCCTGGCGATGGCATCCATTCCACAGCTCGGGAATCTGCTTGGCTGCGAACCATTAGAAGATTACATTGAAATCGCCGAGGCATTCGATAAACGTGATGAAATTAAGGCCATTTTGGCCGATCATCTTTTATCGGCAACTACCGAAAAATGGCTTTCCATTTTAGAACCTGCCGATATTTGGTGTGCCGATGTGTTAAACTGGAATGCTTTAATGGCCCATGAAGGTTTTAAGGTGCTGAAGATGGTTCAGGAAGTGGAAATGATTGATGGTTACAAGTATGAAACCACCAGATGCCCGATCCGTATTGATGGAGAATTACTAACTTCAGCAATTGGTTCGCCAAAATTAGGACAGGATAATGAAAAAATTATCAAAGAATTTATAACACAGCATACTACTGCAAATGCATAACCAAATAGAAACTTTCAGGATAGCCGTTCGTAAATTTGCGCCATTTGAAGCTGCGATGCAGAAATTCTGGGAACAATATTGTATCCGTTCGGGCTGTACACTAAAGTTGGAAATGGTGGTAATGGACCTGCACGAACTTTACTACAGTACCATCACTCAAAAAGGTTTGGCAAAAGGCGATTTTGATATTGCACACATCAGTACCGATTGGGTGTTGGAAGGCTATTCAGACAGTGATTTCGAAGTTTTAAATCCCTACATCAACAAAAACAAACCGGACGATTTCCCGAGGGGATGGAGCAAATCGCTTTTGGGGCTGCAGCGCTTTGGCTGGGAAGTGGTGGGCATGCCATTTCATGATGGACCGGAATGTTTTATTTATAGAAGAGATCTATTCGAAAGTGAAACCGAAAAGGCTCGATATTTTGCTCAATTCGGCAAAACCTTAGCAATACCCAAAACCTGGGAAGATTTTCATCAGATTGCCCGTTTTTTCAACCGTCCAGAACAAAATTTATATGGCAGTATTTTCGCCTGTTATCCCGATGGCCACAATACTGTTTTCGATTTCGCACTTCAATTATGGACGAGGGGCGGGACACTGGTTGATAAAAATGGTTTTATCCAGATCAATACACAAGCGGCGATTGATGGGCTTAATTTCTACCGGATGATTGTGAATGACAAAACTGCTGTTCATCCAAAATCTGCAGCATTCGAATCTGTAGCTGCTGGAATAGCCTTTTCACAAGGTGAAGCCGCCATGATGATCAACTGGTTCGGTTTTGCGGCCATGTGCGAAGTAGATGCAAATTCAAAAGTAAAAGGCAATATAGATGTTGAACTTTTACCCTCAGCCATTAACGAAAACTCAGCTTCTTTAAACGTATACTGGCTTTACACCATTGCTAAAGGTAGTAAACACAAAGATATCGCATACGATTTTCTTCGTTTTGCCCTGGCTGCAGAGCAGGATAAACAGCTCACATTAGCAGGAGGGATCGGCTGCAGGATATCGACCTGGAAAGATGAAGAGATCAACCAGCTTATTCCTTATTACCATAAATTAGAACAATTACACGAGGTGGCCAATATGTTGCCACAGAAACAAAATTGGGCTGCTATTGCCGCCATCATCGACCAAATGGTTTTACAGGCCATCAATACTGATGCCCAAACAGAAGCGCTCATCCAGCTTGCACAGAACCAGATTAATGAAATTGACAAATGAGTATTGACATCAAATATAAACCCGAACTACCACAGCGCAAACAGCCCATCATTATTATTGGTGCAGGTGGGATAGTGGCCGATGCGCATCTTCCAGCATATAAAATTGCTGGTTTTGAAGTGCACGGGATTGTAAACCGGACCAAAGAGCGGGCACAGAAATTGGCTGATGCTTTTGGAATTCCAAACGTATATAATTCAGTGGCCGAAGCAGTAAAATTGGCACCAACCGATGCAGTTTACGATTTAACGATTATGCCTGAGCAATACATCGAAACATTAAAGCAGTTGCCCGATGGGTGTGCGGTGTTAATTCAAAAACCCATGGGCGATGATTTTACACAGGCAAAAGAAATTCTCGAACTCTGCAGAACCAAGAATTTAAAAGCAGCTATAAACTTCCAGTTGCGTTTTGCGCCATTTGTAAGTGCCGCAAAATACATCATAGATAAAGGTTTAATCGGAGAATTATACGATATGGAAGTCCGCGTAACAATTAAAACGCCTTGGGAGATTTTTCCGCATGTAATTATTCATCCGCGTTTAGAAATTCAGTACCATAGCATTCATTATGTTGATTTAATCCGTTCGTTTTTGGGCAATCCAGAGAGTATTTTAGCAAAAACCCTAAAACATCCGGCTAAAAGTTTGTCATCATCTCGTTCTACGATCTTATTTGATTATGGCGATACGATGCATGCGGTAATCAACACCAACCATGACCATGATTTTGGTCCGAAGCACCAGGAAAGTTATATCAAGTGGGAGGGAACCAAAGGGGCAATTGTAGCTAAAATTGGTTTATTGATGGATTATCCGCACGGCGTACCTGATGTTTTTGAATACTGTATTGTAGAAGATGGAAAATCACCGGAATGGCAAACCGTTAAGTTGGAGGGATCTTGGTTCCCAGAGGCTTTTATTGGTACGATGGCCAATTTGATGCGCTATAATGAAGGTTCAAGTGATGTTTTACATACTAGTGTCGAGGATGTAATCCAAACCATGGCGGTGGTAGAAAGTGCTTATCAATCAAGTGATATTGGTGGCGTAAAGGTAAAAGAACGATTAAATAAATAGAACGTCATTGGGAGGTATGGACTGAGTGAGCCAACCTGTGCTGATTTTTATCGGTAAAGCAATCTGTTTTGCAAGAAAGATTGCTTCGTTTCGATGAAAAATCGAAAACTCGCAATGACGGAATTATAGATAAAAAACACAAAATCGTCCTCGTTTGTAACGAGGATGCAGGAGAAAAGCGATTGCATCGCTTATAAAAAGTTAAAAACTATGTATTTCAAATCAACATTTTTTGAAGATTATCAATTACAGGATAAACGTGTAACACTAGGTCGCACAATAACCGAAACCGATTTTGTAGTTCATGCAGGTCATACAGGCGATTTCTTTCCACATCATATGGATGCCGAATGGTGTGCAACACAACCTTTCAAACAAAGAATTGCGCATGGAACAATGATTTTTAGTATTGGTATCGGTTTAACCGCATCAGAAATCAATCCGGAGGCCATGAGCAAAGGCTATGATAAATTACGCTTTGTAAAACCTGTTTTTATTGGTGATACCATTCATTCTGAAATCACAATCTCTGAAAAAGGAGAGAGCAAA
>NZ_LMZQ01000077.1 GCF_001442625.1 Pedobacter ginsenosidimutans | reverse complement strand
GTGATCGTATAAGTCAAAGTATAAATACCAGCAGGTGTATTTGCTGCAACACTTACTGCTCCCGTTGCTGGGTCAAGTGTTACCTTGCCATTGCTGTCGTTTGTACCGTTGGTAATGATGACATCAGCCAAAGTTGGAGCGGTTGAAGTTCCGTTGTAAGTATCGTTCGAAAGTACGTTTGCTACTGCTGTCCCTCCTGTTACCGAGTTGGCAGTACCTGAATCATCTTTCGCCAATAAAGCTCCAGATGCTACCGTTACTTTTACCGTTGCAGTAGAAGTTTTAGAAGCATCCAGTTTATCGGTGATCGTATAAGTTAAAGTGTAAATGCCAGCAGGTGTATTTGCGGCAACACTTACTGCTCCCGTTGCTGGATCAAGTGTTACCTTGCCATTGCTGTCGTTTGTACCGTTGGTGATGGTGACATTAGATAAGTTTGCTTGTGCACCACCATTGTAGTTATCGTTGCCCAGAACATTCGTTACTGCCGTTCCGCCAGTAACACTATTGGCACTTCCGTTATTATCAGCAGCTAATATTACCCCTGTAACCAAATGAATAGTAACGGTCGCTTCTTTTATATTTCCAGGATTTGCTTTATCTTCAATCTGATAAACCAATGTATAAGTTCCAACAGGGGTACCCGGAAGAACATTCACTTTTCCCGTAGCAGGATCAATAGATATGTTAGGGTTTGAACTCGAAATCTGACTGATGGTTACATTAGCTAAAGTAGCCTGATTACCATTCAGCTTGTCGTTAACCAAAACATTGTTTACTGCAATACCACCTGTTACGGCATTTAAAGTTCCTTCATCATCAACAGCATAAACTCCAGTATTGGTTACCGTTGGTGTATTGTTACCCTCAGTCGTTCCCGAAATATCAGAAACATTGCCATTTAACGGATCTTTACCATTAACTGTAGCCGTATTGCTAACTGATCCAGTAACCTTCTCCGTGGCAGAAATTGCATATGACGCCGTAGCAGTTGTGTTTGCTCCTGGTATCAATGTGCTATTTGCTAACGTAATTGGTCCTGTAACTTTACTATCGGTTACAACTAAGTTATTCAAGGTAACGTTACCGGTGTTTTTAACAGTAAATAGGTAACTGATCGAGTTACCATTAATGTTTAATGTTCCTGTTTTTACCAAAGTAACTGCCGGACTTAAAGCAATGTTAACATTAGCTGTTGCTGTCTTTGCTGTCGGCAGTTCGGTAGTATTAACACTCGCTGTATTGGTAATCTTTCCAGCGTTATTGGCTGGATTACCATTACTATTTAAATCTGATTGAAGTACAGTATAAGATCCATTGTAAGTCCAGGTTTCGCCTTTTTCTAAAATATTATCCGAATTTCCAGTCTTTATGGGATTACTTAAGTTGCCACCCAGCAACGGATCGTTAACAACCACATTATTTTGACTAGCGTTTCCGGTATTAGCAACTACAATGGTATAAGCAATCACGTTCCCAGCCTTATTTACCGAAGTAACATTAGCAGATTTTGTGATTGATATCGACGAACAAACAGGAACAGAAACCGTTACCGTAAATGTATTACCAACACAGCCACCTGTCACAGTCGCTTTTGGTGTTACAGTATACACGATTGTTTGGGAACTATTACTCGTATTGATTAAGCTTTGAGTGATTGTATTACCCGATCCATTCGCTGCACCTATTATATTCGCATTTGAATTTACTGTCCAAGTGAATGACGCAGGAACCGAATTTCCTCCATTAACCGTATTATTGATATTTGATGTTTGAATATCATAGCTAAAGCTTCAAATTTCGCAGAAAGTCTGGTTGCTTGCAGTTGGTGCTGGTGTAGCCGTAATCGTTACTGTGATCTGTGCACGCGTTACACTTTCGCAATTGTTCAAAGTCTGACTGGCATAATAAGTTCCGTTGGTCAAAGCTGTAGTTGAAGCCAAAGCAGTTCCACCGGTTGAAGAGGCATACCACTTAACAGAAGTGCCTGTTGCAGCTAAATTGGCAACGGTCGCATTGGAAATTTCGCAGAAAGTCTGGTTGCTTGCAGTTGGCGCTGTTGTAGCCGTAATCGTTACCGTGATCGAAGCACGCGTTGCACTTTCGCAATTGTTTAAAGTCTGACTGGCATAATAAGTTCCGTTGGTCAAAGCTGTAGTTGAAGCCAAAGCAGTTCCACCGGTTGAAGAGGTATACCACTTAACTCCTGTTCCCGCTACAGCTAAGTTGGCAACGGTCGCATTGGAAATTTCGCAGAAAGTCTGGTTGCTTGCAGTTGGTGCTGGTGTAGCCGTGATCGTAACAGTACCACTTAATGAAACAGCTAAGCATGGAGATGCTTGCCCTACCGTACTTACGCTAAATGTGCCACCAGAAGTTGGCGTTCCACTAATTGTGAGCACTTTACCTGCTTTTGAAGTTATCAATCCTGTAGGCAGGTTATCCACTACCACATCGGTAGCCGAACCAGACCAGGTATAAATTATCGGAGTAATCGGACTACCGGTACAAACAGTTTGACTGCTTGCCCCTCCACCTGCTGTTAAACCAGCAGAAGGATTAACCGTTATAGTACTTGTAGCAGTAATGGCTACACATGGACTGAGCTGACCAATAGTGCTTACAGAATATGTACCTCCAGAAGTAGGTACTCCGCTTATGGTTAAAACTTTTGTAGTCGAATTTTTGCTGGCGATTAATCCTGCCGGCAAAGCAGTATAATTTACATCCGTGGCAGCACCACCCCAGCTAAATGTAATCGGTGTAATTGCACCACCGGTACAGGTAGCCTGGTCAATACTGCCACCCACAGCTAATGTTGCAATTGGGTTAATGCTAATTGTTCCTGAAACGCTTGCAGCGCCACAAGGAGAAGATTGTCCAGTGGTGGTAACGGTATAAGATCCTCCAGCAGTTGGTGTTCCACTTATGGTTAAAATTTTTCCACTTTTAGAAATAGATAATCCAGCCGGAAGATTAGTAACAGTTACATCTGTAGCACTCCCCCCCCATGTAAAAGTGGTTGATGCAATTGGCGATCCTGCACAAACAGTTTGCGTGGCGTTGCCGCCTGCAACTAAGGTTGGAGCTTGATTTACGGTAATATTATAGGGAGTTGATTTTGGTCCATTTGAACCGTAAGCTATTGCCGTTATAGTTGCGGAACCATAATAATCAGCTGCCCATGTAACTGTTGCTGTTGCCGTACCAACATTGGCATTGTTTGCCATTGCAGAAGTAGATACCGTACCTGCATTATTAGGACTGATGGCAAAAGCCATGGAAGTTGCAAAAGCAGAACTCGCAGTATAAGTTGTATTTCCTGTACCCTGACACCTCAAATTCACTCCTGAACTAAATACAGGCTCAACAACATTAGGAGAAATATTGATGGTAACAATAGCATCATCACAAGTAATTGTTCCGTTTATATTAGTACAAATAGTGTAAGTAAAAGAGTCTTGCCCGTAGTAACCTGCATTTGGCGTATAGGTTATCGTTCCATTCGCCTGTTTAACTATTGTTCCATGTGCCGAAGCGGTTGGTACCGTATAAGAAGAAAGAGCCGCCTGATTGTTTGGCTGATCATTAGCCAGTATACTGAAATTGATCGGCGTATTCAATGTAGTACCCGCTTGGTCATCATTTGCCGTTACCAAGCTAATAAACTTGGTATTAAAGGCAATAAAAGCCGGATCACTACTACCACCCAGTTTATATCTTAAAACAAGCGGTTGCAAGTAATTACCAGAATTTATCCCGAAAGCACTGGCATCAGCAGCCCAAATTCGAATTGGCCTTTCTGTTTTTATAAAACCAGGTTGAATTATCCCTGTATTAGGATCATAAAAATCTGGCAACCATGTCCCGATTGATTGAATTGCAGATTGATCTATACTAATTTTATTACCGACTAAATTTCCATTTCCATCTTCAAAATATACCTGATCCAATGCCCCAGTTGCTTGTGCAACCTGTGTAATTAAGATATCCGGCACCCCATCTCCAATTTGAGAATCATCAGTAATTGCGCCAAAATTAAAACTTAAAGGAGCAGCCGTAGCTGGAATATTAGTAATACAAGATCCCATATCCAATCCCCTTATACCTCTTGTAAGAATCTGAGCTACTGTTACCGGTACCGAATACGGGTAAACTCCTCCATTATCCACCCCATCTTCTAACTGTCCAAGACCTATAAAATTTGAAGCAGTACCAGGGAGAGGAATATTCTTAACTGGGAAGGCCTGATAAGACCCTGGTGTAAATGTTACAAGTTTCGAGGTAAGTAATGCATCATTTACACCTGTTGAATAATTTATGTTGTTAAAAGTGAAACCCAGTAAATTATTTTTATTGTCTGGCCAAATGGGATTTATTGAACCTTGTTTTGATGACCAATAACCTTTGTAATCAGTAAATAGACCAGTAACATTAAATTGAGCTGAAACACGACTAATTCCTAATACAAGAAGAAATAAAGCAAGAAAAAATATCTTGATAAAAGACATGTTTTTAAAGAGAAAGCGTTGTATAATTTTATTCATTTTCCATTTTGAAAATAAGGGTAATCACTGCATATAAAGAACCTCATCCCATGAGCACAAAATCTTCCTAAAAAGTTATTTTTCAATAAAAAACTCTCTTTATAGGATGCAGCAAAAACAGCGTTTATACGCTGATTATAAAACACTTTTGAAGAGATAGAGACTATTTTAAAATGCCTTTTTTAAGGGCCGCAAAAGTATGTTATTTTTCACACTACTGCAAGTACCAAAAAACCACAACATTGCCGACTGTTCCTGCACTTAAGACATTAAAAACTGTATTACCAATACTACAAAGCAAACAAAAAGAGAAACTAACTATTACTATGCCCGTATACAACAACCAGTAAACGAAATATTTTTTTGATATTAATCAACAACAATATTATAACATGCAGTATTTATACTACAGATTAAAACCAAAAATGTTGTTTTTAGCCAAAAGAAAAACGGGATTAAGATCTGTTAAAATCCTAAACCCGTTACCTTAAAAAACAAGAAAATAAATCGAATTAAAAGAATTAAATCTTAGCCCTGATTCTACTCAATGTTTCGAGCCTGATGGCTAAAAAAGAAGCAATGTGTTTTAAAGAAACCCGGTTAATTAAATCAGGGAATGAAAGCAAAAACCGTTTGTATCTTTTTTCGGCTGAAGAAATCCGGCACAGGTAAGCACGTTCCTCTGCCGAACGGTAATATAACTCCATCATCTTTCTGCCAACAATATTGGCTTCAGGAAAATTTTCGTAAAGGTATTCCGATAATACGTGTGGGATAGCAACTAAATCTACATCTTCTAATGCCTGTAAATACTCATCCGAATCTCCATCTATCCACAAATTACGTATGGTACCTACAACTTCATTCTCTTTGGCAATCCATGTCGTAATCTCATTATCTCCATCCTTAATAAACCCCCTAACTACACCTTTAACAATTAAAAAAAGGAACTTATTACGGTCTACAGGTGAAACAAGGTATTTATTTTTTTTGTAGCTGATCGGAAAGGTATGCTGGTTAATCCGCTTTTCTATTTCATCATTAAGCGGGTGGAATTTCTTAAAAATTGAGACTAGAGGAGAAAAATTATTATATTTTTTCCACCTATCTTCATCAGATAAATTAACTGCGATCATAGCGAAACATTGGATAGACACAATCCTGCTAAACCGAAGCAGGATCACTACGTAAGTATAGGAAGATTGAATTGAAAAAAGAACTTTTTTTTGACTTTTCTCAATTTCTCAAACTTTAAAGCAATTTTTCTACTCCTAATCCAAATAATGCAAAATCATACTTCACCGGATCTGAGGGATCGAACTGCTTCAAGTTGTTAGTTAATTCAATTGCAGTTAGCCAATCAGTCTGCTTTCTATTAATCAGTCCAAGCAACCGTCCCACCCGATCAACATGCACATCGCAAGGACAGATTAGATCTTTTGGCTGAAGTGTATCCCAGATACCGAAATCAACACCCTTTTGATCTACCCTAACCATCCACCGCAAAAACATATT
>NZ_LMZQ01000076.1 GCF_001442625.1 Pedobacter ginsenosidimutans | reverse complement strand
CCGCAGCAGCATCTTTAAGCACCGTAACACTCTCAACGGTAACCGGATCTATATGGTTCATATCCATCGGTATACCATCTACAAGTACTAATGGATCGGAGTTGCCCAATGTGCTTATTCCTCTGATTTTGATGGCCGCAGCATCTCCTCCCGGAAGACCAGATGATTGCGTTACGTTTATCCCGGTAACCCCGCCCTGTAACGATTGTGAGAGCGTAGTAATGGGTTTCCCCTCAATATTCGATTTAACATTTAATGAAGCAATAGAACTGGCAATATGTTTTTTCTGCTGCTCGTTAAGACCAACTACGACCACTTCATTTAGGGCAGAAACATTTTCCTTTAGTGATAAGTTAAGACTTCGGTCTGCCTTTACCACCGTATATTCAAAACTAGAAAAACTAACCATTGAAAAGACCAAAACATCGCCTTTTCTGGCCTTTATAGTGAAATATCCGTCTCCATCAGTGCTCGTTCCGCTAGACGAGCCTTTTATCCGGATACTTACCCCGGGTAATACCCCTGGTGGTTCGTGGGTATCGTATACACGCCCCCTTAAGGTGAGTAAACTATCTTGAGGTACACTTTTACTTCTTTCTTTTGAGAGGATAACTACCTGCCTGCCTGATATTGCATACGTTAGGCCGCTATCTCTTAGCGCAAGGTCGAGGATTTCTTTTAAGGTCTTATTGTTCAGCTTCAGGTTAAGTTCTTCGTATCTGTTGAGTTTGATGAAATCGTCTTTATAAATAATCTGATAATTGCTCTGCTTCTGTATCTGCTGAAATAACTGTGGCAGATTACCCTTAAGGAGGTCTATATCCATCTTTTCCTGGGCGCTGGTACTGGCATAAGCGCTCATCATTCCTATCCATAATAAAACCATCGTTACTTTCATAGTTCTTATTATTTTAGTTTTGAGCCTGAAATAGCGTGCATGAGGTTCACATACATGAAGTTTTTTCATATTTTTGTTAATGAGTTAAATAATAGCTTGAATTGGTTATTGTTTGAAGGAGATGTTGCCGCATCTCCTTTTTTTATCAAGTTAGTTAGCGTTTTTTCAGTTCCAACCTCCTTTCGCTATCATTGTAGGTATATGGTGTACCTAAACATAAGGTTTGTATCACATCAGCCACGCTGCGCTGCAGGTCGAGTCTTCCAGAGAATCGCTCTCCGGAAAGGTCCAATCCGCCTGTGCTGATTTCGATATGGTAGTATCTGGCTATGCGCTGTATAATTTCATCAAGGGGTTCGCTCTGCATATCCACATAACCTGCTTTCCAGGCTTCGAATTCGGTTGTTTTAACCTGCGAAATGTGAACGTTGTTATTTTTAGCATCAATGCTAATCTGTTGTCCGGGCACCAATTTCTTTTCGACCCTGTTTAACCAGTTGCCTGTAGAAAAGGCGATACTGCCCTGAACCAATACGGCATAATTCTGATCGCTTTCTGTATTGGAACTCACATAAAATTCTGTTCCCAAAACCTTTATTTCCATGTGTTTTGCCCTTACAAAAAAAGGATGTTGTTTATCGTGCCTGACATCAAAATAACCTTCGCCCTCCAGATATACTTCTCTGGTATCGCCTTGAAAGTTTATCGGATAGATTAGTTTTGAGCCTGAGTTTAACCATACTTTTGTGCCATCGGGAAGACTAATGGCAGAACGCCTGCCCTCGCCAACCACTACTGTGTTATAATCGTTTGTAGTAATGATATCATCGTGCAAGGATATATCCGTACCTTTATTCGTTTTATCTTTTGAGATTTCTATTATCGCATCAGGACTTTTTTTATTCAGATTCTGCGCTGCAAATTCCATCAACTTATGGGTGGGTGTATTTTTGCTGTATTGCCAAAATCCGATTCCAAACGCTACCAACAGCACTGCGGCGGCCTGTAAATACGGTTTAAGTGAGACTCTTTTAGTCTTAAGTGTTGTACTTTCTGCTATTTTCTCCCAAAGCGCTGCCGCTTCCAATGGCTCCAGTTTTTCCTGCCCGGCACTTTTAACTGCTATCTTAATCTCATCTGCCAGTTCGCGTTCACTATCCGAAATGTGGTCTTCTTCTCCCTGGGGTATACGCCCTGAAAGTAAATCCTCGGCCCTGTATCTGTTCTTCGAATCCATGTATATACTATATAATAAACCACAGAGTGAAGAATCGGAATTTTATAGACGATAAATTGAAAATATTTTCAAAAAGGCACCAGAAAGACGCTCAGGCCAGTATTTTATAGATGTGGCTTACCACCATACGCTCGCGTAGCTGCTTTATTCCTCGATATACTAAAGTTCTACAGGTCTCTAAAGAAACATTCATAATAGCTGAAATCTCTTCATAATCCAGTTCTGAATTGAACCGAAGGTAAAGTGCTTCTTTCTGTCTGCTAGGGAGCAGTTCAAGTTGCCTGCTGAGTTTTCCCAATAACTCAGATTGCCGTTCATCGTTTATTATTTGCTCTTCCATGCTACCTGATAACAAGAAAGGGATTTCAAAATGCTGGTTAATCTCGGCTGCTCTCTTTTTCAGCACCAAACATATCTTCCTTTTAAGCGAGGTGAAAAGATAGGATTTTACATTTACCTCTATAGCAAGTGTACGGTGATACTTAAAGAGGTCAACAAAAAGGTCTTGTATTGCATCCTTTACCAGTTCGGTATCTGTGGTAAACCTGAGTCCGAAAGAATAAAGCATATCAGCAAACTCCGTATACAACAGTTTCATGGCGCCATCGTCGCCGTTAATAAATGATGTCCATAAATCTCTATATGCCTCTTTCGACATCGTTTGCTGTTTTTTAGGTATATACATCCGGTCGATATACCAAGGATCTGAACGTTATGTCAATATTAAGAAAAAAAATTTAGACCCGGGATGTTTAAGCCGCAACCTACATTATCCGTTTAAATTTAAGGGCAAGCCAGGATTAACAATTTGTTAAACCCCGAAATGGGGAGCTTAAAATGTTTTGTGTGATCAATATTTTACCAGTTTCTGTGATCGTAATCCTATTTACGTAAGACTAATTTTATCACGGATTTGGATGGCTGCAATCTTCCTCGTTAACACTTCAAGTTAACCTAAACTTAAAACCTTTTAAACAGGTAAAGCGTTTATTTTTAGATAACTTAGAGTATAACTAAATATAAGCATATGAATACTCAGGAAGTAGCTGACAAACTGGTGCAGCTTTGCCGTGAAGGCAAACACGAACAAGCCATTGATGAACTTTATGCAGACAACGTGGTAAGTAAAGAGCCAAAAGGCTCGCCAATGGAATTAACAGAAGGCAAAGATGCCGTTAAAAAGAAAACGATACAATGGGAAGAAAGTGTTGAAGAGATACATAGCTCTTCTTGCTCAGAACCAATTGTAGCAGACAATCATTTTGCTATTGTAATGAACATTGATGCCACCTATAAAGCCCATGGAAGAATGGCCATGAGTGAAATCTGTGTTTATGAGGTTAAGGACGGAAAAATCGTAGCCGACGAGTTTTTCTACCGCATGGGTTAAAATATAAAAAGCCCAGATATCCATCTGGGCTTTTATAATCAACTAACCTAAACTTATAAATACTAACCAAATATTTATACCGCAAAACTAATGACCGATTATTAATTCAGTGTTAAATATTTATCACGTGTTATCAAAAATTGGTTACATCGCATTAATCACAAAGCACCGCTTATCGGGCAAAAAATAATTAAAATCAAATTTGCTTTGCCTGTTCTATGAAGGAGAATGTTTTATTACCTTTAATTAACGAGCAATTTCTAACCATAAAACATATAAAATTGATAACAATGCCTAATCAGCAAGACCTTTCAAAAAAACACCAACTCATTTCCGACCTGTTTAAATGGCCTACAAAAGCTTCTGATTGGGAACAGTACAAGCTCAGCAATGAGCAACTTGATTTTTTTAATACCTTTGGATACGTTAGTGATGTAAAGTTATTGGAGGAATGGCAGGTTGAGCGGCTGAACAAAGAATTAACAGAAATTATAGATCCTGTGCACCCGTTAAATGGGCTGTTTCACGAGTTTCACAGTAATGAATCTACAGATCCTAATTCAGTATTATTTCATGCTTTAGGCGCCTGGCGCATTACCGAAAGCTTTCATGATGTGATATGGAATCCGGCTTTCGCGATGGCGGCCAGTCAGATTTTAGGCAATAAGGGCGTACGTTTCTGGCACGATCAATTGTTCTGTAAACCAGCAAAACACGGAGGAGTTGTAGCCTGGCACCAGGACTATTCTTATTGGACACGCACCAGACCCAT
>NZ_LMZQ01000075.1 GCF_001442625.1 Pedobacter ginsenosidimutans | reverse complement strand
ACCAATGTTCGTTTCGATTTTCCAGTTTATTTTGGCACCTGTTTCGGCAGCAATTGTAAACTGTTTTTGTTTACGCTCAGCTTTTTGAGTGTAAGCAGGCGGAATGATGGTAGCACTGAAATCGGAAATTTCTGCCGGAATATTTTCTTTGATTGCCGGAATTTGGCTTGCCTTTTCGTGAAAATTTAAAGGTTCATTTTTATGCAAAGAGATTTGGCTAATACCAATGCTGATGAGCAATCCTACAAGAAGGATAATCAAGCCAGAATATAATTTCTTCACAGGTTCTTTTGGCTGCGATAGGTTGGGAATTATATTTTCGATTTTGCTGATTTGCAATTGTTGTAGCATTGACAATTCAGCTTGATTTTGCAGCAGGAGATCGGCACTTTCTTCCAGTTCGGGATATTGGTTGTTTACAAAACGCGAAACATCCTGATCGGTGGTTTTCCAAATGGGTTTTATGAATAAGAAGATGCCCAGAATAACAGGAAAAATAACTGCAAAAAGCCATGGAGAAAAATGCAGTAGGTAAACGCCAATAGCCGATAACACCAAAGCGATGGACAAAGCGATTGCAACGGTGCTGATCAGATAAAAGCTAACCCACTTTTTCCTTAGGTTACTGATCCAATTTTGTCCTTCAGCTTTTAACATAATTAGTTTTTTTTCTGAATGATAAAATACGTTCGGTGGTAAAAATCAATAAAGCTGCTATCCAGATTGTAATTCCAAGCGACTCGTTTTGCGTGGTTTTTGTGGCTTGTGTTTTAGTAATCTCGGTAACTTCTTTTTGCTGAACTGATAATCTCCGCTGATCGGCAGGGTTGTCTTCAAAACCAAAGTCTGTTGAATTTTCCGCGCTGATCACAATCGGCATCAATGCTTTTACAAATAAGCCATCCCAAACCAGTTCGTTCCATTGCGGGTTAAAACGGCTGTAAAAGTGAAAGATATGTAAGGCATCAGCCTTGTCATTTGTCAATATTGCATTTCCAAAAGCATCGCTCCATATTTTTTCGGCCTGACTGGTTGAGGCAAATCTTTTACTCAATTTAATATGATGGCCATCAATATTGATAAATGATGGTGTGTCAATTAGCTTTCCTTTTTCATACTGAAATAAGGTTCCGTTAGGTGCAATGGAAGATTTAAAGCTTGCGGAAACCGCATCATCTGATAACCAAAAACCAATATCAGCTTTCCCTATCGGTGGATTGATAATGATTTTTCGGTTGGTAAAACTGCTGATGGCTTTTAAGGCAGCAATGACATATTTGCCATCTGCAATTCCCGAAGTTTCGTGTATGGCGATGTTTATCGGCAATTCGTCTGCCGAATTTAAAGCCTGATAAGTGGTGCTTGAAGGGTTTGATTTTGCTTCATATTTCTTTCCTGCATATCGGGCAATCCAGCTGCTAAGCGTATCGGTTTGATTTAGCGGAATGTACTTCAGTTTATAGCTAAAAGCCGGCAGATCGTTACCAAAACGGTTTAAGCGTCGATCGGCAAAAAAATAAACTTCAGCTCCCGGTGGAATAAATTGATTAGCTGCACTCAGTAGAGCTGTATAACTTAAAGTATTAACCTGCTTTGTTTCATTGAGAGCGGTATCTTTTAAGGTTAGTGGTTTAAACCCCACATTAAAATCGTGGATTTCGTAACCCTGTTTTATTAATGAATCTATTGTTTTATTATGCGTTTTAAAAACCTGTGGAAGTATTGCTTTATCAACCAAAATCCATCCGGCTTTATTTTTGCCCGAGATTAATTTTTTAAGATAAGGTTGTGCCAGCAGAAATGCCAGCAGCACCAAAAGCAAACAGCGTAAAACCAATAAAAGCCAATCGTTAATTTTAAAGCTTTTCGAACTTGCCCTTGAGCTTTCGCCTAGCAGGGCAATGCTGCCAATCTTAACCGTTTTGCCCTGTTTAACATTCCACAAATGGATAATGAGCGGGATAATTAAGCCTGCAAGCGCCAGTAAACCTATGGGATATAAAAATTGCACCGTTTAAATTCTAAGTTTACTTCTCTGTTTTAAAAAATCCCTCAAAGCCTGGTCTAAAGGTTCATCGGTACAAATGGTTCTGTAAAAAATCCTTCTATCAAGCAGTTTTATCCTGGTTTCTTCCAGGTAAGCATTAAGCTTGTTTTTATAATTGGCCCTCGCTTTGGTTTGATCAATCTGAATGGTTTCTCCTGTTTCCAGGTCTTCGAACGTGCTATAACCTTTAAAATCAAGATCCAGCTCGTTTCTTGATAATACATGAAAAACCACGATCTCGTGCCTTAAAGTATTCAACGTATCCAATAACTTGATGATTTCATCATCTGTTTGATAAAGATCGGTAACAAAAATTAATAGTTCGCGTTTTTGGGCACCTGCAAATAGTTCTTTATAATGAATGGGTTTGGTAAATTTTCCATCAGGATTAATCTGCTCCAACTGGTAAAATAACCTGGCCAGGTGCTGATAATCCTGTTTTGGGCTCATGGAAAAAATCCCAGAATTTTTCAGCACATATAAACCAATGGCATCGCCCTGTAAATTGGCGAGGTAAGCTAAAGATGCACCAAGATATTTTGCATAGTCAATTTTGGTAAAATCGCCATCACTATGGTTCATCGAGGCACTGGCATCTATTAATATGCGCACGGCAATATTTGTTTCCACCTCCGATTCGCGGATATAATAACGGTCGGAGCGGGCAAACATTTTCCAGTCGAGTGACCGTAAGTCGTCACCGGGTTGATAACTTCTGTATTGACTAAACTCCAATCCCGGTCCCTTTACGGTACTTTTATTAATGCCGTTCATAAAACCATCAATCGTCATTTTAGCCGATAATGAAAGGTCTTTAATGGCCATCAATACTTTTGGATCGAGCAGTTTACTCATTAAATATTGGCTTTTGGTTTCGAAATGGCTTTGATCAGTTCATCGGTAACTTTATCCGACGAAACATTTTCGGCTTCTGCCTTAAAATTCATCAATACCCTGTGGCGAAGTACAGGATAAGCCATGGCTTGTAAATCTTCCATAATTACAGCGTACCTGCCTTTAAATAAAGCTCTTGCTTTCGCTGTTAATATTAAGGCTTGTCCTGCCCGCGGGCCAGCGCCCCAACGTACCCATTCTTTTACAAAATTTACAGTGGTGGTATCAGGTCGGGTGGCGCGGATGATTTCGCTTACATAAGTAATTAAATCATCGCTGATGCTTACTTCGCGTGTAATGGACTGAAGTTCTTTGATTTCTTCTGCACCGATAATCGGGTTGATCACCGCTTTTTTACTTCCGGTGGTGCTGCTTAAAATCTGAGTTTCTTCGGCTGCCGTTGGGTAACCGATTTTGATGTACAAAAGAAAACGGTCTAATTGTGCCTCTGGCAGAGGGTAGGTTCCGGCCTGTTCAATTGGGTTTTGCGTAGCCAGAATAAAAAACGGCCGATCTAAAGGGTAGGTTTGTCCACCGTAAGTTACTTCAAATTCCTGCATGGCCTCTAATAGTGCCGATTGGGTTTTTGGTGGCGTTCTGTTTACCTCATCGGCCAGGATAATGTTGGCAAACAAAGGGCCTTTGTTAAATTTAAAAAAACGTTTTCCCGTTACATGGTCTTCTTCCAATATCTCGGTACCAACAATATCGGTAGGCATTAAATCAGGCGTAAACTGGATTCTTCTAAAGGAAAGATCTAAAGCCTGCGACATTGTCCTTACCATTAAAGTTTTTGCCAAACCCGGTACACCTTCCAGTAAACAATGTCCGCCAGCCATTAAAGCGATCAGCATTTCTTCAATGATCACATCCTGACCCACAATTACTTTTTGTATTTCGCTTTTTAAAAGGGAGATCTTATCGATCAATATTTTTAGGTTGCTTTCTGAACGCTCCAAAACGGTTGATTTTTTAGTATAACGATATTGTGCTTCAATATAGGGCATATTGGTAGATAGTTTTTAGCCTAATGGAAAGAATATCAAAAAATTTACACGATAATTAGGGTAAAAAGATGGATTAATAAAAAATGAAGGTAATTTTAGGGTGATGCAAAGAGCTAAATTTACATTTGCGAGGTTAAAATATAATTCGGGCGATTGGGATACCGATCAGCGCATGCCATCTAATCTGTTAAATTCTCTGCTGGAGTATACCACCATCCCCTTAGATGAAGAAGAGAAAATTGTAGAACTGAGCAGCCGCGATTTATTTAAATATCCTTTCTGTTATTTAAGCGGGCATAAACTGGTTCAATTTAGTCAGCAAGAAGCCGTAAATTTTAAAACCTATGTACATAACGGAGGTTTCGTTTTTGTAGATGATTGCAACCATGATATTGATGGTTTATTTGCCCGTTCATTCGAAACGCAGATGAGCAATTTATTTGGCCCACAGGCTTTGAAGAAAATCCCTAACAACCATGGTATTTA
>NZ_LMZQ01000074.1 GCF_001442625.1 Pedobacter ginsenosidimutans | reverse complement strand
GTATTCACATATTGTGGATCCACGTACCGGAAAGCCTGCTTCAGCAATAATCAGTGCAACGGTTATTGGTCCTGACGCCAGTGAAGCAGGGGCTTTAGCTACTTCTTTTAATGTGCTTTCTGTTGCCGAGATCGAGGCATTGACTAAGACCAGAAATGACATTGCATACTTGTTAATCACTAAAGATGGTAAAGAAATTAGAAGTAAAGAATGGGCTAATTACGAGTTTGCTTTAAATAAGCCAGCTACTGTTTTAGAAAAAGCAAGCAAGGCTGATAAACTTTGGAATACTAAATATGAGTTAGTGGTAAACTTAGAAATTGCCAATATAGAATCTACAGATGGTAAACGTGTCCGTCGGCCGTTTGTGGCAGTATGGATCGAAGATGCCGCTAAAGCCCCTGTACGTAATCTGGCTATTTGGTATAACAAACCACGTTGGTTACCAGATTTAAAATCATGGAACCGCGCAAATGGTGAGGAGTTTAAAAAAGGAGCGGAAGGAAAACTGAGCTCAACGAGTTCTGCAACACGTGGCCCGGGTAAATATAGCTTATCATGGGATGGAAAAGACGATAGCGGGAAATTGGTAAAAGCAGGCATTTATACTGTTTTTATTGAAGTTGCCCGCGAGCATGGAACTTATCAGGTAATTGCGAAAGAAATGAAATTTACAGGCTCGGCACAAAAAGTAGAATTAACGCCAAATACAGAACTAACATCAGCATCTCTTGACTACAGAAAAATCGGAACCTCAAAAAAATAAGATAACGGCTGCACCTAACGGACTGGGAAAAAAGCAGGTTAAAAAAGATAACGGAAAAGGTAAGGCTAAAAAGCGTTTAGCTGGTTTATCACGCTGGCTGCATATTTATTTATCGATGGTCAGTTTTACGATTCTGCTATTCTTTGCGGTATCGGGCTTAACCTTAAATCATGCAGATTGGTTTACTTCTGGTAAAGAAGTGGTTACTAAAGATTCCGGGTCAGTAAACTTAAAATGGGTAAACCAACCTGATACCAATAAGATAAACAAGTTACAAATTGTTGAGTTTTTTAGAACTAAACATGAGGTTAAAGGCGCATTGAGCGATTTTAGGATAGATGACAGAGAACTGAGTTTAACCTTTAATGGCCCTGGCTACCTTGCCGATTCTTTTATTGATCGTGAAACGGGAAAATACGAATTAACCACTACCAGGTTTGGCGCCGTGGCTGTGATTAACGATTTGCACAAAGGAAGAGATTCTGGTAAGGCCTGGTCGTGGATTATCGATATTTCGGCAGTACTGATGACATTGGTGTCTATTTCAGGAATTATCTTAATCTGTTTTATCAAAAAGAAACGGTTAAGTGGCTTTATCATCGCAGCAGTGGGTACAATTGTTTGCTATTTGATTTACAAGTTATTTGTACCATAGTTCCGTCCCCAACACACGGAGAGACCGTATGATAAGTTGTTATTCCAGTAGAATGGTCGTCATCTCGACTGTAGCGCAGCGAAATGGAGAGATCTTTGAAGCAAAAAATGAATTTAAAAGATTTCTCCACTTCGGTCGAAATGACGACCCCTCGAGATTGATTTTAATCCAATAAATTAGCCCTCGGATGATATTCTATATTTATTAATGCGCTGCAACAGCAGCATCAGTCGATGACTCCACTTCAGTGGTGATAAACCTTCTGCCGATTAGTAGACAACCTAAAGCAATAAATGCTGCTGCCGTCATTACCAAAGGCATAGGTACAACTGAGTGTTCGCTAAATAAACTTACCATTACCGAGGCCAGCGCACCTAATCCCATTTGCAAGGCACCCATTAAGGCCGATGCACTACCCGCATTTTTGGTAAATGGAGCGAGCGACAAGGCAGCTGCATTTGGGTTAATTAAACCTAAGCAGGCCAAAAATAATGCAATAAAGCCTATGGTAGAATATAAATTTAACCAGTTATTTAAGGCGAAAACCAAAAAGATTAAACTGAAAATACATTGTGCAATAAGGGCATAGGTTATAATATTTTTGCTGGTAAACCACCTTAGTATCAAGCTATTTACCTGACTCGATCCGATAAATGATACAGAAAGCAGTGCGAAAATCCATCCGTAGCCTGTTTTACTTACCTCATAAATCTTCATAAATACCTGAGGCGACGAAGATACATAGGCAAATAAACCCGAAAAGGTAATCGAACTGATCAACGCATAAGTATAAAATTGAGGCTCTTTTAAAACGGTAAAGAAATTGGTTAAAATAGGCTTTGGTTTTAAAGAGTAATTCGGATCGGGCTTATAACTCTCCGGTAGTTTGAAAATTGAAGCTAAGAGCATTAAAACCGCCATCAATCCTAAAAACACGAAGACATATTTCCAGCCCAGGGCCGAAATTAAGTAGCCACCTGCCGTTGGGGCGAGCATAGGTGAAACAGCGATGACCAACATTAAGGAAGCAAATACTTTCGGACTTTCTTCTACCGAAAACAGATCCCGTACCATGGCAACAGAGGCTACTGCCGTGGCACAGCTTCCGATAGCCTGTACAAAACGTAAAACAATTAATTGGTTAACATCAGTTACAGCCAAACAAAGAAAAGAGGAAAGGATATAAAGTGCTAAACCAAAATATAGCGGTTTCTTTCTTCCGAACTTATCCAAGAGTGGTCCATATAATAACTGGCCGGCAGAAATCCCGATAAAAAAGCTTGATAGTGATAGGGCTACCGTTGATTCATTACTGCTTAAATCCTTTGCTATATCAACAAAACCAGGCAGATACATGTCGATAGAGAAGGGGCCAAGCGCTGCCAATGAACCTAAAATGAGTATGAGATAGAAGTGTCGTTTTTTAGCCATGAATATACCAGATTTTGATGCCGCAAAGATTGGGAGATTTAATTTGTTAACCTATTTTTACCGTCGAACGATTGTAAAAATCATATTTTTAGTTAAAACTAATTATACACTAGGGTGGATGCGTAATCTTTGTGTTATCTCTGTTAAAAATGTGATGATTGCTATGCTAAATCTGCTATTTATTTCTAGATTTATAGTCTATGACTTTTAAGACAAAAGAAAGCCGTTTACTACTCATTCTGGGTAGCTTTTTTGTAGCAAACGCTATATTATCAGAGTTTATTGGAGTTAAATTGTTCAGTGTTGAAGAAACGCTGGGCTTTAAAAAGTTCGATATAAACTTACTGGGTGTTCCGCATCTATCCTTTGTAATGTCGGCAGGAGTATTAACCTGGCCGATTATTTTCATTATGACAGATATTATCAATGAATATTTTGGTGTGAAACAAGTTCGATTTTTGTCTATTCTCACTGCTATATTAATTGCATTTGCCTTTCTTGTGGTTTGGGGATCAATGCATTTAACCGCCGCCGATTTCTGGGTACATCAAAATATAAATGGAGAAGACCTCAATATGAATAATGCATTTGCGGGGATATTCGGGCAGGGGATGTGGATCATCGTAGGATCAATTACGGCCTTTATTATCGGGCAAATGGTTGATGTATTGATATTTCATAAGATTAAAAAAATAACAGGGGAGCGGGCACTTTGGTTACGCGCTACAGGTTCTACTTTGGTTTCTCAGTTTATTGATAGTTTTGTGGTGATTTTTATTGCATTTTATATAAACCCTCAATACCACTATAGCTGGCAACAGGTTTTTGCCATTGGTTTAGTAGGATATACCTATAAATTTGTTGTGGCTATTTTAATGACCCCGATTTTATATATCGTACACGCTATAATTGATGGCTACTTAGGGAAAGACCTCGCACATAAGCTGATCAAAATGGCTGGAAGGGGATAAATATTTAAAACAAATAATAACCAAATTATAAATCCCGTTTATGAGAAACATTTTAATGCTATTTGCAGTGCTTTCATTATTTTCTTGTGTTAACAAAGATGGAAGCAAAAAAGATTCAGATCTTGATATTCAGGGTACCTGGCAATTATTATCGGCTACAACCATCGAAAATGGAACAAGCCAAACAACAGATTATTCTGGCAAGCTAAAAATGATCAAGATGTTTAATCACACACATTTTGCATTTTTAAAACATAGCCTTAATCCTAAAGATACCAGCAGTTTCGATGCAGGAGGAGGAACTTTCGTTTTAAAAGGCGATGATTATACCGAACACCTTGAATATTATAAAAACAAAGATTGGGAAGGCAAAATATTTAACTTTAAACTCGCCATCCATAAAGATACTTTGATTCAGAAAGGGGTTGAAAAAGTGGAGGCCGCCGGTGTTGACCGCGTAATTATTGAGAAATACATTAAGGTAAAATAATAGATATTTCTTCAATTTACATTTATAGAAGTTTTAAGATTTCATTGTGGTAGCATCAGAGCAATTTATCCAGAAATAATTATTGTTCTTAAATCTATCAATTCGTTGTTTTATTTTAAAACATGTTGTATGTTTGTAGTATGGGAAAAGAATTATCAAAAAAGCAAATTGGCGAGCGAATAGCTAATCTACGTTTAAGTAAAGGTTTCTCGCAAGAAGATTTAGCAAAAAGTATCGCGATTTCAAGACCATCTTTAACCCAAATGGAATTGGGAAATCGGGTAGTGAGCCTAAGTGAAATGCAAAAACTATCAATAGTGCTGGGCTTTTCTTTAGACGAGTTTATGACCAAAGATTTTCTGGCCAATCAAAGTTTGAAAGCATCCAGCGAATCACACGACGAGGTTATAGCGGAGCGTATTTCTGTTCCAACTCTAAATATAAATAAGTTTAAAAATGTTTTGCTTTATATTTTAGAGCACTGCGCCGGCAAACCTAACGTTGGTGAAACCGTATTGTATAAACTCCTTTATTTTTCTGATTTTAATTATTACGAATTATATGAAGAGCATTTAACAGGAGCGAAGTATAAAAAATTGCCTTATGGCCCTGTTCCTCAAAAGTTAGATGCTATTATCAATCAAATGATAGACGCAAATCAGCTTCAACGAATAAAAACAGAATTTAAAGGTTACCCACAAAAGCGCTATCTGCCACTTGAAAAAGCTGATTTAACTATGCTTAAAGCAAGTGAAAAAGATGTTATAGATAAAGTTATCGAGCAAATGAGCGATTGGTCGGCCACAGCTATAAGCGATTATTCCCATAAAGATTTACCATGGGAAGTAACAGAAGAAGGCAAGGATATTAGTTATAATTTAGCTTTCTATCGGGAATTACCTTATTCTGTTCGGGTTTATGATGAAGAAGAAAATAATTAATTATGCTTTTTGAATCACTAAATGAATTTGAAAAGGATCTAAAAAAACTTTTGAAGCGATATCGTAGTTTGCAATCTGATTTGGAAGATGTAAAGATAATTTTAAGGGTAAAGCCCGATGAACGCAATCCTTTTAGTTTTCGTATTGATAATTTGGGTATTAGTACATGTGTAATTAAAATTAAGAAAATCACCTGTGATAGTTTAAAAGGTTGGGGAGTAAACTCTGGTTTGAGGTTAATTTATGCGTTTTATGAAGAAGAGCAAAAGATAGTCTTCATTGAACTTTACCATAAAAACGATAAGGAAAACGAAGATAAGCAACGGATACTTGAAAATTTTACATAAACGCAAAAGGTCGGACTCGCTCCGACCTTTGTGCTTAACAACAAAACAAATAAAAAAATTAACCTTAAAAATAAATTATAGGCTTGCCAATTCCTGGGCAAAAACATTTTCACTCAATTGCTCCTGTTTGTAAATCTGTCTGCCAGTATAGGCCACAAAAACAGATTCATCCAAAAGCAAGTCGCGGTTTTTAATTAAACTCTCTAGCTTAACTGTTCCAACCACATATTTATAGCTGCTTGCAGCATAACGTTCGCTGATGTTGTCAAATTCCAAAAGTGTAATCAGATCTTCATCAGCATAACGTAAATAAATTTCCAATAAAATTTCCTCGGTATGCTTAACACCATTTTCCGAGTGGTATTTTTTATACTCGTAACGGTAATCGTAACGCAAAGCAGCAATGTCAGAAAGTACAGCTGCACCTGTAGGGTGGCCTCCAGCACCTTTACCATAGAAAAACTGTTTATCAGCAAAAGCCGCCTGAACTGCAACTGCATTGTACTCATTTTCCACGTTGTAAAGGAAATCATCTTTAGCTACCAGCTTCGGTAGTACATAAGTCACGATATCTTTTGTATTCACTTTACGTGCCGTAGGAACCAATTTAATTTTAAAGTTTTTCTCACGTGCATATTTAATGTCGTGCTTAGAAAGGTTCTGTATACCAATGTTTAAAATAGCATCTGGATTTACAAATAAACCATATGCGTGTGCTGTAGCAATAGCCAGTTTATATTTCGGATCGTAACCTCCCACATCCAAAATCGGGTCGGTTTCTGCGAAACCTAATTCCTGTGCTTCTTTTAAAGCCGAGTCGTAACTTTGGTTCTCATTAAATATTTTCGACAGTATGTAATTAGATGAGCCATTAAAAATTCCACTCAAAGCATGGAATAATTCATTGTCGTAATATTCTTCCAGGTTACGGATAATTGGAATACTGCCACAAACGGCTCCTTCGTACAATAAAGAAGTACCATGCTTTTGCTGTAAATCTACCAGTTCTTTTAAGTGGGTGGCGATCATTTTTTTATTGGCAGAAACTACATTTTTACCGTTTCTTAATGCAGTAGTAACAATTTCGTAAGCAGCATCGGCATCATTAATTAATTCTACAATCGTATTGATCTCTGTATTGTTCAGTATTTCGTTGCGATCAGTGGTAAACAGATCCTTATTAAGGGTACGCTTCTTTCTTGGGTCTTTTATTGCAATTTT
>NZ_LMZQ01000073.1 GCF_001442625.1 Pedobacter ginsenosidimutans | reverse complement strand
TAATGCCGTCATTTTTTAAGGTCGATGGATAAGCATGAAATGCGGCAGGCGCAAAACCTTCTTGTGTGATATTGGAAATCGAACCCAATAACCCGCCGTAACCAGCTCGCAAAAGATAGAAATCGTCGGGATTTTTACGGTAATCCATTAATACAGGAATGGCATTGAGCGCTGAACCGTAATGATGGATCATCCGTTCGATGCGCGAAAGTTTACCTCCATAAAGAAAATCCCAGTACCGACGGGCATTACCATTGTAGGCCCAATGCGGCACCACAGGCATATAGGCTAATATGGCATCAAGTGTTACATTTGCTTTGTCCTGGTAGCCAAAATAGCTTGACCATACATAAACTTCTTCTTGACCTGTAGAGTCCCAAGGCATTTCACTACCAAAGGGATATTGTAGCGAACGCCAGTGGTTGGCTCGCTTCTTCATTTCATTTTCTAACCTGGTTGCTTCTTCTGTTAGTCCTTCGTTTTTAAGGTCATTTAGGATGAGATAGAAAACTGTGCCTTCCATTTGACCGAACTGTGCGTAATAAGGAGCAATATTAACCATCGCCATACCTGTTTCAGCGGCGTCTATAAGGTGTTGTTTCCAGCTCTGCTCCTCCACAAGGCCACTATAATTACGCGCCAACCGATACATCACCCAATGGGCTGCTGCAACATGCGGATAGTTATAAGACCGGCCAAGGTTATCAGCTTCTTTTTTTGGCCATGCAGACCATGTTTTAAAATTGATATTTGAGGCATAAGTATCTTTAGGGAGCGAATCTGGTGCATAGTAGAACAAGCTCTTTTTTACACCATATTTCTGAGTACCGTTTTTAAGTTGTATTCTTCCAAACATTACACTATCTACAAATTGTTTCAGTTTATCAACTTCTTCTTTTTTAGGTTGTACCAATTGTTTCATTATTGCTCCCAACCACGAACCAGCGCCACCTTCATCGCTTAAACCTGCAATCCATGCCCTATTGTCTTGCGTTACCTGTTGTTTCTTTTCATTATCGTATGTAATAGCTGAAGGACTTCTTTTAAAAATAGGATCAGCCTGGTTAAACCATTGCTTGGTTGTTAAAAAATTACCATAACTAGCAATCACATCACTTTCGGTTTCAATTACCTTATAATTTATACTTTGCTCCAAACCATCTTCGTAGGTAATAGACAATCTTGCTCTTCCCCAGGCATTTCCCTTTACGGAATAACTTTTCCAACCATTTTTGGTTGAACCTAATGCACTTACTTTTAGGGCATTTTCGGGTTGAACCTGAATAGCTTTAATCTTTTTAGGGTAGTTGATAAACAATTTTCCTTCCACATCTTTAGGCAGTACATAACCCGGAACTGATATCGCTACTGGCCGTTTATTTTCGATCAGTTTGCTTTCGATATCTTTTGCTGTTCCAGAAAGAATAAACTGAAGGGCATAACTTCGGCTTTCGCCGGGCTTTAGAAAGGTTGAAGTTGGTGTATTCCATTGCTCGGCATTTTTCCATTCATTTTCGGCATAGGCTTTACTGTATACCATCCACTCATAAAAACCTTCAAAAGCTATCCCTCTTGGTGTCCGGTCATCATTAAGCGGGTTGTAAGCCTCAAATGGCGTATGCCCCAATGGCGTAACAAGCAAAGAAGGTGCATGACCACTTAACCTGGTAACTTGCAGATAACCAGCATCTTTACCGATATATGGATCATAAAAAACATTTTTTGCATGGGTTTGTTCCAATGTTCTGCCTTCGAGAATATTATCGAAAATCATCGGAATACCTAGCGCCCCGATTTCTACGTTTTTATTGCTCTTGTTTTTCAGTTCGAAGCGGAGCACAAGCTTTCCGTTAAGCATTTCCCAGATCCGTTTAACCTGTAGCGGGATATCAGCCGGAAGTGTTGCAGCAAGATCGGCAGCAGCGAGTACATTTTTACCCATAGCAATATTTTTCACGGGGCTTCGTTTTGCGGCTGTGCTATAGCTTTTCCAGGCTTCTTCACCAATGGAGCGTAACTTCAAGTTTATATCGCCCAGGTGATATAAACCATCTGAACTACGCACTTTTAAGCTATCGCTGGGTACAAAATCAAAATCTTTAACCATTTTAGGCTGTAGGCCTGCTACTGTCTGCGATGACTTAACGAGCTTTAGATTAAATGCTCCGGCATTATAGGTCGAAAATCCATTTTCCAGGCCCAGCGTAGACGGCTTTTTGCCTAAAGCAATCCAAGGCGATTGGGCGAGAACTACCTCAATATTTAGAAAAGATAAAATACAGCAAAATATTGCTTTAAAAGTTATTATGGATAAAGTTCTCTTCTTTTTTAGTTTGATAATCATGATGACAATGGAAATTTAGGAATGTGGTTAAATCAAAATTAAAATTTAAAAGATAAAGCGGGCATCGAACTTAAAAATAGCGCAAAATCGGTAAAGAATTGGTGTATTTATGGGGAGTTGGGGCGTCAGGCGGTAAGCATGAAGAACAAAATAGGTTCCCGCAGATTACGCAAAGCACGCAGATTTAATTATTCGCCTGAGGGGAAACCCATCTGTTGGCACTACATCGGATACCTAAACGCGATTGCAGCGGTAGCTTCCGACGTAAAGTCAACACTACAGGGGAAAGCGCGACTAACATTAATTGAAATGCAGGAATTGCTTTCCTATGTCAGATTATTAACCACATAAGAGATATAAGGAAATTTAAGCCGTTTATCACTAAATAGCAATAAAGGTCTTCGACAAGCTCAGACTGACAACACGGATTATTAAATTGGCTTACATTTCTCTTCTAGCCACGCTGCTTCATCTGTTGAAAGAAGTGGCTGAAGCTTCTCAAACACCATTTGATTGTATTGATTTAACCACTCCATCTGATCTGGTGCCAAAAGCGTTTTATTTACGATAGAAGTATCAATAAAACACAACGTCAAGGTTTCAAAAGTGAGAAAATCGCCAAATTCACTGTTACCCTTAGGGATACATAAAACAAGATTTTCGATGCGTACACCATGTTTTCCCGGGCGATAAATTCCAGGTTCGATGGAGGTTACCATTCCCGGTTTAAAGGCAACGTCTACATTGGCCGGGCTAATATTCTGAGGTCCTTCATGTACATTCAGAAAAAAGCCAATACCGTGACCCGTTCCATGCCCAAAATTTATGGCATGTTCCCACAGTGGTTTTCTACAAATAGAATCGATTTGATACCCTTTAGTACCTTCTGGAAAAATTAGTTTAGAACCTTCAATCAGGCCTTTTAGCACCAAGGTATAATCATCGGCCTGGGTTGGTGAGCAATTACCGATAGGCATTACCCTGGTAATATCGGTTGTACCATACAAATACTGGCCTCCCGAATCGACAAGAAACAAACCATCGGCTGTAATTTCCTGATTGCTTTCTGCTGTTACACTATAATGCGGCAAGGCCCCATTGGCATTGTAACCAGCTATGGTATTAAAACTTAAACCAACAAAAGATGTTTGCTCGGCTCTAAACCCGGCCAATTTCTCTGCTGCAGACCATTCTGTAATCTTTTCTTTCCCTAAATGATCTTCCATCCATTTAAAGAACCTGGTTAAAGCAACCCCATCATTTAGCATTGCCTTACGGATGTGGTTAATCTCAGTATTATTCTTTAAACTTTTTAGATGTGTGCTTGGATTAATCCCCGAAACGATTTTAGCACTAGAAGGCAAGCACTGGTACAAGCCAAAACAAGTACGTTTAGGATCGATAAAAACCTGCGCATCTTTTGGCAGATTTTTTAATGCCTCAGCCACCTCAGCATAGGGATGCAAAGTTACGCCCTGCTGATTTAAAGTATCGATATCTGTTTGTGACAATTTTTGCTTGTCGATAAAGAGTTTTACCGCTGCAGGAGCAATTAAAGCAAAACTTAAGGATACAGGATTATAGTCTACATCTTTTCCCCTTAGGTTAAAAAGCCAGGCAATGTCATCAAGCGATGAAATAAAATGATAATCTGCTCCATTTATTTTTAAAGCCGCTTTTACCTCATTTATTTTAGCAGAAATGTTAAGACCTGCAGCTTCTTCGTCTATTAAAAAGGCATTTTCTACAGGTAGCCCTACCCTATCGAGCCAAATGGTGCTGATAAAATCAACGTCAGTTATTTCTATTCCACGCTGGGTCAAACTGTTCTGCATCTCGAGGGCTAAACCTACCGTAATGAGCTGATGGTTAAAACCTACTTTTGCACCCTTTGGCAAAACCTGGCGCAACCAATCGATATATTCCGGCGTATGTGGCACTTTCAACTTTACCAATTCGTATCCAGTATTGTTTAATTGTGTTTCTACCTGCGTAAAATATCGCGAATCAGTCCATAAACCAGCAAATTCCTGAGTAATGACCAGCGTGCCAGCCGACCCTGTAAATCCACAAGCAAAAGGAATGGCTTTATAATGCGCAGGTAAATACTCACTAATGTGTGGATCTGCCGCAGTAATAATATAAGCATCTACTTTTTGAGCAGCCATTAATTGGCGTAAGGTCTGCAATTTTTCTACAAAGGTCATGTTGAGGAAGAGTTTTGTAGGGCCAAATTTAAATATTACATTGACATCAGCGCTTAAACAAACAGGAATTAATGTAAATTTTGAAAACACAGCAGATTCTGTTTGCGCTAGAACCTTTGTTTACCTTTAAGAATATTCAGGACAAATACTAAACGTACCGATCAATTGCAGGCGCTTTTACTACCTCGTAACAATCTGATTTCTGAAAGCACCGTATTTTAAAAACAAGCGCAGATTCTCTTTGTGCCAGCGCATGGATACCCAATGTAAAACGTTGTTGAAAACGTTTGGGGCAAGCCTCTTTACAGCAAATTATTTCGTAACGGTCTTCATTTTCTACGACCACATCAAACACATACTTTGGCCACTGTTTTTTAATCAGATTCGGCAACCAGCTAAATTGTTGCATGTTGATCAAATCCCCCATCCCTTCAATTGCTTTTGGCGGAATATCTCCACCTATAATCTGACTCCACTTCCCTTCAACTTCATCAATAATCCCCAGCACTTTACATCCAGACAGCACCAACCATGGGTCTTCCATGCTTGACCGCATTAACTGATAGGATACATTTTCTAAAAATTCATGTTCAAAAAGGTAATTAAGTTCGATCATAAGCTATTTTCATTTTTTATCGGCAGATTATTAAGTCGTATCAGTTTATCAATGGTACCAGCAAAACGTTTCATTGAGATTGGTTTGCCAAGATAGCATTCAAAGCTGGAATCTATTTTTCTCACCTCATTTTCGAGGTGGGCGGATGCGTAAATCACAAACCTGGCCTTTGAGCGGAGATGTTGGGATAGTTCAGTTCCCTTCATTCCATCCATATCTATATCTAAAAAAAGAAAATCGATTTTATCTCCGGCACTAATTGTTTTTAAGGCATCAAAGGGGTTATTAAAGGCGCTAAATAGTTTTAAAAAACGGATACCTTCAATATAATCGTGAAGTACATCAATCGCGTGCTGTTCATCATCAACAATTGCACAGCTGTAATACATAGGCAAATTAAGATAGGCTGTACAAAGCTTAACAATGTAAACCTCAATTCCTATTGCCAGGCACAAAAAGGGTAAAAGTACGGTAGTAATGGGCATACTAATAAGACAATATATCACAACTTGTACCTTATTTCATGATATAAATTAGCCATGAGTCAATTGACACATGGCTAATTGCTTTAAAGTTTAATTTTAACAAAGTATAAACGGTTTCTATCAACCGAATTTGTTAAAGGCAATATTTTTTGTGCAAAGCCACTTGCACCATTATCCACCACACCAAAATCATCATCGTTAGAAATTACGAGGATATTGCCAGGCAGTAAGGCTAAGCCTTCTGCTTTATCGTGCGGATAAATGGAAGGTAGATCTTTCAACAGGTCTAAAACAATGGTTTTGCTTACAGGGGTAATTCCCGCCGTGTTTAAACCTGCTGCATTGTTCAGTTCTTCCACGGTTTTGCCGCCATAAAGTTTTCCTGTTGCACCGTTGCCGGAATCAGAAATATCGGTAGCACCACTCAGGTCTATTTTGAAAACTTTTTTAAATGTTGCCGGATTACTTGCTGCGCCGCCATACAATCCATCACGTTCTATGGTTAAGAAAGTAGTATTGTTAACGGCAACAATATCGCTCACGCCTGTTAAAGTAGTGTTATCCATCAGGTAAGCATATTGCCTGGTTGCTCCGCTTGCGATATCAAAAGTCAAAATTCTTAATACCATCGAATTAGCAACTGCAGTTTTAGACGGATTGTACATTGGCGACTGCATCATACCCACCAAGGTTTTTCCATCTGGGGTAATGGCCAAACCTTCCATGCCACGGTTTGCTCTTCTATTTGCAAATACAGCTGGAATTTTCCGCCCGCCTGTTCCTGTTCCAAATGGGTTAATGCGCTCTATTGTTTTACCTGAGGCATCGAAATGTACAATATGCGGACCATATTCATCGCTGATCCAAAATGAGCCGTCAGCTGCCCTTACCAAACCTTCTGAATCGATTCCATCGGCACTTGGCGCAATCACCTGTCCATTTAAGTCGTAAGCAGTTTCACCAGAAGCCCCCATTCCCGCAGGGTTTGGAAGTCCGTTTAATTTATTACCAGATGCATTTTTAAGTTCGATGGTTTGTTCGAGCACCAATTTCCCATCTTTCAACCTGAATTTGCCGATCTGTGGATCAAAATCAGGTTTTCCGATAATGATGGAGTTCGCAACCTGTCCGGCAACGTTCGAACCCCTATCGGTTAGCATATAAAAAACATCCGGCGAGTTAGGATCGGCGGCAACTGCTGATCCAAAACCTCCGTTATACACTTTTACGCCAGTAGCAGTTGTGAAAAGCACCGAAGGATCTGAAACTTCTGCAACGGCAGGATAGCTAAATTCCAAAGGGGTTTCTTCGTGGCTTTTTTTACATGATACCATACCGATAGATATGGCTACTATTAAGGTGAGTAGTTCTTTCTTCAT
Source organism: Pedobacter ginsenosidimutans (assembly GCF_001442625.1). Taxonomy (GTDB): domain Bacteria; phylum Bacteroidota; class Bacteroidia; order Sphingobacteriales; family Sphingobacteriaceae; genus Pedobacter; species Pedobacter ginsenosidimutans. The sequence goes on along the minus strand of NZ_LMZQ01000073.1, from coordinate 326 downwards.
TTAATTTTTTTGAACAAAGCAAGGATCTAGATGTGAAGGCAATGTTAAGGGAATAACAAGAATAGTTTCAGGGCTGCCAATAATAAATTCAGCATTCTAAGGGGAGGAGTACATAATGTTAATTCGATTGTCATTCTGAAAAAAGTTACCAACAGCAGAATCTTATAGAAAGGTCGTCATCTCGACTGAAGCACAGCGAAATGTTCCAAAGGAACTCCTTCGGAGGAGAGATCTATAATAGATTTAGCTTCGCTGAGTACTTCGTGGTTCTCGACTGCATTGCACCCGATAGCTATCGGGTCCGCTCGAAATGACGACCGCTTGAG
>NZ_LMZQ01000072.1 GCF_001442625.1 Pedobacter ginsenosidimutans | reverse complement strand
GGGTTTCGAAGATGGAAAATTTACTGTTCTTGAATTTAACAGTGCCGTTCATTTGGATGGTTTAATAGTTGAATAACTTCCACAGTTAGTCATCCTGATCCGATAGCTATCGGATTTCTTTCAGGATGTTGGCAGGATAAAGGGATTTATATAATGGTTCGTGAGGACACGAACCATGGCGAGTGATAATAAAAGATTTAACATAACACCTTGAATAAGATTAAAATATCGGCTGTTGCCTATACCAATACCAAAGCTTTTATATACGGATTAGAACATTCGGACATTATAAATAAAATTGATTTAAGTTTAGATATTCCTTCAGATTGCGCAGCTAAAGTAATTAATGGTCAGGTTGATATCGGTTTAATGCCTGTAGCGGCTATTCCCTTGGTTCCCAATGCGAATATTGTAGCTGATTATTGTATCGGAAGTGATGGAGGTGTAAATTCTGTATTCATTTTTAGTGAAGTTCCTGCCCAGGAAATTAAAACGATAAGACTGGATACCCACTCGCGTACATCGAATAATTTAGCTAAAGTATTGTTGAAGTTCCATTGGAAAAAAGAAGTGGAATTTACTACTGATCCTACTACAAAAACGGATGCTTTTGTTTTAATCGGTGATAGAACCTTTGGTAAAAAAGAAGATTTTGCTTACGCTTACGATATGGGTGAAGAGTGGAAAAACTTTACCGGATTACCATTTATGTATGCTGCCTGGGTGGCCAATAAAGAAATCTCACAAGAATTTAAGGCTGAATTTAATGCCGCTTTAAAATTTGGTTTAGCGCATAGAAAAAATGTTTTACAGGAATTACCTGAAGTGTCGAATTTCGACCTGGAAGATTACCTGTACCACAAACTTCAATTTGATGTTACCGATGACAGAAAGAAAGCTTTAAAGCTGTTTTTGGGATATATTGAGCAGCTAGCTTAAAAAACAGCTATAAGGTGATTAAAAAGATAAAAAGAAAGAAATGTCTTGCTAAATATCCTATATTTCCGCAAAGAAATTATAATGGGGAAATTGAAGACTACGATTATTTCTATCCGGAAACCTTCGCCAATTATATTCTAACTATCACATCAAAAACTAATAAAAAACATGTTAAGGCATTAGGAGAAGAACTTAATCATCTTTTAAAGGGTTTAAAATCAGATTGTTTTATATTCTTGGGAGATGAGAAGTTAGCATGGAGATTTCGAGAAGGAAAATATAAAAACTTTAAAAAAGGGATGCAATTTCTTGAAAATGAAGGTATAGGTAAGGATTTTAAAGGAGGCTTAATCATAAATAAGCAAAATTTGCCTCAGTTCATTAAACATCTTGCTGATCTGGTGGGAACAAATGGAATTGTTCAATATGTTTATTTTACCGATGAATCTCAAAGTGTGCTCGGTTCAATTTGCAAAGAAGGTAACCTTCACATAAGTACAATGAATGAGGAAAGCGATGACGCATTAAAAAAAGTTGTACTCAGTACTAAATTTGAATTTTTAAATGGAAAATGTTATAATCAATTTAGTAATAAAGGAGGGCGACCAACATCATAATAAAAAAGCAATCTAGTCAGATTGCTTTTTTATTATAAAAGTATTTTGTTTGATAAACCCTGAACTAAATTACCTTTGGTGAGTTCTCTAGGACTCAGTTCAGGGTGACGAACGGATTTAATGCGCTTTCATTTTCCCAGCCACTTTTTCGAGTGTGCTTTTTAATTTCGTTAATGCACCTGTAATAGCCAAATCGTAGGTATTGCCCATATTGGTAACGGCTATAGGATCTTTTCCGGTAATCCTGGCCTCTAATAAACATCTTTTATCGTCTAAGCCATCTTTACTGCCATTTTCATCAGATAAATGGACCTCCAGACGAGTAATTAAATCGCTATATCTGCTCAAACCTTCATTTAACTGTGTCTGAATTTTTTCATCGTATTCCTGGTGAATGGTTAAGTTTTTGTCGGTATTCAATTGGATCGTCATAATTATAATATTAGGTTAAATTTATATAGATGTAACAGCAATAGGGGCAAAACGTTTTGAAATTAGTGTTAATTTTAGTTAATAGGTTCAATGTATAATTGTCTTCCCCAAAGCTGTAGATCTGCCGCAAGCATATAAGGGTTTTCAAAAAGGTCGTCAATCTCCTTATTTATTTTCTCAATTGCGTTAATGTCCGTAGTTCTAATTCGAGTCTCATGGTTGTACTGGGTTCCACTTGCAGTAAAGTTTAACGATCCCATATAGGCGATCTGACCATCAATTAGGTATATTTTACTGTGAATTAAAGATGTTTTTTCATTACACATATATACTTTAAAAGGAAATAGCTGAGTATAGTGGTAAGAATAGATCCTAAGGTTTTTAATTTTTATCTTGTACAAACCTCGTATCAAGAATAGAATAATTATAGGTATAAAACCTAGGAATATTTTAAGGTCTCTGAAATAATAAGCCAATACAATGGATAGCGCTATTAGGCCGTAGCTAATGTATGAGAGTGTTTCTGCAAGCTTAATCCACTTATTCCTAATTATTTGTTTATCAAAGTCTGTGTTGCATTTCTGAATAATGAGTTTATAGATATTTCTTTCACGATCACCATAAAAATCCTCGATATTGTTTGTGGTAATTAACTTAACATCAATGTTTTTATCTTTTAGATTAATCAATTCTGAAATCAGGTATGGTGACAGGTAAGGGGATATGATTTTGACAGAATGTTTTGCACCCCTCATATCGTCCATTAACTTTTTACCTGCCCCTTTTCCAATATAAATATCACAAAGTGCATTATTGTAGTACATGGCTAAGATCTTAAGTTTCTATTTTTGTTAACTATCTCATTATAATATATTTATTTAATGTAAGTAGTATCATGATTAAGGTAATATTTTTTGATAAATAATAAGAATTTTATTAATCAAACCAATGTGCCTAAACCTGGTAGGAGCGAACACGAGTGTAACGAAGTAAAGCGGATAACGGACTGTACTATCCGAAATGCACAGAACCCTTCATTTCCAAATGATGGTTAACTGTTGAAGAAAAAAACAATGATGCAACTGGATTAAAACAGACCCTTGTACCTAAACCTGATAGGAACGAACACGAGTGTAACGAAGTAAAGTGAATAGCAGGACTGCATGCCCCGAAATGTACAGAACCCTTCATTTCCAAATAGTGGTTAACTGTTTAAACTGTATAAATTGGTTAACTAGGATGCCTTTCAAATAGCAGATTTAAACATTTGAGCGGTTAAACAAACTAACAATCTTTTAACTTTTCAACAAAACAGCTGTAAAATGCTTATTCGTGTTATCTTTATGGCTTTTGTAAATTAATTTCAGTTTTGGCTAAAGACACGAATAAAGAAACCCCGTTAATGCAGCAATACAACGCAATTAAGGCGAAGTATCCGGGCGCACTTTTACTATTTAGGGTTGGCGATTTTTATGAAACCTTTGGCGAAGATGCCATTAAAACGGCACAGATTTTAGGCATCGTATTAACCAGAAGAGGCACTGGCCCTAATGGCGGCGCTTTAGAACTGGCTGGTTTTCCGCATCACTCATTGGATAATTATTTATCCAAATTGGTACGGGCAGGACAACGCGTAGCCATTTGCGATCAGCTGGAAGATCCTAAAACCACAAAAACCATTGTTAAACGTGGTGTAACAGAATTGGTTACGCCTGGAGTAGCTTACGGTGATAATATTGTAAACCAAAAATCGAACAATTTCCTCGCCTGTGTTTTCTTTGATAAAACACAGCTGGGTGTTTCATTCTTAGATATATCGACAGGTGAATTTTTAATTGCACAGGGTAACAGCGATTATATTGATAAACTTTTACAAGGCTTTAAGCCAACAGAAGTTATTTTTCAGAAATCGAAACGACAGGCATTTACCGAGCACTTCGGCGACCGTTTTTACACTTTTGGTTTAGACGAATGGCCTTTTACCACTGATTTTGGAAATGAAACCCTGATGAAACACTTTGAGGTTTCTTCGTTAAAAGGTTTTGGTGTAGAGCGTTTACAGAGCGGAATTGTTGCTGCCGGCGTTATTCTACACTATTTGGGTGAAACCGAGCACCGTAATCTACAACACATTAGTTCGATCGGCCGCATTGAAGAAGACCGTTACATGTGGTTAGACCGTTTCACAATCCGTAACCTCGAATTGGTGAATTCGCCTAACGATAACGCCGTAACCTTGTTCGATATTTTGGACCATACCTGTACCCCAATGGGCGCACGTTTGTTGCAGAAGTGGATCATTATGCCATTAAAAGAATTGAAACCAATCCAGGAACGACTTGGAATGGTGGAGTATTTTGTAAAACATGAAGAATTACAAGGCGAGTTTCTAAATAACATTAAACAGATTGGCGATTTAGAACGACTCATTTCTAAAGTAGGCCTTCAACGTGTTGGTCCCAGAGAATTGGTTGCTTTAAAACGCGCACTTTACCATATCGAAGCGGTTAAAAAACTGGCTGCCGATTCTAAAAACCCTTTCCTGATTAAAATAGCAGATCAGTTAAATCCGTGTTTGGCTATTAGGGAGAGAATTGAAAGGGAATTACAACTAGAGCCACCAGCTTTGCTGATTAAAGGGAATGTAATTGCCGATGGTATTGATGAAGATTTAGACCGCTTGCGTAAAATAGCTTTTGGCGGTAAAGATTATCTGGTGCAGATACAAAAACGCGAAGCAGAGGCAACGGGAATACCATCGTTAAAAATTGCCTTTAATAACGTTTTTGGTTATTATTTGGAAGTTACCCATACCCATAAAGATAAAGTACCTGCAGGCTGGATCCGCAAGCAAACACTTGTAAATGCCGAGCGTTATATTACACCAGAGCTTAAAGAATACGAAGATCAGATTTTAGGTGCAGAGGAAAAGATCCAGGCAATCGAAATCCGTTTATACAACGAACTGATGTACGAAACTGCCAGTTATATTAAACCGATCCAACTCGATTCGTTTTTAATTGCGCAGCTTGATTGTTTATTGTGTTTCGCACAGTTAGCGGCTAAAAACCATTATAACAAGCCGAAAGTTACCGAAAATAAAGTGCTTGATATTAAAGGTGGCCGTCACCCGGTAATTGAGAAACAACTGCCTGTTGGAGAGGAATACATCACCAATGATGTTTACCTCGATACCGAAAGTCAGCAGATTATTATGATTACCGGACCCAACATGGCGGGTAAGTCGGCCATTTTAAGGCAAACTGCACTGATTGTATTGATGGCGCAAATGGGTTCCTTCGTTCCTGCTAAAGATGCGGAAGTAGGTATTGTAGATAAGATTTTTACCAGGGTAGGGGCATCTGATAATATTTCTTCAGGAGAAAGTACGTTTATGGTCGAAATGAATGAAACGGCCAGTATCCTGAACAACATTTCGGATGACAGTTTAATCTTACTCGATGAGATTGGCCGCGGAACGAGTACTTATGATGGTATTTCAATCGCCTGGGCTATTGCCGAATTTTTGCATCAGCATCCAACTGCCAGACCAAAAACCTTATTTGCCACCCACTATCATGAGTTAAATGAACTGGCCAATACCATGCCGCGCATTAAAAACTTTAATGTATCGGTAAAAGAAATGACCAATAAGGTAATCTTTTTACGGAAACTCGTTCCTGGTGGCAGTGAACACAGTTTTGGTATACACGTAGCAAAAATGGCCGGTATGCCAACTAAACTAATTGGTCGCGCGAACGAGATATTGAAAAAACTGGAAATAGACCGTACAGAAGGACAAAGCATAAAAGATAGCATTAAAAAAGTGCAGAATCAGGCTTATCAGTTACAGATGTTTGCTATTGATGATCCTGTTCTGGTGAAAATCCGTGATACATTGAATAATTTGGATGTAAACGCATTAACACCTGTTGAAGCTTTATTGAAACTGGACGAAATACAACGATTGATTAAGAACTAAGAAAGGTTAGAGGTTTAAGGCTGAAGTTAGGTGTAAGGTTTGAGGTTTAAGGTTAAGTATCTCAAGAACAAAAATATTGATGCCATTGAAATAATATTAAAATCTAAGCCTTACACTGAAAAATAAGCTTAATATAAGAATAGTAATAATTTAGTGACCATAAAATTGACACGATGGAAATAACCTTAAACCTTCCACCTTATACCTTACGCCTCAAAAATATTTTTTACTTAATAACACTCACAGTTTTTCTTTCGTCATGCGGTACGCGTAAGTACACGGTTAAAAGTGACACTAAAGCTTCTAAAGCGGCAGATGCCATGGCAAATTTACAAAGCAAACCACTCTATCGTTTCATTACCGATTGGACAGGTGTAAAGTACCGTTTTGGCGGTTTAGATAAAGGTGGTATTGATTGCTCTGGTTTTGCTTTTTTATTGGAGAAAGAAATTTATGGAGTTACACTTCCACGTATTTCACGTGAGCAAGCCAATGTGGTAAAGCGTAAAAATATAGATAATTTGAAGGAAGGAGATCTGGTGTTTTTCTCTTTTGGCGGCAATGATGTAGACCATGTGGGCGTATACCTCAACAATGGTTTTTTCGTGCATGCAAGCACTACCAGAGGCGTAATTGTTGATGATTTAACACTTCCTGCTTATCAGCGTGTATTGGTTAAATCGGGATCGGTGAATTGATATTTGTCGTCATTTCGACTGTAGTGCAATCCCGAACTTTCGGGAGAGAAATCTTTAATATGGATTCTCCTTTTCCGAATTATTTGGAAATCATACCTTGGTAAGGCTTGTTGGTTTCATTAAGATTCCCGCCTGCGCGGGAATGACGAACAACTGTTCAGGGTGACGGACATTAAAAACAAAATCAACCAAATTTCGTTATTCATTTATGCGTGTATTTCTCATAATCTGCTTATCTTTAATTACTTATTGTGCTACAGCGCAGGTGAAATTGCTCAAACTGGATGAGTTGGATAAACGCATTGCCAATGGAAAAGATACGACTTATGTAATCAATTTCTGGGCTACCTGGTGTTCGCCATGTGTGGCTGAGTTGCCGAATTTCGAGAAATTACGTTTAGCCAATTTAAAGAAGCCTGTTAAGGTGCTTTTAGTGAGTTTAGATTTTAAGTCAAAATTGCAAAAGGAAGTGGTTCCATTTGTGTTGAACAATAAAATTAATGCTGAAGTATTTCTTTTAAACGAACCCGACCAACAACAGTATATTGAAAGGATAGATAAAAAATGGTCGGGTGCTATTCCTGCTACATTGTTTGTGAACAAGAAAGCCAGACGTTTTTATGAGAAAGAATTTACAGAAACTGAACTGAAAAATACTTTGTTAAACTTAAAATAGATCGTTATGAAAAGATTGATTTTAGTGGCTTTTATGCTGATTTCAGGATTCGCATTTGCACAGACTGAAGGTTATAAAGTGGGCGATGTAGTAAAAGATTTCTCGCTGAAAAACGTAAACAACAAAATGGTTGCCTTGGCCGATTACAAGGATGCAAAGGGGTATATTGTGGTTTTCACCTGTAATACCTGCCCGGTGGCAAAAGCTTATCAGGATCGCATCTCCGCTTTAAATGCAACTTATGCAGTAAAAGGTTATCCTGTTGTGGCTATTAATCCAAACGATGCTGGGGCCGTACCGGACGAAAGTTTCCAAAAAATGCAGGCACTGGCCTCAGAAAAGAAATTCAATTTCCCTTATCTTTTAGATCCCGATCATGTGGTAACCAAACAGTTTGGCGCTACCAGAACACCACATGTTTTTGTGTTGAACAAAACCGGCAAAGGAAACGTGGTTGAGTACATTGGTGCCATAGATAACGATCCGGAAGAAGCAAACAGCACAAAAGTAGAGTATGTTAAAAATGCAGTTAACGAATTATCCATCGGTAAAAAGCCTGCAATTGCATCAACTAAAGCTGTTGGCTGTGGTATAAAATGGAAAAAAGGCTAAACAAAGAAGTTGTATCATAGATATATATGTCAATCCTGAGGTATAATTTTTATAAAAATCAATATTAGCGGCGTATAATTGATTTCTTTTGCCATTCCACAGTCTTGCCTCGGCTCGCCGCCGCCGAAGGGCTCTTTCTTTTTGGCATCAAAAAGAAACAAAAAATGCCGGCTGAAAATTTTTCTTTTGAAGCCAGTTGTTTGGACAGAACAGTGCAGCCCGATCCC
>NZ_LMZQ01000071.1 GCF_001442625.1 Pedobacter ginsenosidimutans | reverse complement strand
AATGATCTCCAGGTTCAGGTTCTGGCTTTGGATAATATCCAATAAACCTTGTCCTACAACTCCGAAACCAAATAAACCGATTTTTAAATTTTTACTCATTTTTTAAAGTGATTACACAGATAGGTGGATTACACCGATATAGCTGCTCTTATTTTGTGATTTGTTTTTAAATTTTATTCTGGTATCCAGTTTTCACCCTCAACCTTTATGCCTTCTACCTCCCTAAGCAGTGTGCTGCAGTTTGATTATTTTTTTATTCCGGCTTTCCTTGATGAAGTTTCCGATTACATTAGTCAGGGCATCTGTTTCGATTAAAAATCCATCGTGACCATAATCTGAATGCAAGGCACTAAATTCTGCTCCAGGGATATGATCGGCCAGGTATTTTTGCTCAGATAAAGGAAACAAAACATCGTTTTCAATTCCGATGACCAAAGTATTTGCCGTAATTAGTTTTAGTGCATCGGCAATACTTTTGCGGTTACGGCCTACATTGTGGCTGTCCATTGCTTTAGTTAAATAATAATAACTGTAAGCGTTAAAACGGTTGATCAGCTTTTCTCCCTGATAGTTCTGATAAGAAGACGATCTGAAATTGTCGGTCTTATCGTTTACACTTTCAACCTGTGTACTACCATAAGCACTATAGGTTCTGTAACTTAAAAGCGCAATGCTACGGGCGGTTTTTAAACCTTTGCTGCCACCGTTAGGTTGGTTGGCATAAAAAGTTCTATCGGTAGTAATGGCCAAACGCTGACTTTCGTTAAAAGCAATTCCCCATGGAGAATGTGCTGCATTAGTGGCAATCAAGATCAGGTTTTCGATTTTATTCGGCTCCGATATGCTCCACTCAACAGCTTGTTGCCCACCTAAGGAACCTCCGATTAATAATTTAATATAATCTATACCTAAATGCGCAGCCAATAATTGGTGTGCCGATACTAAATCGCGGATGGTAAACTGCGGAAAAGAAAGGTAATAAGGTAAACCCGTCACCGGGTTGGTGTTTAATGGGCTTGTGCTACCATAATGCGAACCTAAAACATTCGCACAAACAACATAATGCTCTTCCGGATTGAATAGCGCATTTTCACCGAACAAACCTTCCCACCATTCAAAAACATCAGCATTGGCGGTAAGTGCATGGCAAACCCAAATCACATTATCTTTATTTGCATTTAATTTGCCATAAGTTTGATAAGCAATTTGCAGGTTACGGATTTTTTTTCCGCTCTCTAATTTGAACTGTTTATTATAATGATATGTTGATGATGTACTCATTGTTTTGTTGTATTCGGAATGTTAACGGTTAGGCTTGTAAACGCTCTGTTGGAACTGAAGCATTAATAGTTGCAAAAGCTTGTTCAAAATCGGCTTTAATATCATCAATATGCTCAATGCCTACCGAAACCCTCAGTGCATTCGGTTTTACCCCTGCTGCTAATTGTTCTGTTTCACTTAATTGCTGGTGCGTTGTGGCAGAAGGCTGAATAATCAGCGTTTTTGCATCACCCACATTGGCCAGGTGGGATACCAGTTTTAAGTTATCAATTACCTGTGTAGCATTTTCTTTGCTTCCAGCTAATTCGAAAGATAAAACTGCACCAAAACCATTGCTTAAATATTTTTTAGCCAGGTTGTTATATTTACTGCTGGCTAAGCCAGGGTACTGAACTTCTTTAACTAATGGGTGGTTTTCTAACCAGGTGGCTAATTCTAAGGCATTATCTACATGGCGTTGAACGCGGAGCGATAAAGTTTCTAATCCTTGCAATAAAAGAAAAGAATTGAAAGGTGATAGGGCAGGTCCCAGATCTCTTAATCCTTCCACACGGGCACGGATGATAAACTGGATGTTACCAAATGGCCCGCCGATACCAAAAACATCACTGAAAACCAAACCATGATAACCTTCTGAAGGCTCAGAGAATTGAGGGAATTTCCCATTGCCCCAGTTGTAATTTCCACCGTCAACGATAACACCGCCGATACTTGTTCCATGGCCACCGATCCATTTCGTTGCAGATTCTACAACAATGTTGGCACCATGTTCTAATGGTTTAAACAAATAACCTCCTGCGCCAAAAGTATTGTCGACAACTAAAGGTAGGTCGTATTTTTTTGCAATTGCCGCAATTTTTTCGAAATCAGGCACACTAAACGCCGGGTTGCCAATGGTTTCTAAAAAGATTGCTTTTGTTTTATCGGTTATTTTGCTTTCAAATTCTTCAGGTACATCTGGATTTGCAAAATCGACATGAATCCCCAGACGCTTAAAAGCAACTTTGAATTGGTTATAGGTTCCTCCGTAAATGTGGGATGAAGAAACGATGCTATCACCAGCTTCCAGTATGTTATTTAACGCTATAAATTGAGCGGCTTGCCCCGATGCTACTGCCAAAGCTGCAACACCTCCTTCTAAAGCTGCAATACGTTTTTCGAAAACATCGTTGGTAGGATTCATAATCCTGGTGTAGATATTGCCAAACTCTTTTAATGCAAATAAATTAGCCCCATGTTCGGCATTTTTAAATCCATAAGAAGTGGTTTGGTAAATGGGAACAGCTCTTGATCCTGTTGTTGGATCTATTTCCTGGCCAGCGTGTAATTGTAAAGTTTCAAATTTATATGATGTTGACATAATTTCTATTTTTTTAGTTGATGTGATCAGATAGCAGAAATTAGGATAATCCTAAAACCTAGCAGGGCGTATCCCGATTTCCCGGGACCTTCCGATTTGAAAAAAACAAAAAAGGAAGATTTTTAAATTACTGTATGCAACAGCACATACAAGTAAACGCACGCATATCGCAACAAATAAAAGAAATAGAAATTCGTTCTACCTTTTTAAGATTTGCACTGGGCTCGCTTAGCGATTGAAGATTTAATGTTTTCATCAGTTCTAATTTATATCTCCAAATAACACCATGTTATCCGGTCAGGAATTGGCACCTTCTCTTTCTGAGGGTTGCCAGTGGGTCATCGAGCCAGTCTCTCGCCACTTCTTTATAAATCAACCCGTGAAGATTGACTTTTATCTAGCTATCTGCCAAATAATATTCCAAATGTCTGAATTTAATTTTAATCCACAAAATAAAATTTTGAAATTACATTAACTCGTTGAAAATGAATTGTGTATTTTTATCATGCAATGACAATCTGAAATTTTAATACTGAATTAACGCTTAAAATTCTAAGTTTGTGGTACCTATCTAAATTAATTATGATGAAAAATGCAAAATCCCTATGTTTAGGCCTGTTATTTACTATAGCTTGTTTAAACAATGTAAACGCTCAATTCGGAGGCTTAAAAGATAAATTATTAAAAGTGGGCACAGCCCAGGGTGCTAAAGCATTAGGCGTAGATAAGTTTTTAAAGCAACCTGCTGCCATTACCACTAATTTTGAAGACGTAAATAGAGAAGGCGAAAAGCAGCCTGATTTTATTAATTCATTAAATTTAAAAGCCCAGCCCTTGTATTTGCTGCCTAAAAACCCAGAGGGCGGTTTCGTGCTTTGCGAGGGGCTTTACGAAATGACCAATAAAAGTTATTGTTTAAAAGCAGGAACTTTCGCGCCGTCAAAAGGTGATGGTTACATGTTTGCTCCGGTTTTAGGCCCGAAGGAAGAAATTGTGGTTTCTATACTGAAAAGCGCTGAGAAACATCCTGATGTAGACCAACACGATATTCAGGCTTTACTCTGGACAATCATTGCAAGAACAAAATTTGCCGATTTTAATGGACAGGTTAAAGTAACTGCCATTAAATTATTAACACCGAAACAACTTACACAATTGGAAGGTGGTGCTTTAGGTGTTTTGCCTTTCGATGTAATGGAGAAGGCTAAAGACCAGTTACCATCAGGGGTGAGGGCTGTTTTTGAAGCAGAAAATAATATCCGTCAACTAGTGTCGTCTGGAAACTATACTTATGCCGATATGGAAAAATATGCAATTATAGCGGGTATGGCGCCACCAAGAAGCGATGTGCCAAGTGGTATCTGGACCAAACACCCTGATGGTTATTATGTGCGTTATTTTCCTTCTGGTTATTCGATTACCAAGGTGCAGGTTTACGTACCGAAAGAATTATTGACTAGTGGTACAAAATTAATATATGATGCTGCAGGTGACATTGCCTGCCCGGCTAATACAGGATCGCAACGTTTAGCGCAGACAAATGAGCCACTGGAGGCAAATTATTCGTTGAAGTTGACCACGATTTGTAATCCTAAATAAGATATATAATCCTATAAGGTTTTTAAAACCTTATGGGATTTCTTCTTTACCCCAGCGCCTGCGCTAAATCTGCGATAATATCATCTACATGCTCCAGGCCTACAGAAATACGGAGTAAATTTTTTGGCGTTTTACTGTCAGGGCCTTCAACCGAATAACGGTGCTCAATTAAACTCTCTACACCTCCTAAACTGGTCGCCTGCGCAAATAACTGAACCTTATTCACCACCTTATGTGCAGCTTCCATACCTCCTTTAACCAAAAACGACATCATCCCACCAAAATCTTTCATTTGTTTCTTTGCAATTTCGTGCTGTGGGTGACTTTCCAATCCTGGATAAAAAACAGCTTCAACATGCTGATGTCCGTTTAAATAGTCAGCGATAATTTTTCCATTTTCACAATGGCCTTTCATACGGTAAGCCAGTGTTTTAATGCTTCTGGTTAATAGAAAACAATCGAAGGGAGAAGGAACTGCTCCACCAGTTTGCTGAATGTTTTTGATTTTCTCCCATAACTCGTCTTTTTTTGCTGTTATTAAAATCCCGCCAAGTACATCACTGTGGCCACCCAGGTATTTGGTACTGCTATGCATTACAATATCAGCACCTAACAAAATCGGATTTTGTAAAATCGGTGAAGCAAAGGTACTGTCGCAGGCCATCGTAATGTTTTTAGCTTTAGCTATTTTGGCAATCTCTTCGATATCGGTAACCTTTAATAATGGATTAGATGGGGTTTCGATCCAGATCAATTTGGTATTTGGTTTGATGCTTGATTGTATCAGATTTAAATCGGTCTGGTCAATAAAATCAAATTCCAAACTGTCGTTAAAAATAGTTAGTAACTGTTTTTTAATACCCCAGTACATATCATCAGGTGCAATAATATGGCTGCCAGGTTTTAAGGACTGGAACAAAACCATACCACAGGTATTGCCTGAAGAAAAAGCAGCCGCATCTTCACCATATTCTAATTTCGCTACAGTGTTTTCTAAAGCAGACCGGTTTGGATTGCTTACCCTGCTATACATGTGCCCTCCGGGATAACCTCCATCTTCGTCGCGAAAAAAAGTTGTCGATAGATTAATAGGTAAGGTAACATCGCCAGTAATGCTTTTTACAAGATTAGAAGCGTGAATAGCAAGGGTTTCGGGTTTCATGATAATTGATTTTGATCGAAGTAATATCGGGATGCAATTTAATAATTTGGCGCTAATTTAAGGTTCGTAATGGTTTTGGCAAGATTTATGTAACAAGTTTGACGAAATTAAATTAAACAAAAATGAAAAGATTATTTATAGCTATCGCAATAGCATGTTCTACTTTAGTAATGTTACAAAGTTGTAATACTGCAAAAAGAGTAACTGCAGGTGTAACAGGTAGCAGAGGTACAGTTGTTCGCGAATGGGTAGTGAGTAATGTAGCTTTAGAAGGATTACCTGATGGCGCTGTTCAAGGTTTATTTGGAGAGAAATCTTACAAATGCTTCCAGGGAAGTACATGGAACTTAACCAATAGCGGTAATGGTTCTTACACTTTACCAGCATCAAGTACTTGTGGTGCGGTAATGCAGACTATTTTCTGGTCGGCAGCACCTAAAGATCAAACCTTCCAGTTTAAGAAAATATTTGAAGGTGATAAAGCTAAAAACGTAACAGAAGGTTACCGTTTAGTATTAACTGATCTTTCTAGCACACAAATGATCTTGAAATCGCCAATCGAATTTGGTGGCAAAACGGCTAACATCGTTTTAACGTTTGTACCTGCAGCAAGATAGTCAGATAAAAAATATCAACCTGTGAAAAACATAAAGCACTTCTTAAAAGAGGTGCTTTTTTTGTTTACCGTCTTTTAGGATTGCCGCGGAAACACGGATTTATACGGAGTCTCTTAGACTGTTTTATAGTAGGTTTTTAACCACAGATTAACACAGATATAAATTAGAATCAGGTTTTGTCTTACATACCTGGCCGTCAAGCGGGAAGCATTAATTTATACTGGAGTTTGACAGTTATTTTTCCGTGACTTCCGTGTTCCGTGGCTAATATTAACGCCTACAGCTAAGCTCACGTTAAAAGCAATCAATATCTGTGTTTATCCGTGTCCATTTGTGGTTAATAATCAAGGACAACATTCAAAAATCGCGGTTTGTTACAAGAAAATGATTTTCAAATCGGCTCATTATTGTATTTTTGTTCAAAATAAATCAGGAATGAATACAACTGAGCAAGTTGAAAAAATATTAGCTGATACCAATTTATCAACTGAATTACAAAACATAGCACACAAAGTCCTTCGGGGAGAACGCATTACCTTCGATGAAGGCGTTCATTTGTACGAACATGCAGAACTGGGTTATCTTGGTATTCTGGCAAATTTTATCCGCGAACAGAAACACGGTGATAAAACTTATTTCAACCGAAACTTCCATTTAGAACCTACCAATCTTTGCGTTTACGACTGCAAATTTTGCTCATACTCCCGTTTAATCAAACAAAAAGAAGAAGGCTGGGCCTTAACGATGGAGCAAATGCTCGATATCGTTAAAAAATATGATGGCGAACCTGTAACAGAAGTGCATATTGTTGGTGGGGTACTTCCTCAATACGATGTGGCCTTTTATTCTGCTTTATTTACCGCTATTAAACAGCATCGCCCTGATTTGCATGTGAAGGCATTAACGCCTGTGGAGTACCATTATATCTTTAAGAAAGCCAAAATCGATTATGCAACGGGTATGCGTTTGATGAAAGAAGCCGGACTAGAATCAATACCAGGTGGTGGGGCAGAGATTTTTCACTCTGAAATCAGAGAACAGATTGCTAAAGATAAATGTACTGGTCAGCAATGGTTAGATATACATGAAGAATGGCACAAACTAGGGATGCGCAGTAATGCCACCATGCTTTACGGTCATATTGAAAAATATTGGCACCGGGTAGATCATATGGAGAAATTACGTGAATTGCAGGATCGCACAGGTGGTTTCCAGACTTTTATTCCGCTAAAATTCAGAAATCAACATAACCAGATGAGTAATGTGCCCGAATCTTCTGTGATTGAAGACTTAAGGAATTACGCCATCGCCCGTATTTACATGGACAACTTCGATCATATTAAAGCTTATTGGGCAATGATCAGTCGCGAAACAGCCCAGTTATCTTTAAATTACGGTGTTGATGATATTGACGGTACGTTGGATGATACCACCAAAATATATTCAATGGCCGGTGCCGAGGAACAAACACCCGCAATGAGTACCAAGGAACTGGTGAATCTGATTAAACAAGTAGGCAGAAAAGCAATAGAACGCGATACTTTATATAATGTGGTTACCGATTTCGAACATGTAGTTTTCGAAGAAGAAAAGAAACCTCAATATTATAAGCTACCGGTAGTGAATTAGGATTGTTATGATGATAGGATTTTAAGATCTTTTCGCAAAATCCAAAAAATCAATAAATAAAAACGTTAATCCTGCAATCTTATAACCCTAAAAATCCCATTTTAATGGTCAAAGAAATATACATCATACGCCACGGCGAAACGGAACTTAACAGACAAGGCATAGTACAGGGCAGAGGTATAAATTCTGACTTAAATGATTTGGGCAGGGCGCAGGCAGAAGCGTTTTACCAAACCTATAAAAATGTCCCTTTTGATAAGATTTACACTTCCGATTTAAAACGAACCTGGCAAACTGTCCAGAAGTTTATTGATTCGGGATTACCATGGGAAAAACTTTCGGGTTTAGACGAACTGGCCTGGGGCGTTTGGGAAGGAAAACCGAATACAGAAGATGCACGTGATGCTTTCCGTGAGATGTTACAGAGTTGGCAGGATGGTAATTATACCGCACATTTCGAGGGCGGTGAAAGTGTTCAGGATGTTTACGAACGTTTAAAACAAGCCATGGAAGTTTTGATGAGCAGACCTGAAGAAAAAACGGTTTTACTTTGCATGCACGGTAGAGCGATGCGCGTTTTCTTATGTTTATTATTAGGCAAACCACTGAGCGAAATGACTGAATTTCCACATCAGAATACGGTGCTTTA
>NZ_LMZQ01000070.1 GCF_001442625.1 Pedobacter ginsenosidimutans | reverse complement strand
AATACCCAGAACCAATAGCACCGTTAAGAGTAAGTTTGGTTTCATATTCATTGTTTATATTTGGTTATATTGTTACGACAGACATTTACATATCTGCAGTATATTTAAATGATTTGCTAAAGCATTTAAAACCTCATCCAGATCTCGATAATAGCAATTAGAGCAGTATAACAATAATTACTACACACATCATCAAATGCTCACAACATTAGTCTGGTCTGGACTGGACTGGTTACTAAACAAATATAATATATTTTATTTCTTTACAAAAGATAAAAAAATAAAAAAAAGCTCCTTACACCCAAAATGCGTGATTAATTGAATAATTATTATGTGGACTGGTTTGGTTTGTATGGTGCATTAATTACATTTGCCTAAATAATATACCTATGACCTCTGAAAACACACTCCAGAAAGGCAATCAAGGCAAGATGAAATACCAGCAGCTTGCCGATCACATTATGTCGCTGATTGAAATTGATCAGCTACGTATTGGAGATCAGCTGCCTTCTCTTAAGCAGCTGCAGTTGCAATTAAAAATGAGTAAGGAAACTTTACTCAAAGGCCTGAATGAGCTTGTTGAAAAAGGCATCGTGGAATCTGTATACAGAAAAGGATATTATGTACGCAAAAAGGCCATTCATCATTCCTTCCGCGTGTTTTTGCTGCTTGATAAAATGAATATTCTGCGTGAACAGTTTTATAGGACACTTTTTAATCAACTGGAAAACCGCGCCGATATAGATATCTACTTTCACCATCATAATTATCAGGTATTTGAAAAATTGATCAAAGAAAATCTGGGTTCATATACACACTACGTCGTTGCAACTTTTTTAAAAGAAAATGTAGCCCCGCTCCTGAACCTGATTCCGGATAAGAAAAGAATAATTATTGATTTAAATGAGCAAGGTTTATCAGGCAATTACAGCAGCATATACCAGGATTACGGCTATGACATTTATAATAGCCTTCATAAGCTACAGGCTGAGTTAAAAAAATACGACCGGCTGATATTGGTTGCCCATCCCGAAGCTGTACATGCCAGGCTGGTAATTGAGGGGTTTTTACATTATTGCACTGAAACTGAGTACCCCTATCTGATACAATCTGAGATTGATGAAAAGACTTTTCAAAAAGGTAATGCTTATGTAACCTTTAGCAGGTACGATACCGATGATGTCATGTTAATTAAGCTCGCCCGAAAAAAGAAACTTAAGTTAGGGAAGGATATAGGTCTCATCTCTTATAATGATACGCTTGTGAAAGAAGTGCTTGAAGATGGTATTACGGTCATTTCAACTGATTTTGAGGCAATGGGTAAAACTGTTGCACAAGCCATTCTGGATGAAAAAATCGTGACTACGAGAAACCCGACAAAAGTTATCAAAAGACATTCGCTCTAATTAGGTTCTTTGCACTTTTGTGGTTATCAGTTTTTTCTGTCATATACCCTTCGATTACGCTACAATTGAGGTTATTCTGTAATTACTTAAATATGAGCGGCTTATGCCCACGTGTATTTCCGCCCAACTAGGCCGTAGCACCGTATCCCCGTTCTACTTAATCCGGCCTAACAAATTTTTCGGGCCACACTGCCCAAGCCACCCCACTGGCTTCGAAAGAAAAATTTTCAGCCGGTGTTTTTTGTTTCTTTTTGACACCAAAAAGAAAGAAGCCTGTCCGGCTAGGACTAATAAAACACCCCGTCCTGCGGACACCCCTCTAAAAGAGGGGAATATATATCACTTGAAATTTAAACGTCATTTATATTGATTTTATACAATAAATTAAACCTCAGGGTGACATCTTTTTATTATCCCTTAACTTAGTGATATTGGGTGTAAGCCTTACCTTAATTGTCCTGATAATATACATAAGAAACAAAATCTTCGAGGTAATTTTTTGGAGAAATAAAGCTATAAATACTTAAAAGATACTGATTTACAAATAATTAAAACAAGGATTCGACTTCTTTGGGCTCAACCTAAAACCCATTGATATCCAAAACATATTGAGGATATCAACCGGCAGCAGATCTTCTTATTTAATCAGTTTATTGGCATCGGTTTCCGTTTTTGGGATCGGCCATAAATATCCTTTTGCGGCATCAAAGGGCGTCCGCTGCAATGCCGTGGTAATCTCATATACGATTCCGGTAGACGCAAACCTGGTTAATTTAGCAGGATTAAAGCCTTTTAAATCCTTATAGGCATCCGGACCGGTCTCCCAACGCATGATATCAAAAATCCGCAATCCTTCAAATGCAAACGCTACCGCCTGAAGGCAAAGGCAATTCTTAATAATAAACTCGTATAATCAGGCAAAAACCACATTTAGTTCAAATTAAACACGTCATTCTTTTTGCATCACACGAGTTCAAAGTCGATGGGTTTAATCGAAAAGGCCAAAATGGACAGTCCATGAAGGGATGCATTTTTATATTCTCAAAACTATTATCGCTCTGGATTGTTAATTTAGATCGGGTATTAATGTGAATGTACCTTCTTTAATTAAATAATTGCCGCCCAGTATGGACTTAACTTCCCAAAATCAACTGTTTACCTTTAAGTCGATTTTTGAAAGCTTGGAAGACGCAGTAATCTGCCATGACATTGATTTTAAAATTACAGATATAAACCCAGCGGCAGCGCGACTGTTTGGTTTTACCAGGGAACAGATCGGAAAGGCAGTTTCCGAAATAATGGAAGAAGCCGTTTTTGAAGAGTATGAGCGCTTGGTGGATACTGTGAGGTGCGGTGCAAAGATCCATGATTTCCGTACCATACGCCGATCCGTAACCGGGGAAGACCTGCATGTTTCCATTACCATCTCTCCAATTACTGATGCCGAGGAAAAACTGATAGGCATTTCCCAAATGATCCGCGACATTTCAGATGAGTATACCGCTGAAGAGCAGCAAGCTACACTAGCGGCCATTATTGAAGGATCTGAAGATGCAATCGTTTCTAAAACGCTGGATGGTTTCATCACCAGCTGGAACAAGGGAGCACAAGGAATTTTTGGTTATTCTGCATCAGAGGTAATCGGGAAACATATTACCATCCTCATTCCTCAAGACAGGATACATGAAGAAGATTATATTATCAATAAGATAAAGGCAGGCCAAAGAATCGAACATTACAAGACAGTACGCCTGGCCAAAGACGGAGCTGAAATACCCATATCGCTTACCGTATCGCCCATAAGGAACAAGCAGGGCCGTATTATTGGGGTAAGTAAAATTGCGCGTAACATTACAGCTCAAAAACTCGCCGATGAGAAGCAGGCCGCACTGGCTGCCATAGTGGAGAGTTCCGATGATGCCATCATAAGCAAAACGCTCGCCGGCATAATCACCACATGGAATAAAGGAGCTGAAAATATTTTCGGTTATAGCGAAACCGAGGCCGTTGGCCGCCATATCTCTATGTTGATCCCGCCAGACCGTCTTGATGAGGAAGAACGCATCATAAGCAGTATCAAAAGAGGTGTAAAAATAGATCACTTTCAAACCATAAGGGTAAGCAAGGAAAACAGGGAAATCCAGGTCTCCTTAACAGTTTCCCCGATAAAGAACAGTGAAGGAACAATCATTGGCGCCTCAAAAGTAGCCAGGGATATCACTGCCCAGAGAGCAGCAGAAAACGCCTTAAAAAGCAACTCCCAAAAGCTCATGATCCTGAATTCGATAGGTAAGAGCATTAGTGAACAGCTGGATGTTGATGTCATTTTGCAGAAAGTGACCGATGCAACAACAGAACTTACCGGGGCGGCATTTGGCGCTTTCTTTTACAATAAAATCAATGAGGAAGGTGAATCCTACATGCTCTATACACTCTCGGGCGCTCCCCGTGAGGCGTTTGAAAAATTTGGTATGCCCCGTAATACAGCAGTGTTCCACACCACCTTCAGCGGTGAGGGGGTTGTGCGTGTAGACAACATCAGAAAAGATGAACGTTATGGCAAAATGGCTCCCCATTTTGGGATGCCCGATGGACACCTGCCTGTGGTCAGTTATCTGGCTGTCCCCGTTATTTCCTCAACAGGAACAGTAATCGGAGGACTTTTCTTTGGTCACCCAGAACCCGGCATATTTTTGCAGGATCATGAAGACCTGGTGGTTGGGGTTGCATCTCAGGCAGCCATAGCACTCGACAACTCTAAACTTTTTGAAGAGGTCAAAACCCTCAGCCTTAAAAAAGATGAATTTATAGCTTTGGCTTCCCATGAACTCAAAACTCCGCTCACCTCTATGAGCGGCTTTCTTCAGGTACTTCAAAAAACTGCTTCAGATGGCCTGAACAAAGTTTTTTTAGACAAGGCGATCAAGCAGGTAGACAAACTCAATATCCTTATCAACGACCTGTTCGACATTTCCAAGGTCCAGGCTGGCAAATTACAGTTCAATTTTGAACAGTTGGACCTTGGCGCACTGATCGGTGATATCTGCGAAACATTTGAGCAGACCGTTCCCGGGCACAATTATATTTATGTCCGCCAGGGAGATCTTGTATTGCAGGGGGATAAAATGAGGATGGAACAGGTAATCACAAACCTGATTGGCAATGCAGTAAAGTATGCGCCCCAATCCCGGGATATTAACATAACGGCTGTAAACCATGACCATGAAATAATTATTTCTGTGATAGATTATGGAGCAGGGATTCCTGCCGCCGAACAGGCACATATATTCAGCCAGTTTTACAGGGTAAGAGAAAAGGACCGGAATATATCCGGACTTGGGTTGGGCCTTTACATTACCAAGGAGATTATTGAACGCCATGGAGGGCGGATATGGGTGGAAAGCGAGCCCGGCAAAGGTGCTGCATTTAAATTTGCGGTTCCCCGCCTGCCGAACACACATTAAAATCTAATATAACAAAGACAAACACAAATGAGCAAAAAATTAGTTTATGTCCTGGAGGACGATGCGGATATCAGTGAGGTGGTCAGTTATATCCTGTCAGAAGAAGGCTACGAGGTAAATGGCTGCCCTACCGTTGCAGCATTCAACCAAATGATCTTGCAGAGATTGCCTGATATAGCAATACTCGATATTATGTTACCCGACGGTAATGGACTCGATATCTGCAGACAATTGCGCATGGATGAACGTACCTCAGTCATTAATATCATTATGATGTCTGCCAACACTACCCAGAACGAAATTAAGGGTTCGGGCTGTGGCGCAGAATTTATAGCAAAGCCCTTTAATATCGACCATTTCGTTGCCCGGGTAAACCGGTATGCTTAAATTGGCTTAACGCCATTACAGGTTTTGCTGTAAATGATATGCTAACTTTCAAAGCCCCTGATAAATCGTGTACAGGCTTGCGTAACATAGTGATGGAGGCTAAAGCATGTCCCATATACTCAATATCATTAAGTTAAGGGATAAATCGTAAAAGATGTTACCCTGAGGGATAATTTATTTCATAAAAATCAATATGAATGACGTTTAAATTTCAGCGGTATATAATTCCCCTCTTTTAGCGGGGTGTCCGCAGGACGGGGTGTTTTATTTGTCCTAGCCGGACAGGCTTCTTTCTTTTTGGCGTCAAAAAGACCAGCACAGCTAGCTTAAATGCCGTTGAAAATATAAAGGCTCATGAAAAAACAAAAAACACCGGCTGAAAACTGCAAAAGGTATAAAAGCACTTCTCTCATCCGTTGTTTATTTTTAAAACCTTTTCCTGGATTGAAAAACAGATCGGTGCTTTATTCATCTGTAACGTTCGTTACTTCAATGTGTTCTGCTGAAAAAGATGGAACAATTAGCGCTGCATTATATATATTTGGAAATCTCCCCAGATCAGTAACCTAAAAACTTCAAATGACAAGAAAACCTACGAGCGGCCCTATCAGAAATAAAGAATGGACAAAACAAAAACTTCTGGCCGCTGTTGGTAAAATCTTAAAAAGTGACGGTTTTACCGGCTTAAACGTTAGCAAAGTAGCATTAAAAGCCGAAGTAGACCGGAAATTGGTTTATGATTATTTCGGCAGTATGGAAGGCCTGGTAAAGGAATACCTGAACAATAGCGATTTTTATACTGCAAATATCGATCAGTCAAAAGAAATAATCGAGCAAAACAGAAGCGACCAAGGCAAAGAGATGTTGTATCATTTATTGGAAGATCAACTCGATTCTTTAATTGCAAATGAAGAAATGCGAAAGATCATCAGTTGGGGAGTGTGCGAAAGTTCAAAAGTATTAGAGGAGTTGAATGAGAGACGTGAATCTTTGGGAGAGCAGTTTTTTAGTGAACTTACTGACCAATACTTTAAAGGCAAAGACAAAAATATCAGACCGGTTGCTGCCCTGCTAATAGGGGGTATATATTACATTACCTTGATTGCTCATACGAATAACGGGCTGATCTGTGGAGTTGATATCAGGAAAGAGGAAGCACAGGCCGAAATAAAGAAGACCATTAAACAAATCATTGAATGGGCATACCTTTAGCCATTCTTAAATAAACTTGTAGTAGTTCAATCAATTAAAAGAAAGGCTCGACTCCCTTCGGCTCACTGGAATCAGTAACAGAAATCACCCAAAAAAAAACACTAAAAACCTGCAAATAAACAATTTACAGGCTTTTGTTTTAGCATTTAGTGGCTTTTTTGACCAGATAATATAATATGTGAGGTGCGTCAACCAAGAAAAATATGCCGCACCGAATTAATTAAGAAGGGGTTTGATAGTTCCCATTTTTACAAACGGCTGTCTGAACCCCATTTAAATGAGTTCCTACTTAAGAGATTGTAAAGTCTGGAAGTTTTATTCTGTGACCGCCTTCCATCGCACTTTCGTGGGCAAGGATACCTACACAGGTAATATTTGCCGATTGCCTTGCATCAGGGAAAGGTACCCGCTCCTCGATCAATGCAGAGATGAACTCATGTACCAGATGAGGGTGAGAGCCACCATGACCAGCTCCCTGAATAAATGACAAGTGCTGATTGTTCTCTCCATCGTACACACCACCAGTAGTAAAGTGCTGTATCTCTTCCGGAAGCAAATGCGCATAATCCGGAATAGCTACTTTTTGAGGCGTTTCACCGGTATGAATCACGGAATGCTCGTGCTCTATCAGCGTCCATTCGAAGCTCTTTTTCGATGCATAAACATCAAAACTCTCCCTATATTGTCTTGCTGTATTGAACAATGACCTGGTTACTTCAGCGGCCAGATCTGAATCTTTAAATTTAATATGGCAGCTTTCTATGGCAAATGGGGATCCATATTTAGGGATTAGATGTGCATCGATAGTCCCTGAACCAAAACAAGACACATATTCGGCGTCGGCTTTGGCCAATGCCAGAACAGGGGCAACACAGTGTGTAGCATAATGCATTGGAGGCAAACCTTCCCAATACCCCGGCCACCCAGCCATTTCCTGCTGGTGCGAAGCCCGTAAAAATTGTAGTTTTCCTAGCTCACCTCTTTCATAAAGCTCCTTTACAAATAAAAATTCGCGACTGTAGATCACCGTTTCCATCATCATATAAGTTAATCCAGTTTCCTGAACAGCTGCAACAATTTGCCGGCACTCCTCCACACTAGTAGCCATAGGAACTGTACAAGCTACATGTTTACCTGCCCTAAGCGCTTTTAGCGACTGCTCAGCATGATTTTGGATCGGCGTGTTGATATGCACCGCATCTACATCCAGATCTTTCAGTAATTCGTCAAAGTCGGTATACCTTGTAGCAATCCCAAAGGCATCCCCGATATTGTTAAGTTTCTCAGCATCTCTTTGACAAATGGCATACATGTTAGCATTGGGATGTTTCTGATAAATCGGTATGAACTCTGCACCAAAACCGAGGCCTACTATGGCAATGTTTATTTTTCTTTGCTCCATTATTTATTGAAATGTGATTTTAAAAATTCAAGTCCTTCTCTGGCAAAATCATCCTGACTATCGGCAAATGGACGCCAGATACATACAGCTGCCGCCAAATCCTGATTTGCTGGTGTAAAACTCTCTATCGAGATTATCCCCTGGTAGTTTATAGCTTCTAGTCCTGCCTTATAGGAATCCCATGGTGTTTGTCCTGTACCAGGTGATCCCCTGTAATTCTCTGAGACCTGCAGGTGTAGCAGCCGATCACCAGCCAACCTAATTGCAGTTTCTATATTCCTTTCCTCTATGGCCATGTGAAATCCGTCGAGCAATATTCCAGCTGAAGGATGGTTAATATCCTTAATAAGGCGCAGTACATCTTCTGCAGTGTTTACCAAATCCGACTCAAACCGGTTAAGTGGTTCTATAGCCAGACGTACCCCTCTAGACTTAGCCATTTCAGCAGCAATCCGCAGGTTGATGACTGCTAATTGCCATTCCTTTTCACGTTGTTCTGGCGGCACCATCCTGGCTTTGCCTACAGCAGAATACATTGGCCCTGCAAAAATGGAAACACCCCAGGACACACATAAATCCAGACAGGTTTCGATATACTTAAAACAGTTTTGCCGAACATCAGGATCTTCACTGGTCAGATCACGGCTAGTACTAAAAGCACCACAAACAACCGCCTTTAACTTATATTTTTGAAGCGCTAAACGTACTGTTTCTACGTCAACCAGTGACGGATCTTCGACAGCAATCTCTACCGCATCAAATCCGAGCGCCGAAATTTTAGAAAATAGTTCTTCGACAGATGAGGTCTGGAATGGAGAAGTCCACAACCAGGTGCTTGCTCCATATTTTATATTTACTGACATATTTAATTCTCCTGTGTCGTTCGATTTTCTAATAGTACAACTTTGTACCCTCCTTTTGACCTAAAATACAGCATCAGCAAAAGATAACTACCTAACATGATTAACGGAAAGATAACAATGTAGCGAAGGGCTTCTTTCTTTGCACCGTCACGTATGGCGGTTACGGTGTGCTGATCTTTAAGACTAGCTCCTGAAAGTTTAGTTTGGTCCAGCCCTTTGTAGTCGCCAAATAAACTGGTTTTCTTTTCTGTTACATAGGTATTATGGATAACCGTGTTGTTTACGACATCATACTGTGCAATTTTCTTATCTACAGATTTATCCTGGATAAAACCAAGAATCCCTGCGCCGATTACCCCTGCAGCAATCATTCCTAGTCCGCCTGTAATATTTAGTGTCAGCGCGCCTCCTTTAGGAAATTGTTCTGAAACGAGCCCCAACATGGTAGGCCAAAAGAAAGATTTAGCTAATCCGTAAATGGTTGCAGCTACGAGTATCATAATTCCGGTAGATGCAGAAAGCATATATAAGCCAATTACAGCAACTCCGGAGCATAGTGACAACAAGCCCAATGAGGAAATTTTATGCACCAGCGGGCCCGCAAAAAATCTCAATACAAACATGATTGCTGAGGTATAAACGAGTACCCAACCGGCTTGAAGTCCGATTTTGGTCATTTCGGGAGTCATCAAATCTGTAATCCAACTATCTGTACCCAGTTCTGTAGTAGCCAGTGGAATCATCACCAATAGTAGAATAATAAATAAAGGACGGCCGAAACTTCTGGTGTAATACCAAAATCCTCCCGTAATCAACAGCGTAATCATTACATTGGTTGGGATAGACCATCCGAATACGGCACCGAGTTGAAAGATAATCAGGGTGACAATAATCAGTGCCCCACCTGCCCCTACTTCCTGAAGCATCTCTTTGTAAGACACACCTGCCTGAACCCTTTCGTTTAAAGGGAACTTACGACCCAGGGTCATGATCCCATAAATCAATGTAGGAATCAATATTAAAGCAATTTTATATTCCCACCTGGTTTCAACACCTAATGTCAGTGCCATTACGCCTCCTAAAACTAAGCCACCTGCCCAACCTGCGTGAAGGATGCTGAGCCATTTGATCTTTTGTTTGGGAAACATAGTGGCCACTACCGGATTCGCCACCGCTTCAACAGTACCATTGCCTATGGCTACAATGAAAGAGCCCAGGTATAACATCCAGTATCCATTCGCAAATATGGTCAGAAATGCTGAGGATATATGACACACTACAGCAAATATCATGGCTGTTTTATAACCTATTTTATCGATTACCAGACTAAAAAGCACAATACTGATGGCGAAGGGCCATAAACCCACTCCCGCAATCTCACCCAACTGAGTTTGGGTTAAATTGAAGTCAATACCCCATTGAGGCAAAATCAATGCCCTCAGAATAAATCCGAATGCTGTGGTCACCAGCGATATAAAGCAGGCATAAAAGAGTTTCATATCCGGAACAGCTTGAGCCCCGGAATTTTCAGCACTTAATTTTGACATGATGAAGAGGTTTAGTTTATATTTGGTTATTTGGTTACTTTCATTACTCCATTCATAATTCTCCAGTGCCCCGGAAAAGAGCAGATATATGGATAGTCGCCCACTGCATCCGGAACTTTAAATCTCAATCTGAACTTCGCTTCCGGATTTACTAGGGGTGTATAAAACAATACTTCAGGCATTTTAGGTACGTATTGCATTTCTGCACCTTTAGGATTTTGAGCCAGTTTATCTGCGGCTGCCCCCACTTTGTTCATGCTCCCTTTTTTAAGAATGAGCAAATTGTGCTGCATAAAATCAATATTATCGAACACCAGCTCAACTGTTGTCCCGGCTTTTACAGTAAAAGTTTTTTTATCAAACTTCATTGCATTTACAATAGGTTTTATGGTAATCACCTGATCTGCTTTCGTTTTAACTGCAGGTTTTGTAGCTGGTGCTTTTGTTGATTCTACGGTATTTTTAACCTGTTTTGAAACCGCAATTTTTAGTGCCTCTTTAATCCATCTGTCGCCAGTGTTTACAGAATCCTTTTGAGCGGCTAAGAGGTCATTAGCAACAGATGGCGATACCGGCAGGTCAGCGAGTTTTAAAAATGCAGCCAAACGGGTATTTAGATTTTTATCTTTTAACAAACCTGTTCCCTGGATAGCCACCAGCGCGGCAGCCGTGTTAGGCAATACCTGTAACGCTGCTTTTCGAACCCCAGCGGAAGGGTGATGCAAGGCATGCACTGCTACTTGGAAAGCTTCAGTTGTACTGTACATCCCCAAGCCGTGCAATGTCCATAAGGCATGTATAGCCGGCGCATTGATCCCGAGCTCATCCACCTCTTGATTGCTGATTATTTTGTATAAATCAGGCACCAATGTTTTATCCCCTTTTTCAACAATCAGCCGCTGCGCAGTCATGCGCCAGAATAGGTTATCACTTTGTAAACCCTTTAATAGTGATTTCGGATCACTTTTATCCAGTGATTTGATGGCTGATGGCTTTGCCTTATTATAGACCACTTTATAGATCCGTCCGTGTACGCGGTCTCGGAGTGGATTAACGTAAGCATTCCCTTTACCAGTTTCAAAACCTGGCGGAGTTGGGTTGTGCTGGATAATGAAATTATACCAATCAAGCACCCAAACAGCACCATCAGGGCCAACCTCAGTCTGCACAGGCCCAAACCACTCATCGGCACTGGCTACCAGGTTCCAGCCGTCTTTTTCTTTAAATCCGGATCCAGATGGTTCCAGTATGGCCTGATGAACTACCCGTCCGGTTGGTTCATTAACAAAAGCAATCCGGTTCCAGTAAGTTTTAGGGAAATTCCTGGCCGTATATAGATTATGTCCTGCTGCGGAGGTAAATCCGTTGAAAACATCCACCTGACGTAGGTTTTTAGTAACCACATGCATGGCATAATGCCCGTCTATCTTATCTATGGCCTGATTAACCGGAACACCGATTTTATCAAGGTAAGGACTCGGAATGCCTAAAAAAGCACTATGGGTGTTGTTTGCTGTAGAAAGGAATACATCATTGTTTTCGGAGAATCCCAGGCCCCAGGTATTATTACTGGTACCACCTAAATACTCCAGGTTTTTCCCGGCACCGTCAAAACGGAAGGCCCCCTGACTAAATTTGATTGCTTTACCGCCAACCTTTCCGTTATAGCCTGAGTAACCTACGGTACCCCAGATTTTATTATCGAATCCATAATGTAGACTGGAAGGACCGGCATGGGTATCAAATGTACCCCATCCGCTAATTATCGTTTCCCTGATATCAGCTTTGTCGTCGCCGTTTGTGTCTTTCAGAAAAATGAAATCAGGTGCCTGAGCAACAATAACTCCTCCCTTAGCGAAAACAATACCAGTTGGAATATTTAACTTATCGGCAAAAACGGTAAATTTATCGGCCTTGCCGTCTCCATCTGTATCCTCACAAATTTTAATCCTGTCATGCCCTTCGCCCTTAACATCTCTAACGGTATTGGGATAGTCAACTGTCTCAACGATCCATAACCTGCCACGCTCGTCCCAGGCCATGGCAATTGGTTTCAATATATCAGGCTCCGAAGCAAACATCTCCAACTTAAAGTCAACCGGAACCTGGGTCATTAATTGCGATTCTGTGGGATTCAGTGCAGCCTGCAGTTTAAAGCCACCAGGTCTTTTTTCATAATTTGGAAGTTTGGCATCGCTATATTCCGGAGCTGGTTTAGGCAATTTTTCCCATTGCTTTTTTGCTTCATCATTAACGGCCCATAGTACTCCATTTTCCAGTAATTTAAGGAAAGATGGATTTTTCCAGGTACGTTCGTCGTGGCCATAAGCAGTATAAAACACTTTGCCTTTACCATAGTTCTTAACCCAGGTATAAGGTTCATGGTGATCGCCTTCCACCCGCTCTGTAAGTACATGAATATCTTTGGCAACCTTATCGTGCACATAAGTTTCGTCCCAGGTGCTAAATGACGTTATGCCTTCCATAACGGGATGTTGGGCATCTACAATTGTTGCTGAAAAATCGCCTGTTTTATGGGTCTTGAATTGTCCGCCTACCATATCGATATAAGCAGCCGAGTTTTGAAAACAAAAGGATGCGCAATGAACGGGAATAAATCCTTTACCACTTTTCACATAATCCAGAAGAGCCTTTTCCTGAGCCGCTGTGATTTGATCATGGTTCGAATAGATCATTAGTGCGTCGTATTTAGACAGGTTTTCTGCATTCAGATCATTAACATCAGTTGTATAGGAAATATTAATTCCATTTTTAAAGAATTCCTGGGAAATGATTTCTGCAAATTTTTCAGAATTATGGTGTTGGCTGTCGTGCCCCAGCAGCAAAACCTCCAATCGCGGCGATTTTATATCTGTTATTAAACTAGCTCTTAAGCTGAATAGCGCAGCCAGGCAAATAACGCCTATCGCTAAGTACTTTTTCATTGTATGTGTTTATTTTGGTTAGCATTCAAAAGCTAATATCTAGAAATAGGCTTACAATGCCTCCTACTTTTTTGTCCAATACTGACTGTATTTTGTCAATGAGTTTATTACATTTGACTATTAACATGTCAACAAAAAGGATAAATGTTATTGAGTCGAATATGAAAGCAGCTGTTCAAAAATCTACGATCCCCGAAACACAAATGTTTATCATCAAAAAACTGGATGACAAACATTTCGATCCCGTTTGGCATTCGCATTGCGAGTACCAGTTATTTGTGGTGTTAGAAGGCACAGGAACGAGATTTATCGGCGATAGCATTAAGTCGTTCGAACCTGGCGACCTGGTATTCACAGGTGCCAACCTACCACATCTTTGGCGAAGTGATGAGGCTTACTTCAAAAAGGATAGTCAATTGAGCGTCCATGGGATTGTCATCTACCTACAGGAAAACTTCATGGGTGAGCAGATGATGCAAAAGGAAGAAATGCTGCTGGTCAAAAAGCTATTAAAAAAATCGGCCAGAGGATTGGAATTCTACGGGGAGTGCAAAGACCTTGTTACCTGTATGATGAAAGAACTCATACTAATGAATGGATTAGAGCGCTTAATCCAATTACTCAAGATCCTTCAGGTATTGGCAAATTCGAAAGCCTATCATTACATCTCACATACAGAATATAGTGATCCTGTTAATGAGAATGAGACCGACCGCATGAACAAAGTTTACGAATATGCACTCGCAAACTTTCGGAGCAGGATTTCCTTGCCGGAACTGGCAGAAATATTGTGCATGACTTCGTCTTCGTTCAGCAGATATTTTACGGCGAGGAATAACAGGACATTTTCCAAGTTTATTATAGAGTTACGCATCAAATATGCTTGTAAACTACTGATAGAAACCAATATGCCTGTATCTTTAATCTCCTATGAATGTGGATTTAATACCTTGTCCAATTTCAACAAGCAGTTTAAGGAAATTATGAACAAAAAACCGTTGGAATATAAAATACAGTTCTCAAGTATTTGATACATTGGCATCAGGCAACATATAAATTTGTCTAATAGCGACCGGCAAATGGCGAATATTTAATAAACCGGATGTGAAATGATGCTTTCTTGCTTGGTCATAAAAATTTAATACCACAGTAAGTTCCCATAGAAAGGCAACTATTTCTGTTCAAAAGAAGGCAAAATGTATTTAATCATGATGTCAAAAGGCAATTTTGACTTTGAGGAGTTATAACTGTTTCCATTAAATGATACAACCAAGCCTAATTCTCTTACCACCATAATATACTGTCCACCATTTCCGGAAGCAAAAACAATATTGTAATTAAAACTTTCAGTCTTTACTTCCTCATTATACCATGTATAAGAATAATAAGTTGGCTGAGGAATAGCTGTACTGTTTTTAGAAATCCCCACATTGGAAAAGTCCTCAATTTTATGGCGTTTTTCCGTCATAACTTTTATCCATTTTTTAGATACTATTATTTTACCCTTGAAAACACCATCGGCTAAAACTAATTGTCCTATTTTATTCAGGTCTCTGGTAGAAATATAGAAGGAACCCGCTGTTGTTTCATGGCCCATGGAATCTTTAGTCCATCTATAGTTGGTAATACCTAATGGTTTAAAAAGATATAGGTCTGCAAAATCCGAAACAGTCATGTGGGAAGCATGGGCAATTATGCCCCCTAAAAGCACTGCATTTATTGATGTATAATCCCACCGGGTCCCCGGCTTGTTTTTTAAAGGCAGGTCAAGACAAAATTTTATCCAGTCCTGTTTAGTTTGCATATCATCTTCACAGTCCTTGGTCCCATCCCATTCTTCACAGTCAAAGCCAGATTTCATCTCAAGTAAATTTTCAATAGTCATACTGTCTTTCAGCGCATCCCAATTCCCATAAGGCCTATATTCAGGAAAATAAGAATATACTTTTTCGTCGGCACTTTTAATAAATCCTCTGTCGATAGCAATACCGATCAATATTCCTGCTACTGACTTAAAAGCAGAACGGGTATCGTGCAGACTGTCTTTGCTAAATCCATGAAAATAATTTTCATATATCTTCTTGTCGTCTTTGTTTATAATCAGCCCCTCAAGGTTAGGATAAGCACCGTTTTTTACTGCAATTGACAGATCTTCTAATTTATTTGTGAC
This sequence comes from Pedobacter ginsenosidimutans, assembly GCF_001442625.1. GTDB lineage: Bacteria > Bacteroidota > Bacteroidia > Sphingobacteriales > Sphingobacteriaceae > Pedobacter > Pedobacter ginsenosidimutans. Next base: position 860 of record NZ_LMZQ01000070.1, on the reverse strand, counting down.
TGTCTTTTGCCCACGTGCTATAGAAAAAAGCAGCATCAATAAAATCAGTGTAATGAATCGGTTCATTATTCTAAATGTTTGTTTTTGTTAAATATACTAAAATGACAAATAACAAAACCTCTTAGGTAAATACTAAAGAGGCTTTGCCAACAAGCTTGCCATTGGGATCAATCAGGAAATTTTGCGGTATAGCGCGCGCACCATAAAGTTTAGCTGCTTTAGCAAAACTTTTGCCTTCAGTAATTTTTGTTTTTTTAGTGGAAAAATGTTTGTTAAAAAAAGATTGCTGTTTATACCGGTATGTTTAAAATCCATGCTCAAACCTAGTGGCTTTGCGCCATTAGCACCCCATTTTGAGCTAAAATGAGCTAAATTGGACCAATTAATACGGATAATGAGCTAAAATGGACCGTTACAGTTGTGGGGCAATGGTGCAAGAGCCTGGGGTTTGTGGCTGCCCGATGAATTAAGCTAAGCACCGCGGTTGCCACCCTGTCCAAAGAACTCCTGTGGAGAGCGTAGCCTAAGACTTTTTGAGATTGATAAAATGCAAATAAATGCCCTTCGACTACGCTCAGGGTAACATCTTTTTGCAATTATCCCTTAGCTTAATGACATTGGGTGGCAGCCTGCTTAAGGGCAGCATAACCGTAAGCGGTGTTGCCATTCTGCGAAAGCAGGCGCTGGCTTTACCTTTTAGGTAGAGAAAAGGTAACGCCGGGGTAACCCTGGGGTTAACTTGGGGTTAACCTGGTAGCAACAAAGGGTAAACAACAGGTAAAGCAGGGGTAATTAAATACGGCCATTTTGCTGGCTCTCCAGGTAGGCAGCCAGTAAATCTTTCAGGCAAAAACGATCGC
>NZ_LMZQ01000069.1 GCF_001442625.1 Pedobacter ginsenosidimutans | reverse complement strand
GGAGTGCCGCCAACAAAAGCGCTCAATTTTAGACCCCTCTTTTGAGAAAAACCAACTTCTGCGCCACCTTTGGCACAGAGTTTAAAACCCGCACAGAACGGTTTTATCGTCCAGTCGTTACAACCGGGGTTGCAACCGCCTACTTTTAGGTATACGCTACCTGCCGCTTTACCGTTTATAAACCAGCCATCGCTATCGTTGCGGCCACCCATAAACTCGTAACAGGCATCGTATCCAAAACCGGCACAGGCAATACTAAATACACAGAATTCAAAACCGCCACCAAATTTCCCGCTCAGGCCGAACAGATAATTGCCTTCGGCAAAATTTAAGATCAATTTGGCATTTGATTCCGTGTAGCACCAGAGTTTCGCACTGGCAATTTTAAAATCGAAGCCAATAGGCCGCTCTTTAGGGATACCCATTTTTGCGGTAGTGTTTATATACACTCCCGAAAACATATCGCCCACGTAACGGGTATCAACGTTTCTAAAATAATAGCTGATCCTATCACCCCGGGTTGATGGGTTACGTACACCGATCCCCATAGCAAACTCACCGTTTGATTTAATTAAACCCAATAAATTTATGTCCATAGCTGCGCCTATAAACAGGTATTTATCATCATCTTTTAAACTGATGATCAAATCGCCCTGTAGTTTTGCGCTTGCCACACCTTTTATCGGTTCTATCTGTGCATCAACAGTTATACTAAAGGTAGATTGTGGGATATCAAGTTTTATACTGGCATCGGCCACATCCAGGGCGGTGCCTACAATTAAATGGGCATAACCTTCTATTACCGGACCGCTGCTTACAGTGAGGCCAATAGGATCTAATTTTATGGCCGAGCCTAAGTTGGCAATGGAAACTGCGCCATTAATATTGATCATAAAATCTTTGGTAGCGGTATTATAGGCAAAACCTCCGCCAACACGTTCAATGGTTACAAAACCTATCGGGATCACTACGCCGGCACTAAAACTTGCACCAAAATCTATCCCACCCTGAACTTTAAAGTAATGGAAATCGATACCGGCATTTATCGGCGTACCGGGGATACTTAATTTACCCGCACCGGCAAAGCCATTATCTTTTAACTCAACTTCTATATCGGTTTTTAAAACCGGAACATCTAATGAGGCTTTAATTTTACCGACCGATACATTTACTCCGCCGCTGGCCGCTTTAAAAGTAATATCGGCGGCCGTAAATTTTAATATCGGTACATCAACCGAGATCGCACCTTGCACACCTATGTAAGGCGTGCTGCTCACACTATTAAACTGTATAGCCTGTACCTTTATTTTGGCAAAAGCTAAACTGGCCTCGAAATCAACAGGTGCATCAACTAAAAATTTGCCATTGGTATGCACTTCGAAAACCGGGATATTGATTACCGAGGTAAGAAATTTTTCGAACTGTATTTTGCCAGAGCCGCCTAATTTATATACCCCCGATTGGTTAGGCACCTGCCCAAATGAAATTGGTGTATTGCCTTTCTTCAACCGAACGATATTAAAAATATTGATGCCCTCGGTAGGGATGGTAAAAGTCCCCCCAAACATCATATCCTTTGCCAGGGAAATGTTCGAAAATGATACGTTTGAGGTGCCTGAAGCAGGTACTTTTATGACCATATTACCACCCAGTTTAAACCCGTCCTCGTTAAAGAGTAACGATGCAATACTGGCACTCCAATCCATTATTTTAATAGATGGCAGGTTGGTTTGGCCCAGTTTTACCGTTTTCACCGATAAATCTGCTCCGATGTTAAATTCTTCTACGGTAAAAGATGCAGATTTAATGGGGCCCAGATCTGGTGTATTCAACTTGCCTTTTAAGTGTAGTCCATTATTATCGATAAAGGTTGCGGCGGTTTCTACCGAGAGTTTAAAGCCGTAAATATCGCCCTGCCAATTACCTGCTGTTGATGAAATTTTATATTTTGGTGAACTTGTAGCAGTGTTGTTAGATGTAAATATGACCACCTGCTGTGATGCCGAATTGTCCGGAACGAGAAAAACATCGGCAGTTTGTAAAGTCCATCCCCTACTGCCCTGTATTGCGCCCATATTGACGGCCAATTGTCCGGTAATCTTACCACCACTATTCCCATCGCTTTCTACAGCTATGCCATTGGCGGCTTTTAAGGTAACCGGTAAATAATTTAACAGTTTAAAAGGAATAGAAAGTTCATCGGTTATTATTTTATTTCCCTCCGGCATGGCATTATTCTGCGCATCGAAACTGATCTTGATATTACTGAACCGCAATTGCGTTTTGCTGCTGTTTTTTAAATCACTTAGGGATGGGTTTAAGTTTATAAAAGTTCCGCTTACCCGGTAGGCAGCTCCCTCAGCATCCATTTTATCCAACTCTACATCAAACCCCAGTATTTTGGCAATATTCCGTCCGCCACCACTGCCCAGTTCAAAATTCAACTGTTGTGGTGTAGTGCCTATGGTTACACTCTTGCTCTGCGCAATGTAACCAGATTTTGATGCCTTTACCTGCAGCGCACCTTTAGGTACATACAACGTATATGCCCCGGTAGCATCGGTTGTGGCCTGCAGATATGGTCTATCTTCTACTTTTACGGTAGCTCCATTTACCGCTGCATTGTCGCTTCTTACAAAACCACTTATTGCCGTTCCTTTTTGCAGTTTTATGGTTTTAACATTTTCTACACCATCTTCATTTATGAGCACACTTTGTTCGGTTATAATAAAAGCAGTGCCAGCCTGTGGTGTAACCCTTACTGTTGCATTGCCACCAAAGCCCTTATAAAACCATTCGCCTTTACTATCGGTTATACCTATGGTATCAAAAAGGGCAATGCTGGCATTGGCAATTGCGGCATTTGCCTCATCAACAACCTTAAACCTTATTTTACCGACCTTTCTTTCCAAAAAGCCGACATCACCCAGATCAATTGTCTTTTTGCTGTTTGATCCATAGTTAGAACTGGTTAATGGGCTGTTAAAAACATCCGCCATTGCATTGCTTATGTCAAAACTGGTCTGTTTAACCATATTATTCCCACTGGCTTTGGCGCCTGAAAAATCGAATGTTGTACCCCCTGCCGGGCTACTTTTACCCTGCATCTTTACACCGTCAAGGTTTAAACCGCCAATACCTGACGCACTGACCGCCGCATTGCTCTGCGCCCCGGCGACACCAAACAATGCAGGCGAAAAATTGCCGCCATTACTGGCTATCGACTGTTGCACAGTAGGCGTATTAACCAGTTGCGCAGTCAGATCAATTGTATTTGCCACTGTATTTTGTACATTTCGGTTATCGCCAAAGATGTTTTTGGTATCCACAATATGATTACCTGTTAAAACATTATTTGGCAATTCGGTTATCGCAACGTTACCCCGATCGATGGTTGGGTTTTTCGTTATTTCAGCAGGTATATTTACGGCTATGGTTTTACCTACATAACCCTCTTTCTCAATAACAAGCTGATGATTACCGGGAAAATAGGTCGCCGTAAAAAGCCCAGTTTGCCCTGTTAAAATAATATTGGTTGAGCCTTTGAAATAAAGCCGTGCGTTGTTTAAAGGTTTTTTATCTGCATCAACCACGCGGCCTACAACCTGTACCAGTTCTGGTTTTATCCTAAACGATGCGTCTTTTTGTTCCCCATCTACCATTCTGGCCACCACAATGGTATCGGCAGGATCTACTTTTAAGTATTTAAATTGATTGGGCACTTTAATTAACCGTACCGTAAAAGTTGCACCTTCTTTTAATTTTGGCAGGTTGCTGATTACATAATTGCCTGCGCTATCTGTGCGGGCACTATATGGTGCCAATTGGGTTTGCTCTTCAAAATTGGTTAGTGCATTACCGATAAAAGTAGCACTGGCTTTAACACCACCACCAAGGGCGGAGTTTAAAACATTTGAGGAATAAAAAGACGAGGAATTAGATGATATAGCGGTGTTTGCCGAACTTGTTGATGGCGATTGTGCCTGTACAACGATGTTATTATATGCCGCGAACTGCGTATTTAGCTGGGCGCTGTACGTCTGCTGGTTTCCTAAAACTGCACTCAACCCGGTTAAGTTGGTTGCGCCAACCAATACATCTTCTTTTTTAAACTCGACCCGGACTATGGCGTTTTTTACCGATGCGAAACCATTATCCAAAGAAAGCTGTACACTACCTTTTATAGATGGCGGTGATGCCATTAAGGTATATGTTGGCTTCACATTTAAAACTTTATCTGGGCTTAAATCATAATGTGCTACCTTTAAACTACCGGTTTTTTTATCAATCTGTCCGTTTGTGCTAATTTCTATCGTATATTGGGCATCATAGAATAAACGCGAAAATTTTATCAAACCTTTCGTTTTCACATTTACACTATCAGTAGCCACCAATACCATTTTTTTGCCATTGATGATTGTTTTCTGTTTTGCCTCCGGGGCAATGTTGCCATCAAAAGCTAAATATGGATAAGCCATTGAAGCCGATTCTTCACGATAGATTTTAACCTTTAGGTTTTTGGTGTCGCCAGCATTTATTTCTGGCATTTCTATGGTTGGCGTATAGCGGTAGGTATTGGCCAGACAGATTATCTCGCCCAAATCCAGATCAGGGTTTTTAAGCGAGTCGGCCGGTAAAATTTTAGTTTCCTCTAAATCGCCCTGCGTAACCACTATTTTCACCTGTTTGTAGTTATTACCACCGGTATAGTTTAAATCGGCAAAATTAATATCGAAATTTCCATTTGCATCGGTACGGCCGGAGGCGATTAAATCTTTCTCTTTCGGGTAGGCAATTATGGGGCTGGCACCAGATGCTTTTGCAGGTGCGGTGTTGTTTTTTTCGTTGTTGGTTGCTGCATTATTAGCTTTGGCGTTATTTTCTTTGGATTGATTTAAATTATTCCCGGGCTTATTATTTTGCGGTTTGAGCGCAATACCAAATTGTGAGTTGCTTTGTTCCTGCTTTTCGTTTTTCTCCTTTTGAACTTCTGTCTGGTGCGGATTTAAGATCCTAACGGTTTCAACGGGAATGCCAATGATTTTTACTACAGCATTGGCCAATGGAATTTTGTTGTTTGCGGGGATTTCAGATGTGGCATCAATTGAATAATCGTATTTTTGATAGCCTGATGCGAAAATAAATGAGCTTGCCGTTTTTTCTTCGGCAACTTTTTGTACCGCACTCATTGTATTGCCCTTATTATCGGTAACCACCTGGGCAAGTAGGGTTCCATCAATGGCCATTGCATTTAAGAGGTTATTTTTATTATCCGTTAGCGGGTTTGCTGCACCATAAACTAATCCGCCCATGGCAACTCCATTATTACTGCCCCCAGCTACCGTTTTATTGCCCGCTTGCGCGGCTGTATTGCCCAGAACCGGGGTCAAATTACTGTTGTATGCACTATTATTGATTAAAGTGGCATTAAAACTGGGAATTGCAGCGTTTGCGGCACCAATACTGCCCAGCATGGAGCCGCTTTTGTAGCTTTCTTCGCTTGCTTTAAATGCCCATAATGCTTTGCCCTTTATAGAATTTGTAGTAAGCGGTTTTTTCGGTTTCGAGGCAGTATCTGCCGGTTTTTTTTCCTGGCCGTTTTTAACCAGATCGCCAACAAAAGCAAAGGCTACAACCTGGCTGTTGCCATTGTTCCTGAAAGTATAGCTGTTATTGGGATCGAAAGCACTAATAACCAAAGCATAACGCCTGCCAGGGGCAAGTTGCGGGTCTGCAGGATTATATACATAAACGTTTCCCATAACCTCTTTTTCGAAGAAATAAGGTGGCAGGGCAGTCATCACGGCATCGTTGGGGTTGCGGTTGCCAATCACTTCTATCATCCGTATTTTATACTTTACCGATGGTGGTGCGCCTGGAGGGGTTGTCCAGTTTATGGTAAAAACCTTTCCGTTTACATTGTTTAATTCATCGCCGTCTGCAGGACGTATAATTAGCGGTGGTTCTATGCTGCTTATCGTGAAACGGTTGCTACAGCCCGTAGGTTCCTCCCCACTTATTGGCAAATTGGTATTATAATCGTAGGCACGCATACAAACCTGGTAACTACCCTCGGGCAGACCGTTCCCACGTATAAATTCGCCTTTGGTAATGCCGGTGTAGGTAAGCTGGTTATAATCGAACAGTGTAACCAGATCGGCCCCATTTAAATTTCTTACCTGCCCTGGTGTTAACGTTATTGCCGATGGACTTTTGTAATTTTGACCTACCTCCAGTCTTATCCCATTATCGCCGACAACAGATGCCCTTAACTGTACATTCTGTGTAGCCGTTGATTGGTTAACCAGTGTAATCAAAACCTGTTGTGGTTTACTCTCGTAATCGGTAATCCGGGTTGGATAAGGCGGCAATATTCTTATCGATACACTTACCTGAGCATTTACCCCGCTTAAGGAAAATAGCAAGATCAAGGATGCAAGTAAAAGGAAATATAATTTTTTCATAACGTTAAAATTTTAATTGATAAGCCAATTCACCGCGCATCTCTGTATATTTTTGTTGTAGGCCAGTTGTATTTTTTGGGTCGTTGCGTAATAGGTACAGCCCAAAATCAAGTGTATGCCGTCTGTAAACCGTGTATTTTGCATTTATAGAACTGTTAAAAATCAAACTTTTGCCCTCAGGCTGTTTACCGAAAGTTATCGAATGGTTGGTATAGGCCCTCAGCATAGATTTAAACAGGACCACATCTCCACCGAACGAAATACCAGTATAGGTCTGGTCGGTACCCATTCCCTTCAACCGTGTGGTATTGATGCTCGTATTCAGGTTAAAACCATCTTTTAAAAAACCAATATTATAATTGAAGAAAAACTGTTGTGTATCCATATTTCTACTAATAGCTGCATCGGCAAAAAACTGGTTAAAATCGTTCAGGTTACTCAATGTTGCAGCGGCAGAAAGTGTATGGCTATATTTATCGGTGGTAAGCACATACCTTGGCATAATGCTATACATTTGTGTGGTCTGCACAATTCTAAGGGAATCGGCAAAGCGGACCGTATTAGGGCTTTGGTTATTGGCGTAGTTGCTGTAGCTTAAATCAAAACCCAGTTTATCGTTCAGTTGCAAACTGGCATTCCCTGCTCCGATAAACCTTTTGTTGGTTGCATTTTTTTGATTTTGTAAATTATCTTTTTGCAGGCCGATGCTACCGGAAAAGTTCAACCTGTTTTTCCATGCAATAAATGATGGTGTTATCGTCCACGCCTCAATATCAGAGGTAATAAAGTACGCGCCCATCGATTTAAATTCCGGATCGATGCGTTTATAGTTTACTTTCAGTCCGTACTTTTTATCCCGATACCCTACCCCAACACTAAATGCGGTATACAGTTCGCTGGTAGCATTTATAGGCGCAAATTTTTTCAGTGTTTTTAGTATCGGATCATTCAAAGAATCAATAGGTATAGTTGTATATAAATTCCGGGTATATAAACTCGCCGCCGCCTCACTTTCGATCAAAAAATATTTTAAAAATGTAAGCTGGCCTTTATAGCCCAAAACGGTATTTCCGGCAGGTGCGGTATTAAAACTTGTTATCTGCCTGCTCCTGTCAAAGCCGGCACTGTCATCTTTTGCTTTTAGGTAATTAATATCGAAATAGCTTTTTTCTGTACCATAGCCTACTTTTATGGCATAACCTTTACGGGTGAAAGATTGCGGTACCAGCGCCTGGGTCAGTGTATCTATTGCTGTGGCCTTATTTAACCTGCCATACATAAAACCAAGCCTAAACTTTTTTGGCGTGAGTTCTACTCCTGCCCCAAGCATGGTATGGCCGCCCAGGGTATATGGCGAAAAGCTTACATTGCGATAGCCCGCGTGCAGGGTGATCCATTTATAGGTTGGACTTAAACCGAATTGGTTGAAGGGCTGTTGAAAGCTGGTCTGTTTATCGGTATAACTAATACTAAAAGGTACGTCCCAGCCATAGATACTTACGGTTGGGCTACCACTTATTATCAATGCAAAAGGATTACGCCGATCGGCTGCACCGCTCATCCGGTAGCCAATGGTCCGTACCTCCAATGCACCGTTAAATGTAAAAGGTTTCTGATTTTTGATATCATTTAAATTTTGGGCACCAACCAGTATCGGCGCCAACATAAATGCAAAAAATATGTTTACCAGCTTTATCACCTCGTATTGCTTTAGTTTATAAAATGTTATGGGCCCTCATTTGGATAAAAGAACCTGCTACACCAATAAATTTACGACCTCCAGAACGCAATTGGCCGGCTAATGAGCGAACAGGGACTATCGTCTGGTGAACTACGTGTTTTACTTAGTTAATGATCAAACGGCCATAAAACCCTTCTCATTTCAAAAAATATGATCAAAAAAAACCAGGGCATTGCAGCTAAATTTTCAGGGTTCAATATCAAAGTTTAAAGGACCTCGGTATTTACCTGCTTAATCCATAGTTTAATATTCACGCTCAGCGTGACTACCATGATAAACAAGAATGAAACTTGTAATTTAAAGTTTGAAGGAAGGGATTGCGCTTTTACGCAGGTCCGTGTTCAATGAACTGCGTAACCGCTTTCGGTTTTAAATTGGCGATATATCTGATAACTGGGTTAACTTTTCAGAAATATTACCGAACGCTCATTTTCAGATATGGACAGCGGACCTAATCAAAAGTCGCTACAGATCATAGATTGTCTCATATGCAGATCTGTAATTTCAAAATAACGGATATTTCCGCATATGTGTACGGGCAGGAAAAAGTACCCGTTAAAACAATTTTTGAAGCAAGATTTCCTTTTTTTGTATAGATACTTCTATTTCAGTACCATCAGATAGTTCTATGGTTCCACCATCGCCTTTGCGATATTTGACCACATAGCTTAAATTGATAATTACTGAACGGTTAATTCTGGTAAAGAATTCGTCGTCCAATATCGCTTCAAACTCCTTAAGGGTTTTAGATACCACAATCTTTTTGTTGTCGGCCAATATGAATACGCTGTAATTACTCATCGCTTCAACCCGGATAATATTGGTTTTATCGACAATATAAACGCCCTCAGCGGTAGTTAATGCTAATCTATTGCTATTAACTTTCTCTTTTTTTGACGACCTGTAGTTGGATTTTTCGATTACCCGCTTTCTTAACCTAACAATCGCTGTTTTCAGTTCTTCCTCATCAATTGGCTTAAGTAGATAGTCAACTGCACTTAAACGCAGTGCCTCTAAAGTATAGCTGTCATAAGCGGTCGTAAAAATAACTTCGAAATTAAAGGTTCCCAAGCGTTCTAAAAACTGAAAACCATTCATGCCCGGCATTTCCACGTCCAAAAACAGGACATCCGGAGAAAGCTGGGTAATGGCAGCCAGGGCCTTCGCAGGCTCGTTAAAAACGCCTACAACCTGAAGCTCATCTTCAAAAGATTCGAGTTTATGGCCCAGCAATTTGCTGCCCCTGATTTCGTCGTCTAAAATTACTGCTTTTAACATGGTTTAAATATCTATAGCTAATTTCGCCTTTTAATTGTTGCCGGGCAAGCTCTTTTTTATTGCAAAAGCGGTCGGATAAAACCAGACCGCTTTTGCGAAAACCCTT
>NZ_LMZQ01000068.1 GCF_001442625.1 Pedobacter ginsenosidimutans | reverse complement strand
TTTAATCGGCACCACGGTTGGGGCGTTTATTGGTATGGGCGTAATTAATTACATCCACGATCGGAACACTTTATTTGTGATCCTATTAATCTGCATGATTGGCTGTTATAGTTTCCAAAGGAAAAATTACGTAGTGAGTGTACTTTTTATGACGCCATATATCTTAATCCTATTCGATTTTCTGGGTATGGGATCGATAGCACTGGCACGCGAAAGGATTTATGATACTTTTATAGGCTCTGGTATTGCGCTATTGGCCAGTTATTCTTTATTCCCGACTTGGGAGCATGAAAAACTCAAAGAGGCCATGCTCGATATTTTAAAGGCAAATAAGGCTTATTACGAACAAGTGATTAAATTGTATTTTGAAAAAAATTACAACAGAACGGAATATAAATTGGCACGGAAAGAAGTGTATGTAAGTACGGCAAATTTGGCTTCCCTGTTTCAAAGAATGTTTTCTGAACCAAAAAGCAAACAGTTGTTTATTAAGGAAGTGCATCAGTTTACAGCACTCAGCCATTTATTGTCTTCTTATGTTGCAACACTTTCGCTCTACAATAAGGAACATCAATTTATCTTCGAGAGTTTCGATACCCTAAAACCAATTGCCAATAACACCAATTATTTATTGGATACTTCTATTAATAATCTGGAGCAAGGAACCAGCACCATTGATAATGTGCCGTTAATCAGATTAAATGATAATGGTTTAGCCATAAAAAAAGGTGAAGATTTGGTTCCGGAGCAATTCGATCTCATCCAGAAAGTAGCTTACGATATTTATAAGCTATCGGTAAAAATAAAACTTTAGCCAACGAGAAACCATCTCATTAAGAGCGGTAAATCATTTCAAGATCTTAAAATTTAGGACAAGGCACTTTAAAGCCTTTAAAATTGTTATGCCTGTAGATAAAAGACAGTTCGTATGTGCGTGGCGTAGCACTCATTAGTTTACTTCCATAAACAGTATAATTAATACCGGCACTGATATTTCCCATGGCTACACCAACATAAGGATAAAATGAAGCTTCGTTAAATTTGTACCACATGCCAAAATTCAGTTTCATTTTAGTTTCATCGCCAGGCTTTAAACCTAAAACGGTACCGAAAATAACATCTTTATTGTTTTTCTGGGTATTATAAACGCCTGTAAAATTTAAGTCTACGTTATTGTTTAATAGATAAAGTAAGCCTAAATTGATGGTTTTACGTGCCGAAACAACATCGTTGCTGTTGCTTAGCATTGCTTCCTGAGGTTTTGTTAAATGATATTGCGCATAACCTACCGCAACACTCCAGTAATCAAAATTAGCAGCAAAATTGGCCCCTATATTTAAATCGAAATAGGATGTTTTATCATTCTTTAAATCAATGTAGTTTGGCATGGAACTATCAAAACCACCTCCTCCATTATATTGAGAAGCAAAAGTAAGTTTATTGTAGTCTAAATACTTAGAAACGTAAGAAAGCTGTGGTGCTAAACCAAATTTAAAGCGATGCTCTTCATCCATGTATTGATAGTATGAAACACTGGCACTGATATATTGCGATTTTAAGGCTTTATTTAAGGATTCATCAAACAAACCGCTTAAGCCCAAACTGAAATAACTATTGATGAAATTTTCGTCTTCTACCAGTTTTACATCCCCTGATACACTGTAGGTATTGTAGGGGTCGCCCAGGTTGCCCCATTGCTGCCTTGTATTGACTGCAATTCGATAATCGCCATCAAAAAAACCAGTAAATGCAGGGTTTAAACTTAAGGGCGCAGCGAAGTATTGCGAAAACTTCGGGTCTTGTGCCCAACAACATATTGTAGTAAGGCTTAAACATAAAATGAGTAGCAATCTGTACATTATAATATGAGTATAGTTTTTCCTTTTGACTGAATTTGACCGCCGAAGACATCAATACCTTCTGCAAACCAAGAAAACGTTTCTAGCGGCTGCATTTTACTTTTAAACTGCCCATCCCAACCCCCATTGGCCAAATCGGCACTCTGATAAACTAAGATTCCCCATTTGTTGTATACCTTAAAACTGATTAATTTTTGGATACCTACCAAAAATGGGTACAAGCGGTTATTGGTTTCTTTTTGTGGTGTAAAAGCAGTTGGAACAATGATTTTTGGCTGTGGTAAAATTTCTAGTGCTATTGACGCAGAAGCTGTGCAGCCCTTTTCGTTCTGTATAGAAATATAGTAAACCCCTGCCTTGTTCACTTTTGTAGGATTAGGTAAAGGTCTTTTTAAATCGGCATCTTCAAAATAACCAGCTTTTATAAACTCGCTGCTTCCTTTGGTTATTTCCTGTGCAGTTAAATCGACAAAACCATTGTCAAAAACTGCCTTTGGTTTATTGAGTACGATAGTTGGTGCGGTATTAAAACTTACCTGTATTTTACCCGAAGTAAAGCAACCGCCATTATTTGAGGCTTTAACATAGTAGGTTCCGGCTTTTGCAATGGCTTTAGGAAAAGTAATCTGGTTGGTTAGGGCCTCATCATAGAAAAACGAATAACTTAAACCGTCGCTTGATCCGTTATATAGAGCTGGATTGGAAATATCAACCTTATCAGGATAACATGCTGTTTCAGGATCTTTGATATGGAGCGCAGGCATATCACTAATCGTTACCTCAATTTTATCGCTAACCGTACATCCATCCGTGTTAGTTGCTTTTACATAATAATAACCAGACTTATCAACCTGTGTAGGATTAGTTAATAGATTAGTTAATTCCTTATCTGCATAAAAGCTATATTTAAATGTAGCATCACTGCCCAAAAAATAACTTGCCGAAGTAATATCTACTTTCGTTGCAATACATACAGGTTTCGGATTGCTTACCTTCAAAACAGGTTTATCTTTAATGGTAACATCGATTGAAACAATTTTACTGCAACCAAATTCATTAGATAGTTTAACAAAATATCTACCAGGTGAAGTGATATGCTGTGGATCTGCAATTGCATGCGTAGCAGCCTCATTGGTATAATAAGACTTCGTAATCCCACCCAATTCACCTATGTATAATTCAGCTTTTGTAATATCTACGCTTTCTGTATAGCAAACTGCACCGGGATTTTTAACTGTAATATTTGCCACATTAAATATCGAAATATCTATGGGAACCACACTTTCGCAACTTTTATAATTGGTGGCCTTAATGTAGAAAGTTTTATCGGTCAATATTTTTATCGGTCCGCTTATTGGCTTGGTTAAATCTTTATCCTCGTAAACCAAATAAGTAAAATCATCTGATTTGTTTAATATATATTTCGCACTCAAAAGATCAATTTCAGCATTTTGGCAAACCACATCTTTTGCCAAAACTTTAAGCTCGTAATCTATTCCATGAATTAGCGTACTTACTGTACCTGGACAGCCAAAACCTGCATAAGGAACCAAATCCAAAATGACTTTAGATCCATTAGTTGGCTTAGGTTTTATACTAATGGATTGACCAGTACCATATTTTACAGATCGGTCTTCGTTATACCAGTTGTAAGTCTGAAAACCACTTGGACCTGAAATATCAAGTGCATCAGCACTGGCGCAATAAGTATTTCCCGTGATCGGATCTCCACAAACATTATTGATATCCACATAGGCATAGCCAAAATGTGCCCCACGCGAACAATCGGTACTGATAAATTCTATTAACAACTGTTTACCCTGGTAGCCAGATAAATTTATGGTTACCGGCGACCAATCTTTGTAAATCACCCCTTCGTAATTGGCCGATTTTTTAAAACCTGGCAGAGAGGAAGTAGCTACATATTCGAAAGAGGCACAAGGGATATATTCATTTTTTGCAACATCTTTTATTCTTGCTATAAAGCGCGGCTGCTCGAAGGGTTCGTGTATAGGATCTTCTAACACCACCGCATATTGATAGGTTAAGGTAAATTCAGGCCGATCTGCTGGAACTGTCATCAGATATGAAATTCCATCAATTTGACTGCCCGTTACATTATTTCCTAATTTCACAGAGAAGTTTCCTCCAGATGGTGGAATTAACGGGAAACCACCATAAGCATCTACTAAATTTTTGTTGTTGATAATGGCATGTCGTCCAGAAATTGGCCTGGCCACCTCATTCATCGTTACCACGTTCTGATTATTCTCAATGGCGATAGAACCGGCATAAATCGTCCAGTTCTGAAAATTTCCATTTTCAAAACCGATATTCTCCGGACAGGATTGTGCACATAATTTGGCTGACCAGGCAAAACTTACTACGATCAGCATTAAAAACAATCTACTAATCAACGTTGGGACGATTTAAATAGTTACAGAGTAAAAATATTGTTTTAGTATATCCACAGCTATAGTGTCAGGTTAAAGTCATGGTTTTTTACACGAAATGGCTTTCTTATAAAAAAGTGTTTACAAATACTACACTTAAACAAACATAAAAGCTAAACAAATAAAATACTGACTATAAGAGATATACGCGTTTATTTTTATAACTCAAAAACTACAAAATAGACATTTTTACTACACCTTAAATTCAGCTTTAAATTGGATGAAATGCGTGTTTTTTACATGAAATAGCTATTAACTGTTTACACTAAGTCCATTTATGCCCTTAATGGTATGTTTAGGTAGTCTTTAAGCTGACTAAAAACAAAGACAAGCATAGTTTGTTAGTTTAAGCAAATAAGAAAACATTATGGAAAAGCTATATACGGCTGAAGTTACAGCTACTGGAGGAAGAGACGGACACATTAAATCGAGTGATGGAATTTTAGATTTCGATTTAAGAAAGCCAAAAGAGCTTGGCGGGCAAGGAGGTGCCACCAATCCCGAAGAATTGTTTGCCGCTGCATGGGGGCCATGTTATTTGGGTGCGTTAGGTGGTGTAGCAGAACGCGAGGGCGTTGATATTAGCGAAGCAAGTGTAAAAGTATTAGTTTCTTTTAATAAAGATGGCAACGCATTTGTTCTATCTGCCGACCTTGATGTACACATTCCAGGTATTTCGCATGAGGAAGCACAGGCCTTGGCTGATAAAGCACATAGGGCATGTCCGTATTCTAAAGCAACCAGAGGAAATATTGAAGTAAGGGTAACTGCAGTGTAAAGTGAAGTCAGATGGTAACATCTGATACCACGCATTTAACACTGCAATTACCCTAAAACAAAAAGTCCCGATTTTAGTCGGGACTTTTTGTTTTATATTAATATGGTTTGAAATCTACCTTTGTGTCAGTTAGAAACAACCGACACCACGGATATCAGTTTATATCTTTGATTAAACAGCTTCCTGTTCAACCCTTGTGTTTGCTGGTCTGCCATTTTTAAAGGCGTCGCGGGTTTTCAATCCCAACAATTCAAACATGGCCATATCATCAACAAATGCAGGGTTTGGCGTGGTTAATAATTTATCACCCGCAAAAATAGAACTTGCCCCTGCCATAAAGCAAAAAGCCTGCTCTAGCGTGCTCATTTCATTTCTACCAGCTGATAAACGTACCACCGAGTTTGGCATTACAATTCGTGCTGTAGCAATCATTCTTACCATATCCCAGATTGGAACACGGGGCTGATTTTCTAAAGGAGTACCTTTTACGGGTACTAAAGCGTTAACGGGAACTGATTCAGGATGTTTTTCCATATTTGATAAGGTCTGCAACATCGAAACACGGTCTTCTACTGTTTCACCTAAACCGATAATACCACCACTACATACTGTTAATTTGGCTTTACGAACATTTTTTATGGTATTTAAGCGATCATCGTAAGTTCTGGTCGAAATAATACGTTTGTAATCATCTTCAGAGGTATCAATATTATGGTTATATGCATATAAACCAGCATCAGCTAAACGTTGTGCCTGGTTTTCAGTAAGCATGCCTAAAGTACAGCAAACTTCCATATCCATGTCATTCACAGCCTTTACCATTTCAATTACACGGTCAAAATCGCGGTTATCCCGTACTTCGCGCCATGCAGCTCCCATACATAAACGTGATGCACCACCCTCTTTTGCCTTAACTGCGGCGCTAACCACCTGGCTAACCTGCATCAATGGCTGAACTTCTAACTCGGTATGGTAGCGGGCTGCCTGTGGGCAATATGAACAGTCTTCGGCACAACCTCCAGTTTTGATCGAGATTAATGAACTTACCTGAACTTCATTGTAATCTTTATTTTCTCTGTGGATGCTTGCAGCTTCGTAAACCAGATCTAAAAATGGTCTGTTATAAATTTCGTATATTTCTTCTTTTGTCCAATCGTGTCTTGTCGTTTGCATGGAGATCAGGATTTTTTAATCTATAGTAAAAGTTTGCTGGCCAATCCTAAAATTAATAGGAAACCAAAAACGTCGGTAAAAGTAGTAATAATTATAGATGATGCAATGGCAGGATCGATGCCTACCCTTTTTAAAATTAATGGAATACCAGCGCCTGTGATACCTGCAATTACCAGATTGCCCGTCATAGCCAGGAAGATAACCAATCCAAGCATTGGGTTTCCATCAAAAAAGTAAGCAAAAATAAATACGATTAATCCATTGGATGCACCATTTATTAAACCTACGGTAAATTCTTTTAAAACGGTACGATAAGCCTGTTTATCAGTCAGGTCATAAAGTGAAATACGCCTAACCGTTACGGCAAGTGCCTGGGTAGCTGCATTTCCACCCATCCCCGCAATAATGGTCATGTAGGCCGCTAAGGAAGGAATTAACTTAATGGTTGGATCAAAATAGCGCACTACAGATGAAGCTAAAAAAGCAGTTCCGAGGTTGATAATTAACCATGGCAAACGTGATTTTACCGCTTCTACCCAGTTACCACTCAATTCCTCATCTTCTGATACCCCGGAAATTTTCAAGATATCTTCGGTACTTTCGGCCTCCATTACATCGATTACATCATCGAATGTTACCCTACCGAGTAATTTCTGGTGATCATCAATAACAGGAATACTGGTTAAGTTATATTGGGAAATGAGGTTCGCCACTTCTTCCTGATCGGTATCGGGATGCACATAAACAGCATCTACTTTAACCAATTCGGTTATTTTGGCATTGTGTTTTGCTTTAATAATGTCTTTTAACGAAACAATACCTTTAAAAATCTCATCATCATCCACTACATAAATGGTGTAAAACTCCTCCATTTCTTCACTCTGCCGGATGATCTCGTCGATTGCGTCTTTTTTAGTGAGGTTGATGTTTACACAGATCAGTTCTGTGTTCATCAAACCACCGGCGGTTTTTTCGTCGTAGGTTAAAAGGTTTCTGATTTCTGAAGCATGATCTTCGGTGAGGTCTTCTAAAATCTCTTTCTGTTCATGATCCTCCAATTGGGAAATGATGTCGGTCGCATCATCATAATCCAGTTCCTCAACTATTTCGGTACGTTTGTCGGGATGGAGCTCAAAAAGTAAATCTTCCGGATGGGATTCTTCATCCATCTCAGAAATAATCTCAGAAGCTATTTCTGCAGGAAGCAGGTTGATAATGTGCCGCTGTTCGGATTTATCCAAACGCTCAAACAAAATCGCAATTTCTGAGGCATGGTATTCCTCTAAAACTATTTTTAAAGTTTCATCACCAGCTAAAATTGCATTTTTAACCTTGAGTACGTCGCTTTTATCTATTTCGAATGACTGCATCTATAACCTAACCAAAAACGCCCTAAAGCTACAAATATTAAAAGTTGATTTTTTTACAATAAGTGACTTTTAATATTAGTCATTTGATGCAAAATCCTGATTATTTCTACTGCACCATCCTCACCCAATTTGTAAAATATTAAGTGTGATTTAACCGACGAACATCTATATCCCTTTAATATATGATCCATTATCTTTCCATGTTCAAAATGGTTTGATAGATATTCACATTCATGAAGTAATAAACTGTAATATCTATCAGCCTGATCTTTAGACCAATTTTTAAACGTATATAACCAAATATCTTCTAAATCTACTTGCGCAGGTTCACTAATACGGTAATTAACCATTATAAATGCTTGCGGTGTAACTTTTCCAAGTGCTCTACAGGATCGAAATTTTTAACGAACCCACTTTTCTCTCCTATTTTTAAAGCCTCGCGCAACAGTTCAATTTGCTTCTCCTCTTCCTCTAACAGCCTTAAACTTGTTCTAATTACCTCACTAGCAGAATTAAATTTCCCAGACGCTATTTTTTCACTGATAAAATTATCGAAATGATCGCCTAACAGTATTGATGTATTTCGTCCCATAATTACTTATTTAATTCTAAATATACCAATAATTGGTACAAATACAAAATATTATTTAAACCAACCTTTGCGCCAAAAGTAAATCACCTGCAAAACTGCAATCACAGCCATTACAATCCAGGTATACAAATAACCGTGTTCGGCATACAATTCGGGCATATTGTCTTTTAGTATTTTTCCGGTTGTAGGGTCTTCCCGACTAAAATTCATTCCGTAAATCCCTGCAATAAAGGTTAATGGAATAAATATGGACGAAATGATGGTCAAAACTTTCATGATTTCGTTCATCCGGTTACTAATAATTGATAAATTCATATCAATATTGGCTGAAGCAATCTCCTTTAATGATTCTATAAAATCAATAATCTGGATACAATGATCGTAGGCATCCTTCATATAGGTTTTGGTGAGATCTGATATTAACGGACTATCCGTACGGATAATATCATTCAGCTTATCCCTCTCCGGCCAGGCTACTTTTCGGATCATGATTAACGACCTTTTAATCGCTTGTGTATCGTACATGATTCTCCGGTCAGGATGATCATATAAACGGTCTTCAATAGTGTCCAGCTCTTCGCCCCAAAAATTTAACAAGGAAAAATAATTATCCACTATTACATCCATAATGGCATACATCAGGTAACTAATACCACCAATACGAATGTTCCCCTTCCCTATTTCTAAACGTTTTCTTACGGGCTCAAAACAATCGGCATAAGTTTCCTGAAAGGTAATTAATGTACGTTCAGACAGGATAAAAGAGACCTGATCATTATTTAAAATATTCTCCTCATTTAAAAACAGATGCCTGCTCACTGCAAAAATGTACTTGTCATTATCATATTCATCCAGCTTGGGGCGCTGGTAAGAACTGGTAATATCTTCTAATACGAGCCTGCTGATACCTAATTTTGAATAAAGTGTTTCGAATATATTAGGATCTGCAAGTCCTTTGATATCAAACCAATAACAAAAATCTTTATTTTCAATCAGTTTATCAATATTATTAATGTTCTCCAATTCCACTTTTTTATAACTCTTATCGTTATAAATATGAAGTACAATAATTGGCTTTAATGCATCTTCATCAATAGTGTATAAACCCGGACTGGTGCCCGGCGCTGGAACTTTATAGTGCTTATGGCGGTTACGCGGCTTGTTTTTTCCCATACTTTACAAATATAGCCGGGCTTGCGGGCCCTGGTTAAACAACAAATCAACAATACTTAAGTTGGGCAAAAATTGATGTCTATCTTCAAAAACCTGATAATATGGCTTGTTTTTTACAATATCTTCCTCTTTTTTAGGATTCATAATGGTACGAAAATCAAGCTCAGGAGCGATATTATCAAAATATTCTGTGGTAACTTCGAAGCTTTTATTGAGCTTTAACTTTTTGGAAAGCCATTCTACCAATTCG
>NZ_LMZQ01000067.1 GCF_001442625.1 Pedobacter ginsenosidimutans | reverse complement strand
GTCCAATTTATTTCATCCATTACAATCCGGGTTATTCGGAGAAAAACACCAAATATCCGTTGTACACCAGAAGCAAAAGAAAAACTTTTATTGAAGCCTGTAATGAATTGTTATTAAATAAGTTAATGACCCAACAATGGAATGAAGAAGCGGATAGAAAAGACCCATTAATTACTTTACAGAAACAGTATAAAGCCTTCAGCTACTATCATTTACCTGATGGAAGGGTGGTGGGTTTATGGAAAAATGCCTTAACGGCAATCAGCAATGATAACGGTAAAAGTTGGCCTGAAAACGCGTCGCGTGCACCAGGTTTTGTAAACAGCAATGCCAAAATATGGGGTCAAAAAACTGCTGATGGTAACTACGCGACGGTTTATAATCCATCAGAGTACCGGTGGCCCTTAGCCATTTCGACCAGTAAAAACGGACTCGATTATACCAATCTTTTATTGGTAAATGGAGAAATTACGCCAATGCGTTACGGAGGGAATTACAAATCGTACGGTCCGCAGTATGTTCGTGGTATTGAAGAAGGGAACGGAAAACCTGCCGATGGGAAATTATGGGTAACCTACAGCATGAATAAAGAAGATATCTGGGTTTCTTCGGTTCCGGTGCCCGTTAATGATAAAGCTACGCAACATGTAAATGACGATTTTAGTAAAATGCCGACTGATAAGGCACTCGAAATGTGGAATATCTATAGTCCGCTTTGGGCACCTGTAAAGGTTGATAATGGAACTTTGGTATTGAAAGATAAAGATCCGTTCGATTATGCAAAAGCCGAAAGATTGTTTCCTGCATCCAGAAAAATTATTGCTTCGTTTTCGGTTACCCCAAAGCAAAGTGACTTTGGCCTGCTGGAAATTGAATTGCAGGATGCAAAAGGAGCTGCTACAGTTCGGTTAACTTTTGATACTGCAGGGACCTTAAGTGCAAAAGCTGGTGCACGGTATAAAAACTTCATAAAATATGAAGCAGGGAAAAGTTATGATATCAAACTAAAATTAGATGCGTTTACCCGATTTTACACCATTACTGTCAATGGAAAAGATGCATTAACCAGTTTGGCCTTTCAGCCTGTTGCTGATGTTTCCAGAATTGTTTTCCGCACCGGCAATGTTCGCCGTTTTCCAGATGTAGATACCCCGGCTGATCAAACTTACGATCTGAAAAATGCAGGAGAATCAGAGAAAAAGGAAGCTGTTTATTCGATTAAATACTTAAAAACGGAGGGATTTTGAGACAGTTGGCAGTTTTCAGTTTGAAGTTTTCAGTTTTTCCCTCATTGCGTTCCAGAGCGTTCGTTATTCCGATGGCCTCATCGTCATTGCGAGAAGGAATGACGGCACTAATAATTCTCTTTTCCCTTTTCTCCTTCTCCGCCAATGCAAAAATCCTTTTGCCTCAAATCTTATCGAGCAATATGGTTTTACAACGGGACAAACCCATCAATATCTGGGGTTTTGCATCTCCGGATGAGAAAGTTGAAGTCGCTTTTGCCGGACAAAAAAAACAAACAATAACCGATAAAGATGGAAATTGGCTTATTGTTTTAGCTCCACTCAAAACATCTTCAAAGCCCCAAACGATGTCTATTAATGGCTCAAATAAAATCGAACTTACCAATATCCTGGTAGGCGAGGTTTGGGTATGTTCAGGTCAATCTAATATGGAATATGCGATGCGCAAACTGGCCAAAATTCCGAAACCAAAAAATGAAAAGTTGGGTTTTCCTTCTGACGAGGTTGCAAAAGCACACAATAATCAGATTAGGATTTTTCTGGTTAACCGCAAAACTTTGATCAAACCCGATTCGATCCATAAAAGCTGGTCTGTAGCCCAAGATTCGGCACTACATGCTTTCTCTGCTGTGGGTTATTTCTTCGCGAAAGAAATTCAGGAAAAATTGGGTATTCCCGTAGGCATGATCTCTTCGGCCATTCCAGGTAGCGCCATTGAACCGTGGATTTCAGAAAATGCATTTGCAGAAGAGGATTATTTCAGAAATCAAAAAGTGGGTAACGATCCGGGTAAATTTTATCCGACCATGATCGAACCTTTAACGCAATTTAAAATCCGCGGCTTTCTTTGGTATCAGGGCGAAACCAATTGTTTTCTGAATGAGAAAATCAGCTATGCTTATAAAATGAAAGTATTGATCAATAGCTGGAGGAAAGCCTGGAAAGAAAATGATCTGCCCTTTTATTATGTTCAGATTGCACCTTTCAATTATGCTAAAACAAAAGGCAAAGTACCTGTTGATGAAAATACAGAACCCGAATTTTGGGAAGCACAGACTCAGCTGTTGAGATTACCGAATACAGGTCTGGTTTCTACCAATGATTTAACCGATTCGAACGAAGATCTGCATCCAACCTATAAATGGGTAGTGGGCAGAAGATTGGCGCTTTGGGCTTTAGCAAAAACTTACAATCAAAAAAATGATTTTTCAGGTCCGGTTTATAAAAGTGTATCATTTAAAGATGGAAAAGCTTTGCTTGACTTTGATTATTTAAAATCGAACTCGTCAGATTCAATTACAGGGTTTACTATTGCCGGAAATGACGGAAAGTTTATCAATGCCGGGGCTTTTGTTAAAGACGGGAAAGTTATTGTTTCAGCAAAAGAAATTGCAGCGCCTGTGGCTGTGCGTTACAACTGGACAGAAAATCCATCAGGAAATTTTTCTAGTAATGCTTTACCTGCATTACCTTTCAGAACCGATAATCCATTAATCAAATCATTTAAAACCAATTAATGAAACGCAAATTTATACTTTTCTTGTGTTTAATAACCATGTTTTGCTCCCTAAGAGCACAGCAAACGGGGAAATTATACCTGTCGGGAACTGGAAACGACAATACCGTTAACTGGGATTTTTTCTGTACAGCCGGTGCAAATTCGGGCAAATGGACTACTATTCCAGTCCCATCAAATTGGGAATTGCAAGGTTTTGGGAAATATAATTACGGTTTCAACAAAGAAGAAAATAAAGGCAAAGAACAAGGGCTTTATAAATATACTTTTAAGGTTCCTGCAGATTGGAAAAACCGAAAAATCAATATTGTTTTCGAGGGATCGATGACAGATACCGAGGTTAAAATCAATGGTAAATCTGCCGGAGAAACACATCAGGGTTCGTTTTATGTGTTTAGATACGATATTTCTAAATTGGTAAAACTTGGTAGCGATAATTTACTTGAGGTAAAAGTATCCAAATACTCGGCTAATCAATCGGTTAATGAAGCCGAACGTAAAGCAGATTTCTGGATTTTTGGAGGGATTTTCAGACCAGTTTACCTGGAAGCTTTACCAGAATCCCATATCAATAGTGTTAAAATTAATGCGACTGCAAATGGTAGATTTGAGGCTATCGTTAATGCATCAGGTTATTATAACAGAATTGAAACTAAACTTACTGATGAAAATGGAAAGGTTTTCGGATTTATCCCAGACCGGATTGTAATGTACGATGATAATAAAAATCATTATATCGGCTATACACTTCCAAAACCAAAATTATGGTCTACAGAATTCCCTAACCTTTATACAGTAACTTTTACTTTATATGATGGCGGTAAACCTGTTCATCTAATTACAAAAAAAATCGGTTTCAGAACGGTAGAAGTAAAAGAACGTGATGGCGTATATGTAAATGGGGTGAAAATGAAGTTTAAAGGCGTAAACCGTCACTCTTTTTATCCATCATCGGGCCGTACTACGAATAAAAAAATCAGCATAGCCGATGTACTGTTAATGAAAGAAATGAACATGAATGCCGTTCGGATGTCGCATTATCCACCAGACGGGCACTTCTTAGACGTTTGTGATTCGCTAGGCTTATTTGTAATGGACGAATTGGCTGGCTGGCATGGTACTTATGATACGCCTACGGGAACAAAATTGATGAAAGAAATGATGCTGAATGATGAAAATCATCCATCAATTATATTTTGGGCAAATGGAAATGAAGGCGGTCATAACCGCGAACTTGATCATCTTTTTGCTGAAGAAGATATACAAAAACGTCCTTTAATCCACCCTTGGGAAGTTTTTGGAGGTTTCGAAACCACTCATTACCGCGAATTTAATTATGGAATCGGCAATTACGATCACGGACACAATATTCTAATGCCAACTGAATTTCTTCATGGCATGTGGGATGGCGGTCACGGTGCAGGCATCGAAGATTACTGGAATGCGATGTGGAATAATCCACTTTCTGCAGGTGGTTTCCTTTGGGATTTTGCCGATCAGGCGGTAGTGCGTACTGATAAAAACGGCGAATTAGATACAGATGGAAATCATGGCCCTGACGGGATCGTTGGACCTTATCACGAAAAAGAAGGTAGTTTCTTCACCATTAAAGAAGTATGGAGCCCTGTTTTTGTTGAGAAAAGAGAAATGACAGCTGGTTTTGATGGTTCGTTTACACTAGAAAACCGTTATGCATTTACCAATCTCAATCAATGTACTTTTAATTGGAAATTGAAGAAATTAAAAGCAGGAACGGATGCAGCATTCAAATCAGGTAAAGCAGACGTTCCAAACATTAAACCCTTTGAAAAAGGAAAATTAAAGATCAGTCTTCCAGGCGACTGGAGGAGCTTTGATGCACTTTACCTTACTGCAAATGCACCTGATGGCAAGGAATTATTCACCTGGAGTTTCCCGATAATAATGCCTAAAGATGATGCAGAGAAAATTGTTGTAAAAACAGCTTCTGGAAAGGTAAATTTTAAAGAAGATGCGAAAGTTTATCAGGTATCTGCTAATGGCATAAATTTAACTTTCGATAAAATAACTGGTTTACTGCAACAGGTACAGAATACGAAAGGTGTAATTCCGTTTTCAAATGGCCCCATTTTGCAAGAGGGTGTAAACAATTTTAAAGGTTTCACTCAAAAAATGGATGGTGAAAATTTAGTGATTTCATCCAAATTTGATAAAAAAGAAAGTTGGAATACTTTACAATGGACAATTTACCCATCAGGCTGGTTAAAAATGGAAGTGGAATATTTTCCATCAGATTACTTTACCACCTTCGTAGGACTGAACTTTTCTTATCCTGAATCAGAAATTAAAGCAGTTGAATATAAAGGAAACGGACCATACCGCGTTTGGAAAAACCGAATGAAAGGTACTCAGTTTGGTATCTGGAAAAAAGATTATAATGACTCAGCAACTGGTGAAGCACCTTGGCAATATCCTGAATTTAAAGGTTATTATTCGAATATGTATTGGTGTGAATTTACTGGCAAACAACAATCTTTCAAGGTAGTAACCGATCAGGAAGATATTTTCTTAAGGTTATTCACGCCCAAAAAATCGAAAGATACAGAATATGATAACATGAGTCCGACATTTCCGAATGGTGATATTTCATTTATGAATTCCATTTCGGCAATTGGTACAAAAACACAAAAGCCAGAAACAACCGGACCAATGGGAATGAAGAACATTTATTACGATTTTGATAAAGCCCCAAGCAGGGCACTAAATATGACCTTGTATTTTGATTTTTCAACCAATACATCGTCATTGCGAGGAGGCACGACGAAGCAATCTCAGTAGAGGAATTATAGAAAACAATAACCTTGGCAAAAAAGATTGTTTCAGCTCGCGCAAGTCCAGCTTCGCAATGACGAATTGATCTTTAAAGAAAATAGAATGAATATTAAAATCTACATAGCGATCATCAGCATTTGGTTCCTATCCTTTTCAAAAGTGATGGCACAGGTCTCGCTGCAGAACACCACCTGCGAAATGCTCGAGAATCCTTTGGGTATTGATGTTTTGAAACCTCGATTGGCATGGCATATCATCTCAAATGAAAGAAATGTAATGCAAACGGCTTACCAGGTTTTGGTGTCTTCTTCGCCTGAGAAATTAAATGCTAATGAGGGTGATTTATGGGATTCAGGAAAGATTAACTCACCAGAATCCATTCACATAACTTACAACGGAAAAGGGCTTAAAAGCCGCATGAAAGCCTATTGGAAAGTCAAAGTGTGGACTAATGTTGGTCAAAGCGAATGGTCGGCTAACAACTATTTTTCTATGGGCTTGCTGTACTACAAAGATTGGCCAAAAGGCTGGATCGGTTTTGACAGGGCATTCGCATGGGACAATATCAAAACCGATTCTCGTTTATCAGCCAGGTATTTCAGAAAAGAGTTTCAGAGTACGAAAGAAATCAAATCCGCTACGGCATCTATTGTGGGCTTGGGTTTATACGAGTTGTTTATCAACGGAAAAAAAGTTGGAAATGATGTTTTATCTCCATCACCTACAGATTACACCAAAAACGTAAAGTATAATACTTATGATGTAACCAGTTACCTTCAGCATGGTAAAAATGCAGTTGGCACGGTACTCGGAAATGGCCGTTTCTTTGCGATGCGCCAAAATGAAAAACCTTATAAAATTAAAACGTTTGGTTTTCCGAAAATGCTGATGAACATCAACATCGTTTACACCGATGGAACAACAGCAAATATTGATACCGACGATAACTGGAAAGGCATAACGGATGGGCCAATCAGAACCAATAACGAATATGATGGCGAAGAATACGATGCAACAAAAGAAGCAGCAGGCTGGAATAAGGTAGGTTTTGACGATAGCAAGTGGGCAAAAGCGGAATTTGTACAAGAACCAACAGGAACCATTGAAGCCCAGATGAATGAAAACATGAAAGTGATGAATACATTGAGGCCCGTTTCAATTACTAAACTTTCTGGTGGCCGGTATATTTTGGATATGGGTCAAAACATGGTGGGCTGGTTGCAAATCAAGGTAAAAGGCGCAAGGGGCAAACAAATCAAAATGCGTTTTGCAGAGTCGTTACAAGATAATGGAGAACTTTTTACGGCTAATCTTCGTAATGCGAAATGTACTGATTTATACACTTTAAAAGGAGGAGAATTAGAAACCTGGGAGCCTACTTTTGCTTACCGTGGATTTAGATACGTAGAGCTTTCAGGATATACTTACCAACCATCAGTGAATGATTTTCTTGGCAAAATGATCTACGATAACATTAAAACGGTCGGAACGTTCGAAACTTCAGATGCTTTAACCAATCAGCTCTTCAAAAATGCCTGGTGGGGTATTGCCGGAAGTTACAAGGGGATTCCGGTTGATTGCCCTCAACGCAACGAGCGGATGCCTTGGCTTGGCGATAGGGGCGCTGTGGCTTACGGAGAAAGTTTTCTTTTTGATAACGGACGCTTTTATACCAAATGGTTGCAGGACATCAGAAATTCACAGAAAGAGGATGGCGCCATTCCTGATGTTGCACCTGCTTTCTGGAGGTATTACAGCGATAATATGACCTGGCCAGGAGCAATGCTTTTGGTGACCGAAATGCTTTACAAACAAACCGGCGATGTTTCTGCCGTTCAGGATAATTACCCCGCAATGAAAAAGTGGTTGTCTTACATGCAAGACCGCTACATGAAAGATTATATTTTAACTAAAGATAGTTATGGTGATTGGTGTATGCCTCCCATTACCATCGAATTTGGCCGTGGTAAAAGTGCGGATAAAAAGTATCCTTCTGAATTGATTTCGACAGCATATTATTATCATTTCACACAGTTGATGATACAATTCGCTAAAGTAAGTGGCAATGATGAAGATGTAAAAGCATATGAGCTTTTGGGGAATAAAATCAAGGAAGCTTTCAACCAGAAATACTATAACGATAAAGGTTATTATGCTGCTAATGCATTAACTGATAACATCATTCCACTTTATTTTGGAATGGTTCCACAGAACAAAATAGATCAGGTTTTTAAGAATATCTCCTACACGGTTGAAGTAACCAATAAAGGCCATTTAAGCAATGGTTTAGTGGGTATTCAGTGGTTAATGCGCTGTTTAAACGATTATGGCCGACCAGATTTAGCTTATACTGTGGCTACGCAGAAATCTTATCCCAGCTGGGGTTACATGGTTGATAATGGTGCCACAACGATATGGGAATTGTGGAATGGCAATACTGCTGACCCGAAAATGAATTCGCAGAACCATGTGATGATGCTCGGCGATCTGCTTATCTGGTATTATGAGAATCTTGCTGGTATAAAATCTGAAGAGGCTGCTTTTAAAAAGATCATCATGAAACCTGAAATGATTAATGGTTTAAACTCGGTAAATGCCAGTTACAATTCGGTTTATGGACTAATCAAAAGCAGTTATAGCAAAACGGCTAATCAATTTAACTGGAACATTACCATCCCAGCAAATACAACGGCGTTGGTTTACATTCCTGCAAATAATAAAAATGAAGTTTCAGAAAAAATTAAGTCAATAAAGGATTTAAAATTTGTAAAAATGGAGCATAATAGAGCCATTTATGAAATTGGTTCGGGTGATTATGCTTTTGTAGTGGAGCGGAAATAAAATCATGGTCCGTGGTGACACGAGCCATGGCGAGAAAGGATTACTGTATGTAACCTCGGTTTGTGTCTTCACGAACCGAAACAATAATTAAAATAAAATTATGAGAAAGTTTTTTAAACCATTTATGTTACTCACCTTACTGATCACCTCAGTAAATGCATTCAGTCAAACCAAAGATATTGTTGTAACAGAAGAAATCCTGACAAAGGCAAAAGAATGGACTTCTGCATTAAATTTAAGCGACGCAGCAAAAAAATCTGCAGTCGAAAATGTAATTGCGGTTCATTTATCGACCATTAGGGATTGGCATAACGATCATCCATCATCAACCGTTCCTGATGGAATAAACCCGGTTACGGGCAATAAACTAAGTGATTTGGACAAACAGATCATTGCTGATTCTGCTATGCCATCAACGGTTCATCAATCGCTTATGGATGGATTGAAAAAGAATTTAACACCAGAGCAGGTAGAAACCATTTTAGACAAATACACCATCGGAAAGGTTGAATTCACGATGAAAGGTTACAAAGCAATTGTTCCTGATTTAACTGCTGACGAGGAAGCGAAGATTTTAGCTTTTTTAAAACAAGCGAGGGAACAGGCTATCGATTATAAAAACATGAAACAGATTTCGGCCATTTTCGAAATTTATAAAACGAAATCAGAGCAGATGCTGAATAATAACGGTCGCAGCTGGAGAGCGCTTTACAGTGCTTACACTAAAAAAATAAAGGAAGAGAACGCAGCTAGGGCGAAACAATAATTGTTTCCTTACCCATACCGTCATTCCCGCGCAGGCGGGAACCACGTAGTGCTCAGCGAAGCTAAGCTTAAAGCAAAACAAATGCGTAGCGAATGCATTAGGATTCCCAGTCGAGCTGGGAATGACGTGGCGTAAATAGCAGGATGATTAACAAAAATATGATGTTAAAAAGAAAAATATACTTCACAATAGGACTTGTTTTCGCGGTAGCAATTACTGCTCAGGCCCAGGTAGAAAAATGGCAAACCGGAATCGTAAAACAAGAATTTCTTTACGATAAAGCTCCATTCCCATCCTGCCACTCCGCAACAATAGCAGAAACACCAACGGGTTTAGTCGCTTCATTTTTTGGAGGAACCAAAGAACGAAATCCAGACGTAGAAATCTACATCAGTCGTTTTGTGGATGGCAAATGGCTGGCACCGGTTTCGGTTGCTAATGGCATCCAATCTGGTGGTAAAAGATTACCCACCTGGAATCCGGTTTTATATCAGGTTCCTGGTGGAGATTTACTGTTGTTTTATAAAATCGGGCCAAAACCATCAGAATGGTGGGGCATGATGAGAACCTCAAAAGATGGCGGCAAAACCTGGTCAGATGCTACAAAATTACCAGATGGTTATATCGGCCCTGTAAAAAATAAACCTGTTTTGTTAAGTAATGGAAACCTTTTTGCACCATCAAGCAAAGAAGGCGATGGTTGGAAAATCCACTTCGAGGTAACCAAGGATAACGGTAAAACCTGGAGAACCGTAGGGCCATTACCTGAAAATGGAATTAAAGCCATTCAACCGAGCATTTTACAACATGGCAATGGAAAATTGCAGATTTTAGCCAGAACCGCAAATCGTGCCATTGTAGAATCCTGGTCTGAAGATA
>NZ_LMZQ01000066.1 GCF_001442625.1 Pedobacter ginsenosidimutans | reverse complement strand
CCAGCTTTATACACAGTTGTAAAAGGAATAACCAGGCAGTTTACATTGATCAGTTTTTCTAATTTCAGGTTGACTATTTACCTGAATACCATCTGTTTTATCTTCCTGCTATAAAGAACTTTCTTCCACTTGTTCCTGCTTGTCCAAAAGAGCAGACTTTATCAAAGTAAAAGCATAGTCC
Organism: Pedobacter ginsenosidimutans; assembly: GCF_001442625.1. Lineage (GTDB taxonomy): Bacteria > Bacteroidota > Bacteroidia > Sphingobacteriales > Sphingobacteriaceae > Pedobacter > Pedobacter ginsenosidimutans. The sequence continues at coordinate 10,112 of NZ_LMZQ01000066.1, read as the reverse complement.
CCGGCTTCGGCAACGAAATTCATACTTTCCTTTAAGCCTGGATATTTCAGGGAAAATGGCCACTCGTTCCGTTTTTAAAGTGAGGCCACATTTCGCTTCAAACTGGTTCATCATCACTTTTGGTGAAGAATTATGTATGATGGCGAATCTGAAAATCAGGAATTTCTGCCTACTTTCAATACCGAACATAAAAGCTCTTAAAAACAAAAATCATTTTTTTTATACTTTATATTGATATATCAATTATGTTTGCATCAACATAATTGATATGAATAACAAAAACCCAACAGCAACAGTACTTTATTTGATTGAACAAGCAATTAAGGAGTATAGAAAAATTTCACAAAGGAATATCTCAAAAATTGTAAAAGATATTACAGTAGATCAATGCCTAGTCTTAATAATCCTTAACAAGAATGACAAAATTTCTCAAAATGAATTGGCAAATCTTGTTTTTAAGGATAATGCATCCATCACGAGAATGATAGAATTAATGGTTAAAAAAGATTATCTAAATAGAACTATTCATAAAGGAGATAGAAGGAAATTTAATCTTGAAATAACCGAAAAAGGAAAAAAAACGCTAGAATTAATAAACCCAATTGCAAAACTGAATAGAGAAACGGCACTAAATGGTTTGTCGTTGGAAGAGATTAATTTACTCGAAAAAACATTAAATAAAATAATTACTAATTGTAAAATCTAAGAAATGAAAAAAGTATTTAATCTATTGTTAATCTACGTTGTAATCTGCTTCAACTCAAAAGCGAATGCCCAGGATTTTACAGAAAGTAATAAACAAATATTGGAAATAGCAGATAAAATTAATAAATATTACATTTTTGAAGATGTTGCAAATCAACTTTCTAAAAAATTAAAATCGGAAATAGATCTTAAAACTTTTGACAATCTTTCTGATGCAGAATTTGCAAAATCTCTTTCAAAATATTTAACAAGAAACGGTAATGATCTGCATTTCAATTTATTATACCGTCCGGGTAAAGAGGAAGAAAAAGCAGTCAATGAAAAGGAATTGCTATAAAAATACGATGCTATTAACAAACAGTGGAATTATGGTTTTGATAAAGTGATGAGATTAGACGGAAATATCGGTTATATTGAATATACCGGATTTCCCGAAGGAAATAAATCTGCTCAACAAATTTTAGATGCTACAATGAATTTTGTTTCAAATACAAATGCTTTGATTATAGATTTAAGGAACAACCGGGGCGGTGATGGCAAAATGGTAAGGCTATTTTTAAGTTATTTTTTTAATGAAAGAATTAAATTGAGTGAGATTTACACCAGATATAATAATAAAACCGAAGAGAAGTACACCTATAAAAAAGTAAATGGCAAAAAGTATTTAGATAAACCTGTATACCTCATTGTAAACAATAATACCATTTCTGCCGCTGAAGCATTAGCATATAATTTACAGCAAAATAAAATTGCAAAGGTAATTGGAGACAAAACCTATGGAGCAGCAAATCCTGTAAAAGTATTTTTTATTGGCAAAAAATATCAGTTGTTCATCCCGATATCAGTTGAAAAAAATGCAGTCACAGAAACGAATTGGGAGCATACAGGTATTAATGTTGATGAAAAAGTAAATTCTGAAAAAGCATTGATAAAAGCGCAAATTATAGCACTTGAAAATCTGTTTAAATCAAACACAAAAACAGAATTAACGGAAAATGAAATTAAAGAAAAGATTTTGAAATTAGAAAAACAATTGTAGGCATTTTTTTTATTGCTAACCAGGGTTTGGCAAAATGGGGACAGAATTACTAATCTGAAGCCCATGACCGCAAAATTCAAACAATCTTCTAATTTCCTGAAATTCTGGTAGGCACAGTAAAACATCGCCAAAAAAATCCTCGTTAAAGTGAATAACAAATATTTCAACAGCATCACTGCCGCCGCTCTTTAAGTGCTTTTTTGAAAATTGCCAAAAATGAGGTAAATCGCTTCCCAACAAAACTATATCGCCATCCTTAAAGGGCTTTACGCTATCACCAACAAACTGAGTACCATTGCCGCGCTTGAAATAAACCAACTCCAATTCACGACGGTAATGCCAATGGTTATTAATATCCGGCAGGGTATCTAATCTAGCACTAAAAGAATGGAATAGCCCATTTGACAAATTTAAAACCTTCGGCTTCACTAATTGTAATCGTTTAAATTTATAGCTGTAACAATTGGTCGTAACTGAGCGATCCAAATTGAGTTAAGCTTAAACCTTTAAAGCACATCAAATTGTTTATCGATGGGATGACGATCCGATGTCCATTAAAAAACGCCATCCCCGAAGGAATGACGCTAATCTTACTAACCAATAGTATTTTGTTTTGCCTGAATGCACAAAATTTAAACATAATAGTTAATAACCAGGGTTTTGGGTTAAATTTTTATTCAGATCCCTTTCTGACTGCGGAATTGGCCAGAGTTCGTTTTTGCCCACTATAAAACTGCGTTTTTTGAAAATATAGTATCCATTTGCGTTTACGGGATAATCTTTATAATTGGCAGGATCGTTGGTGAGTTTCATACCAGTAAACTGCTGATTGTTCTCTGAACCGATTATGCCCCATCTCAAACAGTCAAAATACCTGATCCCTTCAAATGCAAATTCTACACGGCGTTCTCTGCGGAGGATTGTTCTGAGTGCTGTTGGATCTAAGGTAGTTATTGCTGGCATTGCCACGGCTGCCCTTCCCCTTACTTTATTTATTGTTGCATCCAATAACGCCTGATCTACACCACTGCCAGACTCTAGCTTTGCCTCTAAATAGCCAAGCAATACTTCTGCATATCTGATCAAAGGAAAGTTGTTTCCCGTATTATTGGTAGTTGCCACAGCAGGATCATCTTCAAGAAATTTATAGATCGCATAACCGCTCCAAACACCAGGATACTGGTTCAGGCGATCCGGAAGCGTCGTACCTGGTTTAGCAGAGTAAACTTTTCCACGAAAACTCGTACGGTCAGAGATCATAATATTGAAATCCATCCTCGGATCACGGTTGTTATATGGATTGTTTTTATCAAACAAAGGAGATTCTGCTATCGTTTTCCCGTCCTTACACTCATATGCTTCCACAAGTTCGTTAAAGGGTGAATACTGATGCCATCCTCCCCAGGTTTCGGGCGTAAGGTATTGCAACAATGCATGATTGTAAGTATCCCTAATGTACTGCATTGACATGATGATCTCACGACTGGTTTCCCCTGCATTTAAGAAAAGTTCTCGGTATCTGGGATCGATAGTATAATAATTATAATCGACGATGGTTTTATAAGTAGTGGCTGCATCTGCCCACTTTTTCTGAGCGAGCTGTAAACGGCCCAGAATGGCCAGTGCCGATGCAGATGTCATGTGCCCCAATCGATCTGCACTTACAGATACAGGAAGTGCAGCGGCCGCAGCCTTAAGTTCACTTTCGCAAAATGCCCAAACCTCTGCTTTAGGTGTGCGGAATACAGCATTAGCTTCGTCTACCGTCAACAGTTTTTGTACAAGGGGAACATCGCCAAAATATAAAGCCAGATTGAAATAATTGTATGCCCTGATTGTTTTCACCTCTCCGATCATCACTGCTTTTTGCGCAGCATCCATGCTCACCAGGCCAATATTGGCCAAAAAATTGTTGCACCTTCCAATCTGAGCATAGGCCTGAGCATAATATGACCCCACAAATCCATAGGTTGAATTTAAGGTTCCATTGGTGAAATTATCAGGAATTGATTCCTTTTCTGATCCATTACCGGCCATCAGATCGAGGTTGACCATCGATGTTGCCGCCCAAAAATTATAACCGGTAAAACCTGCCCCACTGTCATAAACCCCGTTCAGCGCAAGTGTTGCGTCACCGGCTGTTTTCCAGAAGGTAGCATCAGAAATTGATGAAAGCGGCTGGGTATCTAAAAGGTCTTTCTTACATCCCGCAATCATAGTGAGGAAGGTGCATCCCACCACAACTGTTAATTTATATCTAAAATTTTTCATTTTGTTTTATTTAATGATCCTAACTACATCAGATTACAATTTCACATTTATACCGAAGGTATAAATGGCAGAGAGTGGGTAGAAGTTTGGGTTGTCTCCAGAACCCTGTCCATTTTCAGGGTCCCATCCTTCGTAAAAATCATTTAGCGTGAAAAGATTTTGTCCGCCTGCAAAGATCCTCACCTTCTCCAGACTTATTTTTTTAGTCAAATTAGATGGCAAGGTATACCCGATCTGGGCATTTTTCAATCTTAGGAAGGTTCCTGATCTGTTCCAGTAAGAGTTTCTTTGCACATTGGCGCTGCCCTGGCTCAAATTGGTAATGCGTGGATAAAGTGCATTTCTATCAGGATTTTGTGTGGTCCATGCATTTTCATATTGCCATTGCTGAACATTCCCTCCGTTATATAATGCGTAGGCCTGATAAGAACCCATCTGTACCGTATACCCTCCAAGCCCGGAAAATAAAGCTGAAAAATCAAACCCTTTGTATGCGGCAGTTAAGTTTAGTCCATAAGAAGCTTTTGGATTGGTATTCCCCAAAATCTGTCTGTCATAAGTGGCATCTACCTTCCCATCCGGAACACCATTTGGTCCGCTGATGTCCTTAAATCTGATGTTACCAGGGACACCGCCATTTGGCTGTGTTGGGTAACTTGCAACATCCGCAGCATCAACAAAAAGACCATCGGCCACAAATCCATAAATCGGGTTTAATGGTTGGCCCAAAAAGAAATTAGGGATTACGTTTTGAATATTGCCCGCTATTTTGATTACCTTTTGATTATTATATGAGAAATTTGGTGATACACCGAAGTTCACCTGACCTATTTTGGTATTGTAGGTTAAACTAACCTCAATACCTCTATTTTGGATTGAACCCGCATTCTGCGTTGGTGCGCTTAAGCCAAGTGTAGAAGATACCGGAACCTGGTATAAAATATCTTTAGCTGTCCTATCATAAATATCTACTGTACCACTAAGCGCATTCTTGAACAAAGTGAAATCAAGGCCAAGATTGGCAGTGGTTGTTGTTTCCCATTTGATATCCTGATTGGCAGCTGCAGTCACCGCAGCACCAGGGGCAATTACCCCTCCGAAATTATACCTTACATTGGTGCTGATATTATATTGATATGGATAATTGGAAATATTGGCATTACCCAATGAACCATAGGAAGCCCTGATTTTCAGCTCATTGATCCAGCTAATATTATCCTTAATGAATGATTCTTCAGAAAGTCTCCAGCCTGCAGAAACCGCAGGGAAAACCCCATATCTATTTTTAGGTGCAAATCTTGAAGATCCGTCATAGCGCACATTGGCCTCAAAAAGATATTTGCCGCCGTAATCGTAGTTAAAGCGGGCGAAGAAAGACCTGAAAGCGTATTCATTCGCAGATCCGGCGTTTTGCATATTTGTCGTTGCGCCAGCGTCGAGCTGATACAACAGGTTGTTCGGAAACTTGTCGCGATAGGCACTTGTAAAATTATCACGGTGTGCCTCTTGCTGGTAACCACCTAAGATGGAGAAGTTGTTTTTGCCAAAACTTTTAACATATTTTAAAAGTAAATTGAGCGTAACTTCATTTCCATCGGTATTACCTATCCCCAAGCTATTTGGGCCCACATAAGTTGTCTTATCAATGTTTATATCTGCTACGTAGGTGGTATTTACACTCGTGTAATAGTGATAACCGGCAGTTCCACTTAAGTTCAATCCCGGGATAATGTCCCATGCGAGTGTGGTATTGCCATAGAAGTTTTTAGCACGTAAGTTATTGAAACCTTCACTGGCGAGCCATGCTTCGGGGGCGAAGAAATCCTGACGGCCGTAGGTGCCATCTGATTTCAATCCTGCAATGGTATTGGGCTCACGCACCGAAAATCCAATTATCCCACCTATTCCGGCTGAATTGGATTGCGGCTGGGTTTGCAATTGAGAAAAACCGAGTATACTGGTTTTAAGATTCAGATTATCTTTGATACGGGTATCAATATTGGCCTGGATATCGTATCTTTTGTTGTTGGTTTCTGCCGTTAACCCATTATGATCACGGTAGCTTCCGGACAGGTAATAAACGTTATTGCCTTCACCGCCAGAAACACTGGCATTATGATACTGCTGAAATCCGGAACCCGTATTCAACAGATCTTTTAAATGGGAAACGTTGGGAAAGTTATCCGGATCGGCTCCGCTTTTATACTTCGCTACCACATCGGCACTTGCTCCGGTTAGTTCCGCATAAGTCCATGAGTCGACAAATTGCGGTAAACTCGTTATTTTCTCCCAGCCGAAATAGTTGTTATAACTGATAACGGTTTTCCCCTTTTGTCCACGTTTTGTTGTGACCAATATAACGCCATTAGCTGCCCTGTTACCATAAATTGCTGCTGAGGCCGCATCTTTCAGTACGGTCATACTGGCAATATTGTCCGGCGCCACATCATCCAGTGACCCTGCAATTCCATCAATCAATATTAGAGGGCTACTGCCTGCATTGAACGTCCCTACACCTCTAATGATTACCCTTGCCCCGTCACTGCCCGGGCGGCCTCCACCCTGTTGTACCTGAACCCCAGGTGACAAACCCGATAAAGCCTGTGATGCCTGGGTAATGGGTCTATTATCAAGATCTTTCGAGGAAACAGTGCTAACCGAACCGGTCAGGTTTACTTTCTTCTGTGTGCCATAACCGACAATAACAACCTCATCAAGTTTTTTATTGTCATCTGCCAATTGAACATCGATCCGTGTCTGTTGCCCTATAACAATTTCTTTACTTGTGAAGCCTATGAAGCTAAATACCAGCGTTCCTTTCCCGTCGGGGGTGCTTAGCGAATAATTTCCCTGTGAATCCGTCTGCGTTGCTTTTCCGGATTCTTTATGCTTTACTACCACTCCTGGTATTGCTTTGCCAGTAAGATCGGTAACTTTACCCGTTACTGTAACTTCAGTTTTTGTTTGTTTAGGATTGGCAACATTTGGCGCATCGTTAGCAATATTAATATTTAAATTGTTATAAAGACTTGTGTTTGTGCTTGCTACCCCTTTGGCAAAAGGAGTGGCTGAAAGTATTGAACTGAAAGTTAACAGTGTTAACAATCTGCGCCATTTTTCTGGCGACTTTGGAATCATTTCCATATTTGGTCAGTTGGTTGTTATTATTGAAAATCAGGCAAGGATGTTTTTCAATTACCTGCTTGTTGTGGGCTAAACAAATGATATCAGCCATTATAAAAAGGCTGGTCAAATAGCTTAAGATTAAGTTCGTTTTCTTTTCATAGGCATATCATGATTTACTGGCAGTTTTCCTACAACATGAATATTTTATAGAGGAGAAGAATATCGAGATCTTTCAGGCCAGAAAAAACCTTCCTTACTTATAGTCGACACTTTTATCATGCTTCAAATATTTGGTTGTACATTCTTCAGATCGGACAAAGAATATAGTTCAAATATAAAAGGCGCAACAGTGGTGGGGTTTATTGTAATCAGACATCTTTTTATATTTTTCCGACTTTTCGCATTAAACCACGGCTGATAATTTTTCCCAAAAAACAAACAAGTTGATTTGCCCCTCTATTTTTATGGGACTAGGCTGATGATGGTATGGACAGTTATTTGGTTTTAAACGCTATAAATCAGCAGAATCCTCAAACTGCCAATAAACGAGATCAATTAACAAGCGCAGGTTAATGACTTCTAAAGGATCGCAAAACGCTGAAAGTATTTAACGTGCTTAGTTATGCAGACTCCATTAGACCGAAACACAATTACCAATATACCCTTTTGATTTACAAATACTTACAAAACAACCACATTAACAAACTGATTTATAAATAATTGAGTATTGGAAAAAAGTAATGATTGTGCCTAACAGGCTACCCCGCAAAGCAGAAATCCAAACCATTAACATGGCTTGGATTTCTATTTATTACAGTAAAGGATGTTGCTTGATATCGGATGTATTGTTTCCGAGCTAATCAGTCCTTATATAACCGCACTTTACTGAACCTTACACTGCTCTGATTTTTGACTACCATGGTAGAAACAAATCCTAATGTAATCTCCTGGGTCTGTGTCAATGAGAAAGGAACGGCAAAATCTTTTCCATTCTGCGAATTATCCAAAAATTTAAAACTTCCCATGGCCTGTGAAATGTCGGGCACATCGGGCAGTGTTTGGCCCAGGTTTACAGCGGCGTAAGTAGCCTCTAGTGGATTGGCAATTTCAGACACTGTTACCACATAGCGATATTTCCCTGGTGGGAGTGTAATAGTTTGATAGATTTTTCCATTTGTAATTTGGGGTGTACCCCAATACTCAAAAGCAATAAAACCACCCCCATTATATGAATCCCACCCACCTACGGCGCCATTGGACATGTTTCTAGCGGCGGCATTAGTAGTCCAATCTGCAACTAAGCCCCACCTTCCATCTCTTTTACTTTGAAGAAATGGTGCTCCCGGGTTTTTTAAATAAAACTCTGTTATTTTCCGGGATGCAGAAGCGCTATAAAATGTATCAATGGCCAAGGAATCTGGTAAAAAAAGAGTCCGGTACTGGATATCTGTACTAGGATTTTGATCGGTCAAGGTCGTCTGTATTGCGTCTTTGGCTATCCTTTTAATCGTTACTTTTCCGTTTATGTTGGTATAGGTAACTTCTGCACCTATCGATCCTGCATCTGAAGCGCGCCAGTTGAGATATGTTGTTCCATTGGATGGCTGATAAACAATATTTTCCAATATACGGTTCAACAACGATTTCTCAAAAACATCGCCATAAGCGGCACCTTGCTTCAAGGCTGCGACAGATTTATTTCCGCCTTTATCGTAGGTTAACACCTCAAATGAATAATTGCCTTCCGGAAGTGGCGACACCATTGCTTTTATGGTATCTATTCCTTTTCCCCTGGTGATGGAAACATCCTGATGATTTGCCTTGTTGTTCCAGTATATAGTCGCTTTTACGATATTTGGATCGGAGATAAGCAGGAACCTGACCAATGCCCTGTTGCGTCCCGGCTGGATCCTTAATGAATCGGCTTTACCTGGGTAGACAATAACTTTGCCATCGGTGAATTTTTTGTAATCATCCATTTTGCTGCAAGAAACCATTAATAAGGCAACTGCAATAACTGAATAAGCAATAATATGTTTCATACTATATAATTTAATAAAGATCATTTGTCGTTTCCATAAAAAGTCATCTCTGAAACGTGAGCTGCCTGTCCCCCTGGTCCTATCCAAGTTTCCAATACCTTAATTCGGATATATCTTACAGGGGGTGCATCCAAAGGAACATTGGTCTCTTCACCGCGTGCAGCAGCAGCTACATCCTCATTGGAGTTGGAACCGATCGGCTGAGCAGAAGGCTTAATAGAAACACATGATGCCAATTTGGTCCAATTGGTATAACTGCCATCGCTGGCCGGATTGGTCGAACCCCAAATTTCATATCTTTTGGGATTTCCATGGTTATAAATCCATATACCCTGTCTTTGCCAAAGCGTAAAACGGCTTATCTTCGCGGTCACACCAAGATCGAAAGTAACCTGGCATGGCATACCGACATCTGTGGTATGCCACATATTTCCCTCTGCCGATATTACATTGTTCCATAGGTTACTGATAGGCAGGCTCCAGCCAACCGGAGCGTCTGTAGGCAGGGTAAGCACCTTAAATTTGCTTTTGTCGAGCTGTTTTTCAAAAATCGGCGTTAGGGTTGCTTTTGCCGTATCGGTGCGGTTGTCCCATCTGTCTCTGATATAAACCCCGAAAACTGTTTCTTTAGAGGGAAAGCCCCTCGAGGAGAAAAGACCGTTTTTAGATTTGGTATAGATGGTTTCTCTTGTTGCAAAATTGCCTAAAGAATCTTTATAAGTTACCACTACTGCAATATTGGCCTCCGTGGGATTGGCAAAGCTTATATTGATGCCACCAAAATCGGTAACCAAAGCCAGGCTTCTGCGAACGGCGAAGATGGGCGGCTCAAGCGCTTTTACTTTAATGGTTACCGGTGCCGACCTGTTTTCGGATTTGTCTACGGCATAAAGGTTAAGACTGTAAGATGCAGTATCGGCGAAACCATC
>NZ_LMZQ01000065.1 GCF_001442625.1 Pedobacter ginsenosidimutans | reverse complement strand
GGCCCTGGATCTTCTTTATGACTTTCATAATCTTTTTCGATCGGTTTAGGAGCTGCTCCTGATTCCGTATGTTGTGGATCTATATTTTCCATAGCTAATACTCTAAAAGTTCTTCCTTTCCTAGTTTAATTTCCAGCAGGATGAACCATAATTAATTAATTTAGTTTCTGTATTGAGAACAAGTGATTAATGAAAATGTTTTAAATCCTAAGCCTTATCTTTGCAGATCAGTGTATAACAATTCTGCAAAATATAGCCAACTCATTAAAGATGAAGCCCTGCGTTTGGGCTTTATGGCCTGTGGTATTTCTAAAGCCGAATTTCTTGAAGAAGAGGCGCCAAGGTTAGAAAAATGGCTGAATCAAAACCACCATGGCGAAATGAAATATATGGAAAATTATTTCGATAAACGCCTCGATCCAAGACTTTTGGTAGAGGATGCGAAATCAGTAATTTCCTTATCCTTAAACTATTACACAGAAGAAAAACAATCAGACCCTGATGCGCCAAAAATTTCCAAATATGCGTACGGACAAGATTACCATATAGTAATAAAAGATAAATTGAAAGAATTAACTCATTTTATTGAAGAAAACATTGGTGAAGTTTCTGGAAGGGCATTTGTAGATTCAGCTCCAGTTTTAGACCGTGCATGGGCCAAGAAATCAGGAATTGGCTGGATTGGTAAAAATTCTAATCTCATCAGTAAAACTGATGGTTCCTTTTTCTTTCTTGCAGAGTTGATTGTTGATCTGGAGCTGGATTATGACCATCCTTACCAAGCCGATTATTGTGGAACTTGCACCCGTTGTTTGGATGCCTGCCCCACTGATGCCATTATTGCACCACAAGTTGTTGATGGAACGAAATGCATCTCCTATCTTACCATTGAGCTCAAAAATGAAATCCCCAATGAGTTTAAAGATAAAATGAGCAACTGGATGTTCGGTTGTGATATCTGTCAGGATGTTTGCCCCTGGAACCGTTTCTCTAAAGCACACAATGAAGAAGCTTTTAAGCCTGAGAATGGCTTACTGGACTTAAATGCAAAAGACCTGATTGAAATTACGGATGATGTTTTTAAAAAAGTCTTTAAAGGATCGGCAGTTAAGCGCACTAAATTTACCGGATTGAAAAGGAATATCGATTTTCTGAAACCTGAATAATGTTTATCGTCATTTCGAGCGAAGCGCAACGTAGTCGATAATCCGAAGGCTCAACGAAGCTAAATCTATATGTCAATCTGAGCGGAGTCGAAGACCCTATTACAGTTTAAAGATCTCTCCATTCCGCTTCCCTCCAGTCGAGATGACGATTCATAGCAATTACTATACATCAAGACAAATTTACTAACGAAGTCAAGTTAAACTAAGCAGATCGCCCATAAAAACTTGCCACCCGTGAGCCCCATCTAATTCACAGAAAAACTATTATCGCTTTTCACTTTATCAGGCGTGTGCGGATTTCCCATCACCACTTTTGATAATTTCTTTATTGTCTTGATATCGATTTTCACTTGCTTACCCCCTTTTTCCCAAACTCCAATAGTGTTATGGTTATTTTCGACAGAACCATCTTCATAAGTAAGGGATAAATCGATTGGTAAGGGCTTATCGCTTTTGTTCTCAATGGTAATTGTATAGCCAACTGATGTTTTGTCAACCGCTTTAATAGCCATATCGGTAACACCATCTTCAAAAAACCATGCTTTCCAGAACCAGTTTAAATTTTTACCGCTGCCCTCGTTTATACTGTTAAAGAAATCGTAAGGCATTGGGTGTTTACCATTCCAGTTTTTAATATAAGTATGTAAAGCTTTGGTAAACAGTTCATCTCCAAGATAATCTTTGACAAACAAATAAGCCAAACCTGGTTTAGGGTACGAATTGGTAAAAGATCCTGATCCTTTTAAACCAGGTGTTAAAGTCATTATTGGGGTATCATCTTTCCCGCCAGATGAGGATGCCGTAGGTTGTACGCCGTATTCATCAACAATGGTAGAATCAATCATTGGAGAAATCAACCACTCGCCTATCGTGGCCCAACCTTCGTCCATCCAACCATATTTAGTTTCATTTATCCCCATATAAAATGGAAACATAGTATGAAAAATTTCATGGTCGGTTAAGGTAATGGCATCTGTACGATTGTCAACAGGGTTATCGTTCACCATCATAGGATATTCCATTTGGTCTAAACCATCAAATATCGTTTCATGATTGTATGGAAATGGCCATTTAGGAAAAGTATAACTCATGGCTTCAACCGTTTTACGTGCGAAATCAATCACTTCGTAATAATCTTTATGTTTTGGATTAAAAACAGCATCTACACGGGTTCTCCTTTTTGTTTTAGGATCAACTATTAAACTGCTCGATTTCCACAGATAATGATCGCTTAGCGCAAATACAAAATCAGTAACATTTTTAGCCTCGAATTTAAAGGTATTAAAATTATTAGGCTGAGTTACTTTTTTGTCGGCCAAATCTTTGTCGGTAATCACATCAATTACAGCATCGTTCTTTTCGGCAGATAACATTCTCGAAACAATATCTTTCTGGAAAACTTCTGAAGGATTTTTCAGGTCGCCGGTTGCCCAAACTCCATATCCATCAGGAACTGTAATTGAAGCATTAAACTGGTCAAAATCGTTATAAAACTCTTCAGCTCCTGTGTAAGGGAATTTATTCCATCCGTCTACATCATCATAAACCGCAATACGAGGAAAAAAGTAAGCCACGAAATGAGATCCCTCATCTACCTGACCTGTACGCATATGTGATCCTTTATTTAAAGTATAACTGTAATCGATAGAAAAGCTAATGGTTTTGCCAGGAACAACCGCAGGAACATTAACAGTCATATTGGTTCCATCAATTTTAAAATCGGTAATTGACTTTCCGTTTGCTGCCAGTTTTTCGATAGCAACACCATCACCCAAGTCAGACTCTGCCAATTTTGACTTTCTTGGTGTTCCTTTTTTATACAGATTTGGATAAAGCTTAAACCATATTTCCTTCAACGTATCAGGACTATTATTGGTATAAGTTATCTGAACCTTACCTTTTAACAACCTGCTTACTGGATTAAAATCTACATTCAGATCGTATTTTGAAGTATTTTGCCAATAATTTTTCCCAGGCTTTCCGTCTGTATTTCTCGTTTCCTTTTGATAGGTTTTTTGAAATTCAGGTGCTATCGGTAAAGTAGTTTGTGCACTGACATAAACAGTGGTAAACAATAAAAGGCTAAATATTTTTATAGATTTCATTTTTTAAGTTTAGGGCAAAGCGCTTTGCGCATAGCGTAATGTTATCTTTAATAACCAATCAATATTAACAGTTAACCGATTAACCAGTTTACACAATTAATCAAAACCTACTTGCCAAATTTCATTTTCAATTGCTCCAACATATCTGTATTGATTGGTTGTGCTGGTTTTTCTTGCTTAGGCTGAGGTTTTTGCTGATATTGAGGTTTATTTGCAGGTGCATTATTTTGCGGTTTAGCTGCTTTGTTTTCGTTTTTCCTGGCATTGAATTTTGCCCATTCCTCATCTAATTTCTTCTTGGTATACAACGGAAAATCCCCCTGTTTCATCCAGGCATAATAGCTGGGTTCTACCGAAAACACCTGTGCGGTAGTTTTACCTTTGTGTTTACCAAAGTTAAAGCACACCTCATCGTTATCATTGTAAACCAATCTACCTGCAAAATCTACAGGTTTATTAATATTTGTGAAGATATGTAATGCATCTACATCATTTACAACGGGGATACTTTTTACACCCTGTTTGCTCTCAAACTCGGTTTCCTTATACATTTCTAGCTGTCCAAGTAAAACTTTATAGGTAGCAATTACATCCGCCTCTGCAGCGTGTGCATTAATTAAATCTTCCTGACAATAGAATTTATAAGCCGCTTTTAAGGTACGTTGCTCCATTTGGTGGAATATATTCTGTACATCAACAAACTTGCGGTTATTCATATCGAAATCCACTTCAGCTCTTAAAAATTCTTCTAAAAGCATAGGGATATCAAATTTATTCGAATTGTATCCCGCCAGATCACTTTCTCCGATGAATTCAGCAATTTCCGCTGCCAAAGTTTTAAAAGTAGGCTCATTTGCAATGTCTTCATCATAAATACCGTGTATTAACGAGGTTTGCAAAGGAATCGGCATTTCTGGATTTACACGCCAGGTTTTAACCAGTTCAGAACCATCTGGCATGGCTTTTAAAATCGCTATTTCAACGATTCTGTCGGCTCCAACATTAATTCCAGTAGCTTCTAAATCAAAAAATGCTAAAGGGCGCTTTAAATTTAATTTCATTTCTTATGATGTGAGATTAGCGACATTAGATTTGAATCGGAATGTCAAATTCTTTTTTTCAAAAGTGCTAAAAAGGTTTCATTAGTTCTGTAAAACAGCTTTATTAATTTATAAATTTAATTGTCAAATTATTTCAGAATGTTAGTTTGTAGGATTAAATTGCGACAATTTATATACGCTCAAATGAATAAAGCATTAACCATACTATTCCTCCTATTTTTATCATTAACTACTCATGCTCAAAGCTTTAACTTTGGCGCAATCACCTATGACGATTATGAATTCGACAGAAAAAAATTAGACAGTAATGCCAACGCTATTGTTTTAAAAGAGTTTGGTACAGCATCAATTCAACGGGACGATAATACCGGAAGTTTAGAACTGATTTTTGAGCACCATGTAAAAATCAAAATCTACAATAAAGAAGGCTTTAAGGAAGCCAATATTGTTATCCCAACCTATAAAGACGAATCCCGCGAAGAAACGATCAGTGATTTAAAAGCTTCTACTTTTAATTATGTAAACAATAATTTTGTAGAAACCATGATGGACAGAAAAGCTGTTTTCACTGAAAACCGATCAAAATACACCAGATTAACCAAGTTTACACTCCCGAACCTCAAAGAAGGCTCTGTAATTGAATATAGTTACAGGTTAAAATCACCCAACTTGTTTAATTTCAAAACATGGGAATTTCAAAGCAACATTCCAAAGGTGATTAGCGAATATTTGGTTTATATTCCAGGCATTTACAATTACAATGTTTCCTTACGCGGATTTCAAAAACTGACAGATCAAAAAGCAGAATTGAGCAAAGAATGTTTAAGGCTTTCAGGTGTAGCTATCGATTGCTCAAAAATCAACTACGTGATGAAAAACATTCCGGCATTTATTGAAGAAGATAACATGACCGCTCCCAGTAACTTTAAATCGGCCATTTATTTTGAACTTTCGGATGTACAGAATTTGAATGGAGCAAAAACTTCCTATACTAAAACCTGGAAAGATGTTGATTATGAACTGTCATCATATAAAACCTTGGGCGATCAGATGAAAAGGAAAGATGTTTTTAAAGACCTCATTCCAGAAATCACAAAGGGAAGTACAACTGATTTAGATAAAGCAAAAGCCGTTTATAATTATATCAAAAAGCAGATCAAGTGGAATAATTATTACGGAAAATATTCAGAAGATAATATCAAAAAGGCATTAGAAAACAGATCGGGCAATGTGGCGGATATTAACCTGAGCCTAATTGCGGCACTTTCTGCAGCAGGTTTAGATGCAGAAGCGGTTATCCTTTCTACCCGTGACAATGGAACAGTAAACAAGCTTTATCCGGTAATGAGTGATTTTAATTACCTGGTGGCTAAAGTAAACCTTGCTGATAAAAGCTATTTGTTGGATGCTACTGAACCACTTCTACCCTTCGGGTTGTTACCACTGCGGTGTATTAACGACCAAGGCAGGGTAATCAATTTAAAGAAACCATCTTACTGGATCGATCTAAAGGCCAGCCAGAAAACAACCACCAGTTATATCCTTATGGGAAAAATGACTACTGAAGGAAAAATCATTGGCACTTTAACTACCCATACCATGGGTTACGCGGCATATGGCAAACGTAAAGATATCCTTCGATATAGTTCGCCAGATGAGTATGTAGAGAAGCTTGATGAACGTTTAACCAGAATCAAGATACTGGATCATCAAATTTCGAACCTGGATAGTGTAGAAAATTCTTTAATAGAAAAATATGAGGTAGAGTTTACCATAAACGATGGCACCAATAAAGATCAGTTTTATTTTAGTCCATTTTTTATCAATACCATTTCAAAAAACCCGTTTAATTTAAACGAACGTACCTACCCAGTTGATTTGGGCGCAGCGTCTGACGAGCGCATCATCATCAATGTACTTTTACCAGAAAAATACCAATTACTAGAAAAACCTAAAGATATGGCAATAGCTTTACCCAATGCTGGTGGAAGGTATTTATTGCAAACAGGCTTAGATGGAACCACAATTTCGATGAGTCAGATTTTACAGTTTAACCATGCTATTTATCAGCCAGAAGAATATCTTTTCTTAAAGGAGTTCTATAGCAAGATCATCCAAAACCAAAAAACAGAATTTTTATTAAAAAAGGCAAATTAAATGAGATTCTTATTCACCGTATTTTCCTTGATTTTAGCTTCTGTTGTTGGCTTTGCGCAAGACAACTATGATGTTGATTTAATTCCTGCTAATCTGCGCAACCGGGCCAATGCCTGTATCAGGAATGAAGAAACAACCATTGATATGCGCTCTCCTGATAACGTAATGCTCAATGTAAAAAAAGCCATTACGGTATTTAACCAAAATGGAGAGGACGAAGCTCGTTTGGTGATCTATTACGATAAAAATATTTCAATTAAGGGGATAAAAGGAGAAGTTTACAATAGCGTTGGCAAACTCACCAACAAGTTTTCTCAGAACGATTTTGCTGATATGAGCGCGGCCGATGGGTTCTCCTTATTTGTTGATAGCCGCGTAAAACACTATCTGCCATCAGTAAACCAGTATCCTTACACCGTGGTTTATAATTATGAAATTAGAAATAAGCAAAATCTGATTATACCCGATTGGAGTCCGAAACCAGCTGATGATGTTTCGGTAGAGAAAAGTACTTATACTTTTATTTGTAAGCCAGCAGATCAGGTAAGAATAAAAACCCAGAATTATAGCGGTACACCAGAAGTACTAACTGATGAGAAGCAGAAAAAAACAATCTGGAAGGCAAATAATATCCTGGCTGTTAAAACTGAACCCTATAGCCCGGCACACGAAACTTATGCAACCAACATCCAGATTGCCCCGCAAGCGTTTTATTACTACAACCATAAAGGCAGTTATACCAACTGGAAAGAACTCGGCAAATGGATTTATGACGATCTGTTAGCAGCACGCAAAGCCCTCCCACCTGCTACCATTGAAATGGTAAAAGATCTTGTAAAAAACGAAAAAACGGACAAAGATAAGGCGCGTAAAATTTATCAGTATTTACAAGACAAAACAAGGTACATCAGCGTACAAATTGGTATTGGCGGTTTTCAGCCGATTGCAGCCAGCGAAGTAGACCGGTTGGGCTATGGCGATTGTAAAGCTTTAGTAAACTATATGCAAAGCCTGCTCAGTGCAGCAAATATAGATTCTTATTACTGCGTAGTATCGGCTGGTTCAGAAAAGAAAAGTATCGACCCGAAATACGCCAGTATGGTACAGGGCAATCATATTATTTTATGTATGCCATTAAAGGGTGATACAACCTGGTTAGAATGCACCAGCCAAAAAATACCCTTTGGCTTTTTAAGCGATTTTACGGATGATAGATTAGTACTTGCCTGTACTTCTGAAGGAGGAAAACTATTGCATACACCAAAACTAACAACTGCTGAGAACTTGCAGATACGTAAGGCCGACTTAACGCTTCAGTTAGACGGCAGTGTATCTGGGAAGATGAATACTGTTTACGCTGGCTCACAATATGAAAATCAGGAATCGTTGATCGGTAAATCAATAACCGAACAGCATAAACTATTAAAAGAAGCTTACAATATTGACAATATTGATTTCGAAGCAGTTTCCTTTGCGCAGAAAAAAGACATATCGCCCAAATTAACGGAAGAAGTAAGCATTAATATCAGAAATTATGCCCCTGTTAATGGAAATAAAATGTTTTTACAGCTCAATGCCTTTAATCTGAGGAGGTCAATTCCTGAAATAAAGAACAGAACACTGCCTGTTTACATTAACCGTGGATATACAGACGAAGATACCATTGTTTATACCTTACCAGATAATGTAATTACGGAATTGATTATTGGACAAGGCAAAGCTTTTAAAAGCCCTTTCGGAGAATATATATGTAAGGCAAGCTTAGTAGGCAACAAACTAACCTATTACAGGAAATTTATACTAAACGATGGTACATTTCCGGCAGCACAGTATAATGAGTTTTCGAAATTCATTAATGATGTAAATTCTGCAGATTATTTAAAATTAGCACTTAGCTTAAAAAAATAATCCCGAGGCCAATACCGATAATCATGATCAGGTACATTAAAATTTCTGTTGAAGCAAATCTTTTGTATTTGGTCCAGAAAGAATAATCATTTTCTTCGTTTGGCATTTCACATTTTTTATACGGCAAAAATAGGGAAATAGATTGAAAGAAAGATTAGTAAGTTTTTCCCGCAGATTTAAGGCGATTAACGCAGACTATAATCGGGAGGTTGTCAATTCCTTCGTGGTCTTATTTTATGGACACTTATGTTTCGTTTTTTTTGGGATTTGCTGGCCAACAGGCAGGTTGTACCGAAGAGCGGCAGAAAAGAATTTTATAATTAAGAATCATTTCAACCTTAGCGAAATCTATAGCACACAATCTACTACAGCCCAATCACCCGATTAACATTCCCAAAAGCTATATAGCCCCATCTTAAGTCACAACAATGTAAAACCAATTGTATTTGAAACGCTACAGAATCGATTTGGGCAACATTTGAGCAAAACAGCCGTATAAATAGCTCAATATCAAACTAAACCATACTGAATGAAGAAATACATCCTGGACATTGCTACGATTTTTTTAGTGGGTATGAGCATTGTCGGAACAAGTTGGAAAGCGGCGGAGCTTCCACGTATACAACAAGAAGTAGTTAAGCACATTGCTAAAGACAGCTTATACAATCAATATATCTCGAATATTTATCATCAGGTTCATTTAGATTCTGCCGGATTAAGTGAACAGGTTTTTGAAAAAGCCCTAACTGGTTTTTATAACTTAAAATATTCTGGCCTGTTACATGCCAAATCTATTTTAACCATTGCCGATTTCGATCAGGAAAGTTCTAAAAAACGCTTGTATATTATCGATCTTACTAGCAAAAAGCTGGTATTAAATACTTGGGTGGCCCATGGGCAGAACAGTGGTGGCGATAAGCCAGCTTACTTTTCCAACAATATCAACTCGAATCAGAGCAGTTTAGGTTTTTATTTAACCGGAGAAATCTATTACGGAAAACATGGCCGTTCGCTTAAACTGGATGGCATGGATCAAGGTTTTAACAGCAATGCAAGAGAAAGGTCTATTGTGGTTCATGGCGCCAGTTACGTGAGTCAAAAGAGTATCGATCAATTGGGTAGACTGGGCAGAAGTCAGGGTTGTCCTGCTGTCCCGGCTAAGCTGGCCGATCAGGTGATCAATACCATTTCTGACCGAACGGTACTGTTTATCAATAATTCAGAACAACAATACAATTCATCGTTTTTAAATGAAACACTTGCTGCAAGTGTTGTATTAAATCAGGAACAGATTCTAGCAGCACAAATGGATTAATGTTGTTTAATATTTTTGGCGTTCAGCTTTTTAGGTAAAATCCGGATAAAAAACGATTTGCAACTGGCGAGTAAATCCCAAACCCAACGGTTATTGTCTACCGCCTTTTCGCCGCAGTCTACAACTTCGGCACGTTTGAGCAGTTTTTTAACCAAAGCCTGAATCCATTTTATTCGCACAATGCGATTGAAAGATAGCCCCAGGTAATCGCAATACACATGTACCAGGATTTCTACAATAAGTGAAGCATTAGAAATAGCCAGTACTTTACCGAAATGCTGTTCATAATCGGCTTTAATTGTATTTATCAGCAGCTCAAACCTTGCCTCAGCTTTTCCATCGAGATAAGCCCAAAGTTGAGCATTACTATACACTCGGATTAATTGCGGTTCGAGCCCTACTTTAATTTTATTACCTGCCAGTTCATAAATTTTATCCATTCATTAAAAATCAATTACAGCTGTTAGAGAGTGATATTACCGAATTGTTAATCAATCCGATATAAAAAATTCCTGACACAAATGATGGACAAAGTTATCTGATAATTGTTTGCCAAAACGAATGTTAAGTAGCATTGTGAGTAATTTTTTTAATCGGTTGCCAATATTTTAATCATCTTTGGGGTTGAAAAGATAAGCCCATTCATGAAGATTGTAATTGCAGAAAAGCCCTCTGTTGGTCGTGAACTTGCTAAAGTTTTCGGAGCAACCACCAGAAAAGATGGATACATTGAAGGTAAAGGATATTCTTTTACCTGGGCATTCGGTCATTTATTACAATTGGCTCCCCCTCAAGATTATGGCTTTATTGGCTGGAGGAAGCAACATTTACCCATGCTTCCACAAAAGTTTAAACTTGCCGTTAGAAAGATTAAAACAAAAGATGGTTTTGTAGAAGATCCCGCAGTGCGGAAGCAATTAGACACCATAAAAAAACTTTTTGATGAGGCGAGCGAAATTATTGTGGCAACGGATGCGGGGCGTGAGGGGGAATTAATTTTCAGGTACATTTATTATTACCTGAAATGCAAAAAACCTTTCAAACGCCTTTGGATCTCTTCACAAACAGATGAAGCTATAAAAGATGGATTCAGAAATTTAAAACCTGGAACCGATTACGATACCTTATTTAATTCGGCTCATTGCCGTTCAGAATCAGACTGGCTGGTGGGAATGAACGCCACGCAGGCGCTAAGTATTTCGGCAGGTAACAGAACAGTTCTTTCGTTAGGCCGGGTACAAACACCTACCCTGGCCATGATCTGCGCCCGTTTTTTGGAGATTAAAAATTTCGTTCCTCAAACCTATTATCAAATCAGCATTTTACTTTCTAAAGATGAACAGGTT
>NZ_LMZQ01000064.1 GCF_001442625.1 Pedobacter ginsenosidimutans | reverse complement strand
AGGGCTGCAACGTTAAATGGTGCAAGTTATTTGGGCATGAACAAAGAAATCGGCTCACTAGAAGTGGGAAAACTAGCTGACATGGTGATCATGGACGCCAATCCTTTGGATGATATCCGCAATTCGGAGAAAATTAAATATGTAATGATCAATGGTCGACTTTACGATAGTGCTACCTTAAATGAAGTTGGAACCAGAGAAAAATTGAGAGGTAAACTGTGGTTTGAGAATACCAGAGGAAATGGCTATATTATTCCAAACGGAGAGTCAGAAACCTGGACATTTACTGTTCCACATTGTGATTAAACTATCAACACTGTAAAAGACATGTAATACAACTTACATGTCTTTTATGGTAAATTTACGCCATATGAAGCCCAACAAACTATATATTACCACATCAGTTGTATTCTTAGTACTCAGTGCACTCGTTTTTTCATACAGCGGATACTATATTTTGGGTATCCAGACTGTTAATTTGTTCTTAGCGTTGATTGCGATGGCTTATATCACATCTTTTATAGCAGTAATGAAAGATCGGAAATCTATTGTTTCGTGGTTATTACTGATCTTAAATTCGGTTATATTAATCTGCCTCATCTATTTTCTGACGCATTTTAAAATGAAGATGTAGTGCTTACGTTCGTTTTTAACAGGGATTCGTCATCTCGATTGAAGCGAAGCGAAATAGAAAGATCTATTATAATGAATTTCACCTCCGAATGATTTCCCTTGGAACACTGCAGTAGAAATGACGATTATTATGATAAGGGCTTATAGCACCAACAGGCCGTATTCCCTTAGCGTATTGATCGGTTTAGCGTACCAGAACAGCTCGAAATTTTCCATTTTTTGCTCAAAATCGGCCTTAATCTCTTGAAAAGTATAAACTTTTTCGTTTGAGATAGAAACTTTATCTAAAACAGCAGTGAGCCACTCACCTTCCTTTTTATTGGTTTGCACAGTAAAAGTCTCTTTTTTATCGTGAAAAGTAAGTGATGCCATTTCCCAGGTATTACCCTTTTTTGATTTGGTAAAATATTCAGTCGAAGGCTTACCTCCTATCCACACTACTTTTGCGGTAGGTTTCGTATTAAACTGATCTCCATCATTTAAGGCTTTCTCGATAAAATCAGCAGGGATTTTCGTTCTTGGAATTTTAAAATCGAACCAATCCTGCAATTCATAATCAAAACAGATGCCATGCATAAAATTGAAGAGTGATTTTTTCAATCCGTAGCTGAATTTATTATGGTCAATACCCGTTTTATCGGTATAATTGATATCATTATTAGCAAAAGTGCCAATCACTTCAGTGTCTTTTACCACGCCAAACTTTTCCGGATACATCCCTACCGGACTATGTGCCGTCATGGCAAATTGATGCCAAAAGCCTGATTGTAATATTCCAACCTCAAACAACTGACGTACCATCTCCAAACTGTCGATCGTTTCCTGTACCGTTTGTGTGGGGTAACCATACATTAAATAAGCATGCACCATAATTCCGGCTTCGGTAAAATTACGGGTAACCTTAGCCACTTGTTCTACCGTTACGCCTTTATCGATCAGCTTTAACAAACGATCTGAGGCCACCTCTAAACCGCCCGAAACGGCAATACACCCTGAAGCCTTTAACAATAAACATAAGTCTTGAGTGAAACTTTTTTCAAAACGGATGTTCGTCCACCAGGTAACGGCTAACTTTCTTCTAATGATCTCTAAGGCTACCTCACGCATAAGTGCAGGTGGCGCAGCTTCATCAACAAAGTGAAAGCCATTTTGCCCGGTTTTTTCATATAAATCTTCAATCCGATCTACAATCATTTTGGCGGCAACAGGTTCGTAAACTTTGATATAATCAAGCGAAATGTCGCAGAACGTACATTTCCCCCAATAGCAGCCGTGGGCCATAGTGAGTTTGTTCCATCGCCCATCACTCCACATGCGGTGCATCGGGTTAACGATTTCAATTACCGAAATATACTTGTCCAATAACAATCCACTATAATCTGGCGTACCTACATCAGCTTGCTTATAATCATTTCTGAAGGCATCGTTACGGTAAACCACCTTGCCGTTTTCGAGCAGGAAAGTTCTTTTATAAAAATGAGCTTCAGCAGGAACAGGGTGGATAATATTTTGATATAAAAGTTCAATCGGTAATTCGCCATCATCCAAAGTGATATAATCGAAGAACTCAAAAACCCTTGCATCTGATAATGATCTTAATTCTGTATTCGGGAAACCGCCGCCCATAGAAATTTTAATTTCCGGGTGATTGGCCTTGATCCATTGTGCACAACGAAAAGCACTGTACAAATTGCCCGGAAAAGGAACAGAAATCAGGAACAATTTAGGCTGAACCGTTTCAATTTTGTCTTTTAAAACCGAAATCAGGATCTCATCAATGTAGGTTGGTTCCTTATTCAAAGCATCGTATAGTTCATCAAAAGAATTAGCACTTCTGCCTAAACGTTCTGCATAACGGCTAAAACCAAAATTCTCATCAACACACTCTACTATGTAATCAGATATGTCTTCAAGATAAAGTGTAGCCAAATGTTTTGCTTTATCTTGCGTACCCATTGCGCCAAAAGCCCAATCCAACTCTTCTAAAGTAGCAAACCGTGAAGCTTGGGGCAGAAAATCGTCACTACAGATCTGCAATGCCAAAGTTGGATTCTTGCCCTGTAAAAATGCAATCACTGCATCAATGGTTTTTAAATATTCATCTTGTAAAGCGAAAATACGTTTAGCATTGTTACTTTTTTGATTTTGATCATCAACGCTTAAACTGAATAAATCTTGTAGTCCTTTTTTAGAAAACAGTAGTAAAATGACCTCAATACCTAAATCGGCCTGCGTGGTGCTGATATTTTTAGTGTTCAGAAAACCTTTTATATATGCCGTTGCTGGATATGGGGTATTCAGTTGGGTAAATGGCGGCGTAATGGCAAATATTTCGGTTTTCAAAGGGAATTGTTTTTCTGCAAAAGTAAGGGAATTTTTATACAGTCGTCACCCTGAATTTATTTCAGGGTCTATTTTTCGGAAGAAATGCTAATCCCAATGTAATATCTGTGATGGCATAATGAGTCCTGAGATATAATTCAATTAAACTAAAACACCAATCCAAACGTTTTAATCCTACATCAATACGTTTTCTACCTGAATGAAAGTTTTTTGTTTTTACATCCTGATGCTCTGTGTGCAAATCAGCTTTGCGCAAAAAACATTTATATTTCCTAAAATTAAAGCACAGGGGGCTTCTGCTCAACAATTTACCCCTATAAACTGGACTGTTATCGATCAGGTTTATGGCGACCTGAACAACGATGCCTCAGACGATTTAGCGGTAGTTTTTGAATTTAACAAAACCATAGACGAAACACGTGTATATGGCGACAATAACACCGATATTATAAAGGAAACGCAAAAACCGAGAATTTTGGCTATCTTTTTTAAAGACAAATCAACAGGGATTTATAGCTTATCAACCCAAAACAACGATTTCATACTGCGTTCGGAAGAAGGTGGTAAATTGGGTGATCCACTGCAGCAGATTGCCATTAAAGACCAACAACTCTACCTCCGTTTCCAGGGTGGCTCGGAGTGGCGCTGGGAACTGGGTTACACCTTTAAATTCGAAAATAAAGACTGGTTTTTAACAAGCGCGATAAATCTGTACTTTAACCAGAATAGTGGCGATATGACCGAAAGGGTTTACGATTTCAAGACCCGTGAATTATTTACTACTGTTGGTAATCTGCACCGAAGGGATATTTCGAACCGAAAAACAAGTGAGGTTTTATATTTTTCGCAGCTTAGAACTTTTAAAACCTTTAAAAAACCATGGGCATGGGAAATTATGCCGAATGTTTATTTGTAGGTTATAATATTAGCTCCAACTTTGAGATTGGATTTTAGTAATAATAAAGTTTGGGGTACCAATTCTTTTAGTGTTAAATATGTATTGTCAAATGCATTTAAAACAATGATGGGTAGGGTATATTTTGCGAAATTCTGTTGAAACTGGAGATTTTTATCAAATGTGATCCGTACATGAAAATCATCAGCGATCATTAATTTCAGCAATTCACCATTCTTAACGCCATTCCAACCCATGTCTCTAACGGTATAAATCTCATGTTCGGAAAAATGTTCTTTTAATCTTTTGGGGAGATTTCATCAAGAAGCAATTTCATATATTTTATCTATATAATCGGAGGTTATTAATTTGCTTGCTACTTCTAACACACTAATTAACTGGCTTTTAGACACACTTGGAAAGTCTTCTAAAAATTCATCGATAGTGATTCCTTTCTCTACATGAAAAAATAAGGTTTCAACCGGAACTCTTGTACCTGCAAAAACAGGTAAACCACCTAAAATGTCTGCATTTGTTGAGATAATATCTTTTAATGATTCCATAGTAATCAATTTTAATAACAAATTTTAAAGATGTTGTACAAACCTATCAGGTTTTCGAAACCTAATGGGTTTATTAAACTTTAAATATTCTGCGCAATTACAAAACCACTGGCCCAGGCCCATTGAAAATTATAGCCACCCAGCCAGCCCGTAACATCTAAACATTCGCCACCAAAAAACAGGTTCGGAATCTTTTTACATGCTAAAGTTTTAGAAGATATTTCGTTCGTATCAATTCCACCACGCATTACCTCAGCTTTATCATAACCTTTATCACCAGCAGGCTTAACCTTAAAACGATGAATGGTTTGTTCAATTAAATCGATCTCAGCCTTTGTTAATGCGGCTACAGGTTTGCTTAAAGGCAAAAACTTACCTAATGCATCGGTAAACTTCTTGGTATAAATTCTGTTTAAGAGCGTCGACAATAAAGTTTTGCCGTTATTTTTTCTTTCCTCATCCAATAATGCTACGATATCCTGATGAGGCAACAGATTTAAATTAATCGTTTCACCTCTTCTCCAAAAAGAAGAGATCTGCAAAATAGCAGGCCCGCTTAACCCCCAATGGGTAAAAAGGATATTTTCTTCGAACGAAATCTCATCATTACTTACTTCGCAGAAAACAGAATTACCCGAAAGCTGCGCAAACCATTCTTCGTCTTTTCCGGTAATGGTTAATGGAACCAAAGCGGGTGCAGTTTCAATTATTTTTAAATTATGTTTTCTGGCAAAGCGTAAGGCGAAATCAGTAGCGCCCATTTTTGGGATGGGTAAACCTCCAGTGGTAATCACCAGCTTCTCTGCAGTTAAAACTACGGTTTTATCATTTTTCTCATAACTTACTTTAAAGCCTTCTGGCAATATTTCAATATCCTTTACATCTGCGTTACACCTAATTTCTTGCCCGAAATCTTCGCAAACGGATGTAAAAACCTCAACAACATCTTTCGCATTTTTATCATCAGGAAATAATTGGCCTAAAGTTTTTTCTTTGCCTGTTATGCCATAAGTTTCAAAAAAGCCAATGGTATCGTCAACTGTCCACTGTGTGAAAGCAGATTTGATAAAATGTGGGTTCGCTGATATAAACTGCTCAGCTGACGCAAATTGATTCGTATAATTACATCGGCCTCCACCCGAAATTAAAATTTTGGCACCGGGTTTTTCACTTTTTTCGAGCACAATTACTTTCTTGCCCAGATAGCCTGCCTGCACCGCACACATCAATCCGCAAGCACCTGCACCAATAATTATTGCATCAGCATTCATCAATAAAATTTATTATGGTTACTTTTGCACAAAAGTAGCATTATTTTCAAGCGCATGGCAAAACAGATTAGCGAATTAAAATTAGGTATTTTAGGTGGCGGACAATTGGGCAGAATGCTCATTCAACAAGCAATCAATTACAATGTAACCACATTAGTTTTAGACCCAGATCCTGATGCCCCCTGCAAACACATCTCTAATTACTTCGAAAATGGCTCAATTACCGATTTTGACACCGTTTACAACTTTGGAAAGAAAGCCGACATCATTACCATTGAAATTGAAAAAGTAAATATCGATGCGCTTGAACAGCTTGAAAAAGAAGGCAAAAAGGTATTTCCACAATCGAGGGTGATCCGTTTAATTCAGGATAAAGGCGTACAAAAACAGTTTTTTAAAGAAAACGATATCCCAACCTCTCCTTTCCAGATTGTAAATACAAAGGAAGATATGGAGAACAGTAATATCCCTTTCCCATATATTTTAAAACTGCGTAAAGATGGTTACGATGGCAAGGGTGTGATGAAAATCAACAGTGCTGCCGATCTGAATAAAGCTTTTGATGCGCCTTGTATTATCGAAAAACTGGTTGATTTTGAAAAGGAAGTTGCGGTAATTGTGGCCCGTAACGCAAACGGCGACATGAAAACTTTCCCGATGGTAGAAATGGAATTTAATCCTGAAGCCAATTTGGTTGAGTTTTTGATTTCCCCATCTACTTTTGCCGAAAGCTTACAGCAAAAAGCAGAAAACATTGCTAAAAATATTGCTTCAGCAATGAACATCACCGGGATTTTAGCGGTAGAAATGTTTGTTTGCAAAGATGGAGAGTTGCTGGTTAACGAGGTTGCCCCTCGTCCACATAATAGTGGCCATCACACTATTGAAGGTAATTATGTTTCTCAGTTCGAGCAGCATTTACGTTCTATTTATAATTTGCCACTTGGCGATACCACGAGTATTACCAATGCCATTATGATCAATCTTCTTGGCGAAAAAGGCTTTGAAGGTGTGGCTAAATATGAAAATCTGGAGAAAATATTAGCCATCGACGGTGTTTTTGTTCACTTGTATGGCAAAAAATATACTAAACCTTTCCGCAAGATGGGCCATGTAACCATTGTAGATATTGATAGAGAAAAAGCCATCGAAAAAGCAAGGTTTGTACAAAAAACATTGAAGGTAATCGCATAATCCCCCTAGCCCCCTGAAGGGGGAACTAATAGCGAGGTGGAAATACATAATTTAAAAGAAGTTAAAAAAGAAATAGAATAGATATGAGTCAAGGAAATTCAAGTTCGGCATTAGTAGGAATTATAATGGGAAGCAAATCAGACCTGCCTGTTATGCAAGATGCCGCTGATGTACTAAAAGAATTTGGAATAAACTATGAAATTACGGTTGTTTCTGCTCACAGAACACCAGAACGTATGTTCAATTATGCCAAAGAAGCACAAGGCCGTGGCTTAAAAGTGATTATAGCCGGTGCCGGTGGTGCGGCTCACTTGCCAGGAATGGTTGCTTCTATTACCACATTACCGGTAATCGGTGTTCCAGTTAAATCATCAAATTCTATTGATGGCTGGGACAGTATTTTATCAATCCTACAAATGCCAAATGGTATCCCGGTTGCTACAGTAGCTTTAAATGCAGCTAAGAATGCAGGTTTACTAGCTACACAGATTTTAGCCACTGCTGATGAATCTTTAACGGTTAAAATGCAGGCTTATAAAGATGAATTGAGAAGGAAAGTTGAAGAAAGTGCTGATAGTCTTGAGGCTTAAATCGGGAGTCTTTAGTCTATTCAACTACAAATAAACGGGCAATGTAAATAGATTTTACACTGCCCATTTTTATTCAATATCAATAATATCGCCTGGCCTGCAATCTAAAACTTTGCAAATCGCTTCCAGCGTATCAAACCTTACTCCCTTTGCCTTCCCGGTTTTTAATATGGAAAGGTTTACAATGGTAAGGCCTACTTTTTCTGAGAGTTCGGTTAGCGACATCTTTCGTTTGGCCAACATCACGTCTAAATTTATAATTATAGGCATAATTCAGCTTTATACGAATGATTCGTTTTCTTGTTTAATATCTACACCAACTTTAAAAGCTAAACCAAAGGCCAATATTATCAAGCCTATAATGGTTTCAGCAGCTATAATACCTTCTCCATTGCTTAAAGCATACTTAGAATCGTTTAAACGTAACTGATTAATGCAGGAGACAAATAACTCTTGTGAAAACCACCTTGCTATTGGCAAACATATTACCAATAAGCTTCCCCATATTATAATTGATGCATTTCTTGTGGTAAATACTTTATCTTTTGTTAACGATTGGAAAAACATTTTTATTAGAATTATGATAGCCCCAATAAGTAACCAATAAACAACAATTGAAAACTGAAACAATAGAGCTGGTAAGGAAAATAATTGATCATAAGTCCTAAATCTCAAATGAACCAAAGCCCGATCGGTTTTTTGTATCACAACAGTATCATTAAACCATGATTTTAAAGGATCTTCATCAACTTTATTGGTAAAATAATTAAGTTTTACATTATATACTTCATAACTTTTAACTGCCTTACTAATTGCAGGCGAAGACGATGTGAAAAATTGTTGCAGTAAAAATATAAAATAAAAAGCGAGCACGATGGTTGCCAGTCTATTTATGTTTTTAATCACCTTGCTTTCTGAGAGTTTCATAAACCGTAAATTTAATTATGAAACAAACATAGAATAAAAATTAAAACAAAACAATAAATATTTATCGTTTTATTTTAAATAAATTACCTTTTATTAAAACTGTTAACCGAAAATTGCCAGCTGCTAATTGATCAATTCAAACTCGGATCAACCGGAAAATTACTGATATGAGCATATTTTGGGCCTAAGTTTACAATTACATCACGCCAAAGCTTTTCATCATCGTTACTAAAGATGAGATCAGGATTAAAGATATCGCTCACCATCCATGCATTCTGCTCTATTTCGCGATCAAGCTGTCCATGGTCCCAACCAGAGTAACCCATAAAAAATTTCACTTCATCAGCACTTATGGCGTTGGTATTTAAAAGGATTTTAAGTGTTTCAAAATTTCCGCCCCAGTACAATCCATTCCCGATGGGCTCACCGCTCTGCAGTTTATCATAACTTCGATGAATGAAATGTAAGGTATCCGCTGCAACTGGTCCACCAAAATAAATGTAGTTTTTTGCATCCCACAA
Source organism: Pedobacter ginsenosidimutans (assembly GCF_001442625.1). Taxonomy (GTDB): domain Bacteria; phylum Bacteroidota; class Bacteroidia; order Sphingobacteriales; family Sphingobacteriaceae; genus Pedobacter; species Pedobacter ginsenosidimutans. The sequence goes on along the minus strand of NZ_LMZQ01000064.1, from coordinate 5,297 downwards.
ATCCTGGATTACATCATTGAGAATCAGGTTCCCTACCTGGTTAAGGATGTAACCTACGGTGCCCTCATCTCCATGTTCTGTTAACAACACAACAGATCTTTTAAAATTCGGATCGGCCATAAAAGGCTCTGAGATGAGCAAGCGGCCTGTTTTTGGTTTTATATTGTTCAGCATGATGATAATCATTTGTTACACCGTAAAAGATGTCTATTTTTGTTAAATGCAAGTTACAAATGAATTTCTACAAAACCTGCGCCAAGATTACAAAAGCGCTTCGCTGGATGAATCTGACGTTGATCAAGATCCAATTATCCAATTTAAAAAGTGGTTTCAACATGCTGTTGATGCGCAGATATACGAACCCAATGTAATGACTTTGGCTACAGCGGATAAAGCTGGCAGACCAGATGCCCGTATTGTTTTACTTAAAGGCGTTGATACAGATGGATTTAGGTTCTTTACGAATTACTTAAGTGCTAAGGGAAAAGAGCTTAAACGCAATCCATACGCAGCTTTAGTATTTTTCTGGCCTGAATTGGAAAGACAAGTGAGGATTGAAGGAACGGTAGAAAAACTGGATAAGGAAACTTCAGAAGAATATTTTAATACCAGGCCAATTGGCAGTCAGATTGGAGCAGTAGCCTCTCCACAGAGCCAGGTTATTCCGAATAGGGCATTTTTAGAGGAAAAATTTGAAGAATTAAAGGCTAAAAGTACCGATAAAGGTATTGCAAAACCTGCACACTGGGGCGGTTATATTGTAAAACCAACTAGAATCGAGTTTTGGCAAGGAAGAAACAGCAGGCTGCACGATAGGATAAATTTCGAAAAGGTTAAGGGAATCTGGACCAAAACAAGATTGGCACCATAGCTTAATATTAAATAAATAGAGATCGGCTATCCAGCAAGATTTCTATTTTAACTAATCATTAACTAACCTAAATTTACTAGGAAGTACCTTTATTAAAACGTCTTCATTATCTCAAATGGCGACGGTAATTTTCTATATTTTCATAAGCAATCCAATTGCTTTTTTGTTTTTCTGCTGGATCAAAAGTCATCAAAAAAGACATTAAAATGAAGCAGGTACCGATGAATATGTGCTTTGTATCGACTAAAAAAACAGCGCCAAAATTTTAACATTTCATTTAACAAATTTTAACTGTATATTTTTGTTAATCAGCATTTTAAATCACAACAAACGAGTAATAATTTAGAAATAAGAGATTAAATACCTACTTGCAATCTACCGTTCTAAACCATCTAAAGAACTACAGAGTTAATCAAACTTATATTTCGAGTTATCAATTGTAACTAAACTTTTCGCTGAATCTTCGAAATAGGTTTATAATCGATAAAGATTAGCATAACTCAGCTACAAATAAGTAAATTCGCCTTTTTAAAATCCCTTAAAAGATGAAACAAATCGCAGTTATAGGATCTGGTACAATGGGAAATGGCATCGCCCATACCTTTGCGCAATTCAATTATCAAGTTAACCTGATTGATATTAATCAGTCTGCGTTGGATAAGGCCATACAAACCATTACCAAAAATCTAGACAGACAGGTAGCTAAAGGAACATTAATAGAAGATCAGAAAACAACGACTCTAAAAAATATCACAACATATACTTCAATTCCGGATGGTATCCAAAATGCCGATTTAGTTGTAGAAGCAGCTACCGAAAATGTAGACTTAAAACTGAAGATTTTTAAGGATTTAGATGAGTACGCACCTGCACATGCGATTCTGGCTTCCAATACATCTTCCATTTCCATTACACAGATTGCCGCCGTAACCGGTAGAGGTGATAAGGTGATCGGGATGCACTTTATGAACCCTGTTCCGGTAATGAAGTTAGTAGAAGTAATAAGAGGTTATGCAACCAGTGATGAAACAACCAGGACTATTATGTCGCTATCGCAAAGTCTGGAGAAAGTTCCGGTAGAAGTAAACGACTATCCTGGTTTTGTGGCCAACCGCATTTTGATGCCAATGATTAACGAAGCCATTTATACCTTATACGAGGGCGTTGCTGGTGTTTATGAAATTGATACGGTAATGAAACTTGGAATGGCACACCCGATGGGCCCGTTGCAGTTAGCAGATTTTATTGGTCTGGATGTGTGTTTGGCCATACTAAAAGTATTGAACGATGGATTTGGGAATCCTAAATACGCGCCTTGCCCTCTATTGGTAAATATGGTTGCTGCAGGTAAAAAAGGTGTTAAAACTGGCGAAGGCTTTTATAAATATACCTCAGGATCAAAAGATCTTGTTGTTTCCGATAAATTTAAAAAATCCTAATTTTTTTAGCATTTAATTTTATATTTGCTGTATGAATGAGAATCTGGATCCAGAAGCAAGCAACCTAAGCCCTACCGATCGCGATATTGAAAGGGTATTAAGGCCGCAGGCTTTTGAAGATTTTACGGGGCAGGAAAAAGTGATGGAAAACCTGAAGATTTTTGTTCAGGCGGCGAAACTCCGCGGTGAGGCTTTAGATCATGTTCTTTTGCATGGTCCTCCCGGATTGGGAAAAACCACACTTTCTCATATCATTGCCAATGAAATGGCTACTGGCATTAAGGTGACTTCTGGTCCTGTTTTGGATAAACCTGGCGATTTAGCTGGTTTATTAACCGGCTTGGATGAAGGTGATATTCTTTTTATCGATGAAATCCATCGTTTATCGCCGTTGGTAGAAGAATACCTATACTCTGCCATGGAGGATTTCAAAATTGATATCATGCTCGAAACAGGCCCGAATGCCCGTTCGGTACAGATATCGCTCAATCCTTTTACGCTTGTTGGCGCCACTACGCGTTCTGGTTTATTAACAGCGCCTTTAAGGGCCCGTTTCGGAATTAATGCCCGTTTGGCATACTACGATGCTAAATTACTAACCACAATTGTGCTACGCTCTTCAGATATACTAAAAACGCCGATCAGTGATGAAGGTGCGTACGAAATTGCAAGACGTAGCCGCGGTACACCCCGTATTGCTAATGCACTTTTACGGAGAACTAGAGATTTTGCACAGATTAAAGGAAACGGAAATATCGATACCGAAATAGCCCGCTATGCCCTCAATGCATTAAATGTAGATGAACATGGCTTGGATGAAATGGACAACAGGATCCTGGTTACCATTATCGATAAATTTAAAGGCGGTCCGGTAGGTTTAAAAACCATTGCGACAGCGGTTGGAGAAGATGAAGGTACTATTGAGGAGGTTTATGAACCATTTTTGATTCAAGAGGGATATATTATGCGTACTTCCCGCGGTAGAGAAGTTACCGAAGCAGCTTACAAGCACTTAAAGAAAAATTATCCGGGCCAAACCGGGAAGTTGTTTTAATATAAGATTGTTTCTTGCCAGGTCGTCATTTCGACCCGATAGCTATCGGATGAAATGCAACGGAATGGAGAAATCTGGCACCATTGTATTAAAGATCTCTCCACTGAGGTCGAGATGATGCCCCGCTTTCTGCTATTGCGAGGAACGAAGCAATCTTTTTCTTTCGTTCTTCTAAACTTGTTCAGGATCTTCAAAGAAATATATAATCTATCTGAACATTTAAGCCCTTTTGGTGTTCATAAAATAGAAATCAAACATTATGAATATTGAATTACGTAAACTAACGCTCGAAGATTACGCAGATCTTAAAGAATCGATGCTTCAGGCCTACGACAGTATGGGCGGTTCCATCTGGCCAAAATCAAGTATTGCAAAGCTTTTAAATATTTTTCCCGAGGGGCAGCTTTGCATCGCAGTTGATGATAAGGTTGTGGCCTGTTCCCTTGCCATTATTGTAGAGTATGACGAATATGGAGATCGGCATACCTACAAGTTGATCACTGGTGATTATTCTTTTACAACACATGATCCCAACGGCGATACGCTTTATGGAATCGAAATTTTCGTACACCCTGACTTTCGCGGCTTGCGCTTGGGAAGAAGGTTATATGAGGCACGTAAAGAACTCTGCGAAAGCCTAAACCTAAAAAGCATTATTGCCGGTGGTAGAATTCCAGGGTACCACCAATATGCAGAGCAGCTGAGTCCGCGGCAGTATATAGACAAGGTAAAAGCAAAAGAAATTTACGATCCTACACTGACTTTTCAGATCTCGAATGATTTCCACGTAAGAAAAGTATTAAAGAATTATTTACCGGGCGATAAAGAATCAAAAGAATATGCCACCTTAATTGAGTGGAATAATATTTATTACCAGGGTATTGATGCTTCGGCCCGTTCGGCAATGACCATCCGTTTGGGTTTGGTGCAATGGGAAATGCGTTTATTCCCTAATATGGACGCATTTTATGAGCAGGTGGAGTTTTTTGTTGATGCGCTAAGTGGTTACAAATCAGATTTCGTGATGTTCCCTGAGCTATTTAACACACCTTTGCTGCAACCTTACAATCATTTACCAGAGATTGAGGCCATGCGCAAACTCGCCGAAAAAACAGAAGAGATCGTACAAAAAATGCATGAGTACTCGTTGAGCTACAATACTAACATCATTACAGGCAGTATGCCGCTTATTGAAGATGGTAAACTTTATAATGCCACTTACCTTTGTCACCGTACCGGTAAAATAGACGAGTACAGAAAAATCCATATTACACCGAATGAACAGAAATATTATGGTATGATCGGCGGCGATAAAGTGCAGGTTTTCGATACCGATTGTGGCAAAGTAGGCATTTTGATCTGTTACGATGTAGAATTCCCTGAATTGAGCCGCATTTATGCCGATCAGGGCATGCAGATTTTATTTGTACCATTCTTAACGGATACACAGAATGGTTATACGCGTGTTCGCCATTGTGCTCAGGCCAGAGCGATAGAAAACGAATGTTATGTGGCCATTGCAGGTTGCGTGGGCAATTTGCCGAAGGTAAACAACATGGACATCCAGTTCGCACAATCGGCTGTTTTTACACCTTCTGATTTTGCTTTCCCAACCAATGCAATAAAAGCTGAGGCCACGCCAAATACAGAAATGGTATTGGTAGTAGATGTTGACCTACATTTACTAGACGAACTGCACCACTATGGAACAGTAAAGGTGCTAAAAGACAGAAGAAAAGACCTTTATCAGGTTAAACTTTTGAAATAATAATCTATAAAAAAATGCCGGTCAAATGAATGAGCCGGCATTTTCATTATAATCTAAAGCTAATTATTTTCTCATCACAAACCATATAATCAGGCCAATAATCACAGCTAGTGGCAATACCCACTTCAAAGCTTGACCGCCACCGTTTTCATCTTTCTCAGTTAC
>NZ_LMZQ01000063.1 GCF_001442625.1 Pedobacter ginsenosidimutans | reverse complement strand
TTAAAATTGGCGCTCAAAATATCAGCGATAAAGAAAGTGGTGCATATACAGGCGAAACTTCAGCTAAAATGGTGAAATCTGTTGGTGCAGAATACGTTATTTTAGGTCACTCTGAACGCAGACAATATTTCGCTGAAAGCGATGCTTTATTGGCTGAAAAAACTAAAGTTGCCTTGGCGAATGGCTTAACACCAATTTTCTGTATTGGCGAAACTTTAGACGAGCGTAACAACGGTAGTTATTATGAAGTATTAAAAAAACAGTTGGTAGAAGGTATTTTTAGTTTAACTGAAGAAGACTTCAAAAAATTGGTTATTGCTTACGAGCCAGTTTGGGCTATTGGTACAGGTTTAACCGCTTCTCCAGAGCAAGCACAAGATATTCATGCTTTTATCCGCAGTGAAATTCAAGCTAACTATGGTTTTAACGTGGCTGATGATACAACTATTTTATACGGTGGTAGCTGTAACCCGAGTAACGCTGCAAGCTTATTTTCTCAGAACGATATTGATGGTGGCCTAATTGGTGGTGCATCATTAAAATCACGCGATTTTACAGATATTATTAAAGCATTAAATAGCTAAATGCAATACACAAAAGCAATATTTACATTCAAAAGTATCGAAGATTATCAACAGGATCTGCTCATCAGCGATCTTGCCGATCTAGGCTTCGATACTTTTGAAGATAGTGAGGGTGGTTTTACGGCTTTCGTAATCAAAGACAACTTTAACGAGCAGGAATTAAAAGATCTCCTGGAAAATTATAGCGAAGAATTTGCAACAGCATATACTTTAGAAGATGTTGCCGACGAAAACTGGAATGCCGAATGGGAGAAAAACTTTAGTCCGCTGATTATTGATGATGTATGTTATGTAAGGGCAACCTTTCATGAGCCTCAGCCATCGTATCCCTACGAGATCGTAATCGATCCTAAAATGGCTTTTGGTACTGGTCATCATCAAACCACCACAATGGTAATGCAGTATATTTTAGCTGCCGATTTAAAGGATAAAATTATCCTTGATATGGGCTGTGGTACTGGGATTTTGGCTATTCTGGCTGCAAAACTGGGTGCTAAAAGCTTAATGGCCATCGATTATGATGATATCTGTTACGAAAGTACCATAGAAAATGCTACACTTAACCAGGTAGATAATCTAAAGGCACTTTGCGGTAGTAAAGAGGTTATCCCTAACGACGAATATGATGTTATTTTTGCCAATATCAATAGAAATATACTTCTGGATCAGATTCACCGTTACGCCGAGGTATTGAAAGCCGGAGGCAAAATTTTCTTCAGTGGATTTTATTTAGATCCTGATTTAGGAATGATTACCGCTGAATGTGCTAAATATAGCATCAAATACGTCGATCATAAACAAAATGGCGATTGGGTTGCGGCTCAATTTGAAAAGAAGGTTTAAGGTGAAAGGTTTAGGGTTTAAGGCTTAAACGCCATACGCCAAACGCTGTCAAAGGCGTAAGAAGTAGGGAGTTTTCTCACATCTCAAATCTCATGTCTCATATCTAAAATAATAAATATGCGCATACATTTTATTGCGATTGGTGGAAGTGCAATGCACAATCTGGCCATCGCCTTACATAAAAAAGGGTATCAAATTTCGGGGTCTGATGATGTGATTTTCGAGCCTGCAAAATCCCGTTTAGATAAATACGGACTATTGCCGTTTGAAATGGGCTGGGATGAAAACCGCATTTCAAACGATCTGGATGCGGTTATTTTAGGTATGCATGCCCGTATCGATAATCCAGAGTTATTGAAAGCACAAGAATTAGGCGTTAAAATATATTCTTATCCTGAATATATTTACGAGCAAAGCAAAAATAAATTACGTGTGGTAATCGGTGGCAGTCATGGTAAAACAACCATTACCAGTATGATTCTGCATGTGCTTAATTACTATAAACGCGATTTCGATTATTTGGTTGGTGCACAGCTAGCTGGCTTCGAAACGATGGTAAAGGTTACCGAAGAAGCACCCGTAATGATTATAGAAGGAGATGAATATTTATCTTCACCAATTGATAGAAGACCTAAATTTCATCTTTACAAGGCAAATGTGGCGGTAATTAGTGGTATTGCATGGGATCACATCAATGTTTTTCCAACCTATGCCGATTATACTTCGCAGTTTGATAAATTTATCGATACGATTGAGGAAAACGGAACTTTAATTTATTGTGAAGCAGATGCCGATTTAAATGAAATTGTAACGCAATCGAAGGCCAATGTTACAAAAATTGCTTATGCTATTCCAGCACATGAAATTAGAAACGGAATAACCTACCTGCTTCCGGAAGAAACGGCTTTAAAGATTTTTGGTGATCACAATCTCATGAACCTGAATGCAGCTAAATTAGTGTGCAAACAATTGGAAATCAGTGAAGCCGAGTTTGATGTAGCCATTTCTTCATTTACTGGTGCAGCTAAACGTTTAGAGGTCATCTCAGCTGATGAATCTACAAACGTTTATAAAGATTTTGCCCATTCACCATCAAAATTAAAAGCTACTATTGATGCTGTTAAAGGACAGTTTGCCAACCGAAAACTGGTTGCTTGTATTGAATTGCATACTTTTAGCAGTTTGAACAAGGATTTCCTGAAAGAATATACAGGTGCGATGGATAAAGCCGATGAGGCAATTGTATTTATCGATATTAAATCTTTCGAACAAAAGCGGATGGAGCCTTTTTCTGAAGATGATGTTCAGCAGGCTTTTGCTAATCCAAAACTGAAGTTTTTTAATGATGCAGCAAAATTAAAAGTGTACTTGTTAAGCTTGAACTATAAAAACACTAATCTACTCATGATGAGCTCCGGTAATTACGCAGGTTTCGATTTACCTGAACTGGCGGCTGCTTTAGAGAAATAGATCTTAGATATGAGATGTGAGATGTGAGATAGATTTGTCTCAAATCTAATGTCTCACTTCTCAAATCTTTTTTAATATCTCAAATCTAGTATCTCATATCTAAAAAATTATGAAAAGCATCGGAGATCACATTAAACAAAGTAGGTTGGCCCTAGGTTTAAGTCAGGCGGATGCCGCTAAAAAACTTAATATTTCTACTCCGGCTTTCTGCAAAATTGAGACGGGCCAAACCGATCTCAATATCTCCCGTTTACTCCAGATTTCCAAAACATTTAAGGTTCCGGTAATGCAGCTGATCGCCGGACAATCAGCAACACCAGACTCCTCAGAAGAACTCGTTGCACTTAAAAAAGAACTGATTGAAAAAGAAGAGGAGCTTAATAAGCTCCGTAAAAAAGTGATCGATCTGTATGATAAACTAGGAATATAAAATGCGGTTTATTTATTGTTTTACCGATTAATTATCATTTTAAAATTTTAATAAAGAATTAAATTCATTTTTTATTAAAATATTTTGAATTTTATTCTGAAAATTTATAATTTTATAGAATGGTAATTGAAAACAATTTTAGTTTGGATCATATCGATCTGGCTATACTCAGACTTATGCAGGATAATGCGCGGATCTCGAATGTAGATTTAGCGAAAGCATTGGACCTGGTTCCTTCGGCTGTGTTGGAGCGGGTAAAGAAATTGGAGAAGAAGAATGTAATTACCCAATATAATGCCCGGATAAATCCTGTTGCGCTCGATTTAAAATTACTGGCCTTTATTTCAATGAAATCATCTCAAAGTTTAGGCTGCAGTGATACCGCAAACGAACTGGCAAAAATACCCGATGTGCAAGAAGTACACGTCATTGCAGGAGATGATTGCTTTCTGATTAAGGTGAGGACAGCAGATTCTGCCTCATTAATGGCTTTACTGCGGGATGAATTTAGTAAGATTCCGAATATTTTATCGGTTAAAACCACGATTGTGCTGGAGACCGTGAAAGAGCAGCAAAAATTAGTAATCCCTGAAAAATAAGCATATGGCAAATTTAAATAAAACAGCATCGCCGATAATGGTTTACCTGGCTTTTGCTATCGTATACATCGTTTGGGGTTCTACCTACTTTTTTATCCAGAAAGCATTGGCTGGTTTCCCGCCTTTTATTTTAGGCGCTTTCCGTTTTTCTATTGCGGGCGTGCTGATGCTAACCTGGTGCAAGATTAAGGGAGAAGATATTTTTAACCTAAAAACCATCAAAATTGCTGCTGTAAGCGGTATTTTAATGTTGGGTTTGGGGAACGGAATCGTAATTTGGGTAGAGCAGTTTATTCCAAGTGGCTTAGTGGCTATTATGGTTGCTTCGGCAGCGATCTGGTTTGTGATTCTGGATAAATCGCATTGGAAAGAAAATCTTAGTAATAAATATATTATATCGGGTTTGGTAATCGGCTTTTTGGGCGTAGTGCTCTTATTCGGCGACCAGATTGTACAGGCGCTTGATAAACCACAAAGTAATCTGCAGATTATAGGTATGGTATTACTCGTTTTCGGGCCAATAGCCTGGGCTGGAGGATCGCTTTATTCGAAATATCATCCCACTACCGGCAGTTCGGTTTCTGTTAACACAGGCTGGCAGATGTTAATGGCGAGTATAGCTTTTTTACCTGGAGGATTTTTAAAATCTGAGTTTAAATTACTCGATTGGGGAAACATACCGCTTGATGCCTGGTTATCTATCGTTTACCTTATTCTGTTTGGTTCAATTGCAGCGTTTAGTGCTTATGTGTGGTTGCTTAAAGTGCGCCCGGCTACCCAGGTAAGTACTTATGCTTATGTAAACCCGGTAGTAGCTGTTTTGTTAAGTTTAACTTTTACCAATGAAGTGATTGGCCTTACCCAGATTATTGGTTTGGTGATTATTTTGGGAAGCGTACTCTTGATAAATCTGCCGAAATATAAGGCCGCGTAGCTTCTAATAGTAAAATTGTTATTTTGACTTTAGTGCAACGGAATAGAGAAATCTTTATTATTTATAGATTTCTCCATTTCGCTACCGATGAAAATCGGTAAGCTACAGTCGAAATGACGACACTACACCAGTTAAAATACTTTACGCATTGTTAGGTGCTTTTTACCAAAGGTAGCACCTGTGGCTTTATGGATAGCAATCATCTGTTCGTTAAAATCGCCTACCCAACTCAATTCAAGCTCTTTGTACTGGTTTTTAGGAAGTACGTATTCGCCTAAGCGGATAAAAAGAACCGATTCCAGGCCATGTTTTTGGAACTTAGGTTTGGTACCCATTACAATCGCCCGCATGCGGGTAACGCCCACCCAGCGACGGTAGGCGAACTTTAATTTTTCAATCAAGCCCAATTTACCATCAAAGCCTTTAATCATCTGGTTAGCATCGGGAATCAATACTACAAAAGATGCTGGTTCGCCATTAAAGTAGGCAAACTGGATCAAATGTTCATCCATGATGGGCTCCATACTTTTAAAGCTTTCTTCGAGCGTTTCTTTTTTAATAGGTACAAAGTTTTCGAAATCCTGCCAGCCATCATTGTAGATTTCCATTAAATCATTAATGTATTTGCTCGAATTGGCCTTGCTGAAATATTCGAAAGTATAACCAGGTTTATTTCTTACCCAGTTGGCAATTTTTGTAAAACGTTCTGGGAAGGGAATAGTTAGGTTAATATGGTTGGTTAATTGTTCGTATTCGGTAATGAAGCCATATTTCTCGAAAAATTTCTGATAGTATGGAAAGTTATAGTTCATGCCGAAAGAAGGAGGGGTAAAGCCCTCAACCAATAGGCCCCAGAAGCTATCGTTTTCACCAAAATTAATCGGGCCATCCATTGCCCTCATTCCATTTTCGGCTAACCAGGTTTTTGCTGTATCGAATAAAAGAAAGGCAGCTTTTTCATCATCAATACATTCAAAAAATCCCATACCACCAGTTGGTTGGTCGTAGTGGTAGGCTTTTTTCTCATTAATAAAAGCTGCTACACGGCCAATCAGTTTTCCTGCATCATCTTTTAGAACCCAGCGTGTGCATTTTCCATGTGCAAAAAAGGTGTTTTTTTCTGGGTTAAAAACATTCTCAACCTCACTATCCAACGGACAGATCCAGTTTTTGTCGTTTTTATATAGGATTTTGGGTGTGTTTAGGAAGTCTTTTTTTAGTGATGAATTGCTTACTGGTATAACTTGCATGGGCAGATTTTAAAATTAAAAAGCATCCTACCAAGCGGGCGGATGCTTTTTCAAATATATGCTTTTTTAAATATTAATAGTCGTCGTCGTCATCGTCGAAATTATCGAAGTTGTCAAGATCATCTAATGGCATATCAAAATCATCATCGTCATCATCTTGAGGCTTCTTTTTCGTTGTTTGAATATCGTCATCTTCAAGATCATCATCTTCGTCTACCTGTTTCTTGGTAGTCGGCTTAGTTGGGAGTTTCTTTGGCGCTTTCATAACACAAAAATAAAAATTGCTTTTATAGTTTAAAAATACAAAAAAACTTTTTTTAATAACAATCTGGAAGCAAAGAAATTAATTTATTTATTCCACATTTTCTCCAACGGTATTTTCCTCTTTTACGAAGTCTTTTAACTGAGGAAGCTGATTTAGGTTATTTAAACCAAAATAATCCATAAATAATGTGCTTGTGCTGTACAGGATAGGCCGGCCGGGCGTTTCTGCTTTTCCATCGATACTAATTAGTTCTTTTTCCAGCAGGCGTTGCACTGAATAATCTGAATTTACACCTCTGATCTGTTCGATTTCCAATTTGGTTATTGGTTGGCGGTAGGCAATAATGGCAAGCGTTTCCATCGCGGCCTGACTTAATTTTTTCTTCGATCGGTGTAACTGAAGTTGGTTAACCGTTTCATGGTAATCTTTTTTGGTGAGGAACTGGTAACCATTGTTTAAGAATACCAATTCGATGGCAAAATCATCATGGTTATATTTTTCCTTAATCTGCTCTATGCTTTCGAACACCTGTGTTTCGGTAAATTCTTCGTTGAAAACGGCATTTAGGGCAAGTATAATTTCTTGTGTACCTATGCTTTGGCTGGAAGAAAATACGAGGGCTTCGATGTGCCTGGTGATGTTGTGATTGAGCATATACAAAAATAGAATTTTTGGGCATAAAAAAAGCGGTCTCGCTTTTAAAAACAAGACCGCTTTCAACACACAAATGAAACCTGAATTAAGATATAGTTTTAGGTTAGGTTATTAAATATCTATATCAATTCTATAAGAACGTCTTTGATAAACACTATCGTTTATTTCTAACACAAGTTTAAGGCTAAACAGGGTTCGATCAAGATTCTATTTAGTGAGTGGTATTAATAATTGAGTAAACGGTAAATTTTCTATTTTAACGGTATAGAAATGGATACTGTTGTGCCATTTGTGGTATTCTGACTTACGTTTAAGTGTATAGGTTTTGCTCCAATCTGACCTAAAAGGTGCAATCTTTCTTTGGTTAACTGCATTCCTTTACTAATGTGTGTTTCCTTTTTATCCTTTAAAGAGTTGTCAATTCCAATCCCATCATCAATAATTTCTATGTTAAGATAGAATTCATCTTTCAGTTTAATGTTGATCAGGATTTCACCACCTGTTTCTTTTGGCATAATGCCATGCCATATTGCATTTTCTACGTAAGGTTGCAACAACATAGATGGGATAAAAGTTTCTTCTTTATCAATTTCTTCATCAATATTAAAAATGTATTTTAATTTATCGCCGAAACGGTTCTTCTCTAGTTTTAAATAAAGATTTAAGTATTCTAGTTCTTCCTCTAAAGAGATATAGCTTTTGGTACAGATCTCCAGGTTCTTTCTGATCAATCTGGCAAAGCCCGTTAAAACCTTATTTGCCGAAGCCGTATTTTGCGTATTGATATAATGCTGGATCGAATTCATCACGTTAAAAACAAAATGTGGATTCATCATCGCCTGTAAGGCTTGTTGCTCAAGCATCAGAACCTTGTTTTTTAACAACAATTGCTCTTGCTCCTTATCTTTTTGCTTCCGTGTAATATAAACAGCCACTTTATAAAAAATATAGGCCACCAGCAATATCAAAATAGATAAGAACCATAAGCTTTGCCAAAAATGCTTTTTAATGGTAAAAGCTATTTTTGCCGATTCGCCCCAATTACCATTTTGGCTTTTGGCACTTACTTCAAATATGTAATCGCCCGATTGTAGTGAGGAAAAATCTAACCGTCTTGTGCGGGTTTCTACCCAAGCTGAATTTTCATTTAAACGGTAACGATAAGTGATGTCGCTCGTGGTAAAATCGACGGCACTAAAGGTAAATAGAATGGTATTGTTACCAGTTTCGAAAGTAAAATTACCTTGATCAACCGGCAAACGCTCATTATCTTTAATAATAGAAGTAACGTAAACCTTGGGAAGATTCTTAACTATGTTTTTATTGTTGTATTTAAATAGGATCAGGCCTTTGTTTGTTGCAAAATAGGCTGTGCTATCATCAATAAACAAGCTGTTGATGTCATCACTTAAAAGATCCTTACCATAGTCGAAATTGGTCACAGTGAATTGATTAGGATAATCGGCTATTTTGTTTACACCTTTGTTTGTTAATACCCATATTTCGTTGTTTTTTACAAATATTTTGGTGCAGATATTATTGGTTAGGCCATCTTTTTGGGTAATCTGTCGGGTAATCTGCCTGTTCCTGTAGAAAATTAAACCGTAACCATCTGTTGCCAAAATCAAAGTGCCGTCTGCAAGCTGCTGAATATCGTTTATCCTTTTGGTAAGCAGGGGATGATTTTCGTAATGTTTAATTAATTTCCCTTTAGAAAATTGAGACAGACCGTTAATATTCGAAAACCACAAATTCCCTTCGCGGTCGTAAAAAACGTGATAAGATCTGTCTTTAAAAAAATCTTCTTTTTCGCGGTATTTAGCAGCGTTAAATTCGAATTTATTCCTTCTGTCCGATAAGAAAACAACACCCGATGAAAGGGCTAGAGCCAGGTGGTCGTTATTCCTGCCAATGCTAAAATGTTTGATTACAAACATGGAATTATTCGATTCCTTTAAATATTTTACCTCATTCCTGCTGTTATAGATGTTTTTGAAAACACCCATTCCATAATCGGATGCAAAATATATAGATTGATCTTTTGGGTCGAAAGTAACCTGTTTAATGGTTTTATATTTCTTGAAATCGTCTAAACCAATTTCATCAACCTGATAATTGTTAATGGTTAACACATCGATTACGGCATCATCAGTGCCCAGCCACAGGCGGTTTTTTCCATCTTTCGTAATGCTTTTAATTACGTTGCTGCTCAGTCCTGATTCGGCATCAATGATGGATAAACGGTTATTTGCATTAGGAAGCATGTAGATACCCTGATTGGTGGCAAACCACATGTTTTGGTTGTTGTCTTTAATTACTTGATTAACAGGTGTGTCCTGTAGATACTGGACTGTTTTTCCGCTTTTATCAAGGACAAAGGCTCCATTGGCATTTGACAACCAAACCTCTTTGGTAGTAACATCGTAATAAAAATAACCCGACATGTTCTTGATCAGATTCTGAGGAATCGATATGAGATCGTTGATACTTCCATGTCTATATTGTTTTAAGCCACCAGCATCTAGATAAAATAAAGATCTATGCGTAGAATTGACAGCAGTCATGTAGGATAGGGGCTGCACTTTTGATTTGACCATTGAAAAAGTTTTTCCGTCAAACCTTTGAACGCTTAAGTCGCTGTAGGCAAATATATCCCCATGCTCATCTTCGTGGATAAAGGCATTGATAAATTTATCATTTGGATTAGGCGAAATGTACTTTTTGATCGTTTTTCCGTCCCAGCAAACAATCAGGTTAGCATTGGTTCCGAGCCAAATCCGGCCAAGTTTATCTACTAAAAAGGAAACAATTACCGTATTAAAGTTTAGCTTTTTAAGCAGTTCGTCATTATCCTGGTTGTAAAACTTTCCTTCCTTTAAGTAGCTGAGCTGACCGTTTAATGCAAAAAACCACAAGCGGCCCTCTTTGTCTTCTTTCATCTGAAGGATCTGGGTATCTGGCAGTCCGTCTTCGATCGTAAAATTCTGGAAATTTGTACCATCAAAACGGCTCAATCCATTATCCGTTGCAATCCAGATAAAGCCTTTTTTATCCTGTAAAATGTAATAACAGTTGTTGCTGGCCAATCCATTTTTAGTATTATAATGGGGGAGGTAAGTGGTTTGAGCAAGCAAGGTTTTTGGAGTGCCAAATATAATAAGCCCGAATAAAAAAGCAACAAAAGAGCGGCCGAAGTTTAACTTCAGAATTGCTTTTTCAGCAGATAATAGCACTTTTTTGCGTAGTTTAATGATCACTGTTCGCCTTTGTAAATGATTTTATTTTTTCAAAAAAATCGCTTGCTCTTCTTCGCGAAATATTAATACTTTCTCCATTTTTCAGGAAAACCTGAAGTCCGTTTTTAGAATTATACTCTTTTAAATGGTTAAGGTTGATGATGCTCGACTTATGGATCCGTACAAATTGGTCGCCCGGTAGAAGCTCTTCAAATTCCCGTAAAACTTTCGAAACCGTTATTTTATCATGGTTATTTAAGTGTACAATAGAGTAATTGCTATCGGCTTCGATATAAATGATATCATCGATATCAATCATTTTAAAACCTTGGCCATAGGGAAGGGTAAGCTTCCTGATTTCGGATCTTGAGCTTAAACTGGAAGCCAGATTATTGATTCTTTCATCATTCTCATTCTGACCTTTAAAGCGCTTAATGTGCTGAAAAACCTTATCTACAGCTATTTTAAGTTCATCAATATCAATTGGTTTTAATAAATAATCAAGTGCGTTAGCCTTAATCGCTTTCAACGCGTATTGATCGTAAGCGGTAGTAAATATAACCGCTGCATTATGTTTTTGAGCATCAGGAATCAATTCGAAACCATTTCCTCCTGGCATTGCTATATCCAGAAAGATTAAATCAATAGGATGGTGTGCCAGAATATCTTTCGCCTCCGCTACAGATCTTGCAATACCGGTAATTTCTACCGGTGGACAGTTCTGTTGCAGTAAAAAAAACAATGATGACCGGGCAAACTCCTCATCATCAACAATAATGGCTTTTAATGTTGTCATAACTATAGGTTGGTGAATGTATTAAAATGCGCTTATAAAAAAAAATGCAAATCAAAAAAACCAGTGTTCTGATTGTCACGTATGTATCATCAAACGAATTCAAAACCACTAAACATAGATTACTATGAAACACAATGA
>NZ_LMZQ01000062.1 GCF_001442625.1 Pedobacter ginsenosidimutans | reverse complement strand
TCAAAAGGGAGAGGTACTGCTGTAAATTTTGGAATTTCGGTTAGTTATTAACCAAATTCTAAAATAGAAAAAGAGGCTGTCTTATAAATATAGAGTTGTCATCCTGAGCTTGTCGAAGGACCTGTTTTAAATGTCTTACAAGGCGTTTCGACAGGCTCAACGTGACAAATCTAATTACAATTTATGATACAGCCTCTTTTTGTAAATGAATATATGGTGATTTCTATTTCTCAGCCAATTTATCGCCGGTTACTTCGGCTTTGATTTTAATTTCTAATTCTTCTGCCAGTTCAGGGTTGTCGCTTAACAATTGTTTTACGGCATCTCTACCCTGCCCAAGTTTTGTATCTCCGTAAGAGAACCATGATCCTGCTTTCTTGATGATGCCAAAATCAACACCTAAGTCGATAATCTCACCGTTTTTAGAAATACCTTCACCGAACATCACATCAAATTCTGCAATTCGGAAAGGCGGCGCCACTTTGTTTTTAACAATTTTTACTTTCACACGGTTACCGGAAACTTCATCAGAATCTTTGATCTGTGAAATACGACGGATATCTAAACGTACTGATGCATAAAATTTCAATGCATTACCACCCGTGGTGGTTTCAGGGTTACCAAACATTACCCCAATTTTATCACGTAACTGGTTAATGAAAATACAGCAACATCCGGTTTTAGAAATTGTACCGGTTAATTTACGTAATGCCTGACTCATTAAACGGGCATGTAAACCCATTTTACTGTCGCCCATTTCGCCCTCAATTTCACTTTTAGGAACCAAAGCGGCAACAGAGTCAATTACAATTACATCAATAGCACCCGAACGGATTAAGTTATCGGCAATTTCTAATGCCTGCTCGCCATTATCTGGTTGAGAGATTAAAAGGTTATCGGTATCTACACCTAGTTTCTTTGCATAAAACTGATCAAAGGCATGCTCTGCATCGATAAAAGCAGCAATACCGCCTTTTTTCTGTGCTTCGGCAATAATATGTGTAGCTAAAGTTGTTTTACCAGAAGATTCCGGACCATAGATTTCAATTACACGGCCTTTTGGAATACCGCCAATACCTAAAGCAATATCTAAACTGATTGATCCGGTAGAAATAAAATCTATTGGCTCGATGGCAGAATCGCCAAGTTTCATGATGGTACCTTTACCGTATGATTTCTCCAGCTTATCTAAAGTAAGTTGTAGGGCTTTTAATTTATCTGGATTTGCAGTGCTCATTTCTTTTTTCATTGATTGCGTAAATATAATCGATTATCGGCTAATATACTTAAATGTTGATATTTATAATACTAATATATTTAGCTAAGGTAAATGTTTTTTAGCTAATGTCAATAGTAAAATGAAAATAATTTTTTAAGCTTTTAATTTATCTCTTTCGTTTTGTGCGGTTAAACGTTCGAAGTACCTGCACATGTAGGTAATTTCGCAAACATCACATTTGGGGCTTCTGGCTACACAAACGTAACGCCCGTGCAGAATAAGCCAATGGTGTGCAATGTGGATATCGTGCTCGGGAAGGTTTTTAACTAAATCTTTTTCAACTGCCAACGGGGTTTTACCATTGGTTAAACCCAAACGGTTGGCCACACGGAAAACATGGGTATCAACCGCCATTGCCGGTGCATTGTAAATTACCGAGGCAATTACATTGGCAGTTTTGCGGCCAACACCTGGCATTTTCTGTAAGTCGTCAATGCCCGATGGCACCACATCGTTAAATTCGTTAAGCAGCATATTGGCCATACCCACCAGGTGTTTTGCCTTATTGTTGGGGTAACTGATGCTTCTGATATAGTCGAAAACAATATCGGGCGTAGCTTCGGCCAGCGCTTTGGCATTAGGGAACCGTTGAAAAAGCGCAGGGGTTACCATGTTTACCCTTTTATCGGTGCACTGTGCAGATAGGATTACGGCCACTAAAAGCTGGTAGGGATTATTATAATGTAACTCGGTTTCTGCATCAGGCTGCTTGGCCGAAAAATGTTCTACAAAAAGTTTGTAGCGTTCTTTTTTAAGCATGTGCAAATATAGGTTAAAGATGGAAAATGTAATATGTTAAATGGAAGATGAGGGTGGGGTATGTAAGATGAGGGATGGAAGAGGCATGCGGTAAAACTGTGGTTTGCCATCCTGAGGGTTAATTTGTTTTATAAAAATTAATATAAATGACAGGAAATGTTAATGGAGATAAATTGTCTCAAAATATCGTCATTGCGAGAAGGCTTTTTCAGCCGACGAAGCAATCTTTCTAGCAAGGATCACTAATATGAAAGATTGCTTCGTCGTTCCTCCTCGCAATGACGATCTTTCTATTGGGACTGTCAATGATAGCTTAGTCGAAGGACCTTTACTTATAAAGGTTAATTGTTTGAATTACTCAATCCACGCCAATCGCTTAACGCCAACCTCGTGGACCGATCTTAGAAGCAATAATTATATAAACATTTCCGGTAAAAGTATAACATCCGGAAAGACCACACTGTTAGCTTTGTATATAATAAAACCCTGTTCTGGTTGCAAAGGAAATTAAAAAAGCTGCTTGCTAATCGGTTCCAGGAAATAATTTGCTAACATTTAATTTAAACACAAAATGAAAAATTTATTTAAATTTTGGACAGTTCATGTCCTTGTGCTCATTGTGGCCGGCAGTGTATCAGCACAGGAAAAAGCAGCAGCGGTTAACCCTTTACAGGCTTATTACGAAGTTAAAGATGCCTTAATTAGCAGCAATGCAAGCGTGGCTGGAACCAAGGCTACTGCATTAATTAATGCGATAAAAGCCAACGAAAAAACGAACGCTTCGAAAGTATTGCGCGATAAAATATTATTTGATGCCGAGCACATTGCCGAGAGTAAAGATATCGAACATCAAAGAGATCATTTTACTTCTTTGTCAACCGATTTTTATGCCTTGGTAAAAGCGGTAAAACTTAACGATAAGCCTGTTTATTATGCTTACTGTCCGATGAAAAAAAGCTATTGGTTAAGCGAAGGCGAGGCGATAAAAAATCCATATTACGGTAATAAAATGTTAACTTGTGGTAAGGTTGCCGAGGTGCTTAAATAAAACATACGCTACAAAATGAAGTTTATTTTAGTTTGTTGCCTTAGTATTTTGCTCAGTAGTTTTGCTTTTGGCCAACATCAGCACAACGAGGTAAAAGCAGCTGACCCCAAAAAAGCTCCCCAGAAAGCAAGTGATGTGGAAACTTTAGGTAGTAATAAGCCGCCGAGGGTTGTGCGCTATGATTTATATGTTGCCGATACAACTGTAACTTTTGGCGGGAAGCCTAAAAGAGCCATTGCGGTGAATGGGCAAATACCCATGCCAACGCTAACCTTTACCGAGGGCGATACAGCAGAAATACATGTGCACAACAGGCTAAAAGAGTCAACCTCCTTGCATTGGCACGGGCTGTTTCTGCCAAATCAATATGATGGGGTTCCTTATTTGACCCAAATGCCTATTGAACCCAATAAAACCCATGTTTACCGTTTTCCTATTATACAGAACGGTACCCATTGGTACCATAGCCATTCGGGTTTGCAGGAGCAGATTGGAATGTACGGCGCAATGATCTTAAATAAAAGAAAAGAGCCCGCTATACCTACAGTACCTGTTGTTTTGAGTGAGTGGACAAATATGATGCCCCACGAAGTTGACAGGCGATTACATAATGCCAATGATTGGTTCGCGATAAAAAAAGGTACCACACAAAGTTATGCTGAAGCCATAAAAGGCGGACATTTCAAAACCAAACTCACCAACGAACTGAAAAGGATGACCGCCATGGATGTGAGTGATGTGTACTACGAAGCATTTTTAGTAAACGGGAAAAATCAGTACCAGGTTCCAAACAAGCTCAAAGCAGGCGACAAGGTAAGGTTGCGCATTGCTAACGGAGGGGCTTCTACCTATTTTTGGCTCACGTATGCGGGTGGTAAAATAACGGTAGTGGCCAATGATGGTAACGATGTAACGCCTGTAGAAGTAGATAGGCTTATTATTGCCGTTTCCGAAACCTATGATGTAATGGTAACCATCCCCGAAAGTAAAAGCTATGAGTTTTTGGTGACACCTGAAGACCGTACCCGATCGGCCTCGTTATGGCTTGGCAATGGAGAAAAGGTGCAGGCTCAGAAATTGCCCAAATTGAAATATTTCGAAGGCATGAAAATGATGAACGAAATGATGGATATGAACGGTAATCTGGTGCAGATGGAAGGCATGAAAATGCAGAACCAGGTAATGGATATGAATACCGTAATGTATGCTGAACTGGATGATGCCGGAACAGATACGGTTGCTTCAGATGCACATAAGGGCCATGACATGGGTAGCAACAAAGGTGTAAAAGGCCCCATGACAACATTGAATTATGATATGTTGCGCTCGCCGGAAAAAACGGTTTTGCCTAAAGCTCCAACCCGGCAAATGGAGTTTCAGTTAACGGGCAATATGAACCGTTATGTTTGGACTTTAGATAATAAAACCATCTCTGAAGAAGATAAAATCCTCATTAAAAAGGGCGAAAACCTGCGGATCATTTTATATAACAACAGTATGATGCGCCACCCTATGCACCTGCACGGGCATGATTTTAGGGTAATTAACGGCCAGGGCGATTATGCCCCTTTAAAAAATGTACTCGATATCATGCCCATGGAGCGCGATACCATTGAGTTTAGTGCTTCAGAAAGTGGCGACTGGTTTTTTCACTGCCATATTTTATATCACATGATGAGCGGGATGGGTAAAATTTTCAGCTATGAAAACTCACCGCTAAACCCTGAAATCCCAAATCCTAAATTGGCACAGCGAAAACTTTTTGCCGATGACAGGATGTTTCATTTTATGGCCGAAAACGATTTTGCCAGCAACGGAAACGACGGTATGGCCATGTTGGCAAATACGCGCTGGAGCATTGGCGCTGAATGGCGCTTAGGTTACAATAAAATGCATGGCTTTGAAACCGAAACCCATATTGGCCGGTATGTAGATCGGATGCAGTGGCTAATGCCTTTTGTGGGTTTCGATTGGCGCTACCGAAAAATGGAAGCTGGTGAACCCGAAACCAATATTTTTGGCCAGAAAAGCACAAAGGATAAAAGAAGTATGTTTAGTGTAGGGCTTGCCTACACCTTGCCCATGTTGGTAGTAGCGCAGGCAGAAGTGTACCACGATGGTAATGTTCGCTTGCAGTTGATGCGGGAAGATATACCGGTTTCTAAGCGACTAAGGGCAAGCTTTATGGTAAACAGTGATAAAGAATTTATGGGTGGACTTAAGTTTATTACCACTAAATACATGGGCATTTCTGCGCACTATGATAGCGATATGGGGTTCGGTGCAGGTTTAACACTTAATTATTGAGCTAACCATTAGTAATCTCCCTCAACAACTTGTCGCATTCGGCAAAGGCATTATACAGATATTTATTGCGGTGTTTTTCTCCCTGACCGCTAAAAGAAACCGATTTCATAATCAGGCCCTGCATCCATTGTTTGGTTTGTTTGCAGTAGGCCTGGTCTTCGGTTCTTAAATAATTAAAAGTATTAAACCTGTTGTAGCAGGCCATGCGGTCTTTAAAATCGACCAGGTAAGCGATGCTTCCCAATACATCGCAGTTGTACCAGTTAAAGGTATGGTTAGGGTCGATGGTTTTTTTGCTGCTAATGGCATACATATTCATATCGGTAAGGCAATACCTTACCTGCTCTACAATTTTCACAGCCAGTTCGGTATCGTTAAGATGTCCGGCTTCGAATGCATACCTGATCTGTTCGAGTGTGCCTGTTACAGTATCTTTAGACCATATTTCGGTGCTTGGTATTTCCAGATAAGTTGCATGCAGCTCTTGCGAAATTTTAATAATCTCCTCAGATAGGAAGGAAGAGCTAAAGGGCGTTTCGAGGTTATTGGCGCTATTTGCCCAGAAGAAGAGTTTAAAGCTGGTGAGTTCGGGGTACTTGAAAAAATGAAATAAAGGAATATCGTCGGTCGTAATGGTGATGTGTTTCTTGTTGCTGTTTTTGATGGCTTTTATATTGTCCAATAAATTTCGGAGATAGCCAATCATATCTAAATCTTCATTTACGCTTAAATAACTAAAAGTAACCGATAACGATTGTTTCGGGCTGTACAGAAATGGGACATCAAAACAATCAGAAAGCTTGATGATTTGCTGAAAAGTAAGGTTGCTGTCGCCCCTGATTTTCTTATAGGCCTCATTCGTACTTATTCCTAATTCTTCAGCTACACTCAGCGCCAGGTTCTGGTATTCGGGCAGGGCTGATCTGATGGCCTGAAAAAATAATGCTTGTTGATTATCCATAAAGATTAATTTATAGGTTGAATTTAGCGAAAATATATCATCGAATAAGTTTTTAAGATTGCTAAGTTATTTAAATTTAATTTTTAGGAATGTTTGGTTATTGTGGTAATCCTTAAGATTTAATTAGGGCACTTAGTTTAATCTTATAAGGTAATTTACTTTTTTTTAAGTGTCGATCTTTAGTTACGGACTTAATCCAAAATATCATGAAAAGTAAAATTATACTCATAACACAAATTGCTCTTTTGCTTGCAGTAAAAGGGTACAGTCAGGTTAGGAAAAATCATTTCCCGGCAGCAACATTTCATCAATCAAACGCAAAAATAACTGGAATTTCCTTTGGCATTTTCACTGGATTATCAGAAAGGGATACTAACGTAATAACCAATGGGCTGAGATTAGAACTCGTAGGCACCGGGTTGTTATTGCCGCTCGCACCACATGGGCCTGTGTATAAAGATGAAAATCTTATCCCATTGAGGGATGTGATATTTACGGAGAAGATCAATGGCTTAAACCTTTCAGGTTCAGGTACTATCGGTAATGATTGTATAGTAAATGGGGTAACGGTAGGTGCTGTTGGCCAATACCTATATGCGATGAATGGGATTTCTATTTCAATTGTTTGCATTGTAGTTGAAAAACAAAATGGCCTGCAGCTTTCGGCATTTAACGATGTTCATAAAGGAAATGGAATGCAAATGGGTATTGGTAACAGTGCAGTTTACTACAGAGGCATTCAGCTTGGCTTATTAGGCAATAAGGCAGTAAAAAGCCGTGGTTTGCAGGTTGCACTATTTAACGAAAGCAAAGATCTCAAAGGTATACAGATAGGCCTATGGAACACCAACCAGAAAAGAAAATTACCCCTTATCAATTGGAACTTTAAGGGGTAAGCTGTGAGGTAGTGATTAGTTTGTGCAGTTTTTGCTGTTTTATGGTGGCTCAAGCTGCTAATCGTTTAAAAGAATCAATAAATATCAAGATGAACAAATTAAGATTTATAAAAGATGAAGGCTCTGAATTCTACAAAGAATTGAACGAGCAGATAGAGCAATATTTTATTCAGACCGGAATGAAAAAGACGGGAAACACAAAAATGTTTTTCAAGATCTTCCTTTACTTCGGTTTGGACATCCTGTTTTACGCCTTAATGATTACCAGTCATTCGCCATTTGCGTTCTATGCATTTTACCTGCTGATGGGACTTTCAGTTTTGTTAACTGCTTTTAATGTTTCGCACGATGCCGCCCATGGTGTAGCGGTTAAAAGTAAGTTCTGGAACCAGTTGTTGTTTTCGTTGAGTTTTAATCTGCAGGGCAATAACGCATATGTATGGGGCAAGAACCACAACGAATCGCACCATTTATATACCAATATAGAAGGTAGTGATATTGATGTGCTGAACAATCCCCTGTTTAGGATGACCGAATCGCAGCCTTTAAAAGGGTACCATCGGTATCAGTTTATGTATGCGCCGTTTCTATACCTCTTTTATTCTATTAACTGGTTCTTTTTTAGGGAAACCCTGATGTTGTTCAATTTATCGAGCCGTACCATTAAAGTAGAGATTCCCAGCATTGAAGTGGTAAAGCTGGTCATATATAAACTCTTGTATATAGGATATATGATCGTTTTGCCTATTTATCTGTTGCCTTTCGGTTGGGCAGTAGTTCTGATGGCTTTCCTGCTGAACCATTTTATTATTTCTCTGCTGTTTGTAGCGGTATTAGGCGTTGCACATTTATCAGATTATGTATCTCATCCTGTGCCTGATCAAGATAATAAATTGAATATGAGCTGGCCGAAACTGCAGTTGCTTACTTCTATAGATTATCATGCAGAAAGTAAATTTCTTAACTGGACACTTGGCGGCTTTAATGCCCATGCGGTACACCATCTGCTTCCGAACGTTTGCCATGTACACTACCCTGACATTATTCCGGTTTTTAAAGCGCTGGCTAAAAAGCACAAGCTTACTTATATGGAAATGTCGTACAGCGAATCTTTAACCTCACATTTCAGGTTTTTGAAAATGATGGGCAGAAATGAACACTTAATCCCGATGAGATATGAAGGATAAACATATTTATGTAGCGGCTGATAGTCAGTTGTTAAAAGCGATATACAAGCGCGTTAGTCAAGAAGTAGTAGCTAATAAATTTGCTTTTATGAGGATAATAGCGCTTAAATTCCTTGTGTATTTCCTGCTTACCTTATTGGCCTATTTAGCTTTATACCGTATGGTTAACCCAATTGGTTTTATTGGCTGTTTTATGGTATATGGTTTTATTGCATTGCTCTTTGCCTTTAACTTTTCACACGATTTTTCGCACAATACCATTTTTAAAAGCAGGCGGCTTAACCATATCTGTTTTGTGGCTATTTATACATTGGTTGGTGCGCATGCCGAAGCCTGGAAACTGCGCCATGTTAATTCACATCATTATGCGCCAAATGTAGAAGACTATGATTCGGATCTTAAAATATCGAAGTTGATCCGTGTGGTGCCGGGTAGCAAATATTATTGGTTTCATGCGTACCAACACCTGTATGCACCATTAGCTTATACTACCTATTCGCTGTTCTGGATTTTTATTAAAGATTTTGTGATTCTTTTTGGTAATGATGGCTTTGCGGTTAAAAAAGGCTTTAAATATTATCTGTCTTTTGCACTTCAAAAATCAATCTATGTTGGTTTATTGCTGGTGCTACCCTTATTTTTTTCTGGTCAGCAGTGGTACGTAGTAGCATTTGGTTTTTTGATGATGCATTTAAGCCAATCGCTGTTTTTGCTGTTTACGTTTTTTATGACACACCATGTTGAGGAAACGCAGTATCCGAAAGCAGATGTGCAGGGTTACATCAATGCTTCGTGGCTGATGAACCAGGTAAAAAGTTCGAACGATATGCATCCTTTTAGTAAAACGGCGAACTTTATTTTAGGTGGCTTTAACAATCATATTGCCCATCATTTATTTCCGCACTACCATCATGTGTATTATCCGCAGATCAGTAAAATATTATACGAAATGTTAAATGAGAGCGGGATAACACCCAATTGTACCAGTTATTTCGGAGGGATAAAATCTCATTTAAAGCTGCTCAAAAGAATGGGGGTGGCAGCGTAATTCTCATTCATTCAAAAATTGCCGCTCTTTTTTTTGATTAACGGCGCAACCTTTCATTTTAAACCTGATGGAAGCGATCCCGATTTAAGCACTGTTTGCTTTGTTTTTCATCGTGTGCTTGTTTGTTTCACAGGTTTCATCGGGATAAGTGTACAGCAGGACTGAAATTTTTGCTTGCACTAACCTTTGTTTTCCAAACAAAACAAAAAGGAATTAGTGAAAAGAGGTAACTGGCACTTTAACTTCTTCAGTTACACCCTGATTACTTTTAATTAACCAGAAAGCAAAAAAAGCACCAATCAAAGCCATAGCCGCACCAACATAAGCTGGAGAAGTATAATCGAAACCATAAACAAGTGGAAGCCCACCGAAAAATGCGCCTAAAGCATTGCCAATATTAAAACTCGCCTGACTTGCAGATGCGGCCAGCATTTCGGAGCCTTTGGCACTCTGGATCATCAACATCTGTATTGGAGCGGCCAAAGCAAACGATACAGCGCCGGTAACAAAAGTCATAATTAAAGCCAAAGGCTGACTTGCGGATACGAAGTGCACAATGGTTAAGGTAATTACCATGGTGAGCAATAAGGCTGCCGATGCTTTTGCCGGTGAAAATTTATCGGCCAGTATACCGCCGATATAATTACCGCATAACATGCCTATACCCGCTAACATTAATATATAGGTTACTGCATTTGGCGAAAAGCCTGCAACATCTGTCATTAATGGGGCGATATAACTGTACCAGGTAAATAAACCACCTGTTCCGATCGAGATCATAAAAATGATGATCCATGCTTCTCTTTTTTTGAAGAAACTTAGTTCTGCTTTTAAATCGCGGTTTTTTGTGGCTTCCAGCGCTGGCAGCCATAATTTTAAACTTAGCAAAGTAACAATGCCAACAAATACAACAACGGCAAAAGATATTCGCCAGGAGAAATTATGGCCAATAAAGGTGCCCAGCGGTACCCCAATAATATTGGCGATGGTTAGGCCCATAAACATAAGCGATACAGCCTGCGCTGCTTTCCCTTTTTCAGCTATTCTGCTGGCTACCACTGATCCTACACCAAAAAATGCACCATGTGGTAGACCCGAAAGCAATCGGGCAATAAACAGGGTATCAAAAGTAGGTGCGAATGCAGAGAAAGCATTAAACACGGTAAACATGATCATCAAGGCAATCAATATCATTTTTGGTGGATATTTACCCGCAATCATAATTAATAGCGGGGCGCCGATTACTACACCTAAAGCATATGCAGAAATTAGATGCCCTGCCTGCGGAATGGTTACGGCTAAATCTTTTGAGATATCGGGTAGCAGGCCCATCATAACAAATTCTGTTATCCCGATGCCTAAACCGCCTAAAGTGAGTGGGAGCAAGTTCTTATTCATAGCGTACTTAGTGTTAAATTTACACTATGCAAAGGTAAGGCTTTTTGTTTTAGGGGATTGTAAAAATTAGGCCATTTATAGGAGATGGAGGATTTGGGATGGAAGATGTATACTGGGAAATGGATGATGGGGCGTAAAATTTAAATTCTGTTAGATTACTATTGTTAAATTGTTTTATTGTTGAATTGTTTGTGGTTCAAAGAGAGCTGTCCGTAGAGTTCCGAAGGGTCTCTACGGATTGAGTTATGGAAAAGAGTCTTTGACTCATTTCTGGTTCATAACTAAAAGTTGAATCTGGAAACTCAACATGATATGATAGTCCGTAGTGACGCTGTGCTTAACACTACGGATAGGAGAGCTGTCCGTAGTGTTCCGAAGGGTCTCTACGGATTGAGTTATGGAAAAGAGTCTTTGACTCATTTCTGGTTCATAACTAAAAGTTGAATCTGGAAACTCAACATGATATGATAGTCCGTAGTGACGCTGTGCTTAACACTACGGATAGGAGGGGGTTCAGAGCCCCAGAGCTGTCCGTAGAGTTCCGAAGGGTCTCTACGGATTGAGTTATGGAAAAGAGTCTTTGACTCATTTCTGGTTCATAACTAAAAGTTGAATCTG
>NZ_LMZQ01000061.1 GCF_001442625.1 Pedobacter ginsenosidimutans | reverse complement strand
CTATAGCAAAACCATCAATAAATCAGGTTTTTACCAATTGGATCTGGACGGTAAAAAATCAGATTTCTACCAGATCGAAATTATTCCTGATTTACCCGTTACGATTAAAATAACGCAACCGAAACAGCACACCACTATTGATATCGGTCAGCCGCAAAAGATTAACCTGAACATATCACTTACAGATGACTATGGCATCAACGACGCCTATATATCGGCAACTATGGCCAGTGGTAAAGGTGAAGGTGTGAGTTTTACCGAAAAAAAACTATTGTTTAATACCAGGTTTGATAACAAAAAGAACCTCACGCTAAGTAAACTGATTGACTTAAAAAGCCTTGGCATGAAACCAGGCGATGAACTTTACTTTTTCATTAAAGCGATGGATAACCATGGTCAATCGAGCCGTTCGGATGTTTATTTTGTTTCGATTGTAGATACTACCGAATTAATGAGTTTAGCAGGAATGACCAATGGCGTTAACCTGGTTCCAGAATATTTCAGGAGCGAAAGGCAGATCATTATTGATACTGAAAAACTGTTGAAAGAACAATCGACATTGCCTCCTGCAACTTTTAAAACCAGAAGCAACGATCTGGGTATCGACCAGAAGCTGTTGCGGTTACGCTACGGACAGTTTTTGGGGGAAGAAAACGAAACTGAAATCGGCGGTGATCATGATGACCACGATGAGCATGCGGAACATAAGAATGAGGGTGAGAAGTTTGGCGATGTGAGCACCATTATGGACAAATATGCGCACAAGCATGATATCGCAGAAGACGCTACCTTCTTCGAACCAGAAATGAAGGCACAGCTAAAGGCCGTTTTAACTGAAATGTGGAATGCCGAACTCCGTTTAAGAACTTATAAACCGCAGGAAGCATTACCCTACGAATATAAAGCGCTAAGATTACTGAAAGATCTACAACAGAAATCGCGGGCTTATGTAGCCAAAACCACCGTAAAAACGGCAGCGTTAAAACCAGAGAAACGTTTAAGTGGTGAGCTAGATAAAATTACGCAGCCTGTGCAAAAAATGTCCTTCGAGCAAAAAGAAAAAAGAACAGCCTCGCTAAAAATAGCGCTTGCACTATTAGAAAGCAGAAAAACTGATAAAAAATTCAGTGATCAAGATCGTTTTTTACTAAGCGAAACAGAAAAATATATGATTGGTGCCGCGGCCGACAATCCTTCAACCTATTTAAGTGCATTAACCAATTTAAGAAAGCTAAGTACAGGGAATAAATTGATGCTTAAAGAGATTGATCTGGTTCAACTGGCTATCCAAAAAATGATCAATATTGAAGCAGCAAAACCGCAGACACAAAGTGCTAGCCCAGCTTCGGCCTTGTACCAAAACTATTTTAATAACCTCAACAAAACCGGCAAATAGATATGGAATTTAAATACATCGCTATTCTGGTTGGGTTATTATTAATGGTCTTTTTGCTCTATAAAGAGGTGGGCCGGACAAATCGAGCTAGATTAATATGGCGAATTTTAGCGAATATTGTTGCCGTGGGTTGTTTCATTCTATTAATCGTACCGATCAGATACGAAACACATGTAAAACAAAATGCCGATGAAGTTATTTTACTCACAGCTGGCACAAACCTTGATTCTGTTACAAACTTAAAAGGAAAAAAATATGCATTTCCTTCGGTAAATTTAAAAAATACAAAGGCCACCGCCATCAATGACCTTTCCTACTTTTTAAAATCGAATCCCAATGTTCAAAAACTGAATATCTACGGTTATGGTTTAAGTGCAGCTGAACTGAAAAATCTGAAAGGATACCAGATCACCTTTCATCCTTCGGTAAATCCTGGCGGGATCATTTCTGCCAACTGGCCAGCCAAATTAAAAACCAGTGAACCGCTTCAAGTTCAGGGAACTTATCAAAATTCAGGAAGCGAAACGGTTAAACTTTTGTTCAAAGGTTTAGGCAAAGCAGTAGATTCGATTTTTATCGGCGCAAAATCGAATAAATCCTTTTCATTTAAAACCAACCCAAAACAAATAGGCAAAGCTGTTTACGAATTAATTGCTTTACAAAAAAACGATACCCTGGCCAAAGAACCCGTGCCGGTTCAGGTTAGCGACCAGACACCGATGAAAGTGCTGATTTTAGCTTCTTTTCCTGACTTCGAATATAAATTTTTAAAAAACTGGCTGTATGAAAATCAGTATCCATTGGCTTTCAGAAGTCAGATCAGTAAAAATAAATTTGCTTTCGATTTCCTTAACATAGATAGTATAAATCTTAATCAGATCAATATATCATCCTTAAAAAAATTCGATATCCTCATCATCGATGAAGAAGAATTAGCAGCTATTAGTCCCAACGAAAGGTCATCAATAGCGCTTGCGGTTAATAACGGAATGGGCTTATTGATCAGGGTTGCAAATACAAAAGCTTTGACATCCCTCAGTGATAAATTTGGCCGTTTTGAATCTCCTGTTTTAAAAGGCAAACCATTAAATTTAATCGTGATAGAAGATCACCACAAATTTAATCCGTTACCACTTGAACAAGCTGTATTTTTAAGGGCTAACCAAACTGATCAGCCCATTGTTGCCGATGCCAGTAATAAAATAGTAGTCAATAGCAGCATCAGTGGTTATGGCAAAGTGTTAGTCTCTACACTTTCCGCCACCTACAATTGGCTACTTTCAGGGCAAAAAACTGATTATGCAACCTATTGGTCTAAACTTTTGGCCAATGCAGCAAGGAAAAGAAACGATGTTCAATCTGTAAACATCATTCCTCAATTCCCCGTTATTCACCAAAAAATGAGGATTATTGCAGATCTGGCAGCGTCAGACAAGATACCGGCATTAAAAATGGATAGCATCTTACTCAGTCCACGGCAAAACATGGAGCTTCCTTTCCAATGGGATGCTTTTTACTGGCCTGAAAAATCAGGCTGGACTAATTTAGAAGTAAATCAAGCCATCGAGCCAATATATATCTACAAAAAAACAGATTGGGAAGCACTCAAAAACCAACAAAAGCTTGATGGAACCCATCAGTTTATCAAAAACCTGAATACTACTGAAACTAAAAACAAGTTAGCAGATACCATTCTAGAGGAAGAAGTATCACTCTGGTGGTTCTTTGCAGGGTTTTTGCTTGCAGCTGGATTTTTATGGTACGAATCGAGGATATTGGCTTTTTAAAATCGATTCGTCATCTCGACTGAAGCAAAGCGAAATGGAGAGATCTAATAATAAAACCTCTCAAAACAGATTTCTCCATTTTGCTACTGATGAAAAATCAGCAGCTTAAGTCGAAATGACGAAATTAACTTTACTAAAAAACACCTTTTCACAAAAAACAGTTCTTTTTTCAGCATTGAAACTAAAATGTTATAATCAATCTCCAGTTTTAGCCTCATAATTGGCTATATTGAAAGCGTAAACTAACTAAATTCAACCAATTGAAAAGAAAAGACTTCCTCTACTTATCCGGAATGGGTATGGGTGCCCTACTCCTTCCCGACCTTTCTGCATTCGGAACTCCTATAGACCCTTTACAGGCGCTAGATGGAGTGGATGTAAAAATTAAAAAGGAACTGGCTGATGTTGCACTAAATGCGGCAAAATCAAAAGGTGCAACTTACGCCGATATCCGCATCGGTCGTTATTTAAACCAGTTTGTAGCTACCCGCGAAAAACGTGTTCAAGGCGTAGCCAATACCGAATCGTATGGTGTAGGTATCCGTGTTTTAGCCAATGGCTGCTGGGGTTTTGCTGCCACAAACAATGTAACCAAAGATGCCATTGCCAAAGCAGCCGAACAAGCTGTTGCCGTTGCAAAAGCCAACGCCAAAATACAGGGCGAACCGGTTCAACTGGCTCCACAAAAAGGTTATGGCGAGGTAAGTTGGAAAACACCAATCGAAATTAATGCTTTCGAAGTTCCCGTAAAGGAGAAAGTAGACCTGCTTTTGAATGTAAACGACGTGGCCATGCAGAATGGAGCCAATTTTGTAAATTCCGTTATTTTCGCAGTTAATGAGCAGAAATACTTCGCATCAACTGACGGTTCTTACATCGATCAGGATGTTCACCGTATTTACCCAACTTTTAATGTAACCAAAGTGGACCGCGAATCGGGCAAATTTAAAACACGTAATGCATTAAGTGCACCTTCTGGAAAGGGTTATGAATATATGCATGCCCGCCCTGAAGATAAAGTTACCGGTATTGTAACGCGTTATAAAGGCCGTTACGATATGCTGGAAGATGTAAAAGAGGCAGCCCGTGTAGCAACTGAAAAAGTAAAGGCAAAATCGGTTGAGCCAGGTAAATACGATCTGGTTTTAGATCCTTCACACCTTTGGCTAACCATACATGAATCTGTTGGTCACCCGACAGAATTAGACCGTGTTTTAGGCTACGAAGCCAATTACGCAGGCACCAGTTTCCTTACTTTAGATAAATGGGAATCAAAAAATTTCAAATTTGGCAGTGATAAAGTAAATATTGTAGCCGATAAAACCCAGGTGGGTTCGTTAGGTGCTGTTGGCTACGATGATGAAGGCGTAAAATGCAAAAAATGGGATCTGATCAAGAATGGGATACTAACAAGCTACCAGGCCATCCGCGATCAGGCACACATTATCGGCTTAACAGAATCTAATGGCTGCTGTTATTCGCAGGGCTGGGATGATGTTCAGTTTCAGCGTATGCCAAATGTATCACTCCAGCCAGGAAAAGAAAAACTGAGTGTTGATGATATGATCAAAAATGTTGAAAAAGGCATTTACATCATCGGTGATGGAAGTTTTTCTATCGATCAGCAACGTTACAATTTCCAGTTCGGCGGACAGATTTTCTACGAAATTAAGGATGGTAAAATTGCAGGTATGCTGAACGATGTAGCCTACCAGGCCAATACACAGGAGTTCTGGAATTCGTGTAATGCCATTTGCGATGAAAGAGATTACCGTTTAGGTGGTTCATTTAATGATGGAAAAGGTCAGCCTTCTCAAAGCAGTGCCGTATCGCATGGCAGTGCCACTACCCGGTTTAATGGAGTTAATGTTATCAATACAGCAAGAAAAATATAATTATGGCCATATTAAGTAAAGAAGAAGCCCAGGCGATATTAAAAAAAGTAATCGGTTATTCGAAAGCCGATTTCTGCGAAGTAGGTTTAAACGGTTCTGATGGCGGGAATATCCGTTATGCCCGCAATGCGGTTTCTACCGCAGGGCAGATCAGTACCATGAGCTTAGGTGTAAGCTCCACTTTTGGTAAAAAAACTGGTTCGGCAACGATAAATGAATTTGATGATGCTTCCTTACAAAAGGTGGTAAAAAGAGCAGAAGAACTGGCCATGCTGGCACCAGAAAACCCTGAGTTTATGCCTCCATTAGGTCCACAGACTTTTGCAGAATCGAATACATACAATGCTAAAACTGCCGCCATGACTCCCGATACCAGGGCCGAAATGGTAGGAAAAAGTTTAAGTGTATCAAAGGCAGCTGGTTTAGATGCAGCAGGTTTCTTAGAAAACTCAACCCGTTTTAACGCGATCATGAACTCTAAAGGTTTATTCGCCTACAATAAAGGTACCGATGTTTCTTTTTCAGTAACCGTTAGAAACAAGCAAGGAACGGGATCGGGCTACGTTGAGCAGGGCTTTAATGATCTCGACAAAATGGATACCCTGGCACTTAGCAAAATTGCAGCAAGTAAAGCCAATGGTTCTGCAGGTGCAAAGGCCATCGAACCAGGAAAGTATACTGTTATTTTAGAACCACTTGCAGCCAGCGATATTATCGGTAATATGTTCAGGGGGTTTGATGCCAGAAGTGCTGACGAGGGCCGGAGCTTTATGAGCAAAAAGGGTGGTGGTACCCGTTTAGGAGAGCAATTGTTCTCAGAAAACGTAAATATCTACTCTGATCCAATGAATACTGAAATCCCGTCTTCAACATTCACGGGCGAAGGTTTACCGGTAAAAAGAACGCAATGGGTTGAAAAAGGGGTAGTTAAAAACCTGTCTTATTCAAGATATTGGGCTGCACAAAAAAATGTTCAACCGCTTCCTTTTAGCCGCAGCATGATCATCGAAGGTGGAACACAATCATTGGAAGATCTGATTAAAAGTACTGAAAAAGGCATATTGGTTACCCGTTTCTGGTACATCCGTTCGGTAGATCCTCAAACATTATTACTGACTGGTTTAACGCGTGACGGCACTTTTTACATCGAAAATGGTGAGATTAAATTCCCGATCAAGAATTTCAGGTTCAACGAAAGTCCGGTAATTATGCTCAACAATGTAGAGGCTTTAGGTAAACCGGTGAGAACAGGGAGTGGATTGATTCCACCAATGAAAATCCGCGATTTTACCTTTACTTCACTATCGGATGCGATTTAATTGAATCGTCATCTCGACTGAAGTGTAACGAAATGGTAACCTCTTTAAATAGATTTCTCCATTTCGCTACCGATGAAAAATCGGCAGCTACAGTCGAAATGACGATCTTTTTTAAGAATAATACTATTTAACACCTATTCCCTCCGAAGGTCACCCTGAGCGGAGTCGAAGGGCATCATTCAATTGTTATCTCGAGCGGAGTGCAGCGAAGTCGAGAGATCTGACTAGATAGATCTCTCCATTCCACTGCGTTACATCCGGTAGCTATCGGATCGAGATGACGACCCTTTTTTTATTAATAAAAATCAAAAAATTGAGAAGAAGAGATTTTTTATACATGACAGGTGTTGGCCTTGGTGCCAGCATGATGCCCAATATACCTGCCTTTGGCAAAATTATTTCTGTTGAAGAATCTTTAACGCCTGTTGATATTGCCCTAAAGAAGAAAATGGCCGATGTTGCCCTCAACGCTGCAAAAAGCAAGGGTGCAACTTATGCCGATGTACGTATAGGACGGTATTTAAATCAGGTAGTGGCTACTAGAGAAACCAGGGTAGAAAACATTTCCAATTCAGAATCATATGGTTTAGGTGTGCGTGTGATTGCCAACGGAAGCTGGGGTTTTGCAGCAACCAACAACATGGACAATGCCAGCATCGCCAAAGCTGCAGAAGCTGCCGTAGCTATTGCCAAGGGGAATTCTAAACTCATGGAAGAACCTGTTCAATTGGCGGCACAAAAAGGATATGGGGAGGTAAGCTGGAAAACACCTATCGAAATCAATGCCTTTGAGGTACCCATTGCTGACAAAGTTGATCTGCTTTTAAAGGTAAATAGTGAGGCCATGAAAGGCGGTGCAAAATACATCAGTTCCAACCTGTTTATGATCAATGAGCAGAAATATTTTGCGTCAACCGATGGTTCTTATATCGATCAGGATATCCACAGGATATGGCCAACCTTTACCCTCACCAAAACGGATGCAGCCAGTGGTAAGTTCGAAACCAGAAATGCCTTAAGTGCACCAATGGGTATGGGCTTTGAATACCTGAAACCAAAAGACGAAGAAAAAATTAAGGGTGGCCCGGTTACGATGTACAAAAAGCGTTACGATATTTTGGAAGACGTACGCGAAGCAGCCGTACATGTTGATGAAAAACTAAAAGCCAAACCTGTTGCCCCTGGCAAATACGACCTGGTTTTAGATCCTTCTCACCTATTCCTAACCATCCATGAGTCTGTTGGTCACCCGACAGAGTTAGACCGTGTTTTAGGTTATGAGGCGAATTATGCAGGAACCAGTTTCTTAACGCTGGATAAATGGGAAAGCAAAAAATTCAACTTCGGGAGTAAAGAGGTAAACATCATAGGCGATAAACTAGAAACAGGTTCATTAGGCGCCGTGGGTTATGATGATGAAGGCGTAAAATGTGGCCAATGGGATATTATTAAAGATGGGATTTTGGTGAATTACCAGACAATAAGGGATCAGGCACATATCTTAGGTTTAAAAGAGTCACAGGGCTGTTGCTATGCAGATAGCTGGGATAGTATTCAGTTCCAAAGGATGCCAAATGTTTCATTAGCCCCTGGAAATGTAGCCCTAAGTGCTGCCGATATGGTTAAAAATGTAGAGAAAGGGATCTATATGTTTGGCCGTAACTCTTATTCTATTGATCAACAGCGTTATAATTTCCAGTTTAGCGCACAACTGGCCTACGAAATTAAGGATGGCAAAATTGTAGGCATGTTTAAAGATGCTGCCTACCAAGCCAATACACAAGAATTCTGGAACTCCTGTGTACAACGCTGCGATAAAAACGACTACAGATTGGGCGGGACGTTTTCGGATGGAAAAGGTCAGCCAGGACAAGCAAGTGCCGTTTCACACGGAAGTGCTACTACCCGTTTTAACGGAGTTAATGTGATTAATACGGGAAGGAAATTGGGGTAACTTGATTAATTTTTTGCAACTTTTCTCAACGCGATCGTCATGCTGAATTTATTTCAGCATCTTTTATGCAAAATAGACCCTGAAATGAATTCAGGGTGACGACGCTAAATAAAGAATAACAAAGGGGCATTCTATCCAGACATGCCCCTTTTTCTAACCAAATATAAACCTGTTAAGAACCAGGAGTTTTTTCTATCGCTCAGTGTCTCACCGACCGATTTTTTTATATGATATTAATTGTGTGTAATTATTGTAGCTGTAATACCAGGCGCTCCCCCTACTGTACCGTTAATATAAACCGTATAAATTTTACCGGCCTCGAAAGTAGCGGCATTTAAAGCACTGTTTGTTAAAGGAATAACTGCCTTAGTTGTATTATCTTTAATAACTAGACTTAGGTTTGTACCCGCTTCTACTTCCTTAAAAGGTCCGAGGGTTTTCCACGTTAAACCTTCAATAACAGCAGGCGCTTTCCCAGAGGTATAAGGAATGATGGTTTGGTTACCAAAATTGCCATAAGCCACACCAGTAAATATTTCCGTGCCTGCGGCATAAGTAAGATCAACTTTTGGTGCATCCGGTGAAAAATTGGCAAACCTGACTTTGGCTTTACCTGTTGCAGGAAGCGTAAGATCATCATAAACGAGGATCAAACTATCAATATTTCCAGGGTTTAAGGTGCTGGTTAATCTTTTCTTCACCGTGAACAAACTGTGGGCAAAATCTGCAATAGGTCCATTCGGACCTGCAAATGATGCCGAATTTGTTTCCTGTACAAAATTTGCACTGCCTCCGAAAATATAAGAAGCCCTGTACGAAGCTTCCGTTCCTTCGGTTAGGTTGAATTGTACCTTTCCGAACTGGGTATCGAGATAACCAGAAGCCGTATTCCGTTGAAGTGCGGCTGCGGTAACTTTTCGGGTAAAATCCCAGAAATTAACCGCTACGGTTGATTGCCGCGCATTGATAAACTTCACCTTAGCACTTAAAGCGGGCCGATCACCTGCATTTATATCGAGGTAATCTGTTTTTTTGCAGGAAGCAAACAAAGTAGCGGCCAGTGCAAAAAATAATATCTGAAATTTATAAATTCTCATGTGTTTCATTTTATTTAAAAGTGGCCGAAAGCCTGATAAATGGTTGTAAACCTGTGCTCGTACCTGATTGTGCAGCACTTGGTGAATTCGTTCTCGTAATATTGCTTCCAGGTGCAGGAATAGAATAATCGCCAAGCACATTGAACAGATTATTTACACCAACCGTTGCTTGCAATACAGGGGTAATCCTGTAACCAGCAGAAATATCGGTAATCCAGATCGGGCTATAGGTCTGATAATAATAATCCGGTTTAGGAAAGTTTGCATTCAACTGACTCACTGCCGATACCGAACCAAAATATACACTGCGTAATAAAAAGTTAAACTTGTTAATATTGTACGTTCCCTGAAGGGTTATTTTGGTTTTTGGAATGCTCCGGGTTACCCGAACCTCTTCACTTTCGTCAAAAATGATATAGCGATAAGCTTCTAATCCTTTTGGTGTATTCACTTTAGTCAAAGTTGTTTTTTGTAGGTTTGCACCGGCCAGAAAAGCTACATTACCTCCATTGGGAAGCAAAAAGCGGTAACTTCCCGTAAATTCGATTCCCCTGGTTCTTGTGCTGAAAGAATTATAAAAAAACTTGGCCTGCACAGTACCGGTTTGTACAAATAATGCCCTTACATCGGCTGGCAGATTGATATCTGTGGCAGAAAAACGTCCGGTGTTACCTACCCGATCTTTAATATCAACCTGATAGGCATCAACAGTGATCTCAACATTCTGAATAGGCTGAGAAGTAATTCCGGCAGAGTAGCCTTTCGATTTTTCGGGCTGAAGTGATGGAATACCCAAAGCTTTGGTAGCAGGATTTACATTGTTCGCCGTAACCTGATCTATGGCCACACCATTCTGGAAGGTTGTAGAAGTTTCGGTATAATAAAACTGTGCAAGATCTGGCGCCCTGAAACCTGTGTTGAAACCACCACGAACGGCTAACCATTTTGCAAAACCATATCGGGTTGCGGCTTTATAAGTAGTTACACTACCAAAATCAGAATAATTTTCTACCCTTAATGCACCCGAAAGGAGCCATTTATCAGTCACATTCAGTTCAACATCTGCATAAGCTGCCGAAATGGAACGTTTTACATTTACTTCGTTGGAAGGCCTGAAACCTGCATGGATCTGGGAACCTGGAGAAAGTCCATTTAAAGGTGTACTCCCTGCAGCAACAAAATATGGGATTCCACCTGTAGTGTAGCCAATGGAATAAATGGTACTTAAATCTGCTTTTGAATAAGAACCTTCTTCTCCGGCAATAATCTGATAGGTTTCTACACGGTACTGCCCACCAAAAGCAACGTTTAATCCGTTAAGCACTTTATCGAATTTTCTGGAGAAGTCTAAACTTCCACTATTCTGCGAAGCGTTATAACTACCCGCATTAAAAGTCCGCGGTGTTTTTTGACCTAAACTGGCATTCAGCGTATTACTGATAATATTGTCAAAAGCATTTCTACCGTAGACATTTGACACATCAAAATTCCATCCGCTTACCTTTCCTTTTACGCCTACAGCAAAAGACTGATCGGTGATGATATTGTCCATGGCTGGCAAAAATCCATCTGGATAAACAAAAGTATTGTTGCGTTCTGTCCATCCTGGCAGGCGGTAAACAGCCGTAAATTGCGAATTGCGGTGACTGATTCCACCAAATGAGTACACTTCAAAACCATCTTTCAACGGAATGGCTGCATTAAATGATAACAAACCATCTTTTGACTTATTTGTTGAGCCGCGCTGATCAAAAAAGTGGCGGTCAATACCTCGGCTGGCAATAATAGCATCATCAATTTCTTTGGTATAAATCTGATCGAAACCCCTCGTGTTGGCCCCCCCACCATAAGCCGGGCCAATGTATATGCCATCAGAATAATTTCCAGATGGAAGCGATACAGCCTGGGTAGCATATTC
>NZ_LMZQ01000060.1 GCF_001442625.1 Pedobacter ginsenosidimutans | reverse complement strand
CTTTCCTACACCCTGAAAATGCACATTGATATCAAGACCTTTCCAGCTCGCCGAGAGCCCAAATCCGTAGGTAAGATTTGGTCTGGTTGTTGCGCCGATAGCTACAATATCATTATCATCGATAATACCATCGCCGTTGATATCCTTGTATTTAATATCGCCCGGCATTACCTCACCAAAGGATTGTTTCGGACTATTGCGGATATCATCATAATCTTTAAACAGGCCTAAATCCATCAGCCCCCTGGCTTGATCTACCCGATGGCCTTCCTGCAGTTTGTAAGTGTAAATCGTATTTTCTTCATCTCTTTCCAGGATTTCATTTTTGCTATAGGTAACATTGCCGCGTAAAGTGAGATCTACATTGCTTACTTTTTGTTTATAGGCAAAACTGCCATCAAATCCTGCAGCTTTTACCTCGCCCACATTGGCAGAAGGATTATTCTCCAAACCTACATACCCGGGCAGAAAATTCCGGCTCATGTAAATTCCATCACGGCGTTCGCGGAAATAATCTACTGATCCGCTAAATTTATCATGGAAAAGTGAATAATCGATTCCCAGATCTTGTTTGGTGGCAATTTCCCAGGTAACATTAGGAGAGGCTACTGAAGAATAACGGATACCCGTCCATGGATTTGAAGAATCAAAATCACCGAAATTGTATCCGCCTGCAGCCATCTGCTCTAAAGTATAGAGATAAGGAAACCTGATATCGCCTAAGTTGTCGTTCCCAGTTTTTCCATATGAATAACGCACTTTAAACATATCTACCCACCCCAATTTTTTCACAATCGGTTCTTCTCCGATATTCCATGCTCCGGAGATGGCAGGGAAAAATCCGAATCTGTAGTCTTTGTGGAAATTTTCAGAACCCGTGTAACCGAAATTGAAATCAACATAATAGCGCGATTTCCAGTTGTAGTTGGCTCGTCCGGCCAATCCCTGATTCCGTCGTGCAATTCCGTTTTTTAAATCCGAACCGATATTCTGGGTAAATACCTTCGATGCCTGACTATATTTAACCATGGCCCCGAAATTATGTTCACCTATGTTGTTGTTATAATGTGTTTCCCATTCAAAAAACTCACGTTTATCGCCGTCCGAACCAGAAGTCTGTGTCATTTTCTGTTCTTCTTTTATGCGTTTAAATACCAAATTGCCCTCAGTATCGCGGTAACGGTTGGCACTCCACAGTTCAGGGAACTTGTAGCGCCTGATATAGTTATTGTTATAAGTATCATAACCAAAGCGGCCAACAAAGCGGAGACCTTTGGTAATGAAATCCAGACCCTGGTTTAAATTTAAAGTTGTTTGGATGTTATTGCTCCAACTTTCGTTGTAACCGGTCATGGTGCCCTGTACCCAGGGATTAAAACGATCCCTGTCATTGTCGGGATTAGTGTCGCCATCATCACTGGCAGGGATCTTGCCATCCGAATACACTAATGGTGATGTAATTGCATTGTATCCCATCAGTGCTGTCCATATCGCATCACTGCCCACTCCAGGGTCATTTTGTTTCCTTAAGGACCCAGAAACACCCACTGTGAGCAAGGTAGATTTGGTGATATCCATATCAACACTTAAACGATAAGTATATTTGTTAAAACTGGCGTTGGTATTGTAGTCTTTCAATGCATCATCAACCTTATACATTCCCTGCTGATTCTGATAGCTTCCCGATAAATAATAACGCGCAGTTTTTCCACCTCCACTTAAATTGATCATACTGCGCTGGCTTTTTGCTGCATCACGTAAAACCACATCCATCCAGTTTACATTGGGGAACAGATCGGGATCTAAACCCAGGCGCAGTATTTCGAGTTCTGGCCTCGAAAAAAGAGGCTCCTGATTTCTAACAATCTTTGCCTCATTGGCCATCGATGCATACGCATAACCATCCACAAATTCGGGTAGTTTGGTGAGTGTATTATAAAAGCCTTCTACCTTTGCATTAATATTTACTTTGCCTTCCTTGCCACGTTTGGTTTTGATTAAAATAACACCATTTGCACCTCTGCTCCCGTAAATAGCCGTTGCTGAAGCATCTTTTAATACAGAAAAGGATTCCACATCTTCCACATTGATTTCGTTCATGTCACGTTCAAAGCCGTCAATCAATACCAGCGCTGCATTGCTGGCGCCGAAAGTAGAAATACTACGCACCCAAAATTCTGAAATGCTGCCCGGGCGCCCTGAGGTTTGCATGGCCTGGATACCTGGTACCACACCTGCCAGCGCATCTGCCATCGATGTAGAGGGATTAGATTTGAGCCGGTCTACATTTACAGTTGTAATGGCCCCAGTGATGGATATCTTTTTTTCTGCACCTGTACCGGTAATTACCACCTCATTCAGTACACTGGCATCTGATTCTTTCAGGCTAACATTTACAACGCGCTGCTCTTTTACCAATACCTCCTGTTTTTCGTAACCCACATAAGTAAATACCAATGTTTGATAAGGAGGCATTTTGATACTGAATTTCCCATCACTGTCGGTAATTGCCCCCAGTCCGGGCAGATTGGCAACAGATATACTTACCCCTGGGATGGGCTGTTTGCCAATGTCGGTTACTGTTCCCTTTACTGTTACCTCCTGTGCGAAAACATTAAGGGAGACACCAATCAGCACGATGTATGTTAGTAAAATTAATCTCATAATTATATATTTGGTCTTCATCAATTATTCTTCTTTAGCTATTTTGCGGATAAGCCAGTTGCCGGTATCACCGATATAAAAACATTTTTTCACATCATCATAGGCAATAGCCTGCGGGTTATTGAAACGGGCTTCGGTACGTAAATCGCCATCGGCATAACCGCTTGTACCATTGTTCCCACGTCCGGCGAATGTACTTACCCTTCCTTGTGGTGTTAAAATGCGAACTGCATGGTTGGCCTTATCGCAGAAATAGAAATCGTACTGGTCACCTCCCGCCGTTTCATATTCTGGA
Source organism: Pedobacter ginsenosidimutans (assembly GCF_001442625.1). Classification (GTDB taxonomy): domain Bacteria; phylum Bacteroidota; class Bacteroidia; order Sphingobacteriales; family Sphingobacteriaceae; genus Pedobacter; species Pedobacter ginsenosidimutans. Next base: position 17,515 of record NZ_LMZQ01000060.1, on the reverse strand, counting down.
TTTTTAACAAATACCCCCTGTACTGGCCCGTTCAAACGTGCGTTAGTGCCAATTCCGTCGGCATAACCTGCTGTACCCGCTGCACCACAAATGGTATAGGGTGTTTTGAACGTTTTCTTATCCCTGTCGTAATCGGTACGCATAATAAAATGTTTATCATATTCGACCAGATAGGCATAGTCTCCGGATGGATGCATCACCATGTAAACAGCTACTGCACTATAGGGATTGGAGAACACCAATTTATCTTCTTTGGTATTGAAGTCATACCTCCGGATATCGCCCGCTCTGAACCGTGAGTAATACAACTCTCCATTCTGCGGATGAACTATTGTACCGTTTACACCCCGGGCATAAACCTCGATTGCTTTTTTCTGAATAAAATTAGATTCGCGGGTGAACAGATAATTGCCATTTTTGGTATCGCTGGAATGATTGTGGGAAACAATCATATCCTGATTTCCGTCCATTCTCCAGTTTAATATCGATACCCTATCGAGATCCGTTCTGAAGTAACTCACATATTGCTTCTCGAAATCAATCAGACGGCAACTGTTTACATCAGCCGAGAAATAGAGGTGGTTATAGTTTTTAGGATCGAAGGTGAGCCATAATATCCCCTTAAATCCGCCACAATCGTTAAAGGGACCTTCCTTTTCCTCAAAATTACTTGGCACCTGATAGTATTTCCCCAAAAAGGTAGAAACCAGCAGCTTTCTGGTATAAGAAAGCGGCTCTTTTGAGGCGCCATAGGCCAGTTCCTCATTGTTACCACCAAGAACACTTACTTTTATATCGCCAGCATAGGCCTTTTCGGGAATGATACAATAAATGGCATTATTTTTTACACCAACAACTTTGGCTGGCTTTCCCCCGATCATCACTTTTATTTTGGAAAGATCGTTCCCAAAATTTTCACCATATATCACCAGATTGTTCCCTACACTTCCGGCTTTAGGGTAAAAATCGCTGACAGTTACGGGCTTAGATGGATCGTAACCAACTTCTTGCGGCAGTTCATCATGTTTACAATGTGTTAAGGAAAGCGCAATCAACGCAAGTACCATCCAACGGATTTGCCAACGCCTGGTTTTAACCTTGTTTTTAATTTTCATATACATATTGCTTTTATCCGGATTTTAGCCGGGTTATACTGGATTTTATTATTTATCTCACACGCTGAACGCTAAATAATAGCGGTTGTGGCATTGCTGTAAAATTTCGAAATAGCTGGATCGTAGTACCGTTAAACTGACAACATGAAACAATATTTCCACGGAATGGGCATAGCAATGTTCTTCGGCCTTACAACTGTAGTGCCGACCACGGATCAATAAAGCCCTTTACCTTCTGCAGAAAACATTATTTATCAAGCTGCAAACCCACAACATGGTGTAGTCTATGCCTTAACCCACTTGTTTTAATTAATGGTATTTTAGATGAGCTAAATCAGTAAATCGTTTTATTGTTAACAGCAATAATTTTGATCCATTAATAACATCTGATTGGCACCATACTGGCAATCTAAATGTTCTACTGCGTGCAGCGCTTATACTACTAAAACTGGCCTATTTTTAGTATTTGCCTACAGGATCAATACGGATTTGTTTTATTCTGGTACTAGGAATGCACCTTGAACTGGTAAGTATTTATTGAGCATAGCATTATTTTTTTGTAGTTTCCCTGATTTATTGATTTTAGATAAAAAACTGATTATCAATCGTCTGAAACAAATAATTTGTATCTCATAAAAAAATATTAAAACTGCAAAAGCATAGTATTGCTGGTGAAAGAAATTTGCAGTAAGGTTTGTTATTTGGTTAATTGAAATCAAAGTAAAGGAATAGCGCTATTATTATCTGTTCAACTTTTTGTCGATTTGTCTCAAGTTACTAAAGTACTACATGCAAAGTCTGAAGATAACAAGCTGTAAATTAACCAGAATGATATATCAAATAATATACTTGTTATTATATATTGACACCAAATTCATACATTCTAAGGAACTTAGACCTATATATGTTATTAAAAATGACTGACCACTTTTCCTTTCCGTCTTAACTGCCGATCCTCCAGTTGGACATGCTTATCTCAGGTTCGGTTCCCGGTGCACGGAAAGTATTAAGCAGGTTGATGACCAGTTCTTTTGGGGAGAAACATACAAAAACGCTGCGCATACCCGGAGGAGCAGACCTCGGTGGTTTAATGTTCAATATGTGTTTGTTCCATTGATTTTATGTTAGCTTGACAAAACATCTCTAATCGCCCTCAGGCATGTAAAGTCTACCGAAGTTAAAAAGGTTGCCAACTTTGCAAAGTTGAGATATGAGTTATCTTCATCATTGGATGCTTTTGGAACATCAGCATTGGCTAACTTTTCTCCTAATTTCAATAGAACAACTAACATTGATTGGTGATCAATGACAAGCCATTGTTTGTAGCTGGTTTATTAAACAAAATAACTTCAGGTAGCATGTCGTTTTCATCAGGAAAGTTAACCAAAGCAACACTTGAAAAAATGAAATCTGAGATTGACAAGGCAGTAGCAAAGAAGTTGAATAAGAGCTAAAAACAGCTACACAACATATGCTTTCAGAATATCGTAAGCAAAGCGTAGAATTGTTCCGAAAACAACGATCAGAAAAAATACACGGACAAATTTATTTCCTTTAAGCAAGGCCAGTTTTGTACCGAAGAAAGCACCGGTTAAGTTAAACAGCGCCATTGGTATGGCGTATTGAAACAGGATATGCCCCGTAGAACTGAAATAGATAATAGCAGCTAAATTAGTCGCCATGTTCACGATTTTGGCATGGGCACTGGCGCCAATAAAATCGAAACCCAGTACGGCAATAAAAACCAAAATTAGAAAAGATCCTGTGCCGGGGCCAATTAAGCCATCATAAAAACCAATCAATATCCCAAATAAACCGGCCATTAAAACCTGTTGCTTAAGCGAATGATCTTTCTCCTGGTGGATACCAAATTGTTTATTAAAATAGGTATAAAGTGCGACTAAAATCAGCACAACGAGAATTACGGGTTTGATGACCGAATTATCTATCCTACTAACCAAAAACGCGCCCAGCAATGCCGCTAAAAATGCAGTTAGTACACAAGCCGCAAGTACTTTGTAATTAAAACGAACCTGTTTTGAATATTTGAAAGCAGCCAGTGTTGTACCCGCCATTGACGGGATTTTGGTAGTGCCTAAAAGCGTAGCTACAGGATAATGTGGTAAAATAAGTAAAATGGCGGGAGTTTGTAATAAACCACCGCCACCTACAATAGCATCAATAAAACCGGCAGCAAAAGCTACCAGACAAAGTAAAATCAGTTCATTAATCATTAATTAGGATTTTAAAACCAGGAAACTCATTATCGTTGGCTTTAGCCAACAGTCCCTACATCCGCTCTGGCGAAGTAATCCCTAAAATCAACATTCCGGCATGAATAATATCAGCAGTCTTTTTACTCAGGTTTAAACGGAACTGTTTCACTTCACCTTCTTCTGTTTTTACAATTGGTGGTACCTCATGGTAAAACTTGTTGAACAGCTTAGCCAGTTCGTATAAATAGTTGGCCAAACTCGCCGGACTGTAAGCTTTAGCCGCAATAGCAATTTCTGCAGGGTATTTTGCCAGTTGCAGAATCATTTCTAGTTCTACATCTGATATTCCTGAAAACTGCTCATTGCCAGCTGCAAACTTGTAATCCGACTTAGTCAACAGCGATTTAATCCGTGCATGCGTATACTGGATAAATGGACCGGTATTTCCTTGAAAATCGATACTCTCAGCGGGATTGAACAACAAACGTTTCTTAGGCTCAACCTTTAACAGGAAATATTTTAAAGCACCTAAACCGATATTTTTATACAGTTCTTCTTTATCTGCTTCACTAAAATCGTTGGTTTTACCCAATTCTTCTGTTTTTTCGCGGGCGGTAGTTACCATGCTTTCAATCAGCTCATCTGCATCAACAACAGTTCCCTCACGGCTTTTCATTTTACCATTTGGCAAATCGACCATTCCGTACGATAAATGGTATAAACCTTTTGCCCAGCTTTTGCCCAGTTTCTCTAAAATAAGGAACAACACTTTGAAATGGTAATCCTGTTCATTTCCTACCACATAAATCGACTCATCCATATTGAAATCATCGTGTTTCATTTCGGCAGTACCTAAATCCTGTGTAATGTAAACCGAAGTTCCATCAGCACGTAAAACCAGCTTCTGGTCTAAACCATCGGCAGTTAAATCGATCCATACCGAACCATCTTCCTTTTTAAAGAAAACGCCTTTGGCCAAACCTTCATCAACTGTACCTTTTCCTAACAGGTAGGTATTGCTTTCGTAATAGAATTTATCAAAATCTACCCCTAGGTTTTTGTACGTTACATTAAAACCAGCGTAAACCCATTCGTTCATGGTTTTCCAAAGCGAAACCACTTCCTCATCCCCTTGCTCCCATTTCAAAAGCATTTGTTGCGCTTCTTTAATTAATGGAGCATTTTTCTTGGCCTCTTCTTCTGTTTGTCCTTCCGCTTTTAAAGTATCGATCTCTTTTTTGTATTCTTTATCGAAAATTACATAGTATTTTCCAACCAGATGATCACCTTTTAAGCCTGTACTTTCGGGTGTTTCGCCATTGCCCCACTTTTGCCAGGCCAACATCGATTTACAGATATGGATCCCACGGTCGTTAACCAGGTTTACCTTTACCACATCGTAACCGTAAGCTTTAAGCAGTTCAGAAACCGAGTAACCCAATAGGTTATTACGCACGTGCCCCAGGTGAAGCGGTTTATTGGTATTTGGCGACGAATATTCTACCATTACCTTTTTCCCGTTTGGTGCATACACACCAAAATCGGGCGATAAAATTTCTTCGTTAAATTGTTTTAAGAAATAACTTTCTGCAATGCTTAAGTTCAAAAATCCTTTAACTACATTAAATTTGGTAATATCGGTTACGTTGGCAACCAAATATTCACCAATCTCAGTAGCGGTTTGTTCTGGCGATTTTTTCGAAATTTTAGTAATCGGAAAAACAACAATTGTTGCCTGTCCTTCAAATTCTTTACGTGTTTCTTGTATGTTGATTACACTTTCGGCTACTTCTTCCTTATAAAGTTCAAAAATGGCTTTCTGTGTTTCGGCAATAATAAAATTCATGCGCCAAAAATATGTAAAAAAGGTGGAAGGTGAAAGGTTTATGGTGGAAGGTTTTCGAGCTTTCAAAGGGTTTGGAAAGCTGCTGTAGTGCGCATCGGTCGCGATAGTCCTTCTTTCCGCTATAGTCCCGATTGAAGGAATCGGGAGCTGCCGCTTCAATAAGGTTTATTTAGTTGGTTCTTTGCAATAAATAAACCTATCTACGTATTAGTCTATCTCAAATTTGTCATCTCAATTCTCATATCTGAATTTTTCTAATAGATTTGCAATAACTAACTTTTTTATGAGCGAGCAGAACCCCAATTTTAAAGTGAGCGTAAACACCGAAATCGGCAGGTTGCGTAAATTATTAATACATAGTCCTGATAGTGGATTAGGCAAAGTAGTACCCTCTAAGGCACAAGATTGGCTTTTCGAAGATATTGTACACTTAGATACCATTCGTAAAGGCGAATACGATTATTATATTAAACTGTTGATGTATTTTCTTGATCCTGACAAGATTAAAGGAAAACTGGCCGAAATAGATTCGGAAGCATCCAACCGTAATTTTTACAAACCAAATCACCCCGATTTTCACAATTCTAAATCGGTAATTGAGATTCAGAACCTATTAAGCGAAATGCTGGAGAACGAATCCATCCGCAAAAAACTGGTTGCTGCCGTTTGTGCGATTGAAGGCTGTACTTATAAGGTTCAATTGGAATTAACCAATACCGATCCGAAACAATTGGCAGAGATTTTTATCTCCGGAACATTGGCCAACGATACAATGATTTTTGCGCCAATCCCCAATTTAATCTTTACAAGGGATGTGGGCACAACCATTAACAACCATATCCTGTTAAACAAACCGGCAAAAAAAGCCCGTGTGCGCGAAACACTTTTAATGCGTTATATTTTCTTCAATCATCCTTTGTTTGAGGACTACCGCAATAATATCCTCGAAATTCCGGATGTGACCATGCATTTTTTAAGACCAGGTGATGAACCCGCTTTCAGTACCACTCTGGAAGGTGGCGACGTGATGATGGTGAGTCCTAACCACGTATTGATCGGTTGTAGCGAAAGAACTTCTGAACATGGTGCCAACGAAGCGATTAAATTATTGTTCGATCAGGATGTGGTAGAAAAAGTTACCGTGGTAAAAATACCAAGCAAACGCGATTATATGCATCTGGATACCGTTTTCACACAGGTTAAACGCAATACCTGGGTAATTTTGAATTCGATTGCCCATTCGCCGAAGTATAATCCATATGAGCCGATCAACTTTTTAAAAGAACCCGAGAAATTGGAGGCTACCACTGCCATTCAGTTTACAAAAGCCAATCCACAAGAGCCAAAACATTTCGAACATGTGGAAGCTTTATTAAATGACATTAGCCAGAACGATTTAAAAAGCAACGAACCTACCCAGATTATTTATAGCGGAAACAATCAGTTCCCTTACGATTCGCGTGAGCAATGGACAGACTCTTGTAACCTTTTAGCCATTAAAGAAGGTGTTGTTTTAGGCTACGATAGAAACGATAAAACCGTTGAGGCCTTTAAAACTGCCGGTTTTAAGGTGGTGGATGTGAAAGATTTGATCCAAGATTTAGAAAGTGGCAAAGTAAATGCCGAAACCATAACAGATACATTGATTTTAATGCCGTCGGCAGAATTATCACGTGCACGTGGTGGTTTCCATTGTATGAGTTTACCGATTTTAAGAGACAATATTTGAGGTTTAAGGCGTAAGGTATAGGGTTTAAGGTTAAATTTGCCTATAGTATAAGTGCCTGATATTTAATAAATACCTTTGGGGCAGTATGCAACCTTAAACCTTACGCCTTTTACCTTTCACCATTATGCAGACGACCAACCATATCCTCATGATCCGCCCGGTTGATTTTAAATTCAACGAGCAAACGGCCGGAAATAACAAGTTTCAAATTGCATCTACCGAAACCAATGTACAAACCGAGGCTTTAAAAGAGTTTGATGCCTTTGTTGATTTATTAAGAAAAAACAATGTTGATGTAACGGTTGTAGATGATACTTTACAGCCTGAAACACCTGATTCTATTTTCCCGAACAATTGGGTCTCTTTTCATGATGATGGCTCAGTATATCTTTACCCGATGTTTTCTGAAAACCGCCGTTTAGAACGCAGAAAAGAAATACTGGATGGGTTGAAAGAAAATTTCGAGGTAAATCACATCAGCGATTTAAGCTTTTACGAACAACAACATGCTTTTTTAGAAGGTACCGGAAGCATGGTATTAGACCGGACCAATAAAATTGCCTATGCCTGCTTAAGTGTGCGCACCGATGAAGAAGTACTGAATAACTTTTGCATGCTTACCGGATATGAACCAGTGGCCTTTCAAGCGGTAGACGGATCAAATTTCCCGATTTACCATACCAATGTAATGATGTGCATTGGCGACCGTTTTGCGGTAATCTGCCTGGATTCGATTAGAAATCCGGAAGAGAAATTAAATGTAACCATCAGTTTAAAAGGCAGTGGAAAAGAAATCATCGAAATCAGCCTGGAACAGATGAATAAATTTGCGGGCAATATGTTACAGGTTAGCAATGCAGATGACGAAAGTTTACTGGTGATGTCAGAGCAGGCTTATTTATCCTTAACTGCTGAGCAGATTGCTATACTGGAACAATACAGCAGAATTATTTATGCACCGCTTTACACGATCGAAAAAAACGGTGGTGGCAGTGCAAGGTGCATGCTGGCTGAGGTACATTTGCCGGTTAAGGAATAACAGATTGCATATCTATTTTAATGGAATCAGATTTAACAGAAAAAGAATTGCGTTTAGCAACATTTATGAGTGAAATTTCTGAATATTGTTATTCTGCAGGTTGGATGCAGAATTTAGAATATGCCCTATGGAATGCGGTAATAAATGGTGAAAGGAAATATGGACAGTCCTACATCACCGAAGATGATATCTCCACATTGATTAAGCTTTCTACAGATGCAAATGCCTGGATCGTATATGATGACGATAAAGAGGAAACAGCTTTGAGCTTAAAAGAATGGATAGAAAAGTTTAAAAAGGATGTGGGGCAAAATAAAGGAATTATAAAAGGTTAATAGCTTTATTGGTTGGTGTCTCCACGAACCATTTTATTTTTGCCATGGAAACTCGGAAAGCACGGAAAACCCATCGGATAGATATACACTCGCTATTCAACCTTCAATAGCAGCACCACCCTAATTTAATAAACCTGATCCCCCGCCGTGGTTCGTGCCTCCACGAACCATTTTTATTTTGCCACCGAAGCTCTGAAAACACGGAAGACCCATCTGACAAATCTACTCTCGCTATTCAACCTTCAATAGCAGCACCACCCTAATTTAATAAACCTGATCGGAACGAACACGAGTGCAGCGAAGTAAAGTGGAGAGCAGGACTAACCCAAACCGATAAAACAGGAACCTGCTTTCCAAATGATCAACAAACATTCATATCTTTTTCTATCAAAAAAATATAGAAGATTTCTCCTCCAAAGGAGTTCCTTTGGAACACTGCATTCGAAATGACGATCCGCGTGATTCCGATTAGTTTTATTACTTTCGCCAAAAATCCAGTATCAATATGTCTTTAGTACAAGAATTACAGACCCGCTCGGGCAATAAATGCGAATTATGCACCGCTGAAACCAATTTATCGGTATACGAAGTGCCGCCAACCAGCAATGCCAATAGCGATAACAGCATTTTAGTTTGTAAAACCTGCTTAGATCAGATTGAAAAAACGGAGCAACTTGCTCCAAACCACTGGAAAATATTAACAGAAACCATGTGGTCGGAATTTGCCCCGGTACAGGTTGTTGCCTGGAGAATGTTGAGCAGGTTAAGAAATGAAGGCTGGGCAGCAGATAGTCTGGATATTTTATACCTTGAGGATGAAACTTTGGACTGGGCTAAAAAAACCGGCGACCACGAGCAAGACGGAACGGTAGAATTTCATCAGGACAGCAATGGCACGCGCTTATTTGAAGGCGACACCGTTGTTTTAGTGAAAACACTGGATGTTAAAGGCTCTACACTTAGTGCAAAATTGGGTACTGTAGTTAAAAATATCCGGTTAGTTCATGATAATATCGAACAAATTGAAGGTAAGGTTGAAGGACAAACTATTGTAATTTTAACCAAATACCTTCGGAAAGGTTAATATGCTACTTGGTTCCAGAGCCTGTATCTTAAGCTGTGTTTCATCCAAAATTGTCACGTTGAGCTTGTCGAAATGCTTTACCGGAGCATTTAAACAGGTCCTTCGACAGGCTCAGGATGACAACCTATAATTAATTATGATTTACCCATAATTGATTAGCCAACTCGCTATCAAACCCTAAATAGCTGCACTGTCCTTGCCAACTAAACCTGATCGGAACGGACATGAGTGCAACGAGTAAAGTGGAGAGCAGGGCCAACCCTAACCTATAAAAACAGGAACCTGCTTTCCAAATTATTAGTTAAACAGTAATCTTCTTTCATTTATTAAATAATTTACTGAAAAGTCTTAGCGAGACGCTAAGACCAGAGTGTACGGCCACATAAATATCAATCAATTAATGATTTACCTATAATTGATAGCCAACTCGCTGTCAAACCACAAATAGCAGCACGATCCTTGCCAGCTAAACCTGATCGGAACGAACACGAGTGCAACGAGTAAAGTGGAGAACAGGAACAAGCCAAACCGATAACAACAGAAACTTGCTTTCCTAATCCTTAAAACATTCCTTCATTACCCATTGTTTTCCAGACTATTACCAAAATATCCAACCCTATTTATTTCCAAAAACAAATAGTACCAAAATTTTGTAGTTAGGCTAACGGTTTCTCTACAGTAAAAATATTTTTATTAAAGATTAATTCTCGATTTAAAATTACATTTTTGCAAAAATTATTTAAAAGTAAATGCAGAGTTACTCAGAATTTCTTGATCTAAGTGTTGGTTTCCCTCAAGAGGGTTTCGATGTTATAGATGATGAATTATATTTTCAGGATTTAAACCTGATGGAAATGATCGAAACTTACGGTACTCCCCTACGTTTCACGTACTTACCAATGGTAAGTAAGAAGATTCAGCAGGCGAAGATCCTTTTCCAAACCGCTATTTTAAAGAACAATTATCGTGGCGATTATAAATATTGCTACTGTACAAAAAGCTCGCATTTTAAGCATATCGTAGAAGAAGCTTTAAAAAACAACATCCACCTGGAAACCTCTTCGGCTTTTGATATGCCGATGGTTGATGCTTTGGAGAAAAAAGGTGTGTTAACGAAAGATACCACCATTATCTGCAACGGATTTAAAACCTACCAGTACAAACAATATATCATTGATATGTTGCACGATGGTTATACCAATATTATCCCAGTTTTAGATAACAAAGAAGAGTTTAATCTTTTTGATGATGAGGTTGATATCGATACTCCTTGTAACTTAGGTATCCGTATCGCTGCTGAAGAGCAGCCAGATTCGCAGTTCTATACTTCGCGCTTAGGTGTGCGTATGGAAGATATTATTGATTTTTACAACAACAAAATCGTTCACAACCCTAATTTCAGGGTTAAATTATTGCACTTTTTCATTAACTCGGGTATTACCGATTCGCCATATTATTGGAACGAGTTAGAGAAATACGTAACGTTGTATTGCAAATTCAAAAAAATCAATCCTGATTTAGATACCCTCGATATTGGTGGTGGTATGCCATTTAAAGATTCGTTGGTTTTCGATTTCGATTACGAATACATGGTAAACGAAATTGTGAAAAGGATTAAAGAAATCTGCGCCATCCACGATGTAATGGAACCAGATATTATTACCGAATTTGGTAAATATACGGTTGCTGAAGCTTCTGGTATCCTTTATAAAGTACTGGGCCGTAAACAACAGAACGACCGTGAGCGTTGGTTAATGCTGGATGGTTCTTTTATTACCAATTTACCTGATGTTTGGGCATTAAATCAAAAATACATTTTATTACCAATTAACAATTGGGATGCTGAATATGAGCGAGTTAACTTAGGTGGCATTACCTGCGATGGACAGGATTATTACAACCAGGAGGCGCACATGAACAGTGTATTTATGCCAAAAACGCGTAAGGTACAGTATTTAGGTTTCTTCCACACGGGTGCTTACCAGGAAGTATTGAGCGGTTATGGTGGTATCCACCACTGTTTATTGCCTAGCCCGAAACATGTTTTGATCCGCAGAAACCGCGATGAAAGTTTCAATTTCGAAGTTTTTGGAGAAGAACAGAATAGTAAGCAGGTATTGAAGATTCTGGGTTACTAATTCAGTTCTCAATTTGAGATACGTAAAAATAAAATCACATATTACAACATACACATACCTCAGTTTTTTTACTGAGGTATTTTTTTTTATATTTGAGTATGGCACATGAACAAATTAAGTTATTCGATCGGATCATTGCTACAGATGGTTTGATGGGAGGAAGACCTACAATACGCGGGTTGAGATTTCCAGTTTCTGATGTACTTGAATTATTAGCAAGCGGCATGAGTGAGGAACAAATTCTAGAGGAACATCCCATTCTAGAAAAGGAAGATATTAGGGCTGTTCTCTTATATAGTGCACAAAAAATAAATGAGGACTTAATGTATGAATAATTGGGAAATTTGGACCGACACCAATATATCCCCTATAATTGCCAAATGGCTTTCAGAATACACAAATTTTAAAACAAGATCTTCTTTCACTCTAAATTTACATTCAGTAGATGACTTGACCATTTTTAGAATGGCTCAAATTAAAAAGAATGTCATAATTGTTTCTAAGGATTCAGATTTCAAAGAATTAATCGATTGGTTTGGTGCTCCTCCAAAACTTATTCTTATTAAATTCGGGAATTGTTCAAATAAACAATTTTGGCAAAAGTTAGAACCGAAGATTAACTCAGCATTAGAAGTTCTTTTAAATAAAAAAGAGGAAGTTAATGTAATTAGTATCACATAACATATATTAAAAATGCAATTCGGTAAAGTAGAAGACCCAACCACAATAGATTATACCCTTCCTGCTGATGCTCCTGAAACAGCAGCAATTTTAGCAGCAAATAAACCTAAACAATCTTTCCAGGCCTATGTGGGTTGCGCCAAATGGAACAAAGCCGATTTAAAGGGGTTTTATCCAAAAGGAACTAAGGATGAATTGACTTACTATTCTACTCAATTTAATTCTATTGAGCTTAATGCCACATTTTATGGTATGCCAAGCCGTGAACAAGTAGTCACCTGGACGCAAAAAACACCGGCAGATTTTAAGTTTTTCCCAAAACTGACCAATACCATCAGTCACTTTAAAAGATTGATCAACGTTAAAGAACCTGTAGAACAGTATTGCGATGCCATCAGTAATTTTGAAGATAAATTAGGAATGGCTTTTCTTCAATTACACGATAACTTTAAACCCAAAGATTTTGAAAGGCTAAAAATCGTAATCAACGAATTTCCAAAAGTAATTCCTTTGGGTGTTGAAGTGAGAAATGAAGAATGGTTTTCAAATCCGGTCATTGCCAACGAATTTGCACAATTATTTCAGGAAAATGGTGTAGCCAATATTATCGTTGATACTGCAGGCAGAAGAGATATGCTGCATATGCGTTTAACTTCGCCAACGGCCTTTGTACGTTTTGTTGGTGCCAACGATGATGACATAGATAAAAAACGCTTAGACGATTGGATTGAAAGAATTGTAAGCTGGAAAGAACAGGGTTTACAAAACTTATATTTCTTTGTCCATCAAAATGTTGAGCTGTCTTCTCCGTTATTTTCGGCTTATTTTACAGCGAAACTGAACAAAGCTGTAGGAACAGATTTAAAGATTCCGGTAATGGCCAATCAGGCTTCGCCAAGTTTATTTTAGTTTTTTTATACGTCATTCCCGTGCATGCGGGAATCTTAATGCATTTTACATCAGGCATTAAGATTATCTTCGATGAGCACTTCGTGGTTCCCAATCAACCCGATAGCTATCCGGTTGGGAATGACGATCCTTCTAATTTATTTCCTTCTATAAACCGTCTCCGTAGCTTTTGCTTCTTCCCCTCCCGGCGAAATATTATAAGCCGTTAATACGATTTCATTTTGGTTAATTATTTCAAGCGTTGTTCTCCAGCCCCAAAGCTGTTCGCCATATTCCGGGCTACCATATTCTCCAAAAACAGAAAAACCATCTGCAGTAGCTTCGCCACTCGAAAGCATAATCTGTGTACCCATGTGAAAACTATCAACCCAACTTGTGGTAAATCTTTGGTAAGGAATATCGAAACCGACAATCATTTTGCCTTCAAAAGCTTTTCCTTCCAAACTTCCCTGGTAATCGATAGAAATAAAACGATTACCCAAAATTGAAGTGATTTTTGCTTCAGCAGGAGATTCATCTGCCAGCAAATCCTTTTCGAACCAGGTTTTAGTTATGCCATTCCAGGTACCAATTAAACTTTGAAGCTTTTGGTGAGCACCATCTGTTAAAGATTGCTCAAATTTACTTTTCGCCATAAACCAAACTTATAAAATAAATTTTCAACAAAAAATATATTAAGACTAAAAAAGGTGAAACGAAAATGATTTATTTTATCGAATTTTAATATTAAATTGAAGCTTTGCATGTTGAAATCAGACTGAACAAAGACCTAGAAACAATAATTAGCATAACCAGCCATCAAACCAAACAATCAAATAAATAAATGACAAATTACGAGATCGAAAACGAACTAAAACCTAATCTAAGCACAGACGAAAAATTAATATGGGCAGGAAAACCTAAGACAGGAATTTTATTTAGAACCTCAGATACATTCTTAATTCCCTTTAGTTTGCTTTGGGCTGGGTTTGCAGTCTTCTGGGAAACAAGTGTCCTTACAACTGATGCACCTTTTTTCTTTAAACTTTGGGGTATTCCATTTGTTTTAATGGGACTATATATCACTGTAGGCAGATTTTTCATCGACGCAAAAAAGAGAGCAAATACCGCTTACGGGATTACTTCGGACAGAATTATTATTAAGACCGGAATATTTAGCAGAGAAATCAAGTCATTAAACATCAGAACCCTAACCGACATAACAATTAATCAAAAATCTGATAATAGCGGAACTATTACATTAGGACCAACTGATTTTAGAAATGCAATGATGCAGGGGATAGAATGGCCGGGTGTAAAGCAGCCCGCATGTCTTGAGTTTATTGAAGATGTAAAAAATGTTTACGACCAAATAATCAATCTCCAACGACAGAAATAATTGCTCAACCGATAGGTTGGGGTCCAGAAATCTGCCTTAATAGAAAGCCGTTGAAATTTAATCAATGATTTTGTAACGAATCATCTGAAAACAAGAAAGCCCATCAAAACAATAGTTAAAGACGGCTATAATTATGAACAGAAAATTGTAAATTGTTAACTGAAAACTATCTATATATGTTAAAGGCGTTAGATCTCAATCAGGTAATGGTTATCGATATAGAAACTGTACCTCAATATCCATCTTTTCAAGATGTACCTCCGCATTTTCAGGAACTTTGGGAACAGAAAACACATTACCAAAGAAATCAAGATCAAACTGCTGAAGAATTTTATGAAAAAGCAGGCATTATGGCCGAATTTGGAAAAATTATCTGCATTAGCATGGGTATTTTCAGTGTACAGGGCAAGTCATCCGCTTTGCGTATTAAATCTATTTTTGGCCACGATGAAAAAGAAATGCTGCTGCAGTTTTCTGCTTTATTGAGTAAACAAATGCCCACCCTAATGTTCTGTGCGCATAATGGAAAAGAATTCGACTTTCCCTATTTATGCCGGCGGTTATTGGTTAACGGCATAGAAATTCCGGTTCAATTGCAGCTTTCGGGCAAAAAACCCTGGGAAATAAACCATATTGATACAATGGAACTTTGGAAATTCGGCGATTATAAACATTTTACTTCGTTAAACCTGCTGGCTGCTATTTTAGATATTCCTACTCCGAAAGATGATATCAACGGTGCGCAGGTAAGACAAGTTTATTATGAAGAAAAAAATCTCGATAGAATTGTTACCTATTGCCAGAAAGATGTAATTACCACCGCCCAGGTATTGTTAAAATTTAAAGGTATGGATATAATTCCGGCAGAAAACATTACAATTGTATCCTAAATGGTAGTTGAAGTAAAGCTGAAAATTCCAAAATATGATGATGAGGTAGGATTGCAATCTAGCTGGGTAGATGGGTTCATTCTCAAAACAGATATTATTGAAAACCAGATCCAAATTCATGCGAATAAAGCAGGGCTCATTTCCCTTGCAAAACAACTACTTTACTTAGCTCAAGATGAAACCCCAATTGGCTGTCATTACCATTTAGATGATTACAATAGTCTGGAAACAGGCTCAAATGAACTTATTATTTCAAAAATTTGATGCTAAACGTAGAAAACCTAAATATCGATTTCTATAACCAGGACGATAAAACCTGGTTTAAAGCTGTAAAACAGATCAGTTTTAATGTAAAAAAAGGAACCGTTTTAGGTATTGTTGGCGAATCTGGTTCTGGAAAATCAGTTACGTCTTTTTCCATTATGCGCTTGCATGATGAACGTGCAGCAAAAATTACAGGCGATATAGATTTTGAAGATATTAGTCTGCTCAATCTCAGTTCGAACGAAATCCGTCAGATCAGGGGAAACCAGATCTCGATGATTTTTCAGGAACCCATGACTTCGCTCAATCCTGTTTTTACCTGCGGATACCAGGTGGCAGAAACCATCATGTTACATCGAAAGGTAGATAAAGCGGAAGCAAAAAGACATACTATTTCATTGTTTAACGAGGTGCAACTACCCCGACCAGAAAAAATATTTGATAGTTACCCACACCAAATATCAGGTGGACAAAAGCAAAGGGTAATGATTGCCATGGCCTTAAGCTGTGATCCGAAACTATTAATAGCCGATGAACCCACCACGGCATTAGATGTAACCGTTCAGAAAACGATTCTTCAGCTGCTTTTAAAACTGAAAACAGAACGCAACATGGCGATGATCTTTATTTCGCATGATTTAGGTGTGGTAAATGAAATTGCTGATGAAGTTGCTGTAATGTACAAAGGCGAAATCGTAGAGCAAGGCCCAGCAAAATCTATTTTTGAGAACCCACAACATCCGTACACCAAAGGTTTGCTTGCCTGTCGCCCCTCGCCTGGTCTACAATTAAAAAAACTACCTGTGGTGGCCGATTTCCTTACCGGAAATGATGATGCTTCGGCACATTTACAGGCTTCAAACCAACTAACAGAGGCAGAAATAGCCGCAAGGAGAGAGAAACTTTACACCCAGAAACCTTTACTTCAGATTAAAGACCTATGTACCTGGTATCCTATCCACAATGGTCTTTTTGGCAAAACAACTGATTATGTTAAAGCTGTTGACCAATTGAATTTTGAGGTTTTTCCTGGTGAAACCTTAGGTCTGGTTGGCGAATCGGGTTGTGGCAAAACCACGCTTGGCCGTACCATTTTACGGTTGATACAACCTACTTCTGGTGAAATTATTTTTAATGGAGAAAACATTACACACATCGACAAAACGGCCTTACGGAAGTTAAGGAAAGATATTCAGATTATTTTTCAGGATCCTTATGCTTCATTAAACCCAAAATTAAGTATCGGTCAATCAATTTTAGAGCCACTACAGGTGCATAAATTATACCGCAACGATAGCGAGCGTAAACAAAAAGTACTGGAATTGCTTGATAAAGTAGGTTTAAAAGAAGAGCATTTTAACCGGTATCCGCATGAATTCAGTGGCGGACAAAGGCAGCGTGTGGTTATTGCCAGGGCTTTGGCTTTACAACCTAAATTTATCATCTGCGACGAATCGGTATCTGCTTTAGATGTTTCCGTTCAGGCCCAGGTTTTAAATCTTATTAAAGACCTCCAACGCGAATTCGGACTCACCTATATCTTCATTTCTCACGATCTGGCTGTTGTAAAGCATATTTCTGACCGTATTTTAGTGATGAACAAAGGAAAAATCGAAGAAGAAGGTTTTCCAGAGCAGATATTTTATGCACCAAAAGCAGCTTATACCCAAAAACTGATCGAGGCTATACCAGGACACCATTAATAGAAAATGCTTAAACATCTTTCAATTGCTTTTATACTGATTATTCTTTCTTTAAACGTTTGTGCGCAAAAAGTAGAAATCATTCAGTCGACTAGTATTTTTGAGAAGGCTCCATTTGAGGCCTGCCATGCTTCAACGCTGGTTGATTTGGGTAAAGGAAAAATAATGGCGGCATGGTTTGGCGGTAA
>NZ_LMZQ01000059.1 GCF_001442625.1 Pedobacter ginsenosidimutans | reverse complement strand
GTAATTTTGATTACCACCAAAAAAGGAAAGGCCGGAAAGGCAGAATTTAAGGCAAATGTATATACGGGAATCTCCTCAGTGAATAAACGGGTTAAAATGCTGGGCGGAGCGGATTATCTCGCCCTTAGGCGTGAAGCTTATGCCAAAGACGGCGTGACCCCGACCGATACCCAGGCGCCAGACCTGTTATTATGGGATCAGACTCTTGATCAGAACTGGCAGGACCTTTTAATAGGAGAATCTGCAAACCTCTCGGAGGTTCAACTGGGGCTGAGCGGTGGCACTGAGCAGACCAGGTATCTGATCAGCGGGACCTTTAGGGATGAGAAAATAGTTTTGCCCGGCGATCTTGGCTATAAACGTGGTGCCCTAAATATGTCGCTGAACCATAGCTCAATAGATAAGAAATTCCAATTTAATAGTTCTTTGAAATATACACTGGATGAAAACAATACCCTACAGAGCGATGTGACCAGCTTTTTTAATCTGGCACCTAATTTTCCGATCTATGATGCCAAAGGGGACTATTACTGGGTAGGAAATGAGCAGAATCCAATGGCCTATTTTGAACGTACCAGTTTGAGTAATACCTCAAATATATTCGGGAATACGACTTTGAGCTATGAGTTTTTAAAAGGCTTTAGTGCAAAGCTGGCTGCAGGCTTTAACAGGATGCATATGAAACAGACCCAGACACTCCCTAAACTCGGTTTTAACCCAGCTACCTATTCCGGTAGCAGCGCCAACTATGGAGACGGAAGTTTAAGCTCCTATATTGTAGAGCCCCAGTTAAACTATAACCTTAAACTGGGAAAGGGAAATCTCTCAGCCCTTGTGGGCGGAACCTGGCAGCACAGTGTAAGAGAAGAGCAAGGACTCACCGGAAGCGGATACATCAGCGATCAGCAGCTAGACAATATCAAGGCGGCTACACTGATTACCCCAAGGAATTACAGTTATGCCAAATACCGTTATACTTCGGTTTTTGCAAGACTGACATATAACTGGGATGAGAAATATATCATCAATGGTACCTTCCGCCGGGATGGTT
The DNA here is from genome assembly GCF_001442625.1 of Pedobacter ginsenosidimutans. GTDB lineage: Bacteria > Bacteroidota > Bacteroidia > Sphingobacteriales > Sphingobacteriaceae > Pedobacter > Pedobacter ginsenosidimutans. The sequence continues at coordinate 20,071 of NZ_LMZQ01000059.1, read as the reverse complement.
CATCCAAATTTGGCCCCAACAATCGTTTTGGGAACTTTGGTGCCCTGGGTGCTGCATGGATCTTCAGCAATGAGGGTTTTATAAAGGAAAATATTCCTTTCTTAAGTTTCGGTAAGTTAAGAGGCAGTTTCGGAACGGTCGGTAATGATCAGATCGGCGATTACCAGTTTTTAGACAGCTGGACACCTACCTCTTACCCCTATGGTGGTACAGGGGGGATATCACCAAGCCGTTTTCCTAATCCGGATTACAGCTGGGAAGTCAACAAAAAAATCGAGGCCGGGTTAGATCTGGGCTTTTTTAACGAAAGATTATTGCTCACCACAAACTTTTACCGTAACCGCTCCGGTAACCAGTTAATTGGTACTACGCTCTCTTCCCAGTCTGGTTTTACCAGTTATCAGGCCAATCTTCCAGCGCTGGTAGAAAATACGGGATGGGAGTTTGAACTCAGTTCAGTGAATATTAGGGAGAAGGATTTTTCATGGAATACTGCTTTCAACCTGACTATTGCCCGTAATAAACTACTGGAATATCCAGACCTGAAAAATTCGGCCAATGCCGCTAAATATTTCATCGGGCAACCTATTGGAATCGTCATGGGTTTTGATTTTCTTGGGATCAATCCGCAGACCGGTGTTCCTGAGTTCAGGGATGTAAATGGAGATAAGGCGATTACCGACCCGGCTGATCTGGTGGTGATCGGAAATGCAATGCCCAAATTTTATGGCGGCCTGCAGAACAGTTTTACCTATAAAAACTTCAGTCTTGATTTCTTTTTCCAGTTTGTAAAACAGGAAGGACCGGGGCTGAACTATGGCTATCTGAGTTATTCTAATGGTTATGCCCTTAGAAATAAAGACCTCAGTGCCCTTGACAGATGGACTACTCCAGGCGTTCCTGCAGTTATTCCGGGGGCCAGCGCCACAGCGGGCAAACCGATTTATACTGCCTATCAGAACAATTATCGCCTGTCGAGTGCGAACTGGGTAGATGCCTCTTTTATCAGACTAAAGAATATTTCTTTGAAATATGACTTCAAAGATCTGCTCAAGAGCTGGAAATTTAACAACATTTCGCTGTACCTGCAGGGGCAGAACCTATTCACCATTACATCATATAATGGTTTTGATCCCGAGACCAGGGGCTATTCGATGCCTCCGGTAAGTGTATATACGGCAGGTGTACAGCTTTCATTTTAACCCTAAATAAAATTCCAATGAAAATTATCAATTATATATTGTTCATCGCAGTGCTCAGCTTCTCGCTGTCGTGCAAAAAATATGTCGAAATCGAAGATCCAAAGGACCAACTCGCCACAGGGACCGTTTTCACTACCGATGCTACCGCAACTGCTGCTATGGTGGGGATTTACTCCGACATGAATGCCTCCAATTACCAGTTTGCAAACGTGCTGACCAGCTTCACCTGTGCAATGGCCGCAGACGAATTTGTATATGCTTCGGTGCTTGCCAACTTTGATGAGTTCAAGAACAATGCACTGACTTCGGGTAATGGCTATGTAGGACTTATGTGGTCTTCACCCTATAATTTTATTTACCGATCAAATGCTGTTATCGAAGGGGTCAGCGCATCCGGTACTTTAAGCCCTGCAGTAAAAAACCAGCTTTTGGGCGAGGCCAAGTTTATGCGCGCATTCTGTCATTTTTACCTGGTAAATTTCTTTGGCGATGTACCTTTGATCCTCAATACTGATGTGATTGCCAACAGCAGTAAACCAAAGACGCCGAAAGCAGAAGTTTATGCTGCGATCATCCAGGACTTAAAAGATGCTAAAAGCTTGCTTGTGTCGGCCTATCCGGGAAACGGCGAACGTACCAGGCCCAATAAAACCGCTGCCACACTACTGCTTTCCAGGGTTTACCTTTACACGGGGGATAATGCGCTGGCAGAGGCTGAATCTACCGAAGTCATTGCGGCCACTACACAATATTCGCTCCTGAAAAACGCAGATCCCAATAACGCTGCCCACATGACCAAGGCTTTTTTAAAGAATTCTTTAGAGGCTGTCTGGCAGCTCCAGGTAGTTAATACCCTTGGGGGAAGAAATACCTGGGAAGGAAATACACTCATTCCAACAGGTGCCCCCCTTTATCGGCTGACAAAAGGAAGCGATGGACTGGAATCAGGCTTTGAGGCAGGGGATAAGCGTTTTAGCAACTGGGTTGGGAATTACACTACTACAACGGCACCAATTGTTACCCATTACTATCCCTTTAAATATAAGGTGAGATTGGGCCCTACCGGTGCTGCGGTTACAGAATACTCGATGATACTCAGATTTGCTGAAGCTTACCTGATCCGGGCGGAAGCCAGGGTAGGATTGAACAGGTTAAGTGATGCCAAGGATGATCTGAATGTGATCCGCGACCGGGCAGGCCTGGCACCTTTAGCCGTGGCAGCAACACCGGCTATAGCCATGGCCCAGGTGGAGCAGGAACGAAGGGCTGAACTATTCTCGGAATGGGGCCACCGCTGGTTTGATTTGAAAAGGTGGAAAAGCCTTTCAGGCGATCCTTCGAAATCCCGGGCGGATGATATTTTGCCGAAAAGCAAGTCTTCCTGGAAATCCACAGCTGTGCTTTTCCCGATCCCGATCGAGGCGATGCGCACAAATCCCAATATGGTCCAGAACCCCGGTTACAACTAAGAATTAGAACGATGAGAAAAATAATTTTATGTTTTTTGTTCTCAGTGCTTGCATTCCTGCAGGCCTGGGCACAAAGCGTTTCGGTTATACCCGAGAAAATAAAAAGAGGTGATACGGTTACCATACGCTATGACCCAACAGGTGCAGATGCGAAAATCAAGCCTGGAAGCTTATCAGTAACGATCGTTTTCACCTATTCCACCTTTTATGATCTCCCATGGAAAATGCCGATGGTAAAACAGGGTGAAATATGGACGGCTTCTTTTGTTGCGGGAAGGTTTGCCACTTTTGCCACCTTTTATCTTCAGAGCGGGGATCAGGTGCAGAAACCTGGCCCAGACCAACACTATGCCTTAGAGGTGTTTGAGGGGGCGAAAAGGGTCAAAAGCAGCCTGCTCCACGAATCCTATAGCCTGTCGGCTCAGATACCTAAATCTCCTGACTTACAGAAACAAAAAGCTGCCCTGCTGGAAGAGGAATTGAAAAACAATCCCAGTAACTATGAAGCAAAAGTGGCGTTGCTCAATACAAGGATGATCATGGCGAAAAGTGCGGAAGAAAAGCTGAAGTTCCGGGAGCAGGCCAGAAAGATTATTGCCGCAAAGCTGGAGGAAAACCCGACCCTGCCAGGCAATGTGAACCTGGTTACCATGGGATACCTGATGATAGGCGAAAAGAGCAGGCTCGATTCGGTGCGCAGCGTGATCATGCAACGTTTTCCCCAGGCAGATATTTCAAAAGACCTCCGTGCTTCCATTATCGCAAAAGAGCCTGATGCCGCAGTGAGGATAGCAAAGCTTGAAGCGTTGCTGAAAACAGGAAATCACCCTGATGGAGAAGGATCTGAAACTATTCATAAAATGCTTTTTGAATATTATGCTGCTCAGAGAGATTCGGTTAGGGCATTACTTCATGCCTCAAAACTCAATGCCAAGGTTACGCCCTACACACCGCAGACGCTGAAAGATATCGCCACTATGTTGACCGCGAGCAAGATTGCACCATCGGCAGCTATCGGCTATGCCAACAGATCGCTAAAGATAGTACAGCAGTGGCCCGTGGGTATTATCAGGTATTTCCCTGAGTTTGGTTATATCCCTTCTTTTGTTCCCGATAGTGTAAGAAGTCGTACTGTAGCAGAGGCAAAGTCTGACCTGCTTTCACTCAAGGCCCTTAATTTCCTTAAGCTAAAGCAGGTTGATTCAGCCAAAAAACTGGCAGATGAGGCGATAAGGACTTCAGATGGGAGAGATGGGCTGATCAATAGTGCCGAAGTATCGGTCCAGCTCGGAGAAAACCGTAAAGCCTTTGATATCCTTTGGAGGTTACTGGTCAAAAATCCAACGGATTCCCTTGTGCTAAAAAGCGCCAAACTCAATTTTTTAAAATATAATGGCTCAGAAGAGGATTTCCGCTCGAAGGTAGCAGAGCTGGAAGCTTTGGAAATCAATCAGCTGACTGCTAAAACCAGGCTGCTGATGATGAACAGGCCTGGCCCCGAGCTTTCCGGTCTGGTGGATCTGGAAGGAAAACCGGTTAGTGCTGAAATGATGAAGGGAAAAATCGTCATCCTTGATTTTTGGGCAACCTGGTGCGTTCCCTGTATGCAGGAAATGCCCTATTTTCACAAGGTTTTTGAAAAATACAGAAACAACAGGGACGTTATGTTCATGGTGGTTAATAGCGGCTCTAACAATACCATTGAAGACGCCAGGAAATGGGTTAAGCAGAATCCCCAGTACCAGTTCCCTGTTTATTTTAATAATGACAAAAATATCGGTGAAAAAGTGGGCTTTAACGTAATCCCTACAATAGCTGTTATCGATCAGCAGGGTAAAATGCAGTTTAGGACCATTGGCTTTGAAGGCGAGATCCTCCAAAAAAAACTGGATGTAGAAATTTCCATCCTGCTCAAAAGACAGATTAAAACCGAATAGTTGTTCGGCCGGCATTTAATGGCTTTTTTTATATCCAAGCCGGCCGCTTTTGGTTAAGGTAAGCTTCAAATTGATCGTTTCTTGAAATTTTGGCTGCAGCCTGCAAGTACGATCAATACTGCGGGATAATAAATTTAGGTTTCATCGTGTATGATATATTGATCAATGGCTTTATTTTGGGAAAGCAAAATTGTTAATCCATCATATCCTGAAATTTTTAAGGTACCACGGGTGAATTCTCACAGAAAGGTAATTTACCTGTAGACTGGTCGGGAAAAGAAATAAAAGGTATAATATTGTATTTCCGGACCGTTAGTAAGAGCAGATCTGCTCGAATAATGCCGGTTATTTTTTCCAATATATATGAACATAATTAATTTGATTAAGATGAATCTCGCTGTGTTCTGCTGCACAGCATTACTATTTCCTACTGTGGCCGCTGCACAGAATAAAGAGCAAAAAAGAATAAAAGCTTCAACCCAGGTGCTTTCGGGTTTTGGGAAAATGAAAGAATCCATTCCCTCAAGACTGCTTGAGCTTACCCAGGGAATTGTTATTGTACCAAAGCTGATCAATGCAGGTTTTGTTATTGGAGGGAAGCGCGGCAGGGGCATTGCAATGGTTAAAAGGGCAGATGGCTCTTGGAGCAATCCTGTTTTTGTAACCATTACCGGTGGAAGTGTTGGTCTTCAGGCAGGTGTACAGTCGACTGAACTTGTGCTTGTTTTTACCCATGCCAATAGCCTGACTGCGATCAAAAAAAGTAGCTTTACCCTTGGTGGTGATCTTTCTATTGCGGCAGGCCCTCTGGGACGCAGTTCTGCAGTGAACACAGATTACAAACTCGATGCCGAGGTGTATTCCTATTCTCGTAGTAAGGGGCTTTTTGCAGGGCTTTCTGTAAATGGCGCATCGTTGGAGATTGATGCGGCCGCAAATGCTGCGGTATATGGTAAAGACATGGATGTCGCGGATATCTTTGCTTCTGGGGGAGATCCTGATGATGAAATAGGAGAACTTAAAGCTGCGCTTACCAAAATGAAATAACTGAATTATTATTATAACATCATGAAGAAAATCATTTTAGTTTTACTACTATCAATCGCTGGGTTCTCAGGTTATGCGCAAACCTATCAGGGGATTACCAGTAAGAATAAGACTTATCTGGAAACACTTAAAGGCGTGAGCTATACTTATAAGCAGGGGGTTGTTACCTTGAAGAACAACGGAAAGTATGATCTGGGTACGATAAGTATAACCGTTTCATCCAAGGTGGATAGTACTTTGTTTGGGATCGCCCTGTTTGAGGAGGGGATTGAGAGAGGGACTACTGTTAAGGCTGATGTTTACTTTACTGCAGGCCTGGGCAGTGGTGTTCACGAGGTTTCCTTAAAAGATATTGATCAGAAGAATCTGGTGCTGTCTTTTGATAAAGCGATCAGGGCTGTGAAATGATTGCTGTATGGGGGACGTATGGGATTACCCCAATATAAATTTTTCCGATTTTCTCAGAAAGTAGGACAAAACTGTAAACAAAAGAATTCAACTTAAAAATGACTACAAGCAACAAAACCTTTCATTTCTGAAAGGTTTTGTTCGATTTTTTTTGTCCCCTGGGCGGGAATCGAACCCGCACGCCTTTGAAAGCATCCCGACTTAGGTCGGGACGTGTCTATCGGTTCCGCTATCAACCATTAGTCTTTTGGCCTATAAAGAAAAATGACTAGAAACAACAAAACCTTTCATTTCTGAAAGGTTTTTGTTCGATTTTTTTGAGTGTACTCGGGGCGGGAATCGAACCCGCACGCCTTTGAAAGCACAGGATTTTAAGTCCTGCGTGTCTACCAGTTCCACCACCCGAGCATTAGCCTGTTCCGAAATCCTTCGGTAGGTTAACTTTAAAATAAATGCCTTCTAGTAGGAAGGCATTTAGAGCGAAAGACGAGATTCGAACTCGCGACCCCGACCTTGGCAAGGTCGTGCTCTACCAACTGAGCTACTTTCGCAAATTAATACATAGTGTTGTATTCCTTTGGGGTTGCAAATATAGGAATTAAACTTTCCAATTCAAAAAAAATATTTTATTTTTTTGAATGAAATTGTTAGGGCTTCAAAATCAATGAAATAAAAATAAAGTCTTATTGAAAAGGATCGCAGCTTCCTTGCACATCATCAGTAAGCATTCCTTTTTCCTTTGCTGATTTTTCAAGTTCTAAGAGATAGTTATTGATAATTATTGACTTTTCCTGCTGCTCAGAATCGTTTTCCTTAATTAAGTGTAATAACGAATACCGTTAAATGGTTTTACCAGTGGTTCTGCCCTGGTTATCATTAGAAGGGATGAATTAAAACCAAGGCATGGAAAAATCCAGCCTTGGTTTTAGGATATTAATCAACTTAAATTAACCGTTTGTATATGCTACTGTCAAGTCCATGCCTTTTACTTAAATTATGTCTGGGTTATAAAGATGTACAGGTATTACCCGAAAGTGTAGCCCCTGCGCCATTGGAAGCTGTAACATTTGCTTTTACTGTTGAAGCATTGAGCACAGTAAGGCTGTAAGGTGGTGTGAAAGCCGTTACACCGTTACCAACTTTATTTCCGGTAACAGACGTGAAAATACTGTTTTTCTCCTGTACCGCCGTGGCGCTATTGTTCATCAGATCGATCGGGATCTTAACATTTTCAAATACATTTGACTCGATCAACAGATTTGATTCGAAACCGGCCTGTATACAGTTTTTACTTGCCGTACTGTTAAAGTAGTTGTTAACAATATGCACCTTGCCAAACCTTACCCTTGGCATTCTGGCAACGCAGCCCTGGGCCCACCAGCAGCGTACAAAAGTAATACGGAAATGCCCTCTGTCCGAAGTAACATCATCACCTGAACCAATCAGGTTAGAAAAGCGGTGGTCGTCTGATCCTCCCGGACCACCAGCTCTTGGTGCTTTCAGATAGTTGAATTTACAGTAAGAGACTGTAATGAAATCAGAAGCAGCCTTGATGTCAAAGTTTCCGTCAACACCGTCCCTGAATTCACAGTGGTCTACCCAAACATTGGTAGAAGCATCTAAGGTAACATTGTCCCAGCCATCAACATCGTAAGCACCCGGACCTTCAAAAATCAGGTTCCTGATAATAATGTTTTTGCATCTTTTTACATACATTATCCCTGAGCCCGCCTTGGTCTGATCAGCTGAAACGATTTTTGCACCAGTAGAACCATAGAGTGTTTTTCCCGTCTGGTCCTGAAAGGAAATCCTTCCGCTGGAAGGTACTGTTATTGTGCCATTGACCTGGATTACTTTGATAGCTGTATTTTCTATTGCCGACTTTAACGATGCATAATTTGTAACCACCGTAGCACTGACTTCTCCACCGCCGGTAGTGCCACCGTTTTGCGATGCCCAGGCTCTAGCATAACATATAGCTTCGGTTGTTGCAAGGTTCGGAATGGTTTGGTCGGTTGAAAGTGATAAGTTATTAGTTTCGTCAGTCGGTTGAGCCGACTTTTCGCAGCTGAACATCAGCATAGGGATGCTAATAGCCATTAAATAATGGCGTAGATTTTTGTTTCTCATTTTTGGTTTTTTTTGGTTAGAATTTTTTACAAAAGGACAGAAGTTTCTTCAAGCATATTTGGTTAATATTCGGTCTTTGTATTAGTTAAGTTACATCATGTATCTTTTTACGCAGTAGTTTTGTGTCTAAATATTTGTGCAATCGTTCCCGTGATCGATTGCGTAATGCCATATTTATTGATTTTCGCCATCAATCCATCATAAAAAGATTGATTTCCACTAAATGGCAACCTAAAAAAATATATGCTGAGCCATTGTTTGTGTAGCCTAGCTTGTATGATATTATTGCAGTTTTAAAATTTATCAGGTATCGTTTTCAGCCTAAGTGCCTTTCTGATTTCAGCTTTAGTAAGCTCCGCAAACGATTGCACAAATAAATAATCCAATTTACTGCTGGCTCTGGTTAAAACTCCGTAAGATTGTTGGGTATGCTGTTCAGTGCTGTATTTCAGGTCTTTGTGCTGTTTGCATCTAACTAATAATTAACATGTACATCGAATTTTAGGATTTGATGTGCTTTTGAAAACCTAACCAAATATTATGATCAAATTGTATCTATCGTTGGCTATGTGCTGTCTGCTTTTTTTTACTGCTACAGCGCAGAACCGTATCGTTACCGGCCAGGTATCAGATGCCAAAACCGGTGAAACCCTTATTGGGGTGAGCATACTTCTTAAGGGCACTACCCAGGGCACAAGTTCAGACGGTAATGGGAAATTTAGCATAAGTGTACCAGACAATGCTGCTGTGCTCGTTTTTAATTATGTGGGTTATGCGAACCGCGAAGTAACTGTGGGCACCCAGCGTCAAATTAGTATCAAAATGTCGCCAGACGAAACCACCCTGAACGATGTTGTTGTTATTGGGTATGGAACGGTAAAAAAACGCGATCTTACAGGCGCCGTTGTATCTGTTAAGGGGGATGATATTGCTAAAGTGCCTTCGGCAAATCCGCTTGAGTCTATTCAGGGAAAAGTACCAGGGGTTGATATTACCAGAAGCAGTGGCTCAGCTTCATCGGGCGTTAATATTAATATCAGGGGTACCCGTTCCATTTCGGCAGGAAACGGTCCGCTTATTATTGTTGATGGTGTGCAGTACGGAAGTTTGCAGGATCTAAATGCGAACGACATTGCTTCTATGGAAATACTCAAAGATGCTTCCTCTACTGCAATATACGGATCGAGAGGTGCCAATGGTGTAATCCTGGTAACCACTAAAAAAGGGATTTCCGGACAGGCTGTTGTATCACTTAATTCCTATTATGGGATCTCGCAGGTTGCGCGGTATCCGGGTGTGATGGATGGGCAGCAGTTTGTTGAGCAGCGCCGACAGGCCTATCGTACAACAGGAAACTGGGCCAGCCCGGCGGATGATATCAAAATATTTAATTCGGCCGAGTATGCAGCCGTTCAGAATAACCAGTTTACCAACTATCAGGATCTCCTGCTCCATGATGGTAGCCAACAGGATTATCAGCTCGGTGTTAGGGCCGGAACAGAGAAAACCAAAGCCTACTTTTCGCTCGATTATTTAAATGAAAAAGGAATTCTCAAAAACGACAGATCGGGGCGTTACTCAGCGCGGTTAAACCTCGACCAGACTATCGGAAAATATTTCACAACGGGGATGCAGGCACAGTTTACCCATTACGAGATAGATAACCGCAGAGATCCGTTAAACCAGGCCAACAAAATATCGCCTTTGGGTGATGCTTTCGACGCGCAAGGCAATTTTATTGTTTATCCGCTTGCAGGAACTTCTGTGAATCCCCTCGCAGATGAGCAGCCAGATGTATATTCTGGAAAATCAATCATCAACCGTACACTCTTGTCTGCTTATATGGAACTAAAACCAATAAAAGGGCTTGTAATCAGGTCGAATCTGGGCGTAAACCTGAATACCGACAGAACAGGCACATTTGCAGACCGGTATTCTATTGACAGGAATGGTTCGGTTCCAAAGGCCACATATTCGGCTTCGAACAGCCATTTAATCAATATTGAAAATTTCGTAACCTATAACAAAGAAATAAAAGACCATTCTTTTACCCTTACAGGGATTAATAGTTTGCTTTTTAACCGATCTGATAATATAGCAGCATCAGGAGAGAACCAATTGCTCAAATCACAGCTTTTTTATGCATTGGGCAATACCCAGAACCAGGCTGTTACTACCGCCTATAACATGAGCAACCTGATCTCTTATGCCGGCAGGATTAATTATGCCTATAAAGGGAAATATCTGTTAACCGCCACCGGACGTACTGATGGCTCTTCTAAACTTGCACAGGCCAATCAATGGGCATTCTTTCCTTCGGCTGCTGTTGCCTGGAGAATCAGTGATGAGCAGTTCCTGAAGGATAGCAAGGTAATCAGCGACCTGAAAGTAAAATACAGCTATGGTATTGCGGGAAGTGATAATATTGGCGCATATTCTACCCAGAGCAGCCTTTCAAGGATAGCTTTCGGCTACGATGAAACATCTGTTCCGGCCTATACCTATTCTCCAAGAATCGGAAATGTTGATCTAACCTGGGAAAAGACCAAAACAAGTGATTTCGGCCTGGAGATCGGATTGTTCAAAAACAGGATTACGGCAACTTTCGACTATTATGATTCTAAAACTTACGACCTGCTTCTTAACAGAAGTTTGCCTCCAACTGATGGTGTAACTTCAGTAACCCAGAATATTGCCAAAACAAGGAACAAGGGAATTGAGATTTTCATTTCTTCGAAAAACCTGGAGGGCAGGGATTTTAAATGGTCTACCAACCTCACCTTTAGCAGAAATGTTGAAAAGATAACGGAACTTGCCGGCGGGGCACAATCGGATGTGCTCAACTCCTGGTTTGTAGGCTCACCTGTACAGGCCTTTTACGATTATCAGAAAATCGGGATCTGGCAAACCGGAGAGGAAACAGAAGCTGCAAAATACGGACAGAAGCCGGGCGATATACGTGTGGCCGATCTCAATAACGATGGGAAAATAGATGCAACCAATGATAGAAAGATTATTGGTACCAACAGGCCAAAGTGGAGCGGAGGGCTTGAAAATACCTTTAGTTATAAATCATGGGACCTTAATGTTTATGTTTTTGCCAGAATTGGACAGACCATTTATCCCGACTTTTTAAGAAGGTATGATCCGCAGGGCGTTGCCAATAGTACAACTGTTATCAACTACTGGACCCCAGAAAACCCGAGCAACGATTACCCGCGGCCCAATAAAAATATCTCCCTCGCCTCAACGCTTTATTCCTCATCCCTTGGTTATGTAGATGGGTCTTATGTAAGACTGCGCAACATCACCCTGGGTTATACAGTTCCAAAAGAAATTATCCAGAAGAGTTTTGTTAAAAGCCTGCGTTTATATGCTACGGCAAGAAACCCATTCACCTATACCCGCTCGGCATTTTTAAAGGAGTATGACCCTGAAAGGGGCGGATCGGAGAATGCACCGATGACCAAACTGTATACCTTCGGACTGAATGCAACTTTTTAGAAAATTAAAGGAAAACAAGATGAAACAATATATATTTAAAGGACTGCTGTTGTTAAGTGTACTCACATTTACTGCATCCTGCCAGAAATCGTTAAAGGAATATAACCCTTCGGGAATGACTGCCGAAAGTGTTTTCACCACCCCAGAAGGGTTTGAAACATTGGTAAATGCGGCCTATTCCTACGAGCGCTGGTGGTATGGAAAGGAAGAGGGTTTTGGCCTTTCAGAAATGGGAACAGATCTTTGGATGAGCGGTGCCGGTGATGTGGCAACCGACCTTACCCAGTACATCAACCTTCAGGGAACAAACGGCGCCATTACCACAGAATGGCAACAACTTTACGCTGCTGTAAACCTGTGCAATACGGGGATCAACAGGATTTCCGGCGCTGGTCTGTCCGCTACGGCACGTCCGGTAAGGGAGGCGGAACTCAGGTTTTTAAGAGCATTTTATTACTGGCATATAGTGGAGACCTGGGGCGGGGTACATTTTTCGCTTGCAGAAACCCAGGGCGTAATTACCACAGCGAATAAGACACCTGTTGAAACCTTCAACAAACAGATTATCGAAGATCTACTTTTTGCGATCGAACGGCTTCCAGTTACAACAACAGATTATGGAAGGGTTACAAAACCTGCCGCCCAGGCATTTCTGGCAAGGATGTACCTTACCCAGAAAAAATATACTGAAGCAAAGGCCATGGCACTTGCTGTAATTAACGGGGGTTATGGCTTTACCTTGCTACCTAATTATGCCGATTTATGGAAAATGTCGAACCTTAAAAACAAAGAAGTGGTATATGCGGTAAACTATGCCGTAAATCTTTCTTTGAACGATCTTTCCGATCCGATATTAAACCCGCTTGGGCACAGTAGGGGGAGCAATAATGGTCATATGCTTTTCGCCATGAAATACGACGACCAGCCGGGTATGATCAGGGATATCGCCAACGGACGGCCATTTAACAGGTATATGCCAACCAGGTTCCTGCTGGATCTTTATTCAGATAACGATGCGCGGTATGAAGGTTCATTTAAAACAGCATGGTTTGCAAACGGTACATCGAGGCCTGCTGGCATGGCTATAGGAGATACCGCTGTATTTGCAACAAAAAAGGTATACGCACCAACGGGTAAACTTTATAAAATATATGACCGGAATGCGGTGTATAATGCAAACGGAACAGTAAAAGACCAGTTACATTATGTATCGCTCAATAAGTTTGATGATCCCACCAGAACAAGCGCAAATGAGGCACAGAGTGCACGGGACAGTTATGTGATCCGCTTTTCTGAGCTTTATCTTATTGCCGCAGAAGCAGAATTCAATCTGGGAAACCCCGATCAGGCAGCAACCTATTTAAATGTTGTGCGTACCAGGGCAGCTAAGACAGGTAAAGTTGCCGAAATGCAGCTTACCGGTAGCCAGGTAACCTTAGACCTGATCCTTGATGAACGGGCAAGAGAATTTGCAGGCGAACAGCTTCGCTGGTTCGACCTCAAACGGACCGGTAAACTTATTGAACGGGTAAAGGCAGATAATCCGAATGCTGCGGGTGGAATACAAGACTTTCATCTGGTACGCCCCATCCCAAGAACACAGGTAGATGCGGTAACCAATAAAGACGAATTTAAACAGAACCCTGGCTATCAGTAAGTTTTTTTCAGAACGGCCGTTCTGGAAACTTTTACCTGTTTTGGATCTATATTGAGAAAATGCCGCTTTCAAGCGGCATTTTTTTTGCTGTTTTCTTTCTTATCGTTCGTTCAGTGGAAAGATTGAAAGGGAGTTGCTGGCCAAACTAATTTATTGGTTCCTTTTTTCTAAATGATGAACAATCAAAAAATGCAAATAGCTTAAAGGTGTCGGGCAATCTAGCTATACAGGATACAGCTGTTGAAGAAATTTATCTGTTTACAAATTGTATTTGCCGATAAAAACCTTATTTTGGGGATATGAAAAATGCTTTTCTACTCTTGTTTCTAGGGGTATTCATTAATGCTAAATCCCTTGCGCAACAATATGTGATAAATGCTCAAATTACTGGTTTTAAGGATGGTACAAAATTTTATTTAAACGATGTCACCCTTGATACTAATATTGATAGCGCAGTAATCACGAATGATTTTTTAAGTTTTAAAGGAAAACTCAGGGCAGAACCCCAATCTCTATGGGTTACTACAAATGCCGGGCAAAAGTTTTATTACTTCACCTTGTTGATGGGAAATGAAAGGATTAATGTAAAAGGGGATATCAAAGATTTTCCTTTTGATCTGAGAATAACGGGTTCAAAAACTCAGGACATGCACAACAAAATGATCGCCCTGACTAAAGAAGGGTATAAGAAGCGCAGCAAACTGGTAGAGGAATACCAGGCCTTGACGGGGGATAGTGCGAAATTAAAAGGTAAGGCAATATGGAAGGTTATTGCCAGGCTGGATAGTTTGGATATGCTCACGAGAATGGATTTTGTGAAACAGAACCTGAATAGTTATGAAGCGCTCGACGCCTTGTTCTACCTTAAAAGAGATTTTTCAAAGGACACCATAAGTAAATTTTATAACGCACTGAATTCAACGTTCAAAAACACCTCTTATGCAAAGCGCATCAAAACTTTTTTAACCGTTGGCGATGCTCTTGAAGTAGGGGATGTATATGCTGATTTCGACGGTTTTGATAGGGATGGAAAGCGCCATACTTTATCGGAAATAAAAGGCAAATATGTATTGCTGGATTTTTCATCCACATACTGCGGCCCTTGTATAGAATCAGTTCCCGAATTAAAGAAAATCTCACAGGCATACCTTCAGGAGCTGGCTATAGTTTCATTTTCGGGTGACGCCGGTAAAGAAACCTGGTTAAAGGGTGTAAATAGAGACCAGCCGCAATGGTTAAGTCTTTGGGATGGGAAAGGATTTTATGGAGAAACGACCATCAAGTATGGTATTACGGGCTACCCAACATTTGTCCTTATTGATCCGAAAGGAAAAATTGTATCCAAATGGTCAGGGTATTATAATGGTGCTGTGCTGAAGGAAGTTCAGAATCAACTCGCCAAAAATAAATAAGAAATATCAATCTATTTATGATAAATAACATTCCATGTTGCAAAGAAAAGATGTGCTGATGATGAGTTAGATCGAAAGGGGCACATTTTTCTTTTTCCTACATCACTGACATAGTTAAACTGTGGTTGAATAATAATCGTTATTTTAACGTTTGTTTTTTTTATATTTGATAATACCAAGTATATAGGCCATGTCTTTTTTCAAATCTTTGATCCTTTTAATATTATTTATAGCAGTTGCGCCTTTGGCTTCAGTTGCACAACGGGTAGCACAGCGTAAACAGCTCTTTGATCATGATTGGAAATTTAATCTGGGAGATGTTAAGGGAGGAAGCAATTTTGAATTTGATGATCAGAATTGGAGAACCCTCGACCTGCCGCACGATTGGAGCATAGAAGGGAAGATTAATCGGGAAAATCCAACTGGCGGAGACGGAGGTTTTTTTCCATCGGGAACAGGTTGGTATAGAAAGAAATTTGTGGTGCCGTCTGACTGGAAGGGAAGGCTTATTTCCATAAACTTTGAGGGAGTTTACATGAATTCGGAAGTTTTTATCAATGGAAAATCACTAGGCACCTATCCTTACGGGTATTCGGCATTTACTTATGATCTTAGTCCATACCTTAATTTTGGGAAACAAAATGTAATTGCGGTCAGGGTAGATAATTCAAAACAGAAAAACAGCCGTTGGTATAGCGGCTCAGGTATCTACCGCCATGTGTGGCTGGTGGTAACGGGGCAAGTGCACATTCCCAATTGGGGAGTAGGAATTTCTACGCCCGAAGTTGCTGAAAAAAAAGCCACTGTACACATTAAAACAAGGGTTAAGAACGAAACTGCATTACCCAAAACGGTTACGGTTCAGACCAATCTCCTTGACCCAGGACTGAAAAAGTCAGGCGCAATGCAAACCCTGATCAGGTTGGACGCGCATAGTGAAAAGGAGGTAATTCAGGATATACAGGTAGAAAAACCACTTTTATGGTCGCCAAAAAAACCTAACCTATACCAGGCTCAAATTAATATTATATCCAATAAAAAGGTGATCGATGGCAACCGGACAGATTTTGGGATCCGTTCATTAAGATTTACGACAGAGAATGGTTTTCAGCTCAATGGACAGACACTTAAACTCAATGGCGGCTGTGTGCACCATGATAACGGGTGTTTAGGCGCCGCTGCCTTTGACCGAGCCGAGCAACGACGGGTTGAACTGCTGAAAGCAGCAGGGTTTAATGCCATTAGAACTGCTCATAACATCCCTTCTGAAGCCTTTTTGGATGCATGCGACCGTTTAGGGATGCTGGTTATCGATGAAGCATTTGATGGTTGGAAAACCGCCAAGAATAAATATGACTATGCCATGTATTTTGACGATTGGTGGAAAAAAGACATCAATGTAATGGTACTAAGGGATAGGAATCATCCTTCGGTAATCATGTGGAGCATAGGGAATGAAATCATAGAACGGAAGGAACCACAGGCGGTACATACCGCAAAAATGTTGGTAAATGCTGTTCATGAAATAGATTCTACCCGTCCTGTAACCTCAGCAATGACTACCTGGGATAAGGATTGGGAAATATTTGACTCATTAATGGTGCAGCATGATGTTGCAGGCTATAATTATCAGTTGCACAGGGCTACTGCAGATCATGAAAGAGTACCTTCCAGGATCATTGTTCAAACAGAATCCTATCCCAGAGATGCTTTTGCTAATTGGAAACTTGTAAATAACAATAGCTATATCATCGGAGATTTTGTTTGGACTGCACTCGATTACCTTGGTGAATCGGGCATAGGACGCTGGTACTACTCAGGTGAGGTACCTGGTGAGCATTGGGAGAATAATTTTTTTCCATGGCATGGCGCTTACTGCGGCGATATTGACCTGACCGGATGGCGGAAACCCATTTCCCATTACCGGAGCATGCTGTATAACGATAACGAAAAACTCTATATGGCCGTCCGTGAACCAGCCCCCGAACCTTTGGAAATCAAAGAAACATTGTGGTCGGTATGGCCCACCTGGGAAAGCTGGACCTGGCCGGGATATGAGGGTAAACCGATTCAGGTTGAGGTTTATTCCAAATATCCTATGGTTCGTTTATACCTTAATAAAAAACTGATAGGAGAGAAGGAAACCGGCATAGCCCAAGAGTTTAAGGCTGTTTTTACTGTTCCCTACGCCGCAGGAGAACTGCTTGCTGTTGGTGTTCAGGGAAATAAAGAAGTAGAAACAGCAATACTCAAAACTTCGGCAAATACGGCCAGGGTGAAGCTCACCGCAGATCGCAGTGAAATCAGTGCAAATGGACAGGATCTGGTATTTGTAACTGTTGAACTGACCGATAAAAACGGTTTGTTGCAGCCAAATTCTGAAAACAGGATAAATTTTGATATTGAGGGGCCGGGGAAGATTATTGGACTCGACAATGCAAACCTGAAAGATACAGATTCCTATATTTCCAACTCACGCAGGGCATGGAAAGGGCGGGCGCTGGTGGTTATCAAAAGCACCAAAAGCACCGGAACGATAAAGTTGAAGGCAAGCGCTCCGGGCCTGACCGAGGCTGTGGTTGTTGTCCGCTCAATAATGAGGTAGAAGCATGCGGAATTGATTTCTTCAGGACAGTTGCCAGAATTCGATCGCATTCCCGTATATCCTTAACTTATTTATTAACACGGCTACAAATGCTTCTGCAGAATCTTTCAATGCCAGGATCAAAGCCTTTAGATCAACATCAAGAGGTGTAAGGGATGTTAAGTTTTTTTTATTCAGATTATCAAAAATATATACCTGGAGTTTAACTCCCTCCAACTTTTCCGCTTGATCCCGTGTAACAGTGGTTTATAAAGTTTTCCTCAACAAAAAAAGCCTTTCATTTCTGAAAGGCTTTTTTTGTTCGATTTTTTGTGTGTACTCGGGGCGGGAATCGAACCCGCACGCCTTTGAAAGCACAGGATTTTAAGTCCTGCGTGTCTACCAGTTCCACCACCCGAGCATTAGCCGCTACCGATCTCCATCGGCTTGGTTAACTTTAAAATAAATGCCTTCTGGTAGGAAGGCATTTTGGAGCGAAAGACGAGATTCGAACTCGCGACCCCGACCTTGGCAAGGTCGTGCTCTACCAACTGAGCTACTTTCGCATGAACAAAACTGATATTGTTGTTTCGTTTTGGTGATGCAAATATAGGCAGATTTATATTTCTGTCAAGAGATTTCTTGTTAAAAATTTAATATTTAATTTAAATTGCTGGCTTTCAGTACAAGTAAAATTAAATCAGTTTCAAAACCTTTTGCCTGAAGGTAGCTCATTAGCTTATTTTTTCTTTTAAACGGATCATTTTCGCTTAAACTCTGCACTTTTTTAATGGCCAATTTTTCTATCGTTTGTAAATAATCATCATCATCAATGCTGTAAATTGCCTTTTGCAGAATTTTATCCGGTACACCTTTCAATTTTAAACCCTGTTTAATTTTAGCGCGGCCCCAATGTTTAATGTTGAATTTGCCCGATGCATAACTTTTAGCAAACCTTTCTTCATTTAAAAAATTATTCAAAATCAGTTCGCTTATAATTTCTTCCAATTCATCGCCACGCATGCCCCATTCTACCAGTTTATACCGTACTTCCTTTTGCGAGCGCTCCTGGTAAGCACAAAAATGCTCGGCTTTTACCAGCGCTTGTTTTTTATCTAATAATACTGCTTCTTGTTTACCGCTTTTCATAATTATTTACTGAAATTCGTAAAAATAATAGCGATTACCGTATTTTTCTGAATATAATAGCATGCAAAATCCAATATACACCATTGCCAAAATAGCCGAAATTTTAAATGCCGATGCCGAATTAGTTGATGAACAGGTAATTATTCAATATCTGGTGATCGATAGCCGTTCGGTTTTGGTTCCGGAAAATTCTTTGTTTTTTGCCCTGTCTTCGCACCGCGATGGACATGAATTTATTAGAGATGCTTATGCAAAGGAAATCAGGAATTTTGTAATTACCGAAGCGAAATATATTAACGAATACCCCGACTGCAATTTTTTACTGGTAGATGATGCTTTGGCATCACTTCAAAAGCTAGCTACCGAACACCGGAATCAATTTGATCTAAAAACAATTGGCATTACCGGTAGTAATGGAAAAACGATTGTTAAAGAATGGCTTTACCAGCTCCTGGCTACCGATTTTAATATTGTTAAAAGCCCGAAAAGTTATAACTCACAGATTGGCGTGCCACTTTCAGTATGGCAGATTGAGGCCGATCATAGCCTGGGTATTTTTGAAGCCGGTATTTCTGCAGTTAACGAGATGCAGCATTTAGCTGAAATTATCCGCCCTGAAATTGGGATCTTAACCAATATTGGCGAAGCACATGCCGAAGGATTCAGTTCTAAAAAAGAAAAACTTACCGAGAAACTGAAACTCTTTGCAGCAGCTGAACTGTTTATTTATTCGCCCGAATACGTAACTGAATTAAATGCCAAAGACTTACCTGGTAAAAAACAGTTTAGCTGGAGCAGCAAACAGGCAGCAGATCTTCAGGTTATTGCGGTTGAACCCATCGAAGGCAACTGCTACCTGAGGGCCATTTATCAAAATAGGGAAATCGAATGTATTTTACCTTTTAAAGATAAAGCTTCAATAGAAAATGGAATGATCTGCTGGGCAACCTTATTGGCTTTAGGTTATACACCAGAGCAGGCCGATTTACGTTTGGAAAAACTGAGTCATGTGAGCATGCGTTTAGAGCTGAAAAATGGGATTAACCAATGTTCCATTATCGACGATTCTTACAGTGCCGATATTTCTTCATTGGCCATTGCCCTTGATTTTTTAAATCAACAGAATCAGCATGCAAAGAAAACCGTTATTCTTTCCGAATTATTTGAAACAGGGAGAGATGATTTGGATTTATACACAGAGATAGCCGAATTGCTTTTACAGAAGAAGGTAAACCGCCTGATTGGAATTGGGACTC
Source organism: Pedobacter ginsenosidimutans (assembly GCF_001442625.1). Lineage (GTDB taxonomy): Bacteria > Bacteroidota > Bacteroidia > Sphingobacteriales > Sphingobacteriaceae > Pedobacter > Pedobacter ginsenosidimutans. The sequence goes on along the minus strand of NZ_LMZQ01000059.1, from coordinate 316 downwards.
ATATTTCGGAGTATGCTGATCTTTTTAAGTTTGAGACGCAGTTTTTCGACGATACCAATGCCTTTATCGATGCTTTCCCAGGTTTACAGTTTAACCATGAAACCATATTGGTAAAAGGGGCAAGACGGTTTGAATTTGGTCGGATCAGTAAACTCCTTACCCAGAAAATACACGATACGGTTTTAGAGATCGATCTGAATGCCATGGTTGGTAATCTGCAATTTTACCGTTCTAAAATCAAGCCTGGTGTTAAAATAATGGCCATGGTTAAGGCTTTTTCGTATGGAAGCGGAAGTTTTGAGATTGCCAATTTATT
>NZ_LMZQ01000058.1 GCF_001442625.1 Pedobacter ginsenosidimutans | reverse complement strand
AAGGTTTAGAAAAATCTATTCTGCCCATCAGCGTCTCAATTGCAAGCCAAATTACTTTCAAATACACCTTTAAATATGAAAAAATACGCCCTTGCGCTTGATCTGATTGATGACGCTGCGCTCATTGCCGAATACGAAGACTACCATAAACATGGCTGGCCGGAAATAACGGCTAGCATTATTGATTCCGGAATTTTAAAAATGGAAATCTATAGGGTTTCAAATCGGCTATTTATGTCGATGGAAACCACCGAAAAGTTCAGTTTCTCACATAAGGCGCAGATGGATGAGAAAAATGAAAAGGTCCAGCAATGGGAAAAACTCATGTGGAAGTTTCAGCAACCTTTGCCCTTTGCCGACGAAGGAGTGAAGTGGGTACTTATGGAAAAAATATTCGAATTGGATTGCGCAAAACAAATTAAGTAAACGACCAGCCATTAATGAAAGCAGCGCTATGACTCTTCCCGCTAACCGCTAGAAAAAGACCTTCTTGATGGTGTACTGCACCTTATGCTGGTGTAGCTTTTGAAATGAGAAATCTTAAATGGGATCAAAAGACATCTTGGTCTGATTACAAAAATGAGCCCGTTTAGATAATCTTAGACACGTGAATTTTTATCGCCCTGTATGATATCCGCCTTTAATGTACTAAGTTTACCCACCAAACCAAGTATATTATGATGATTGCCATCAGAATGTTTTTTTCATTTTGTCTGATCATAATTAGCTTTCATGCTGCTTTTGCCCAGTCTATAAATGACGAATCCGTCAGCAAACGATGGTTAACTACCAAAAACTATACGATAGCCGATGGGCTTCCCTCAAAGAGCACTACTGCTACACTCCAGGATAAAAAGGGGTTTATATGGGTTGGAACCGAAAATGGTCTGTGCCGTTTCGATGGCTTTAATTTTAAGGTGTTTTCAAAGAAAATAGGTGATAGCACCTCCATTACAAACAATTATATCAACGCACTCTGTTTGGACCGTCAGGGCCGGATATGGGTGGCAACAATGGACGGGCTCAATCTGTTCGATCCGCTTTCTGAAACTTTCAAAAGATTTTTCCACAACGAAAAAAAGCCAGGCTCTTTAAGCAATAATAAGGTATGGTCTATTTTGTGTGATAGGGAAGAAACCGTTTGGATTGGTACCGATGATGGATTTAATCAGTATATACCCGATCGGCAACAATTTCGCATTTATAAGCCACATCCCACAAGACCAGGCAGTATGGTAGGCAAATCTGTTAACGCGATCATCCAGGATGACGGCAACAATTTATGGCTGGGGAATTGGAGCGGGGGGCTTAACAAATTTGATAAAAAAAGCAGGCTCTTTACCAGCTTCCGTCAATATCACGTCAATGGAGAGAAAAATCCAAATGACATTTGGTCCCTCAGTTACGCTTCAAATGGAAGTATATGGGTTGGAACCTATTGGAACGGTCTTTTTAGTTTCGACGTAAAAAGCAGTAAATTCTCTAAGATTCAGCATCCGGAAAATGAAACATATTCCGTCTTCAGTATTATGCCCTTGGATGACAGATCGCTGCTCATTGGGGGTAGCAACGGTTTTTATCGCTATGGTATACTGTCAAAAAAGTGGGAAAAGATCGGTAGCATAAAAAACTATGCCAACGGTGAGTCGTATAAAGACGTGAACGGTATCGTGTGGATAAATGCAGTAAACGGACTGTACAAAATAGATCATCAGCGTTATAATTTAAAAATTAAGCCACTGCCGTTTGGAAACAGGGGTATCAGCAGTATGCTTGTAGGAGATTCATCAATTTGGTTCGGCACTGATAATGGCCTTTTTAAAGTTGAAAGAAAATCTGGAAAAACACAGCTGTTTACAAAGAGCCAAGCAGCTAACAGTCTTACAAGTAATAACATAAGTGACCTTTATTTCGACACCAATGGGATTCTCTGGATATTAACAGAGAACGGTTTTGATAGCTACGATGAGCGTAAAGCTGTCTTCACCCACCACTATCATCACTCTTCAATCGGTAATCTATTTAACGAAGATGTTTTCAGGAGTATTTTAGAGCTTGATAAAGGCGTATATGTTCTGGCGACTGATGCAGGAATAAAGATTTTTGACCGGAATAAAAACAAATACCAGCATTTCTATAACCAGCCTCAAAATGGGCTTTCAATAAATAATAATCACGCTTATGTGCTCTGCAAAGCTTCTGATGGTAGGATTTGGGTAGGGACTTATGGTGGAGGGGTAAATATATTCGATAGAAAAACTGGTAGCTTCACGCAGGTCACGACTGATAATGGATTAAGCAGCAATGTTATAAATAAAATTTTCCTTGACACTAAAAAGAATATTTGGATCTGTACTCCTGATGGATTAAATATGTACAATCCACGCACAAAGCAGTTTCAGGGCTATTCGAAAAGGGAAGGCTTTTCCAGTAATATCTTCAAAGATATCATTGAAGATAGCCAGGGAACCATTTGGCTGATAACCGAGAACGGTATATCCAGCTTGGTTCCAGCGACCAGTAAGGTTAGGAATTTTGATGAGGCTGACGGGTTTTCGGTAAATGCTATTCTTGGGCGTAACGGCGATTCTATTTTTGTTGCCGGAAGCAAAGGTTATATTGCTTTTCACCCTAAACAGGTTACCTTAAATGAGGGCAGTCCCAAAGTTTATATTACCGATTTTATGGTATTTAGCAAATCCGTGCTGCCAAAGCAAACAGGTCCCTTAAAGGAAAACATCAATACTGCAAAAGAAATTGTCCTTGAGTATGATCAAAGTGTTTTTTCGTTGGAATTTGTTGCACTAAATTATGCCGATCCGATGAAAATAGAATATGCTTACCGGTTAGTGGGCTTCGATAAAAAATGGAATGAGGTAGGCAATCAGCGTAATGCTACTTATACAAATCTGAACCCCGGAGTCTATCGTTTTGAAGTAAAGGCGACCAACAGTGACAGGGCCTGGAACAACGAAGCAACAACTTTGATTATAAGGATCAGATCTCCATGGTATCTGACATGGTGGGCTTATGTGATTTATACTATGCTGATTCTTCTAGGGGCCGGGATTTATATTTCTTACCGGAGAAAACAGGAAAAACTGAGATATGAGATAAAGATTGCCCATCTCGAAAGTGAAAAGGAAAAGGAGCTCAATGAAAAGAGATCGACATTCTTTACAAACATTTCGCATGAATTCAGAACTCCCCTCACACTGATCATCAACCCCGTAAAGGATCTTCTCCATCAGGATGGCAGGTACCTGGATACCCGCAACATGAATATTATCTACAGGAATGCTAAGCGTCTGTTAGGCCTTGTCGATCAATTGCTACGCTACAGTAAGGTGGATGCGCAGGGAGATACCTTAAAAACATCAGGAGTTAATATTGTTGAACTGGTGAAAGAGGTTTATCTATGTTTTGATCATCAGGCAAAATCAAATAGGATCGATTATTCCTTTCATAGCTCTTCAGCGGCCATTCAAATTATTGCCGATAGGGAAAAGCTTGAGATTGTGATCTTTAATTTACTCTCAAATGCCTTTAAGTTTACGCCAGAGGGTGGAAAGATAGGGATAGACATAAAGGAAAATGATGCTGATGTTACTATAGAGGTGAAAGATTCGGGATGTGGCATCAGCCCTGAAGCACAGGAAAAGATTTTTAACAGATTTTATCAGGAACCTGCAAAAAACAGGTCGTTTGGAGGTGGTTTTGGAATAGGACTTTATTTGGTTAAAACCTTTGTAGAACTGCATGGGGGAAAGATAAACTGCCTTAGTGATGCACATTCCGGAACAACCTTCCATGTCCAGATCTTAAAAGGCGGAAATTATATCAGTTCTTCTACGATTGATACCGATGTCGAGCAAGATCCGGGATTTTTTAAAGCGCTTGATCAGCATGGACTGGAAATTGCCGTTGAGCAGCATGATGAACTGTTGCTTAACGATTTTGTTTCCGAAGAAAGAAAATCTATTCTTATTATCGATGATAATGAAGAGATTGCCAGTTACCTCCGTCAAATTTTTGCTAAGGAATATCACATTCTACAGGCCTGGAATGGAGAAAGTGGCTTATCGATTATACGTGAGCTTCTACCTGATGTGGTAATCAGTGATGTAATGATGAATGGGATCGGGGGGATTGAACTTTGCCAGAAAGTAAAAGAAGACGAATCTATCTGCCATATTCCCATCGTACTACTCACCGCGAATACTTCTGAAGAAGTCAAATTAAAAGGTATTGAAAGCGGTGCGGATGATTTCATCAGTAAGCCATTCGATAAGAATCTGTTAATGGCCAGGATCGCGGGTATCCTCAGAAGCAAAAACAGCCTGCAGAACTATTTTTATAGTGAAATCACGCTGAATCCCAACAGCTTAAAAATATCCGCAGAATATAAAGACTTTTTAAAGAACTGTATCAGTATTGTTGAGCGGCATATTGATGACCCTGATTTTAATATCAAAACATTAGCCGAAGAATTGGGAATGTCCAGAGAGAATCTATATAAACGGATCAAATCCATTTCCGGACATTCATCCAATAGTTTCATACGTTTCATACGTTTGCGCAAAGCCGCCGAAATTTTTATTAGCACCGAAAATACCATTAGGCAAACCATGTACAGCGTTGGAATGAATGATATAAAATACTTTAGAGAACAATTCAAAAAAGTATTCCTGATGAACCCCTCGGAATACATCAAAAAATATAGAAGAGTCTTTTCAAAGACCGTTTCAGTCAACCAGGATCTTAAGCGTAAAAAAATATAACGGTACACTGTTAAGCCGCTCTCCCTATATTAACTTTTTTTCAACGGTAAGGTTAGCCAAGTCTGACGCATATTGTCCCTTATTTGTCAATCCAAAAGACACCCCCTCCGTTTGCCCCTCCAATTTTACCTGTTAGCCCCCCCTTTCTAGTTTGAAATAGGCTGAATTTAGTGAACATTATCAATACTGATCATTGAACTGTCGTTTCCTTTCTATCACGGGACTCCTGCTTTTAAAGGTTGGTATGATTATACTTTCTGACAGCAAATCCGCGATAATGAGTGGATGGCAGAAATTATTAAAAACCGATTATCAAATTATCAATAATTAAAGAAGGCAATATGACAATGAATAAACGGCTCATCAGGCATTCTTTTCGGCTGCTGAACGTCGACTACGTAAAACTCGGAAATAAGTGGAACTTCAGAAATGTAATCAGCCCGTATTATAGACTGTATTATATCGATGAAGGCGAAGGTGTAATATCCGGTCCGAACGGTTCACTTAGCCTAATTCCCGGTAATCTCTACCTCATTCCCAGTTTTACGCTCTGTAACCTCTATTGCGAACACTTTTTAAGCCAGTATTTTGTTCAGTTCTTTGAAGATTCGGCAGACGGGATATCGCTGTTTTCCAATTGCATGGAAAGTCTGCAGATTGAGGCAAACACTAACGATATCGCCAATTTTAAGCGACTCATCGCTATTAATCCGGGCAGAGGGATCAACAGGTCCAACGATCCAATGGTGTATGAAAAAGATATTTATTACAAGGAATACACCGAGCTGAATAACCTTCAGAGTATTGCTGTGCAATATGAAACACAGGGGATTATTTTTCAGTTGATATCCAGATTCTTAAAACCGGAAATATTTCATAAAGACAAGATTATTGCCAAGCCCTCTGCAGTGATGGATGCCATTGGTTATATACAGATCAATCTGCGGACACCGCTTAAAGTAAGTCATCTTGCGGACCGGGCAAATTTAAATACAGATTATTTTTCAAGGCTCTTTCACCGCTACACAGGTCAAAGCCCCGTGAACTATATCTTGCAAAAAAGAATAGAACGGGCCCAGTACCTCATTATTACCAGTAAAAAACAACAAGATGAAATTGCCGAATTAACTGGATTTGAAAATGTCCATTATTTCTCCAGGGTTTTTAAGAAGCTTACCGGACTAACACCAGGCGCTTACAAAACGCAGAATAAGACATTGAATTTTATTGATTGATCCCATGGGATTAATGCACATCAATTTCATGCTGAACATCATTTAATTTTCATTGAACAGCACATCAAAAATCGGAAAAGTATAAAAAGAAGTCTGTTTACAATAAATCATATCGCCTGATTAGATTTTATATTTGATCACATCATTAACCGGCTGTTATGGATGTATAACCAAATATTAAAGGCAACAGGTTTTGCCATTACACAATTAATTTTTTAATACCCACTGCGGATTTTTGAGTGATCTGATGAAGGTCATGGTCAGCCAGATGGATATAAAAGTACCAACTAACGCGACAATTATGAGAAAACTATTACCAGCCCCGTCTGCAACTTAAGGTAGGCCATTACAACCATTTCGTTTTTCTGTTTGAACCCTGTATGTCGGGGTATAAGGAACTGCTTTGACTCTTTTTTAGGCACTTCAAATGAAAAGCGACTATAACGAATTAAAGGTTCTGCTTAAGACAAAATTATGGTTTATAGCGCTTTCAGCACTGGTAAGCAGGTAAATGCAACCACAGGAGTATTAGATGGGGAATTTAAAGTGATCAAGGAAAGAATAGGCGCGCCGTTTCATCTTGCAATCAGCTGTCGGGCCCTTGGGAAAGGAATTTTACCGATCATTCCCAGTTTAAAGAATACTGCTGGTAGTTGGGCATTGAACAGGCTATTTGGCGTATTCCACTTATTAAAAAACCAACCGATTAACCAAATATAAACTAAATGAACGTGAATGCTTTAATGAAGTATGTTGCTATGAAGCGACGAACAACGCCTTTTCTGGGATCGAAGAAGAGAACCAGAGTCAATCTGTTCTGCATACCTTTTTTGATTTTGGGCTTATCCAGTCCAGAGACCGCCCGCTCCAAAACTACCGGTCACACTCCCTTTTTCGATATTTATTTTTTACGGGATGAGATTGTAGTCAAAGGAACCATAAAAGATGCTCAGGGACCGCTTCCAGGTGCAACCGTTACGCTGAAATTTGCCAAAATAGGGGTACAGGCAGATAACGATGGGAAATTTAGCCTAAAGGTTCCCGCAAATGGTACCCTGGTTTTCAGTATGGTCGGATATAAGACCAAAGAAGTGGAAATTAAGGGCGAAAGTACAATAAATGTAGTGATGGAGTCCCTGAATGATCTTGATGAGGTAGCCGTAGTCGCTTTTGGTACGCAAAAGAAGTCCAGCATGATCAGTGCGATTACCACCATCAACCCAAAAGACCTCAAAGTTCCATCCAGTAACCTTACGACTGCATTGGCAGGTAAACTGGCGGGAGTTATTGCCTATCAGCGCAGTGGAGAGCCTGGACAGGACAATGCATCCTTCTTTATCCGCGGGGTAACAACTTTTGGGTATAAAAAAGACCCGCTTATACTAATAGACGGAATTGAGGTTACCTCAACCGATCTGGCCAGAATGCAGCCAGATGACATTGCCAGTTTTTCCATCATGAAAGACGCTACAGCTACTTCCCTTTATGGCGCTAGGGGCGCAAATGGTGTCATCCTGATTGTGACAAAAACAGGTGAGGAAGGGAAAGCAAAAATCCAGGTCAGGTTTGAAAATTCTACATCTGAAAATACAAGAAACCTGGAGTTTGCAGATCCCATAACCTATATGAAACTTGCAAATGAGGCTGTTGTTACCCGCAATCCCTTAGGCATACTTCCATATGCCCAAAACAAGATCGATCAGACCGCATTGGGTGCCAATCCTAATATTTACCCTTCAAATGACTGGCGGACAATGTTACTTAAAAACCGTACGAACAATCAGCGTATGAATTTTAGTACCAATGGTGGCGGTAAGGTAGCCCGTTATTACATAGCAGGTACCTACAACAATGACAACGGTCTTCTTAAAGTTGATGAACGTAATAACTTTAACAGCAATATCAGCCTTAAATCCTATCAGTTACGCTCGAACATCAATATCAATATGACGAAAACCACAGAAGTCATTGTGCGTTTAGCCGGAAGTTTTGATGACTATACAGGGCCGATAGATGGTGGAAGCGGGTTGTATACCAAAATTATGAGGAGCAATCCCGTTTTGTTCCCTGCATATTATCCGGCAGGCCAAATGCCAAAAACAAACCACATTTTATTCGGAAATTCAAGTAACGGACTGCTGATCAATCCTTATGCAGATCTGGTGAAAGGTTACCGCGATTACTCAAGATCGCTGATGAACGCACAGTTTGAGGTGAAACAGGATCTGTCATTCATCACGCAGGGCCTTTCGGCGAGGGGCATGTTCAATACCTCCCGGTATTCTTATTTCGATGTCAGCCGGAATTACAACCCTTTTTATTATTCGGCCAGTGGCTACAATAGCCTGCAGGATACTTATGGTTTAACCCTGCTGAATGAGGGTTCGGCGACCGAATACCTGAATTACAACGAAGGTGCAAAGGATATCAATACGACAACCTACATGGAGGCTGCGGTAAATTATGTGAAGCAGATTTCGAAAGTAAATGATATAACGGCCCTACTGGTATATCAAAGAAGGCAACAGCTCTTTGCAAACAGCGGTACTCTGCAAAAATCTTTGCCGTACCGTAATCAGGGGGTGTCTGGACGTTTTACTTATGGCTATAACAACCGTTACCTCGCCGAACTCAGCTTTGGCTATAATGGATCTGAGCGTTTTTTCAAAACTGAAAGGTATGGTTTTTTTCCCGCGATAGGGCTTGGATGGCAGGTATCCAATGAGAAATTCTGGAAACCGATCAGCACTATCGTCAGTAAACTAAGGTTAAAAGCAACCTATGGAATTGTTGGGAATGATGCTATCGGATCACCGGAAGACCGTTTCTTTTATCTTTCAGAAGTTAACTTGTCCGATGGAGGCAAGGGTGCCAGGTTTGGTGAACAATTTGCCTATTATAGGCCGGGAATAACTGTCAATCGTTACGATAATGCTTTTATTACATGGGAAAGGGCAAAGAAATTCAATTTTGGTACAGAGCTGACCCTGTTTAACGATTTCAATTTGCAGGTTGATCTTTTCTCTGAAACCAGGGATAATATTCTAATGGAACGTGCCGCTATCCCAAGTACAATGGGGCTTGCGGCAGCCATCAAAGCTAATACAGGAAAGGCTAAAGCGAATGGAATAGATATCTCAGCCGATTATAACAAAAATTTCAATACATCTTTATGGCTGCGTCTGCATGGGAACTTCACCTATGCACACAGTGAATTTTTACAGTTTGAGGAACCTCAGTACAAAGAAAGTTATCTTTCCAGGATCGGGCAGTCGCTTAATCAGAATTATGGCTTAATTGCAGAACGGTTATTTATCGATCAATATGATGTGGCCAATTCTCCAAAACAGACCTTCGGCGAATATGCAGCGGGCGATATCAAATACCGGGATGTAAACGGAGATGGTCAGATTACCAACCTCGACCGGGTACCTATCGGCCTGCCTACCGTTCCGGAGATCATTTACGGTTTTGGCTTCTCTTCAGGATATAAAAACTTTGATCTGTCGGTGTTTTTCCAGGGGTCTGCCCGTTCCTCATTCTGGATCGACACCAGGGCCACAGCACCATTTGTTCCTTACAACTATCCCGGTGAATCATTGGGGGGGACACAAAATGCATTGATCAAAGCCTATGCAGACGATCATTGGTCTGAAGACAACCAGAACCTCTATGCGCTTTGGCCCCGGTTGAGCGACAGTCAGAACAATAACAACGTACAGACAAATACCTGGTTTATGCGCAACGGTTCATTTTTACGGTTGAAATCCGCTGAAGTAGGTTATTCAATCCCAAAAAAAATAATCAACAGGGTTAAGCTAAGCAATGCACGCTTTTATGTGAGCGGAACTAACTTATTGATTCTTAGTGGTTTTAAGTTATGGGACATTGAAATGGGTGGCAACGGCTTAGGTTACCCGGTACAGAGAGTTTATAATGTGGGTATACAAATAGGATTTTAATTATGAAAAAGACAAGCATATTTTTGGCAGCAGTTATCTTAACCTTGATAATCTCCTGCAAAAAAGATTATCTGGATATCGTTCCGGATAATATCGCAACAATAGAAAACGCATTCACCAATCGGAATGAAGCTGAAAAATACCTGTTTACCTGTTACTCTTACCTGCCCCAGGAAAGCAATGTCAGTCAGAATCCGGCAATGCTGGCCAGTGATGAGTTCTGGACTTATTGGCCTATTACTTCGCTAAGCCGGCTCCCGTCTTACCCTCAGCAGATCGCCAGGGGCAATCAGTCCCTTACATCGCCTTTGCTCAATTACTGGGACGGTGAGCAGGATGGTAAAGCCATCTACAAAGCATTGCGTGACTGCAATATTTTCCTTGATAATGTAGACAAAGTGCCAGACCTGGATCCATCACAAAAAAATATATGGACAGGCGAGGTGCAGTTTTTGAAAGCTTACTATCATTTTTATTTGCTCAGGATGTATGGGCCGATTCCAATCATCGATAAAAACCTGCCCATTACCGCAACAACCGAGGAGGTAAGGATAAAACGTGAGCCGGTTGATAAGGTATTTGACTATATCGCAGGATTAATGGATACCGCTGCTGCCAAGTTGCCCATTACCATTCAAAACCGCTCTTCTGAACTAGGTCACATTACCCGCCCGATTGCCATATCCATAAAAGCAAGGGTATTAACATTGGCCGCAAGTCCGCAGTTTAATGGAAATTCGGATTATAACGGATTAAAGAACGCTGATGGGACAGCGCTGGTAAACTCAACTTATAGTGTCGCGAAATGGAAAAAAGCTGCGGATGCCTGTAAACAGGCCATTGATCTTTGTGAGCTTGCAGGGATCCGTTTGTATAAATTCAATTCTGCATTAACCAGCATATCCGATAAGCTCAAGAAGGAGATGGATATTAGAAACAGTGTCTGTGAGCCTTGGAACCAGGAATTGATCTGGGGTTTTACAAATGGAACAGGATCGGGGATACAGCTTCAGTCGATACCAAGGCTCGATGCTGCTAGATCGGGCAATGAGAGTTTATTGGGACAACTGGCGCCGACAATACGCATGGCCGAACTGTTTTATACCAAAAACGGAGTGCCTATTGCGGAGGATAAAAATTGGAACTTTTCTGACAGATACAGTCTAAAAACTGCCTCTTCTTTAAATGGGGATTATCTGCAGGATGGCTACACCACCTCTGCACTACATTTCGACAGAGAACCCCGGTTTTACGCAGATTTGGCCTTCGACGGCTCTTTATGGTATATGCAGAATAAAACCTGGCCGGTACAGGCTAAATCAGGGCAGGGGCAATCAAGGCGTGCAGCATTTGGCTATTCAATTACAGGATACTTTACCAAAAAGCTCGTCAACTGGAAGTTTGTGATACAGGATGGTCTGAGTTATACCCAGGAAGAATATCCTTGGCCTTTGATGCGTTTAGCCGATCTGTATCTGTTGTATGCCGAAGCATTGAACGAGGCAAACGGCCCTTCGGAACCGGTTTATCAATACCTCAACCTGGTTAGGGAAAGAGCAGGTCTGCAAACCGTTCAGCTATCCTGGGATACTTATTCCAATAACCCTGGCAAATATAAAGATCAGGCAGGGCTAAGACAGATAATCCATCAGGAACGTGGAATTGAAATGGCATTCGAAGGGAGTAGGTTCTGGGATCTAAGACGGTGGAAAGAAGCTTCAGCAACGCTCAATACTCCAGTTTATGGATGGGACATTGAGCAGACCGATGCTACTGGGTATTATAGGCCAAAACTGCTCTTCAACCAGAAGTTTGTAGCGCCCCGTGATTATTTGTGGCCAATAAAAGAATACAATACGATTGTCAACCCCAATCTGGTTCAAAACCCTGGTTGGTAATTAATTATAGGATAATTTAATAATTGAATGTGATGAAAAATAATAAATGGTATGTATTGGCCACACTTTTTTGTGTGATGATACTTGGCTGCAAAGAAGATATACTGGCACCTTTGGAAAAAGATACAGTAGCACCGCCTCCGATTTCAAATCCCGTTTCGGAACGCATGGCAGGCGCAGTTAAGGTTTCCTATAATCTGCCCTCAGATGCAGACCTGATGTATGTGGTGGCAGAATATACAAATAAATACGGTAAGGTAATCAGCGTTAAAGCA
>NZ_LMZQ01000057.1 GCF_001442625.1 Pedobacter ginsenosidimutans | reverse complement strand
GCATCTACATCACGGTTTAACGCATAGGCACAATGAAGCACATCGTACTCCTTGCCTGAAAAATTTAATCTAGCTTTGAAAGCCATAGTTTTAAAATTTAAAGGTTAAAAATTTAATTTATTGTAGCCTCCGCTACATCATATATAAACCAAAAATTAAGCCAATTATTGTACATGTGGCTCATCTATAGCTGATAACACCCATGTCTATTTCGAAAATATTATCCTAGGGCTAGCAGAATGCAGATTTTTGCCAAGAAAAAAAATGTATTTTTTTCGAAACCATGAAACGTCTCATTTTCACTACACACAATAGCTTAAAATACTGTAGCATTTTAGGGCAGGGTGTTACTTTTTGCGACAAAAAAATAATTTTAACTGTTTATTTATTTAAATCCACTAACCTGATTACTTCAGCCTGAGACATGCGCAAGGATTTTAATTTTCCTAAAATTTTTCTGCCGATGGTTGTAGTAATTATCACCTCTGTATTTTTTCCAGTTATTTCAATATGATCTGTTTGTTTGAGCAGGTTAAGTTTTAAAGGATCATAGGAAGCTTTACGCGAAATAATCTGCCGGTCTTCGGTATTGCGATAAATGTTAATTTCAATCAGACCTGGATTGAGGTAATTCATTCTTTTACTAAAATGTGTTTCTTCTGCCGATGTGCCCTTAACTAATTCCAATTTACCTGAACAGTTATACTGGTACTTATAATTCCAGGTATCCTTTAGGTCAGATTGGTTTCTTTGTGTGGTAATTTTGGATTGCCGGATACCTTTCCCCCATCTTTCGTGGCTATCGGACAATAAGACCAGATAGATATCATTGATTGAATAATCTTCTAAATAATCTTCCATAAGATTGAACAAACCAATAACGGAATGCCGTTTACCTACCTGCTGTTTAACCTTAGCATAAAATTCGGGGAATAATTTATATTCATCTTGATTAATAAGTACGGTATGTTTTGCATCGGAAAAGGTAATCTTTAACGGCTCAATACTGCCCGCACCATTTAATATGGATTTAGCGCGCAGGTAAAGACCTTTACGATCGTTCGATAAACTATAGGCCGTAGCTTCAGAGCGTATGCCACCTGCTATTTTATATATGAACAGGCTATCCTTTAAACTATTCTGTACATATAAGATTTTACTCGTATCCTTTTCTTTGACTCCTTCAGATTTGACTTCCGTAAATCGGGTTAGTAAAATGCCATTACAAACTACTGCTGGTTTTCGTGGCTGTTGTGCTACTACACTAAAAACAACCAACAAGTTAAGAATACAGGCAGATATCAGTCTGGTCATATTTCATTTTGTTGTTGCTGCTGTTAAGCGGTTTGGTGTTGTTTTCCAGAAAATACTTTTGCCTGCAGTGATGGTAGCAGAAATACCATTTGAGGTTTTTACGTTGGTATCATAATAAAAATTGCCACTTACCCAGTATTTTTGATCTTCAAAGTCGGCTGATGGAATGGCATATTTAATGCTGTCAGGCACTTCAACTTCTTTAAATTGTGGTTTACCGTCAGCGCCTTTTAACTGCTCGCCATCTGGTCCAGGTACTGGCTTTTTAACTTTCTTTTTTAGATGTTCATGCGTGCCTTGGTCTGTACTTTCATTATGATTACCCTTATCTTTGTACCTGGCAGATGTACCGTTCGCAGCTACAAAACCATCATAAATCGCTTTTGGAATTTCAATGAATTTATATTCGTCAAATTTGTTCTGTCCCAGTTTATTGTAAGGATTTGTTTCAGAATTACCCCATGCTAGAAAATCGGTTCCATCCCAAAACTCAGCGCCATCAGTAATATCTTTCACGCCAAAGCAAACATCCAATACTGCGTATCGTGCCAATTTTGATTTGTTATCATTATTATCAGGAAGTTCTTTCTTATTTGGTACAGAGGAATAACCGGAGGCCAACAACGAACGCCAGTTTTTTTTGGTAGAAACAGCCCTGTTATGACTGGTAAAGGCCACGCATCTGAGCTCTTTTATATCAGCATTGCCTGATTCGTGACTTATAATGTAAGCAATGTATCTGAAGTCTGCATGACCTAACGCTTTACTATCGTATTTAACCAAGTTAGCTTCATCATTCAGAGCATCCCAATTTTTTGCAGCCACCGCCTGATCATGCTTTTTCTTAGTGGCAATAAAAATTTTAGCACTACCCGCTACCCCACCCAGGTATTCACCTTCACGTGTGTAATAAACGTATTTTACCGTTTCTTTAGGCTCTTGCGATGAACTATAATCTCCAAACTTAACATATGTCATAAATACTCAATTTCATGCATGCACAGCTCTTTTATCAATGATAAAAGGGTGCCTGCTTCAACATTTATCCGTTTTTGGGAGCACTAACTTTTGGCGGCTAAAATTTAAAACAGCTCTTGTGCTTAGATGCTGTTTAATTGACTAAATAATAGTCTTCCTCTCATAATTTTTATTTCTGGCAATGTTACATCTAGCGGATAATTTCGAACCCATTATTGCCTTTTGGCAGGTGTATGTAAAATGGAAAACCAAATTCTTCGTTCTCTTCCCTTTTTAAATAAGAAATAATCGGAGATTTATCCTCCCTGATTAAGTTTACCACCCTATTTTTTGCGTAAAACTCTACCCTTGGCACTTCCGGGAAATCCTGCATCACATAACCCTCAGCATCAAGCATTTTGAAAATGCTGTTCAGTCCGGCAATATTATCTTCTGCCAGGTACATAGATGTATCTGTTTCTTCATACCTTTTTTTTAAGAGCGATGCAAGCACATTCACATCCTGATCTTTAAAAAGTGTATAAATCCGACGATAATAGTTGTGTACCTTCTCGATAGCAGCTTCATTTTCAACATCGATAATACCAGCATTGGTCCAGCCTATTAATTGATAAGGTACCTCTGCCTTAAATTCTCCAATAGACTCTAAAAGGGGCAATTTACCGTCTTTAGCCTGCTGCATTTTATATTCGTATACCGTTTTAAGCTGCTCCTTATCCATTGTTGAAGCATCAAGGTATTGTATTTTAATAATAGCTTCGGCATCCTGATGTATCGTTTGCGAATCTGCCAAAGGCTTAAACCTCACTTTAACCTGCTGGGCTCCACTGTTCAGTATAAAATGATTTATGGGGTAATTTGAGTAAATGCTCCCCCCGCTATCATATGAAAAGGCCAGCACATCATTGATCAATATATCGAAATTTGCAAGAGAGACATTGAAGTCAACTAAATAATAGGGTTCTTTTATCATGCCTTGCTCGGTTATTTAAAAGGATTGTCAATATTTTTATGATACCCGATAATTACGGTGTCTTCAAATGCTTTTTTAGTAATAATATCGAGTTTAAAGTTTAAACTATTATTTACCGGATCTAGTGTTAGCCGATATAGGACATCATTTTTCACCCATGAAGTTACCTGTGGATAATCAACAACCATACTATTGAAATCATTTTTATACTCTTTATAATATTCGGGAAAGCTTTCTTTAAGCATTGCCTTGGTTTTGGCACTTAGCGCTTCTGCCATGATATTGTTTACCGAGGCACTATCAGGTTTCCCGAATTTTTTCTTGAGATATTGTATACTGCCAGCAGTCTGCTCTGCATTAACGGTAAATGTTGCAAACGATAATAGGTTGTTATAGGTGGTAATAACTGCCCCAAATGAAGGGCTAATTGCTGCACCGTCGAATTTAAGATTAGCGCTTTCCTTTTCATCGAAAGAATATTTAACAACTTTTTCGCCCTTATCAACTGTTTTAAAACCACCATCCGAAACTTCGATATGTCCATTCTGGTTTTCCACCCGAGAAGCATAACTGTTTAAATCAATATCCAATGGTTTATTGAAGGTTAACTGCGCAATATCTATAACCTCTTTTTTACAGGCAGATGTTAAAATCACTAGTAATAAAGTGAATGACAATAATTTTATTTTCATAGTATTAAATATAATTTTTTTCGAATTTTATCTCATCTGGTTTTACTATAACAGACTCGCCTTCGTAGCTGAATGTTCTTTTAATAAAACCGAATTTTACTGTTGTAGCCGCAACAAATTTAGCTTTAATACCGGCAAATGACGCGATTGGACTGGCATAGATCCCGGTTTTATCGGCACCCACCTCAATACCGCCGGTTACGCTTGTTTTAACATCGGCTGTTAACACACCTTCAACACCCATATTCGCCGTGCCGGCTTTAGCCAATGCCTTAAACTCTACAGAAATCTTTATCTCACCTGTAACTTTAACATTGCCAGTGGTTTCTTTAGGAAAGAGAACATTTATTTTGGTTTGGCCATTAATATTGATTGCTCCACCAAAAGTTACTAAAAATGTAATCTGGACATTTTTTTCAAGTTTTTCGAGTACCCAGTTAATTACTGTTCCGGCCCCGGGACAAATGGCATTTCCACCATACTCCACAAAAATCTTGAACAGATCGATAAAAGTATTGGCTTCAACAAGCGGTTTGGTATCAGCACCGATCTCTACAATTTCACCAACCCTACCATTTGTTTTTTGGAGGTACCATTGTGCCGAAAAAGCAATAACAGGTGGTTTTACCTCAAAGCTCCATTTCCCTTTTGCCACTGGCGATTGAACCACATCATCGGCCAGCTGTTTGATTTTATTAAAAATACGTAGGGTTTTAGCAATACGTTCTTCCCATTCCTTACCAAACTCTACTTTTTGTTTACTGCCATTTGCCGCGGTCCACTCTCCGGTTAATGAAAGCTCGAACTTTTGTGCCATTTCACCGTACTTTTTAGACCATTCTGCATCTATTACCGCACCAATAGCTTTATTTTGGGCGTTTTTTAATTCGTAACCGTATAATTTATTGCCATAAGAATACGCGAAAGACTGCGTGTGCGACCATTTAAATTCTACCGTCCATTTGATATCGGAATAAACATGGATGGCAAGGGTAGGATTATTTGGAACTGAAAAGTATCTACAGGTATGAATGTGGACCAAGTAATTATTCATTATGCCATTACGCCTGGGCCAAATGTAATTTAATGGAATAACATTAAACTTACTCATGGTAGATACCGCCGGAACCGTAATTTTGCCCTCATTCTCAGCTTTTACATCAATGTTAATTAATTTGATGGTTTTATTATGCTTTTTACGGTCAAAACAAGCTTTGGTGTCGAATTTTACGGGTTCTACCGTAATATTTTTTGGTTTATTACCAACTATAGTTTCATAAATAATGGTTTGTGCATTATGCCCGTAATATTCAAAAGCAATATCTACCCTCCGGTTATTCTGATAGTCTGCCTCATTTCTATATTTAATATTATCCCGCCCTTTTTTATCGTCTGTGGGGTTTACCTCTCCATGTCCGGCTGTTTTGATCCGATTGGGATCTAATTTTCCTTTGATAAAAAACTCTCTTACTGTTTTTGCCCTGTTTTCTGATAATACATTGTTATGGTTCTGTTTACCGATTACACAAGCAAAACCATCAAGTTGAATAGTACTGTATCGATGTTCGAGCAAGAACCGCAATATATTATTAAGCTGCTTAAGACTCTCGGGCAAAAGTTCCGTACTATCAAATTTAAAAATAATAGACTCTAACGTTTTTTCCCGTTTATCGATAACATTTTTAACTCCACTTCCATTATCGAAAACGAGTTCGGGTTTACCTCCTTCTTCTGTTATATTAATTTGTTCAAACTTGCACAGCTCAAATCTTGCCTCGTTTTTATCAGGCTGGTAAATGGTAACAGGTGTTCTGTTTTCGGGTATGTCTACTACCTGCGATTTAAGTTTATCTTTTATCCTTAAAAACCGGGCATGGGCAGTATCACCTTTACCACCCGTATCTTCAATGTATTTACCCGTTACGGGATGCACCACACGCACATAAAACTCCTCCACATCCGATCTATCATTCATAGATTGGTACCATGAATACGTATTGGGAATTTTTAGGTTAATTTCGCCATTAGTTACACTTACCCGATAAATTTTGCGGGTTTCTTCATCATCTTTTGGCCATAGACCTAATGCTGATCTCAATTTTCTGAATACCCTCACCTCTACATTATCATAGCCATTTAATCCTTCGGTAAAGAGCCTGAGCCAGATGAGTTCTCCGTATGAAAACTGGTAAGTTTTGCGCACATCTGCTCCTCCTTCATTTTGAGTCCACCTGCTGTCTACTATTTTTGCAGGTGATTCACCCCTGATCTTTAAGCCTGATTTACTATCAAAATTCCCACTCCATGTTGCCTCGATGTACCACAGATATGGTCCGCATAATTTTTTGGGTATCCGGTAACCATAGCTAAAATTGCTGGGTATTGTTTTCTGAAGGTCTATGACACTTTTCTCGTTAAAAACGGCCCATTTTACATCTTTCTTTCTATCTTGTTCGGTGGTGCCAGGCTGCCATTCTCCTATTTTGAACCAAACATATTGATCGGGAGCTACTACCACTAACTGACCAGGTATAGATCCTTTATTAGCATTATATACTTTACCTTCGCCGGTCCAAATAATTTTCTTTATTCCCTTTGCCATACGTTATGCTTTAACACTCGCTTCTACACCGTTAAAATTATTTGCAGATTCATCTAAAGATTCTGACATGGGATTGAGCTGTGATTGTACGTCTTTATTTGCGTTATTAAAGTTTTGTTTTGAGGCTTCTGCTTTTTGACCATGCTGAACAATCTCAATGCAATCGGTGCCTCCTATTGGGCAGGTAGCTTTGCTATCTTCGAGCAAAATTTTACCTCCGTTTGTAAGGATGGTATCTTCATAAAACCCCGACCATTTGGTTACCACCGCATTACAGGGTTTATTATACATTTTTGAGCAAGAGCCAAACATGTTCTTTTCAAAAGTTGGGCCGATATCCATTGTGGTTGCTATTGATTTTTGGCTTCCATCTTTATCGTTTGCATATTCTTTGGTGTGCGTTAGCACTTTGAGTTTATCGGGCGCCGATCCAAATTTACACATACACTGTGCCCCCTGAACTACAATATGTTTCTCTGCCATTGCCTTAATTATTTAGTAAACGATCCCAAAATCCTTTTTTTGATGGGCCATCAAGTACCACCATTTCTGTTACCGGCAAACCTTTAACATTGGTCTCTAATTCGAAATCGTGATCAAACTCCTGGTCATTTTCGGGAATCAATGCAATTTTCACCTTTACTTTCGCTTTTTCCTGTGCTCCGTAACTGAAATCAGAAACTACAGATATGATCCGCTTAAATTTCGGATGTAAAAGATAATACCCTTCGTAGCTACCAGTAGCCCTGTTTGTGATATATAATTCATCTTCCAAAGGCATAATAGTACCATCATGAATCAATTCTATTGCTCCAAAGCTATTGGATCGGGCACCTAATTTCTCTCGCGTTAGATAGCCTTCTACGTTAAAGCCCCTGGCTATCGGAAATTTATATATGGATTCAGTTACATGGTTTTGACCGTATTCTTTATAAACCGGTTTAAAAAAAGTGTGGATAAACCAATCGTTATTTAAAAATGCCAGTTTTATACTATCAGCGTTGGTTAGCTGTTTTTCCATCCGCTCTATATAGCCTTCTACAAGACCACCTTCAAAATTATCCAACACCTTCTTTTTAACAGATTGCCATCTTTTTAATATCTCCTGGTGATTATAAATGCTTTGGAAACCACCGTTTTGATCGACAGTAATTATCAAAGGATAAAATACTTTTCCTGCAGCATAAGCAAGGCGATCGGCAACCAGATCGGGTAAGATTTCATTGACAAAAACATCACTGATCCGTTCGATTTGAAATAAAGGTTCTCCATCTTTACCTGGTTTTAATCTGGTAATGCGCACTTCGTATTTCACTTCGTTGCTATCTTCTTCACCCTCATTAAAAATGATTAAAACACCATATTTTACAGATAGTTCTGCGGGCCAATCTAAACGAAGGGCATTTAAGCCTGGATAATATATTGTTTTATTTGAAATGTCCATTTTAAAACTGTATCAATCTATTTTACAAAGAATTATCGAACATACTGTAATATACATTTAGCTTTGAAAAACATCATAATACCAATCACCTCCGTATCTGAATAATACAGAAACTATTAACAGTATAAAGAAATAGAGTAGCAATTGTTTAAGGTATTTATATTCTTTCTTTTCACCCAATTTTAAATAGTAGTTACCAATTAAAAATAAAATGCCCGAGATGAGACCTGAAGGAATCCCTCCCCAAATGACTGCAATTGATGCTCCCCATCCACCCCGCTCAAACAAAAACCAGAAGAGCATGCTTATTAAAATACTTCCTAATAAGAAGCCTATAACTTTTAAAAAATTTGCCCCTGATATTGCGTAAATGATTATCAATAGCCCAATTAATAAAGTTGAAAAAGTATAAACCAAATCATCTAAAAAGTCTGTTTTTTCAATAGGAAAAATAACACCAACTGCAATAAGACTAAGTGCAATACCTACCCAAAGACTCTTCTTTTTAACTTCCATATTATTTCCCTTTATAACCCGGATTTATTCCTGAGCTAAATGCACTTTTTAATCCATTTTTTGCTTTATCCCAAAATTGACTGTGACTTAAACTATGGGATATGGTGGCTAAATAAGGTATACCACCGGGTCTTTCCATTAGGTTGGTATTTAAATCTTGAGTAGCAACCAGATCTGCATGATACCTGGTTACCAAATTACGATAAATTTGAAGATGTGTTTTTCTTAGTAATTTTAACTGGGTATCACTTTCTCCAGAAACAACATATTCTAGCTTACTAATTTTGTCTTGAATATCTTTAACCTGATCCCCAGTTATAAACTGGCTTAATAAACGCATCAAAACTTCTCTTAATTTCTTGGCTTGTAATGCTGATTGGAGAGGTGTTAAAAAAGCATCAAAATTTGCTTTTTTCTTTCTGCTGTTGTATCTGTCAGAATCAGTAATAGGAACATCAATTATTTCAAGGCCTTTGGTCTGCTTTTTGGGGTTCCAACCGGTTTGTTCAATACTATCTGTTATCCCAGTATTTTCTTTAAATAAAGTTTCTAAAATCCCAAGTAAATAGCTGTCACTCTCACCTGTTTTTATCGCTAAAATTTCATTAAAAAGTCTCAGCCCTACCAATAAATTTAAATCGGTAAAAAATTCAGCTCTCCCATAACCGCCTCTTCTTCTGCTTTGATTTGTTGAAAATACAGTTTGGGCTGTTGTAGCCCAATTTAAAATCCTATTCAATAAGTCCAAAAATTGTTTTTTTTCAACTTTAAATCTTTCAGTTTTGATACTTAAAATATAATCTATTACTGCACTTATCAACAATTTAATTCCATCTAAAAGAATGGCCATATTTCTCCACAAACCAGGCCCTTCAGTATCATCCTCAATATATAAATCGCTTAATGCATCAAAGGTTGTAAAATCTACAGCTTTTATCCTTTTTAATGCTTTATCAAAGTTACCTTTATTCAAATTCCGGATCAGAACTTCGAGATTGATTAATGAAAAATCCGCGACAAACTGTTGTGTTAAATCATATCCGTTATGCACATTGATAATTTTGCAGGCAGGATGTAGTTTAGTATGGTTTAACTGGTGCTTATTTTGAAAAAAGGGGGTAGACAGATAAGTAATGCTTTTTATTTTCCACAATTCTGGAAATGCTTTACCCTTTTCTGTCGTAATTAAATTGGTAAACTGATTAATAACATTGCCACCGTGCGAATGCCCTATTAAATGTAGGTGTACTTCCTTTCTTTTAAAACCTGGGTATTCTCTTTTGATCAAATCCAATAAACGATCTGCAGCTAAGTTTCTTTCCTGAGTATCATTATCACCAGACCAGCTAAAAAATGTTCCTTCTATGTGTAAGTTGTGGAATTGAGGTTTTAATTCCTTTACTTTTGCCCAAAAATTTACAAGACTGGCATTGCCGTCTTTATCTTTGCCATCCCAATAAGTTGTATTTGCCTCGTGTTTTAATCCTTTAGTATTTATAGGGTCGGTGGTACCTGCAACCATCATCACCAAATCAACGATAGTTTTATCTTTTGTGGCCTCTGGTACTACAAACCTCGGCTTCTTAAACACTACATTTGTCATAGCCTGCTTATTTACCGGTGATATTAATTTTTTTGTTTGAAGCTAAAACCAAATTTTCTCCTAAGGCAACAATCTCTACCTTTTCAGCAGTTTCAAATGCTGTTTGTGAAGTGGAAACATATTGATCAGTAATCGTAATGATCAGGTTTTTAGCAATTTTCTTAATGGCCATATCAAAAAAGATTTGATTTTTCCGCACTGTTAATCTCTACAGTTTTTTCAGAACTCTCCAACAGCATGTTTTCTTTAGTGCTAAAAATAGTTACCTTTTCAGCATACTGTGTAGATTCCTGAGCACTTCTCATGTATGCTTTTTCTACCATTTCAGTCTTATTATTTGCTGATTCTTTCATGTCTCCAGTGGCGCTGATATTGATATCTTTTCCGGCGGTTTGCGTAATGTCTTCGTTGGCACTTGTGGTAATGTTCTCACCAGCACTTTCTGAAATGTTTTTACCCACCTTTACATCCATATTTTCCTCTACATTAATCTGCATATTCTTACAGTTTAAAGTCATGTTCTCCAAAGCGGTAATGGTTATATTATTGCCTTTGGTATCGATATGGATAATATTATTGTGTATATCGGTAATTTTTATGCCTTGTGTACCCGCATCATCGTCAAATTCAACAAGATGCCCGCTTCTGGTAATGATGCTTTTAAGGTGGTTTTTAATTAAAGGGCTACTATCCACACTGGAGCTGTGGTAAACACTTCCCATTACTACAGGGCGAGCGATATTCCCCTCTTCGAACGCAATCATCACCTGATCATCGATTTCTGGTATGGCGAAATATCCGCGGTTATTACCCCTTTCGCCAACACCGGCACTTGGCGTAACTACACGTAGCCATTCCGTAACGTCGTTTGTTAAACACTCCCACTTAAATTTAACCTTAATACGCCCCTGACCTTGTGGATCGTTATTATCAATCACATCTGCCAGTTGCATATCTGGTTGTGGTTTTTCGAAGTTCTTTACCAGTAAACGTTCGGTTGTGGATACTTTTCCTTCAAAAGTATTGTGGTATTTGCCGTTTTCGTCGATATGATGCGTAATACTGGTAATAAGAAATTTACCCAGACTTTCGGATGTAAAAGCAAGTTCTTTACGGAGGCTCATCGTAATTTCGGCAATACTGCCTATGCTTAAACCTGCATTATCGCCCCTGGCTGTTACTTTTAAAAGCTCACTTGTATTGGCTTTCTCTTCATTTTCTACCAGGTTTTTAATGTCGTTGTTATTATCTACCCTGATTAATGAAGGCTGGTTGAAGGTTTTGCTGAAAGTAAGATTAGAAGCTTTTACAGCATGGGATAAATCGGGTGTGCCATCTACTTTACCTGTACTCTCGCTCAGCAGCATTTCGTTCTGCTTAGGATTATAGGAGAACCGTTTATTTTTTATCGGTGCAATTTCCATTGCATACTGCATTTCCTGAACATCTCTGCCATAAAACAGGGATATGTCTTTTTGTATATTGGGTTTTCCAAAATTAAGCTGTTTGCCATCATAAAAAAGCCATTCGTGGTATTCGGCCGAAAGGCGGTTCAAAAAAGCAAAATCGCTTTCACGGTATTGGATAATATAATCGATTGATGTATTTCTTGCGGCATTGGCCACCACTTTTAAATCATTGGCAGGCGTATCCTTAGTTGCCAATTTAACGATCTCATTGAGGTCTTTATCTAAATATGAACCCAAATCAGGTCCACGATCAATTAAAATAGTTGGGCTATAACCGCTTACAATTAAAACACCATGGTAACCATGACTTTGTGATAGTTCAACTTTAGAAACCAGGCCCACAAAATTCTGCATGCCTTCTGCCGAATGGCCAAAAGAGGCGGTTAAGGTTTTACCCACAAAATCGCGACTATCATCTAAGCTGATCAGTCCTGGCGCACCCATCTGGTCGTGATTAAAGCGCAGTTCAAAATAGTGATGTTCGTTAAAAGCCTGTTGAAGGACGAAGGAAGCAAAATGTGTAATTTCTTTTCCTTCTATATTGATCTCTGCAATGAGTTTCTTTTCCATATTGATTTAATCTTGTTCACAAAATTACCTCGGGCCAGAGGCCTGGCAATATATGTGGCCATCTTAAAAATGATTCCACTTTTTGTAAACTGCCTGTTCAGATGAATATTGTGTAGAAGCCGAATCAAACATTTTACCAAAATAGTAATCGTTTTTTACTGCAATATGTTTGAGGTGGTTAGACATAGATGAGCATAATTTATGATATAGCTTAATGTGATGTATCACAACGCTAAAAGGATGTTAATTTGGGATGATAGGTAGATGTAGGGTGATGAAAATAGCAATGGATTAAAAGCTCCCCGGAAAAAACCGGGGTGCTTTTAATTACTATATGTTTAGTGATGACTAAGCTTTAGGCCAATCGTTTTCGTGTTCTGCGTTGCCCAGCTTTAGCTTGCGGGCCGATACCACAAAACTTAAAGTCATTGGTGTATTGTCGTTTACCGCAATACCCTCGTTATACTGGATGATATAACCATCTTCGAAAGACAGCTCCTTCATTTTAGCATCTTCTTCGCCTTTTTTGAAAACCAATGTTCCTGAAAGCGGCTTGTACTGGTTGTTTACCATCGATTCGATCACAGAAGTATCTTCGGTTGATTCGATTTCGATGTGGATGGTACCACC
>NZ_LMZQ01000056.1 GCF_001442625.1 Pedobacter ginsenosidimutans | reverse complement strand
ACAGATGATCAGGGCCGCTTTAGCTTTTCTAATACAAAGGAAAGTGAAATATTGGTGGTCTCCATGGTTGGCTATGTCAGCAAAACAGTGGTTATCACCAGTCAAAACCAGTATAAAATTCAGCTGGTACCTAATAATACTGCTTTAGATGACGTGGTAATTGTTGGTTATGGCCAGGTAAAACGAAAGGATCTTACTGGTTCGGTGGGTTCTGTAGTGATGAAAGATATGGAAAAAGCACCAGTGGTTTCCTTTGAAGATGCTTTGGCAGGAAGGGTGGCAGGGGTGCAGGTCGGTTCTGGTGATGGACAGCCAGGCAGTATTAGCAACATCACCATCCGCGGAGGAAATTCCATTACCCAGTCAAACTCACCACTTTATGTGATTGATGGCTTTCCTTTGGAAAATCCCGACAACAATACCATTAATCCGGATGATATTGAATCAATAGATATATTGAAAGACGCATCTTCTACCGCGATTTATGGCGCGAGAGGAGCCAATGGTGTAATCATGATCAAGACCAAGGAAGGTAAGGTAGGCGCGCCGGTGGTTAACTATAACAATTGGCTGGGCTATCAGTATCCGTCAAAGCAAATAGAAGTGATGAGCCCTTATGAGTTTGTGAAATACCAGCTGGACCTGAATAAGACTTCTGCTACCGCTTTGTATCTTAAGGACGGCAAAACTTTAGATGCTTACCGCAATGAGCGTGGGATAAACTGGCAGGATAATGTGTTGCAGAATGCATTTATGCAAAATCATAGCTTCTCTATGAGGGGCGGCACTGCGGCTACAAAATATTCGGTAAGCAGTTCTTATTTAGATCAGAATGGAATTGTTATTAATGGTGGATATAGGAGATACCAGGGACGGTTTCAGATCGATCAGCGTTTAGGGAAAAATATGAGAATTGGCATTAATACCAATTATACATACGGAATCAAAAAAGGTCAGATAGCAAATCTAACCAGTGATAACCTAAACAGCAGCTCGGCCGGAAATGCCAGCTCATATTTGATGTACAGTACCTGGGGATACAGGCCTGTTACAGGCAATGCAGATGATGAAAATTTCCTTGATCAGCCTTTTGACGATGATGTGGCGGGCAATACAGATTTAAGGATAAATCCAGTGGTAAACTCCAACAACTTATATCAGTATGCTTTTAACAAATCACTTACTGCCAATGCTTTTGCGGAGTATGCTTTCCTGAAGTATTTTAAGTTCAAGGTGAGTGGCGGGATGACGGATACCCGTTTGGTTTTTGAGCGCTTTAACAACGCTAATACGGCAGCTGGAAATCCACGGACCGTTTATGGGCAAAGCTACGGCATTAATGGCTCCCTGGAAAATCAAAATATCCGCAGTTTACTGAACGAGAACCTGCTCACATTTAACAGGACATTTAACAAGAAGCACCGTTTAGATGCAGTGGCTGGATTTACCATGCAGAGAAATAGTATGGAGGGGGATGGATTTGTATCTATTTTATTGCCAAATGAGTCATTGGGTGTCAGGGGGCTTGATCAGGGGACTGTCCTTGTAAAAACAACCTCAGGTAGTTATTCAACGCTGGTGTCTTTCCTGGGGCGTGTGAACTATACGTTTAACTCGCGCTACCTGTTCACGGCTTCTATCCGTAGTGATGGATCTTCAAAGTTTGCCCGTGATAACCGAGTGGGTTATTTCCCTTCCGGGGCCTTTGCCTGGAATATTGGGGAAGAAAATTTCCTGAAATCAGTTAAAGCTATTTCTTCCGCAAAACTAAGGGCTTCTTATGGAATTACCGGAAACAACCGGGTATCAGACTTTGCGTACCTGAGTGTTTTGGATCAGGAAGTAGGAGCCAATACTGGAAATACCAGAAGTGGCTATTATTTTAACGGACAATACATTAAAGGAACTGTACCTGTTGGGCTGGGAAATGAAAACCTTAAATGGGAGCGAACCGGAAACCTTGACCTTGGAATAGACTTAAGTTTCTTTAAGCAACGCATCAGTTTAACTACTGATTATTACTATAAAAGAACCACAGACTTATTGCTGAATGCTTCATTGCCTACTTCAACCGGGTATCTTACCGCATTTAAAAATATTGGTGTTGTGGTAAATAGAGGCTTGGAGTTTACCTTAAATACAATAAACCTGAGTACAAAGAAATTTAGCTGGACATCCAATTTTAACATTGCCTTTAATACCAACAAGATCGAAGAGTTGAATGGTGATCAGCCTAGTTTGATTACACGTGTTTCGAACTGGAACGCCAATTTCAATAACTCTTTGCCCTATATAGCCTTACCAGGACGCCCTGTGGCCTTGTTTTACGGCTATGTTTTTGATGGGGTGTATCCTTTAAGTGATTTCAATGTATTGTCTAACGGTAGTTATGAGCTGAGACCTGACGTACCGAACAATGGGAGCGCCCGCTCGCTCATTAAGCCAGGTTTTATCAAATACAAAGACATTAACGGAGATGGGGTGGTAGATGCAAATGATCAGACGATTGTTGGTAATCCTAATCCGAAACACATTGGAGGCTTTTCCAATAATTTCAATTATGGGCCGTTTGATCTCAATGTTTTCTTACAATGGTCTTACGGAAATGACATTTTAAATGCGAACCGGATTGTATTTGAAGGCGCGGAAGCCAGACCAAGCCTGAATATGTTTAAGACCTACGAGAACAGGTGGTCTCTGGAAAATCAGAATAGCGATTTGCCTGTAGCCGGTGGTTATGGTCCTAATGTGTTTTCCGACAGGAATATCGAAGATGGCTCCTTCCTTCGTTTAAAGACGGTCTCGTTGGGCTATAACCTTTCTTCTGCAGTAACGAAAAAGCTGAAAATACAATCAGCCCGCTTTAATGTTTCGGCACAAAATCTGGTAACCTGGACCAATTATTCCGGTTTGGACCCTGAAGTTTCAGTGCGCCATTCTGCGCTTACACCGGGTTTCGACTGGAGCCCATATCCAAGGGCACGCACCATCACCTTTGGTATGAACCTAACTTTTTAACGATAAATGTTTTTACAAATGAAAACAACTTTATTATATATCGCGATGATGCTGGCACTGATTGTTAGCTCGTGTTCAAAGATCCTGGACACAACCCCACAGGATTTTGTATCGCCAGTAAATTATTACAATACAGAAAGTGAACTGCAATCTGCACTGGCCGGAGTATACGACCGCTTGGGCGATAACAGGCTTTATTCACAAGGTATGTCTTGTTATATGGTTTTTAGTGACGAATTTTTCATGAAAAACCAGACATCGGGAATGAACGCCAATATTGTAGATGCTTCGACCCTGGAATTAAACAGACATTGGGAAACGCTTTACACGGGTATTGAGCGAGCGAACATGTTACTTGAGAACATAGATAAGGCCGTTAAGGTGACTGCGGAAAAACGTAATGAAATAAAAGGACAGGCGCTATTTTTAAGGGCTTACTATTATTTTATGCTAACGGATGAGTTTGGAGGTGTGCCTTTAAAGCTCCAATCCAGCAAATCACCTGAAGAACCGCCTCTCCCTGGTACTCCGGTAAAAGACCTTTACGAACGGATTGTTACTGACATGAAACAGGCAGAAAGTCTGGTGAAATCGGTTTCTGATTATGGCTATAATACACGTATTACAAAAACTACTGTACAGGGTATACTCGCGAGGGTATATCTGACCATGGCAGGCGCCCCGCTAAATGATGTTGCAAAGTATGCTGATGCCAGAGCTTATGCAGAAAAAGTAATGCTGTCAGGATTGCACAGCCTTAATCCCGATTTTAAACAAATCTATATCAACCACGTTCAGGAGATTTTCGATACAAAGGAAAGTATGTGGGAAGTAGAATTTAAAGGCGTAAACCAGGGCGAAATACAAGAGGGCGGCATGATTGGCAGTTATAACGGCATTACCTGTGGAAATATTGAATTGGGATATGGCTATGATTATGTTCATGCTACGGCTAAGCTTTACAATGCTTATGCGAATGGCGATCAGAGAAGGGACTGGACAGTTGCTCCTTACCGGTATGTGACAAGCGGACAAACGGCTGTACGGACCAATTGGGCAGCAGATCAGATATACGATCGTAGCAATGGGAAATGGAGGCGTGAGTATGAACTTCTTTTACCAAGAAATCAAAACTATACCGGTACAAACTGGCCGCTGTTAAGGTATGCCGATGTATTGCTGATGTTTGCAGAAGCCGATAATTATACCAATAATGGGCCCTCTGCAAATGCGTATAAAGCGATAAATATGGTGAGGCGAAGGGGCTATGGAAAAGATGTGCTTGTGCCCGATGTAGCGGCCGATGCTGCTGCTAATTTGTCTCAGCAGGATTTTCTTGATCTGATCAGGAATGAACGGTTACGTGAGCTTGCTTTCGAGGGCATCCGGAAGCACGATCTTGTACGATGGGGTATTTATCCATCTGTTATGCAAACACAGGCAAGAGAATACCAAACCAATATGCCAACTGCTTTAAAAGACGCAGCTGTTGCACAGGCACAGCGCGTAACAGATCGTGCTGTTTTATTCCCGATCCCTAACAGCGAACTCGCCGTTAACCCTAATATCAAACAGAATACAGGATGGTAACTACAAAATTGTATAAGATGAATAAGCTATTAATTGCCTCAGCTATATTATTTTCACTGGCTTCCTGCCAGAAGACCTATGAGCTGGCTCCGCAGGATGATTTTTCTGTTGAGTTGGAAAAAAACAGTTATAAAGTTGGAGAACCCGTTAGGTTTATAATTAATGGTAAACCGGAGAACATTGTATTTTGGTCGGGAGAAGCCGGACGCAAATATGAGTACCGGAAAAGAACGGTCGTGGAAGGAAATGCAGTTTCCCTGAATTTTAAAACTTATGCCCAGTTCGGCTTAATGCCCATCGATCAATCGGTGATAAAACTGTATGTATCTACCAATTTCAACGGAATATATGATGCTACAAATGTAAAGGCTGCCACCTGGGAAGATATTACAGATAAAGCTGTTTTATCTGTTGGCCTGGATCAAACCCCCTCTGGAAATATCAGCCTGAACACTTTTGCCGGGCGTAATAAAAATATGGCGCTGGCTTTGGTTTATAAGACCACTGTTATAAAACCAGAAGCACAGCAAAACCGTTGGGTAATCCGTTCTTTCGACCTTAAAAGCACCAATCAGCAGGGAGAAGAAACGGTACTGGCCACTATGGCTACCGCGGGCTGGACTGCTTTTAATTTTAGTGGTCCTGCAACCAATTGGAGTATCAGTTCAGCACAGTTGCTTACTGTAAGGAACAGTACCGATCTTGATGATGACTGGGTAGTAACCAAACAGTTCAACCCTAATAGTATTTTACCTGATGTAGGGGAACCTATTAAGAATATTTCCCAGAAACTAACAGATTATACCAGGGTTTATACTAAAGCTGGCGTATATAAAGTGTCGTTTGTGGCAACCAATGCCAATGTAGAACGATCACTTACAGTTGTAAAAGAAATAGATTTAACCATTACCCAATGAGATTAAAACTTATAATCTTAATGCTGCTTGCTTTTATAAATAGCAGCTATGCCCAGCTGGTGCCCAAAGCCCGCTTAACAAATGATGTACTTCGCCTGAACTGGGAAGACACCGGTAAGGGATATAAAATAAAACAGCTGTCGGTAAAAGGACAAAACAGATGGCATTCCCTGTCTGGCACATTGGGGCAATATACCCTGCTTTACAGTGCAGACCAACCCAGGATGGATTCGGAGGCTAAAGACAAAAACGGGAAAGAAATTCAGTTTCCTGAACCTGAATACCGTTATATCATTCCTACCTGGAAGGCGAATACTTCTGCGGTTTCCTTAAATAAGGAAGGGCGTGCCATTTTATTTTATCCACAGCAATATAAGCAGGTTGGCAATACACTCGTTTTTCAGCAAAAAACAGATGTCTCTACTGTAGAGGCCATGTGGAAACTAGATCCTGTTTACAAAAATGATCTATGTGTTTCCATTCGTTTAACAGCCGATAGGGATGGATATTATTCCATAGCAAGTCCGGCATTGAGCACAAACGACAAAAAAAGTTTTAAATGGGGCTGCATCCCCGGTGTGTTTCAAGGCAGCACCATCAACAATGACTTTACAGATGCCTATGCTTATGGACATGGAATTCCGGATAGACCCGTTGTGGTAAGAGAAAGAACTGCGGCTGCTCTTACGGCTATACTCACCAATAGAGAGGGAATTACACTCGCCGTAACGGCTGAGCCGGGAACAGCCAGGCACCCATGGGAATATGATAAATCTACCCAGTCAAACTGGCTGCTTGGCCTGTCGCTGATCAACAGGCAGGAACAACTGAGCCCAACCTTATATCATCCGGTACTGGGGCAAAACAAGTCGTATTTAAAAAAGGGAGAAAGCATCTCCTTTGATTTCAGGTACACTATCAATGCTTCAAACTGGTATCAGGCATATCAGCATGTCGTAAATGATGTTTACCGCTTTGATGAGCTGTTGCATTTAAAGCAAACCAAGCTTTCCTTATCTGATCGCATGGAACAGCTTTTAGACTACGTAAAAAAGGACAGTACTTCACGGTGGCGGACTTTCGATTATCATGGCCGGACTATCGGCGCCCAGGAATATTTGGGTGGGGTGTATGGCTCGGAAAAAGATGCCGTAAAAAATGCCGATTATGGGGCGATGTGGATGTTGGCAAATATAACCCAAGACCCGATTCTGGTTCAAAAACGTCTTAAAGATGCATTGAACTTTAAATTGGCACAACAAAATACTGCTGGCGGGTTCTTTCACGGAGCTGCGGCTGGTCAATATTACCTCTACAATTCAAAACGGTTTACCGAAGAGTGGGGGCCTTATACCGAGCCAATCGCAACCACTTATTATATGTTGCTTGATATGGGGAATGTATCCTTATTTGAGCCAGATAATCAGCAGCTTAAATCGGGTATACGTATGGCGGCCGACTGGCTTTTAACTAAAATGAAGCCAGAAGGTTATTGGGAAGTGGCTTATCATAACGACACGCAAAAGCCTATGTTTGAAGATCTGAAAGATTATAGACCTACTTTTTACGGATTGTTGGTTGCATACCAGACGCTTCGGGATAAAAAATACCTGGAGGCGGCTGTAAAAGCTGCAGACTGGTACATCAAAAATGCTGTAGATAAAGGCTACTTTTTAGGGGTTTGCGGAGATGCCAGGTTTGCACCTGATTTTGCAACGGGGCAAAGTGCGCAGGCTTTGCTCGATCTGTTTGAAATTACAAAGGACGTACGATTTAAACAAGCTGCTATTAAAACTGCGCAATTCTATACAACCTCCATCTATTCTCATCCGATTCCGAATAAAGAAAGCAAAAAAGTTGGGTCGAGACAATTGGAAGACTGGCAAATAAGTCAGGTGGGGCTAAGCTTTGAACATGGAGGAATTTTAGGTTCCGCAAATAACAGCGGCCCCATTATGCTTGCAAGCCATGCCGGCATGTTTGTAAGGCTATTTCAACTGACAAAAGATTCGCTATACCTTAAAATGGCAAGGACTGCAGCTTTAAGTAAAGATGCTTTTGTAGACCCTGCCACGGGAGTCGCTTCTTACTATTGGAGCGCAATGAACAAGGGAGCCGGGCCTTTTCCTCATCACGCCTGGTGGCAAGTGGGGTGGATCACCGATTACCTGATGGCAGAACTTTCCTTGCGTTCACAGGGGCAGATCGATTTTCCTTCAGGTTTTCTTACGCCTAAGGTTGGCCCTCACAAAACGTTTGGCTTCAGGCAGGGAAAAATATTTGATAAGCAGGGAGACTTAACATTGATGGAGAAACTGGTTTCATTGAACAATCCCAATATGGACTATATATGCGCCCTGAATAAGCAGGATAAAGTGTTTTACCTGTTTGTATTGAATAACGATGACGAAATACAGGAAAGTACCCTTCAGTTAGATATGTCCCGTTTTATTCCAGGACATAGCCTGGATTTGAAAACTGCAAAATGTTTTTCTGCATCAGGTTCAAAAATTCCTTTTTCTACAGGAGATCCTATAAAAATAGCGCCTTATGGCCTCCAGGTTTATGCATTTACATATAAATAAATTAAGACATGTACCAGAAAACCAGGCTATGTTTATTATTAACAGCATTCTTGTTTTTAACAACAGGAACTGTGATTGCCCAGCAGGAAAAAAGCCTGCTGCTGGGGACTGATTTTCAGTTTAAAGGCAAATGGTTTAATGAAGTCAATAAAGACGGCATCAGTGGCAGCATTTTAAGATTTTTAGAAGGAGAACAGGATAGCACATCTGATGCATTAACCGTGATGAATATCGGAAAAGCAGGTCGTTATGCCATCTGGATAAGGACCCCCGATTTTGATACACGTCCACGTACCCGGTTATTCCAGCTGTCGGTTGGAAATGTCAGGTTAAGAAAAGCAGGCGGACATGGAAAACCAGGATATGCCTGGGAGCGCCTCGGAAGTGCTGATTTACAGGAGAGTGATGTGCTGTTGCGCCTCCATAATTTTAATTTTGGCCGCTGCGATGCTATTCTTTTTACGCAGGATAGCACTATCAATCCAAATGATATAGATAAGAAAACCCTTTTATCCTGGAAAAAGCTTCCTGTTATGCAGGAAACACTTACAGCGGAAAAGAAAAACACAAGCCCCGCACTTCAACTGAGCAAGACGGATAAGGTAATTGCAGGAATTGAAAACGAGGCTGTACGTGTGCAGTTTATAAGGACAGGAGCTGACCATAAGGCTATTGCTTGTAAAACAGAAATAAAAAAAGACGGGGTTTGGCAACAAATAAGTACTGCAAACATTGAAGACCATAGGGTTTTCTTAATCAGTACTAATGCTACCGCCATCCAGTTTAACAAATACTATCCGGCCTGGGACAGCCAAAAACCAAAAGCATATTTTGTTTTTATGGGGAATAAATATGCAGTTTACCAGCCTGGAGCTGATCTCGATCCTTTTGAGGCCGGTAACCTCAGCGAGGCCATTCCCATAACTGCAGAAGCTGTAGATAAACAGACCATCAAAGTTCAATATGTGACCAGGAATGGTTCTGCAATAACCGGTTTGTGGACATTACATCCAGGTCAGCAACATATTGATCTGCGACTGATCTGCAAGGTTGCACAGCCAGGATATTACAGTATGGGGATCGAAGCTTTTCAGCCTGTTTCAGATCAGGAACTGGAAAGCGTATCGATGGCACCCATGTTTCAGTATAAGCGGCTTTCTGATGGTCCGCAAATGATGATTACTGCTATGATGCAGCAACCCCTGGCCATTGTTTCTTCGAAAACAGGGCAAGGTATTGTTTCTAGTTATGTTGCAACAAGCCCTGAATTGTTTAAAAAAGACTGGGGTTCGGTAGACTATGCGCCTGCGGGTTTTACACTGAAGAACCACAATAACCAGATACAGCCGGTTATGTTTTCTCCGGTACTGGGAATGAATGATTCTAAATACCGTGCAGGGGAGTTGATTGACAGGCGATTTATTATTGGTCTAAAGTCGGGCAACTGGGATTCGGCCATGGATTATGTATCGAAGGAAGTGTTTGAGGTAAAGGATTATCGGAAACAAGAACAAGCTTCGCTTACTGATGCAGTATTCAACATGATTGAGCTCGTGAAAAATGATAATGCTGCGGGATGGTCGACTAAGCTAAAGGGTTTTTTTGATATTGAAGGCGACCCTAAAACAGCACCTACAGTTGTAAATGCCACACCATTGGCCAATATTGCACTTTCTGTATTGCAGAATGATGAAGCGTTTTACATCAGCCGGTCTTTGCCAACCATAGAATTTACGCTTTCCAGAAGCGGGTACCGATGGGCGACCGATATTGTTCCGACAGCATATAATGCTACACGAAAAACGCTGGAGTTCAATCCACTTACCTCTCAGTTCACCACATCTTATTATGTAGGATTGGATCGTTTATTGGGAGGATTGAATCCCTGGCTGAAAAATATAGCACTACCGGGAGATAGCCTTAGGATGGCAAAAGGCTACTCAACAGATTTCCATTCATGGAACCAGGCGCTCTGGGCATACCAGCTTACAGGACAGGCAAAATGGTTGCAGCAGGCAAAAAAAGATGCAGATCTTTTTATTCAGCAAAAAATATATAACAATACCAGTAAAGTATTGAGTCATGTACCTTTTTACAATGCCAGTTTTTATGCACCCTGGTGGGACTTGCTTGATCTCTATGAAACGACAAAAGATAAAAAATACCTGAAAGCTGCAGAATATGGTGCACATTTTACCATTGCTGGAATACGCAGTTATCCGAAAGTGGAAGATAGCTTGCAAACAATCCACAAGAATAATCATTATGATGGCGTTACGCACATCTGGTGGAAAGGCAACGAGCCTTATCGCTTAGGCTTTCCCCGGAAAAATGGCGATGTAAAGGAAAAGAAAGTGCCCGAATGGCTGGTATCGCCAGTAGGCCTGGGCCTGGAGCAGCCTAGTACTTATTTTACCCGCGTAAAAGATCAGACGGTACGTCCGGTATTTATGAGTAGCTGGGCACCCCATTTGTTGCGCTTGTTCCAATATGAGCACAAACCCATCTACGAAACCTATGCCCGCAATGCAGTGATAGGTCGTTATACAAACTATCCTGGGTATTACGGTACGGGTTTTACAGATATACCTATGTCGGTTGATTTCCCTTATAAAGGGCCGGATGTGAGTTCCATTTATTATCATCATATCCCACCACACATCGCTTTTAATCTCGATTACCTGATCTCAGAAAGCATCCAGCGTTCGAATGGAAATGTAGTGTTTCCTTATAGCAAACAGGAAGGGTTTGTTTGGTTTAACAACCGGGTATATGGTGGTGGAAAAGGAAAGATCTTTGGCGATCAGGAGGCCACACTATGGATGCATAAGGGCCTGGTAAATATTCAGAATCCGGGAATCAATTATGTTACTGCAATTTCGGATAAGAACTTCTGGATATTGCTTTCCTCGGAAGCTGAGTCTGAGCAAAAAGTAGCCGTACAATGGACTGATGCTTCGGCAGCGCTAAAGGATGGGAAAGCCCTGGTTTACGCGCAAAGCGATCAGTCAGTCTCCCAGGATTTTAAAGCGGCCAAGATTGATGTTGTTGTTCCTGCAAAAGGATTTAAGGCAATTTCTATTCCTTTAAAGGCGGCTCCGGTTGCAAAGAAATATCAGCCGGTAAAAGATGGAATGAAAGTGATTGATCTTGGGGCTCCCTGGGGACGTGTATTCTTGTTCCGTATCCGTTCTCCCTTTGGTTGGGATACCTGTTATGGATTTGCAGAAACGGCTCCTTTAAATGGGTATTCTGTAACTGTTAATTGTAACAATCAAATGCAGGAAATAAGGCAGTACCCATACGAATGGAGCTTTAATAAACTGGCAATGGGTGATGACGCAAAACTGGAACTCATTTTTAAGAGTAATGATGGGAAAACAAAATCAAAAAAGATTGTACTCTATGGTAATGAATAAAAAAGGTGTGAAAACTGCATTGCTTGGTTGTTTATTAATGTCTGCTACTGCATTTTCTCAAACCAGGCCTGACAGTGATAAGATTGCGGCCTCCCAGGCAGGGGCTTCTCCTCTTTATTTTGATGTTTCTGCATCCAATATCCCTGTAATTGAAGCTGGTGATTTTAACAATGAACTGGAATGCAGTGTTAGGGCAGGCCTTCCGGGCTTCTTTGAAAAAGTAAATGCGGGTAAAAAGGTGGTGGTTGCTTTTATTGGAGGGAGCATCACCCAGGCAAACTTTGGTTATCGCCTTCAAACGGCCCGGTACCTGGAGCAGACTTATCCTCAGGCTAGCTTTCAATGGATCAACGCAGGTGTATCTGGCACAGGAACAGAACTTGGTGCATTTAGGGTCAATGAACAGGCACTCAGCCACCAGCCCGATCTTATTTTTATAGAGTTTGCCGTTAACGGCGCTTATGCCGCCGGGATGGAGGGAATGATCCGTCAAACAATCAAGAAGAACCCCAATACAGCTATTTGTTTGCTGTATACCATTTTAACCGGACAAACGGCCTTTTATCAAAGAAATGAGCTGCCTCCAAATATTAAAGGACTGGAGCTGATTGCCGCGCATTATGACCTACCTGCTGTGAACTTAGGTGTGGAGGCGGCAAAGCTGGAAGCTGCAGATAAATTGATCTGGAAAGGGAACCAGGCTGATCCGAATAAAATTTTGTTTTCTGATGATGGAATCCACCCGACTACCGCAGGGGGCAATCTCTACGCAGCAGCCATTGCTCGGGCCTTCAAAAAAATTGAGGCAGCAAAGCCATTAAAAAAGAAGGCGCTGTCAAAGCCGTTAATTACTGCCGCATGGGATGATGCAACGATGGTAGATCCATCAATTTTACCGGTTCCTGATAAGGGTTGGAGGGTGTTGCCAACAGATACTGATCCAAACCTTAAAAAATTCAGTCCCTGGTTTTCTAATGTACTTTCTGCAAATAAACCAGGGGCCACATTTAGTTTTCGTTTTAAGGGAGATATGCTGGGCGTATTTGATATTGGCGGACCAGAGGTTGGACAACTGGAGTGGATCATAGATGGAAAACCAGTAAAACTAAGCAAAGAAAAGGAGGGGAGTTTTATTTATTACCAGGCAAAAGATACAACCGCTGCAGATGTGTTGAACAGATTCAACAGCTACTGCAATAACCGTTACCGCGGACAGTTTGATATAATTAAAGTACCTCATGGAGACCATTTGGTGAAAGTAACCCTTTCTGGCCAGAAAGCCGATAAACTCATGATACTGCCTGAAGACAAGAGAGCGGATATTGTTCAACATCCTGAAAAATATGATCAGACAGTGATCTATTTAGGTCGGATTTTATTAAGGGGGATATTATTGAAATGAGACAGGTTTTTAAAATAAAAGAGTATACTAAATTCATTTGCTTTTCAATTGCATGTTGTTTATGTATGCAGTTGAATGCGCAAATTGTAAAAGATAGTCAGGGATTTAAAATTTTATCAAAGGGCAAAACTTACCTGT
>NZ_LMZQ01000055.1 GCF_001442625.1 Pedobacter ginsenosidimutans | reverse complement strand
CAGTTCCATAAGGTAGATTATCTGGCGGTAGCCTATGCCGATGAAGGTATTGCACTGCGAAAAGCCGGAATTACTTTGCCGATTATGGTGATGAGTCCGGAAGAATCTGCTTTCGAAGCCATCATTAAACACAAACTCGAACCCGAAATTTACAGCATAGAAATTCTGAACAGTTTTTTAAATGCACTGTCTGATTATGATTTCGATTACCCCATCCACATTAAAATAGATAGTGGTATGCACCGTTTGGGCTTTGATCAACCAGAAATCGATACTTTGTCTAATCTGCTTAAAGATTCGGCGAAGGTAAAAGTGCAAAGTATTTTTTCTCACCTGGTGGCAAGCGATGCCGCAGAACATGATGGGTTTACGCAACAACAGATCGCACGGTTTAAAATTATCGCCAACCAGTTGGTCGAAGTTTTAGGCTACAAGCCATTGCTTCATATATCAAATACTTCGGGCATTTCGCGTTGGCCGGAAGGGCAAATGGATATGGTACGTTTAGGTATAGGTTTGTATGGTTTTGACTCCGCATTGCCGAATAACCGGGGTTTGCAAACCGTAATGGTGCTTAAAACTACGGTTACCCAAGTGAAGACATTAGCTCCGGGTGAAACCGTAGGCTATAGCAGGAGGGGAGTAATGCCAAATGGTGGAAAAATAGCGACTGTAAAAATTGGCTATGCTGATGGCTATACCAGGTATTTTGGCAATGGAGTAGGTAAAATGCTTATTAACGGCCACTTGGTGCCTACCATCGGTTCAATCTGTATGGACATGACCATGTTGGATATCACAGGTATTGACGTGAAACCTGGTGATGAGGCTATTGTTTTTAATAAGGAACACACCATTATGCAGTTGGCGAAAGATATTAATACCATTCCGTATGAAATTTTAACCAATATCTCGCAAAGGGTTAAAAGGGTTTATTTCTATGAATAGTTGCTTAGTTCAGTTGTTCATTGGTCATTAGTGTGGCAAACTGCCCTATAAGTTTATTCGTTCAGTGGTTCATTAGTCATTAGTGTCGCAGACTGTCTATAAGTTCATTCGTTCAGAGGTTGATTGGTCAATGGTGTAGCAAACTGCCCTATAAGTTTATTCGTTCAGTGGTTCATTAGTGTAGCATATTGCCAATTAGCTCTTTTGTTCAATAGTTCATTGGCATCGAGAATTGCCTGGATACACGTTAGGTGCAATAAACCAGGTAAATATGCTAATAAAATCTCTTATACGTATTGCAAGGCTATGCACCCAGCACAAATGAACCAATGGCTAATGAACTAATGAACACTTAGCACAAATGAACTAAAAAAAATGTTATTTTTGCACCATGAATAAAGTCGGGAAAGCTATTTTAAACTATTTGATTAAAGGTTTATTAATTGTTGTGCCCATTGCCGTAAGTATTTTTATTGTGGTTTGGGCAGTTACAACTGTAGATAGCTGGTTGAATGTAAACAATATTTTAGGCGTAAATCCAAGTACAGGCGAAAGCCGGAATATCCCTGGCTTAGGTTTGTTGACGGTTTTAGCCCTCATTTTACTAGCCGGTATCTTTGTAACCAATTTGGTAACTGAGCCCATGTACAATTGGTTTCAGCGGATTATGCAGCGGCTGCCCTTACTTAATTTTATCTATTCATCCATAAAAGATTTAACAGAAGCTTTTGTAGGTGATGAGAAGAAATTTAACCACCCGGTGCTGGTAGAAGTGGAGGGAGGCCTAAAAAAGATTGGATTTTTAACGCAGAACGATCTGCATAAACTCAATCTGCCCGAAGAAGTAGCCGTATATTTTCCACTTTCTTATTCTTTTGCAGGTCAGCTTTGCATTGTAAGGAGAGATAAGGTAACTGATTTGCATATGACAGCAGCTGATGCCATGAAACTGGTGGTTAGCGGTGGCGTAAGCGGACTTTAAACATTTCTAAATGATTACGATTTATCACAATAACCGCTGTACTAAAAGCCGTTGTGCTTTAGATGAACTTGAAAAAAGCGGAAAAGATTTCGAGGTGGTTTATTATTTAGAAACCTCGCCCAATAAAAGCGAATTAGAAGAAATTATTCGAAAACTGGGGATTAAACCATTAGAATTGATCCGTAAAGGGGAAAAGGTTTTTACTGAGAATTATAAAGGAAAAATCCTGACTGATGAAGAATGGATTGATGCTATGGTTGCACATCCTATTTTAATTGAAAGACCCATTATCATCTCCGGAGATAAAGCAGTCATCGCCAGACCAACCGAAAAAATAAAAGTGATTTTGGGATAACCTAAGAAGTTTCTCTCGAGGTACGTCACCCTGAATTTATTTCAGGGTCTTATATATGAAGGATGGATGCTAAACTCTAGTCGTAGCGTCCCGCTACGAGATAAAATGGTTCGTTTTAATGTGGTACTTCACCCTGAATTTATTTCAGGGTCTTATATGAAGGATAGATGCTGAAATAAATTCAGCATGACGATCGCGTTTGGAAATGGACTTCGAAAAACAATCTGTCCAATCTAAAAAATATTCTTGAAGCTAAACAGAAAGAATATTACAATGATAAAACCAACAAGAAGCCTCGAATAGTATTCCCTAATAAAAAGCCCGCATAAAATCAGTTTATCATCATCTACATTGCTATGTAACATTCCATTTCCGCTTGAAGCATTGAACAAAATCTGTTTATCCTGATGGTCGTTTAACGACCACCGGCTTAACCAGCTGTTTTGAAAGCTCCAGTCAAAAGTATCACCAGAGGCAAATACAATTTTTGCTTTAAAACGGAGCCAGTCGTAAGTAATTATAGCTAAAACCTCATTCTGATTGTTCAGCAATTTAGTTTCAGGTTTTGAAAATCCTTCACTTTTTAACAGGTAAATACCTGCCTGGGTAGTGGCTATTGCCGAATTTTTCCACGAACTAAAATTCAGCGAAAATTTTAACAGTCCATTGTTAAATACCTGATAATTGCTATCAAATAAACCTTTTCTCCAATTTAATATCTGTTCCATCTCACAAAAGGATTTAATTTTTTACTAATTATCTGCGAAGTGCAGTCATTGTAATGATCGGCATGAAGCAGGCAATAAGCACAATTGCCTGTTTGTTATAGATCTGCTTAATAAATAAGCCTGCTATAATCAATAATTCATTGTCGGTATCAGACGATAATGCCCCACTGCTGCTGTTAGCACTGTACATAATGTGCTCATCTTTATAATTGCTCACCGTCCATTGCGAACGCCATAAATTTGTCGATTTCCATTCATACTGCTCGCCCGATTTTAAGCTGATTACCGCTTTAGATTTCCAGGTATCGTAGGTAATCATGGCCACCACTTCATTTGTTTTTCTATCGATTACCTTGGTGCTCGATTGCCAAAAGCCCTCGTTCGAGAAGAAATAGTTTTTATCCTCTAACATGCTTTCCGCATCGCTTTTCCATGTTCCAAAAGTGATTGCTCCTTTTTGTACACCGTCTGCAAAGAGTTGAAAGTTTCCACTTAACCAATTGTTTTTCCAGCTGATAAATTTCGACATTTTAGATACGTTTTATTTTAGATCGCAGTTTTCTCCAGTTGTTACAATAAATGAAGACATAAAAAAAGTGCTTATTTTTTGTAAGCACTTTTTCAGTTAACCAGTTTACAGTTGGCAATTTTCAGTTAACCGATTTAAACAATTAACCAGTTGCCATGTGCAACTGACCAATGAACCAATGACCAATGAACCATTGAACCAATCTACTAGAAATTCGGTTTAAGTACATATTTATCGTAGAAACGGAAAATATGCTCTGCAGCTTCTTCTGCGGTATCTACCAACCTGAAAAGGTTTAAATCTTCTTCGTGGATATTGTGTTCTTTCTGCAACATCGTTCCT
Source organism: Pedobacter ginsenosidimutans (assembly GCF_001442625.1). Classification (GTDB taxonomy): domain Bacteria; phylum Bacteroidota; class Bacteroidia; order Sphingobacteriales; family Sphingobacteriaceae; genus Pedobacter; species Pedobacter ginsenosidimutans. Next base: position 18,773 of record NZ_LMZQ01000055.1, on the reverse strand, counting down.
TTAATCCAATCAATTAATCCACCCCAATAATCAACACCCACCAATACGATTGGGAAACGTGCAATTTTTCCGGTCTGGATTAAGGTTAAAGCTTCAAAAAGTTCATCCATGGTGCCAAAACCACCTGGTAAAACCACAAAACCCTGACTATATTTCATGAACATTACTTTGCGCACAAAGAAATAATCAAACTCCAACAATTTATTATGATCGATATATTTATTGTGGAACTGCTCAAAAGGCAACTCGATGTTTAAACCTACCGATTTACCCCCATTGGTGTGGGCGCCTTTATTACCGGCCTCCATAATACCAGGACCACCGCCAGTGATTACACCATAACCACGATCGGTTAATAATTTACCGCACTGCTCTGCCAATTGATAATATCTATGCGTTTGAGCCGTACGGGCCGAACCATAAATGGTAACACATGGGCCAATTTTAGCCAGTTTTTCAAAACCGTCAACAAATTCGGCCATGATTTTAAAAATTTGCCAAGAATCTGTTACTTTAATTTCTTGCCAGTCTTTGTTTTCAAAAGCGCTTCTAATTTTTTCTTCACTCGTCATATACTGTTATTCTAATATTAAAATCTGGTTTGCGCATCAGTTTTTTTACTGATGAACAACAAGCCTATAAATGTGATTAAACCGTTAATCAAAATCAGTTCAACACTAAAAACGTAACCGCCCAATAAAGTGGTAGAATACGTGGAAAGCAAGTAACATAAAAAAGGTGATAATAAACAAACTATCGGCACTAATTTATCGTGAAGACCACGTTTTTTTACAAATAATCCAAAACTATATAGTCCTAAAAGCGGTCCGTAGGTATAAGAGGCAATGGTGAAAATCAAGCTGACTACCGATGAGCTGTTCAGTGCATTGATGACGATGATGACCAAAAACATCAGAATAGAAAACGCTACGTGTACGGTATGGCGCTTTTTTACGGCGTCTTTGGCATTTACATTTTCCGCCTTAGCCATGCCTAAAAAGTCGACACAGAACGATGTGGTTAAAGCTGTAAGGGCAGAGTCGGTGGTTGCAAATGTTGCTGCAGTTAAGCCCAGCATAAATATAATTGCAGGTACCGCGCCCAGGTTATTTAAGGCAATTTCGGGGAATAATAAATCAGTTCTCGGTTTTCCGCTAATATGATCTAATGGAATATCGATGCCGTTTTTCGCTGCAAAAATGTATAACAAGGCGCCCACACTCAAAAAGAAAACATTTAAAATCACGAATACGCCTGTAAAAGTAAACATGTTTTTCTGTGCCTCTTTAATGGTACCCATGCTCAGGTTTTTCTGCATCAAATCCTGATCTAAACCTGTCATGGCAATGGTAACGAAAATACCACCGATAAACTGTTTACTGAAGTAGAACTTATTCGTCAGGAAATCGTTTAGAAAGAATATTTTGGAGTAACTGCTGGTTTTTATGGTCTCGAATGCCTGTGGAATATTGAAATCAAGACTGTTGCAAATAAAATAAATAGTCAGAAAAACTGAAAGTACCAGGAAAAAAGTTTGCAGTGTATCGGTAATGATAATGGTTTTTAATCCACCCTTAAAGGTGTACGACCAGATCAGTGCCAACGAAATTAAAACTGTTAACCAGAACGGAACGCCATAATTATCGAATATAAAACGCTGTAAAACAATCACTACGAGGTATAATCTTGTTGCTGATCCCAACGTGCGGCTCAATAAAAATATCGATGCTGCTGTTTTGTAACTGTAATGCCCCAACCGCTTTTCAATATAGCTATAAATGGAGGTTAAATTCATCCGGTAATAGAGTGGAAGCAGAACTGTGGCGATGATGATAAAACCAACTGCATTACCCAGAACAAACTGGAAATATTGGAACTGGTTTCCACTGGGTGCGCCAACTTCTCCGGGTACCGATATGAAAGTAACACCCGAAAGTGCGGTTCCGATCATCCCAAAGGCTACTAAATACCATTTAGAATTTCGATTGGCGACAAAGAAAGTAGAATTATCAGATGATTTTTTTGAGGTTACGAATGAAATAATAATCAGTAGTAAAAAATAACCGATCAGAAAACATAAGAGAATGGTTGGAGACATAGTTTTGTGTTAAGCTGATAAATGTAAAGAAAAGTATCAAATCAAGCAATATTCTTGAGTCCGAAGTCGGAAGTACGAAGTCGGAAGTCAAATAGCCTAATGAACTAATGACGAATGAACCAATGACTATTGAACTAACAAACCATTTTACCTATTTTTGCAATATGAATTTTTCATCCAAACTGCTCGAAGATGCGGTAAACGAATTCTCGAAACTTCCTGGTGTAGGGCAAAAAACAGCTTTACGTTTGGTACTACATCTTTTAAACAAAGAGCAGGAGGAGGTAAACCAGTTTGGCAATACTATTATAAAACTTAAGCAGCATATTAAACATTGCAGTACCTGCCATAACATTTCCGATTATGTGGTATGTGAGATCTGTACTTCGCCAAAACGCGATAAAGAAACCATTTGCGTGGTAGAAGATACACGAGATGTAATGGCGATTGAAAATACCGGTCAATATTTTGGGGTTTACCATGTTTTGGGCGGCTTAATCTCTCCGATGGATGGCGTAGGCCCTTCCGATCTGTTTATTGATGGATTAGTAGCCAGAATGGCAGCAGGAGGGATTAAAGAGGTGATTTTAGCATTGAGCCCGAATATGGAGGGCGATACCACATTGTTTTATCTTTACAAAAGATTAAAAGAGTTTAATGTTCCGGTAACCACCATTGCGCGGGGTATTGCTTTTGGCGGTGAGCTGGAATATACCGATGAAATTACACTCGGCCGTTCGATTGTAACCCGCGTGCCTTACGAAACTGCAATGATGAAATAATGGTAAAGCACTTTTAGCTGAATTACATTAATATAAAAAAATAAAAGCAGTATGCAGTCTTGATACTTGCTACTCAATACTCGCTACTTAATACTCGCTACTTAATACTTGCTACTAAAAATGAACCTAAAAAATAAAGTCATCATCATCACTGGCGCCTCGAGCGGAATCGGAAAAGCTTGTGCGGAAGAATTTGCTAAACGTGGTGCCAATTTGGTTTTAGCTGCCCGTCAATATGTAACCCTTTGCGAAATTACTGCAGATTTGGAGAAAAGATATAACATCAGGGCCGTAGCAGTTCAGGCCGATGTAAGTAAAGAAGCAGATTGCGAACTGATAATCAAACAAGCTTTAGTATCTTTTCAAAAGATTGATATTCTGGTAAATAATGCCGGATTATCTATGCGTGCCCTGTTTAACGATCTTGATTTATCGGTGCTTAAAAACCTGATGGATGTGAACTTTTGGGGGACGGTTTATTGTACCAAATATGCTTTGCCTGAGATTTTGAAAACCAAAGGCACAGTGGTTGGTGTATCATCAATTGCAGGTTTCCGCGGTTTGCCGGGTAGAACTGGTTATTCGGCCTCTAAATTTGCAATGAATGGTTTTATGGAATCTTTACGCACCGAATTACTTAAAACCGGGGTAAATGTTTTATTGGCCTGTCCTGGTTTTACCGCTTCCAATATCAGGGTAACCGCTTTATCAAAAGATGGTGCTGCACATGGCGAAACCAGTATGGATGAAGGCAAAATGATGTCATCCGAAGAAGTAGCCAGCATTATTGCCGATGGCATAGAAAAACGTAAACGTACTTTAATCATGACCGGACAAGGGAAATTAGCTGTTTGGATGAATAAACTCTTCCCGGCTTTTGTAGATAAAAAGGTTTTTGATCTGTTTGCGAAAGAAAAGAATCCGCTGATTAAGGGGTAGAAGGTTGAGGGTAGAAAGGTAGAAGGTTTTAGGCGGAAGATCTAAGAGCAAAGCGTTTAAAGTAAATAACTGTCAGCCTGAGCCCGTCGAAGACCTAAACTTTGAGTTTACCTAGATTTACATAAGGATCTCGTGGATTTATAGATTGTTGAGACACCCCGTCCTGCGGACATCCCTCTGAAAGAGGGGAATGCAAATCGCATAAAGACAATGAGGGGTAATTCCCCTCCTCTGGAGGGGTGCCTGAAAGGCGGGGTGGTTCTATTCATTGCACCTACCGAACCCACCTAAACCCGACAGCAGCGAAAATCCTTTTTGTTTGCAGCAGCCTTAAATGGCCTTTCATCTGCAGCCTATGAAACAGATCCTTCGTACCTCAGGATGACAGGACCACAAAAAGATTGCAGCGTATGGCGGGACTACCGCAACCGATTAGCAAGAAACCTGCTTTCCAAAAGAAATAAAAAGTTTTCCCAAAAAGGCAAAAAACTTTTCAATAAGAAAGATCTTTACACCGTCCGCGTAATCTTATCCAGCTTACTATAATCCATTACCATTTTACCCTCCTCGTTATGGTAATACATTTTCTCAAACTTAGCATCCATTTCTATTTCTTCATCCTGATAGCTGGTCCTGGTATGAATGTGTTGCGAAAAAGTATCATCAAAAGCCTTAAGCATCACAAAAATTTCAACCTCTGCCTGTTGCAACTCTGTTAACGATTTTTCATAAAACGGACTTTCCTCTGTAATGGGATGTACCAAAGTCCAGTTTAAAGACAAGATGCCGATTTTGTCGCGCTCCAGTGCCAGGGGGTAAAACCTCCTGACATGCTTGCCATCAACCGTTTCGTTGTACGACATTACCATCTGCACTTCAATCTCAATGAGCTGGTTGCGGCGGAGGTTCACCAAACGGCACATTAAGCCATGGCCATTCTCGTAGGGGGCTATCACCATTTTTTTGCTGAAACTCACTTTAGAGGTTGGCCTGCTAAAACGGCCGTATAATAAACCTGTAGCCAAGGCAAAAGCCAATAAACCCAACATACTTTCGAAAGCCGCCAGGATACTCGTAATAAAACCCTGTGGCGAAATATGACCGTAACCCACGGTAGAAATGGTTTGGGCAGAAAAGAAAAAGGCATCAAAAAACTGATCACGAAGGGTTAAACCTTTAGCACCTTCCAGGTTTTCGATCCCCACCACATTATATAAAACCGCAAATATGGTATTTACAATGAGGTAGGCTATCAGAATAACAAAGAAAAACCGCGGCCAGCTCATGGTAACCAGACGGGTGTAGGTATCATCAAACTTAAACCAGGGCAGGCCTGTACGTTCGATATTTGCCGAACCATCGGGGTTGAGCATGCGTTGGTTTTTGGTTACAGGATTCGATCCGAAACCGAAATCATCATTAAACTGTACTTTTCTTTTAAAGAAAACCATATATTTTTAGAAAGATTTTGGAATATTAAAAAACTATGTCAATATTTGCTTTATACAAACATGATAATTAAAAACTTAAATAACAATTGGTGGTGGCATAACGAAATTCGTTAGGCAAATTCTATTGTTATATATTTTAAAATATTTTAAACACAACGAAGAGGATTGCCCAAAAAGCAATCCTTTTTTTATGCAATTTTTTGAAGGATTGTCATGCTGTCCCGATTAATCGGGATCAGCATCTATAAGATAAGATTTATAAAATATTAAGTGGTCTGTGGAGACACAGATCACCGAGATAAAAATAAGATTTAGAAAACTTTAAATGGTTTGTGGCGACACAAACCATGGCGAGCAGATTGAATACAAAACTAACGCCCCGGTTCGTGTCTCCACGAAACGGAACAGAATATTAAATGGTTTGTGGAGACACAAACCATGGCACAAAATAAGATTGAGCAGTAAACATGAAAAAAATATTAAACCATTTATTCGAGAACAAGAGTTTTAGCAGGGAAGAGGCAAAGACCATTTTAATTTCAATTTCGGAAGGGGCATTTAATTCTTCACAGATTGCTGCTTTTATTACCGCTTATGCCATGCGTAATATTACGGTGCAGGAGCTACAGGGCTTTCGTGATGCGATGCTTGATATGTGCGTTAAAGTAAATTTATCGGGTTACGACCTGATCGATCTTTGTGGTACCGGAGGTGATGGCAAAGATACTTTCAATATTTCTACCTTATCATCATTTGTGGTGGCAGGTGCTGGTCATCATGTGGCCAAACATGGTAACTATGGCGTTTCTTCGGGCTGTGGCTCTTCAAATGTAATGGAATATTTAGGTTATACTTTTACCAATAATGACGATACTTTAAGGCGTAATTTAGATACTGCAGGGATCTGTTTTTTACATGCTCCGTTGTTTAATCCGGCAATGAAAATTGTGGCACCGATCCGTAAAGAACTGGGCGTAAAAACATTTTTCAATATGCTTGGGCCAATGGTTAACCCTGGTCAGCCGAAATACCAGATGGTAGGCGTTTTTAGTTTGGAGCTCGCCCGTTTATATGCTTATTTATACCAGGATACGGATAAAAGTTATACCATTGTACACGCGCTAGAAGGTTATGACGAGGTTTCGTTAACCTGTGATGTGAAAACCTTTTCGAATAAAGGCGAACAGATTTTAACCCTTCAGGATATGGGTTTTGATAAGGTTGATACTTATGCCATTAAAGGAGGCGATACCGTAGAATCATCAGCTAAAATATTTATGGATGTATTAAATGGCGAAGCCACTGATGTACAGAACAATGTAGTATTGTGCAATTCGGCACTGGCCATTAAAACCATAAAACCTGAACAATCTTTTGCCGATTGTTTTTATGAAGCGGAAGAATCGTTAATGAGCAAAAAAGCGTTAAACAGTTTCAAAAACTTATTGGCATGTTAAAGTTAAAAGTTTGCGGCATGCGTTTGGCAGCCAATATTGCTGCGGTTGCCGAGCTGCAGCCAGATTATCTGGGCTTCATCTTTTATGAGAAATCGCCAAGGTTGATCAGCGATGTTTCTGCTGAATTGATCAAATACATCCCCTCTGAGATTAAAACCGTAGGGGTATTTGTAAATGAAGACCTTGAAAAAGTAAAAGATAAAGTAAACACATTGAAGCTAAAGGCTGTTCAGTTACATGGCAGCGAATCGCCTGAATATTGTGCTGCATTGAAATCAAGCTTTCCTGCTTTAGAAGTGATTAAAGCTATCGGAATGGATGAAGATTTTGATTTTTCAGGTCTCGAAGCTTATTTAAATGTGGTGGATTATTTCCTGTTCGATACCAAAACCAAAGCACATGGCGGATCGGGAAAAACTTTCGATTGGTCTGTTTTAGACCGATATACTTACACCAAACCCTACTTTTTAAGTGGCGGCATTGATTTAGAACATGCACCGGCCATAAAAGAAATAAATGACGAGCGCTTATATGCCCTGGATATCAACAGCAGATTTGAAATTGAACCAGGTTTAAAGGATGCAGAGAAGATTAAAGAATTTATTAAAGAAATGAGCACGAAATAATGTCATCCTGAGCCTGTCGAAGGAATTTAGTATAGCATTCGACAAGCTCAATGTGACAGATTAGTTGATAGATATTATGAAATACAAAGTAAACGAAAAAGGATATTATGGAGATTTTGGTGGTGCTTACATCCCCGAAATGCTTTATCCAAACGTAGAGGAATTGCGTCAAAACTATTTAAAGATTATTGATGATGCCGATTTTCAAAAGGAATTTCATCAATTGTTAAAAGATTACGTTGGGCGTCCTTCGCCTTTATATCTTGCCAAAAGATATTCAGAAAAATATGGTGCCAATATTTTCTTAAAAAGAGAAGATTTAAACCATACTGGTGCACATAAGATCAACAATACCATCGGACAGATTTTACTGGCCGAAAAACTGGGTAAAAAAAGAATCATTGCCGAAACCGGCGCTGGTCAGCATGGTGTAGCCACCGCAACGGTATGTGCGTTGCGTAACCTTGAGTGCGTAATTTACATGGGCGAGGTAGATATCGAGCGCCAGGCACCAAATGTGGCCCGCATGAAAATGCTGGGCGCAAAGGTTGTTCCGGCAAGCTCTGGAAGCAAAACCTTAAAAGATGCCACTAATGAGGCGATGCGCGACTGGATCAATAATCCTGTTGATACACACTATATCATTGGTTCGGTAGTTGGCCCACACCCTTACCCTGATATGGTGGCCATTTTTCAATCGATTATCTCTGAGGAAACCAAAAAGCAGTTATTAGAACAGACCGGAAGCGACCAGCCTGATTATGTTTTGGCCTGCGTTGGGGGTGGAAGTAACGCCATGGGTATGTTCTACCATTTTATGGACGATGAAAATGTTAAACTGATTGCTGTTGAAGCAGCAGGAAAAGGAGTATCGAGCGGATTTTCTGCTGCAACCACTTATTTAGGTAAAGAAGGTGTTTTGCACGGTAGCAGAAGCATTTTAATGCAAACACCAGATGGTCAGGTGGTAGAACCACATTCAGTGTCGGCAGGCTTGGATTACCCTGGCATTGGCCCACAGCATGCACATTTGTTTAAAACCGGCCGTGGCCAATATGTTTCCATTACCGATGAAGAAAGTTTAGAAGCTGGTTTGCTTTGCACCCAATTGGAAGGGATTATTCCGGCTATCGAAAGTGCACACGCCCTGGCTTATTTGGAAAAAATGGAATTTAAAGCTGGCGAAAACGTAGTGGTTTGCCTTTCAGGCCGTGGCGACAAGGATCTGGATACTTATATTAAATATTTTAATCTTTAAGATAGATTTGAGACAATAGATATGAGACATGAGACGATGGACTTTCTGATAAGCACCTAATCTCCAATCTCACATCTCCAATCTCCAATCTCACATCTCAAAAACATGAACCGAATTAAACAACTCTTCCAGGAGAAGAAAAATATATTATCAATATACTATACTGCTGGTTATCCAAATACTGGCGATACCATTAAAATTGCTGAAGCGCTGGAAAAATCAGGTGCTGATATGCTCGAAATCGGGTTTCCTTATTCCGATCCTGTTGCGGATGGGCCGGTAATTCAGGCGAGCAGCAAGCAATCATTAGATCAGGGGATGACGCTTAAGCTGCTTTTCGAACAGTTGAAAGACTTGCGTAAGACCGTTACCATTCCTGTTTTGTTAATGGGTTATGTAAACCCTGTTTTGCAGTTTGGAGTAGAAAAATTCTGCGAAGCCTGTGCCGAAGTAGGAGTAGATGGCTGTATTGTTCCCGATTTGCCAATGGTAGAGTACGAAGAATTTTATAAAGATTGCTTCGAAAAACATAACCTGAGCAATGTATTTTTAATCACCCCTCAAACCGCTGAAGAACGGATCCATAAAATTGACGGTTTAACCAATGGATTTATCTATTTGTTATCATCGTCGGCCACAACGGGTAAAAACCTTGAGGTTGGTAATACTACTGAAGCTTATTTCAGCAGGATTAAAAACCTGAATCTGAAAAACCCAACCATGATCGGTTTCGGGATCAGCGATAAACAGACTTTCGATAAGGCCTGTTCGTACGCCAACGGGGCGATTATCGGTACTGCTTTCGTTAAAGCCATCGCTGATGGGAATTTAGAAGAAAGTGTGAGTACGTTTATGAAGAAGTTTAAAGGTTAGTGTTTTATCACTAAGACACTAATAAATTTGCTTTGTGTTCTTTGTGGTTAATCTTTTCTCCGCTGCATCGTCATTGCGAGGAGGCACGAGAGCCTGCCCCGACTTTTTCGGGGAAGCAATCTTACAACTATCGCTACTAGCGAACGCTTTAAGATTGCTTCGTTGGCTGAAAAAGCCTTCTCGCAATGACGATTACTCTTGCAGTTCGTCACCCTGAACTTGTTTCAGGGTCTTTTATACGAAATATATTTGAGTCGAAATTGTATTTTTTTCCTAAATTAGTACCATTAAAATCTCTTTATAAAATATAACTCAAACAGAATTCAATTCTGAAATCCCCTTATCGCTCTGATAACAGGGGATAAACTGTTATTTTCTAAAATTTTATAAAGAACATCATGCAAGATTTAAAAATTGCTTTAATCGGTGCTACAGGTAAAGCTGGTACTTATATTTTAAAAGCGCTATTGGCGCAAAACCATCAGGTGAAAGCCCTTATCAGAAATCCTGAAAAACTTCAAGTCCATCATGCTTCGCTGGAAATCGTAATTGGCGACGTAAAAGATGCCGAAACAGTACACGCGCTTATCGAAGGATGCGATATCGTAGTCAGTGCATTGGGGATGGGGCAGCCTGCCAGCGAAAAAACAATCTTTACGCAATCAACAGGTAATATTATCAAGACCATGCAGGCCTTTGATCTGAAACGTTACATCGTAATTACCGGGATCAATGTGGATACGCCTGCTGATGAAAAAGATACTAAAACTCAATTTGCCACCAAATGGATGTACGATAACTATCCGGTTTCCACTGCAGATAAACAAAAGGAGTACAAGTACTTAACTGCAAGCAATCTCGATTGGACTTTAATCCGGTTGCCCATGATTATCCAAACCGACGAGCAAACGCCTATAGGTACAAGTTTGGTTAATTGTGAAGGCGAACAGATTAATGCGGCTAATTTAGCACAGTTTATTATTGAGCAGTTAGGGGAGAAGGCCTTTGTAAAACAGGCACCTTTTATATGGAATAGATAGGTTGTTACCACTAAGGCACAAAGACACCATGAAATCGCTTTGTGTTCTTTGTGTCTTCGTGGTTAATCTTTTCTACGCTGCAATCGTCATTCCCAACTTGATTGGGAATCGTAATGCCTTAGTATGGGTTTGTAGGTTGCATTAAGGTTCCCGCCTGCGCGGGAAAGACGACCGTTCTCAGCAATATTACTATAGATTATAGCGCTCGCATTAAGATTACTCTTAAGGATCTTTGTGATAACTATTTATACGCTTCGTTCCACCCAATCCTCATAACTCATCTCAAATTTCACTTCACCTTTATTTACCATGCCTACTTTTTTCCAACCTTGCCGGCTATAAAATTCTTCAGCGCGGGTATTGGGCGCTGTTCCTAACCACACAAGATCTTGCGTTTGATCGAAATACCAATCCATCATTAACCGGTGCAGTTCTTTGCCAATGCCTTTGCCTTCAAATTCTGGCCGAAGGAATAGCGCCCAGATATTATGCTCCTTTAAATCTACGATGGAGAACCCAACTATTGCTCCACCTACTTCGCAAACCCATCCTTTGCCACGTTGTGTAATAAATTCTTCGCAATCTTTGTCAGTAACCAGTGCCGGATCTGACAAAGTGTTCTCTTTTACCGTATGTCTGACAATTTGTATTGCAGCTATGTCAGTTGTTTTTGCCTCGCGGAAAATCATTTTTTATATTTTTTGAGAAAATTAATTTATTCGGAATGTGCTTTTAAACACTTTAATCGTTGATTATCAGCTGTAAAAATAAGCAATAAAATGTTTATGACAAATGAATGATTGTCAATTCTGGAATTGGTTCTACATTTGCTTAACGGTGTTAGATTATTTACACCTAATATTCCAGTCATGGGAAGTAAAGAAAGAATTCTACGTTTAAAAGATGAAACCAGAACAAAAATTCTGGATGCTGCCTTGAATATTGTGCAAACAGAGGGTTGGCAGGCATTGAGTATGCGTAAAATTGCCGACCAGATTGAATATACTGCACCAATTATTTACGAATACTTTTCTAACAAAGATGGCATCTTACTGGAACTCACCAGAAGGGGATATTTAATGTTGGCGAAAGATATCCGCGAAGCCAGGGATAAACACGAATCTCCGGAAGATAAAATGGAAGCCATGTGGATTGCCTACTGGAACTTCGCCTTTACCCATAAAGAATTTTATCAATTGATGTACGGTGTGGATATGGTTTGTTGTACCGTTAAAAATTCAATGCCCGAAGCCGAAAACATAGCTGGTATGTTGGGCGACGTAATTGAATCATTATTTGAGAAGCAACCCGTTTCTGATGATGATATCTGCATGAAGTATTACACTTATTGGTCTATCATCCATGGTTTAATTTCCATCAATCTGGTTCGCCCGAATGGAAGAACAACAGACGAGTTAAACCAACAAATTTTAAAAGATGCCATCAAGGGCATTACATTATCTATTAATAGTTAATTTTTTTTTACAAGGTAATTTAACAGTGTTAAATTATTATACACACTAATTCCAATTAAATTTAATCATATGAAATCTCTACATCGCTTGTACCCTTTACTTAACACTGTTAAACAGTTTAATAGTATTAAGTTATTGTTAACAATTTCTCTTCTATCTATAATTCTGGTGAGTTGTAAGTCGTCTCCTGATCAGGCTGCAGCTGCACCACCGCCACCGGCATTGCCTGTAAGCGCGATTAGCTCGAGCACAGAAACCACGTTTATCGAATACCCGGCCTCTATTCAGGGTGCTGTTGATATCGATGTACGGCCACAGGTAAGTGGTTACTTACAAAGCGTTTTGGTTAACGAAGGCGCTTATGTAACTGCCGGACAAACCCTGTTCAAAATTAACGAAAACCCTTATCGCGAGGCTTTAAACAATGCCAAAGCGAGTTTACATGCTGCGGAAGCGGCTATTTTAAACGCTCAATTGGAAGTTGATAAATTAACACCACTTGTTCAGAATAAGGTAGTTTCTGATTTTCAGTTAAAAACAGCCAAAACGGCCTATAAAATTGCGCAGGCAAATGCCGAGCAAGCCAGAGCCAGTGTTGCTTCGGCACAGATTAACTTAGGTTATACCAATGTTAAGGCTACAGTAAGCGGTTACATCGGCCGTATCCCTAAGAAACAGGGAAGTTTGGTTTCTCCGACTGATCAGATTGCTTTAACACAATTATCAGATATCCACGAAGTACATGTTTATTTCTCGCTTGCTGAAAACGACTTCAACAGTTTTAATGCAAATTATCCAGGTAAAACACCTGCCGACCGGATTAAACATTTACCGGCAGTAGAACTTTTATTAGCTGATAATTCTGCTTACCCGATTAAAGGCAAGATCGATATGATCGATGGTCAGTTTGATAAAAACACAGGTGCCATTACTTTAAGGGCAAGTTTCCCTAATGCAAGTGGCGTTCTTCGCTCGGGTAATACCGGTAAGATCCGTTTAGGTTTACAGCACGATAATGCCATTCTGGTACCGCAGTCTTCAACGGTAGAAATGCAGGATAAAGTATTTGTATTTACCGTGGGCGACAGTAGTAAGGTGAAAAAACAATCCATTACCATTGTTGGTAAAGCCGGCGAAAATTACCTGGTTAAAGACGGGGTAAAAGTTGGCGATCAGATTGTGTTGAGCGGGGTTGATAAATTACAGGAGGGCATGGTGATCCAGCCTCAAAAAGCAGCAGATAAAGTAGCTGTTGCAAAAACAAAAAATTAATAAGACCTAAAATCTAAAAAGTCATGTTTCAGAAATTTATAGACAGGCCTGTACTTTCGACTGTTATTTCCATCTTATTGGTAATAGTTGGTATACTGGGCTTAACAAAGTTGCCCTTAGAGCGCTTTCCAAATATCGCACCTCCGTCGGTATTGGTAACCGCAGTGTACCCAGGGGCCAATGCCGAAACGATTTTACGTTCGGTAACTCCATCATTGGAGGAAGCAATTAATGGTGTAGAGAACATGACATACATGACCTCCAGCGCCAGTAACGACGGTACCCTGGCCATCACCGTTTACTTTCAACAGGGTACCAACCCCGATCAGGCAGCGGTTAATGTGCAAAACCGGGTTTCGCAGGCCACAAGCCAGTTACCTGCAGAGGTTGTACAATATGGTATAACCACTACCAAACAGCAAAATAGCTTTATTGGTGCCATCGGTATTTACTCAGAAGATCCAAAAAAATACGATGCCGTTTTTGTAAATAACTATGCGCAGATCAATATCATTCCCGAACTTAAACGTATCCCGGGTGTAGGTTCTGCCAGTGTATTTGGCGGTATTAAAGATTATTCGATGCGTATCTGGTTAAACCCAAGTCAATTGGCCACTTACAAAATTACACCCAATGAAGTGATCACCGCCATTCAGGACAAAAACCTGGAAGCAGCACCTGGTCGCTTTGGTGAGAGAAGTAGTGAGGCCTTTGAATATATCGTTAAATATAAAGGTAAACTGACCAAACCAGAGGAATATCAGAATATCGCGATCCGTTCTAACTCTGATGGTTCTATATTACGTTTAAAAGATGTGGCCCGTGTAGAACTGGGTGCTTATAGTTATGGTAGTGTAAACCGTTTAAACGGACATGATGGGATTACCATTGGTGTAATCCAGTTATCAGGCTCTAATGCCAACGAAATCCAGATTGCCATTGATAAACTGTTGGCGAAACTATCGAAAGATTTTCCGGCAGGTATTAAACACAATCAGTTTTACCGTACTAAAACCGATCTTGATGAATCCATCAATCAGGTGGAGCATACTTTGATAGAAGCCTTTTTACTCGTATTTATCGTTGTATTTATCTTCCTTCAGGATTTCAGATCTACTTTAATCCCGGCTATAGCGGTTCCGGTGGCAATTATCGGTACCTTCTTTTTCATGCAGCTGTTCGGCTTCTCTGTTAACCTTTTAACCCTGTTCGCGCTTGTACTCGCCATTGGTATTGTGGTAGATGATGCGATTGTGGTGGTAGAAGCGGTGCATGCCAAAATGGAAGAAAACCCTTCGCTTAGTCCGAGGGCAGCAACCACCGAGGCAATGAATGAAATTACCGGGGCTATTATATCGATTACACTGGTGATGGCAGCGGTATTTTTACCGGTTGGCTTTATGACCGGCTCTACAGGTATTTTCTACAAACAGTTCGCCTTAACCATGGCCATAGCCATCATTATCTCGGCTGTTAACGCCTTAACTTTAAGTCCTGCGCTTGCAGCCTTATTTTTAAAGAACAAACATGCCGAAGGTGGTCATAACGCGCCTAAAAAAGGTTTTGTAGAAAAGTTTTATGCAGGTTTTAACGGTGGTTTCAATTATATGACCAACCGTTATGTTGGCGGCTTAAAAGTGCTTATCCGTAACAAATGGATCAGTATGGGCGGACTTGCCTTAATCGTTCTGGTTACCATTTTTCTGGTAAGCAGAACAAAAACAGGTTTTATTCCTACAGAAGATCAGGGTTTTGTGGCTATCGCTGTTGCCAGTCCATCGGGAACATCATTAGCTAATACCAATAAAATATTAAAACAAGCAGAAGAAGAGTTAAGGGCTATGCCATCAGCAAGATTTGTAATGTCGTTGGCTGGTTACAACTTTTTAACCGCATCGAACAGTCCGTCAGCTGGTCAGATTTTCTTATTGTTAAAACCAAACGACGAAAGAGGGGCCGTAAAAAATATCGATGAGATCCAAAATATTGTAAGGGCTAAAATGGCAGCCATATCTGCCGGTACCTTCTTTGTATTCAGTTTCCCTACGGTGCCAGGCTTTAGTAACGTTGAGGCCATGAACGTGATGTTACAGGATAAAACGAACGGCAGGCTGGATAAATTTAGTGGTGTAGCGAATAACTTTATTGGAAAGTTAATGGCGAAACCGGCTATTGCTTATGCTTTTACTTCTTATAAAGCAGATTATCCACAGTTACAGTTGGATGTTAACGACGAAAAAGCCGATCAATTGGGTGTAAGCAAAAAAGATATCTTACAAACCATGCAGACTTATTTTGGTACTGCGCAGGCATCAGATTTTAACCGCTTTGGTAAATATTACCGTGTAGTGGTGCAGGCTGATGTTGCCGACCGTACCGATCCTGCAAGTATTGATCGTGTGTTTGTGAAGAACAAGAACGGTGAAAGTGTGCCGATCAGTACCCTGGTTAAATTAACCCGTGTATATGGTTCGGAAACGGCTTCGCGTTATAACCTGTTTAACTCTATCGAGGTAAATGCCATCCCTAAACCAGGCTTCAGTTCTGGTGATGCAATTAAAGCGATAGAAGAAACCGCCAGAGAACAATTGCCAACCGGCTATGCTTACGAATTCTCCGGACAAACACGTGAGGAGATTTCTTCAGGCGGACAGTCTACAGTGATATTCCTGCTTTGTTTGGTGTTTGTTTACTTCTTATTATCAGCGCAGTACGAGAGTTACATCCTGCCATTGGCGGTAATTTTATCTATCCCTACAGGTGTATTCGGTGTGTTTGTGGTATTGGGCTTAACTGGTATCGAAAATAACATTTATGTACAGGTAGCACTGATTATGCTTATCGGTTTGCTGGCTAAAAACGCCATCCTGATTGTAGAGTTTGCGGTGCAGCGACGAAAGGCGGGACTCAGTTTGGTTGATTCGGCTATAGAAGCAGCGCGGTTGAGGATCAGACCGATCATTATGACATCACTTGCCTTTGTGTTTGGTTTATTCCCGATGAGTATTGCAACAGGTCCATCGGCACAGGGTAACCACTCCATCAGTATCGGTGCTGCAGGGGGTATGGTATCGGGTGTAATTTTAGGTTTGTTCATCATTCCGGTACTCTTTGTCATCTTCCAGGCCTTACAGGAAAAAATATCAAAAAAATCAAGAAATGAGGTTGTTCACCACCATGGAGAACCTGTAAATAATAATCATGTAGTTTATGAAACGGTTTAATATCATTACCATCCTGCTCCTTGCTTTAATCTGGAGCGGATGTTCGGTTTCGAAAGATACAGCCTTGCCCAATATTGCGCCAGGCCTATTCAGAAATTCATTGCCTAAAGATTCTTCTAGTGTTGGCGGTATGCCATTGAAGAGTTTTATCAACGACCTTACTGTTCAGAATTTAATTGATACGGCTTTGGTTAAAAATTACGATATGCAGATTGCATTGAAAAATATCGATGCAGCCGAAGTATTGTTCAAACAATCGAAATTGGGTTATCTGCCTGAACTGAAATTGCAGGTGGCGGCAAGTTCGAGCCGTCCGTCTGATAATAGTTTAAATGGTTTAAGCCTTAACCAGTTTACAGGCTCAACGCACATCGAAGATTACAATGCTAATCTGGGTGTAGTTTGGGAAGCCGATATCTGGGGTAAAATCCGCAATCAAAAAGCTGGCGCTTTAGCCAGTTTTTTGCAGACAGAAGAGGCACGTAAAGCCGTTCAAACACGATTAGTGGCCAATGTTGCACAAGGTTATTATAATCTGTTAATGCTTGATGCACAATTGGAAATCGCGAAAAAGAACTTAAAACTGAACGACAGCACATTGAGGATCATCAATTTACAGTTCGATGCCGGTCAGGTAACTTCATTAGCGATACAACAGGCGCAGGCACAGCAGTTAAATGCGGCACAGTTGATCCCCCGTTTGGAGCAGAATGTAACCTTACAGGAAAATGCTTTGAGTGTATTGATCGGAACTTTGCCTAAAACCATTAACCGCGAGAGCCGTTTAGATAAAATGAATATCCCGCAGGATTTAAACGCGGGTTTTCCTTCGTCTATGTTAAGCCGCAGGCCTGATATTAAAAGTGCTGAACTGGCGCTTACCATTGCCAATGCAAAGGTTGGTGTTGCGAAAGCCAGTTTATATCCATCGCTGGTTATTACCGCAAGCGGAGGCATCAACTCTTTTAAAGCAAGCAACTGGTTTAATGTTCCGGCATCGTTATTCGGTTTGGTTGGGGCAGGCATTACCCAGCCGATTTTTCAACGCGGACAGTTAAAAAGCAATTTAGAGCTGGCTAAAATCGACCGCGAAAAAACAGTAATTCAGTTCCGTCAGTCGGTATTAAATGCGGTTGGCGAAGTTTCTGATGAGTTAACGAAAGTAGAGAAGTTAAAAACACAATACAGCATTGCTGAAAAAAGAGCACAGACTTTACAACAGGCTTCAAGAAATGCAAGTTTATTGTTTAAAAGCGGTATGGCCAATTATTTAGAGGTTATTACGGCGCAAGGTAATTTATTGCAAAGCGAGCTGGAGTTAACTACGATTAAAACAGAGCAGTTAAATGCAGTTGTTGGTTTGTACCGCTCGTTAGGTGGCGGCTGGCAGTAAAATAATGGGAAACCTATAGGGTCTTTAAGACCTTATAGGTTTGTGTATAAATTTAGGCACTAAGAGCGCGATGTTCTTGGTGCTTTTTTGTGATCATTGAGATTTTTAAAGCGCTCGCTATAATACGGTCGTCATCCGATAGCTATCGGATCCCGCGCAGGCGGGAACCACGAAGTGCTCAGCGAAGCTAATCTTAATGCTTTCGCTCGGTCTTGCCATATTGTTTTCTGTCATCCTGAGGTACGAAGGATCTTTTAATTGCCGTTATCGCGAACAATCCGTCATTTCGACCGTAGCGGAGAAATCTTTTAAGTTATGTTAATAGTGTGCATTTTCTCCCTTTGCTCAGGCTTGCCTCGGTTGGCCACCGAAGGGCTTTTACTTTTTCCTTGATGAAAAAGTAACAAAAAATCAAGGCTTGCATCCTTTCTTGTAAAAAGCTACGGAAATCTTATTTGCGGCAGTATCTAGGCTCTTACCCTTGCTTATCCAACCGCACCCGCTTTGATCCTGCCTTGGGCCGTGGGGTAATGATGGAGCGTGCACAGATTTCCGTGCTTTTTCCGGCGGAAATCTGCGAGGCCAGGTAGCAGGGAGCAGATAGCATGGGGCAGTGGATTTATCGCGTCCTTTCAATCGCGGTCAATTCATCATCGTTGTATTTTCCTCCGGTTTTTTGTCATCCTGAGCGTAGTCGAAGGATCTCCTTCCATCATATCCTAGGCCGGATAGCAGGGAGCAGATAGCATGGGGCAGTGGATTTATCGCGTCCTTTCAATCGCGGTCAATTTATCATCGTTGTATTTTCCTCCGGTTTTTTGTCATCCTGAGCGTAGTCGAAGGATCTCCTTTCATCATATCCCAGGCCGGATAGCAGGGAGCAGA
>NZ_LMZQ01000054.1 GCF_001442625.1 Pedobacter ginsenosidimutans | reverse complement strand
TGCATAATCTTTTTTCTCTTCTAAAAAACTGTCTTTGCAGCTGGCACTGAAAACAACCAGCGAAACCAAAACATATATTATTTTATTCTTTTTCATGTCTTTAAAATTTAATAGTATAACTATTTTTAATTATTAAAACGTTACGTTTAATCCAAATGAAAATGTTTTCAGGTTCGGAAAAACGTCGTATGCCGTATCACTATCTCTATATGAATATGGGTTATAGAAATTATAAGGATTTAACGCTGTTGCATAAACACGTACATTGCTTACTTTAACTTTTTCAAGCCAAGCTTTTGGCAGAGAGTAATTTAACTGTAGGCTGGCCAAACGCATTCTAAAAGATGAAACTTTCCAGAAATTTGATGTTGGACTTAAGCTAGTGGCTTCCCAATTTGGGTTTGGCATGGTACCTGTTGGGTTTAGGATGGGATCATAAATATCACCCCAGATTTCTGGCACACTCGCAAAAGTACGTGAAATAGAATTGTTCATTTTTTTACGGGCATCGATTTCCGACCATCCTCCAAAGGAACCTGAAATTACCGCCTCTATTCCTATTCCTTTATAATTTGCTTTTAATGTTGTTCCGTAGCCATAATGGTTGGTGGCTTTTTTTGATAACTGTACCTGATCATTAAAGTCAATTATACCATCTGGACCCGCAAAAGATCCATCAGGCTGTAAAGGTCCTCTAACGTCTCTATAATAGAGCATGCCTGGTTTTAAATCTTTGGCCAACACTGCTGATCCGCTACCGGCAGCACCTGGATTTACCGAAGTAATTTTGTACTGACTTATATAAGCATCAATTTCTTGCTGGTCTTTAAACATGCCTAAATAATCGTATCCCCATTTACCAACGTCAGATGAAGTTCCATTACGTGGATTCCAGGGATATAGAATATCATTTGCGTTGTAATCTGCTTTGATTACTTTATTATCTGACCAAGCAAACCTAAAATCTACACCATAACTAAAATCCTTTCCGATTTTATCGTTCCAACCAATTCCCAGTTCGTAGCCAAAGTAATCTGCCGTAGCATAATTTTGTGAGGCTACTGAACCACCAATCGTGATTGGAATATTAGATGTTACCTCTGTTAAGATATTTGTTGCGTGATTATAATAACCATCCAGAGATAATGTAAGTCGGTTTTTTAAAAATTTAGCATCAATACCTACGTTATTTTTAAGCTCGTCGCTCCAGGTTGCATCAGGGTTCGGCGATGCCTCCATTTTATAACCTGCAGTTGCATTTCCGTCTCCTCCAAATACTGCTCCTTTACCATCTTGAAAAGTATAACGCTGTCTCCATAACCATGCTTTGGTTTGGTCGTTCCCTAATAAACCTATTGAATACCTTAGTTTCAAAAAATCAATACCAGGCACTTTAAAAAAATCTTCTTCTGAAATTACCCAGCCCAATGAGCCCGAATAGAAATTGCCCCAATAGTTACCTGGTGCAAATTTGGTAGAAGCATCGCTTCTAAACATAAATTCTGCAAGGTACTTATCTGCGTAGCTGTAGTTTGCTCTTGCAACATATGATAGTGATCCTCCTTCTGATTTTGTAGTACTTCCATCTATCGCACCGGTTGCCGAGTTAAACTGGCCATTTGTTTGTTGGATCGGATCTGCTTTAAATACAACCTCATTATTATACGCTTGCTCAGATCTTTCTACTGTAGCTAAAGCACCTATCGTATGTTTTCCGAACGACTTATTGTAGGTTAGTACAAAGTTTGATTGTGTTGAACTTTGTGTCGTATTGGAATAGTATAATCGATTACCATTAGAAGCAACAAGAGCTGTTGGTAATGTTGCCCCGTCGTAAATATGTTCATTAGTACCTAATTTTTTAAAGGTGTAAACATTATATTTTGTTCCGATCTGTGATCCATTGCTGCTACCCATATTCCTGGAATATGCAGCTCTTGCACTTAGACCTTTAACGAACGGAATATCATATTGAGCATTTAAATTTATCGTAAAGTTGGTATTTCTGGTGTTCGCCAGATTGCCTAATTTCTCGATTTCGTAGAAATGATACGTAGAAAAATCATTAGTGGTTCCTGGTAATTTTACCGGGTATCCATTAATGTACATCGGCACGTAACGAGGTGCAAGGATGAGGTTCCGGTAATCGTTGTCATCTAACTCACTACCAATTTTATTAAAGGTTTTAATGAGTTCGCTATTGTTTCCTGAAACCTGCAAACCAACCTTCAGATTGGTTGCCACCTTAATATCAGCACCTGATCTAAAGTTCCAACGTTTAAAATCAAGACTCGAAAGGTTTCCATCTTGCTTATAATAAGCAACATCACCAAAATAGGTTGCACGGTCTGTACCTCCGGAGATACTTAAAGTGTGTTTCATGTTATAGGATGATTTCCAGGCATCTTCTAACCAATCGTAATTAATGTTCTTAAAATGCTCTAATTCGTCCTGACTAAAAAAACTATCAGCTGCTGAGGCACCTGTTGGATTTACATTAGCTCCATTCGGTCCGTTCATAATGTTATAATACATCCCAAACTGATAGGCACTCATCATTTTAGTTCTGTAAGCTTCATCATTAAAGGCATACGAGCCGCTATAACTGATTCTTGGAGGTCCGATTTTACCGCGTTTAGTTTTTACTAATACTACTCCATTACCTGCTCTTGTACCATAAATAGCTGCTGATGCATCTTTTAGGAAAGATAAACTTTCTATTTCAGAAGGATCCAGGTTATTAAAGAGTGTAGCATCAGGCTGTCCGTTTTGAGGATTGATCTGAATTACATCATCAATTACATATAGCGGGTCTGTAGAACCGCCGTCTTTAGAGAAAATGGTGTTAGGATTTCTAATGGTCAACTTTGCTGTAGAACCTGGTCTGGAAATACCTCCACTTACACCTACACCTAATATTTTTCCAGCCAGTGCAGCACCTATATTACTTGCGGGTAAATCCTCCACCTCGGTTGCCTTTATATCTACGACAGCACCTGTTAGATGACTTCTCTTTTGCGTACCATAACCAACAACAACCACATCTTCGAGGCTCTTGTTTTCCGGAACTAAACGTACTACAATATTGGTTTGCTTGCCTACTGTTACCTGTTGCCTTACATATCCTATAAATGAGAATACAAGAACATCTGCATCAGATTTTACCTGGATGGTGTAAACACCGTCAGAATTGGTACTCACATTGCTTGGAACACCTTTTAAACTTACGTTTACCCCCGGAATTCCCTGCCCATCTGCCTGATCGACAACTTTACCCGTAATCTTTCGCTCTTGTGCAAAAAGGACTGTGCTTGCCAGTAGCATAAATAGCAAGGACAAAGAAATTTTGCGTAAAAATTTTAAGTTCATCTTATTATTTGGTTAGTTTTTAATTCTATTTAGACAATTTCCTGTCTGCTTTTAATGGTGTGATTCATCAATGATCAAAAGTTTCAGCCTTCAATCTATTGAGCAACTATAGTATCGTTTTAACTTTACAAGTGGAGCGCATTAAGAGAGCAGAGAAATTAGATGTAAAATTATTGTATGATAAGAATCAACCACGGTTTCTAATAAAAAAAATCGATGATAATATGGGGTGATTTGGCTCATTTTTCACTTTGATCTTGGTATTTATTCTGGTTAGAAAGTATATTATATTTCAAAATTGCAATCAATAATTGGCTATTTACTGTATGATTTTGGCTACATATTATAGGATATTAACGTAACTAAATCAAATCAATATAGTTCTTTGCTCGATCTGTATTTGATGATCTAAGATATAGAAATATATTCATATATAAATGCAACATTCTTAAATAAAAATAAATAAAAAAAACGAGACAAATTTTGCCTCGTTTTAGATGAGTTAAAGCTCATGTTATTGAGCTCCATAAATGATAATATTAATTTTGAATCTTTACATCAACATTTAAGAATACACCGCCAGTTGAATTGTTACTCGATACAGAATTCACGTAAAAGGCACCATACTTCCCTTCAGCAGTTAAAAAATAGAACAAACTTCCTGCAATTAATCCGGTAGATATACCTTTAAGGGTGGGCTTTGCACTTTTACCTGCCGTAATAATCTGATCGCCTGTTCGAAGATTTAAAAATGCGGCAGACTGTGCGGTTTTCGGCGCGGCAAATAACGTTGCCTTTTTGGTCCACGTGCTAATGTCGTAGGAAGTAAAAGGAATCGGGCTCGAATTTAAAGCATAAACATTGTAAAAATATGCATTTGGTGTTCCGGTTACCGGCGTTCTATACAATCCCAAGTCTATTTTCTCAGAGCTTGCTGCACCATTACTGTAATTGAATAGTTCTCCGGTGGAAAGTGACATATAACAGTTTTTTACTTTACCTAAAGTATCAGGAATATACAGTTCTCTCGAAGACCAATATTTATAATCTGATCTTACTTCTATTGTAACCGTTTTATAACCATCTCCCAAATAAACCCCTGCCTTATCTAAAGCCCAAATGCGATATGATGTTTTGCCAACACGTGTATTCATTTTCAGTTTTACAACTCCCGAATAATTTCTTCTTTGATTATCGTTAAGTATAATTTTAGAAGGTATAGCCGCCGATGTTTCGAAAATACATACGGCATACATATCCTCCTTTGCAGAGGTTATAGTATAATCTAAATATACACTGTCACCAGCATTTACTTCTTTATAATCGGTTACCGCATATGGGCTTGTTGAATGATAGGTCACCGTTACTTCATCAAACATATTGAATATATTTTCTCCCTCTTTTTTACATGAGGAAAAAGCTAAGGCTCCTATAGCCACAAGGCCCAAATATTTTAAAATTCTTTTCATGATTTTATCTGTTTAAATAAAGAATTATTTTAAAGGATCAAAAGTGCCGCCATCCCAACCAATTGTTTGCTCTAATAACGGGCTGGAATTCATAAATGTTGATGGCAAAGCATAGAAATAATAGGTATCTGGTATACTGAAGCCCGTTACGCCCTGGTTTAATATTGAGGTTTTGAAGTATTTCTCAAAAGATGTTTTGTCATTGATATTAACTCCTTCTCTAAACCGTGTTCCATTTGCTGTAACTGCTTCAAGTTCAGTTTTAAGCGCTGCAGACTTTGTTTCCCATTGTATGGTTTGCATCGTGCCTTGTAAAAGATGGTAATTTCTGGTACGTCTTAAATCGTAAGCACGTTTACCTTCGAACGCAAATTCTACCATTCTTTCTTTCAGTATTAAATCTCGCATTAGAAATTTCGATGAAGCTAGATCTAGCCCGTAATTTTTCGTTCCAGCCTGAATGCCAGCACGGATTCTGATTTCTTTTACTAAATTTTGCGCTTCAGTAAGATTACCTATTTCATTGGCACATTCTGCCAAATTCATAATTACTTCTGCATAACGTAACTCTATCCAATCTAAGCCATTTCCCCCAAAATCATTGGCATATGCCACCGCTCCTTTCGCCAGTTCAGGATCGCAAAATCGTTTCATGTAAAATCCCTGTGGTGATGGTTCAGTAATATTCGAAATATAATTCCATTGTCTCCTGCTGCTTGCGCCGCTTAACTTCCAACTGCTTCCGTTGTAGGCTATCGTTGCATCCAATCTTGGATCGCGGTTTACCCAAAATAGCACAGGATCGTAAGTGAACGAGCTACCCTGCCCAACCGGAACTCCATCCTTCATGGTATAAGTGTTTACAAGATTTAAGGTCGGAATAAATGCAGATGCACCACCACCCTCTTCTGTGGGCCTTGCTTTGGCTTCTACATTCTGACCTCTTTTTTCAACTTTATTAGAATAGGAACGGACAATTATAGCCTCCGTGTTACTTGTTCCTTCCTTTAAAAAAATATCTCCATAGTTTGGCAATAAACTGTTACCTGAAGCTTTGCATATATCATAAGCTTCTTTACAAGCCTGATATGCAGTAGTCCACCTGCTTTGATCAAAGGGGTGTGATGGATTATCTAGGGGATTAAATTGAGGACTTGCCCAGTATAACAATACCCGGCCTTTTAATGCGGCCGCTGCCTTACGGGTAAATTTACCGCGTTCATTCCCGTCATTCCAGGTTACATTATTTAATAAAACCATTGCAGAATCCAAATCGCTCACAATAGACTTAAAACATGCTGATGCGCTGGCTCTTCCACTTAACTCTACATTATCTGGATTTTGCGGCGTAAGTACCAATGGAACACCACCGTAAAGCCGAGTCAATTCAAAGTAAGAGAGTGCTCTCAAAGCAAAAAATTGTCCCCGCAGTTTATTTTTTGAATCTTGTGCCAGGTTGCCTCCAGGAATTTCCTTGATGGCAACGTTACAGCGTGCAATGTCGAAATACCTGTTATCACCTTTAGTTCCCTGGTATTTCGTAGCAATAAACTTCACGTCGTTAGAAGTTAGGGTACCATTTACGCCAATTGCTTTGCGCATAATACTTTCTGATGAAGAAAAACGGTCTTCATCACTTGCGTATATTACATTGTTAGCAGCCAACTCGTAAGGGAAATCGGGCATAACAACATCATAGGTATCATTTAACAGGAACTGTATTGCCCCTTCATTGTCCCATATTCTGGAGTCAATCCCATTTCTGTCTTTTACATCGAAGAAATCTTTCTTACATCCTGAAAAAGATGCCATCAGCATAGCAAGCATGCCAATTGCCAAAGTATTTTTATATTTAAATTTCATTATTCAGATTTTAAGTTTGTAACCTTTATAAACTTATATTCAAGCCTAAGGAAATTGTCCTCAGAGTTGGATAGTCATAAATTGTTGAAGAGTACGGATCTTTGTATTTGAGCGGATTTACGATAGTCCATAGGTTATTTCCTGTTAAAACCAATCGAGAATCTGCGATACCGACCCTGCTAAGCAAGCTTTTGGGCATCTTATAGGTTAAGGTCATGTTGTTTATCCTGATCATTGTACCACTTCTGGCCCAGAAAGTTGAATTCCAACCTGCTGCTATACCTGCATCATCAAACCTTGGAAATTCTGCATTAGGGTTTTCTGGTGTCCAGTGATCGCGCCAATAAGCAGGAACATTAACCGTTGTACTTGCAGGTGCTTTTGATTTGCTATCAAAAAACACCTTTCCGCCAAACCTGGTTACAAAGTTTGTACTTAAACTCAATGTTTTGTAAGAAATGGCCACATTAAAGCCAATACCAAAAGAATTGGTAGACTCGAACATCGGAACCTGATCTTTTTCAGTAATTTTTCCGTCGCCATTAGTATCTTCATAATACAGCCAACCAACTTGTGGCACCCTGTTGTTAATGGTATAAGTTGGGTATTGATTGAGAAGTGCATCTACATCTGCTTGTGTTCTCAGCATACCCTTTGAAATCAATCCATAGTTGCCACTATTATATTTATTGGGATCCGTTCCGAACTGGTATTTTAAATCAGGATAGGTAATATCCCACAACTGAAATTCATTATAAAACATCTGATCAATCCGACTATTGGCAAAACCAAAGAGAATATCGGTATTTACACCCCAGTTTTTGTCAATTTTTGTTTTATAACCTATTGAAAACTCATGCCCCCAATTGGTACGCTGCTGGTAATTTAACAATGGCGCTTCAAACCCTGCATACATCGGGAAATTTTCATTGTTCCCTTTATCAAACATATCGTATGAATATCTGTGATAAAATTCGTACGTGAAATTGATACTATTTTTTAAGAAAGAGGCGTCTAAACCTAAGTTGAATGTACGCGCTTTTTCCCAGGTAATATCAGGATTAGGCATAATCTCAGGATTGAGTCCACCAGTTAATGTCTCATTATATAGATATCCTGCCGGATCAACTGTGTACCTCGATTGCCATAACCTGGCATTAATCCTGCTTTCTCCCACTAATCCATAATTGGCTCTAACTTTTAAACGATCTACAAATTTGACGTTGTCTTTAAAGAAATCTTCTTCACTTATAGCCCATCCTAAACCAACACTTGGAAACAAACCCCATCGGTTGCCAGGTGCAAAATTTGAAGATGCATCCATACGGGCAATCGCTTCAATAAAGTATTTTTTGCCATAATCGTAATTTAACCTGCCGATGTAAGAACGCTGAACCGATTCGAAAATGCTTTTGTTCTGGAGTGTGAAAGTTGAGCGATCGAAACCCCAATACTCGTCAATACCCGGTAAAACCTGGTTTCGCCAGTATACATTCAATTGCTCATTTACGCCCTCTGATTGATCGAAAGCAGCTAGCACATTCAAGCTATGTTTTCCAAATGTTCTGTCATAACTTAGTGATGCAATAGCCTGATAACTTGAAGATGAGTTTGTGCCCGAAGAAAGCTGCGTATTTGCAGCTCCCACTGCGGTAATTGTACTTACAACCTCGTTGGTGTAAAGCAAATTGTTTTGGCCAGTTGTTCTGAAATTATAAACAGTATATGGTGGAACGTATTGTCCACTTGTGCCGCTTCGGTTATTTTTGCCAAATTGTAGACGCCCGGTTAAACCAGGTATAAATTTTGGTTTATAATCAACAGAAGCATTTAGCGCCAGTCCTTGAGATTTATCGAAAATATTATTTCCTGAATTTACAACAGCGAGTGGATTGGTATTGCTATTGTAATTAATTGGTTTACCATCAATTTGAATCGGTACCCATTTAGGTGTTGTAATCAACTGTTGGAAAAAAGCCTGATCGTTTTCTCCGCCATTTTTATAAGTATCACTTGTCTTTTTCGAAAAATCTGCGCTTAAGGTAACAGTCGCTGTTAAGCCATCTATAATTTTAGCATTCATGCCCGATCTGAAAGCATACTTACTGTAGTTGATACCACCATAGTTACCAGATTCATCATAATAATTTCCTCCGGCGAAAAAGGTGATGGCTTCTGCCCCCCCAGAAACATTCATATTATGTCGGTTTACTTTAGAAACCTTCCATAATTCGTCAAACCAGCCTTTAATACTGCTATTTTTTAGTTGTTCTAAATCTGCAGCAGAGAACATAGAAGAAGTCGGCGAATTTGCAATTCTATAACCGTCATTAAGCAACTGAGCGTGCTCGTATGCAGAAAGCATGTCTACATTTGCTGCATTATCCGAAAAGCCCAAAAACCCGGTATAACTGATCTGCGGTTTACCTCGCTTGCCTTTTTTAGTGGTAATTAAAACTACTCCCTTTGCACCCGATGCGCCATATATAGCTGCTGAAGCATCTTTTAGGAAAGAGATATCTTCAACCATAGTTAGATCTAAATTATCGAAATCATCGCGGGTAACTGTAATCCCATCAATTACATATAATGGCTCGGTAGTCGCACCAAGTAAGGCCGATTGTTCCGATCTTGATGCTCCTCTTATATTAATGGTAACCGAAGAACCAGGTTTGCCTGAAACAGAGTTAACACCTACACCTGCAATCTTATTCCGAAGTGCAGCAGCAATGTTCGGCACAGGTAAATCCTGAATTTCTTCAGCCCTGATATTGGCTACTGAACCTAAAATTTCACTGCGTTTCTTCGTTCCATAACCAATAACAACAACTGCATCTTCATCTAAACTCTGACTGTCTTCGACAAAGCTTACGGTTAAATTTGTTTTTCCTGCCAGTGGAATGATCTGTCTAACATAGCCAACATAAGAAAAAACCAAAGCATCACTTGCAGGATCAGCGATCAGCGCAAATTCTCCTTTGTCGTTGGTGCTTACATTATTGGTTTTGCCGCGTATCCCAACAGTTACACCAGGAACAGGCTGCCCGTCTTTTTTGTCGACCACTTTACCGGTGATCTGCTTCTGCTGAGCAAAAACAGCGGTACATGTGATTAGCATGAGCACTAAAACCCATGAGGTTTTTCGTAAAAATTTTGAATTCATATTTGTTATTTGGTTAGTTTTTTAGTAATACATCCAATCTGAAATTAATCAGGCCTCGTGCTTGATCAATTTCATTTAGCATATATAAGGTGTAAAGGCAATTGCCTTATACAGTTTATTCAATAGTGTTTCCGGTTAAGGATGGGTTTGTTTGTTTGTTTGTTTTGCTTTTTAAAGCGTGCTAGTTAGGCTAAAGAATTAGACAGCGTTATTTTAAAAATCTATCTCACATTAATTGTCTTTATGGCGACTCATATTCATCTCTTGTGCTAAAAAATTATTGGTTAGAAAGTATATTTTAACATTACAATAGTGAAATAAAATCCATTTTTTAAGTTAAACCAGAACAGTTATTGTATAATCTTACCCATACAAAACAACCTTCTCGTTATAAGCTATTTAGTAATTTTATTCACAATACAATATAAGTATAAATTCATATATAAATGAAATATTCTTGAATAAAAAATATAAAAAAATAATGGAGTTTTTAAACACGCTCCATTAGCATTCCTAATTTGTTTGCGCTTTTGCTTTTCTACGCTTCTCCCACTCTATTCCTTCTTTCTTTAGATCGTATCCAGCGGCCGATAGATAATTATTTATTCTGCCTTTATATTTTCCAAACCATGCATGTTTTTTATCCGATGATTCTGCATCCATGGCATGCTCCCTCGCCTCCGTTAACCAGATCATTATCTGTTTTTTCTGATCTTCGGTCAGTGTTAAAATTTCTTCCTGATAAGCTTTGTAGGTGATGGGCAACACATTATAGGTCATACCGTTTTTAACCAGCTCCACCTGCTCATTAGTTAGTTGCGCAGAAAGTTTGCTGATGTATTTTTTATGGAGTTTAGCCAATGATGCTTCTACCACACGGCTATCTTTAACAAGAGCCGAATCGCGTTCCACTTTATTATCTTTGTTTTTTTCTTTAATTGCTTTTACACGAATGTCGCGTGCAGCATAGATGTCGTTTAAATTGCTATATTGATCTCTGATGATTACCGTCACTTTTTCTGTTTTCTTTGCATCGGTAATGCCGAGATTGGCCACAATTTTAGCCGAACGCTCGGTAATCATTTTCACATAGGCTTCTTTATCGTTCACAGCATTGTTCTGAGCAAAAATTGCTGTAATGCTCGAGAAGGTTAACAATAAGGCTAAAATTGATGATTTCATGTCTTTATATTTAAATTGTATTTATTTTTTTTAAGTTCACATCTCCACAAAAATGCACTTTTAAGCCGAGTCCATCCATTGCAGCTGCTTTAATGCGGCAAGCTTCGTGCGCGCCGGCTTCATAATTGGTATAAACCACCTGAATGTGGTTGGCTTTATGTCTGGCCATTAGCTGGTCGCGGCTCACACCTTTTAAAATGGCATGCATAATTGGCCATTCGGGTGTTGTTCCATTCCAACGTCTTTTGGTTTCTTCCTCAGGCAAAGCTACTACTTCCCCAACGCCTAAATCGCAATGTAATTCATTATCCATTACATAAACACGGCTCCAAACAATGAAACCCGGTTTACTGATGCCTTTTAACGATCCGCCGCCTAAACGGAAATACATAGCTGGCTGCCTATCGCTGCTTGCACCGGCATAACCATCAATAAAATGTGCGGCTGGTGCTGCTCCGGAGATTAAAAACAACCAAACAAAACCATCTACATCATCATTTTTGTAATATTCTCCCCAACGGATATCGTGAAGGGTGTTTTCTCCGGTCATTCCTAATTCTTTCCAAAGATTGTAGGTTACCAGGGCATCTAAACCGGCACATTCATCTACCTCATTAAAATGTGGTAAAGCACGTTTTGGGTAAAGTTCTTTACCATCTATAGAAAATACTGGTGGACGGTCTTCGTTATTTAATAAACCTTCTACAAGATCACTCGCAACAGTTAAATCTTTTAGGCCTTGTTGGTATTGTATCCCTATGATATCGCAGCTAAAATCATCCGCCATTCTTACGGCTGCAATATACATTTTGCATTGCTCTAGCGTTTGTCTTTTGGTTAACTGTGTTTCTTCTTCAGTACCCCAGTTAAAAGTCATGCCTTTTTGTAAAAGCCAATCTAAAATAGCTTCTGCTTCAGCATCCGTTACCTGTAACATAGCTGCGTACAGCGCCGATTGACTTAAACGTTCTTTAAAAAAACCGGTCTTATGGAGTAATTCATCAGGTATGATAGCATTGTACATACCCATGCAGCCCTCGTCAAACACGCCCATGATCACTTTTCGCTCTTTTAAGCTTTCGGCAAAAGCTTTTCCTTTCTTCTCGTCGCTTAATGGGATCTTGCTTAAGGCAAAACTTTTTACATGACTTTGGTCATAACCGATCTTGCCGGTTGATAGCCATTCTTGCAAGCCTTCAGTAAAAAACTCATCCGTAAAATTTTCACTCCATAAAGTGCTATATTCAATTGCTGCTTTAGTTAAGCAACCGTTCAAATTTAACATGCCTACCAAACCAGGCCATTGTCCGCTCCAGTTGGCTACGGTTAATATTGGTCCACGATGTGTGGTAAGTCCGGCTAATACGTGATGAGAGTATTGCCAAACACTTTCTGCTACAATTAAAGGCTGATCAGGATCAATATTTCTAAAGATATCCATACCCATTCTTTGCGAATCGATAAAGCCATGTTTTTTTGTTGAATTGTATGAATGGGCACGTTTAACTTTCCAGCCGAATTGTTCGATGGCTAAAGTTAATTTTCGCTCCATTTCAATTTGGGCAGCCCAGCAATTTTGATTTGCCGAAAGCCGTAAATCTCCGCTAGAAACCAGTAGAATTTCGCCTTGTTTGCCTTGTCTCATAATTTATTAATGAACAAATAATTTATATAAAAATAATTTGTCAGCTTATATTTGGGTTATGCCTTTACGGCTATATACAAAACTCAACAATGAAAAACACTATTTTCTGATAGTTTTTATCAAATTAATATAGGATGTTATCATTAAACTCATTAACTTTAGACCGCTGTGGCGCAATTTGTAGAATATTGTAATGCAGTCCTAACCAAATATTTATTAGTTACATGAAACCTCATTTTCATAAAGTTCCAATTACTTTACAAAGTTCCTTTAGCATCCGTCATGATATCAAACCTGATTTTGGAAATATCTGGCATTACCATCCTGAACTGGAATTACATTATGTAATCAAAGGAGAAGGCGTTCGTTTTATTGGCGACAACATCAGTAATTTTGTGCCAGATGAGATGGTACTTTTAGGGGAAAACCTGCCGCATACCTGGCGTTGTAAAGATGAATATTTTCAGAACAATCCAGATCTTACCACTGAAGCCATGGTTATTCATTTCTTGCCCGATTGTTTGGGTAAATATATGCTTACTTTACCTGAAGCTTATCTTATCCCTAAATTATTCGAAAAAGCCAAAAGCGGGATGGTAATTAAAGGGAAAGCTAAAGATAAACTGGTTGATTTAATGCGGGCTGCCGTTGATGCGACCAATTTGGACCGAATTATTATCCTCTTATCTATCTTAAAAACTTTGGCCGAGACGGATGAATTTTCAACGATTGTAACGAGTAAAAATACATTCTATCAAAGCAACGAGTCTGAAACACTCCGTATCAATAAAATCTGTAATTATACCCTGAGTAATTATAAAAAAGATATTACATTGGAAGAAGTGGCTTCATTAAGTAATTTAAGCGTAACTTCTTTCTGCAGGTATTTTAAACTGATGACGAAGAAAACCTTTTATGATTTCCTGATCGAAATTAGGGTGAGTCACGCCTGCCGTTTTTTAATTGAAAACAAGCTACCTACCGAGATGATCTGTTTTGATTGCGGTTTTAATAATGTATCTAATTTCTACAGGCACTTTAAAAAGGTTACGGGGATGACGCCTTTAGACTATAAAAGGAAGTATTTGAATTAGCTTTCAAGACCTTATAGGTTTTTGAAACCTATAAGGTTTATTAACTATATAAAAACCTTAATATTTAGATTATTGCGAAGCAAAGTATAATCATCAAACAATGTTTCTACTTCTTTTACTACGCTTGGCGTAAAAGAGCCAACATTTCTGCGGGTAAAAGTCGAGATATTAAGCCCTCGTTTTTGCAGGAAATATTTCGACACTACCGGATAAACATTATGCATTACGTCCATGTTATCGATTAAAAACTGCTGTACCACTTGTACCTCATCTTTAAAAGTTTCATCATTGTAATGGTCGCAGAGCCATACAATCAATTCTGGAAAATAATTTCCCTGAATACAAGATAATCCCGAAGCGCCAGCTTTTAATGATTCTACCGCATGTACAATGTAGGCATCGTACAAGCCAAAAGCCTTGCCTTCTGTCAGTTTCAGTTTCTCTTTAATCTGACCAAGGTCTAAGCATGTATCTTTATGGTAAATCACTCTTCCGGTAGAAACAAAATCGGCTAATTGTTGCGGTTTCAATACTCTTTTATAAGGCACCGGACATTCGTAAAAACCTAATGGAATTTTATCTGTCTGGTCTAAAAGATCGAATACCCTTTCGTTAAAAACCCCGTCAGTTTCATTTTCTTCAGCAAGTAAACTGGTAATTGCAATCACCGCTTCTACCCCCGCATCGCTTACTTCTTTCACAAAGTCGGCCTGTTTACTGATTTCCCCACCAAAGGTTCCGGTAGCTACTACTGGTACTGCTCCACCTACTACCTTTATCACATGTTTTATGGCCTGAATCCGTTCTTTACCACTCAATTCGAACATTTCGCTCGATAGGCAATTGGCAAATAAACCTGATGATCCGGCCTGTAAATAAATCTCGGTAAGCTGTGTAAGGGCTGGGTAATCGATGTTCCCATTGCTTAAAAAAGGCGTGAGCATTACCGGGATGAACCCTTTTTGTGAGTTTTCCATTATATTCTGATATGGTAAATTGTTCTATTTAATTGCCTGATAAAACCAGAATGGTTTTTAATGGGCTGTTTTAGTTTTTCTATTTTTAATTTTCGTCAGGAAAAGTCCTGCTAAAAAAATGGTTAAAGTGCCGATCACGATAATCATATTTTTATGTAAAGGATTTCTAAAAACTTCATATTCTGGAGGAAGAAGTGAAGAAAATGTCATCCATATAATTACGGCAATGCCGATTATTGTTGCTGTTATGGCTTCATGGTTTTTAGTTTGCCTGCTGATAATACCCAAGAGGAATAAACCCAGCATTCCTGCAGCAAAAATCCCTGATAATTCCCACCAAACATCTAAAATGCTTTTTACACCAATCATGGCAATACCAGCAATCATACCCAACAAACCAAAGCCAATGGTGGCCAAATGTAACAGTGATAAATTTTGTTTCTCCGTTACATCAGGTTTAAAATATCTTTTATAAATATCAACCGAAAACACCGTTGCTGAGGCGTTCATTCCAGAGCTTATGGTGCTCATTGCAGCCGATAAAATGGCCGATACAATTAAACCAACCAAACCTATGGGAATTTTAGTCACCATAAAATGTGGCATAATTTTGTCGCCATAATCAGATGGCAGTAATGCATGCTGTATCTTCAGCGCCTCTGCTGCCGAAGCACCTAAGGGCAAACGTTCTATGGCTACCTGGTGTTTTATCGACTGCACCAATTCCGGATTGATTTCATAATACGCATACAAGCAAGATCCTATAATAAAAAAGAGTAATGATGCCGGGATATACAACCAAACACATAACCATATCGATTTTGAAGCTGCTTTACTTGAAGATGCCGTATGGTAGCGCTGGATGTAGTTTTGATCCATTCCGAAGTTATTCAGGTTGATAAAAAAACCATAAAGCAAAACCACCCAAAACGATGATCCTACAAAATCGAGCTTAAAACTGCCCAAACTAAACTTATTGGCCGATTTCCCGATCTCTACAATCTTCGAAACTCCTCCCGGCATGTTCGAAATGATTAAATACAGAATGAGTAAGGCACCAAAAGTTTTTACTACCGCTTGTACCACTTCTGTCCATATTACCGCTTCAATTCCTCCTAAAACGGTATAAACAATGATACAAATGCCCATTACGATCATAATCATCTGCATGGAATAACCTGTAAGTGCTTGTAAGCTCAAGGCAATTCCAAAAAATATCGATCCCATTCTGGCCAGTTGTGTTAACAGGAAACATACTACCGCATATACCCTTGCCCATGCACCAAACCGTTTTTCTAAATGGGTATAGGCCGATATTTCGCCAGTATTCCGGTAAAAAGGAACAAAGTATTTTGAAGCGATCCAAGCGGCCAAGGGCATCGAAATGCTAAATACAAATGCATTCCAATTGCTCCCGAAAGCCTTACCAGGTACGCCTAAAAAAGTATTGCTACTTAAAAATGTTGCATAAATAGATAAACCTATCGCCCATCCGGGGATCAGGCCCGAAGCTTTTGTAAATTGCTCGGAGTTTTTATTTTTCCTCGAAAAATAAACACCAACTAATATCATTCCAACAAGATAAATGAAGATAATTGCAAGATCGACTACAGGAAGTCCTTTCATTATTTGTTGGCTCGTTTATTAATTTGGTTAAAACAAATATGCATGACTAAATATCAACATTAATATAAGATTTTGGCTACATATTGTACCATCTTATCTTATTGAACATCTAAAGCATCAACTGCCAGTCCTTTGGTTTCTGTGGCAATCAATTTGAGTTTATAAGTCCCGGCATTAATCATGCTCCCGGTGTTGGTGCTCAGGTAATTCCATTTTCCTGTTTTAGTTGGTGCAAATTCAACCATTTCTGTTTTCATTAATGTTCCATCTGCCGATAAAAATTCCAGTTTGGCTTTCAAGGGCTGATCGGACGGGTTATGGTATTTAATGGTTAAGGAATAGGTATCGGCAACACCAACTGAAATATTCCATGTTAGGCTGCCCTCGTTGGCTGCACTAAAAATTACGCGCTGTTTATCCATCAACACTGCTTTTGTAATGTCTTTCCCTTCTAAAATGCCATCAGTAGCTTTGTAGGTTGTGGTGGTTTTTAAATCATAAGCGGGTTGTAAATGAGTAATGGGCAATACAAAAAGGGTTGCCACCCTATTATCAAAAATGATTCTTTCGTTTGGAGCAAGTCTTTTGCGATAAAGATCAAACGTTTCATTATTGCTGTTGCTCAAAGTGGTTTTAGTATTTTCAAACCCCTGCGGAATACTGCTGTTTTTATTCAGTGCAATAAAGGTATCAACACTATCAGTAGCCGTAAATTCGATACTTTCCTGTCCTCGTGAAGCTTTTAACCATTCTGCACCATATAAATTTGAAGGTAAATGGGTAAATGCTGATTTCTCTCCTTTAAACTGTTCATCTCCAATATCCAGCCAGCTGTTTAATTCAGCATTTTTTATTTTTGTTAAAAGTGAATTGCTTTCTGGCGCGGGTTTAATCTTTTGATTTAAACTGGCTATGGCAATGCCCGAAATCACGGCCTGCCCCACTTTCACATCAGGGAAGTTAATGTCTAAAAAGCCACCTTTGATTGAAGTTTTAACTGTTTTTTTCAATAAAGTGTTACTACCCGCCTCTTTCCAGATATCTAAATCTTTAATAACTGTTTTGCCATTAAGTGCTACATCAAATAAGCGCATGGCTTTGGCATCAAAACCTCCGCCAATACCCAGCCAGGGTTCTATAAAATAAAGTTCGACCAGATACTCTCCGTCAGGTAGCGGAAAATGATATTTCAACTGATCTCTGCCATATCTGAAAGTCTGAAAAAGCTTCCAATCTTTGGTACCTTCAATGGGTTGAAAGGTACGGCGTTGACTGGCAAAAAATGTTGGGATACCCGTAAAACCTGCCGTCCAGGAGGTTGAACCAAAACTATTCAATGAAGTTAAGTTCCGATCAGCAGACCATTTATTCCCGTTGGTGTCTGTATAATCACCACCACCGCAGTTTACGCGGTACACATAATTATAACCCTGAGATGGTACTGTTAATTTTTCATTCTTGATTAAAGTATTGAAATTTGGGCTTTGAGGCAAATTTTGCAATACCATTTGATCTTTAGCCACAGCTTTTCCGTTCACATAGCCCACTGCATACAATACATTATACTGGATATCAGGCTTGTTCCATTGGAAATGTGTACCTATTGCACCACGTTTTCTTTTA
>NZ_LMZQ01000053.1 GCF_001442625.1 Pedobacter ginsenosidimutans | reverse complement strand
AAAAATTAATAGCGGGCGTAATAATCCACCAAACAAAATGTGTTTTAAAAGACCCTTATGCAAATGCTTTTTATGGCGATGCCACTAAGGTAGGTGAGTGGAAAACCGATAAAACTGCCATGCAGCCTGGTGTACACGAGCGTAAATGGGAAATAGATTCTTTATGTTATCCAATCCGCCTGGCTTACCATTACTGGAAAAAAACAGGTGATAAAACCCCTTTTGATGCCGATTGGAAAAAAGGAATTGAAGCTACTTTAAAAACATTTAAAGAACAACAGCGAAAAACGGATAAAGGACCATATCATTTTCAGCGCGAAACTACCCAACCTACCGATTCATTACCGATGGCAGGTTATGGTTTTCCGGTAAATCCGGTTGGATTAATCTGTTCTGCATTCCGTCCGAGTGATGATGCCACCATTTTCCCATTCCTGGTTCCTTCTAACTTTTTTGCGGTATCGAGCTTAAAACAGGCAGCAGAAATGATTAAAGCTTTACAGCACGACCAGGCTTTGGAAAGCGGTTTGTTAAACCTGGCTGATGAGGTGAGTACAGCGCTACAGAAACACGCTATCGTTAATCATCCAAAATATGGTAAAATTTACGCCTTTGAGGTAGATGGTTTTGGAAGTTCGTATCTGATGGACGATTCTAATGTGCCAAGTTTGTTGGGCTTACCTTATTTAGGGGCAATGAAAATTGAAGATCCGATCTATCAGAATACAAGGAAATTTGCCCTTTCTAAAGACAATCCATATTTCTTTAAAGGTACAGCTGCAGAGGGAATTGGCGGGCCGCACGCTGGTCAGGATATGATCTGGCCAATGAGTATCACCATGCGTGCTCTTACATCAAAAGATGATACCGAAATTAAAGCCTGCATCGATATGTTACGTAAAACACATGCTGGTAAAGGTTTTATGCACGAGTCTTTCAATAAAGATAACCCTGCAAATTTTACAAGGGCCTGGTTTGCCTGGTCTAACACCTTGTTCGGTGAGTTACTTTGGAGAACCTATCACGAAAAACCAGTTTTATTAAAAGCCTAATATAACCGACCGTATTGATTGGTGTTAATGACTGATTTTGATGCCAGTTCAATTCCTGATCAATACGGTTTTGTTTTATCTTTTATAGTCTCCCGAATAGCGGGCTCAAGGCCTTTTCTGCCGTACTTGTTTACGTTATGTTTCACAATTTGAGGATAAATACGAGAGATTTATACTCAATTTAGGAATAAAGCGATCAATCTATGTAAAAGCTCTGCTAGAACACCAATTACTGTGCTTTGCATAGGTAAATATTTGTAAATTGCTTCAAATAATCCCCCTTTAATATTGCAAAATTTTAGTAAAACCGTCCTTGATGATATCGAATCGATAAATAAGATTCCTGCAGTTGCACATATTTTAGAAATTGTTTGCAGAACTACGGGAATGGGCTTTTCGGCAGTTGCCAGGGTAACATCAGATACATGGACTGCCTGTGCTATTCACGATGAAATAAATTTCGGATTGGCTGTGGGTGGTGAGCTTAAACTGGAAACGACCATCTGTAACGAGATCAGACAGCATAAACAGGCAGTTATCATTGATCATGTAGCAGAAGATCCCAATTTTGCTGATCATCATACGCCCTTAATGTATGGTTTTCAAAGTTATATTTCAGTACCCATTACATTAAAAAATGGTACGTTTTTCGGTACGCTTTGTGCCATTGATCCTAAACCTGCTAAACTGAAAAATCCAACAGTTACAGGGATGTTCACCATGTTTGCCGACTTAATTGCCTTTCATTTAGATGCAATGGAAGAGCTGGCGAAAACAGAGAGAGAATTAAAAAAAGAACAAGAAATAGCTGTTTTAAGAGATCAGTTTATTGCTATTTTGGGTCACGATTTACGAAATCCCCTAAATGCAATTTCGACTAGTGCACAGCTTTTATCGCGTTTGAATTTAGATGAACGCAGTGGCCGCATTACTAAAATTATTAAAGATTCATCATTTAGAATGAATGGTTTGATTGAAAATATGCTCGATTTTGCCAGCGGTCGTTTAGGAGAGGGAATTACACTCAGCAGAACAGCAGACGAAGATTTGGAGAAGTTACTGCTCCAAGTGGTAGAAGAATTGCAGGCCATTTGGCCATTAAGAGATATTAAGGTAAGTTTTAATTTTGATTACCCTGTTCATGCAGACGGGAAGCGATTGGCACAACTTTTTTCTAATTTATTGGCTAATGCTTTAAATTATTCCCCATCAGATTCTACCGTTGAAATCATTGGTCTCAGCACCGAAAAAGAGTTTAATCTTTGTGTAATCAATGAAGGTAAGCAAATTCCGGCTGCTGCAATGGATCGGTTGTTTCAGCCTTTTTCCAGAGGTGAGGTAGAACCTAATCAAAAAGGTTTGGGCCTGGGTTTATATATTGCATCAGAAATTGCCAATGCCCATAATGGAACACTTAAGGTATCTTCCACGCCTAAAAAAACATGCTTCACTCTGCACTTACCTTTTACGAATGACAATAATAAATGATAATTTGCCTACTTCTACACTTTTAGAAATTAACGTAGGAGAGGTTATAACAGATGGAAAGGACCAATCTGGCACCGTTAAAAGTATTGAAATCAGTGAAACGGATGAGTTTTTAATGTTTCTTTTTCAGTTGGAAACCAGTTATATTATCGTAAAGAAACTCAAGCAGATTTGTTAATTATAAAATTGGCCTCGGATCGAAAATCACCTGGAATGATTTAATCTTCTCGTCTTCCAGTTTGTACCAGCCGCTTGAAAAGATTGTTTTTTCACCCATGCTGATATCGTACCAAAGGCAAACTTCTTCCTGATCTACAAATACTTTTTTAACATCGTATTTGAATTTCATTTTCTTCATGTCTTCGATGTAAATATCAGCGCCGTTTCTTTCGCCCATAACACCTTTAAAAGTCATATCATCATGCAGTTGTGCTCTGGCCATTTCAAAGTTTTCGGCGTTTAAGGCATTGATAAAATCAAGTACAACAACTTTAGCGTTATGTTCGGTTAGTAGTTTATCGGATGTGCTCATAACAAAATCTATTTAACAATAAACAAAAATTAAAAGAGAAGTGTTTGAAAAAGGAACGATCGAATGATTGAGTTTTGAATGATTGAATGGTGAAGTAGCTTGTTTAATCCCCATTCAATCCTCACTTCCCCTAATTTCTTTTAGCCTTCAAAACTATATACTTTTCCAACCTGCGTTTTAAAACGGTATTTAAAGTCATTTCCTGATTTTTCTTCATCGATACCTTTAAGCTTAGGTTTTAACGCGTTAGGAGATCTCACCGTACAATCTTCGCCAGATAGCGATTTGATCGACAGCTTTATAACTTTACCATTTTTCCACTGCAGATCGGTAATTTCGAAGTTACCCCTGGCTCTTAAACCCTGAATACTTCCTGTTGACCATTGATCGGGCAGGGCAGGCAAAAATTGGAGCTCACTGGCCTGACTTTGTAAAAGCATTTCTGAAACGCCGGCAGTGTAACCAAAATTTCCATCAATCTGGAAGGGGGGATGTGCACAGAAAAGATTGGTGTAAATCCCGCCACCTTTATTATAATCCGTACCCGAGCCACCTACCGGGGTAATGAAGTTCTGTAATATTTTGTAAGCATGATTGCCATCCTGTAGCCTGGCCCAAAAGTTAATCTTCCAAGCCATAGACCATCCTGTCGATTCATCGCCACGGGCAGTTAAAGTTACTCTTGCGGCTTTGGCAAGTTCTGGTGTTTTAATGGTACTGATTTCTCTCCCTGGATGCAGGCCAAACAGATGAGAAATGTGTCTATGTTGATCTTTAGGGTCATCACGGTCGGTTTCCCATTCCTGTAACTGGCCCCATTTGCCAATTTTAGGCTTTAATAAGTGTGCCTTAAGATCTGTAATGTGTTTTTTGTAATCACCATCAATGCCTAAAATTTCGGCTGCTTCTATATAATTGGTGAAGAGATCGTACACAATTTGCTGGTCGTGGGTTACGCCATCTTCAGTTGGCCCATGCTCCGGCGACCAGCCCAACGGCGATACCAAGGTACCATCTGGTCTTCTTTTTAAGTGGTCATCCCAAAATTCAGAGATTTCTTTGATAATCGGGTAAGCAAAATTCTTTAGATAATCTTTGTCTTTTGTAAAAGCGTAGTGCTCCCATAGTGCTTGTGCATACCATGCGCTACCAGGCGTGTTCCACAAAAAACTCATTCCCCCGAAAATATTATTTTCTGTTTTTACGGTCCAGCCGCGGGTATTTGGATATTGTTTACGGGTAGCTATAGCGCTCACTTCGCGCATGCTGTTAATGTAATCCAGGTATGGGATCTGACATTCAGAAAGATTAGTCGGCTCAGACAGCCAATAATTCATCTGGATATTAATGTTGGAGTGATAATCGCTGCCCCATGGCGGGGTATTACTTTCATTCCAGAGACCTTGCAGGTTGGCCGGTAAACCTCCTGGTCGTGATGAGCTGATCAACAGGTATCTTCCGTATTGAAAAATTAAGGCTTCTAATGCATGGTCAGAAGTTTTTTTATAATTGATAAGTCTTTGATAAGTTGGTAAACTATTGTTTTTAATATCATGCTCACCTAAATTAATCGCCAAACGGTTAAATAATTGCTGGTAATCCTGAACGTGTGCTTTTAAAAGACTTGAATATGATT
This sequence comes from Pedobacter ginsenosidimutans, assembly GCF_001442625.1. Classification (GTDB taxonomy): domain Bacteria; phylum Bacteroidota; class Bacteroidia; order Sphingobacteriales; family Sphingobacteriaceae; genus Pedobacter; species Pedobacter ginsenosidimutans. Next base: position 35,364 of record NZ_LMZQ01000053.1, on the reverse strand, counting down.
TTGTACTTGCTTGTTTCAGTATGCGGTCTATCTTGGAAGCAGGTTCTTCTCCCTTCCAGTTTTCACTGCGTTTATTACTGTAATTAGTAGCAGCGGTAAAAAGGATGGTTATGGCATCGGCATTATCGATTTTTAATTTTTCACCATCATCGTCTTTAACTGCATGGCTACTACCATTTTCGATTTTAATCAAAGCAGTAGCCTGATAAGGCATTCCGTTAGGTAATTTACCTGCAAACTGGATGGTATTTCCGTTTACCGTGATATTGCCCTGATGTGCGTTTTTAAGTCTAACCGTGCCTGAATATGATTTTTTCTGATCAGCAGTTAACCTTAAAACCATTACTTTATCCGGAAAACTGCAAAAATATTCACGTTTATAGCTGGTCCCATTTTGAGTGTAATTGATGGAATGGACCGCATCAGTTAAATTTAATTTCCGTGTATAATTGCTGAAATTTTGTTCTTTATTATCGAAATCAATAAATATATCGCCAAAAGCCTGGTACATACCCCGATCATTTTCATCTCCAGTCCAGAGCGTATTATCATTAAACTGAATATGTTCCTGATTAACACCGCCGAAAATCATACCACCAATGCGACCGTTACCAATAGGGTAGGCTTCGGTCATCCATTTTGTTGCAGGTTTATCGTCCCAAAGCAATAAAGATGGTTTTTCATTTTTTTGACCAAAAACAGGTTTGGAAAAGCTAAAGGCTAAAAATAAGATCAGCGTGCAGAGAATAGCTTGCTTGCAGTTAAAAAACATGTTGATTATTTGATTAGTGTGTAATCAAATATATAGATAATCAAACGATTGTGCTGCCCGCTAATTAGATGAATACATATCGATTATTGGCATACTATTCAATTATTTAAGCATGCGGTAATTTGCACCAGCGAAATTTTAGTTGGTAACTATTATGATATTTTAGATTGGATTTTAATAGATTTTCTATATTTGATACAACACACTAAAACGTTTTATCTAAAATGAAATCGCTAACCAAATTTCTAACCTTAATCTTGTTCTTGAACCTTATGAGCGTATATACTGCTCAAAGTCAATCCAAAACCTCTTTTACCAAATATGTAAATACTTTTATCGGCACAGCGCCTTTAACTGATCCTAAAATTTTAGGTTACAAGTTGCCCCAGGGTTGGCGATCGTGGGCGGGTTTAACTTTTCCAGGTAGCTCATTGCCTAATGCTATGGTGCAGTTAAGTCCGATTACCGAATTTGGCTCTGGTGCTGGCTACGAATATGAAGATGATACTATTTATGGCTTTGCACACACCAATAAAGGGCACTGGAACCTGTGCAACATTCCAATTCTACCACTATCTAATGCTAACGGTAAATTCGGATCAAAATTTTCGCACAAAAATGAAAGTTCGGCACCAGGTTTTTATCAGGTTTATCTGAATGACTATCAGATAAATGTAAAGCTTACTTCAACCTTGAGGTGTGGATTTCATCAATATGAATATAAAAATGGCAGTAACAGACAGATTCTTTTCGACATGGGAAAGGCCAATAGCAGGGTTTCTACATGGAATATCGAACAAGTTGGCACTTCGGCTATACAGGGCTTTCAGGGAGGGGAGAATATTTACTTTTACGCAACGGTAAATGCCAAGATTGAAAAACTGGATCAGATTGAGGTAGGTAAACGTTCAGGCTACGCGATTATGCACTTGGCTGATGGCGGTACTGTGCCTGTAGAACTTAAAATTGGCTTATCGTTCGTAAGTACGGCTAATGCCAAAGAAAACCTGGAAAAAGAGATTGGCAACAAGACTTTTCCGGAGATCCGCAATGAAGCAACAGCAAAATGGGAAATGCTTTTATCTGCCATACAGGTAAAGGGTGGCACCGAAAAACAGAAGCAAATGTTATATTCCTGTTTGTACCGCTCTTTTTTATGGCCAGCTTTACGGAGTGATATCAACGGGGAGTTTAAAGATGCTAAGCATAATGTAGTAAAGGGTAATTTCAACTATTATACCGAACCTTCCCTCTGGGATACCTATCGCAATAAGGATGTACTGCTCGGCTTAATTACGCCTAAGGTTACCCTGGACGTAGTTAAATCAATGAAAGAGGTTGGCGATAAAACCGGTTTCATCCCGACGTTTTTTCATGGCGACCATGGCGCATCTTCTATTGCAGGCGCTTATTTGAGGGGAATAGATGATTTCGATATCAAGGGTACTTATCAAATTTTATTACGTAATGCCAATGTTGATGGTGGTGCCCGTCCATTTGTGAAAGAATATATCGAGAAGGGTTATATTTCAGATCCCGATGTTAAAAATCCGCATGTAGAAACCAAAGCTAAGGCAGGCGTTTCTAAAACACTGGAATACGCATACGATGATTATTCGCTGGCCCAGATTGCTAAAAAACTGGGCGATAGTACCAACTATCGTATTTTAATGGCCAGATCGAAAAACTATAAAAATATGTTCGATCCAAGTACACGCTTTATGAGGGGCAGATTAGAGAATGGCGATTGGATCAAACCTTTTAATCCACAATACCCTTATTACGAATATATGTACAGAGAAGCCAATGCCTGGCAGGTTTCGTTTTACGCCCCACACGATATTAAAGGTTTAATCGAACTGTACGGCGGCGCAAAAGCGTTCGAATCCAAGTTAGATTCCTTGTTTACCGTACCCTGGAACCCGAAATATATTGCAAGGAATGTAGAAACCATGATTGGTCAATACTGCCAGGGTAACCAGCCAGATCATGAAGCTCCTTTTGCTTACACATTTATCGGGAAACCAGAAAAATCGCAAAAAATTATCGATAAAATCTTAAATGAACTCTATGGTATTGGGATCGATGGTTTGGCACTTTCGGGAATGGATGATGCTGGTGAAATGTCGGCCTGGTATGTGTTCAGTTCTTTAGGTCTGTACCCTTTCTCTGCTACCGATGCCGAATATTTGGTTACTGCTCCACTTTTTGATGAGGTTAAATGGAAAACCAGTACAGGGAAATTGTTAACAATAACCAAGCCTGGGAAGGGAAGGGGCATTAGCAATATTAAAGTTAACGGTAAAGCAAATAACGGATATTTCATCTCCCACGACCTGTTTAAAAATGGCGGTAAGGTAGAAATTGATACTAGATAACTTCAAAGCTTAATTCAGCGTTTGTAAAAAACACGATTCTGTTTGCCCGTTAATTTTGATAATCCCATTCCGGATAGCCATAATTTTAGTATATTAGGATAACCAAAAACGATGGTACCCCAAATCAATCCATCTGATTAAAAATTCCCAAAAAAAATATTCTAAAATCCACCTTTACGCCGCATTTACCCCACATTTAGGCCACCTTCCGGCCAGGCTTGCTGGGTACTTGCCTGTATACTGCTCTGCACTTACTTCGGTTGAGTTATAGTCCTGGGGTAGCTCAGGTAGGTCAAAGATTTGCGTCGCTTTAGATCAGCGTGTTCACAATAGCTAAATGAAAGGTAAAGAAAAAGTTATCCTAAGGTATTGTTGGTCTAGCGCTGTGTCGGAGCAGCCTGAGTGAAGGGGCAATAAAACGGCTTTGGAATTATTCAAATTATCGAGGTATTTGATGATCCTCATGGCATTATCTCGAACACTTTGTATCCGATTTGAAACGTATTATTAATTTGGCTGATGAAACTTTGCTTTTTATCAATTGCCTGCTGTATCGATTAATCCGATCGCGAGCAGTGTTGTTTTTTTTAAATGTTATGTTTTAAACGCTAAACCTTTCTTAATACCGAATCGGAACCGTGGTATAATGTTTTGAATGCTACTTTATTTTTTCACGGTGGTTTAATCCCCAATCAACCAATGTTTCGGTGACTGGGAAAACACTTAGCCCATATTCTGTCATTGCATAATTCACGGTAACAGGCCTGGTTTCCATAACCGTTCGGGTAACGAGGAGGTTTATTTCAAGTTCCCTCAACTCTTTGGAAAGCATTTTTGCAGATATACCCTCAACCTCACGCTGTATCTTCTTAAATGTGTTTTTTTCATCTATATGATTGTTAAGATATCGCATAATCCGTAACTTCCACTTGCCGCCAAGTATTTCCAGGCTATCCCGGATAGCCGCCAGCTCCTGCTCGCAGGTCGCTTCCCGTTTGATTGGTGTTTCCATATTTGATAGTTAACAGAAGGTAACCGGTAACCATTAGTTAACCGATAACAAACTTAAAGTTTTGTGTCCTAATTTTGAAATCATAAAAATGAAAACAATGAAAAAGAAAGTTGACTATTACGTATTGGATGTTTTTACGGATCAAAAATTTAAGGGAAATCAGTTGTCTGTAGTTTATATTGAGGAACAATTGGAATTGGAACAATACTATGACATCGCCAGGGAGTTTGGATATTCAGAAACTTCTTTTGTAAATTATTCGGCAGCTGAAAAAGTGTTTAGCGTAAGATCATTTACGCCAGCGAATTTTGAGATTACCGGAGCTGGACATAATCTTTTGGGTGCAGTATGCTTGGCTATCTTAAAAAAATGGGATATTTTCCGCGAACAAAATGGACAGGCCTGGGTGTTAATGGCGGGTGAAAAGATCCCCCTTAAGATCAGTGAGAGGGATGGAATTCCTTATGTTGGCATGAAACAGAGACCTGCTGAAATCATGGTAACAGTACCTTCCGGCGTAATTGCCGAAGCCATTGGACTAGATGCTGAAGATCTTACCCTTAACGATTGGAATATCAATATTGTAAAAACAGAAGTGGGACACCTGATGGTTCCCATTAAGAATTCGGAATTCTTAAACAAAGCAGTATTGAGTAAAAGTCTTTTGAAAGAAGCTTCCTCCAAATTCGGATTTGAAGGTTGCTATCTTTTTACTACTGAACATGGCAAAAATGAATTTCTTGCAGAAACACGTTTTTTTAACCCCAGTATTGGTATTGATGAAGATCCCGCTACCGGAACTGCAGCGGGGCCTTTAACCGGTTACCTTGAAAATCTTGGCTATGCGGAAAAAAACCAAAGTTATCGCATCTTACAAGGTGCTCATGTTAGGAGGCCCTCTGTTATTGAGGCAGAAGTAGTGGACGATGGAATTTGGATAAGCGGATCTTCTATAATCGTAATGGAAGGTGTAATGTATTTAGATTGATTCGGACCCACGGGAGCTTTTTGGTTACTGATTTTTCCCTAAGTTTTTAAATAATTGTTAGAAAAAAACAGTGTCTGTAAATTATCTAAACTACGCTACACATTTGTCGCAAAGTAGGACTCATTTGTGAAACACACGAGAATTCATAAGGCATGGATTAGAATTTAAAGAATGAAAGAATTTGCATTAATCTTCAGATTAAAAGTCATTGCTAACTTTAAACCATGAAAATTAGCTTAAAAACAGAAAACCATCTTTAAGTTCCCTTGAAGATGTTTTTTGAATTTTCTGTGATCCCGCTGGGATTGGTTCAGCCCTGCAAAACCCCAAACTCAGTCCTGAGCCTTTTACAAATCGAACCCTGGCCGGCGCTTCTGTTCGAATCGGAGCGGGAATAAAACAAAAAAAACCTCATATTTCTGTGAGATTTCTTTTGACCCCGATGGTACAAATATCGAACACCTTTATCGAAGATTGTAAGAAAGTAATAGCCCTTAAAATATAATATATTATATATCTTTATATTTAAACTTCTGCCACTTCAACTAATCAACAGTAGAGATTAAAGCAGTTAATAGGATTTTTCAACTATTTAGGTGTGATAAAGATGGAAGATTTTGAAATATATTTCCCCGAAATCGACTACATATTTCCAATGGCGTTGGTAAAAGGTACAGGTGAAACAAGCTATTTATTTGGGGATCAGAAAAAAATAAGTATAAAGCTTGAGGATTTCTTTATTTCCCGATACCCAATTACTCAAAGGCTTTGGGAATACATTAGCGGAAAGAATCCATCACAATTTCAGGGACAAGATAGGCCAGTGGAGTCCGTGTCGTTCAATGATATAATGAATAAAGATGGTTTTTTACAAAAGTTTAACGCTGGTGCAGGAAGTAAATACATGCTAAATTCTAATGTTGTTTTCCGCCTACCTTCAGAAGCAGAATGGGAATATACCGCCAAAGGTGGCACTCACTGGACAGACGGATTTCAATTTAGTGGCAGTAACGATTTGAATACTGTTGGCTGGTACGATCAAAATAGCGGAAAATATAACGACCCTGAAATTTTGTCCAAGCTAAAGAATCAGGAAAAGGGAACCGAAACACATGCTGTGGGGCAGAAATCTGCTAACCAATTACGTGTTTTCGATATGTCTGGCAATGTTTGGGAATGGTGTGAGGATTTCTTTCAAGCAGATATTCATAAAATACCCCAAGACGGAAGTCCTTGTTTAGAAGAGAGTAATGAAAGGGTTCTCCGTGGGGGTTGCCATCATAATTGGGCTATACATTGCACAGCTTCAAAAAGATATGTAATAGTTGCTGATGCAAAGGACGAATGTATCGGATTCAGAATTGCCGCATCAATTCAATAATCAACTCACATCAAAATAAAAAATCCTCTCCGATTTATTGGAGAGGATTATCTTGTGTATCCCGATGGTCCTCGAACACAAAAACTGCTTTCATTTGATTATAAGCTCGATTGCAAAATACCTCAAAAACAAAAAAACCATCTTCATGTTAAATAAAGATGGTTTTTGAATTAGTGTGATCCCGCTGGGATTTGCACCTAGTGCAAAAATCAACGTTTAAATAGTATTTGAGGCTGTTCAGTAATTCTACTCATTGAATTACTCACTAATTTTTTAATACGTTTTAGCTGCAATTGCTATATTCGAATATACATGGAAATATTAGAAATATCAATATTATTATAATCTTATTTGATAATACAGTATATCTGAAGATTAGAGAAAATCTCTATGAAAACTAAAAGCTGAATATATAAATTATTAACTTGCAACTTTCTAACCGCATTAAGTAATAAATGCCGAACGAACTCAACCAAAATCCTGAACAAAAAGCCTGCGACCAGATCGATGCAATGCTGCAACAGGCTAGCTGTTATGAACTTGGCTTTTCGGAGCTGAGTTATTTTTGACTTATTTTAAAGCGGGAGAAGGCGATGAGCACAGGGAGTTTAGGGAGAAGAAGAAAAAGGGAATACGGGAAACCGTAATTCCGATTAAAGAAAATAGCAGAACTTGAGCGCTTAGTTAAAGGTCATGATTTTAATTTTAAAAGAAATATATTGAGACGCGCTTTTTCCGTGAATATGGAATTCCAGTCAGCCTTATCTATCGGCACTCCGAATTGTCGTTGCAGTGAATACTCACTTCTAGGTATATTTTTATTGGATTGACCAGTTGTGATTGTTTTTATTGAAATTGTAGGACATAAATAATGCATGATGGCAAAAACAAATGCTCTAGTGGCAGCGGAATATGAAAGAGCGACAACTACAACCAAAAAAGTATATTATTTTAAGGATGAGGAATATAAGATAGACCAAATTTCAAAAGAGGTTTATTTAAATGAGGATACAGAGATCCACTATCCAACGCCCTTTCGCGGGGATGATAAGTACAAAACCATAAAGAAATTTGTTTTTAAAGGTTTTAAGAAGAAATTGCCAACAGGGGTGTACAAAGTTTCAACATTCGGTTATGGCTTTACCAAGCCGCTGTCGCCTGTTGTTGCCTATCTTCATGCGAACCATGACTTCACAGAAGTAGTTATCGATGCTGATGGAAATGACCAAATGGATGTCAAAGGTAAGCGTCTGTTTATTTCAGGTGCAAGTCTTCAAAAATTGTACGCTACTTTTTCTGCCATTAACGGCAAACATAAAGAAGAAAAGGAAAGGGCTGCTGTGCAGGAACTCAATCAGCTATTTCCTACCGTTGTTCCTGCTCCTGTAAAAAGGTATGTAGCAGGTACCCTTTCTGAGTGGGGAAGTTCGATAGCAGAGTTTAATGATGCCGATAAGAATGCAATTAAGGATCTGTTCGATAAACTGACACTGCTTCCCAACTTTTTCTCCGAAACCAATCTTATCAAGACCAAGGAGATAATTGACAATAAATTTATCCAGTCAGCTTTGGTAGGGTTTGATGCGCTGTTAAAGGCAACAAGCGATACCCCTACATTGGAAAAGAAATTCCAGACCTTCTTAAAGGAAAATAGCTGGATATTTTCAACGCTCTTTGCCCAGCCCGTTATACTCCATCAGGACGAAGCTTATGTAGGCGGAAAGAATTACAAAAACAAAAATGGCAAATACAGTGATTTTTTGATCAAGAATGGCCTGAGTGACAATGTTTCCTTTGTTGAGATCAAGACCCATTTAACCGAATTGGTGGATAAAAAGCCGTACAGGGGCGATGATGTTTTTGCGCTTTCGAAGGAACTTATGGGCTGCATTTCTCAAGTGCTCAATCAGCGTGACCACTTTCAAAAGGAGTTTTATGCCCACGCTTACAAAACAAAAGATGTAGAAACATTCAATTCAAAAGCGCTGATCATTATTGGTAGGCTATCAGTTCTTTCTGACAAGCAGCTGCATGCCTTCGAGATGTTCCGGAATAACTGCAAGGATGTGGAGATTATCACCTTTGACGAGTTATATAGGAAAATAGAAAGTTTGTTGAAGATAATGACAGGCAAAGTTTAATTTTTGGTTTATTAACTAGATTAACGCATCTAAAGTTTATAGCTTATTAAATGGCAAATACAAACCCTAAGGTAGGACAGATTGGCGAGGTTATAAATTCCGCTTACGTCGAAACCATCCGGTATTTTAGCAACCGGAATTTTTCCGACTTTGATGTGCTTTTCATAAAAGCCTCCGCTCTTACAAGCGAACTTGTGGAAGCATTAAGGATTACAAATCCCAAAGATTTTTCTGAACTAGACGAAATGTTGGAAACGGCAAAAGGAGATTTTGCGGAATTCCTTGATCATGGGGGATTGGCCTTTGTTTTTATGGACCGGGATCCCAATGTGGCGGTAGTGAAGCCGGTAGATGGTTTTCTGCTGAGCGCTGAGACGGAACTCTCATTGATGATGTTGGATCCAGAGCAGTTTTCACTTCATTATAAGTCAGGGAACGAATTTGCCCCACTGAACGATCTTGAGGAATTCCATAAACGTTTTGGTTTTACCTATAAGTTCCTTTGGGATGAAGTGGATGGGATAGGCCTCTTTAAACCAAAAAGGGGCAGTAAGGGATTCGCTGGTTTTGGGAAAAAGATAGGTGCCGGTTATGTCTATGGCCTTCCCCAAGCCAAGTTTCGGCCGACCTTAAGCGATTCAGAAGAAGACACATTTTCAAAAACCTTGGCAAATCTTATCAGGGTTAACAGAAAGATAGATAGTGAATCACTGGCGGTTCCTGATTGGGCTAATGAATTCGTTATCGGGGATGAGGGTAAGCATGTGGAGTTAAAAAAGAAGCTGGAACGTGAAAAGGCTGAACTTGAAGCTAGGATAGCCCAGAATGAAAAAGATCTAAGAAGATTCCGTGAAATTAAAAGCCTGGTATTTGCGGGAGATAGTGCTTTGGAACAGCGGGTTGAAGAGGCGTTCAAGGACTTAGGGTTCAATGTGATCGTGCCGGAAGGGAATAAGGATGACCTTAATATTTTGGAGGATGATTTTAAAGCAGTGGTAGAGATTAAAGGTTCCACTAAATCAGCAACTACGGCCCACGCCATGCAGCTGGAAAAGTGGGCGAGTAATTATGGGTTGGACAATGGTTTTGCTCCTAAGGCAATATTAATCGTTAACGCTTTTAAGGATATCGCACCAAAGAACAGAAAAGAAAAAGCTTTTCCCCAAGACTTGTTGGATTATAGTATACGCAGGGAGCACTGCCTGATGCTGACAATGGATCTGCTTTACATGTATCTAGATTTCAAGGCTGGATTTATTTCCAAAGACGGGATCAAGCAGCTACTCAACGATACGGTCGGCGTATTGAAGTATGAGGCTAGACTAAAGCCGAGTGGAAAAAATAAACGAAATAAGCTCAGTATTTCGTAGGGTAACGATCCTTCGGAAACCAATTGACCAATATCAAACTTTCAATAACATATCCTTAATATACCATTACTAATAATATATTTGACAATTTAAAAATCTAAAATCCCGAAGCGCTCCATTTCAAGGATTTTCAGGAAAATTTACAATGGCGACAAAGTGGCCCCTGGATATCTTTTTTGATAGCTGCCCGGTAAATCCAAGCAGATGGGAAAAGCAGTAAAAGTAACTAAGAAAACAGATGACAACAGCGAAGAGATTGCTGTGGTGACGACAATGGCCGATCCCAGATTGGTCAAGTTAATTGTCAAGAACTTTAGGTGTATCGGATCCGAAGCTGTTCAGATTGATCTGGATGACATTGTGGTACTCGTAGGTCCAAACAATGCAGGTAAAAGTTCGCTGCTTCGTGCGTATGAACTGGTGATGTCTGAGGGGTCGAAAGCCGCTGATATCAAGTTAGAAGATTTTCCAAACAACAAAATTGATCCGGATAATCTGCCCGAAATTGAACTTCATACCATTGTATATGAAGTAGGTATTGGAGAGATGTGGGTGAACAAAAACGAGAAAGGTGAGCTACTGGTACGGGAACGCTGGACCTGGCGTGGTACCGGGAAACCTGACAGAAGGGGCTGGGATGTTCACAAAGGGGGATGGCATGCTACTAAAGCACCATTTGGACCACCCAATATTGCCAATTCGCGGAGGCCAGAACCACACAAGGTCGATGCTTTCAGTAAACCCGAGGATCAAGCAGATGCCATTAAAAAGCTATTGCTTGCCGCAATCCAGGAAAAGGTTAATCTGATGCGTACCGCGGAGGAAAAGAATCAATATCATGCCATGGTAGATAGCATTCTCAATGTTCAGCTGGATATTATTACCCAAACCAGGGGCCAAATTGATACCGCAAATAAAGAATTGACAAACCTGATTGGTATGGTGTTCCCAAACTACCATGTGAACTTCGATGCGCAGCCAGAAAGCAATCCAGCAGCGGATATTTTTAAATGGAATTCGGAACTACTGATGGGGCCCGTTGACGGTTTTATGAGCACGGTAGACCGTCAGGGAAGTGGGGCAAGGCGGACGCTTTTATGGACGGCACTTAAATATATTTCAGAAACCAATCGCATTGATAAAGGCAATGAGGTACAACTTAGGCCGCATATCCTTTTGATAGATGAACCTGAAATCTGTTTACATCCAAATGCCATAAGGGAGGCTTGTAAAGTTCTTTATGACCTTCCCTCAAGCGGACGTTGGCAAGTGATGGTCACTACACATTCCCCGATATTTATAGATTTTTCGCGCAATAACACCACTATCGTGAGGGTAGAACGGAATAATAAGGGAGATGTAGAGGGTACGACAATTTTCCGTCCTGATAAGGTTAAACTGGATGGCGATGATAAGGTTAATCTAAAACTGCTCAATATCTGTGATCCATATGTGGCCGAATTTCTCTTCGGTGGTAAAGTGATTGTGGTAGAAGGGGATACCGAATATACCGCTTTTAACTATGTCCGTTCATTATATCCGGACGAATACCGGGATGTGCATATCATCAGGGCACGGGGAAAGGCAACAATTGTATCTCTGGTCAAGATCTTGAACCATTTCGGTGCAAGTTATTCCGTGCTGCACGATAGCGATACGCCTTTGACCAAAAAGAAAGATAAAAAGAACCCTGCATGGGGGAACAATCCCAATATCCTTAAATCGGTGAACGCGAGGCCTGACGGGGTACGCGTACGTTTGCTAGCTTCACTGCCAAACTTTGAAGAAGCATATTTCGATATGGAAGTCTCTAAGGAAAAACCATACAACGCAATCACTACCTTAAAGGAAGATTCAGCTAAACTGGAAACAGTAAAAATGTTGCTCGATGCATTACTTGACCATGAAAATCCGTTGCCTAGTAGGTGCAGTGAGTGGAAAGACTTGAGCGAATTGGAATTGGAAGTGAATGCAATACTGCAGTAAAGTTAGTGGATAAGTTATTTAATGCAAACGGGCTGCAATTGCCCATATCAACAATTTTCAAAAAGTAATACATGGCTGATCAAATAAAACTGATTGAATTATCAGATAAAAAAAGTGCATCCGGGATTATTCTGACATCCAATATCTCTGAAACTGCTTTTGAACTCGGTATACTGGATTCCCAGGAAGCATGGGAAATAGAGTTTGACTTTTTTGGGAATACTGGTAATACTGATGATGAAAATAAACATTCTGGTACTGCTTCCCAAAGAAGAATATCTATTACAAAAAAGCAATCGGGAAAAGGATATCAGATACTGGTCTATCAGGCTGTTCACGGATTGGCCTCTGAACTTCTTGTCATAAAAAAAATAAGTGCCGGCGCAGGCTTGTCTATTTACATGCAGGCTTTGAATGCCACTGATGAGATAGCAGTCAGGATCAGCAATGGGGAGGACATGGAAGAAACCGCCAGGTTTCCCCCTCTTTTCGCTAATAGTGCGGTATCTGTTTCGGGAATCTTGAATGATCAGCCGGGGTCGATTTTTGCTGAAGTTAAGCTTTACAATATTGCTGCAATGGATAAAGATTTTTTGTCTTTCAGGGTGGGAAATATTGTCTTTCGCTGTGGTGATATGTTCAATCTCCATCCGATCAGGTATTGCAATCTAATATTGCTGCCAGCAGCAACTAATGGAAATGTAAATTACCATATTGCAAATAGGGCAGCAGAACTTGGGATCCCTCCAGCCTCAAAGAAACCTGCCGGGATAATTTCAACATTTAAGCTTAATAATCAAACTGATATTATCGCAGGTTATGCCTATTCGGTTAAAGATGATAATTCCTCTGTGGAGATAATTGACGGAATCTGCAACCGACTATTGGAATTGATAGATGACGATAGGAGCATTCTGGGAGTTAATATCCCATTATTTGGGACTGGGGCAGGCAAGCTTGCTCCTGTTAAAGTGGCGGTTATTTATGATGCAGTGCTAAATCAGGAGACATTGGAGATACCGATTATTGTGAGTATCGGCAGTGAGGAGTATTTCAGCTCAGTCAAAAGACACTTTTCCGGGCGATACGTGCCAGTTTCACTTGATAAAAAAGAGGAAAAACCTAGGTTAATCCTTCAGCTTGAAAAGGATTTGGGCCAGTCCATAAATCCATCTGATTTTGAAATAAATACTGGTGGGCAGATAATAGGATTAAACCTAAGCAACAATACTATTTCTGACGGTACGCTGCTTGCTCCCTTTGAACACCTGATTTCGCTAAACCTGAATGGGCAGTCCGTGAAGGACTTCAGTTTCCTGGGTAAAAGAAAGGATCTTGCAGCATTGTATCTTGCAGATACAGGATTCGTCGATTTATCTTTTCTCAAAACAATGCATGCGCTGACCAGCCTTGATTTAAGTGGAAACGAACATCGAAATTTTGAAGCACTCAGCGGTCTGAAGAAATTGAGGTACCTGCATCTCGCTGGAAACAGGATAACAGATACCGGTTTTTTGGCTCAGATGAAAAAGCTGGAATATCTGGACCTTAGTGGAAATGAGATCTTAGATATCAGTGGGCTTTCTAGTCTGAAAAATCTTACCACCCTAAACCTGGGTAAAAATAAGATTAGGAATATTAATGTCCTGGGAGGAATGGCGAGCCTTCACAGTCTGAATTTTAGTGATAACCGCATTAGCGATGCCAGTGTGGTAGCGAAACTGAAGAATTTACGTTTCCTGCGTGCAGACAACAATCCATTTGTTAAACTCTATGACCTCAATCTGGATGAAAGCGATAGCCATCATTTCACTTTGAAAAATTACCTTGCCATGCAGGCTGAAGCCGATCTGAGGGATTTGCAGCTTCCGGCAAAAGTGATTTTATTGGGTAACCACGCCAGCGGAAAATCTTCACTATTATCTTATCTGATCGATAGAGAGTTTAATGAGGCGGTTGATAGTACACACATCATCCAGATAGAGAAATTATATAAAGGAGATCCAAATATGCCTGAAGCGATTTTTTTCGACTTTGGGGGGCAGGACTTTTATCATGGAATTTATAAAACATTTCTGACAGGAGGAGCTGTTTATTTGGTTTTGTGGAATCCCCGGTTTAACACCAATAGGAGGCGGATCGATATAAAAGGCCGCGATAATCAGGATTTTAGCCTCAGCTACTGGTTTGGTCAGAAGAATTACCTGGAGAATGAAATCTTTGATGGGGAAACCGATCCGGTATTACTGATACAGAGTCACAGGGACGAATCTAAAATCCAGAACCATAACTGCCTGTTTTCATCTGATATGGTGCTAGGTGAATTTCACCTGACACTGAAGAACAATGTTGGCGAAGTAAACGATCTTGGGTTAAGATACCTGGAAAGTTCTATTCTGGAGCTGGTTTCTGAGTCGAAGGTGAAAAAGAAAGTGCCACAGTGGTATATTGATTTTATCAACTTTATCCTAGATAAGGGTAAATCCAGTGACTTTAGAAGCTTTGATGTAGAAGGGGATATCCTCCCGATGTACAAACGGGATATTGGTAATAGGCTGGAATACCTTCGTGATGATCTCCATCAACTCCATTCACAAGGGCTGGTGTTGTACTATAAAAAGGCATTGCCAGACAAGGTTTGGCTTAATCCCATGGCATTGGTAACCTATATACATGAGTTCATTTTAGATAAGGGAACGTTGGAACGCCATGGGGTTATTGGCTGGGAAAATTTGGATGATGCTGCCCATCTGGAAATTACCGATCTGCTTATCTTGCAAAAAATCGTATTCCATGATGAACATCAGGGAAGGTTCATCGTACCTAACTTTCTGCCGCTTGCAGGGCAGGATGCTGATAATTTTGATCTTTTTTCCTTTGGACTGGATAAGCCTATCTTTACCCTTAAATTCGAGGACTTCCTGCCTTTCGGAATGATAAATGACATCATACAATTCTTTGGTAAAAACCATAGGCAGAATAAATTCTGGAGGAATCAGGTACTTTTTAAATTTGAGGATAAGGCTAAGGTAATGTTTAAGCTGGATTTTGAGCAGCTGGAAATAGCCGCATATTGTGGTTTCAAAAACCGGGAAGTAGAAAAAGAACGTCAGGAAGTTATATCCTATCTCTTTTATGCGATAATGAGTCTATACTGGAACATGGACCCCTTCAATTATGATCAATTTGTACTTTATCAACGGAAGCTCCTTATGCTGGAAAATTATGTTCCAGGTGATGAGCTCTACACCAAGATTTATAACGCGGACCGGTTATATAAAGTGGAGGAATGTCGTCCCGATGATATGCTGATATCGGTTGATGGAAGAAAGTTTGCTTCATATAAAGAAATTTGCTCGGATAATGCCGGTACAATGATCAAAGTCTGTTTGGCAGATGAAGACGGGGAACTTACCGGCGAAACAATGATTGTCCCCATATATCCTTTCCAGCCATTTACACCTAATGATCTGAAAAGGAAGAAAAAGGTGGTGGTATCGTATTCCAAATATGATTATGCGTTGGTGAACAGGTTCTTGAACCACATCACCCCATTGGTTGATGATGAGATTATCGAAAAACCCTGGTTATGCGCGGAACTAATTGCCGGATCCGAATGGAATGAGGAAATCACCAGGCGTTTTGCGCAGGCGGATATCATATTTTTCATGATCAGCGACCACCTTATGCAAGTGGATTATGTAAAAGAATTCGAAATCAGAAATGCGATAGACCGCTATAACAAGGATGGACTACCTAAAATTATCCCAATCATTCTTTCGCCTTATCTTTGGCAGAGGAAAGGGGATTATGACCTTGGGAGGTTTTCTGCGTTACCGTTTAAAGCAGTAGCGGTTACCAGCTTTCCTGATCAGAATGAGGCGTGGAAATTTATTACCCAGGCAGTCAAGCTTATGATCATGGAGAATGCTCAGCCTACTGAGGAAGGGATGAGGATGAATGATGAAATGAGAAAGATTTGTGAACGGCTTATGGATAATAATACAATATATTACCCGAAAAACTAAGCTGCGATGGCTTATTTAATTAGGAACATGGATTTAGAATCCCAAGAGGATAATGGAAAGACTGGATTATCTGGAACGCAATCCGCAGGTGGCTTATATTGCAGGGGCAATGTCCGTGGAACTAAAGTGGACCGGTGACAGCGTGAACCTGGCGGAATTGGGTTATTCAGTGGCTTTGAGCGGGCAACTGAACCATGGACAGGCAGGGATAGCACGGGTTTTCCGTTGGCTGGAAGAGAAGTTATCGGTCAATATCGGAGTTCCGGCAAGGCGCATGGCATCGATCAGATCCAGGAAACGGCTGAGTAGGGCAAAGTTTTTGGACGAGCTTAAGGAAGTGTTGGAGCGGAAGATGGATGAGGATGATGGCCATTAAGTTTTGTTCGACTATGATGAATCAAATATTGATTTGGGGAATGAATTTACAATATCGTTTGGAGAATGGAAATTATCGAAAATAATGCAATCAACCACAGCAAGACCATACTTCGAGGGTATTGAGGAAAAAATTATTGAGGAAATAGAGGATGCGGAGTCTTCGATTCTGATCGCAATGGCATGGTTTACCAGCCGGAAAATTAAAAGCGCGTTACTTGACCATAAGCTTCGACATCCACATATCACTGTTGAGATCATTCTTGACAGGAACGAAACCAATGCAAGTTATTTTTACAATACTGCTGATCAGTTCCGTTCTGCCGGAATTGTTATTTATCCTGAACCGGAACGGATGATGCACCACAAATTTGCAGTTATTGACGGAAAGAAGACATTGATGGGGTCATATAATTACTCGGCTAAAGCAAAAACCAATTTCGAAAGTATGTTTATTTATGAAAATCAACAGTTCAGTTCGATTTATACCCGTGTATTCCGTTCCATTAGTAATCCCCAACATTTGGATGAAACCGTAAAGCTGTTGTGGGAATATCCTGATTTTGCGAGGCAATTGCTTTCCATGTATTATCCGTTTACACCACTTGAATTTATTAAATACAAGTCCTTGCTCATCAGTGGCGATTGTTACACCTATGATAATGGCTATCGCGACTCATTGGGCTATGAACCCGGCTATCTATTCAATCCTGCTGTTACCCATGTAAACGAACCATATTCCGAGTTTAAAAAACCTTACAGTAAATCTGCGATACTGAGGTGGAGACATAATGACGCCGAGATGGCTATTATCGATTCCTACAGGGAATTTCCAGATGAATGGGACAAGATATCGGATGATCTGGAGCAACATGATGAATGGTTTAAGTCCTATTATAAAAGGCTAAAAGACTCTACCCTTACCACAGCAGAGATTGAAAAACTGATCCAGGAAAAGGTGGATATTGTGATAGAAGATCGTTTATGGGCAGACAACTTCGCTTTGTTTATCAATAATGGGCATTTAACATCCATTTTTAACTCAATTGCCCGATACCAGGCACAATCAATTGTCAAGTTTTAGTTCAGTATAAAACGATCTGTTCTTGGCTATTTGAGACCGTTGATTTCTGATGGTAGTTCCATCGGATAACACTCTGCACACTGAAGTCCAGGTAAAAGCACAGAAGGGTCATCATAGTCACGGTCGCTGACAATAAGGATCTTTCCGATGTCGGTAACCCTTGCGAACATGCCTGCAATTGCTGCAGGTAAGTTTGTGCCTCCGGATGTTGGAAGTTTACCTCCGCTCTCCGGAATAACCATGGGCACCAGTTCATCGTTAAAGAAAAAGAGTTCAACTTTGCCCGCATCCCTTGCCCAGCGCAGGGCATTAAGGATGTCTTCCTGGTCGTAAAGCCCGCGCATGCTTGAGGAAATATCGATCAGCAGCACATTGGTGTTTTTCCGTTTTAAACCTGCAATAGCTAATAATCGCATCAGCTTTTCATCGAAAGCGCTGATTATATCGGGATGGTCGGGACGGAAATCCTCAATGTAGTAAGATTTGGGCGGCAGGGAGGGGCTAACCCCTGGTGAATCGTAGTTAAGGATGATCATACCTCCGCTTTTGGGGGTTCCAAGGGTATACAGATTAGCGACTTTCTCGATATGGGCTTTTTCGATACCAGAGCGTTGTTTGAACTCTATCACCGCTGCCGTATTGCTCTTTCCGCTTTCTTTGGACGAGAAACATACCCTAAGATCCGGCTTCATCCCCTTTCGGTCTTGATAAACCATGGTTGTTTGCTCCTGGATAACCACACAGGCATCCGGATAATCCCTGCAATTCTCCAGATCTGCGATAACCTCTTTTGAATATCCGTCCAAGGCGATCCTGCCTTTGGCAACACGGGGCCGCGGACTAAGTTCATCCATTGATTTTAAAGCCCTTACCGTGCACCAGATTTCATAGGTATGCCACCGGTGTTTCCAAAATGGCAAATCCAGGATGTCCAATGCTTCATTGATGAGCTCCTCGCGCTGCGTCTCCAGCTTTTTAAGGTGTGGAAGAATATCTTTTTGGTATAAAGCGTAGGCTTTATCCTTTGCCTCTCCAGCTATTTTTTCCAGATTATAAAATACATAGGCCCATCTTGGCATCAGATCTGTCAACAAATGGGCGTTATCTGCCAATACTGCGTTTGATGGATCAAACCTGGCGTCATCAGATAATTGCCTGTAGTCATCGATAATCTGCTGAAACAGGTTACGGATATCTTTTGT
The DNA here is from genome assembly GCF_001442625.1 of Pedobacter ginsenosidimutans. GTDB lineage: Bacteria > Bacteroidota > Bacteroidia > Sphingobacteriales > Sphingobacteriaceae > Pedobacter > Pedobacter ginsenosidimutans. The sequence continues at coordinate 16,647 of NZ_LMZQ01000053.1, read as the reverse complement.
GATACCATCCATGGCATGTGAACCTATGATAATTGCTGGCAAGGATATACCTATGCCAATTGAATACCTGTATTTGTCATCCCACTCCCAATCATCAAGAGCAAGCAGATCTGATAATTGAAAAAGTGCATTTAAGGTCTTATCATTCCATACCACTGTAAACTCTAAATGCCTCATACGCGTGGCCTGCTCTTCATATCTTCTGAACTGCTCCAGATCTATGTCCACACTTTCATCCCCAGGGAATCCGAATTTTATAGAAATGGTTTCGCCAGCTCTGGGGGCAAGATGACCGGAAAGATATTCCCAAATCTCGCTGAACATCAGTGAAAAAGGTTGGGCAGCTTGGAGAAAAGCACGTAGAAACTGTTCAGCAGAAAGTTTCCTTGTCTTTAAATGGGCTGCAAGCTGATCGTCCGGACATTCCAATAATTTGCACATTTCATTGAACCAACCATTATCGCGGGCATCAGTCTTGCGGATTTCCAGTCCGCGTCTGTTCATTTCTGTGTAGAGCGCAGATGCACTGTCCAGTATTTGTTCTTCCATTCTCGTGAGCGTTTTGCAGCTTAAAGGTAATCAAATAGTATTTTTTTTGATTATGTAATGACGCTTTCTGAATCAGCAGGGTCTTTGGGCCTTAAATCATAATGTCGGCCAAATCTTTTTAATTTCCGCACAGGTCTCTGTCATTGCGCTTTCAATACCGGGGTTATCCTGTGAAACGAGAACACTTCCTGAGGGGATATCGATAAAAAGACAGTCTTTCGATCTGAAGCTTAGTCCGCTGGTTTCTTTTGCGTATACCTTGAGTACCTTTAACGCAAGCCCTGCTTCCATTGCCCTAAGGCGTGCCTGTGGGAAATTGAACTTTAACAGGCCTATCTGCTCTCCTGTCAGGTCAAATAGCAACATATCGGCCTTTGCACTGATTTTTACACCACTGACTGTTATCGATGCGTGTTTACGATTGGTGTTCAATACGTAATTGCTTAAAATCGGGATCAATTTGTCGGACATCCGGATCAGGCCCTCAAGCGCTCCTGCAGAAAAATAACGGTTCCTGTAGTTGTCTGTTTTCGGTGGAAAAACAAGCGCTTCCTTTTTAAGCCTTGCTGCATGCCTGCGGAACTCGTCAAAATACAGGTCGTAATCATCAAAATTGGCTGAAAATGTAGCCGTGATGATATCCCTTGCAATATTATAATACTTTGGAATATAGTCCCCGGGATATTTTCCGTTGATCAAAATCCGCTTGCGACCGTTTAAGGTCGAGCCATAATACCTCGAGAACTGCGTGAGCGAGAGCCTGGGATCCTGAACTATTGTTAACTGCTTTACTTCAATCTGATTATTTTCCATCTTACGTTAATTAATAAATCACTATCCACCAGGTAATTGACATAACCTAATTGACTAATATCAAATTTAAATAAAGCAAAATATATTAGCATAACCAACTTATCCACATTTAATCCAGTAACTTTTATACTAATAATAATAGTATTGTCATTTTTATCATTTATTGCGGATTTAAAGCACGTTAATCGACTGAAAAACAACTATGTACATGTTAATAATTAATCAGTTTAGATATCTGACCAGAAGCCTTTTTATAGACATTGTGGATATATGTTGTCTGAGTTGATAAAAAGTGGGGTATGAACAGCTTTTTTCGACAGGATTACTTCCTGTACTTTCTGGCCTTGTTAAAGGAAGTTGCCCATCAGTTTGGACAATTGGTTGATCGGCACAAAATTTCTTTCGGATTTAACTATCTCCTGGTGTGGTAAATTGTTTTTTGTATATTAGGCCACCGGTCAATCAATCGTGCAGGCAGTTTAAATTAACATATAAATCATCTCTCAAAATGGCAAGAAAGGTTTTCTTTAGCTTTCATTATGACAACGACGTCTGGCGTGCAATGAACGTGCGGAACAGTTGGGTAACCAAACCAGACACCGAGTCGGCAGGGTATATCGACCATGCGGATTTCGAAAAAATTTTAAGGCAGGGAGAGCAGGCCGTGAAAAGATGGATCGATGATCAGCTTTTCGGGTCTTCAGTGACCATCGTACTTTTAGGAGCAGAGACCCTCCAAAGGCCTTTTGTAAAATACGAGCTGGAAAAAAGCTATGCAAGGGGGAATGCCATCATTGGTATTTTTGTCAATAAGCTAAAAAATGCCGCGGGTGAAACCTCTTCTGCCTGTAGTATCTACGGATGTCCTGTAGGAAAAAACGCAAGTGGGGATGTGGTCAACTTCAGTTCATTTCCCATTTATGACTGGGTAGATAATAATGGCTATACCAATCTTGGCAGTTGGGTTGAATTGGCGATCAACACCCAAAAGAGATAACCATGGCGATAATGAACAGAGCGGAATTTGCCTCGATAGCGGGCGAATTCTCCAGTTTCAGTGGCATTAGTGGTAGCCCCGGCAAAACGAGGACATTTTCCAAATCCCACTCGGTCACTAGTGTATTCCTTTCCCATGCCCATCAGGATAAGGATGTTGTTGAACAGGCCAGGTTTTTTTTCGAGAACCTCGGTATAGCGGTCTATGTGGACTGGGCGGATGAGACCATGCCCGAAAGGACAAATGGCGAAACCGCTACGCGTATCAAGTCACAGATTATCACCGGTACCGATAAGTTTGTCCTGCTTGCAACCAATACCGCTATTGCCTCGCGTTGGTGCAATTGGGAGGTTGGAATTGCCGATCCCTTCAAACTTTCCAAAAACAAAATGGCCCTATTGCCGCTAGCGGATACGCAAGGTGGCTGGAACGGCAATGAATATCTCCAGATTTATCCCCGGATTGAGCGTAATCCTAGACAATTTGGTGGTGAAGGCTATTATATCTGGTATCCAAATGGTGACTGGATGACTTTGGAAAATTGGTTAAAGGTTTAATGTATGCAGGAAATAAGATACGAACTGCTTTTGCTTGGTCATGATAGTCCGATGAACGGACAAATTGTAGATACGCTTTTTGCGCAATTGGATCTGTTGGGCGTAGACAAGGAACTGCTTAAGATTGTCAAAGCAGAGGCTTTTTCTTTTGATGGTAAAGACGACCATCCTCAGATTGCACTGTACCACAGCGGGCCAGATATGCTCGATGGGGAAATCCTGGAAAAGGTGATCAAAAATGCAAAAGTCATATTGCCGATCTTTAAAGATGGGGAAGACTTCAATAAGGTGATCCCAAAGGTGCTGCACGAGATAAATGGGATCAAGGTCTCTTCCCAGAACGATATCCCTTCAATTGTCAACCATATTCTGGAAGGTTTCGGCTTTTTAAGGGCTTCCAGAAGGCTGTTCATCAGCTACCGCCAGAATGAATCTAGGGGAGTGGCCGTTCAGCTTTTCGAAAAACTGTCGCTGGCCGGTTTTGATGTATTCCTCGATACCCACAGTATCCCAAAGGGGGATGTTTTTCAGGATGAGCTATGGCATAGGCTGGTGGATACCGATGTGGTAGTCCTGCTAAATACCCTGGATTTTTTGGGGAGCGAGTGGACCAGGAGCGAACTGGCAAGGGCGAGTGCGATGTCCATCGGTATCCTGCAATTGACCTGGCCGGATCATGTGCCCGAGCGTGACGCACAGATCAGTGTAGCGCTGCCGCTTGCCAAACGGGATTTTGTCCGCTCACGGTACCTTGGGGTATCGGCCACCCTTAAAAATGAAAGAATTGCGAATATTGTCAGGCAGACCGAACTCTTGCGTGCAAGAACCCTGTCGGCCAGACAGACCAATATTATTACCGAATTCGTTAAATTCTCCAGCAGGGTAGGTAAAGTGGCAACGCTCCAAAAGGAACGGTTCATGACCATGGAAAACAGTCAGGGCCGTGAAATAGTGGTCATACCGACCATTGGGGTACCGAATGCTTTCTCATACCATCAATCCGAAGACCTGATCCGTGTTATCCGGACAAGTCAGGTAGAAAAGATATATTTGCTCTATGATCACCTCAATATCAGAATGAAATGGCTTGAACACCTTGCCTGGCTGGATAAGTTTTTGCCCGTGGTTTCGGTAAGGGTCAGTGATATGGAAGATTGGTTCAACAAAATATAATCAAGATATGATTTTTTTATCCGCAAGTATTCCGGAGCGTGAAAGGGATCAACTGTATTTCAAAACTGCGGATGTGGTCGCAATCCGTGATGCAGTTCGTGCCCTGGCAACCATTGTTATCCCCAAAACCAGACTCATCTGGGGTGGGCACTATGCGATAACCCCGTTGATTAGGTACATTCTGGAGAAGATGGACAGCAAAATCTCAAATCACGTCACCATCTACCAGTCCGCTTATTTTTCACAGGAGTTTCCAGAGGACAATGATCAATTTGAGGATATCCGGATTATTCCCGCAAAAAATGACAAAATGAAAAGCGTCGCATTTATGCGTGAAAAAATGATATCAGAAAATGCTTTCCGTGCTGCCATTTTTATCGGCGGAATGGATGGGGTAATTGATGAGTATAACCTGTTCAGAAAGCATCATCCCAACGCTTTGATACTGCCAGTAGCCAGTACAGGAGGAGCAGCTGAAAATATTTTTTTTGAAAGCGAAAAGAGTTATGACCCCAGGTTGCGGGAAGATTATGCATATATGGATCTTTTCCGTTCCCTATTACAGGATGTAATTGATTAACCGGGCCTTGGCAGATAAATGTAAAGCCGTCAGCCAAAATGGTACCGGACAGGGGTGTGGATCTGATGCCTAATGGCGTTCAGCTTCTTTCTCTGTGTTTCAATACTCAGTAAATCGGTTTGGGCTTCAAGCATTTCATACAATGCGGCAGCTTTGACCTTTTCTGAATGTTGTTGGTAAATTTCCAGAAGTTTCCTACCCACGATGAGGTTCGTACTGGAAAAGCCCATGGTCTGACAATAATCTTCCAGCGCGCCGAACTGGTGGCTAAAATCTCCTGCATATATTTTTCCCTTAGCCTGGAGCAGGATATATTCAGCGTGATGATAGGCAGATGGGGTTCCCATTGCATCAAAATGGGACACTATTGAACCCATATTGGTTATCGCCGGAGCATAGTTTCCCATTGCTCCGTTGACAAAAGCCGAAAAACCATTATCGACGGCCAATGAGTTGTTATGCGTGTCGCCTTTCTCTTTTGAACGCTCCCAAAGGTAGGATAGGTATTCACAACCCCGTTTTGCCCGGTCAAGGAAAACCTTTCTTGCGATCTGGTTGCCCTTGCCGCTCCTTATGGAAAGTTTTGATGCCATAGCATAAAGTGAGTGGATATGGAAATGTACTGCCCCTTTGTAGCGCGCATGGTTTCCGGTAAGATTGAAGATATACGAAGCCATATTGTTGCACCAAAAGGCCTCGGTATTCCATATACCTGAATAATCCATTTGATTAAAGCATTCTGCAAAAGTTTCCAGGCAACTGGCTATGCTAGTGAGTATCCGTTCGTTTTTTCTATGGTCGCTAACGAGATGACCATATTTAATCTCTTGTTTAATGGCACCGTAGAGTGGGGTATACTTATCAACAACCTCTGCGGGATTGCCGTTTCTGACCGCGTGGAGATAATCTGCATAGAGCTTGACTGCGGTATCATCAATTGAATCAAAACTGCCCTCAGCTGGTTTTTGAGGCAGTAGGACTGCCGATTTCTTCAGGGTAGTATGTCTATCCTCCCAATAAGTCTTTCTCCCTTTGTTCTTCAGGATTCTAGCTACATGATCTGCAACCGTTTCCAGCGGATTGCACCCCTGGCTACAGGTGATGATTTTAAAGGTATCGTAATAACTGGCCTCAAGCCATTTGAATATCGGGTTTCCCTTAACATCGGATCCGAGAAGGTTGACAATAATCTTGGGGATGTTCATTTGCTGGACATGTTGGTGTTCTATGTCCGTACCACTAAAATCTGCCTGGTTGTAAGTTCCTATTTCCTTTGCAAAGAAACCAATAAAGAAGTCAGCTTTAGATAACAGCTCCAAACAATCCTCCATTGATGATTCCCCTCTGTTTTTGTTGTCGAATTCTATTCCTAATACCTTGACCGACAGATCGCTCAAATGCATTTCAAGGTAGTTTTTTAGCTGAACCCTAAAGTCACGTAAAGCGGTCATTTCCGAGCTGATAAAAATCTGGTGGGCCATAGTTGAAAAAAGCTAAATATACTCCAATTTTTATTGTCGGTAAATATTTTCCAAACAAAAAAATAGCGGGTATCGTTCTCTCTCTATGGCCGTTTTTCCCGGGTTTTTCAAAATCATCAACCCAGACGACAATATCTCCTTTGACCAAACCTGCGGTGAACGACAGGAAAAAAAGAACCCTTTAATACCTTTTAGGTAAATGAGGAAAACAAAATCTAAGATCTATCAGGCTAAAACTACTTGATATCAATTTTAGGGTAGGTAAAATAAAATACTGGGTACTACCCACGTGTTACCAAGGTTGAAACGCAATGTAACCCAATTTTGTCCTGTCGGAAGGGCGATGGAGCCGGGCGATTAAAAATTTGAATATATGTTGGGGCAATTTACATGGGGACAGTTTTTATGCTGTTATGGGGCAGTAAGCCTGTTGTGGTATCTGGGACTGCTGTTTACCGCTTACCGAAAAGAAACGATCGGCTTTCTTGGAAGGAGTGCTGTAAATACAGGCTCAAATGGAATCTTAAGGTTTAAGCCTAAAGATAAAGTTGAGGTAGTAAATGATCAAGGTGATCCCGATATACGGCAAGAGCTATCTGAATCAGCTCGAGAACCGGATTTAAATCAGGTCAAAAATAAACAGCGTGAAGGAGAGATAATGGAAAATGACCTGATGGTAAGGTTAAACCACCATTGGGGCTCGAAAAGCTGGAGACTGCCGACCTGTCTTTTGCTGCGCCTTCAAAGGACGATCCGGATGAAGAAGGGGAAGATGGTGGTGGTGGCTTGTGAGGACCTGGTAGGGGAGTATAAGGGAAATCTATCAGATCCTGGCAGCTAATGATGGCAACAAGCAGGACTTTTTTGGGATGGTATCGGAACTTAAGGGGCAGTTTGGGCCGCTGGGTTCAAGTCCTTGTATAGTAAGGGTAAATGCCTACATCAGGAACAGTGCGCCATTTTCGATAAGTAGTGAGGAGCTTGAAAATCTGTGGGATTAAGCGAGCATGTTTTTTAACTGTGTGTTTTTTTTACGACCAGGTTGTGCCGGGTAAAGAACAGGAAAAATTTAGGGGCAATATTTAAGGGATTTAATTGATGAAAATAAATATCATCCCTGTTGCGGAAAAAGGAATTCGTTCGATTATGGTTCCTTCTAAGTTCTTGTAACGCTTCGTCAGAATAGGTAGTTTTTGAAATCTGAAATCTTTCAAAATCAAATGATATCGGGAAAAAATTGAGTTGCATCGTTAATTTATGATTTGGTTAAACCCAAAAATACTTGATTTTAAGTCTTTCCCCAAAAAACTTTATGCACAAGAGACTAATATAATATTCTATTAGCCTCGGGAGCTATTTTACTGTGTAGTTCAATAAAGTGGGTTCTTTTTTTATTTTTGGTGAAGGGTTAACACAGACTTTTATAAATGATTTCATTAGTAAAAGTAAATATTCGTAGCTAGGAATATAACTTTAGCAATTTTATCTTTTATTTTTTTTACCAAAAGTGACGAAGAACCAAAGTTTCTCCGACATATACGACATTGCAACTTAAAATTCAGACTTACATGGTGGTTGTTCTACTAATAAAAGAACTAATCTGATTCGTTCGTTATAAATATCGCTTAATTTCTTATAATATTAAGTTTACACAATGGTCTAAATTATCAATATATTTAAAAATTAGCACTAAACACGATCAATTTATGCGCAATCTAACCATTTTTTTAACCCGTCTACAGACTTTCAACCTTCGCATCATCACCAAGTCAGAATTGAAAAGCACAATAAAAGAAGATGTCGAAAAACAAGCTTATAGCCTTGCCCACGAAACAAACTATTATGATTCTTTCACTTATAAGAGTGAAATCAGGGTATTAAAAGACATGGCATTAATTGACCTGCTGTCCCTTAACGACACCAGTTTAAAAAGAGAATTTGAACAGCTCAAAAAATTAAAAGAAAGGTTTAAGCTCATGTGGACAAATTTCCACCAACATTACGGTGAACTTAGAGCCGAATATCCCGGCAACTTCATATTTTCGATCCAACTCAATTATTTGTTTATCGTTAACAACCTGCAATCAGATTACAAGGATATTTATATAGGTGATGAGTTTGTGGAAAGTCTGCACGATACTTTGAAGATCAGGGACAAGTTCTTAAGTGAGCTAATCAGCGAAGTAGATGAAATTCTAAATCCCCGTGAAACGTTCGAGGAATGGATGGTCAGACAGAAAAGCCCAGAACAAGTTGAAGATGCTACGGCAGAGCAATCCCAAAAAATTCCATATAATCCCGATGCGGGTCGGCCAAAATTCAATCATCAGTATATAGATGATTTTTTACAACTGATAAGGACTTATTTTTCAGAAGAACATTTCAGCCAGCTTGACGCCCTAATAAAAGCGGACGAACAACCTGCAAACCAGATGATCTTCAACGGAAACAGTAATAAGCTTGCCGATGCTTTTAAGCAGCTTTATGAAGCTAACCTGATTGTCGGATGCAATAAAGCGGAACTTGAAAAATGGATTCTAAAACACTTCTTATATAGCAATGGAGATAAAGTAAACGAATACTCTGAGGGCTGGCTAAGTGCAATTATATCTTCCGATACCAAGGTCTGCAAATCACCAATTTTAGAGGTAAGGATGAAAGACAAAGTTCCTTTTCTGGTTCCAACAGTCCGAAACAAAAAAAACAGCAAATATTAGTAGGAAACAGTAAGGATGCAGTTTAACGTGTTGCAACCCTACAAAACAAGCCACTAACATTGCGGTATCAAAACAATAGATACCGCTTATGAAGTACACATTTGAAGAACTACCGCAAGCCATTAGTACACTGCACGAAAAGGTAGATTGTATTAAAGACCTATTGCTGGAAAACAGGTTGCAAAATCCCCAGCGTCCCCGAGACGATTTATTGACCATTGGGCAGGCTGCCGAATTTCTCAGCCTGTCTGTACCCACGCTTTACACCAAAGTGAGCCGGAAGGAAATCCCCGTGAACAAGCGGGCAAGAGACTTTATTTCTCCATGGTGGAACTATCAGAATGGGTAAGATCGGGAAGAAAGAAAACTACTGAAGAAATCTATTCCCCAACGAACGGTATCATACCACCAACATAGCTATATATCTCTATTGCTCAATAGATATATCCATATAGCAACATAGCTATATATCCATATACAACGGTTTATGTATAGCAAAAACTACTGACATAGCACGTAATATGGGCAGTTCGAAAGCTTACAGGGTTTTGTGGGATGCAGCTATTGGCAGTAGAAAGGTGGTTCAGGCAGTCAGTCCCCTTTTCGGGGGCTGAGCAAGCGGAAGTTGGGCAGTGGCCCTACTTGCTTGCCCTAAGCTATCGCTACAGGGGTTTCAAGTATCCTCCGGGGATACTTGTCGGCTTTTCAAGCCGCTAAAGAGAGTGAACGGTATACTTCACGGTATACCAAATATTTAAGTAGAAAAAATATGACATGTGAATTCATGCATATATCAAAAATGAAAGGAGCTATTTATGAAGATGGACATCATCACAATGGATGATCTGCAGCAGTTCAAGACAGAAATGCTGAATGAAATGAAAAATATTTTAAAAACTAATAGTGGTACTTCAAATAAATCATGGTTGAGGAGTGCTGAGGTAAGGAAAATGCTAAATATTTCACCTGGTACATTACAGAACTTGCGTATCAATGGCAATTTGCCATTTCGTAAAGTCGGGGGAACTATGTTTTACAGCCGGGAAAAAATTGAAAAGATGATGGAGGGGAAATAAAATGAAGAAAGATGAAAATTTGTACCACAAAGGATTGCGTAGATACTTTGCGCAGGCGTCACAACAGCCACATTTTTTTCCTACCCATTTAAGTATATTAATTGCATTGGTTCAGTGTTGCAATTATCAGGATATAACGCTCCCATTTAATGTAAGCAGAAAAAAGCTTATGCGATTTTCAAGGATAAAGTCTGTTTCTACATACCACAAAAATATCAGGGAATTGAAGGAAAGCGGTTTTATTAAATATAAACCCTCATGGCATCCAAAGCTGGGAAGTGAAATGAAGCTTAATATTGGATTGGATAAAAATTTTTAATGTAATGGTAATGGAAGATATCAATATCAAGTCTGTGCGATACCCAAAAGCAACGGACGAAAAACTGGGAAAAATTTCGCTGAAACTTGGGAGAACAAAAAAACTGGTGGTTATACAGATGGTAAATTATTTTTATGGCACAAAAAAAGATCCCGTCGATTTCAACGATGAGCTACTTAAAAAAGAGCTTGTTAACGGAGTAAATAGAATAATTTCCTTTTTTAAAAAACAGGAGAAAGATTTCTTGCTACCAATGTTTACCGATAGTAATGGACTTATCATTATAACAAAAGAGCATACGGAATATTTCAAAATAATCTGGCAGCATCTACAAAGAGAGGAAAAGAAAAGTGACAGAATTTCTAACCGCATGGCACAATTGGAAAAAGAAATTGCCAGAACGCACCAATACTACAATGAAAAAAGTAAACTAAAATCGAGTTTTAGAGAGATACTCAATTATTATATTAATCAGAGAGAATCTTTAGGATGGCCGGTATCAGCTGCCAAAAAGGAGGAATTGCAAAGCCATGTCAGAAAATCCCTTGAAAATATTTAGCCTATGTATATCAATATCACGGCATCCGAAACGGGCAATAACAAAGGCAGTAGTGGAGCTTTGGTCAATTATTTGGAAAAGGAGAATGATCTAAAGAATGGGAAAAATTCCGTATCGGATTACGAAAACTGGTTCAATGGTGCTAGAAACGATATCAAGAGACAGGAAGTCCGAGTTAAGATCGATAATAACATTGCAAAGCTTGGCCGTGATGACAGTAAGTTTTTTCTAATCAACATCAGTCCAAGCCAAAAGGAACTGGCGCACCTTTACGATCTATACGGCAAGAAAGGTACAAAAGAAAAACTAAAGGAATTTGCGGTGAAGGTGATGGATGAGTACGCAAGGAACTTTAAAAGAACAGGCATTAACAGCCATAAAGATTTGCTCTGGTACGGCAAGCACGAAAACTTCCGATATTACAAACACACAGATAAGGAGGTAAAAGACGGGACAAGGAAAACGGGCGAGCGCAAAGATGGAAGACAGGATCATATTCAGATCATCGTCAGCCGTAAGGACACTACGAATAGGATTAAGCTTAGCCCCCAAAATACCTCAAAGGGAAAGAACAAGGAGCATTCTGCTAAGCTTGGGGAATTTAACCGTACTGCCTTTAAACAATCGGGCGAGAACCTATTTGATGCTTTGTTTGATTTTGACAGGGGACTGAAAGACACCCTTGCCTATACGAACACAATGCAAAATGGGACGATCATACAGAAAACACAGATGAATCTATTGGAAAACATTCCTATCCCAAAGACTGACCAGACCATCATTAACGATTTGGCAAAAAGCGTTACTGAAGGAGTATTTGAAAGTGTCGGGGAAATGATTTCTACAGCTGGAAAGATGGGTGCTGACCTGTTAAATATTCTTATGGAACCAGTTTACGTTGCGCCCCAAGCAGATCCAATAGAACCGAAAAAGCGTAAGAAAAAGAAAAAAAATATAGAGCACTCCAGAGGACTATCTTTTTAATTTCAAAATACGGTTTCCCGTAAGTATAACTTATACCCTGTCATTAATTTAGCATATAAATTAAAATAGAAAATTTGTATGAAAACATATCTTATAGGTTATGATTTAAACAAATCGGGTCAAGATTATAAAGACCTGATTGATGCAATAAAAAATTTGTCTCCTACATGGTGGCACCATCTCGACTCGACTTGGATTATTAAGTCTGATAGTACTGCTAGTGCCATTTGTGATGCCTTAGCAGTCCATATTGATGGTAATGATGAATTGCTAGTTGTCAAACTAAGTGGAGAAGGTGCTTGGATTGGATTTAATGATAAAGGGTCTAAATGGCTAAAAGATAATTTATGAATAAAGGTTTAATTCTATAGTCGATTGGCCCCCGCTCATTTGCGGCCTGCAAAAACGACCACTCCACACACACAGCCCCACTGTTTTTGCTTCGGTGTCTACGGAAAAGGTTTGGCGGTTGGCCTGTCTTTTCCGTTAGGCCGTTCGTTCAGTTGGGACGGAAAATAAAGTTTTAATTGCCATCTTTTATGCGCTCACTGATCAGCCACGTAGCCTCGAACAGTTTGACCAATTGTTCGTAAACTGTGATTACTTCAGATTTGGAAAGGCTTTCTTCCATGAAGGAGTTGCTAAGCGCTTCGTGAAGCCACGTGTTCAGGATTTTTTTGTACCCGTCCAGTTTATAGATCCTGAACATTTTCTTTAGTACAGATGAAGGCTTTACGATCTCCCGAATGCTCAGATTTTCTGGATAATCCCTTAGCTTCTTCCTTTCCGTTTTGATGTACCATTTTGCGATATCACTTTCCTGTTTGTCATCGAAGTCAAGTCTGCCAAGCTTGTGGCTCTTTAATAGCCAGGCTGCCTCTATCAGCTTTATGGTCAGTTCGTAATTATAAACAAGGTAGTCTGGGCTAAATTTTTTTGGTTCTTCGGATTCAAACGCTGCATCGTTTCGCCAGCGTTTCAGCATCTTCAAATGATTGGGCAACCATGAGTGACTGAAAAACTCGTGTACCGCTTTTATCGGATCTGTTATTTCATCACTATCAAGATAAACGATCCTGTTATCCGATGTTTTGTTTGTTTGCTTCTTCATAGTTTCAAATATTAGTCTGTAATGTTTTTTAGATCTGTACATGTTCAGCGTTTTTTAAGGCTGCATAATCTGATGCCGATTTGGCAAGTAGTTCTATTTTCTCGTTGCACATCTCTTTTGCCAACAAAAGAAAAGAGGCTACCCGTTGATAAAGACACTCCGCATCCTGCCGGGAAACCATAAAATCATCTTTATAACGTGAACCAGAATAACTTTTTGCCATTACATCAAATAACCGCTCATCTTCGGGAGTAGACAGGAAAAGTTGAAAAGGCTTTTCAGAAAAGCAAGTGCACAGACGGAGCAGGCGGTAAAGGTTATGGAACTCCGAACGGTAGGCGATATTAACCCTCACCAGACAGATACAAGTCTGTTCTACGGCCTGATGGAGCATAAAGGCACATATTCCAAACTGTTCCTTTTCCAAACATTCGGATGCGCACATCAGAAATCCGTCAGCTAGCGGTATACGATGTTCATAATGTTTAAGTGCCTTTATCGCACCCTTGGTGGGGATAAAAGCAGATATTGGATCTCCATCAAATAGTCTATCTTTACTATAGAGCAGTTTTCCGTATGTAAGCACACTGATAAAAAAGTGGCTGTTTTGCTGTACTGCATCCATAACCGATTGCCTACAATGGCCAATTAGGGTTATCGTTCCATGTTGATAATAGGTATTAGCAAAATCCTGCATTTCATAATCTATTCGGGTTGCAGTTTCGGTAACTACCAATAGGCAATGGTCACATTTAAGATAGCCTTGATTGTTATTAAAGCAGCCTTGGGAATGATGAGTGTAGCTTTTCTGCAAAAAGCTGAAGATCTGTAGCGGTTCGAACTTCTGGGCGAGCCGATGGATGAATTCCCTGAAATGGACAGCGTGCTCAGCTTCTGGTGATGATTTTGATGGTTCCATATTGATCTCATTTAGTTAGTAGCATTTAAATGAGTCCTGGAGATGCAGAAATAGGTGCGGAACTGCATCTCGTGGTTGCATAAAAGTTTCTGAAGCCTTACGTAACACGAGTGTACAGCAGTCCCGCACCTATTTTAGGAATACGCAAATATAGCATATTAATAAATAGGCTGGGTGTTCTGCTGTCTTGCGTTACGGCTTCAGAAATGCAACCGCAAGACCATTAGTATTTTAAAAAAAAAATGTAGTTTACATACTTAATTATTTAACAATACTAATATAATGAGATAATTGGAATACTCCAAATAAAAATACTCTTTTTATGGAGTGTGTAAATAAAGAGTGTTTTATTTACTTTATAATATGGCAAAAAATAGTCTATTAAATAATGAGGAAGAATTTAAAAAAATAGGTTTAAGACTTAAGTACCTCCGTAAATCCAAAGGCTTTACGAGCCCAGATAAGTTTGCTTATGAAAATAACCTAAACCGCTCTCAATATGGTAAGTATGAGGCTGGTAGTGCAAATATAACCATCGGCACCCTGATCAATATTTTAAATTGTTTAGGTATAAGTCTAAGTGAATTCTTCAATGAAGATTATAACCAACAAAAATAAATTCTAGAAATGGGGCTCTTCAAACGTAGTAAGAAATGGGAGAATTTTAACGGGAACATAAATATTTATGAAGATTTAGTAGTCTCTGACATCGATCTCCTTGTTGAAGAAGAGCAGATTCATTCTTTGCAGTTCTATATGTTCAAAAACCCTTCCCGAAAAACCTGGGAAGTTTTGGAACAGTTTTACAAAAGAAATCCCCAATTTGGTCTTCATGTTTTTTGGTACGAGGCTGTAGATTTTTGTTTTCTCGATTATATTCCTTCTGTACGGAATCTATCTGTAACGTCCTATCTTACAACTGATTTTACTCCATTAATTAAGTTACCTGATTTAAGACGTTTAAGTATTGGGGAAACAAAATCAACGAGCATTGATTTAAGTTTTATTTCCGAATTTAAATCTTTAGAATCGCTATATATTGACGGTATGAAGAAGGGCTTACAAAGCATCTCGAGACTTTCGGAACTGAAAACGCTAACCTTAAGGGGAGTTAAGCTTGCAAATCTGGATTTGATTATTGGATTGAAAAATCTGAGGGAATTAAATCTTTTATTTGGCAGCTATAAAAATCTGGACGCAATTTCAACTGCTAAAAATCTAAAAGTTCTTGAGATTAGTAGAACCAGACAGATACCTAATTATGATTTTCTTAATTCATTAGATGGTTTGGTTTCATTGTGCTTTGAGGGAATGTCAACGATGGAAGTTTTACCAGACCTGAAGGGATTGGTTAATTTGAAAAAGATCCAGATCGACAACAATAGCAGACTGAAAGATATTAGCGCTGTAGAGCAATTGGAAAAACTAGAACAGCTCATTATATTTTTTCCTGAAAATTTCAAAGCAGAACTTAGAAGAGTGATATTAAGCCAGATGACAAGAATCCTGCTTAATTCTAATACAATAAAGTTTAGCACTTTAGTAAATTTCCTGGAAGATCCGACCAAGATCGCATTAAAGACAAAGGGCATTGAAAACTGGAATTATTCCATTGCTAAACTGAATATTTAAAGGTATATAGTTTGACGAAGTTAACAGCGACACGGTATTGAATGTGCTTAATTTGAAATAATTATGCGAAGTGAGATATTACGAACGAACTTTTAGGTAAAACCCTTAAATAACAAAAATGGATTGGAGATTCAATAGCATCTGGTGGGAACAATTACAGCAGGATACAATATTTAAAAAGGATTTTAAAGAACCTCATAAATGGGTTTGGGACAATGATCTTTCTAACTCTGAATACGCAATTATTTGGCATTTAAAAGAAAAACTAAACTCATTTGAAAACCTCTCTGAGTCTGATAAGTTATTGTACCTTGAATTGAACTGGGCTAATATCAAAGACTTTATTGGAATTGAAAAATTTAGCAACTTAAAAAGACTTGAGCTACATTATTCTACCAAACTAGCAAGCGATACCGGTTTGAGTGCCCTCAAAGGATCTTTAGAGTTTTTACATATTAACCGAAGTAAGAAGTTTGTACCTACCGAAGAACTTCTTGCACTCAAAAAAATTAAAGTTTTGTGCTTAAATGAATGTGGAGACATCGATAATCTCGACTTTTTAAGCAACTTTCCAAAACTTATCGATTTCCGTTTCGTTAACACCAATATTTTGGATGGAAATCTCCAGCCAATCCTCGACCATCCCACGATAAGATCTGCAGGTTTTTTAAACAAGCGACACTATAACTATAAAAATGAAAAAATCGACTCAATATTAGATGATAAATTTGCAGACGACAATAAGATCTATGCCTATAAGGGTGAATACCGGACATTTAGGTATGATTATGGATAGTTGAAATAAAGCGTGAATGATCTCTGAAAAGTCACGCCTTAATTAAATACACTCTTATATAGATCAATATTTAAGAGAAACTATTATTGTACGACAGATTCAATTTACGCAATTTCTTTTGCAGTATCACCAAGTCTTCGCTTACCTTGGTTTCCAAAATCTTCGCGTAATGCTGGGTAGTCCTGATGTTCGTATGTCCGAGCATCTTTGATACCCTTTCTATCGATACACCGTTTAATAGGGTAACCATAGTCGCAAAAGTATGGCGAGCAATATTTTGGCTTTTAAAAGAACTCATCCATTGTATATGTAGACCAATTTAACGTGGTGATAGGCTTCAAAGGCTTTAATTGTTTTATACCCTTTAATGGTTTCAGCTTCTTT
>NZ_LMZQ01000052.1 GCF_001442625.1 Pedobacter ginsenosidimutans | reverse complement strand
GTACTTTTAAAAAGGAGTTTGATCCAAAAGATACCGAAGGACAAGGGTTTATTGAAGGTAATAGCTGGAACTACAGTTTCTTTGTCCCTCAAGATCCGGCTTCGCTGATTGAAATGATGGGCGGCAAAAAGAAATTTGCAACCCGTTTAGATACTTTGTTTACGATGCATTTACCCGATGAGTTTTTTGCACATACAGAAGACATTACCCGTGAAGGTATTATTGGCGGATATGTACATGGTAACGAACCTGCACACCATATCGCTTACCTTTACAACTGGACCGATCAGCCATGGAAAACGCAGGCGCAGATCCGTCACATCTTAAACATGCAGTACAAACCTACAGCCGACGGCTTGGGGGGAAATGACGACTGTGGACAGATGAGCGCCTGGTATATGTTCTCTTCTTTAGGTTTTTATCCGGTAGCGCCAGGTTCTGATGTATATTCGTTAGGCAGTCCGTTGGTTAATAATGCTGTAATTAACTTAGAAAACGGTAAAACATTTACGGTTGAGGCAATTAAACAAAGCGATAAAAATGTTTACGTAGAGAAAGTTTTATTGAACGGCAAAGAAATTACCGATCATAAAATCAAACACGCCGATATCACCAATGGCGGAAAGCTTACTTTTTACATGAGCGCAAAACCTAAAAAATAATTTTTCTCATCCCTGTACAAATTGAACCGTTGACTAATTTTAGTTAACGGTTTTTTTGTTTACCCTTCGAATGTCGTCATTTCGGGCGGACCCGATAGCTATCGGGTGGAACATAGTCGAGAACCCGAAGGCTCTGCGAAGCAAAATCTATCTCGAGATAGATCTCTCCATTCCACTGCATTCCAGTCGAGATGACGATACTTTTTATTAAATTTTCTATATTGATAACGGAGTGAAGTTGAAGGCCATTATTAACCAAATTTCCGTGTTTTTCCTTGCCTCCGTGGCTAAAAAACACACCAACTCTTTCTCTATGTAATCTGTTTTTGATGAAAACCTGTAATTAAAATAAATTTTGATATCTAAATTATCTATCGTAATATTGCGATATAAAATTATGGGACTTACCAAAACAGAAATCTTCACCGAAGAACAGAACCAGATGGCAGCGTTATTAAAAGCAATGGCTCATCCTGCACGAATTGCGATTCTTCAACGCATCCTTAAATCGAATACCTGTATCTGTGGCGATTTGGTTGAGGAGCTCGGCTTAGCTCAGGCGACCATTTCTCAGCATTTAAAAGAACTTAAAAATGCAGGTATTATACAAGGCACTATCGAGGGGGTGAGTATTTGTTATTGTATAGAACCTAAAACCTGGAAGTTATTACAAACACAGCTGGGCGATTTCTTTGCTGCATATAAGGGCGGGCAAAACTGCTGTTAAAATTTTTTACTTAAATCAATCGTTAAATTGCAATATTATGATCAATACATCTTCAATAGAATGGAGCAGCTTTAAGGCTGATCTTCAGCAACATCCAGAATTAGTGTTACAGTTTCAATATGCTCCAGGCAAGCGTGTAAATGCCAATTATCACATCACTGAAATTAAACAGGCACCGATTGTTTCGGTAGATTGTGGAGGCGTGATGAACGCCTGGACTGAAATTATTGTACAGCTATGGGAACCTAGCGAGCAAGAAACGGGTAGGGCCATGCAGGTGAAAAAAGCACTATCCATTATCAATTTGGTAGAAAGCAAAATCTCTTTAAACCCCAATGGAATTGTGAAAATTGAATTTGGTAATTCTGCATTCGATACAAGGCAGATGTTTCCAGGTGAATTTAAAATTGATGGGGAAAACCTGATTTTGGATCTAACACCTGATGCAACCCAATGTAAAGCGATTAATCGTGGCGGAAGCTGTGGCACCACCGAAACAGGCGAAGAATGTTGTGCGCCTGCTCAACCAATAAAGCAAAAGGTCGAATTGGTTAATCTGGCAGCTGATCAAAATAGTTGTTCTCCAGGAAGTGGATGTTGTTAATGATTCAAAATTTATAGGAATGAAAAATGTATTGGTGCTTTGCACCGGAAATAGTTGCAGAAGCCAACTGGCAGAAGGTTATTTGAAGCATTTCGCCCAAAACACGGCCAAAATTTACAGTGCTGGTATCGAAGTTCATGGCGTTAACCCAAGGGCGATAAAAGTAATGGCCGAAGATGGAATCGATATTTCAGGTCAAACCTCGAACAATATTGAGGAGTATTTTGATGTGCCTTTCGATTATGTGATTACCGTTTGCGACCATGCGAAAGAAAGTTGCCCATATTTCTCAACGCAGGCTATAAAACTGCATCATAATTTTCCCGATCCTGCAAAAGCCGTAGGTACCGATGAAGAAATCATGGCCGAATTTAGAAATACAAGAGATCTGGTAAAGGTTTACATGGAAGATTTTGTAAACAAAAACCTAAAACGCTAATATGTCAGCAAATATTTGTGCACCTGCAGCTCAAAGAAAACACCTAAGCTTTTTAGATCGTTATTTAACGCTGTGGATTTTCTTAGCCATGTTATTGGGGGTGGGTTTAGGCTTTTTGTTCCCTTCATCAGCGGTTTTGATCAATTCATTTTCGAGCGGGAGTACAAACATTCCTCTGGCCATCGGATTGATCCTGATGATGTACCCGCCATTAGCAAAAGTTAAGTACCAGAATTTAGGCGAAGTATTTAAAAATGTAAAAATATTAAGTACTTCGCTCGTTTTAAACTGGATAATAGGCCCGATTCTGATGTTTTTCCTGGCCATTGTATTTTTACATAATTATCCTGAATACATGGTCGGCTTAATTATGATCGGTCTTGCCAGATGTATTGCCATGGTGGTGGTATGGAATGAACTTGCCGATGGAAACCGAGAGTATGCTGCTGGTTTAATTGCCCTGAACAGTATTTTTCAGGTATTGCTTTACAGTGTATTTGCTTATTTTTTTATTACGGTTTTACCACCCATTTTTGGTTTAAAAGGCCTTTCTGTATCAATTTCTATTGCAGAAATTGCAAAAAGTGTAGGGATTTATCTTGGGGTTCCGTTTGTACTCGGCATTTTAAGTCAAAAAGTATTGATCAAGTGGAAAGGCGAAGACTGGTTTTACTCCATTTTTGTACCGTTGATTTCTCCCATAACTTTAATTGCTTTGTTATTTACCATTATAGTGATGTTTAGTTTGAAAGGAGAACTAATTGTGCAGATTCCGATGGATGTACTGCGAATTGCATTACCCTTGGTGATTTATTTCATGATCATGTTTGTGATCAGTTTTTTTGCGGGCAGGTATTTCGGTGCAGATTATGGTAAGAGTACCGCTATTGCGTTTACGGCAACTGGTAATAACTTCGAATTAGCCATCGCTGTAGCAATAGGTGTATTCGGTATCCACTCCGGGCAGGCATTTGCCGGTGTGATTGGTCCGTTGGTTGAGGTACCTGCACTAATTGCGCTGGTTAACCTGGCGCAATGGTTTAGGAGGATATATTTTAATTAGGAGGATATATTTTAAAGAGTTGTAATAGCCTGTTGAAATTTGATCCAATTATTTTCTTTTTAACATTTCTGTCACACTGAGCGGAGTCGAAGTGCTTTTAATATATCAAAAAGGGTCTTCCACTAACCTACCATTAACAGACTCCAAAAGAAAAATCGTCATCTCGACTGAAGCGCAGCGAAACGGAGAGATCTATCCAGAAAGATTTTGCTTCGCAGAGCCTTCGGGTTCCCGGCTTCGTTGCACCCGATAGCTATCGGGTCCGCTCGAAATGACGATTGATCTAGATACTATGCAATTACCTCATCGAAATTAGTGGCAGTTGCCAGATATTTCCAATTGGCCATATCTCTTTGTACATCTGCAATTTTTCCATCAGCTACCTGATAAGCATCGGGGCCTAAGAATAAATGAAGCGGTGGGTTTTCACTTTTTGAAGCTTCAATAATCACCTCAACTGCTTTGGCCGGATCGCCTGGCTGTTGGTTATTGATGTCGTTTTGGTGTGCTGCTTGTGAGTCGCGCACCTCTTTGTAGGCATCAATTGGTTTATTTGGCACTGCTAACGATCCCTCAGTAAGGAATGCTGTTCTGAAATAACCGGGTTCTACAACTGTTGCTTTGATGCCCATTGATTTTACTTCGGCAGCTAACGACTCGGTGAAACCTACCACTGCAAATTTTGTAGCGCAATAAATTCCGAAGCCAGGGAAGTTACCTGAAAAGCCCCCGATTGAAGAAATATTGAAAATGTGACCTGATTGTTGTTTTCGCAATTGAGGAAGTACCTTTCTGATTACATTTAACGAACCGAAAACGTTCACGTCGAAATTTTGACGTGATTCTTTATCGCTTAATTCTTCTAAAGCACCAAGCATTCCATAACCTGCATTGTTTACCACCACATCTAACTGACCAAATTTGCTAATCGTTTGACTAACTGCTGCTTCTACGCTGTTTTCATCGATTAGGTCAACCGCTAGCGGCAAGAAGTTTTCGTGTTCGCCAACTGCTTTTGTTAAGTCGCTCAGGTTTCTTGAAGTTGCAGCAACGTTAAGGCCACTTTTTAATAATGTTTTTACTAATGTAAGTCCCAGGCCTTTTGATGCGCCTGTTACAAACCATACTTTCTGATTTTCCATAATTTTTTGTCTATTGAATTAATTTTTGTCGAAATCTGTTGAAATTGTAATTGCTTTCCAGTCTCTAAATTCCTTTTGTAGCGATTCTAACTTGTTGGTTGCTCTTTGAAAAGCGTCGTTCCCTAAAAGTAAATGAAGGGGTGGATTAGGCATACTTGCCAGTGAAATCATCGCGGCAGCAGCTTTTTCGGGATCACCGACCTGCTGACCGTCCATTTTTAGATATTTGCTGTGTATTGCCCGCACTTCTTCGTATTCGGCAATTGGATTGGCAGCCAAAATCAACGAATCAGTGGTTAAGAAACTGGTTCTGAATGCACCAGGAGCCACAACGGTTACTTTAATGCCAAATTCTTTTAGGTCTTCTGCCGATACTTCGGATAATGCAATCACAGCCGATTTTGCTGCTGCATATACCGCCCAGCCAGTTGCGCCTGCAATACCTGCAATTGATGCAATGTTGATGATATGTCCGGCTCGTTGTGCCCTTAAATAAGGTGAAGCTTTTCTGATGACATTCAGTGTTCCGAAAACGTTAACATCAAAACTGTTACGTGTTTCGGCATCGCTAAGCTCTTCGATACTGCCTCCGATTCCGTAACCTGCATTATTGATAACTACATCGATTCTTTCGAATTTTGTAATAGTCGTCTTTATAGCATCCTCGACGCTATGCTCGTCGGCGAGGTTAACGGCCAGAGGAAGGAATTTTCCGCTATCATTATTTACTGCTTTTTTAAGTTCACTGATATTTCTTGATGTGGCCGCAACATATTGGCCAGCATTTAGCAACTGATGAACCAAACTTAATCCTAAGCCCTTTGAAGCTCCGGTAATAAACCAAACTTTTTTCTTGCCCATAGTTTTTTCTTTTTATTAAGACAAAATTACAGTACAAATGAATTCGCTTTATTACGTTAATCAAACTTATGATTACGAAATTCAAACAATTCGGTATGAAGTGGGGGTGTGGTTAGTTAGTTTTTTAAAAAAGTTATTAAAATGGGTAGGCTCTTCAAAACCGAGGCAATAACCTATTTCTGATATATTCCAGTCGGTATGCTTGAGCAAAGCTTTAGCTTCGCTTAATAAACGCTCAGTAATATAATGCGTGGTAGTTTTGCCAGTGGTTTCTTTAATTGCACGGTTTAAGTGGTTTACATGTACCGAAAGTTGTGACGCATAATCTTTGGCTGAGCGCATGGTAAGCCTTTGCGTAGTCGTTTCGATGGGGAATTGGCGCTCTAATAACTCCGTAAAAACAGAAGTGATCCTGGTATTGGCATCAGTATGTTTAAATAGCGTTTCAGATGGCTGTGTTTTTAGCGCAAAGTGTGTAATTTCAGTAATATAGTTTCTGAGCAGATCGTATTTATAGATGTAATCGGTGTTGATTTCCTCAAACATTTTATTGAAAATGCTTTCTATTTGAGCATCTTGTTTTTCATCTAAAATATACGCTGGTTTCCCGCCAGGCACAAACATGGGCAAATCGCCTATGTTTCCACGGATCTTTTCAGTAAAAAAAGCCTCAGTAAAAATGCAGAAATAGCCTGTAACCTCGCTTTGTTTACCACTGGCCAGTTCCCATGTATAAGGTACAAGTGGATTAAAGAAGATTAAAGCGGTGCCATTAATCTCAATACTTTTATCCGCATAATGGTAAACATTATGTCCGCGGGTAAGGCATATTTTGTAATAATCCCTGCGGTTATAACTCATTGGTTTATGATCATCCCTTAAGCAATCTTCTAACTTGAAAACGTTAAAATGGCCTACGCCATTCTGTAGGTTGTCTGGTAAGAAACTGAATTTGTTCTGGTAAAAATCTTCAATGGTTTCTGGCTTGTTCATAAATCAAAGTTACAAAATTCAAACGTAAACTAAATTACTGTAATTAAAAGGAGATTTCGATGATAAAAATATTTGCATTAAATATACCGATTGGTATATATTTGCACTGTCAATTTAAAAGAACATGACCAAGGCAGAAAAAACAAGAAATTTTATTGTAGAGAAAACCGCACCTATTTTTAATATGAAAGGTTATGCAGGCACTTCTTTAAATGATATTACTGCTGCCACGGGTTTAACCAAAGGCAGTATTTACGGTAACTTCGCCAATAAGGATGAAGTGGCACTGGCGGCTTTTGATTATAACCTGAAAAATGTTTCATCGAGGATAGATGCTGACATGAACAAACAAGTCAGCGTAAAGGACAAGCTTTTGGTGTATATCAATATTTACCAAAAATTTATTGACGGTTCAGTATCAGAAGGAGGTTGCCCTGTTTTAAATACCGCAGTTGACGCTGATGATACCCATCCCGAATTGCGGGGAAAAGTTTTGAAAGCAGTTTTAGGCTGGAAAAATAAAATTGCTAAACTGGTTGAAACAGGTATTTCTGTTAAAGAAATTAATGCAGATCACAATCCAGAGCAGGTTGCATTAACAATTATCGCTATAATAGAAGGTGGCATCATGATCTCAAGGTTGACCAACAAACCTGCGCATTGGAATTTAATTATGGAATCGTTAAAAAAATATATCAATAGCCTCAGCTAAAAATTTTTAAATTAAAATATACCGATTGGTATTTTATTATGAAAAGAACCAGAACAATAACTTGGGAAGACCCGATGAAAGGAGCGAAGGAAGCTATGCAGATGGATGGTGTCGATTATCTGCGGGCCATGAGCGATCATAAATTTCCACTACCGCCATTATTGCATACTTTGGATTTTAGTGTAAGTCTGATCGAAAAAGGCAATGTGGTTTTCGAATTTACGCCTCAGGAATTTCATTACAACCCGATCGGTACCGTGCATGGAGGCATAATTACGGCCATTTTAGATTCGGCCATGGGCTGTTCGATCCATTCGCTTTTACCCGCCGGAAGAGGATATACCACTTTAGAGCTGAAGGTAAATTTCCTGAAAGCCGTTACCATCCAAACCGGGAAACTAAAAACTGTAGGGAAGGTGATCAACCTTGGTGGACGTACCGCCTTGGTAGAAGCACAATTAGTTGATGAAAATAATAACGTTTACGCTCACGCAGTGAGTACTTGTTTAATCTTAAAATTTTAAAAAAAAAATATAAAATGAAAACTTCACAAAATACCGTTTTATTGATCGGCGGAACAGCTGGTATCGGTTTAGAAATTGCAAAACAGTTAACTGCTTTAGATAATCACGTAATTATAACCGGTAGAAACCAGGAACGACTAGATGCAGCTGCTGCATCATTACAAAATGTAACTACCATTCTCTCTGATGTAAGCAAGGCTGAAGATGTAGATCAATTGGTAGCCCGTATCAAAGCCGATTTTCCTCAATTAAATATCGTGATTAATAACGCAGGAAGAGCAATCCTATATAATTTGGCTGACCCCAATCAAGACGCTTTTGCCAATGCGGAAGATGAAATGTTGACCAATTATTTGTCAATTATCAGAATCAATCAAAAATTGCTGCCTGTTTTAAAAGCACAGAGCGAATCAGCTATTGTAAACGTTTCATCTATTGTGGCTTATGTTCCTGGAGTTACTTTACCAACTTATGCAGCTAGTAAAGCGGCATTACATTCTTACAGCACTTCGTTAAGGTTAAGTTTAGAAGAAACTGCTGTTAAGGTTTTCGAATTGATGCCGCCATTGGTGGATACTGAATTCTCAAAAGAAATTGGCGGTCATAACGGCATTAAACCATCTGTTGTAGCCGATGAGCTCTTGGCTGCTTTAGCCAATGATGAATTTGAAATCAGGGTGGGTGATACCGCTAAAATTTATGAATTGTTCAGACAATCGCCCGTTGATGCCCTGAATGTGATGAATGCCAACAGAAAAGCCTGGGTTGATTCGGTACAGAATTAAAAAATATAGCAGGGATGAAAAAGAAGCTAGCATTTGCATTTATTATGGCGGTTTTTACTACAGGAATAGTTACTTTCGCGGCCATAAGTGTTAATCTTGGATTTACATCGATCTTTATGAAAGTTTGGTTAAAATCATGGGGCATTTCTTACATTGTAGCTGTCCCTGCTATATTAATTATTGCCCCACGCATACAATCATTGGTCGATTATTTATTCAAGAATATTGACTAAAAATTATTAAAATGAAAAGAATAGTAGTAACAGGTTTAGGTGCAATAACACCGCTTGGTAATACCGTTGAGCAGTTTTGGCAACAGATATTGGCCGGAAAAAGTGGCATCGGTGCCATTACAAAATTTGATGCCAGTAAATTCAAAACCCGCTTTGCGGGCGAGGTAAAGGATTTTAATCCTGAAGAATACCTGGAGAAAAAAGAAATTAAAAAGTACGACCTTTTTACCCAATATGCAATCGGTTCAAGTGATCAGGCGATAAAGGATTCGGGATTAGATTTTACTGCAATGACCGATGATCAATTGGCCGAAGTTGGTGTAATCTGGGCAACAGGAAACGGTGGGATCGGTACTTTTGAAGCGCAGCTGGAAGAATTTCATGCAGGTGATGGAACACCAAGGTTTAATCCTTATTTCATTCCGAAAATGATTGTCGATATCGCCGCCGGAGCCATTTCCATCCGTCATAAATTGCGTGGACCAAATTATTGTACTGTATCTGCTTGTGCATCATCTAATACAGCCATTATCAATGCTTTCGATACTATTCGTTTAGGAAAAGCAAGTGTAATGATTGCTGGCGGTTCTGAAGCTGCGTTGACCAAGTCGTCTGTAGGTGGCTTTAATGCCGCTCAGGCTTTATCTAAAAATAACGATGATCCTCAAGGGGCTTCGAAACCCTTTGATGCCGATAGAGATGGTTTTGTGATGAGTGAAGGTGCAGGGGCATTGGTTTTAGAAGATCTGGATCATGCTTTAGCACGTGGTGCACATATTTATGCCGAGATTATTGGTGGTGGAATGGCAGCTGATGCATATCACTTAACCGGTACCCCGCCTGATGGGATTGGTGCGGCTTTGGGTATGACAAAAGCTTTAAAAGATGCCGGAATTACTGCTGATAAAATCGATTATATTAATGCACACGCCACTTCAACTGGCTTAGGCGATTTAAGTGAGCTACAGGCAATTAATACTGTATTCAATGGTTTGCCTGTTCTAATTGGTGCAACTAAATCGATGACGGGTCATTTACTTGGTGCTGCCGGAGCGGTGGAAAGTGTCATCAGTATATTATCGATAAGAGATAATGTGGTTCCTCCAACCATTAATACCAAAAATCTTGACGAAAACATTCCAGAAGGATTGAATTTTGTGTTGGGAGAAAGTATTAAAAAGGAAATTAATTATGTGTTAAATAACACTTTTGGTTTCGGTGGACATACCGCCAGTACTATTTTTAAAAAGTATGAGGCTTAATTGATTTTATCATTCCCAGCTTAATTAGGGATTCTATAAAGTGTTTGGTTAATCGCCAAGCACTTTTTTTGTTTGAGATAGGTTTAAATCGTGTCGTCATCTCGACTGGAGTGCAACGAAATGGAGAGATCTGTTATGTAAGATCTTATACTGGTCTTAGCGTCTCGCTACGACCCTAATATTTTCTAACGTGAAGAATGCAGATAGCACGGAAAATGCAATGTAACGTTCTTCGATTACGCTCAGCGTGTTAATCACTTTGGTTATGCCGATGGGCAGCAAACTAATGAACCAATGCCTAATGAACTAATGAACTTATTACTTATCCATTAATAAATTAACCAGTTCTTTTAATTCTTCAATTTCAAGTTCCAATTTTTCTATTCTATTTTCCAGTTCAGTAGGGTCAAATTGCGGTATGCTTATCGTTTCGGTTTCAGGTTCTGAAGTGGTTTCGGCCTGTTCGCCTAAAAGATGAACAAAACGAGCCTCTTTCTGTCCAGCTTTTTTTGCCAGTTGTTTTACAAATGCAGGTTCTTCATCCGATAGTTTCTGAAGTTGTTCTAAAACTTCTTCTATGCTTTCAAATTCATATAATCTTCCTGAGTTACTATTGAT
This sequence comes from Pedobacter ginsenosidimutans, assembly GCF_001442625.1. GTDB lineage: Bacteria > Bacteroidota > Bacteroidia > Sphingobacteriales > Sphingobacteriaceae > Pedobacter > Pedobacter ginsenosidimutans. Next base: position 23,709 of record NZ_LMZQ01000052.1, on the reverse strand, counting down.
TTCACCAGGTGTTAATGGTCCGCGTAAAAGTAAAAGACAGATAATGGCCAGCTCCGAAGGCAATAAAGGATAAACAATTGCCAGGTTATGTTTGTATTTAGTTGCGCGGCTTGATCCTCCTGTAGCAGTGGAGATTAAACCTTTTATTTTAAGTTGGTTTAGTGTTAAAGTTATAGTTTCCTCATCGTAATTTACCACCGGATTTCTTGAGCTTTTCTGGTTGCATGCGGCAGTTAAACCATTCAAAGTCATTGGGTAATAATCGGGCGTGGTGCGGCTTTTTTCTATTAATGCGCCTAAAATGCGTTGTTCTTCTGCTGATAAATCGGGAAGTGGTTTTACGTTGTCCATGTTATAAAAGTATAAATTGGTTGAACATTTTGAAAATTATTTTGTTAATGATTTATTTCTAGTGAGTTATATAAAAATATTAACGATAGAATAATTCTAAATTTCTGAATTGCTACATTCTGAACTTTAGAATAGCGAACTTAGGAGTACATCCCAATATCTTAAATATTCAATTATGAAATCTTCCGATCAGAAACCAAATGAGGGTGATAGCAGGCGCGATTTCCTCAAAAAAAGTTCGGTAATTACAGCCATTGCACTAACGCCTGGTGTTGCGGTTAAAGCAGCAGAAAATAAGGCCGATGAACGCTTTGCAGAACTTTTCGAGAAAATCCCATTAAAGCTTACCGTAAATAACAAAGCATATCAAACTATGGTTGAGCCCAGGGTAACGCTTTTAGATTATTTGCGTGAAGAATTACACCTAACCGGGACTAAAAAAGGATGCGACCATGGCCAGTGTGGTGCTTGTACCGTTCATGTTGATGGACAAAGGGTAAATTCCTGCCTGAGTTTAGCAGTGATGAATGAGGGAAAGAAAATCACCACCATTGAGGGTTTAGCCAACGGAGAAACTTTGCATCCCATGCAAGCTGCATTTATCAAGCATGATGGTTTTCAATGTGGTTACTGCACGCCTGGTCAGATTATGTCGGCCGTGGCCTGTGTACGCGAAGGGCATACTGGTTCGAGAGCAGAAATAAGTGAATATATGAGTGGAAATATATGTAGATGTGGTGCTTATCCTAATATAGTTGATGCAATTATTGAGGTTAAGGAAGGGGGAGCAACGGTGTGATCAATTTTCAATATTTAAGAACAACCACGGCAAAATCAGCAATTGCCTTATTGGTAAAAGATAAAAATGCCAAATTTTTGGCGGGTGGAACAAACCTAATCGATTTAATGAAAAGAGGCGTTACGGCACCCGAAAAACTCATCGATATCAATCATGTTCCACTAAAACAGATTGAGCAGATTGGAAATAAAATCCATATTGGTGCTTTGGCATCTAATTCAGCAGTTGCAGAGCATGCCCTGATTAAAGAGAAACTACCGTTACTTTCCTGGGCTTTACAGGCAGGAGCATCTGCCCAGCTAAGAAATGTAGCTACTGTTGGCGGTAACATGATGCAGCGTACACGTTGTGGCTATTTTTATGATACCGAAATGCCTTGTAATAAACGTCAACCCGGTACAGGCTGTGGTGCCATGGGAGGTTTTAACCGCATGCATGCCATTTTCGGGACTTCAGAGAAATGTATTGCCGTTCATCCAAGCGATATGTGTGTAGCATTAACGGCTTTAGATGCTGAAGTGGTATTGGCCAATGCGAAAGGAGAGCGAAAAATGCTATTTAAAGATTTTCATCGTCTGGCAGGAGATACCCCACAGTTAGACAATAACTTAAAAGCAAATGAAATGATTATCCGTTTGGAAATTCCGGTAAATAACCTCGCTAAAAATTACCATTATCTTAAAGTTAGAGATCGGGCTTCATATGCTTTCGCTCTTGTATCAGTTGCAGCAGCATTTGAGCTCAACAATAATAAAATTACCGATATTCGATTGGCAATGGGTGGAGTAGCGCACAAACCCTGGCGTTTAACAGCATCCGAAAATTTCTTAAAAGGAAAAGAAGCCACCTTATCGAATTTTGAACAGGCAGCCCAACTGGCCATGAAGGATGCAAAAGGTTTTGGAGGAAATGACTTTAAACTTAAACTGGCACCCAATACAATAATCGAGGCGTTGAATCTTGCAAAATCAAAAGTTTAGTTATGGAAAAGAGAATTTTAAAAGACGATAACGACCGCGTAGATGGAATTTTAAAAGTTACGGGGCAGGCTAAATATTTTGCAGAATATGAACTACCAGGTTTAACCTATGGCGTTTTGGTTACCAGTACCATTACCAAAGGAAAAATTACAGCACTCGATACCAAGGCGGCCGAAAAAGCACCAGGTGTAATTGCTGTGGTTTCGCATTTAAATAAGCCATCGGCAGCTGCTTACGAGCAGGAAGGTGGACCACAGATGAAGATTTTTTACACCGACAAAATTTTCTACAATGGACAGCCTATTGCAATTGTAGTGGCCAATACCTTCGAAAGGGCAACTTATGCGGCTTCATTGGTTAAAGCAACCTATGTCAAAGAGGATTTTAACACCGATTTTGAAAAAGCTTTAAAAGATCCTAAAGCTAAAAAACTTCAAGGTCAGGCTGACTATAAACGTGGTATAGAAAACGCTTATAAAACCGCAGAGGTGAAGCTCGAAGAAAGATATTTCCTGCCTATCGAAACGCATAATCCGATGGAACTTCATGGAATTATCGCCGATTGGAGGCCAAATAACCAGCTTACGGTTTATGCCAAAACACAAGGTGTAAAAGCTACCCAGGGCACTATTGCAAATGTTTTTAAAATTCCGATGGAGAATATTCAGGTAAATTCGGAGTTTGTTGGTGGTGGTTTTGGGATGGCACTCCGTACCTGGCCGCTTGAAATTGCAACGGTGATGGCTTCTAAACATATTGGTAAGCCTGTAAAAGTGGTGATTACCAGAATGCAGATGTTTACAATGGTCGGTAATCGGCCTGCAGCTATACAAACCATTGGTTTGGGTGCAAATAAAGATGGTAAATTAACAGGGATTACGCACAGGGCTTATGGCGAAACTTCAACTTACGAGAACTTTACCGAAGGTGTGGTTAACATGGCGAAGTTTATGTATCAATGCGATAACGTAAATACCGCTTATGCCATCGTTCCGGTAGATCTTGGTGTACCGATATGGATGCGTGGTCCAGGAGAGGCTACAGGAGCTTTTGCCCTGGAAAGTGCAATTGATGAAATGGCACATGCTCTTGATATGGACCCATTGGATTTCAGGATAAAAAACGATCCTGAAACCGATCAGCAAAAAAACAAACCCTTTTCGAGCAAAAACATTAAAGAAGCTTATAAAATTGGCGCAGAAAAAATAGGGTGGAGTAACCGGAAAAATAAGCCTGGCAGTTTGATTGAAGGATCATGGCAGACAGGCTATGGGGTAAGTGTTGGCGTTTTTAACGCCAATAGAGGTAAAGCCAGTGTGAAGGGCATTTTAAAGGCTGATGGATCGCTGCTTTTGCAAAGTGCAACAAGCGATATCGGCCCGGGAACAGGAACTGGCATGACTTTAATCGCCAATAAATTAATGAAGATCCCTGTAAATAAAATTACATTCGAACTGGGTGATTCTTCTTTGCCACCAGCGCCTAGTCAGGGTGGTTCGGCTACATTATCTACTGTTGGCTCAGCAGTGAATGATGTTTGTGTGGCGTTAAAATCAGCCATTGCAGAACTTGCTGCAAATTCAAATATGGATGCAACGGCTAATTTTGTTGATGTATTAAAGAAGAACAATCTTCCGTCTATTGAAGTAACCAAAGAAAGTCAAGGGGGAAAGGAGAGGGATAATTACTCCATGTATTCGTTCTCCATCCACTTTGTGCAGGTAAAGGTTCATGCGCTTACAGGCGTAGTAAAAGTGAGTAAAATCGTTTATGTAGGCGATTCAGGTACCATTGTAAGTCCAAAAACTGCCCGAAGCCAGATGCTCGGTGGTGCTGTTGGCGGTATTGGCATGGCTCTAACCGAAGAATCGATTGTCGACCACCGTTATGGAAGATATATCAATAATAATTTTGCCGATTACCATGTTCCGGTAAATGCCGATGTGCCAGAGATTGATGTTAACTTTATCAATAAACCCGATCCTTACATTAATCCGATGGGTGCAAAAGGAATGGGTGAAATTGCATTGATCGGTTTTTCTGCAGCTGTAGCCAATGCTGTTTTTAATGCTACCGGAAAAAGGATCAGAACATTGCCAATTACACCAGATAAGATTTTGGCATAATTACTTCTCTAAATATCCTAAACAAAAAATGCGTCCCGATTTTATATCGGGACGCATTTTTTATGAAGATTCTTCGCTTTCACTCAGAATGACAAACAGAAAAATTATTTAGCAACCGCTTTACCTGAGTAAGTTGCCGCTAATTTTAATGCATTGTAAGTATTTACAATTCCGCCACTAATACAAAGATCAGAGAACGGGATAGAAACTTTTTCTGCACCAGGCTCTTCACCTTTGGCATACTCTACATTATGGTTAACTTTGGTAACCGATTTAACAATGATTTCTTTTACCTGCGCCGCTGTTAATTTTGGATAATAAGAACGGATTAATCCTGCTAAGCCAGCCACAACGGGAGAGGCCATGCTGGTTCCATCTAAGTTTTTGTATTTAGAACCCGGTACAGTAGAATAAATCTGAACGCCGGGAGCAAAAACATCTACCTGGGTTTTGCCGAAGTTAGAGAAACTGGCTTTTAGTGTTTCATCATCTTTAGGGCCTGAAGCGCCAACGGTAATCCACGACGCAATAGTTTTTTCATCTAAATCTTTATGGTTAGGGAAATTATTTTCTACATCGATATTTTTGTTTTCGTTACCTGCTGCCTGAACGATCAATACATCTTTAGATGCCGCATATTTCATAGCTTCGTTAACAATGGCTTTGTCCCAGCTATAAGCCTTGCCAAAACTCATGTTGATTACTTTTGCACCGTTATCAACTGCATAGCGGATCGCATTTGCAACATCTTTATCTCTTTCATCACCATTTGGTGTACAGCGAACACCCATAATGGCAACGTTATCTGCAACGCCTAAAATACCAAGTTTGTTGGTTCTATCAGCTGCAATTATACCAGCTACGTGTGTACCATGCATGGCATCAGGACCTGCAATGTCGTTATTGCCATAAAATTTCTCCTTAACATTGTTTGGATCATCGCCAACTATGGCGCGTGGATCGTAATCAAGGTTTAAGTTGTAATTAACCTGGCGTGTATAGTAATCCAGTCCTTCTACAATCTGATCTTCATAAAAATCTTTAAAGCTGCCTTTTTCTAATTGCTGGCTCAGTACATTTTGGATTCTGCCTTCAACCTCTGTTGATGGTTTGAAGTTTTTAAAATCTTCTACAGTTGGGTTTTCTTTACCGATTTTCTTTACTACAGCATCTAAAGCTGTTTTAAAACCGGTAATACCTGCTAAATTTTCCCTGGCTTCTGCCAATTGTTTTTCTAAGTCGGCTCTTTCTGCTTTAAAAATTTCGAAATCCTTTTTATCTTTTTCCGCTACATTCGCATCTGTAGTATTGGCAAAACGTGCCTGATCGCGACGAACCAAACGGGTTAATTCTAAGGTTTCGAAGTTTACAGATTCTTTAGGGCCGCCAATAAAGTTCCAGCCATTTATATCGTCGATATAGCCATTCTTATCATCGTCCTTGCCATTACCAGCTATCTCCTTGGTATTTACCCACATAATTCGTTTTAAGTCTTCATGGGTAGCTTCTACGCCACCATCATTTACCGCTACGATAACTTTAACAGATTTTTTACCTTTTAAAAGTTCTTTATATGCTTTTTCGGTACTGATTCCGAATGTACTATCACTTTTAAGATCAAGATTTTGCCAATTGGCTTTTTGCGCATTGGCCAAAGTTGGTACCGCACTCACAAGCGCAACACTTAACAGTGCGCTGAAAATTCTACTCTTATTCATTTATGTATTTTTGTATTAAACGGCGAAAGTTAATTTTAATTTCTTTATTGGAAGAAATTGTATTAAAAATGATGTTTTTCACACATTTTATTAACGAAAAAAATCCTGAAATTCATTATTCAGGATTTTGATCTTTAAAGCAAAATTTGCCTCTGTTTATTTCATATTGGCAACGATTTTTTTCGCCATTTCATCATGAGATTCGATTACACTTAAAGTGTTGCCTGCCCAGCTTTTAATTGCCTGATCGCGGTTTTGCATACCCAGTTTAAATAATGCTATTGTTTTTTCATGATCGGTAACCATCATATCCATATAATGTTTATCAAAAGCTGTACCGGTCATTTTCTTCATTTCATCCAAATGAATCTGATCTTCTGCCGGCAATGCATCTGGGGTGATTACTTTTTTGTTTACAGCCAAAGCTTTCAACGCTGTATTGGCCTTCGTATGATCGGTTAACATTTTAGCCGCAAAGTCTTTCACTTCGGTACTTTTTGCATTAGTTTGTGCAATTTTTGCCGCTTCAACTTCCATTATACCTCCAATTGATGCTTTTCTTAAAAAAGTTGCACCCGCTTCATCAACACCCGATTCTGTACTTTCCGCTCCTGTAGTATGGTTGCCATTTACCATATTGGTGTCGCCAGCAACACTGTCTTTTGTGGTTGCCGATTTCTTGTCGGCAGTTTGGCAAGCCTGAAATGAAAGCGCCAGGGCAAAAGCAGATAATAAAAATATCTTTTTCATGTTTTCTCTATGTTTTGATGTGTATGAAAAACAAGAGAGTTGAAAAAAGGTTTTATATCTATTCTGATGCCTTACTGTATGCGTTTTGAATAACGATGCCCATTTGGCTTTCTGGATTTTTAATTGGCGAAAAACCGAATTGTTCATATAGGCTATGTGCATCTAAAGTAGCCAACTGGTAACGCCTCAAACCTTGTAAATCTGGGTGGAAGATCATGAACGACATCAGTTTTTTTGATAAGCCCAAACCACGGTAACTTTCTTTAACGTAAACATCGCAAAGCCATGCAAAAGTAGCTTTATCGGTTACCCAACGGGCAAAACCTACCTGTTCTGTACCTTTGTAAATACCAAAACAAAGCGAGTTTTCAATAGAACGTTTTACGGTATCTAAAGGGATGTCTTTTGCCCAATAGGATTCTACACTTAAATAATGATGTATGGCTTCGAGATCTAAAAGCTCTTTTTTATCGGAAAGTACAAAACCGTTTTCGCTGATTTCCATAGTTGAGATGGGTTAATTGGTTAATTGTAGTATTACAGTTAACCGATTAACCAGTTTAAACATTTAACCTAGTTACGCATATTAATAAACTGCAATGGCTGACCAAAATCTTCATTTCTACAAAGATTCATCACGGCCTGCAGATCATCGATTTTTTTTGCGGTTACTCTAACCTGGTCATCCATAATAGCAGGTTGAACTTTTAATCCACTGGCTTTGATTTTTGCCACAACCTTTTTTGCTGCTTCCTTATCTAATCCTTCTTTAATACTGATTTCTTTTCTGATCATGTTGCCCGAAGCCTGATGCTCATCGCCAAAATCTAAGCTTTTCGGATCTAAATTCTGTTTCATCATCCGCGAGATAATGGAACCTTCGATTGCTTTTAATCGCATATCATCTTCAGTAACGATGGTTACTACGTTTGTTTTTTTATCGAGATCAATGGTGCTTTTCGATCCATTAAAGTCGAATCGGTTAAGGATTTCTTTTTTAGCATTGTTAATTGCGTTGTCTAATGTTTGCGCATCAACTTTACTTACAATATCAAAAGAAGGCATGGTTTTAGCTTTAAAGTAAAAAAATAAGTAGATTTAATAGAAATTAATCCATCCTCACAAAAAAACGAAAAATAATATGAAAACCACTAAGCCTAAGTCTCAAAAAAAGATCACCAAAAAAGAAGTGAAGAAACAATTAGAACAATCGATCACCGATAAGTTCTTGGATGTGATCAAAAGTTTAGGTCATGATGTATCTGAAATCAGTACGGAGGTAGGGAAAGCGAGTAAGCGTGTGGCTAAAAAATTAACCAAGAAATTCACCATCGTAAAGGCAGATGTGGGGCAAAAAATTGATGATTTATTAAGTGCGTCAAAAGAAAAGACCAAAGCGGCGGAAAAGCCGGTTGCAAAAGCATTAAGCAAATCTGAAAAATCTGCTGAAAAAGTGGTTAAGAAAGCAGTAGCTAAGGCTAAACCAGTAGTACAAAGTATCAAAGTAGCTGCTATCGAAACAGAAGAAAAAGCCGAAAAGGTATTGGCAAAACCGGTTGCTGAAGTTAAAAAAGCTGCAAAAGAATCGGCAACAGTTGCGAAGAAAGCAGTGGCTACAGCCACTAAAGTACCTTCAAAGGCGGCTACAGTAGTTAAAAAAGCTGCAACACCGGTAGCTACATCAGAAAAAGCTGAAGCGGTTGTTAAAAAAACAGCGGCTAAAGCTGCGCCCACAGTTAAGAAAGTTGTAAAAACACCAACTAAAAAATAAATTTGTTAACATTAACAAGTAAATGAATTAACATCGATTTAACAAATTAATGTGCAGTTTTGAGCATCCCTGTTTTGGCAGGGATTTTTTATTTTTTTAAATGAGCAATAAGAAGATCCCTTTTTTAAACCGCGAAATTAGTTGGCTTTACTTTAACGAACGTGTACTGCAAGAAGCTGCCGACGAAACAGTTCCGCTGATTGAACGGATTAAATTTCTATCTATATTTTCTTCAAATTTAGAGGAATTTTACCGTGTGCGAGTGGCCACCATGACCCGGCTAACCAATCTGAACGATAAGGCTAAAGCACTTTTGGGATTTAACCCAAAGAAAATTCTGAATGAGATTAAAAATATTGTTGTAAAACAAGAAAGAAAATTCGACCAGCTTTTTCAGGCTACCCTAATAAACGAACTTGCTCAAAACAGGATTTTTATCTTAAACGATACCCAACTGAATGTAAGCAGGGGCGAATTTGTTAAAAATCATTTCAGGGATAAGATTTTATCTAATCTGGTTCCCATTATGCTGGATATGGATAAACCTTTTCCAGAACTGAAGGACCGGTACCTCTACTTTTTTGTTAAACTTTCGAAAAAAGATACAAAAATTAAAGAGAAATATGCACTCATTGAAATTCCGCCTAATTTGCCGCGGTTTTTGGTGCTCCCCGAAACAAACGATCTAAAATTTATTATTCTTGCCGAAGACATTATCAGGTATTGTTTAGATGATATATTTTATGTTTTCACTTACGATAATTTAGAGGCTTATTCTATCCAGTTAACACGGGATGCCGAATTAGATATTGATAAAAACATTAATGATAAATTTATCGATGATTTAAAAAGCAGTTTAGAAAAACGTAAAAAAGGGAAACCAATGCGTTTGCTTTATGATTCGGCGATGCCTTTAAATATGCTTACTGTACTGGTAAATAAACTTAAGCTTGAGGCTGAAAGTTTAATTCCGGGTAACCGTTACCATAAGTTTGGCGATTTTATTGCTTTCCCAAATGTTGGTAAAAAGGAATTGGAATATGCGTCGAATGTGCCACTAAAGGTGCACGATTTGCACAGAACCCAAAGTATGTTTAATAAAGTTGCCCAGCGCGATTATTTGGTGAATTTACCCTACCAATCTTATGACTATATTATTTTGTTCTTGCGTGAAGCTGCAATTGATCCTAAAGTAACCGAAATACAGATTACTTTATACCGCTTAGCCGAAAACTCAAAAGTAATCAATGCATTAATCAACGCTGCTAAAAATGGTAAAGCAGTTTCTGTTTTATTGGAACTTAAAGCCCGTTTTGATGAACAGGCTAATATTTACTGGACCAGCCGCTTAATGGAGGAGGGTGTTAAGGTAAATTATGGCTTAACCGACTATAAAGTACACTCTAAAATTTGTTTGGTTAAACGGATTGAAAAAGATAAGCCGGTTTATTACGCAAACTTAGCAACTGGAAACTTTAATGAGAAAACAGCAGGTTTATACTGCGACCATAGTATTTTTACCGCGAAGAAAGAGATTACCAACGATCTGGTAAAACTTTTTGATGCGTTGAGCAAACGTACCGTAACCAAAGGATTTAAACACCTGATTGTTTCTCCGCTGGAGAGCCGATCGAAATTGGTCAATTTTATTAACCGCGAAATCAGGAATGCTAAACAAGGCAAACTCGCCTACATCATGTTAAAGGTAAATAGTTTAGCAGATGAAGGGATTATTGCCAAACTTTACGATGCGAGCAATGCTGGGGTTAAAGTTCAGCTGATTATCCGTGGTATCTGCTGTTTAGTACCTGGAGTAAAGGGTTTTAGTGAAAATATTACCGCCATTAGTATCATCGATAAGTTTTTGGAACATGCCAGGGTTTATATTTTTGGCAATAACGGTAAAAACGACATGTATTTATCATCTGCAGATTTAATGAGCAGAAATTTCGAACACCGGGTAGAGGTGGGATTCCCGGTTTTAGATCATGATGTGAAACAGGAAATACAGGATATCATCGATCTGCAACTGCAGGATAATACCAAATCGAGGCAGATTAATATTTTGAACAATAATAAATACCATAAAAACAGATTAAGTAAAAAGATAAGGGCGCAGGTAGACATCTACAACTATTTAAAAACCAAGCATCAATCATAATGTTAAGATACGCAGCTATAGATATCGGTTCGAACGCGGTGAGGTTACTCATTGCTGATATTAGCAAACAGGACGGAAAATATAAGTACAAAAAGAATACCCTTATACGTGTGCCGCTCCGGTTGGGAGATGATGCATTCTTAGATCAATATATTTCGGAGAAAAAATCTGCAGATCTGGTAAAAACCATGACTGCTTTTAAGAATCTGATGGATGTTTATCACGTTTCTGAATATTTAGCCTGTGCAACATCTGCTATGCGCGAGGCCCGTAACGGAGAAGACATTGTTAAGCTGATTAAAAAGGAAGCTGACGTTACCTTAGAAATTATTGAGGGGCAGCGGGAAGCAAATATTATTTATGCTAACCATATTGAAGAAGAGTTAGACGGAAATAAAAATTACCTATATATTGATGTGGGTGGAGGTAGTACCGAACTGTCGGTTTTTGTAAAAGGTGCTCCAGAAGCATCAAGATCCTTCAATATAGGCACCATCAGGATGCTCGACAACCAGGATAAAGAAGAAACCTGGGATGAAATGAAAGATTGGGTAAAAGAGCATACAAAAGCCTATAAACATTTAGCTGGAATTGGTACCGGTGGTAACATCAATAAACTTTTCCGCATGTCGGATGAGAAGGAAAATGCACCTTTATCGTTGCAGAAGCTAAATTCGATGTATAATAAATTAACCAGTTATTCATTGAAAGAAAGGATTAATACGCTGGGCTTAAATCCCGACCGTGCCGATGTAATTATCCCGGCTTGTGAGATTTATTTAACCTTAATGAAATGGACTGGTATAAAACAGATTTATGTACCTAAAGTGGGAATGGCTGACGGGATTATTAAGTTGTTGATCGAAGAGAAATTGGATTAAATTACGCTACTTGATCGTCATTTCGACCGAAGCGGAGAAATCTATCAAACAGTTTTATATGTGGTGTCAGATGTTTCCATCTGACACTAAAATTTATTTTTATTAAACTGTCGGATAGTAACATTCAACAGCGCTAAAGATCGTCATCCTGAGGAATAATTTATTTAATAAAAATAAATGTAAATGACAGATTTTTTGCGAATCCTACACTGATAGAGAGCGTCATCCCCCAACTGGATGGGAATCGTAATGCAAGCGCTTTAAGATTCCCGCCTGCGCGGGAATGACGGCCGCGCTATTGGATTCCGTCAATGATAGCTTGTTTCAGGATTTTTTGTGAAGGAAAATTTAATTTATCTATATAGATTTCTCCATTTCGCTGCGCTTCAGTCGAAATGACGGATATTATATAGGATAGTTGCATCGAACTCTGCGATCTCTGCGTCTTCCTCCGTGTACTCTGTGGTTAAAAAACGCGTTATTCCATTGCCAGCCTCAAAAAGCTTTTCACTTCATCATTGATATCTTCTTTAAAGAAGATCCTCAAATGATGGTTAAATTGACCTGTTCCTGGTACTTGTGCAATCTTAGTGAAGCAAAGATTGTTTTCGTATGGTTGATCGAAAGGAATAACCACATGAATAAAATTTTTACCCAATTGCGTAATACATGCAAAATTGGTTTTTGATTCGATTGCAATCATGGATTTTGTAGGTCTGAGATTTATCTCTCCTAATTCCGTCAATTGCTCAATAAAAAAACGGAATAACCCTAAAGTATATTCCGTTTTTCCGTTTAAAAAGTCTGATAAATGTTTTTCTTCAGACATCATAATTTTTTAATCTTCTAATAATTTTGTTGCAGCCTCATCAGTAAACCAGGTTAATTTTCCATCAATCGGATCAATCAACTGCGAAGGGTACGTCGCAACATCTTTTTGCTCATCGCCAATAACATGTTTCAAGGCTTCGGCTTTATTCTCTCCAAAAACCAAAAATGCTACATTATCGGCTTTGTTGATTAATGGTGCTGTAAAACTGATGCGATACGTATCCAATTTCTCTACATAAACGGAAGCCACATTTACCTCTTCATCTTTAACTAAAGTGGTGTGCGGGAAAATCGAAGCTGTATGTGCATCATCGCCCATACCTAAAAGAATCAAATCGAAAACAATGTCTTCACCATTAAAATGCTTGTCGATTGCTTTTTTATATTCGATAGCTGCTTTTTCTGGAGCCAAAGTGGTATTAACGTAAAAAATATGATCTTCTTTAATGCCTAGTGGGTCAAGAATTGCTTTTTTAGCCATTAATCCGTTGTAATTATCATCATTAGCAGGAACGTTGCGTTCATCACCAAAGAAGAAGTATACTTTTTCCCAATCAATTCTATGCTGGCCTTCTGTAGCCAGAAGATGATAGAGTGCTTTAGGAGAACTGCCGCCAGTTAATACGAAATTAAAGCGGTCGTTTTCTTCGATAGACATTTCTGCAATTTTAATTACATAATCTGCCAGATCCTGATTCAGTTCTTCTAATGTTTTGTATATGAGTAGATTCATTTTTATATATTAAATAATGTCATGTTGAGCCTGTCGAAACACCTATTGTAAGTTCTTCGACAAGCTCAGCATGACAATTTGCTTATGGCTATGCGACTAGTTGTCCATACCATCAACTTATTATTCCTTATTCTTCAATGGCAAGTTAAACCAGTGGAAACCATCTCTTGCAATAAGTGCTTCAGCTTCTTCTGGTCCCCAGCTATCGGCAGGGTAATTAGGGAAATTGATTGATTTTTTGCTTTCCCATGTATTTAAAATCGGCATGACCAGTTCCCATGCTGCTTCTACCTGATCGCCACGCATAAACAACGTTTGGTCACCCATCATGGCATCTAATAATAAGGTTTCGTAAGCCTCAGGGGTATCACCCTCGTAAGTTCCTTTATAATCGAAAACCATATCAACAGGATTTAATACCATATCCAATCCAGGTCTTTTGGCTTGTACCTGCATACGGATACTCATTTCTGGCTGTATGCTGATTACTAACCTGTTTTGTTGCCAATTTTCAGTTACTCCTGATGAGAAAATCTGATGTGGCACATCTCTAAACTGAATAGTAATTAAAGATGAAGTTTGATTTAAGCGTTTCCCGGTTCTTAAATAGAAAGGAATACCTTGCCATCTCCAGTTATCGATATGGAATTTAACAGCAGCAAAAGTCTCGGTATTAGAGTGTGCATCAACACCTTTTTCCTGACGGTATCCAGGAACTTCCTTGCCTTCAACCCAACCTTTACTATATTGACCCCGAACAGTATGAAAACGGATATCTTCTGCAGAAAAAGGACGCATCGCTCTTAAAACCTCAACCTTACGATTCCTGATTTCATCGGCATCAAAATTAATTGGTGCTTCCATTCCAACCAAACAAAGCAATTGTAGCAGGTGATTCTGGATCATATCTCTCAAAGCACCAGAGCCTTCATAATAACCTCCACGATCGCCCACACCTAACTGTTCGGTTACCGAAATTTGAACGTGATCGATATAAGACCTGTTCCATAACGGCTCGAACAATGCATTGGCAAAACGGAAAGCCATCATGTTTTGTACGGTTTCTTTACCTAAGTAATGATCGATGCGATAGATCTGCTTCTCGGTAAAAATGGTGCTCAATAATGTATTCAGTTCTTTTGCTGATTCTAAATCATGACCGAAAGGTTTTTCGATAACGATACGGCTATTGTCTTCATCTTGCGTAAGTTTATATTTCTGCAAACATTCAGCAATAATCGGGAAGAAATTAGGTGCAACGGCCAGATAGAAAATTACCTGTGTTCCAACTCCAAATTCTTTTTGATATTTTTCTACAGTTGCCTTAAGGTTTTCGAAAGTTTTTGGCTGAGCAAAATCGGTAGGACAGTAACTCATAGTCTTTGCAAAATCGTCCCATTTCTCTTTTTTTACTTTTCCACTGCGTGAAAACTGATTTACAGCATCTTCTAAAGCAGCTTTGTAGCTATCGTCGGTAAATTCGGTTCTACCGGTACCAATAACGGCAAACTTATCTGGCATGTAACCCTCAATAAATAAATTATATAGGGCAGGTGCTAATTTTCTTTTGTTTAAATCACCTGTTCCACCAAATATTACAAAAATGGTAGGGTTTAATGCGGTTTTGGTTTTCATTTTATGTTATTGTTCGTGAATCTAATAGGTTATGATAATTTATTCCAATCAGCATGGAAAACACCATCTTTATCAATACGCTCGAAGGTGTGTGCGCCAAAGAAATCTCTTTGTGCCTGGATTAAATTAGAAGGCATTCTAGCTGTGGTAATGGTATCGAAATAGGTTAAGGTAGACGCAAATGCAGGGATACCCAAACCAGAATTGATACATGCGCTAATTGTTTTGCGTGTACCAGCTAAAGTACCTTTAATAATGTTCTGGATACCCGCATCGCCAAATAAATGTTCTAAAGCGTTGTTTTTATCATAAGCCTGATAAATATCTTCTAAAAATTTAGCCCTGATGATACAGCCACCACGCCAGATTTTAGCAATTTCCTGTAACTGTAAATCGTATTGGTATTCTTTTGAAGCCTGAACCAATAAATGCATGCCTTGTGCATAAGCACTGATCATAGAGAAGTAAAATGCATCTTCCAGTTCATCAATAGTAACAGCAATTTTGGTGTCTTTCTTGCCAAAAGCCTCTTCCAGGGAAACCCTTAGTTTTTTGAATTTAGATAAATCGCGGTTAGAAACAGCCTCATTAATGGTTGGTACCGGTAACTGAAGTTCCATTGAAACCTCTGATGTCCATTTCCCGGTACCTTTTGAACGTGCTTCATCTTTAATCTGATCTAAAAGATCGTTTTGTGTCTCAGTATCTTTAAAAAGAAAGATTTCAGCTGTAATCTCCAATAAGAAAGATTGCAATCTACCTTCGTTCCATTTTTTGAATACTTTATATATTTCTTCGTTGGTATAACCTAATCCATTTTTAAGGATGCCATAAACCTCGGCAATAAGCTCCATAATGGCATACTCAATTCCGTTGTGCACCATTTTAACAAAGTGGCCAGAAGCACCGGGGCCAATGTAGGTTACGCAAGGATCGGTTCCAACTTTTGCAGCTACTGCGTCAAAAACATCTTTAACTACGTTATAAGCTTGTTTATCGCCACCTGGCATCATACTCGGACCAAAACGTGCACCTTCTTCACCACCAGAAATACCCATTCCGAAGAAATGTAAACCATCTTTTTCCAATTCGTCAACACGGCGGTTGGTATCGGTAAAATGTGAGTTTCCACTATCGATAATAATATCACCTTTGCTCAAAAGTGGTTTTAGTTCTGCAATAACGCTATCTACAATCGGTCCGGCTGGTACTAATAAGATTAACGTACGTGGTGTTTGTAAGCTAGAAATAAAGCTTTCAATATCGTCAAATCCTTCTAAGTTGTGTTTCTTGCCTTCTTCTTCAAGTTTCGAGATCATCTTTCTGTCTTTATCGTAACCAGTTACAGAGAAGCCTTTATCAGCCATGTTTAATAATAAGTTCCGGCCCATTGTGCCTAAACCGATCATTCCCAATTTATATTTTTTTGAATCGTTATTTGCCATTTTTTATTTTTTATAATGCACCCAAAATTAGGGTTTACAAATTAATATTGCAGCTATTGTTGTTAAAAGATTGTAATAATGATTAATTATTTTTTAGGCTCAACAGTAAAAATGTTGTACTTGTCGGCCAGTTTCCAGAGTTTTGCACCACCCTTAATTCCGTCTCTGTTGGTTACAATTTTAATATTGTTTTCCAGTTTAAAGTCTATTTGTTTAGAATTGCCACCACCAATATATAAGGTATCATAATTGAAAACTGTTTTATAGATTTCGATTACTTTTTTGAGCCTTTTATTCCAACGTTCTGCTCCAATTTTTTCGAAAGCCTTATTTCCGATATAATCATCATAGTCTTCTTCCTTGTTGATGGGGAAATGTGCGAGTTCTAAATGCGGCAGTAATTCTCCATCGAATAGTAAAGCTGTTCCAAAACCCGTACCTACTGTAAAAACAATTTCAAATCCTTTGCCCTCAACCACACCTAAGCCTTGCTGATCTGCATCATTTACCAAACGTACTGATTTGCCTAACTCGTTGGCTACACGCTGAGCGAGATCAACATCTGCCCATTTGTTTTTTGCCAGGTTAGGGGCGGTTTTAACAATTCCGTTTTTAACATAACCCGGAAAACCGATCGATACGCGGTTGTAGCTAACAGGAAAAGGCTTAATCAACTCTATAATTCCAGAAACAATGTCCTTTGGAGTAGCTTCTGGCGGGGTTTTGCTTTTTAAATATTCGGTAAGCATATTTCCGCTTTCATCCAAAAGAACCGTTTTAATGCTTGTGCCACCTATATCAATAGATAATATATTGTTGTTTTCAGCTTTTTTGTCTGTAGCCATAATTGTGTATTTATAATTTCGAAGTTCTACAAATAAATTAAAACAACAAACATAAAATGAAGATCGAAGTAATTTAGGTGTAATAATATATTCTATAAAATCTATGTATTTAATAGAATATATTTATGTTTGTTCCGTTAAACTAAAAAAGACCACGACAGTTATGACGGTAAACTACCTTGCATTTGCCATTCCAGCATTTTTTATTTTCGTATTTATTGAGTTTAAGATCGCCCAGCACCAAAAAAAAGCGAAAATATTTAAATATGAAAGTACGGTTGCAAATTTTAGTGTAGGTATTGCCGAAAGGTTATTGAACTTATTTATTGCAGCGAGTTTTTATCAGGTATACGATTGGGTGTATTTAAATTATGCAATTTTCGATATTTCTACAAAATGGTATGTATGGATATTATTGCTTTTGTCAACAGATCTTGTTTGGTATTGGTACCATAGGCTCGGCCACGAAATTAATTTTTTGTGGGCTGCACATATCGTTCATCACCAGAGTGAAGAGTTTAATTTATCTGCGGCTGCGAGGATTACGACCATTCAGGCCATTTTCCGCAATGTGTTTTGGTGTATATTACCATTAATTGGTTTTCATCCCAATATGATTATTACCATTCTTTTGGCTCATGGAGCCTATTCTTTTTTTACGCATACACAATTAATTGGTAAGCTGGGTTGGCTGGAACATATATTCATTACGCCATCTTTGCATGGTGTTCATCATGCCTCTGACGAAAAATATCTGGATAAAAACTATGGCGATGTTTTTGTATTCTGGGATAAATTATTCGGTACTTTTCAGACCGAAGAAGAGGCTCCTAAATATGGTTTAACACATCCTATTAAAAGTTATAGTTTCCTGTGGCAACATTTTCACTACTATTTAGAAATAGGAGAGGCATACAAACGTGCAAATGGATTTAAGGCCAAATGGAATGCCGTATTCGGGAGTCCAGCGTTGATGGATCAAAACATCCGGCCCATTTTAGAAGAGCGGTACTTTCAGAATAAAATACAACGTGCTGCTAAACCTAAATTCAAAACCTATTTAAATATACAGTTGATAGCAGTAGTTGCAATGCTTACTGGTACTACCTTATTTTACAGTATTTTAACCCCATTCAATAAAGCTGCAATACTTATCTTTATCTTGCTCACCTTAATCAACATCGGCGCGCTTTTGGAACAACGTAAATGGATCTATTACCTGGAATGTTTCAGGTTCATATTAATTTTTGGGTATTTTTTCTACGCTTTTAACCTGCTTGGTTTTTTAATATTTCCCGTGATTATCTTAATTGCACTGGAACGGACATTCTCTTTACGTAAACTTTACATGAAACATGTATTTGAGTACGCAAAAGTAGGTTAGTCAGGTTTCTTTATCTTTCGGTTTTGGTTGATATATAAATGTTACAACGCGATGTTTCGTTTTGTTGCTCTATTTATTTCCTTGGCGCCATGCCTTGTAATAAAATTATTACGTGATGCCTTTGTGTTAATGATTTAATCCATTATGGCCCTATTTTTCTATGTCTATTATTAATATAGCTGTTTTTCGCTTTGTTTGGGTATAACTTAGTTATCCCGTCCTTCTTACGATCATCCATATTTCTGTCTGTTTAAACATTCAATTAAAAAATATTTCTTGCTGATTTGTTTTATTGTTTTTAGTTTCGATTTGTTTTGTTAATTTTAATTAACGAAATATATAGTAAGTAAAACCAAACGAATCGCAATATATCTAGGCTGCTTTTCAATACGTTAATGCTTGCTTAATATATTTTTAACATAAACAGGCTTACTTTGCCCGCAAATCCGGACAAAATAAATCGCACATATGAACCCTATTACTAACCGGATATACTATAATAATTATGATCAAAAATTTTACTCAAGAGATTTCGTGGCATCAATGCGTTCTGCATGTAAAGCAAAGCAGTCCTCATAGTCAGCAAAGGAAAAGTCGAACTTTTTTTAAGGGTAAGCTAAAACGCTTTAGTTTTTTAGTTTGTGTTATGCTGATACAATTAATTTGTATTAACGAAAGTTTTGCGCAAACTCCAGCACAAAATATTGTAATTAAAGGTACCGTGTTAGATGACCAGGATGGACAAATATTAATTGGGACAACGATAACGGATAACAATAAGAAGTTTTTGGGCGTAACCAATGAGAAGGGAAATTATACCATCACTATTGCTAAAGGAACTACTATTCTTTATAATATGGTGGGCTACAGAACCTTATCGAAGGTTTTTAATAATAGTGATAATAGTGCAGTAGTAAGACTTCAATCGTCTACCAGCCAATTAAATGAAGTGGTGGTTACGGCATTAGGCATAAAGCGTGAGGAAAAATCGTTAGGTTATGCAGTTTCTAAATTAGATAGTACGGCCTTTACCAATGCGGTTTCTAGTAACTGGACAGATGCTTTATCTGGTAAAGTAGCTGGTTTAAATTTGATTAGAAATAGTGGCCCAGCCGGTTCAAATAAAATTATTCTTCGTGGTGAAAATAATTTGACAGGAGATAACGAAGCCTTAATTGTAATTGATGGCGTTGTGGCGAGTAGTTCGGCAAGGCGTACAGGCGGTACAGGAGGCGGTGTTTACGGTACATCAGGAGATATTATGCCTGCCGATTTTGGTAGTGGGTTAAATGATTTAAATCCTGATGATATAGAAAATGTAACCGTATTGAAGGGGCCTGCTGCATCAGCATTGTATGGACAGCGTGGAGCAAATGGGGCTATCATCATCACAACAAAATCTGCCAGTTTAAATAAAAAGAAAGTTAATATCTCTTTTACTTCAAATAGTGCATGGGAAGAAATTAACAAAAGTCCTGATAGGCAAACACAATACGGCGCTGGGGTATCTGGCAATTCATATTACTCATATGGAGCGAGTGCCGATGGAGCAAACACCAATTCTACAAGTTCTACTTATGGCCCTGAGTTTTCTCCTGGAGCGATGTTTTTTCAATATGACCCTGCAACCAGAGCGCAAGGATTAACCAGAACACCATGGGTGGCAACTCCTGATCCAATTGATGCATTTTTTAAAACCGGTTTCGAATCATCCAATTCATTTGGTATAGATGGTACTTATAAAAAAGTGGGTTTACGCTTCTCTGCAAGCCATGGCAATAACGAATGGATTGTGCCAAATACAGGTTTGGAGCGAACTACTGCTGCATTAAATATTACAAGTAACGTAACTAAAAAACTAAACATTAACGCCAAGGTGCAATATAGCAATAGAAAAAGCGATAATTTACCAGCCACGGGTTATGGTAATCAGTCGTTAATGTATTGGTTTATGTTTGCACAACCAAATATGAATATTGATTGGTATAAAGATTATTGGGCAACAAACTTAGTTTACAGACAGTTTACAAATTTAACTACCACTTTCCCTGAAGGCCCTTATGCTATATCAGAGCAATATTTAAACGGACAAAGACGGAATGGTTGGTTAGGAAACATCCAAGCGACTTATAGATTTACGGATGCATTGAGTTTAATGCTTAGAGCATCGGGAGATTTGAATAATGATGTTCGCGAAACTCTTCGCCCCTGGGATGCTGCAGGTAATAAATTCGCACATGGTTCTTATCGCGTTGCGGATATACGATCTTACGAAATAAGTGCCGATTTTTTATTAAAGTATAATAAACAATTAACTAAAGATATTCAGCTTACTGCTAATTTAGGTGGTAGCCAAATGCGTAATCAATACAACAAGCTAGAAAAAAGAGCTGATGGATTAGTTATTCCAAATCTTTATGAGTTAAGCAATAACGAAAATCCTTTAGTTTATGCCCCCGATACGGCACAATACAGGCTCAATAGCTTTTATGCTTTAGCTTCTTTAAGCTTTAAAAACTACCTTTATTTAGATATAACAGCCCGTCAGGATTGGAACAGTACATTAGCAACAATTACCAGAACTGATAATGTTGGTTTTTTCTATCCTTCTGCAAGTTTGGCTTTTGTTGCTTCCGATTTTTGGAAACTACCAAAGGTAATCAGCTTTGCTAAATTAAGAGCCTCTATTGCCAGTGTTGGTAGTGGTGGCACCACGCCTTACAGAACTGCTTATAATTATTTGTACGCAGCAGATGGTATTTACCCTGATAGTGCGATGAATAATCCACGTGTTTTGCCAAATCCCGATTTAAAGCCACTAAAAACGACCACAATTGAGCTTGGTTTAGATTTAAAATTATTTAACAACCGATTAAACTTTGATTTTGCAGCTTATAGCGGAAATACCAAAAACCAGATTTTGAGTCGCATTGTTGATAAGGCCTCCGGTTATAATGTTCAAGTAATAAATGTGGGTAGGGTAGATAATAAAGGCATTGAGCTTGCTATAAATGCTACACCGCTAAAATCTCGTACTTTTAAATGGGAGGTAAATGCAAACTTCTCGGCCAATAGAAATAAAATTAGAGAACTGGCAGATAGTTCAGTTGTGTTACGTACTGGTGCGCTAGGTGGCGGACAAGTGGTTGCCAATGTTGGCGGTAGCATGGGCGATATGTATGGTAGAGGTTATTTACGTTCACCAGATGGGCAAATAGTTTTTAATCCGACCACAGGAGTAGCGCTAGAAAATCCTGATTTGCTGTATTTAGGTAACACAATACCTCAATTTAGGTTTGGTTTTGGCACTAGTATTACTTATAAAAATGTTAGTGTTAGTGCATTGTTTGATGCACAATTAGGCGCAGTTGGGCATTCTTTAACATTTTCTAGAATGGCATCGTTAGGTAAACATAGTATTACCTTGCCAGGAAGATATAATGGCATAGTTGGCGACGGGGTACTTCTAAATCCTGATGGAACATACCGTAAAAATGATGTGGTAGCCACCGATATGAATGCCTATTACGAATCAATTTATGGTAGTGGGCAAGCAGAAGGAAGTGTATTTAGAACGGATTACTTAAAATTTAGAGAAGCAAATTTAACATACAATTTTGGGCAAAAAGTGCTTAAAAGTATAGGTTTTACTAAATTGAGTCTAGGCGTTTATGGGCGTAACTTATTTATTTGGTCGCCTTGGCCAGCTTTCGATCCCGAGTTTGGAACATTAGCGGGAGGAGATATAGTTCAAGGTTTTGAAACAGGTCAATTGCCTTCAACCAGAACTTTTGGAGCCCGTTTAGTAGTTGGACTTTAATTTTATCAACATGAAAAATTATAAACAAACATTAGCATATACTTTTTTAGCCATTATTGGTTTAACCTTTAATTCTTGTACAAAAGACTTTACCGGAGTTAATACCGATCCTATTGGCAAGAGCACAACAACAGCAAACCAATTATTAGCACCTGCTTTAGTTGGTGTTCTTAACGCAAATATGAGCAGAAATTGGAATTTTAATAACCAACTAATGCAAGTAACGGTTGAAATTAACGATTCGGAAGGTCGTGTTTTTAGGTACGATGTACGAAGAACACAGGCAGATTATACCTGGAACAATTGGTACTTATTTTTAACTGATTTAAAAGATATTTATACCATTGCCAGCAAGCCAGAATCGCTAAACAAATCATATCAAGGCATATCACTTGTTGCTCAAACTTGGGTATCTCAATTATTAACTGATACTTATGGAGATGTACCTTATAGCGAAGCCAATTTAGGTAAAGAGGGAAACGTACAACCTAAATTTGACAGACAAAAAGATATTTATGCTGATATGTTTGCCAAATTAGAACAAGCTAACCAACTTTTAAAAGAGGGTACGCCAATTAATACCACCGGTGATCCTGTTTTTCAAGGCGATGTTTCAAAATGGAGAAGGTTTTGCAACTCGTTATATTTACGATTATTATTAAGGGCATCGGGCAAAGCCGAAGTTGCGCCAACTATAATTGCCAAAATAAAACAAATTGTTGATGGCAACCCATCAGAATATCCGATAATGCAAAATAATACCCACACGGCTAAAATTTTATGGAACGGAACAAACAGTAGTACCGCAGTTTTTTCATCACCATTTATGGTGAATATTAGAGCTGCTGATTTCAGAGGAATTCCTATTTGCAATTTCTTTTTGGGTAATCTGGTAACATGGGATGACCCCCGTATGAATAGTAATTTAACAGGTAACAATGTTAATCGTTTTTGTATAGATGCTGCACCAAATGGTGGTTTTGTTGGTATTCCAAGTGGTTATGCTCAGGGATCTGGTCTTTCGGTCTTATCTCACTTTAATTCTGATGCTGAAAATAAGCCCACCTTACAAACTGATCGTTTTACAGGTATAATTATGAATGCTGCCGAAGTTGATTTTATTTTGGCAGAAGCTGCTGCAAGAGGATGGATTAGTGGCCCAACTGAAAAATATTACTACAAAGGAATGGTTGATGCGATAAATTATTGGTTGCCAAATTACATCAGTACAACAACTGATAGTAGGTTTATTGATTATGTACAGGCAGCCAATTTAGATTGGGATTCAACACTTCCATTGGATAATACCACATCCGGAAATAGTCAGTTAGAAATGATTCATATACAAAAATACTACGCAATGTTTTTGGTGGATTTTCAGCAATGGTTTGAATATCGCCGTACCGGGCATCCTATTTTACCAAAAGGACCCGGTTTGGTTAACAACCAAAAAATGCCAGCAAGGTTAAATTATCCAGT
>NZ_LMZQ01000051.1 GCF_001442625.1 Pedobacter ginsenosidimutans | reverse complement strand
CACGAAGGAAGTAAAGACGTAGTAATCTGGTCGTCAATAAAAACCGGAACGCAATGGAGTTTACCAATCGAAATTGCAAATGGGATAATAAACGATACCAGCAGATTTGCCTGCTGGAACCCTGTTCTTTTTAAAACAAAAAACGGCACTTTGTTTTTACATTATAAGGTCGGTCCAAATCCCAGGACCTGGTGGGCAGAATATAAAACATCTGTTAACAATGGCAAAACATGGTCTAAAGCACAGAAATTGCCTAAAGATTTCTTAGGACCAATTAAAAACAAACCCATTCAATTACCAAATGGAACAATTCTTTATCCCTCAAGTACTGAAAGTTTAGATGAAAAAACATGGGCAATCCACATTGAGAAATCAGATGCTGATGGTAAAAACTGGAAAAAGATCAATATCAACTGTGATACGTTTGGTGTAATCCAACCTTCTATTTTAACCTATCCAAACGGCAGGTTACAGTTATTATGTAGAAGCAGACAGAATGTGATTGTAGAAAGCTGGTCGAAAGATAATGGTGAAACCTGGTCAAAACTTAAGGCTACTCAATTGCCTAATCCAAATTCGGGTAGCGATGCCGTAACCTTAAAAGATGGACGGCAATTACTTGTTTATAATCCGTTAACAGCAGGCAAAAACTGGTGGGAAGGCAGATCAGCATTAAAACTGGCCGTATCAAGCAATGGAGAAAACTGGCAGGATATTTACACACTCGAAAACCATGCTAAAGGCGAATATAGCTATCCGGCCATTATTCAGGATAGAAGCGGCAACATACATTTGAGCTATACCGCCGAGCGGAAGAAAATTACTTATGTAGAAATCAAGGTTAGTCCATAGTCCATAGTCCATAGTCCATAGTCCATAGTCCATAAGGTGGAATGAAGATTAGAAATAAGGTTTAATCTGGAGTATTATTTATTTTGGTTAATGGTTAATCCCTGATAGTCAATAGCAATTTTCTCTACCCCGTCTTGTCTATTAACCATGTGTTATTAAACCATCAGCACGTAACCTGTTTGCTGTACCAATAAACCCAATGGCCGATGAACCAATGAACCATAAACCATCATCCATTTTACATATTGTGCCCTATATTTTCCATCCTGAGCATCTTTTCTGTATCTTCGGTAAATTCAGTTTAGCATATGGCAAAGAAAAAATCGGCAAATATAAAATTGGTTCTGAATCAATTGGTTAGTGATGTTTTTGAAAAAAACAATAATCAGCTGCTTAATTACAAGCAGGTTTCGGCCAAATTAAATTTGAACGATCAAGAATCTAGAGAAACCATTCTCGAGATCTTAAAAGAAGGAAAAAGTGCAGGGATTTTCTTAGAACCAGAAAAAGGTAAATTTAAACTTAAAGAACTGCAGAATTTTATTATCGGTACGGTTGATATGACTGCCGATGGATCTGCATATATCGTTCCAGAAGATGAATTTGAAAAGGATATTTTTGTAGCCCCGCGAAAACTCAAAAATGCATTACACGGTGATACCGTAAAGGCTTATGTTTTTGCAAAGAAAAGCGGTCGTAAAAACGATGGTGAAGTTGTCGAAATTATTAAAAGAGCAAAATCAGATTTTACAGGTGTAATCAAGATTTCAGATCGTTTTGCATTTGTAATTGCTGATGATAAAAAAATGATGCACGATATTTTTGTACCATTGGCCGATATCCACGAAGCCAAAAACGGCCAGCGTGTATTGGTAACCCTATCAGATTGGCCTGAAAGTGCAAAAAACCCGATCGGTATTGTTAAACATGTACTGGGTAACCAGGGCGAAAACAATACTGAAATGAATGCTATTTTAGCACAGTACGGTTTTCCATTAGAATTTCCACCTCAGGTTGAGCGCGAAGCCAATGCCATTCCTGAAGAAATTCCTGCAGCAGAAATTGCCAAAAGAAAAGATTTTAGAAAAGTATTAACTTTTACCATAGACCCGGCAGATGCGAAAGATTTCGATGATGCCATTTCTTATCAAAAACTTCCTAATGGAAACCACGAAATAGGTGTACACATTGCCGATGTTTCGCATTATGTAATTCAGGGAACCGAACTGGATAAAGAAGCTTATAGTCGTGCGACCTCTGTTTATCTGGTAGACCGTGTAATTCCGATGTTGCCAGAGCGTTTGAGTAATGGAGTATGTTCATTGCGCCCGCACGAAGATAAATTGTGTTTTGCAGCGGTTTTTGAATTAGATGAACAAGCCAACATCCAGTCTGAATGGTATGGAAGAACGGTGATCCACTCCGATCGAAGATTCAGCTATGAAGAAGCGCAGGAAGTAATCGAAAATAAAGCAGGCGATTATGCTCAAGAAATATTGAAACTGAATGAATTGGCTTATATCCTTCGCGACCGCAAATTCAAAAACGGGGCCATCAGTTTCGAAAGTACTGAAGTTAAATTCAAGCTTGATGAAGCTGGCAAGCCAATTGGTGTTTATGTTAAGGAACGTAAAGATGCCCATAAACTGATTGAAGACTACATGCTTCTGGCCAACCGTAAAGTTGCCGAGTTTATCGCCAAGAAGACTAAAGGAAAAGACAAACTGACCTTTGTTTATCGCGTGCACGATTCACCAAATATGGAAACCCTGAATACTTTCGCAACCTTTGCTTCGCGTTTCGGTTATAAAATCAACACCAAATCGGATAAAGAAATTGCAAAATCGCTAAATAACCTAATGAATGATGTTGAAGGTAAGAAAGAACAAAATATTCTAACTTCACTGGCCATAAGATCAATGGCAAAAGCAATTTATTCTACTAAAAAAACCAGCCACTATGGTCTGGCATTTGAATATTACACGCACTTTACTTCCCCTATCCGTCGTTATCCCGATGTAATGGCACACAGGCTTTTACAAACTTACTTAGACGGTGGTAAATCGGCAGATATGGAGTTTTACGAAGTGGCCTGCGTTCATTCTTCAGCCATGGAGAAAAGAGCTGCTGATGCCGAACGTGCTTCTATTAAATACAAACAGGCCGAATACTTAGAGAATAATATCGGTACGGAGTACAAAGGTATTATTTCGGGTGTTACCGAATGGGGTATGTATGTAGAGATTGAAGAGAATAAATGTGAAGGTATGATCCGCTTAAGAGACATATCAGACGATTTTTATGTGCTCGATGAGAAAAATTACTGCATAGTAGGCCAACGCAAAAAGAAAAAATACCAATTGGGTGATGAAGTGATGATCAGGGTGAAAAAAGTAGATCTTTCTAAACGTCAAATCGATTTTACCCTAATTCCAGATTAAAAATACAAAATTGTGCCTTAAACACAGTGTTTACGCAATAATTACAATGCATACTACAGAAGAATTACAACAAATTTTAGATACTGCAATACAAAATTTAAAGTTTCCGGATCATCCCAAACAGCTTTACGATCCGATTACTTATATCATTAATCTTGGCGGGAAACGGGTAAGGCCACTATTGGTTTTAATGGCGACAGAGTTATTTGGTGAAGATGCAAACGAATCGATCCACGCTGCTATGGCCATTGAGGTTTTTCATAATTTTACGCTGGTTCATGATGATATTATGGACAATGCGCCACTCCGCCGCGGGAAAGCCACCGTACACGAAAAGTGGAGCACCAATATTGCGATTTTAAGTGGCGATGTAATGATGGTGGAAGCAAATAAAAACCTTGCAAAAGTTAACCCAGCCTTTCTTGCTCCGGTGTTAAATACCTTTAATGCAACCGCTCAGGGTGTTTGCGAAGGTCAGCAATTGGATATGGAATTTGAAGGTCGTGATGATGTGAGTATTGAAGAATACATCAACATGATCAGGTTAAAAACGGCAGTGCTTTTGGGTGGCGCCTTAAAGCTTGGTGCCATTATCGCTGGTGCCTCAGAAAAAGATGCAGACTTAATTTATCAGTTTGGCGAAAATATCGGCATTGCCTTCCAGCTACAGGATGATATTTTGGATGTATATGCTGATCCTGAAAAATTCGGGAAACAGGTAGGTGGCGATATTATAGCCAACAAAAAAACCTTCCTCCTGTTAAAGGCTTTCGAACTTGCCGATGGAGAAACCAGGGCATCATTAGATACCTGGACGGCATATAAAGAATTTAATGCGCAGGAAAAAGTAGATACTGTACGCCAGGTATACGATACTTTGGACATTCAGTATATTGCCAAGGCAAGCATGAATAACTACCTCAACAAAGCCTTAGCGGTATTTGCACAAATTAATGTGAGCGATGAAAAGAAAGCAAATCTTTTAACACTTACCGATCAGTTAATGGCAAGGGAGTATTAATTAAAAAGAGTTGTCAACTTTTATAGCCAAACGGACCGAAAGTTGACAACTCTATATTTCCTTTACTTGTCAGTCTGAGCCTGTCGAAGACCCTTTCATGGTTAAATCAAAAAAATGTCCTTCGACAAGCTCAGGATGACATGTTTTTCATTTAAACACTCAAAATTTCCATATCTTAGGCCTTTACCAACTTATACCTGATCCAAAAATCAGAAGATTTAGCTGCCGATTCGCCGGTTTCTGATTGTCGTTGGCCTCCACCTCCCATTCTTCCACCACCCATACCGCCACGGCCACCACCGCCCATTCCTCCGCCCCCCATTCCACCTCTACCACCCGATCTACCTCTGCCACCGTTTGCACCTTCAGGCCTACCTTCTCTTTTAAAACCAGATTTATTCGGCTCATTAATTTTAATATTGTAAACCAACGGCTTTTTAAGGTCTAATCCTACTTGTAACTGTGCTAATGGAATGCTTAATTCGTAAATAAGATCTCTATTGGGATGAATGCTCATTCCCGTTTCAATGCCGTCCTGGTTCATCGCTGGCAACTCACCATCAGCAATATTTTTAAATCCGGAAACCTTAATACTTTTATTCATTGCGGCCGGATCATGCAGCTCGTTATCTTTATCAGGTGATAAAGGAGTATGTTCAAGGTGTTCATCTCCTTCCTTCGGCATTGGAGGCCTATCCATTAAAGGAAAGGTTAATTTCATTCCATCTTTTTTCTTGCCTTCAGTATTGATGTTCAGCGTTATTCCCCCTCTTAATACACTAAAAGTGGTTTGGGGATCTAACGATTCAATAATGATGTACAGGTTTTTGTCATCATTGGCCAGAGCAAAAGCCAGTTTGGTAGCATCGTTGTATTGGTTAAGCGGTTCGTTCCACTCGTTCGATATACCATCGGCCTTAAAGGGTTTCACCATGCGGATATTCTCTTCTACATCTTGTGCTTTAACCGAAAAGCCGACTGACATAATAGAAAAAACAGATAAGCTGAGTATTTTAAAATTCATCGTCAATAATTAAATAATGATATACGAATGTATCGCGATGAATTGTTAAATTTTGTTATTTAACAGGCTTTAACAATTGGTTGGAGTTGGGGGATTTGGTTTGGAGTCGATTAATCGGTCCCCACAATATGTCACCCTGTCCAAAGGACTCCTGTGAAGAGCGGAGTCGAAGGGTAATTAACAGGTCTTGAGTTGAGTGCCAATTAACCGAATTGACCAATGAACGAATGACTAATGAACTACCGAGCCACATAAAAACAAAAAAGTCCCGATTTGCATCGGGACTTTCCTTTATAACTTTGATACTAATTATTCTGCAGGTGCAGCTTCTTCAGTAGTTTCGTCTTTTTTAGCTGCTTTTTTAGCAGGTGCTTTTTTAGCAACCGGAGTTGCTTCAACAACCTCTTCAGCTACAACTTCTTTTTTCGCAACCGCTTTTTTCGCAACTGGTGCTTTAGCTACTGCTGCTTCAATTTCAGCTTCAGTGATAGGAAGGATAGAAACATAAGATTTGTTATCTTGTTTCTTTCTGAAAATTACAGTACCATCAACTAAAGCAAATAAAGTGTGGTCTCTACCAATACCAACACCTTTATCAGGGTGGTGTTTTGTTCCACGTTGACGTACTAAAATGTTTCCAGCGATAGCTAATTGCCCACCGAAAATTTTAATACCTAAACGCTTACTATGCGATTCACGTCCGTTTTTCGAACTACCGGCTCCTTTTTTGTGTGCCATGATTTTATATTTTGTAACTCGCTAAAAAGCGAATTATTGGGTTAACAATTAATTATAGAGTGATGTCAGAGATCTGAATCTTAGTGAAAAACTGGCGGTGACCATTTTTCTTTTTGTAACCTTTTCTACGTTTTTTGTGGAAAATAATTACTTTATCACCTTTTAAATGAGATACGATCTTAGCTGAAACTTTAGCACCTTTAACTGCAGGAGCACCTACAGTAATTGCACCACCGTTGTCAACCAACAATACATTATCAAATTCAATACTAGCGCCTTCATCTCCTTGTAATCTGTGTACAAAAAGGTGCTGGTCTTTAGCAACTTTAAATTGCTGCCCTGCTATATTTACTATTGCGTACATTGTTTAAATATTAGTTTTTTAATTTTTATTTAACGAGGTGCAAATATAGAACAAATTCAATTAACACACAAATACATATCGAAAATATTTTTCACTAAAATCATACGGTATCAGGATTCAGAGAAATTAAGGATTTCAAGATCGATTTGACGACTATTTTAATTGCATTTTTCGAAAATCAAGGCTCAATAATTCTTAGGCTAAGCCTACCCTACTGCCAATTGCAACAGTTATACTGTAGCGCATAGCCTGTACAAGGCAAAAAGCTTCTTCCCGTTTTACGCTTATACGCTTCGCTTCCTCGTTCCTCGTTGCTGCAGGGTAACGCTTCAACCGGGGCTATTGGGCCAAAACAGCATTTCATTTCCGGGGTTGCCGGGTGCAGAATCCCTAGTTCCTAAACCCGATTGCAGTGGTTCCGATTCTTCATCGGAAAGAACGGAAAGCGGGACTGAAGCCTGCCAAGAACCGCTATACCTTCATTTCCAAATAGTAAAAAAATGCCCCTGTGCTATTCACGCTCCGCCGCAGATCCTTCGACTCCGCTCTCCACAGGAGTCCTTTGGACAGGATGACATATCGGAACGAATTTACCTGTTTATGAATCTTCACGACTAAAATACGCCACTCCTCTATCTCCCATGATCTATTTTTCCATTTTCTCTTCGTTAAAAAATGTTAAAGCGTTTTTCTTATTACGAATATTTCGTAGATTTACGAAAATTAAATAGATAACTTAAAAACAAATCTCATGAAACTAACACTAACCATCTGTTTAGCAACTGCCTTAACCATTTCCGCAAAAGCCCAAAACCCCGATAAGGCTTTAGCAAGAGTAAGGTATACTTTCACACACATCCAGGATACTACGCAGCGCGATAAACCGAAAACCGAAAACATGTTACTCGTAACTGGAAAAAATGCTTCTGTTTATACCAGCTACGATAAGCTGAATCAATCGTTAAACACCCAGAAGCAGATTCAGGAGCAGATGAAAAACCAAACAGGCAACTCCAATATCAAAATCGAGGTGAAAAGTGAAATGAAAGTTCCATTAACACAGGAAGATTATTTCTTTTTTGCCAATGAACATAAAATGATTACCAAGGAGCGCCTGTTTAACAATTACCTTATTGAAGAAACTGCTCCACAAATTGACTGGAAGATTTTAAAAGACACCACGAGTTTTTCAGGCATTGCATGCCAGAAAGCAACCGCAACCTTTAAAGGCAGAAAATGGATTGCCTGGTTTGCCACAGAAATACCTTTTCAAAGTGGTCCATGGAAATTAAATGGATTACCCGGCTTAATTATAGAGGCTTATGATGAGAAAAAAGAAGTAAAATTTACATTCGCTGGTCTCGAAAACGTAAAAGACGATGCCAACCAAATAAACCCGGGTGAGGATGGCAAAATTGTAATGCCCAATGGCACAGGTGTAGTCAAAATGGTGGGAATAGATGTAAGCACCTCTTACCTTGGATCGGAAATTAAATTACCTGCAGATGCCATTAAAACGACCAGAAAAGAATTAGATAAACTTAAAGCGGCAAGAGATAAAGATCCTCAAGGTTTTATGCAGGCTCAAATGGCCGCAAGTGGTATGCAAGGTTCTTTTAAGGCCAATCCTGCTCCCCGTCCGGCGGGAGGCACAACTATAAACAAACCCGAGATCAACAATCCAATCGAAATTCCGGAGAAAAAATGAGAAACTACGCGATAATGCTGATGCTTTTGCTCGCTGCTTTTTCGGCTTTAGCACAAAAACCGATCAAAGGAATTGTTAAGGATAGCAATGGAAAAGCGATTGAGTCTGTTAATGTCAGTTTAAAAGATCCTGAAGGGAACATAATCAATTTCACCAGGACCAACCGCAATGGCGAGTTTAGCATTACTTTAAAAAATGATCAGATTACCGGCTATAAAATAGAAGCATCGAGCATTGGGTATAAAAAACTGAGCACGATTATAACGGATATAAATAAAAGTTACGATCTCGTTTTACAAAATAGCGAAACAGCACTGGAAACGGTTACCGTAAAAAACAGACCATCTTTAAAGGCAAATGGCGATACTTTAAATTACAGGCCATCTGATTTTGCCGATAAACAAGATAGAAGTATCGGCGATGTACTTAAAAAAATGCCTGGTATCGAGGTTGCCGAAAATGGAAAGATCAGTTATAACGGAAAATCGATTTCTAACCTCTATGTAGATGGCGACAATCTTTTGGACGACAAGTATAACATCGGCACTAAAAGCATCCCACAAAGCGCCGTAGACAAGGTGCAGGTGATCCAGAATGACCAACCGATTAAAATGATGCGTAAAAACAACATGAGTGATGATGTTGCACTTAACCTGGTGATTAAAGACGATGCTAAACTGAAGGTAATGGGCGATGCGACGGTTGGTGCCGGAATGCCTAACCGCTTTGATGAAAACCTAACGGCCATGTTATTTAATAAAAAGCTGAAGTTCATCAATAATATTAAAGGCAACAACATTGGCAACGATCCGGGTATTGACCTCACCTCGCATAATTTATCGGATTATTTAAAACGCCTCGACAACGATAAGCCAAGCGGTTTGTTATCAACAGGAGCAGCAGGTGTGCCCTCTTTACCGCAAAGCAGGTATCTTTTTAATAAAGCTGGATTGATCAATCTAAACAACTTATATAAGTTTAACCAGGACCTGCAATTAAGGGCAAACCTTTCGTATCTGTACGATCAGCGCGACCAACAATACAATAAATTTTCAGAAACCTATCTTTCAGGTCAAACCATTAGCTATTCAGAATCGCAGAACAATGCCATCAATCCGCAAAAACTCCGTACTCAGTTTAACCTGAATGGAAACGCAGACAAATATTACCTGAACAATAATTTTGTATTGGATTATGCGCCATTTAAAACTTCTTCAGGGTTTGTAATCAACAATGTGGCCGCGAATCAGATTTTGCGTCAGCAAACGCTCGATATCTCAAATGAATTTAATTACCGAAAAAAATTGAAGTCGGAAGACGTGATTAACCTCTACTCCTATTTAAATAGAACAACGCAGCCCGAAACATTAAACATTACCCCAGGACTTAATGCTGATATTTTAAATAATGGAAATAGTTACCTGGGTTTAAACCAGTACATCAAAATACCAACCTGGTACACCAATAATTATGCATCGTTCGCTTTTGTAAAAAACAATTTCGTGCAAACCTATAAGGCTGGTTTTAATGTGCAACAGCAACAGCTCAACTCTGAGCTTTACCGTACACAAAATAAACAGCAAACAGAACTGGTTTCGGGTAATGCGGTAAATGACCTCGATTGGCTTAAAACAAAGCTATACACTGAGGCAAACTACGATTTCACAAATGATAAAATAAAAGCAGGATTGAGTTTGCCTTTGAGTTACAATCAAATTAATTATAGCGATGAGATGAACCAACTAGACAAAAGCCTGCACAAATTATTCCTAAACCCATCTCTTAATTTAAAATATCAAACCAGTCCGGAGAATTATGTAACGGCAAATTATGCCTTCCGGAATGATTTGGGAGGAATTGACGATGTTTATCGCGGTACAATTTTAAAAAATTATCGCTCGCTTTTCGCCAACAATGCCCCAATTTCAGAATCAAAAACCCATAATATTGGAGCTGGATTTAACTTTAGAAAAGCGATGCAGATGCTGTTTATTAATTTAACGGCTAACTACAGCGATGCCGAACTGAACACCATTTCTTCATACAGTTTGAGCAACAACATTCAACAAAGGGTTGTACTGCCTTTAAGCAATCACATCCGTACGCTCTCATTTAGTGCAAACGCAAGCAAATACCTTTTCGACCTGAGAAGTACAGTGAGTGCAGGTGTAACTTTTTCGCAAAGTAAATACGATCAATTGCAGAATAATGAACTATTTGCCTTTAACGCGCAAACGGTTTCTTATAAAGTAGGTATAGAAGCAAAACTTACTAATTTTATCAATTGGTCTTACCTTGCAAATTTGGCAGTAACCGATAATAAAGCCAAAGTTGCTGATGCGATAAAAACAAATTTCCAACAGCTTAGACAGCAATCCACCCTGGCCATTACAACCCTGAGAAATGTGTATTTAAATTTATCAGCCGAACATTTATTTACGCATCAATCTACCCAGCCGAACCTGAAATACCTTTTTGCTGATATGAATATTAAGTATAAATACCTGAAAATGAAAACGGATTTAGAATTTGGCTTAACCAATCTGGCCAATATCAAAAGGTTTGATGCGATTTATCTTTCAGCAAATTCACTCACCACCGGAACCTATTATATACCGGGAAGGGTGGCCATGCTGAAAGCTACTTTTAATTTTTAATAAATAGATTCGTCATTGCGAGGAGGAACGACAAAGCAATCTTTCATGCTAGTGATTCTTGCCATAAAGATTGCTTCGTCGGCTGAAAAAGCCTTCTCGCAATGACGACTTTTTTTAGAATTTAATTATTTCAAACCGATCATGGCTTCATACTAATCTGAATCGCCTGATTATTTCTGTCAACTTTGAGATCAGAAATCTTATTTACATTCAATTTATCAAGCTCCTCTTTTGAGATTTTATTACCATTTAAAAAATAGGTTGTGGTTTCATTAACCATAGTCCCATTGCCTGTTACATGTTGATTTCCATCTTTATCAGCTGAGGTTTTGGTTGTTGATTTTAAAAAATAAAACATCGCAACACCGTTTTTCTTAGGCAAAGGCAAATTCTCGAAATCACTGTTTTTATCAGCTAAGACATTAACAGCAATGCTTTTATGGTCTGCATTTGAGGTATCAGTAAAGCTAAAATGTTGTACAAAGGTTTTGCCTTTAAAATTTCCATCCGTTTTAAAGCTCATGATCTTCACTTGCTTACCTAAACCTTTTAAAGTCTCTTCTATCGATTTTCCCGAAGAATCTGCACCGTCTACAATGCTTTTAAAAACAAAAGTCATTTTGGTAGCAGTATCAGGTCTTTTCAGTGTATCAATAAAAATTTTATTTTTGAATTTAGATTTTAAAACTGTTTTTGGCTGTACAGCTACTTCAGCAACCTTTTCTGGCAAAACATCATTCACTATTTTGGTTATGGGTGCTAAACTTTTCTTTACGTCCTTTTTATCGATGGTAAATGCTAAAGTAACGCAAAGCAATACAGGTAAAACGAATAAATACCTGGTTAAATTTACTTTTGAAGAACGTTTCGCGTTCATCATTTTAATCCGCTTTTTAAGGTCGGATAGATTAAAATTATTCACAATAGCTACCGATGACTGTAACGTTCCAACATCTAACAAGCTATATTGATAAGCTTTTTTATCGATTCCTTTTTTTAAAATCTTGGCATCGGTAATAAATTCAATGTTTTCCCTTACTGCCTTTTTCATCAACCAAACTCCTGGATTAAACCAGTAGAAAACCACACAGATTTCGGCCAGAATAATATCTAAAGTATGCCATTCTTCTACGTGTACTTTTTCATGTTCGAGAATATTGTTTAAATCTTGCTTTTTGTGCAGGCGCGGATTGATATAAATGGTTTGCCAAAAACTAAATGGGCTTACTTCATCGTTTAAAATCCTTACCTTATAATCATCTAAATGATCGGGCGAAGAATTTTTATGCATTCTATAAAGCGAAATAAACTGCACCAGTAACCTCATGGCCATTAATACAACGCCAACATAAAAAAGTACAGTTAAACCTTGCCAAAATATCGAAACAGCATCCTGTTGTACCAATTTACTTACCTGTTGGTTGAGTTGCGGAACGAAGGCAGGTACGGCTTTTTGAGCAGCAAAAAACTCGGTGAGGTTAATAAATGGATAGGCAGAAGAAAAGATGATCCCAAACAGCAAAAATATCCTGTTGATGGAGTAGAAAGTTAGTCTCCGCAACACCAGGTAGTAGGTTACCGAAAACAAGATCAGCACCAGATTAATTTTCAATAAAATGATAAAGAAATGTGGCATGGCATTTACTTTTCAGGGTTCTCAATTAAATTTATAATCTCTTTAAGTTCCTCCGCACTTATTTTTTTATCCTTTGCAAAAAAAGCAACCAGTTCTTTATAAGAGCTTTGGAAATAATTATTCACAAAACCACTCATAAAACGCTTTTTATACTCTACCTCCTTAACTTTTGCACTATAGCGGTTGGCATTGGCAAAACGTTCGCTCACCAGATAACCTTTGCGTTCTAAATTCTTGATGGTAGAGGCCAATGTAGTATACGGTGGTTTGGGATCGGGAAGTACATCCATAAAATCTTTGATAAAGCCCTTACCTATCTGCCAAACAGCCAGCATAGCTTCCTCTTCCTGTAATGTTAATTTTTCCATTATTACGAATATATCGTAAATATACGAAAACATCCTAAAAGGAAAAAGACTTTAACAAAACGCTAACATTTAACGCTTTATTAAAGTCTTTTTTGGTTCATTGGCCATTAGTCAATGATTTAATCGGTTAACTGTCTCAAACGCCAATTTAATTTAATCGCCTTGAGACTCTGGACTCCCGATTTTGGACTAACCTCACCTACTTCCCGCTTCTTTTTTCGGCTTGTAATAGGGTTTCCTGAATGATTTTTCTCATTTGAACAGCTGCATCCAGTAATTTTGGATTGCCATCAAAGTCACCATAAATGGTTACGTGTTTTGACTTTTTTTTATAATTGAAAGTTATATTATAACGCGGTACCAACCTGGATTTATCACTTTTTTTACCAATGGTATCTGGAAAATTCCAGAGGCCGATTTCATTTGCCTTTCTATGCATGTATAACACATCATTGCTCTTTAAAAAGAACTTTTTGGTAACCACTGAGTCCTTATTATTTACGTATTGGTAAACACCAGTCTTTGAATCATACGTATTTTCCAAAGTATCTTTTAAGCCATAACTATATTGCATTGAAACAAAATCATCCTTACGAAAAGGCGCGTTCTGTATAATAGGCTTATAATAGATGTAACAATAAATGATCATCGGAACGATAATGGTAATGGCTAAGAATATTTTTTTTCCTCTACTTGACACTTGATGTTGAATTATTGAATGAATATTAAATGATTAAATAAGAGCATTATTGAATGATTAATAAGATTCAGGACTACCGACTTTAGACTTACGACTCCTTAAGCTCCCCTTCCCACTTACTTACCACTGCTGTTGCAATGCTATTTCCAACAACATTAGTTGCAGAACGGCCCATATCCAATAAAGGATCGATACCAATTAACAAAGCTAATCCTGCTTCCGGAATATTAAAGCTCGCGATAGTACCGGCAATAACCACTAATGATGCTCTTGGTACACCAGCAATTCCTTTACTGGTTAACATTAATATTAAAAGCATAGAAATTTGTTGCTCGAAACCTAAATGGATACCATAAGCCTGTGCTATAAATAAAGAAGCAAAGGTCATGTACATCATTGATCCATCTAAATTGAATGAATAACCCAATGGCAGTACGAAACTTACAATTTTATCTTTGCAGCCAAAACGCTCTAAAAGCATCATTGTTTTCGGATAAGCTGCTTCGCTACTTGCTGTACTGAAAGCCAGAAGTGCTGGTTCTTTCATATCATTAACCAAACGGAAAATTCGTTTTTTCAATACTAAAAATCCTAAGAAAATTAACACCGCCCAGAGTATGGCTAGTCCCAGGTAAAATTCGCCTATAAATATGGCATAGGTATTTAATACGTTAAGTCCTTGTTTCGCTACAATGGCTGTCATGGCACCAAAAACCGCCAGAGGTGCGAAATTCATCACATAACCTGTCATTTTTAAAATTACGTGGGCAATGGCATCAAACGCTTTGATTACAATCTGGCCTAAATCGCCAATAGCAGCCGTTGCTACACCAAAGAATAAAGAGAATACAACAATCTGCAAAATTTCGTTGGTTGACATCGATTCGGCAATGCTTTTCGGAAAAACGTGTGCGATAAAATCTTTCACACTCATCGATGCTTTCTGGATCCCCGTATTTACCAATTGATCGGGTAATGATAATTTCATGTGTCTTCCTGGTTCAAATAAATTGACCAGAACCATCCCCAAAACGAGCGACATTAACGACATGGCCAAAAACCAGCCCAGTGTTTTACCACCAATTCTGCCCACAGCTTTAATATCGCCTACTTTGGCTACACCAACCACTAAGGTTGTAAATACCAATGGTGCAACAATCATTTTAATCAGGCGAAGAAAAATATCGCTCAATAACGTAAAGTATTCTAATTTTTTCTCTCTGATATCTTCGTTCTCTTTTTTGATTTTAGCGTTTGCTTTTCTTTCAGCCTTAAGCTGTGTGTAGCCAATACTGGTGGTATCGGTCGTTTTGGCAATGCTTACCTCTATACTTTTAACTTTCGCATCGGCGGTGAGTATTTTCTGGTTATAGACATCGATTGAATTGACATTTAAAATATAGCCCAATGCAATACCCGCAATCAGCGCTAAGAAAATGAAAAGCGTGAGTTTGTTTTTCTTCATGAATATAAAAAGTTTGTAGTACTCTTAATTTGGTAAAACTACGATATTTACAGCGTGTAACAAATTTTGATAACAGCTGAGATTAAAAAATATATCAACGTCGTTGAGTTAAGCCATTCGGCGAAGCAGAAATAATTTAACAACAGATAGAAAGGATGCACACAGATGTAAAAATCCGTGTTTATCTGTGTGCATCTTTGATTAAAAACTTTTAACTCAATGGCATCAAAAAATATATTATTTTTGGTTCTTGATGTAACAAAAAACGCACATCATCATCTAAAACGCAACTATAAACCCCTAAATGGAACAAAAAGACAAGTTATTTAAAGAGATCTTCGATTCAAATTCCAAAAAGATATTCCATTTATGTTATGGTTATACTGGCGATACCGACGCTGCAAATGATCTTCTACAGGAAACTTTTTTAAAGGTTTGGCAAAATCTGGATAAGTTCAGAAACAAATCTTTAATTTCTACGTGGATTTATAGAATTGCCGTGAATACCTGTTTAACTTATTTGAGATCGGAAAAAAGACAGGCGAAAGACGAATTAACAGATAATATCATAGAAAATAAAATAGAGGAATTTTCAGAGAAAAATGAACAGGTTGCCCTACTTTATAAATGTATATCCAAGCTCGAAGAGAATGACCGTTTAATTATTACAATGGTACTTGATGAATTACCATACCATGAAATTGCCGATATATCTGGAATAAGCGAAGGCAATT
Source organism: Pedobacter ginsenosidimutans (assembly GCF_001442625.1). GTDB lineage: Bacteria > Bacteroidota > Bacteroidia > Sphingobacteriales > Sphingobacteriaceae > Pedobacter > Pedobacter ginsenosidimutans. The sequence continues at coordinate 28,214 of NZ_LMZQ01000051.1, read as the reverse complement.
TGAGGGTAAAAATTCACCGCATTAAACAAAAATTAACAGAACTATATAGCCAGTATGCAAGCGTTTGATCAAATACAGGAGTTGTGGCAAAAGCACGAGGTAGAAGTTAAGGTTTCTGCTGATGAAATGCTGCAACAAGCGAAGAAAGAAGTAAATGGCATCAAGCTGAAGTCGGCTTTGAACATTTTGGGTATGCTGGCATCCTTTATTGCCATTGCTGCATTGTGGATCTTTTTTCACTTCGAATCGTGGACTACACACGTCGGGATCAGCATCACCATTATTGCCATTGGCGTATATACCTTAATTCTGTATCGCGATTACAGGCTAATTTCGAAAACCGATTTCACCGCTCACCCGCACGAATATTTAAACAACTTAAAAACCTATCAATTAAACCGTTATAAACTGTACAACTCTTTATATTGGTTTTATATGATTGCACTTTCGTTGGGCATCATATTTTATTTCGTAGAAATTCTTGCGCACTTTAATACTGTTCAAAAAGTTTTGGCTGTAGGCTTAACCGCATTATGGATATTATTTTGCTCAACGATATTAAGAAAAGCGGTAATGAGCAGGGAAAAAGAACGTATAGCTTTATTGATCGAGAAATTTGAGCGCATTAGCGGACAAATTTCTACCCCCGAATAATTTTAGGCACGGTTTTTTCATTGTAAAAACCAACACATGAAACCATTATGATTTACCATTTAACAATGGAATAACTAAGTCATGATAGCTTCACCAGCGTTGAAACTAAAATTACACAGGTGAAAAGACATATTATATCCCTTTTATTTTTACTGGCACTGCCATGTACTTTTGCTTTTAAACAAGATTTTTCCGGTCCCATTCAATTGAATTGGGAAACGCATTTTAAAGGTAAAGCCGATATGCGCTCGCCATTTTTTGCTCTGACTGCAATGACATGGAAATACAGTTACTCCAGCACTGTTTACCGTAATCGTGTTGCCATTAAGCTTAAAAACGATGTGAGCATTGATAAAACTAGGTCGTGGGTTAAGTGGGATAAAATTAAAGACCCTGAAATTAGGGCAAGCCTTTTACACCACGAACAAGGACACGCCGATATCCAGTATGTTTTATTATTGGAGGCCGAAAGGGTATTAAAAAACCGGAACTATTCTGTAAGCAACTATAAAGCTCAAATATCAGAACTCGCCAATCAGATCAGCAATTATTTCGACACCATGCAACGTAACTATGATGAAGAAACCGAGCATGGCAGCAATCATAAAATGCAGGCCCGATGGGATGACATTATCCAGGATAAGATTGAAGAATCGAGAACTGCTATGGCCGAATTACAAAAATAGTTTTGGGATAAAAACAATAAAGCCAACCGCTACCGCCAGAAATGCAGCCACCAAAACCGCAGCAGCAGCCAAATCTTTTACTATTTTAATTTTTGGGTGATAATCTGGAGAAACCACATCGGCCAGTTTCTCGAGAGCAGAGTTTAAAATTTCGGCAACAAAAACAGCCGAAATAACAGATAAAATGGCAATCCATTCCGAACCGGAAATTTTCAGGTAAAAGGATAAAACAATAGCAACGATTGCTGCACACAAATGAATTCTTCCGTTATGATCGTTAACGAAAAATAGCTTCAGACCATTAAAGGCATATTTAAAGCTCTTGATCCGATCGATGATAGAAAATTTTTCGTTGTTCATTGTTAATATATGGTTAATTGCATAAAAGATCCTTCGACTACGCCCAGGATGACACCGTGCTGAAGAGGCGTCATCTCGACTGCAGCGTAGCGAAATGGAGAGATCTATCTAGACAGACTTGTGGGCTGCGTTGTACTCCGCTCGAAGTGACGATTACCTGGATAGAATTGCCTTCAACACACACAATACGTTAAACGTCATCCACCTTACACCTTCTACCCTACTTTACCTCGCTTGTAGAAAAACTATTTCCGCTTAATTTATATTGATAGGTCCGGGTAACTGTTTTAGTACTATCTGTAGCATCTTTTACCGGGAAAGAACGGAACAGGTCACCATTTTTAATAAAAAAATTATCGTTACCATTATAACCTTTCTTTTGACTGTTACTTAAAGAAGGGAAACTGATTTTATTGAAATCGCCACGCGTGTATTCAAAAACATTTAAATCCGAAACTGTTTTTTTGCTTAAGAGCTGAATATACAATTCAGGATTTCCATCATTGTCTAAATCCATATTCCAGGCATCAATCAGAATACCTTTACGATCCACAGCAGCAGATTTATAATTATTACGCACAGAATCAGACATCAGAATCTGATATCCCCCAATAGAGTCAACCCCTTTTCCCCAGCTTACAATTTCGAAATTTAATCCAGGTCTCACTTCTATATCTTTATAAAAACGGAAAGGGTTTTTCTGCACTTTTTCAGTTTCTGTCTTAATTTCTTTAGGTTTTTCTTCTGTGCATGCAAAACAAAACAGCATCCCTGTTATTAACAAGAGATGCTGTAATGTATATTTCTGTAATTTCATTCTATTTAGGACGTTTTGGTTGCCCCAAATTAAGTATTTTAGCTTTTTAAAGCAACAATTTATTTCTTTGCATCTGTTTTAACTTCAGGTGCTCCGTTATTTAAAACGGTTTCGGTAACTACGCTTCTTCTGCCACTTGGTGCAATAACAATGGTTTTTAACACTCTTTTTTCGCCTTGTGGTACTGTAATTTTAATTGGTGAGGTATACAAGAATGCATTTTCTGATGGACGTGACAAATCAATCGAATAATAAATTTTAGCTCCGGTAACAGGTGCTTTTAAATCAATTGTAAATTCTCCGCCTGTTAAAGGTTTATCGCTCTGACCAATTGGTGTAGGAACCCAGAAATTAACATTCATTTTATCTAAACGGGCCAAATGAGCTGGTAAACGTTGTTCAGAAAAGTTCTTTAAATCTTTACGCTCAACCGGCGACCATGCAATTTCAGATAAAGCCAATAAACGTGGGAAAGCATGATTTTCTGCTTTTGCAGTTGTTTTAATATACTCAGACCACATGTTTGCCTGTACACCTTTGATGTATTTTCTTTCATCAGCAGTTAATACTTTCGGAATTGGATCGTAAGCGTAAATCTTTTGATAAGGGGCAAATCCACCAATGGTTACCGGCTCATCAGGAGAGTTAGATTGTTTATGGTCGATATATAAACCCATCGATCCTGGGGTCATAATTACATCGTGTTTTTGTTGTGCAGCTGCAATCCCACCATCTTCACCTCTCCAGCTCATTACGGTTGCATTAGGTGCCAAACCACCTTCTAAAATTTCATCCCAACCAATAATTGAGCGTCCTTTTCCGTTTACATGTTTTTCTATCGTTTGGATGAAATAGCTCTGTAATTCATGCTCATCTTTCAAACCTTTCTCTTTCATCAGGCTCTGGCAAAAGGTAGATTCTTTCCAATAGGTTTTAGGTGCTTCATCGCCACCAATATGAATGTATTTGGAAGGAAAAATAGCAATCACTTCATCCAACACATTTTCTAAAAAAGTAAAAGTATTGGCTGATGGTACAAAAATATCATCAAAAACGCCCCAGGTTTGTTGTACCTGTTTGCCTTTTCTGCTACCCGCCCATGGTGTTTTATCGCTGATAAAAGTATCGCGATCAGGAAAACAGCTTAATTCAGGATAAGCAGCAATTGCAGCAGAAGCGTGTCCTGGCAATTCGATCTCAGGAATTACCGTAATGTATTTCGTAGCTGCATATCTCACAATTTCTTTAGCTTCTTCTTGGGTGTAATATCCCTTAACTTGTGTAAGATAATTGCCATTGCCCGGATAATTGCCAATAATCGATCCATTACGTGAAGAACCGATTTCTACCAGTTTTGGATATTTTTTAATCTCCAATCTCCAGCCCTGATCATCAGTTAAATGCCAATGGAAAGTATTGATTTTATAATAAGCCAACTGATCGATGTATTTTTTGATAAAAGAAATCGGGAAGAAATGACGGCTTACATCCAACATGGTTCCGCGGTAGGCAAAACGGGGATAATCGTTAATATCAACTGCCGGGATGGTAATTTTATCAGCCAATTTATCTGGCATCATCTGCATAGCAGATTGAACCGCATAAAAAAGGCCTGCACCTTTTCCTGTTAAAATAATTTGTTTAGGGGTAACTTTAATCGTGTAACCTTCAGCAGGCAATTGATCTGCTCCAACAGATGTTAAAACAATTGCTTTCTGGTTAGGTTGGGTAATTTTAGTTTCACGTAAGGCAAAACCTGCCTTGGTAACGATAAAAGCGTTTAATAAATCGGCCATCTTTGCGCCGTCGATGCTTTGATTTACTAAAACCGTGGTTTTATCTAAAATGAAATTTCCGTTTGCCCTGGTAATGGCTACAGGTGCAGGTATGATACCCAGATTAGGATCACTCTGCGCAAATGCACTCGTGCTGATTAATACTCCAATAAAAATCGATAATGCTTTGTTCATGTTGTGTTTTTGATTTTATAGATTTATTTGATTTTTTGAAACAAGATAGAGATAATGACCAGATTCCGAATCTCACATTCTTGTTACAATCGAAATCAAACGTTTGAGTAAGCAGTATTTAATTTCTGATTCGCTCAACAATTTCTTTCTCGAAAAGGTTTATAAATACTTTCACCCCCTCATCATCTATTTTATATCCACCTTTTCCAGTTGTTTGTTCAAAGGCGCCTACCACGTTAAGTTCTACGTATTGCTTTTTAGTCCAAAAATTTTCTTTATTCACATAAAAAACATTAAAAATATATTTTTTAGCATTCTTTTTTATGTCAATGTCCATATAATGATTCCGGGGTTCGTCTGTTCCTGTTACATCCTTCAGTTTATATGAGAATGACGGATTTTTATTAACCACATCAATAGTTTTTTCTTCAAATTGTATAATGTCTGTAGAAAAAACGTACTTCGTTATTGGCGGATAAACGGCACTGAATTGGCCAACAAAATAAATCCAGCCCCCAATAAGGCAAAACAATGCTATGCTAATAATGGTAATGAGTATAATTACTATTTTTTTCAACGGCTGTTTTTATGTTTTTAAACATAACAAAAAAGCTCCATAAAATTATTTATGGAGCTTTTAATATATTATCGGTATTGTTTACGCTTCTACAGGATGTTCTTTAGCAGCCAAATACCTTTCAGCATCGAGCGCGGCCATACATCCAGAACCTGCAGCAGTTACTGCCTGTCTGTAATACATATCCTGCACATCGCCACAGGCAAAAACACCTTCGATATTGGTTAAAGTAGAACCCGGTTTGGTAGCTAAATAACCTGTTTCATCCATATCCAACTGCCCTTTAAAAATATCGGTATTTGGTTTGTGACCGATAGCCACAAAGAAACCTTCTACTGCGATATCAGATTCGGCACCGGTTTTGTTATTTAAAACTTTAACCGCAGTTACATTTTTACCGTTACCTAAAATCTCCTGGGTTTCGGTATTGTAATGCACCACAATATTCGGTGTAGCCAACACACGACTCACCATTGCTTTAGAAGCTCTGAATTCGTCTCTACGAACCAATAAATGCACGGTTTTACAAAGTTTTGCTAAATAAGTTGCTTCTTCTGCAGCAGTATCTCCGGCACCTACAATGGCAACATCTTGTCCTTTAAAGAAGAAACCATCGCACACGGCACAGGCCGAAACCCCAAAACCATTGTATTGTTGCTCACTTGGTAAACCCAGCCATTTTGCTGTAGCGCCTGTAGCAATAATTACGGTATCAGCTGTAATGGTTTTAATTTCATCAACCACTACTTTATGTGGCGTTGATGAGAAATCTACCGAACTTACATAACCGAAACGGATATCGGTACCAAAACGCTCTGCCTGCTTGCGGAAATCTTCCATCATTTCTGGCCCCATAATTCCTTGCGGGTAACCTGGAAAATTTTCTACATCTGTAGTTTGCGTAAGCTGACCACCAGCTTGCATACCGGTATACATAATTGGTTTTAAATCAGCTCTGGCAGCATAAATTGCAGCAGTATAACCTGCAGGACCTGAGCCTATAATTAAACACTGAACGTGTTCGTTTTCTTGTGACATTATATTGTGTGTTTGAAATTCATTAATCGTAGCGCAAATTTAATGCTTTAAATATTTGTTGGCAAGTGCACATTGTCAACATAGTTTACTTATTAACATCACGAACTTAGTGCCGCGTGCCCGGTGCAGAGATTCGTGGTGTCAGATGTTTCGATCTGACATTGACTACATATATGCGTGATGATTTTTACCTGTCAGATGGTAACATCTGACAGCACAAAAATCACTTCCCTTTATTCTCTCTGATCAACCGAATTACATTGCCTCCCAAAATTTTCTTAATATCGTTTTCCGAATATCCGTTTTTAATCAGCTCATTTGTAATTTTAGGATAATCTGCTACGCTGCTCATACCTAAGGGAAAAGATTCAGCGCCATCAAAATCTGCGCCCAAGCCTACATGGTCAATACCAATTAATTTAACTACATGGTCGATATGTTTAACCAATAACGATATAGGCGGGCGTGTAGCATCGGCATCAACCTGATGGTTATAAATTAAGGTATCAATTGCATTGCTTCTACCATATTTAGCACTCAATGTTTTAAGTTCGGTATCATATTTTGCAAAGAATTCTTTTTGTTTAGTATTGAAGGTATGGTCTAAAAAACCACTGTAGAAATTAATGCAGACTACACCACCATTTTTACCGACAGCTTTGATCTGATCATCTTTTAAATTTCGCGGAACCGGATTTAGAGCATAAGCACAGCTATGGGAAACAATTATGGGTTTGACAGATGCAGCAATGGCATCATAAAATGTTCTTTCGCCTACGTGCGATAAATCGATCATTACCCCAAGTTTATTCAATCGTTTTACAACTTGTTTTCCAAAATCGCTTAAACCTGCATTTTCGGGTTTTACTTTACCCGAGGTTTCTTCGGCGGCCGAACTGGACCATGTAGTACTGTTGTTCCAGGTTAAGGTGAGGTAAGCCATTCCGCGTTTTGCCAAGCTATCGATATAGTCTAAACGGTTTTCGATCATATGACCACCTTCTACCCCTATCATAGCAGCTAATTTTTGTTGTTTAACCGCTTGCTCGAGATCTTTAGCGCTTGTTACCAGTTTAATTTTATCGGGGTATCGTTTAATTAAACTATAAAGCGAGTCTATTTCCTGGTTAGCTACAGCATACCCACCTGTTTCATCACACCAGATGGAGAAAAACTGAACATCCAACCCACCTTGTTTGGCCCTCACTAAATCGAAATTCCCTTTAGGCTGAAGTTTCCCAATATCGATGCCCGATTTGATCTGATTGAACAGTATATCTCCATGGGTATCGATTACAATCGCATTTTGATGAATTTTATCTGAATTTTGGGCAAAGAGATTAATCTGCAATAGTGTAAGGACAAGAAAAAGATAAAGATTTTTCATGCGCTAAATATAATATTAATTGTTTTTACCAGTATAGACACTCAAGTTCCCATCTATTTTTTTCACCACTAAAAAACAAAGACATTTTTATGTTCAGAACTCAGGTGTGCTAAGATGGCTTAGGTGGTAAAAAATTATGTAATATTAACTGTCAGATGGTAACATCTGACAGCACATTAAAAACTAAGGTACCTCAGGTGATAAAAAAAATTATGTAATATTAACCGTCAGACGGTAACATCTGACAGCACATCGAAACGCTAAGTTTGTATAACCCCAACATTAAACTTCTTAGTAATCGGCGATTGATTGGCGGCCTCAATTCCCATTGAAATAACTTTTCTGGTTTCTAAGGGGTCGATAATACCATCTACCCAAAGCCGGGATGCGGCATAATAAGGTGTGGTTTGGCTATCGTATCTGTCGGTGATTTCTTTTAACAATTCAGCTTCTTTTTCTGGCGTAATTACCTCACCTTTTGCTTTTAAAGAGGCTTCCTGAATCTGAAGTAAAGTTTTTGCAGCCTGCGAACCGCCCATTACCGCAATTTTAGCCGTTGGCCAGGCATAAATCAATCTAGGGTCGTAAGCCTTACCGCACATAGCATAGTTGCCTGCGCCATAAGAATTCCCCAATACTATTGTAAATTTTGGCACTACAGAATTGGCAACAGCATTAACCATTTTAGCTCCATCCTTAATAATACCACCATGTTCTGATCGGCTGCCTACCATAAAGCCAGTAACATCTTGCAAAAATACCAATGGGATTTTCTTTTGGTTACAGTTCATAATAAAACGGGTGGCTTTATCGGCGCTATCAGAATAAATTACACCGCCAAACTGCATCTCTCCTTTTTTCGACTTCACCACTTTACGCTGGTTGGCTACAATACCTACTGCCCAGCCATCAATACGGCCTAAACCACAAACAATGCTTTGTCCATAGCCTTTTTTGTATTCTTCAAATTCAGATTGATCAACCAAACGGTTAATGATCTCCATTATTTCGTAAGGTTTATCCCTGTTTTCAGGTAAAATACCATAAAGTTCTTCTTCATTTTCTTTTGGTTTCGCTGGTTTAATCCGATCAAAACCTGCGTTTTGAGGCGCACCCAACATACTCATGATGTTCCTGATGCTATCCAAGCAGGCCTGATCATTAGGATGTTTATAATCGGTAACACCCGATATTTCGCAATGAGTTGTGGCTCCGCCCAAAGTTTCATTATCAACCTCCTCACCTATGGCCGATTTTACCAGGTAAGAACCCGCTAAAAAAACCGATCCGGTTTTATCAACAATCATCGCTTCATCGCTCATGATGGGCAAATAGGCTCCCCCGGCAACACAAGCGCCCATGATGGCCGAAATCTGTACAATTCCTTCCGACGACATAATGGCATTGTTACGGAACATCCTTCCAAAATGTTCTTTATCGGGGAAAATCTCATCCTGCATCGGAAGATATACACCAGCGCTATCAACCAGGTAAATTACTGGCAAGCGGTTCTCCATAGCAATTTCCTGCGCGCGCAGGTTCTTTTTTGCAGTCATCGGAAACCAGGCTCCTGCTTTTACAGTGGCATCGTTGGCTACAATCATACATTGTCTTCCGCTTACATAGCCAATACCGCACACCACTCCAGCCGAAGGACAGCCACCTTGCTCGGCATACATGCCATCAGCCGTAAAAGCACCTACTTCTAAAAAGTCGGTATCTTTATCAATTAAATAAGCAATGCGCTCGCGGGCCAATAATTTTCCCTTTTCTTTTTGTTTGGCCGCATTTTTTTCGCCACCACCTAAATATATTTTTTTGAGTCTGGTTTTCAGTTCGTATACCAACTGTTTATTTACATCCTCATTTTTATTGAATTCGATATTCATGGTGGCAATTTAAATTTAATTTTAGAAAAACAGTATTGACCAAAACGGTTTCTGGTACACAGCAAATTTTAAACCACAGAGAAAACAAGAGAAATCACTGAGGACACAGAGATCTGAATGCTTTATTTAAGATTAGATTCCTATAATTTGAGTGATAACTAAAGTATTTTCTCAGTTTACCTCTGTGTAAAAACTCTGTTCCCTCTGTGGTTAATTATCCGTTTAAAATGATATTTTTGGGTAAATCCGAAAAATGGAACTAACCATCAATATTCCTGCGCTATTGTTTCCTGCCATCAGCTTAATTATGCTGGCTTATACCAATCGTTTTTTGGCTTTGGCCAGTTTAGTGAGAAGTTTAAAATCGAAATATGAAGATGGCGATAAAAATGCAGCCCTTCATAAACAGATCGAAAACCTGCGTTACCGCTTAAGACTGATCAAAAACATGCAGGCTTTTGGTGTACTTAGCTTTGCCAGCTGCCTTTTTTGTATGTTTTTTATTTATTTGGAGTGGAATACCTTTGCTGAAATTCTTTTTGCACTGAGTTTGATATTTTTTATGATATCGTTAATCATTTCGTTAATAGAAATCCAGATCAGTACAAAAGCACTGGAGCTGGAATTGAGCAGTTTAGAGGAGCTCGATAATCCATCAATTGTAAGTAGGTTTAAAAAGAAATTTGATAAAGATTGATATGCAGCTATCTGTTAATACACCAGAAGAATATTTAAACAGCCTCCCTGAAGAAAGGAAAGCGCCGGTTTCGAAATTGAGAGATACTATTTTAGAAAACCTGCCAGCTGGTTTCGAGGAACAGATTACCTACGGCATGCTGGGATATGTTATTCCACTCGGGCTTTATCCTCCAGGTTACCATTGTACACCAGAACAGGCTTTACCTTTTATCAATATTGGTTCGCAAAAGAATTTTATTGTTATGCATCACTTAGGATTGTATGCTTTTACTGATTTACTGGAATGGTTTCAGGCTGAATATCCTAAACACGCTAAATACAAACTTGATATGGGCAAAGGCTGTGTTCGTTTTAAAAAACCTGATGATATTCCGTATGCATTAATTGCCGAGCTCACCAGAAAGGTTACACCAGCACAATGGATTGAACAATATGAAAAAGTATATAAACGTAAAGGCTAATTTTGATAAACTACACCATCAATCTTCAGCTTTTTAAACTTTTCGGCCCAGCCTTTACCTTTTATGTATTTTACCTGCGATGGGTATCCTTTTAAATTTGGATGATAAACCGGATCAAACGAAAAAGTAATTTCCGTATCCGATTTTTGAATAACAGTTACTTCGTTATCATTTTCATCCTTTTCTCCTGTCGTGAAAAACTTATCGCCAATTTTTGCATTGAAATCAGCTCTGGTATAAGTTTTCAAAGGACTGTCGGGATAGCCCTCAATTAATTTATTCTGCTCGTCTATCCTTAAATAAACTGTACTCACTGCATCGCCACCAACCAAAGAATAAAACTGGTAAAAAAGCTTTTTATTGATGCGAACAGTATCCTTGATTTCGGTGTAGGATTGGGCATTCATATACCATAAATTGCCAATCTGCATGGGCAAAAATGAATCAGCAGCACTGTTTTGAGCCTTATTCTTCTGGCAAGAAAGGATAGCGAGACTAATTAAAATAAAACTTAAAGATTTCCAGTTTACGATCATGAGGCATTTGTTTTTCCTTATTTAACGTTAAAGATAAACAATGCGCTACACTGTAAGCTATTAATTCACAAAATGATACAAGAAAACAACCTCACCACTAAAGGCAGGTTTCTTTTGATCTTCAATTTCCATTTCGATAGCCATATTTACTTTAGTTACACCTCGGAGATTGATAATAGAAGCCAGTTTAGCTTTTAACCTTACCTTACTGTTTACGGTAACAGCCTGTGCAAACCTTAAACTTTCGATCCCATAATTGATCTCCATTTTTAGTTTTTGGATATCAACAATTTCTTTCCATAGATAAGGGATTAACGAAAGCGTTAAATAGCCATGCGCTATAGTTGCTTTAAAAGGGCCTTCATTTTGGGCTCTTTCTTCATCAACATGAATCCATTGATGGTCTAATGTGGCATCGGCAAATTTATTAATCTGTTCTTGTGTAATGGTATGCCATGAAGAAACGCCTAATTCCTTGCCAAGGTATTGTTCAAATTCTGCGTGGGAGGTAATGATTTGCATTTTTGTAATTTTAGTTCCTTTATTCAGGTATTTTATAATATTGTTATATTTTTAGTATGATTACCAATATGATGGCTTGTAGTTTATAGCATATCAGTATCAACAGTGCGACCATTGACTATTAGCCATTGACTATAATCCGAAGTACTTCGCTATAATTAACTCAGATTTCTTTCTCTAAACCAAACCTCATCTGGAATGGCAGAAAAATCATCCATTTTATCGATTAAAGTTTCGGCCTTTGCCTCATTAAAAACTAAATCACGATTGGCCGGTTTCAAAAATTTACTTTGCACCATCATATCCATTTGGGCAAATAAAGGATCGTAAAAACCATTTACATTTAATACGCCAATTGGTTTTGTATGCAGGCCGAGCTGCAACCAGGTTAATACTTCAAAAAACTCTTCAAGCGTACCGAAACCACCTGGCAAAATTACAAAACCATCACTTAAATCGGCCATTTTCTGTTTTCTTTGGTGCATATTTTCCGTTACAATCATTTCGGTTACCCCTTTATGACCAACTTCTTTATCCATTAAAAACTGTGGAATTACGCCCGTAACTAAACCGCCTAACTCGAGTACGTCATTGGCTAATACACCCATCACGCCTACACTTCCGCCACCATACACCAATCTGATCTGCTGTTTTACAAGTGTTTCTGCCAGTTGCTTTATTGCGTTACGCAGCGCTACATCGCCATTAAAGTTTGAGCCACAATACACACAAACTGATTTAAGCTTATTCATTTAGTTAAAATTTACCGAAGTTAAGACTTTATCGGCTTTCTGTAAATTTTAATTCTACACAAAGCTGTTACAGTTTTTTGTTATTCGTTATTAAACCTATCAGGTTTTAAAAACCTGATAGGTTTAATAAAAAAAGGAGCAGCATTAACGCCACTCCTTTTAACCAAATATAAGAGAAAAGATTTTTTTGTTAAACGATCTTAGAAAGAATAACGGATTGTTGCACCATAAGTTCTTGGATCTCCGAGTACACCTGCATATAAGCCTGAGTTACCTGCTGCAGCCTGCAATTGTTCATAATAGTTTTTGTTTGCGATATTTCTGCTCCAAACAAATAAAGAGAACTTATCTGATTTGAATCCTAACCTTGCATTAAATAAAGCATAACCTTTAACATTTAAGATGCTTGATGGTGTAGGATTTGAAGAATATTCTGAACGGTAACTCGCATCACCCGCAATAAAATACCTACCAGCCCTGGTTGCTAAATTACCTGGGGTACTAAATTCAGAACCTCCAGAAATATTCCATTTAGAAATACCTGGCAATCTGCCTCCTGATGCATCTTTAAATGCCACTTGGGTCGCTACACCGTTTATTAATTCAGTATGGCCAGTTTCTTCTAAAGGAAGTGGTGCATTGGTGAATTTCACATATTTCCCATCAAGGTAAGCAACGGCTGCATTTAAAGTTAAGAACCTTTCCAATTGATAAGTTCCATCAATTTCTAAACCTTTTACTTTAACCTTTTCAGCATTAGCAAGATAACCTCTGTTTACACCCAACTGTGGAGATTGAACATTGGTTTGGTAATCTTTAATATCGGTATTAAATGCGGTAACATTTAATATGGCACCTTTAACTGGTTTTGTTTTTAAACCTAATTCGTAATGTTGAACATATTCTGGTTTTACAACAGCAACTGATAAGTCTGCCTGTCCGGTTGAAGTAGTTGGTAAACCACCTACGTTAACGCCAACTGGTTTATAAGCAGTAGAGAAAGTTCCATAAACGTTCAATTTTGTGTTAGGACGGTATGAAACCGTTAAGTTACCCGATAGATTATTGTTATCTACTTTAGTAGTGAACTGCTGATTACTATACACAGCGGCTTTTAGTGCAAGCAAAGCGGCGTCTGTAGTCTGCAATCCGCCATAAGTTACCCTGTCGTAATCCACATCTTTTTTATCGTAGGTGTATCTTAAACCTGGTAATACGTGAAAGTGCTCTAAAAATTCCCAGTCAACCTGAGCAAAAATAGCTGCACTCAACGATTTGATGGTCGAATTGGTTTTGATCCCAAAGCCATCTAATAAACCTGGTGTTGAGTATAATGCCTGACTACCAGTATTGCTGGTTTGTACAAATCTCCACTGATCTTTACCTACTTCTTCCGTTTGGGCCAAACCTTTTAAGTTCTGAGCAAGGGCAAACACCCCAATTACACCACTTAATTTATCGGTGATATTACCAGCGTATCTAATTTCCTGTGAATATTGATCATGACGGGAGTTACCTTGAGATTTGGTCAATGCTGATAATTCAGAGAAATCCCTGTCGTTGGTAGGATCCCAGTTCCAGAATCTCCACGCAGTAGTAGAAGTTAATGTTCCGCCACCAATCTTGTAATCTACATTTAAGGATATACCACCGATTGACTGATTGTGTCTCCAGGGAGTATTGGTATTGATCTCTCTGGAAAAAGGATCAATTTTCGGTTGTTGATAACCTAAATCAGAAACAATTTTGGCGTACTGACGGTAAGCGCTTCTTTCTGTCTGTGCAACACCAGCAATTACCAATGGGTAACCTGCAGGGTGCTGAATACTTACATCACTACTCAACAATATCTGTAACCTATCTGAAGGAGTAAAATACAACTGGCCTTTAAAACCAAGGTTGTTTTGTCCGCTATATTTACGTTCTTCTCTGGTATTCCAGATTGTACCATCGCGTTGAGTACCGGAGATTGATATTTTTGCAGCAAGATTTTTTGCTACTCCTCCCGAAACTGACGTTTTTGCCTGGATAAAGTTATAGTTTCCAACGCTCAATTCTACTTTTGCACTTGGTGTTTGGGTAGGTTTTGTGGTGGTGATGTTAAATGCACCCGCAGTAGTATTTTTACCAAATAACGTACCTTGAGGACCACGGATTACTTCTATTTGTTCGATATCCAGGAAATCGGTTGAGGTAGCAGCCGGACGCGCGTGATAAACACCATCTACGTAAAAACCTACACCCGGATCGATACCATCATTTGTTAAACCGAATGTTGAACCCAAACCTCTGATATTAAGTGTGGTATTTCTGGCATTAGAAGCATACAATTGTACAGATGGCACTAACTCTTTTAAACGGTTAACGTTAAAAGCACCTGCATTTTCTGCTGCCTGGCCGCCAATTACAGTAATTGGAATAGGCACATCCTGTAAAACCTCCGAACGTCTTCTCGACGTTACAACGATCTCATCCAATAATGCGTTTTCTACCAGAACCAGTTCTATTGGTGTTTCCTGAAGTTTTAAAATCTGAAAATCCTGTGGTTTATAGCCAACTGAGCTCACTTGAAGGTAAAATGGAGTTTCTTGTTTTACATTTATACTGAAAACGCCATTATCATCAGCCACTACGGCTTGGTTTGTTCCCCTTACCTTTACAGTAGCATGTGGTATTGTACTGCCATTTGTTGTTTTAATTACACCTGTTACTGGGCTTTGGGCAAAGGTAAAACTTGCCGAAAGTAAAAATGAAAAGAGAATTAGTAAACTTTTGTTCATGATTAGTTATATAGTTTGTTTAAATGTTGTTGATTAATGACTCGTTCGAAAGTATGCGATTACTGTTTTAGAATGGCTACAACAACAATACGAGCGTGTTTTTTGATTCGTTTTCATGATTATTATATAAATCCTATAGATTTAGTCGACAAATATATTAAAAAATTTTATCTGCCAAATTTTATTTTGTGATTTTTCTATTTTTAATTGATTTCCAGACCTTATAGGTTTTTAAAACCTATAAGGTCTAAAACAAAACGGGGCTATCGTAAACGATGCCCCGCTGAATTCTATAAAAATCTTGACTAATTGAAATTGCTTCGTTCCTCGCAATCACGATTATTGGAAAGGAAATACCTTATCTTGTATAATTAGGTGCTTCTTTAGTAATCGTAATATCGTGCGGATGGCTTTCTCGCATACCTGCAGCCGTAATCTGCACAAATTGTGCTTCTTGTAATGCCTCGATATTTGCTGCACCGCAATAGCCCATACTTGCACGTAAACCACCAATATATTGATACATTACTTCCGCTAAGGTACCCTTAAATGGCACACGGCCAACAATTCCTTCAGGAACTAACTTTTTAATATCATCTTCCACATCCTGGAAATAACGATCTTTAGAACCTTGCTCCATTGCTTCAATTGAGCCCATTCCACGGTAAGATTTAAATTTACGTCCTTCGTAGATAATGGTTTCGCCTGGTGATTCTTCAACTCCTGCAAATAACGAACCTGCCATTACCGTACTTGCTCCAGAAGCAATTGCTTTGGCAATATCACCTGTGTGTTTAATGCCACCATCGGCAATAACAGGAACACCTGTGCCTTTTAAAGCTTTGGCACATTCGTAAACCGCATATAATTGGGGAACACCAACGCCGGCAATAATTCTGGTGGTACATATAGAACCAGGACCAATACCTACTTTAACTGCATCGGCACCAGCATCGGCTAAGAATTTTGCAGCAGCACCAGTTGCTATATTTCCAACGATAACCTGAAGATCAGGATATTTCGCTTTAACTTCCTTTAATTTATCAACTACTCCTTTAGAGTGACCATGAGCAGTATCGATGGTAATTACATCAACACCTGCATGAACTAAGGCATCAACACGTTGTATAGTATCAGCCGTTACACCAACCGCAGCACCTACACGTAAACGGCCGCGTTCGTCTTTACAGGCGGCAGGATAATTTTTAACTTTCGAAATATCCTTAAAAGTGATCAAACCGCTTAGGTAACCATCTTTGCTTACTACAGGAAGTTTCTCGATTTTATGGTTCTGAAGAATTTCTTCTGCCTGAACCAAAGTAGTACCTTCTGGTGCAATGATTAAATTTTCTTTAGTCATTACCTCAGAAATCGGTCTTTTCATATCCTTTTGGAAACGTAGATCCCTATTTGTAATAATACCCACCAATTTATTGTCGCTGCTTACAACAGGAATACCACCAATTTTATGCTCTTTCATGATCTTGAAAGCATCGGCCACAACAGCTGTTTCCAATAAGGTTACTGGATCCTGGATCATACCGCTTTCAGAACGTTTAACCTTACGTACTTCTCCGGCTTGTCTTTCTATAGTCATGTTTTTATGTAACATACCAATACCACCATTTTGCGCAATGGCAATGGCTAGTTCGGCTTCAGTTACAGTATCCATTGCCGCAGAAATCAATGGAACATTAAGTTTAATTTTTTTTGTTAAAAAAGTGGCTGTATTTACTTCACGGGGCAGAATTTCGGAATATGCGGGTACTAGAAGTACGTCATCATACGTTAAACCTGTGGCAATAAACTTTGTGGAATCGAGTTGCATAGCAAATAAATTAGGATTTATTATTTGCCAGGCAAAGATACGAAAATTGAGGGAATATAAAAGTATAATAATAAAAATGCTTAAATATTGAGCTTGTCTGACAATCGCTATCACTACAAAGCAAAATCAAGGTTTAATGAGTATATGGTAGCAATGACCTAACTATTTAGCGAATTTATTTGAATAAAATTTTAGTTTTATATAATTTCAACAAACCAAATATAATAAGATGATAGATTTTCTTGAGGGCGTAAAGGAATGGCTCGTTGGATTTTTCGGCTTACCCGCGCTGTTAAAACTACTGCAAACCAATGATTATAGCCAGTTTATGAGCTGGAATGGCATTAGCGCGCTTATGGGGCCTTTGATTCCTTTTTTATTAGTTTTTGAAATCATCAGGATGGCATTTTACCGTCGTTTTAAAGTGGTTGATTACCGGATTTCTTTCTTTTCACTGGTGATTAATTCTTTTATCGGCCGCATTATTTCTATCGGAATGGTGTCTATCTGTATTGGTTTATTTGGCAGGTACGCCATTTTTAAAACTGAGATTACCTGGTATTGGCTAATATATGGCTATGTGATCTGGGAATTCGGTCATTTTATTTATCATTTTTTAGCACATAAAGTAAGGCTTTTCTGGTGTTTGCACTCCACCCATCACGCTCCTGAAACCATGAACTTATCGGTAAATTTTGCACATTTTTTTCTTGAAGCACCTTATGCAGACCTGATTAGAACTACAACATGCATTCTTTTGGGGGTAAGCCCTGCCCTGCTTTTTTTAATCATGTTTATCGACGGTTTTTGGGGATCTTTTATCCACATTGGAGAAAACATTTCTAAAGATGGCCGTTTTGGGTTTTTAAATAAAATCATCCTTACTCCTTCTCACCATCGTGTACACCATGCCAAGAATGCATTGTATATGGATACCAACTTCTGTAACCTGTTACCCATCTGGGACCATGTTTTTAAAACCTATCAGGAAGAAGATAAAACAGTAAAAATTGAATATGGTATTACCAGAGAAATGAAAAAACACAGCTTTTTAGATGCTTATTTCGGTGAAATTGTTCTCTTGGCCAAGGATGTTTGGCGTGCACCAGGTATTAAAAACAAGTTTCTATACATCTTTATGCCTCCCGGATGGAGCCATACCAAAGACCATAAAACGGCAAAAATAGTGAGATCGGAATATTTGAAAAACTACAAACCTGAAATGGCTAACTCATAGGATGAGCTAACGGAACTACTTTATAAAATTTTTGCTTATACCTTATTAGGCTGATTTAAAAGTCCTGGATTAAAAATATGTTGTCAATTAATTGATCATATTTAATTAAATCTTTTTAATATTGCAGTAACCAAAAAACTAATTTTATAAATGCAGAAAAATGCTCTCAAATTTCTGACTTTAATGCTATGCATTGGAGTTAGCACCGCTTATGCCCAAACCGCTCAACCCATAAAAAGAGAATTTAAGTTTGGTAAAATTGCACCAACAGAATTCGAAGTGAAAGCCTCTGGCCAAGACTCTTCTGCCTCAGCGATTAAACTGTTTGATGTTGGCAACTGTTATTTCGAATATAACTCTACTGGAGGATTTATTTATGTGTTTGAACGACATATTCGTTACAAGATCTTAAATAAAAATGCTTATGATCTGGCCAATTATCACGTAGAACTTTACAGAAGTAGTAATTCTGCAAAAGAAGATCTCAGCTTTATGGATGCCGCAACTTATAATATGGTTGATGGCAAAATGGTTACCAGTAAACTGAACAAAGATGCCAAGTTTACTGAGGAATTTAACAAAAACTTTGTGATCAAAAAATTTGCATTGCCTAATGTTAAAGAAGGATCGATTATCGAATTTAAGTATAAAATTAGATCCGATTTTACATTTACACTACGCGGATGGGAATTCCAATCAAATATTCCGACCCTATGGTCTGAGTATAATGTTAGAATTCCTGATTACTTCGTATACAAAAACAATATGAGCGGATACTACCAAATTGAGCATCCAGTACATGAAACTGTAACTGCATCCTATATCCCTGGCTTAAGTTCTAATGCTGTTTATGACAAATATTGTGCTGCAAATGTACCTGCACTAAAAGAAGAGCCATATGTAACCACAATGGCTGATTATACCCCTAAAATAGAATTTGAACTTAGGGGGACCCAATTCCCAGGCGAACTATATAAAGACTTTAATGGTTCGTGGCCAAAAATCATTCAAGGGCTGGCCGAAGATGAAAATTTTGGTGGTTTTATTAATAAAAACAGTTATTCCAAATCTGTACTTCCAGGCATTCTGAAAGGAGAAAAGGATACCTTGGCTGCAGTAAAGCTTATTGTCAACTATGTTAAAAACAACTTAAAATGGAATAAGGAATATTCGAAGTATGCTAACGAAACCAATCCAAAAAGTATTTTCGAAAAGAAAACAGGCTCATCTGCTGATATTAACCTTGCCTTATTAAGCTTATTAAAGGAAGCAAAAATTGATGCCTACCCTGTTTTAATTAGCACAAGAGAAAATGGTGAACACCCAGGATACCCGGTAGTATCGGCGTTCAATAACGTAATTGGTGTTACCCAAATTGGGAATAATTTATATTTTCTTGATGCTACAGATAAAGATCTTCCAGCAGGCATGTTAGATTATGAAAACCTGAGTCACCAGGGCTTTTATATGGATTTAAAAAGCTTTAATGGGAAATGGCTTTCTACTGAACCAAGTGTATCGAGCGAAAAGATTTTTGTTTATAACATGACGCTCGATAAAGACCGTAAGTTAACAGGAAAAATTAATCAATACTCAAAAGGTTATAGCGCATTAAACCTTCGCAATAAATACAGAAAAACAAATAACGAAACCGAATTTGTTAAAAACTTAAAAAAAGACAAAACAGGTCTTGAAGTTTCTAATTATAAAATAGATAACCTCGACAATCTTGATGAGCTGTTGACTGAAACCATGGATGCAGTAATTGAAGATAACGTGGAAGAAGCCGGAAATCTGGTGTATTTTACACCCCTGCTTTTCGAAAGAACCAAGGAAAATTTATTCAAACTAGAACAACGAAAATTCCCGGTCGATTTTGCTTATCCATTTAAAGAAAGCTACCGCATTACGGTAAACTTCCCTGATGATTATGAAATAGATAAACTTCCTAAAGGAGGCATTTACAAACTTCCGGAAAACAACGGAACCTTTAGCATTAATTATGTAACTGAAGGTAAAACCCTAATGGTGAAAAGTACCATTAATGTGAGTAAATCGCTTTATACACCTGAAGAATATTTTGATTTAAAAGAATTATTTAAAGCTGTTGTAGAAAAACAAGCTGAACAAATCGTATTTAAAAAGAAAGTATAATGAAATACTATTTAAGTTTGGTGCTTACGATTGTAAGCATTAACACTGCATTGGCACAGATAGATTACGATGTGGCGAAGATCCCCGAAAACCTTAAAAAGGATGCTGTTGTGGTAATTAGAAACGAAGAATCTTTCTTTGATGTTAAGGGTTTAGGTGAAGCAAAAATGGATTATAAAGTGGCGATAACCATTTTGAACAAGGCAGGCGAAGAATATGGTGAAATGGCTGAAGTTTACGATAAATTCAGCAGCATATACAATATTAGAGCTACCCTTTACGATGCAGCAGGAAAAAAAGTAAAAGACTATAAAAGTTCTGATATTAAAGACCAAAGCCTGATTTCGGATTTTTCGATCTTCGAAGACAACAGGCTTAAGCTCTTAAAATTCGTAAGCATAACTTATCCATACACCATAGAATACAGTTATAGCCAGGATTATAAAGGATTGCTTTCTTTTCCTTCGTGGCACGACATTAAAGGTTTTGGAGTATCAGTAGAGAAATCGGCCCACACTATCCAGAAGGCAAAAAACTACAAAATGCGGTACATTACGAGTTCGAATTTACAGACCGACTCGGTAATTAACGGAGAAAAAGTACAGTACAAATGGAAAAGTGCCAATGTTGCAGCAGTTGCTGAAGAGCCTTTAAGTACAGGCATCGATAACATTTCTGCCTGGGTTAAAGCCTCCCCTAATCAGTTTGAATACGATGGTTCGACAGGAAATTTCGATAACTGGAAAAATTTCGGATCGTGGCTGTTTACCTTAAATCAGGGTGGGAATAAACTTCCTGAAGCAACCAAATTAATGGTACAGAATTTAATCAAGGATGCCAAAACACCAAAAGAAAAGATACGGATTTTGTATAACCATTTGCAGCAAAATACCCGTTATGTAAGTGTTCAACTGGGGATTGGCGGCTTCAGACCAATTTTAGCTGAAAAAGTTGCCCAGGTAAATTACGGCGATTGTAAAGCGCTTTCTAATTATATGAAGGCCTTACTAAACGAAGCAGGAATTGCTTCCAATCTAATTGTAATTGGAAATGATATGCCCAGTTTAAATCCGAATTACTCGAGCATGGGGCAGGCGAACCACATGATTTTGTGTGTTCCATTGGCAAAAGATACTACTTTTTTAGAATGTACCAGCCAATATAAGCCAATGGGATTTATCGGCTACAGCAATTCTGACCGGAATGTATTAATGGTTACCGAAGATGGGGGAAAAATAGTGCATACCCCTGCTTACAATGCCAAAGAAAATTATCAGATCAGAAGAACCAAAATTACACTGGCAGAAGATGGTACAGCCAGTTCTGAAATAAAATCTACTTATGGCAACGCACAGTTTGAAGAAAATTTTTCGATGACTTTAATGGAACCCGTTGATCTCCGGAAAAAAATAATTGAAGATAGTCCTATTCCGGTAGCAGAGCTGATTAGTTATAAGTATGCACAGCCAGATAAAACGTTACCAGTGCTTACCGAAGAGATTAATTTTAAAACTAATCCGCTGTTAACCAAAGGTGGAGATAAATTATTTCTGGTGGTAAACCAGGTTAACCGCCGCGAGAGTGTTCCGCTTAAAGTAGAGGGAAGAAAAACATACTTTGCTGTTCCTTTTAGTTATAATGACGATGATGAAATTAATTACATTTTACCAAAAGGGTATAATGTAGAGTTTATTCCAAAAGATATTGTGATTAACTCTGAGTTTGGATCGTACACCGCGAAATTTAGTATTAAGGATAATATGATTGTTTATAGCCGTATACAAACCATGAACAATAAAAAGTATCCACCAGAAAAATATGGTGAGTATGTAGATTTTTATAAAAAGATTTACCAGGCTGATAAACAAAAAGCTGTTTTAGCAAAAACTTTATAAATTAGCATATGATTACTGAAAACCAATATTTTGATGGCAACGTTAAATCGTTAGGCTATGAAACCGCTAAAGGAAAATCGACTGTCGGCGTTATAAATCCAGGAGAATATACTTTTGGAACAGCCCAGAAAGAAATTATGCATATTATGGAGGGTGAACTAACAGCGCTTTTACCAGGTACTACAGATTGGCAAAGCATTAAAGCCGGTAGTAATTTTGAAGTGCCTGCAAACTCATCTTTTAAAGTAAAGGCTAGTGTTCAAACGGCCTATTTATGCCAGTATAGGTAGTTAATAAAAGAATAACAAACCGAAAAAGTCGTCATTTCGAGCGGAGTGTAACGAAGCCGAGAACCCGAAGGCTCTGCGAAGCAAAATCTATCTGGATAGATCTTTCCATTTCGCTACGCTTCAGTCGAGATGACGAATAGCGGGGGATATTTATAATTATTTCTTCCCAATTACTACCTCGGTAAAACTATCAGTAGTAAGGTATTTATTTGCCAAGGCTAATAATTCTTCGGCAGTAATGGTTTTAACCTTCTCTATATATTTGGAATAGTAATCATAATCCAATCCTGCGAAATAAATGTTCTTGAATTTATCGGCATGTGAGAACACATTTTCTAAACTGCCCAACATCGAACCCAACATATAGTTCCGAACAAGATCCAGTTCTTCTTCCCCTACCAGTTCATTTTTCAATATCTCTATCTCTTTGTAAATCTCAGTTAATGCAGCCGAACAAACATCGGCACCAACTTCAGTAGCAATAAAAAGATAACCAGCCTGTTGTAGCGAAGAAATCCCAGAACCAATGCCATAAGTGTAGCCTTTATCTTCACGGATGTTATTCATTAAGCGCGAACCAAAGTATCCACCTAAAACGGTATTTAAAATCTGAAGACCAGAAAAATCTTCATGTTTACGGTTAATGGCCAACTGACCAATTCTGATCGCAGACTGTAAAGCTTCTGGTTTTTCCGTGTAAACAAACTGTTTTTTTGTTGAAGTAAAATTGAAACTGTTCTTTACCGCATTACTTTTTTCCCAATCTTGTCCAAAAGCATCGTTCAGCAGGTTAAAACTGGCATCATCAAACTTACCCGAAACGATGATGGTACAATTATTTGGCGCGTAGGCAGCTTTAAAATATTCAATTAAATCTTCGCGTTTTAATGCATCATAATGACCAGCTTGTATGTTTACTCCATAAGCTGTATCGCCAAATAAAGCATGTGCAAATTCTTTTCTCGAAAGAACATCGTTCTTCTTTAGGTTTACCTGTAGCTTTTGCTTTTGGTTCTGAATGTAAATATCAAGTTCATGCTGTGGAAACTGGCTTTCTGATAAAACATCTTTAACAATGGGTAATACCGAATGTAAATGCTTATTTAAAGTGTATAATGTAACTGAAGATTGATCCTGAACATATTCTGTTTGGAAAAATGCACCATAAAAGTCAATTTGTTCGGCTATTTCTTTCGCCGATAATT
The DNA here is from genome assembly GCF_001442625.1 of Pedobacter ginsenosidimutans. Classification (GTDB taxonomy): domain Bacteria; phylum Bacteroidota; class Bacteroidia; order Sphingobacteriales; family Sphingobacteriaceae; genus Pedobacter; species Pedobacter ginsenosidimutans. Next base: position 4,477 of record NZ_LMZQ01000051.1, on the reverse strand, counting down.
TATTTGTGCCATTATTGATCAATGCGCTTACCGCAATGGCCTGTAATGGCTTTTCGAACTTCCAGTTTACATTTTCAAAAATAAATTCGATACGTACCAGGTCCTGTTCTCCTGAATAGATTGTAAAAACGGGCACTCCGTTATCCAATGCTTTTTTTTCTGGATGGATAAAATTTATTGTAGATACCTGCTTAAAATCAGGCGCTTGTTGTCTGTTAAGCATTTTCTTCAGTTAAATAATATAAAGTTGATGATGAATTTGGTTGGAAAGTTTCATTGGATATCCGTTTAATATCTTCTGCTTTAACCTTTAAAAATTCTTCTGTTTCTTGATTTAATAAAGCCGCATCACCTAAAAGCTCATAATAAGCCAGGTTCATCGCTTTATCCAATAAACTCATTTCAGAAAAAACAAGTACAGATTCTACCTTGTTTTTTACCTTGGTTAATTCGTTATCAGCAACCAGCTCGGCTTTTAATTTTTCCAGTTCAGACCAGATTGCTTTTTCTGCAGTTTCGGTTGTTATTCCTTCTACCAATTTACCTTCAACAATAAACAAACCCGGATCTAAACTGCTCGAAATGTAGGCATTGATATCGCTAAAAAGTTTCTGCTCTTTCAACAAGCTATTATACAAGCGCGAAGACTGCCCACGTGATAGAATATCAGATAATAAATCAAAGGCATAATAATCCTGATTTAACCTCCCTGGCATTTTAAAAGCCATATAAATTGCATTTAAAGGCACATTTGCCTTCACAGTTTCTTGTCTCGCTTCTGTTTGCGGTTCTTCCTGAACTAAGTCACGGCTGTACTTCTCTCCCGCTGGGATCGGTTCGAACCATTTTTCAGCCAGTTTTTTCACCTCTTCGGTTTTCACATTTCCACCTACAACCAAAATTGCATTTTGTGGTGTATAATGTTTTTTAAAAAATGCCTTTACATCGTCCATTGTAGCGTTTTCGATATGCGAAAGCTCTTTTCCAATAGTTGCCCAGCGATAAGAATGCTTTTTATAAGCCAGCGGACGCAACTTTAACCAAACATCGCCATAAGGCTGGTTAAGATAACGTTGCTTAAACTCCTCACTCACCACATTTCTTTGCGTATCTAAACTCTTTTCAGAAAAAGCCAGGCTCAGCATACGGTCGCTTTCCAACCAAAATGCCGTTTCTATGTTTTCTGCAGGCAGCGTGATGTAATAATTGGTAATATCATTGCTCGTAAAAGCGTTGTTCTCACCACCTACGCGTTGCAAAGGCTCATCATAATTCGGAATATTTACCGATCCGCCGAACATTAAATGCTCAAATAAATGCGCAAAACCAGTTTTTTCAGGGTCCTCGTCACGGGCACCAACATCATATAAAATATTTAAAACTGCCATTGGCGTTGTCGCATCTTCATGCACCAAAACTTTTAAACCATTGGCAAGTGTAAAACGATTAAAATCTACCATATTAATTTTTAGAACCGTAAAGATATAATAAATGATTTCACTGATGAGGAAGATTTAATAGATTTTGGTGCATTAACTGTGTTTGTTATTTTTTTGACAAACCTTAAACCTTAGCCCCTCAACCTTCCCTCCCTTTTCCTTATCTTTGTAGTATGAATACAGCCGATTTACTGCAACGGGCATTACATTTCGATTTTTTGAGCCTTGAAGAAGGCGTACATTTATACCATCATGCCGATACGGCGTCGTTGATGTTTGTAGCGAATGAATTAAGGAAAATTCAGGTACCAAGTGGCAAAGTAACCTGGCAGATCGACCGTAATGTAAATACGACAAACGTATGTATTGCCAACTGTAAATTCTGTAATTTCTTCCGCAGGCCTGGCCACGAGGAAAGTTATATTACTGATATCGAAACCTATAAGGTAAAAATTGAAGAAACTTTCCGTTTAGGTGGAGATCAGTTATTATTACAAGGCGGTCACCACCCAGATTTAGGTTTAGCCTTTTATGCCGATCTTTTCAAAAAACTAAAAGAATTATATCCTGATTTAAAATTACATGCTTTGGGGCCACCCGAAATTGCACACGTTGCAAAGCTGGAAGGAATGACGCATACTGAAGTATTAAAAGCGTTAAAAGAAGCAGGAATGGATTCGCTTCCTGGTGCAGGTGCCGAAATTTTAAATGACCGTGTAAGGCGTTTAATTTCAAAAGGAAAATGCGGCGGACAGGAATGGCTTGATGTAATGCGCGCGTGCCATCAATTAGATATTACCACATCAGCAACAATGATGTTTGGACACGTAGAAACCATCGAAGAGCGTTTTGAACATTTGGTATGGATCCGTCAGGTACAGAGTGAAAAACCAGCCGATGCAAACGGATTCCTGGCTTTTATTCCATGGCCTTTCCAGGATGATGGAACTTTATTAAAAAGACTCCGTGGCATCAGCAACAATGTAACAGCTGATGAATATATCCGCATGATTGCCTTGAGCCGCATTATGCTGCCTAATATTAAAAACATTCAGGCCAGTTGGTTAACCGTTGGTAAAGCAACCGCACAGCTTTGTTTACATGCAGGTGCAAATGATTTTGGATCGATTATGATCGAAGAAAATGTAGTATCGGCTGCTGGTGCACCACACCGTTTTACGGCGAATGGTATCCAGCAATCAATCAAAGCTGCCGGTTTCGAACCTCAGTTACGCGGACAAAAATACAATTACAGGGATTTGCCTGAGCATTTGGAAGAACAGGTGATCACGTACTAGAGATAGAGATGGATAATGTGAATGGAATATGTAAGATGGAAACATATTCTATTATACACATTGATTTTAAAATCCTATCATCTTAATAATCTTAATAAATAAAGGGAAGTAAAACCAAGTTCTACCTCCCTACCTTAAACAAAACATTACCTAATCAATAATGTAAAAACTTTGCTATGATAGCTTTTTACCATCTTTCAAGAATAAGTTAGCAATTGTGATTACACTGGCTTTATCCAAAGGCTCATCAAAACTTTCTACTGCTACTGCTTTGGTTATGCCTGCATTGCCACCTATACCTACAATATTTGCACCAGCTTGTACCGTTAAATCTTCGCCAGCATATACTGCGTCTACCTGAGGAACTCCAGAATCATTTGCCTGACCTGAAGCACCAAGACTAACCCATGGCTTATATATTGCTGTACCAGCTGCTGTACGCATTTGACGGATGTGCGAAGCATGACGTGCCTCAACCGAGTGGATCTGTAAAGCGGTTTGTAATACGCCCGGACTTACCAGTAAGTTTCCTGCCTGACCTTTGTATGCTCTAACTCCAGTATCTTCAAAACCTTGTGCTACCGCTAAAAAAGTACCATAATCAGAATATACAGTAGAAAACGTTCCACCTGCTCTAAAATCGGTATCCGCATAGGCAATTGGTGCACGGGCAGAACTTCCCAAAGCACCTATCAATAAATCAACGTGTGCTTTTTCGTGATCACGAATAGTAGTAATGGCTGCTTGACTTGCGGCATTAGGAAAATTAAAAGTAACATCAGTTACTGCCGATCCTGGAGTTTTGCCTACAATACAGTGATTATAAAAATGATATTCCAAATACTCTAGCGATAAAGCAAAGTTTAATACATCAACAACCACAGCAGGTAAAGCTGTTTGTCCATACGCTTTTTGAAACATTGAACCTAGGGCTAGCGGCATAGCAGCCAAAGAGATTTTTTTGCCCATGTTGAAAAAGCTTTTCATTGCAGCTCTTCTCGGATTTAATCTTTCATAGATCTCACCGTCAACTTTTTCAATTTCTTCTAATATATTTACGATATTCATAATTTCTGATTTTAAAAATTAAAGATTGATAACATTAATTTTGGTTTTAATATACTTTCCAGCAATGGCTAACACTTTATCTGGTGTTAAAGCTGCATCTAAACCAGCTGCGTTATTGGCACCCAATGGAGCCAGGCTATTGAGATCAGCAAATGAACCGTTTGAGATTAAATCACGAACATAAGCTGCATGACGAGCCTCAACCGAAACAATCTTACCTGCTAACAATAAATAAGTGCCATTTTTAATTCTTGGCCCGGCACCATTGTATGCTGCCACTCCCAAATCTTCGAAAGCCATTGCCGTACCTAAAACACTAGCAGAACTGGTAAAATCAATTGATGAAAAATCTACCTCCAAACTTCCAATTGCAGCTGTACTTAAAGCAGCTTTAAAAAACTCCCTGTGTGCAATCTCATGGAACTGAATATCCTGGAAATATGCTTTTTGAGCAGCTGTGAAACTTGCAGGAGGTGCTGAAGCAACTTTTATATAAAATGCAGCTTCTAATTGCTCTAAAGCATAAGCATAATTTAATACGCCGAAATCATCTTTAAAATCTAAGGTTGCGCCTCCCATAATAGGATTCTCGTAACCACGATCTTTTTTACAACCGGCTGCAACCAAGGCGATGCCAGCAGCGCCTGCACCTGCATACTGAAGAAAAGATCT
>NZ_LMZQ01000050.1 GCF_001442625.1 Pedobacter ginsenosidimutans | reverse complement strand
TTTCAGTTGCTTATCCTAAAGCATTTGTCAATGTGCCTAATCTGTCTATTTTTGCCTGATGACCGTAACCGTACTGGCTATTTTAGAGACAGATTTTAAGCCTGAAAAAGCATTGGCCAAAGTAATGAACGACCGTTTGGTCCGGACCGCAAAGGAATTACAGGAAGCCCATTTCAAGCCTTTGTCAGGCAGGGGATTTTCAGACGATGATCTGGTTGTCTATATCAGCTATAACCCGAAATACAAAATCCGCTACCGTATCGTGAATGATGTACCTGCGGATATCGAGTATTTTGTTGCGGAATGCTGCGGCAGGCTGGGCTTTATCCTGTGGAGAGCCAATGCGATAGGGGTAAGCAGTGAAGCCGGGCATCTTGGTTTTCAATAGTTCTTTTTTTTGCTTTCCCGCTTAAATGTTTAGTTTTGGGGCTGGAACACGGTTTCCAAGGACAAAATAATTATATCCGGGCCCTTTGGCCCCTTAAAAAACAGTTATGGACAAATTCAAACAGGTACAGGAAGTAATCGCTTCAGTTGAGGCTGATGTGACGAAATTTTATGATGGTGGAAATGCAGCAGCCGGTACACGTGTACGTAAAGCAATGCAAGACCTTAAAAACCTTGCCCAAGAGATCAGGGCTGAGGTTACGGAGAAAAAGAACAGCGCAAAATAAACAGGAGACTGTTTTGGGAAATAAAGCCACTGGTATAGATCAGTGGCTTTTCGTTTGGCATACAGTCATTCAAATATATGTGCGTAGACCTGGGCAAGTGTCGAAGTTTTTTGTTTTATGCCCGGTTGTCTAATTTTGATAGCCGCTTTATATTTTTTTTGGCAACTGCCGGGCTATCCGCTCATACGCCTTCAGGCCTTAACCACAGGCCGGTATCCGCTGCTATCCCTGTTGCGAAGGACAAGATTCCTTTATTAAATTTAGGGTGGAATGAAAGGGTGTAGGACCTTTGGTTTTAATTATTTGTTTTTAAGGAAGTTAAAATCGTATTTGGCATTAGGTCGCCAAAAACTCACCTCTATTTTTCTTGCAAATTTTTTGTTTAAAAGGTATTAAATTATCATACATTTTAAAAGACGTTTTCAAAATCAGATTTTTTTTAATCAATATTATCTGCTCTAATCTTTTTCGTTTAAAAACATACATTGAATAGTTTATTAAATATATCACATGTTAAATTTTTGGTGCTCTTAACGAGATCTTTAACGAACTTTTTTGTTGATGATTTGAAGCGTAAATCAGAGTTGAAGATTTCAAAATAAGTCTCGCACCGTTTCTAATAGTCATTGATAAAAATATTTTAGAATGTTGATGCAACCTTCGATCAATTCTTGTCGTCTCTCCTATATAAACTAATTCAAATACACGTTACCAGCGTCAAACAAGCTTTAAAGAAGATGAAGAAATATACTTACTTGTTTATTATTGCCCTTTGTGTCCTTGGTAGTTCCTGCACAATGATGGTGAAAGGAATCGCCAAACTTTTGGTTAAAGACTATAATGATTATACCGATACTTATATTTCTGATATACAAATTGTGGATGCTGATGGAAGTAATCACTCGTTTGGCAGCTTATACAGGGGAAAAACGGTCTATCTATATGTTTGGGGAAATAAGAAACTCTCAGTTCAGCAGGAAAAATCATACCGGTTGCTAAAGGAACGCTTTGCTAAATATTCCGACGTAATTTTTGCCAGTCTATATGTAGGTTCAGATACCTCATCAACCAATAAATTAGGTGCTGATGTTTCGTCTGCCAAATTCCATAAAATTTTGGCGATCGGCGATCCGGCACCGTTCATCATCGGGAAGGATGGAGCGATTTTGGCTTACAAAGGCCCCAAGCCAGATGATAAAATTATTGTGGATTATGTTCTTTATCAAGCCATGGAAGGGGAAAATGGAACTAAATCTGCCAAACGTTTTATTAGAGGAATAAATGGAAATAACCAGTTTAAATCTCCTAAACTGATTGAATGGTACACTAGCCACTTTGGCAAGGCCCCCGACCATAAACTTAATATGTCTCTGTCTTCCACAAATTAGGAGGCAATCAAGTTATGACCATTTGACCCGAAATGGGTAGGCTACTTTTGAGGTTCTTCGTTGCTTTTGGTGAAAATCTGTGGAGTTCAGTTCGAAGGTTTGATGATACGATTGATAATATCTGCCACCAAACGACAAGTAAATATACGACGAGTCATAATCACAATCAATATAGTGAAATTGAGGTTTTCAGTGATGAGTTTACTTCCGATAAGGAGATCAACGAATACCTTGTCTTTTAAAACAGGACAAAAGATCATAGTAAGGAAAAGATCATAGTAAGGACTTGTTAAGGGTGACAGGCTTACTGTAGAAATGCATGGCGTTGAGGCTCCGGTATACACCTATTTATTTAGCCTTTTCAATGCCAGCAGTTCTGCCGACCGGGCAGCTCCCGCCAATCTGGTAAGTAATGTCAGTGGTGGAGCACTTGGCTTTTTTAGTGCACATGTTGTAGAACTTGAGACAATTACAATTCCTTAAGCACCTAGCAATTAAGAGCGAAAGCCGGAGAACCGTTTAAACAAAGCCCTATGCCAACGGTTCTCTGCTAATCAGTATTTTTTCCTTTTTGTATTTTTTCTCAAATAGTTAGCTGCTTTTTTGGGAGACTACGGCCTTAAAACTATTTTCCCCCGCCAACATCGGGCAGCTGCGGCCCATTGTCTTCTTTCGAATCTTTTTTAAACTGTAGCTTGCCAAATTTATAGGATAATGTTAACCCAAAGGACCGTACAGGAACAAACCTAAGGCTTGTCTGATCGAAATTTGGGCCAAAGCTGGTCTGTCTCTGCGTGAGATTCCGGTTGAAAGGATTTACTCCTGTTAAACCGATACTCGCATTTTTGTTGAGAAACTGTTTTCTTATCGCGATACTATAGTTGAATACTGAGGGTCTTGTACTCCTTAAGTTTTTTTGTGATGAATTATAATTTCCAAAAACTTCTGCCAAAAGATTATTGCGAAGCTCATAACTTGCATTTAGGTTGGTTCTGTAGGCAAATGCACTAACACTTGCCAGGCCAGGCGATACATTGTCTCTGTTGCCTGCCTGTATGTTGGTGCGCAGGTTCAATTTTTTGGTTATAGGTACCGAAGCAAATAAACTCGCGCCAATGCTTGTCTGCGTGCCCAGATTGAATCTTTGGGTAAGTGAAACAGCAGAATAATCGATATCATTGATGGTCAATACGTCATAATAGGTGGTAAGCTGCTGCATATCATCGGTATTTCTCCTGAAATATCCAGCAAAATAAATGTTTGCTCCGTTTTTAAAGTTTTTGCTGTAACCCAATTCAAAGTTATTGCCGATTTCAGGCTTCAACAGTGGATTTCCGGTACTCATATTATGCGGATCGCTGATATTGTAAAATGGGTTGAGGTCACCATAATCTGGTCTTTCGATTCTATAGGTATAAGAGAGTTTGATAGATTGCGAATCATCGAGTTTATGCTGAAGGGTAAAAGATGGGGCAAAAGTATTGTATCCGGCTATTTCTGCACCGGAGAAATCTGCTACTTTTCCAGTACGTTCATACCTAAGTCCCGTCTTGCCCGTAATAAAATCTTTAAAAAGTGAAAAAGAAGCCGATAGGTAGGCCGAATATACATTCCTCTTATAATTAAAGCCATAGGTTTGGTTGGCATTGTTAATATACGATCCGTTTGTGGTTAAAGTATCCGTAACCACATTATTGTTCAGGTCGTCTATATTCATTTTTACTCCGCTTTCAATTGTGAGTTTTTTGCTTACAGGCAAAGTGTAGTTAACAGAAAGTTCGGTCTCATTTTCTTTACCAGGGTTCGAGCTCTGTAATCCGGTTGTTGGATAATTGCCGTTCAGGTAGGCAGAGGTTTGTGAAGTACGAACGGTGTTGTTTCCAAAACTCGAATTATAGAGAAAATCCAGTTCATGACCTCCTTTTTTGAAACTTTTTTTGTAGGCTAAACTAATATCGGTTGAGTTGGCGTTAAAATTACTGACCGAATTTCTGGTGCTCTGGATATTGGATAACAAAAGCCCAGATGAGGCAAGCAGGTATTGTTGGTTTTGGTTGGTAACCCCACTTCCGTTATTATTGAAATGATTGTAACCAAAGGTAGCTGTGACTTCATCCTTAGGTGTAATGCTCCAGTTCAGATTGATGCCAGTCTGGTAGCTCCCTCTTTTGGTAGGGTTGCTTCCGTCCTGAAAAAACCTGTTAATCGTATCTCTGGTATTATTATAGGAAAGGCGGTCAAGTGAACTTTTTGTAACCGTGTTGAACTGTTTGTTCCCACTAAAGAAAACACCAACACCAAAATTTCCTTTTTTTACATTCAGGTTTACCGATCCGTTTTCCAATCTTGTTCCGGCAGAAACATTGACACTTCCGTTCATGCCCTGGAATTTATTATCTTTTAATACGATATTGATGATCCCCCCTGTGCCACTGGCATCATATTTCGCACCCGGACTGGTAATCACTTCTACACTTTTGATCTGACTGGCGGGAATCGACTGCAGCGCATCAGCAAGGCTGGCACCAAAAATACTGGAGGGCTTGCCATTGATTAAAAAACGGACGCTTCCACTTCCCTGCAGTTCCACATTTCCATCGATATCAACACTTACCATCGGAACTTTTTTTAACACATCCAAAGCCACACCGTTCTGTGCGGTAAGATCGTTAGCGGTATTGTAAACGGTTTTGTCGATCTTGTTCTCTATAATGGGCGTTTTGGCTGTAACCGTTACAGATTGCAACTGATCTACCGTAGAAACCAATAAAGTAGTACCAAGATGAATATTGGATGATGTTGCACTGATGGTTACCGGATCGAAGATTTTTTCTTTGTAACCTATAAAATCTACAGCAACTTTATATACACCGTTTGCAAGACCAGAAACCGTAAAGTTTCCCTGAGCATTAGAACTGATGCCGTTGACCACAGTTTTTGTTCCTGTTTTGAAAATGGTGACGGTCGCAAAATCAATTGGCTCTTTTGTAGTGGCATCGATAACTGTTCCGGAAATTTTTCCCTTTCCGGGATTGGTTTGTGCAAATAAGGTATTAGATAAAGTTATAAGGAAAAGTACAGTTAAAAGGTATCGCATGAATATGAATTATAATATAACACAAATATCACCGTAGATTCTGTTGCAAAACTGAAGAATCCATTTTCTTGCTGAGCCAATATTCATTGTAATAGCATAATTACAGGTCCGCCAATAGTGAGACAGGTAAATACGAGGTTGGTAGTAATGCCTATCCCTGAGCCTGCATGTTTTTCCGTTCAACCCGTACCGCTACCATGATACTGATCTCATAAAGTATCATCAACGGCAAGAATACAATCAGCATGGTCTGTATATCAGGGGTAGGGGTAACTACCGCTGCAATAATCAACATGATTACAACCGCGTACCTTCTGGAACTTCGCATCAGTTTAGGTGTTAGCAGGCCCAATCCTGAAAGAATTAATACAACGATGGGCATTTCAAAAATAATTCCCGTTCCAAGAGTAAGGGTAACAATTGATGACAGATAGGAATCGATGGTGATCTGGTTTTCGATTACTTCGCTCACATGGAAGCCCACAAGAAAACGTATCGAGTAAGGAGCAATAATGTAGTAGCCAAACAAAATGCCCAGAAGAAAAAGCAGGGTAGCATAAAAAACAAAACCTCTTGCTGCTTTTCTCTCTCTTAAATGTAGGGCCGGTTTGATAAAGAGCCATAGCTCGAACAAAAGATAAGGAAAACCCAATATAATCCCGACAATAACCGATGAATTGAGCTGAAGATTGAACTGTCCGGCCATTTCGGTATTGATGATCTTGAAGCTGATCTCTTTAAGGCAATAGCTGGTACCTAAGTTAAAACGGTCACTGATCCAGCACATTATCCTGTAGGTTGGGAAATCAGCCTTTTTTGGGCCTAGGATTATCTTGTCGAAAACGAAATCATAATAACAAAAGGCCCAGATTGTTGTTAAAGCTATCACAAGGGCCGATCTGATCAGATGTTTACGGAGTACATCCAGGTGAGCAAAAAAAGACATTTCACCATGGTCACCGCTATCTTGATTTTTTGACCTAAGAAACCATTTACGAAGTTTATTACTTTCAGACATTGCTAAATAACCTGGACAAGTAACCAAATGCTTTTTGATAAAATGCGCCCATCAGCAAGAAAACGAGTATAACGAAGTAGTATTTGGTAAACATTTCACTGTAACGGCCACTAAGTTCAGAGAACAGGAACAGCATTAAAAACAGCTGGCAGCAAAACAGGTTTATACCTTTTTTCTCAGAAAAACTCACCATCCATCCAAGAACGGCAAATAAGGGGCATCCGATAATCAACGGGAGATAAGCCAGGCGGTAGGTGTAGCTAAAGATAACAGCAAGGCAGGTAATCCCACCGAGCAGCAATGAAACTTTCCAGTGTAACTTCCTGTTAAAAGATAATAGGGTACGTACATTTCTGTTGTTTCCGATCAAAAGAAAATACCCGATGAGGCCAATCAGCCCCAGATAGAACAACTGGGTAAGCATTTTAAATTTTGGTGCTACCGAATGGAGCTTATCTGTTTTGCTTAATCCGATGAGCTGAATAGTAAAAAAGGCAGAAGCAACAATTACCACTACAGAGATAAATGCAGATAATATATTTAGCTTACCTGTAAGTTTGCTTAAGGCCCTTGCCAAAACCTTTCCTTTAAAAATAAAGATAAGTATAATGCTGATCAGGACTATGATCAGTATATTAAAAACCATGGGCCACAGTCTGATGCCAAGAAAGAGCTGATCCGTATTTTTTTCTTGATTGGCTCTAAAGATAAATGCAGGAACTATAATAAAAAAAGATTGCAGAAAGAGCATAATGACGGCTCCGTATACCATCAGAAGCCCATTTTTTCTGAACGGCATGTCCGGATTGACCTTTTCAAATTCAGACTCAATCGCTGAAACCGATCCGAGACGTTTTACGGCAACTGCCCACACTTCTTCATCGCTCAGTCCCAGTTCGGTGAGCTCTGTTATCACATCATCAAGATGGTTAGTTAGTTCTTCCCTATCGTCGGGGGTAAGTGATGTCTTGATAAGATTTGATTGCCATTCAGCAATCTTTAAACTGAGGTAAGCGGAAGTGGTGCCCATAATGTATTTAAAAGTCCGTTCATAAATTCCCAGCTCAGTTTTTCTTCCTTCAGCTGTGTTATTCCTTTATCTGTAATGGTATAATACCGTCGTCTCTTTTGATTTTCGGCAATCCGCCATTCCGATCGGATGAGCTCTTTGTCCTCCAGCTTTCTCAGTACCGGATATAGGGTTCCATCGGAATATAGGACCTTTCCGTTTGAGGCCTCTTTTATTTTTTTGATGATCTCATAGCCATAACTCTCGCCTTCAATAAGGGTTGAAAGGATTATGGGGATAGATGATGCTGCAGTTAGCTCCTTTGATAGCATAAAAATGTTTTTTCAAATATACGTAGAAGTTCAATGTATGTGAAATTATTTTTATACTAAACTTTAAGAATTGGGTTATCCTGCTGGTAACCATGAAAGTAAATAGTGAATGTTGTTTTCAATTGCGGGTTGCAAGGAATAGTTTTAGTTAAGAGTAGGTAAGGGAATTGAATGCGCTTAATTAGCCCTGGCCGCTAAACATAAAAAATTGAATAAAATATTTTGAAATACCGGATTTAAATTTACTTTTGTAGTGTGTTACATAAGTGATACAGTGATTATACTAAAAATATCTTCATTATGATAGAGATCATTGACCTGAGTTTTGGATATTCTAAAAAATCCACATTACTTAAAAAATTGAACCTGAAACTTGAAAAAGGGCACATCTATGGGCTTTTGGGGAAAAATGGTGCTGGAAAATCTACATTGCTCAAAAATATAGCGGGGCTTGCCTTTCCTTTTGAGGGGAAATGTATGGTCAACGGTAAAATTGCAGCCAGGCGCCAGCCTTCTTTTCTTCAGGGGCTTTTTTTTATTCCAGAAGAGGTACACATGCCATCGCTAAGTACGGAGTCTTTTGTTGCCCGGACGGCACACTTTTATCCGGCCTTTGATCGTACGTATTTTTATAAACTGCTGTCGGAGTTTGATGTAGACAGAGAGGAGAACCTAAGCAAGCTTTCTTTTGGACAACAGAAAAAAATGATGATTTCTTTTGGCCTGGCAACAAATACATCTCTTTTGATCATGGATGAGCCGACCAATGGACTTGATATTCCCTCAAAGGTCCAGTTCAGAAAGGTTATTTCCTCAGCACTCTCTGATGAGCGGTGCATCATTATCTCGACTCATCAGGTGAGGGATCTGGACAGTCTGATCGATACCCTTCTTGTGCTCCATAATAAAGAGATCGTAGTAAACCTTCCTTTAGATGTAATCGGGGAGCGTTTGCTCTTTAGTTCGGCCGGAAGGGCAAACCCAGATAGGATACTCTACGCTGAAGATAATATGATCGGTACCAATACCATCAGTATCAACACCGATGAGCAGTATGGTAAGGTGGATATGGAACTGCTATTTAATGCGGTTGTTAATGGAGAAAATTTAATTTTACAACATTTAAAATAACAGGATATGAACGATATATTTAATTGGAAGCGGTTTATCGCACTTTTCAAAAAACATAGTGCCGAAAATTACAAGACCTACCTGATGTCAATAGGGGTTCTGATCGGGGTACTCACCCTCATCCTTAGTTTTATTACTTATACCAGCGATGGCCATATAGGTGTATTTCAACAGGGCATTATTTTTCTTAACATCATGATCTTTTCTGGAACGATATTTACCAGTATGATCTTTGCAGATCTTGGTAGCAGAAAGAAGGCCATACCCATTCTAACCCTTCCCGTATCTCATCTGGAGAAATATCTGGTCGCCTGGCTTTATTCTTTTGTTGTTTTTCAGCTGGTGTATGTCGGCTGCTTTTACGCCGTAGATTATATTGTGCTATATGCGGGCAATGTCGGTATTTCAGATAAGAACAATATGGTGAATATATTTTCAACCGACGATCCGTTCTGGATTGCATTTCCACAGTTTGCCGTTCTTCAGGCGATCTGTTTTATCGGGGCAATATACTTTGAAAGGCTCCATTTTATCAAAACTGCTTTTCTTTTTTTCTTATTTATCCTGTTTCTGAGTGTTTTTAATACCATGCTGTTAAACTGGATTTTTGGTTTCAAGGTAGACAAGGGTATCCCGTTCAGTTCGGTCGGAATCACTGAAGCGGGCCATTTTTGGTTTATCAGGAGAGATCATTTGGGCGATGCTGTGGTGTTTGCTTCACTCGTATTGGTCTGTGGCCTGTTGTGGTTGGGAAGCTATTTTAGATTGAAGGAGAAGCAGGTATAATATGGAGTTTAGAGAAAACGAAGCAATTTATTCCCAGGTGGCAAATTTCGTTACCGAGCATATCATGCTGGGCAAATGGCTGCCGGAACAGAAGATCCCTTCAGTTAGGGAACTGGCATCTGATCTTCAGGTAAACCCCCATACGGTGGTGAGGGCCTATGAGATACTGCAGTCAAGAGAGGTGATCTCAAATAAAAGAGGGATCGGTTTCTTCATCCATAGTGATGCCATTGAAAAAATAAGGAGCTTCAGTAAGGAACGCTTCATGGGACAGGACCTGCCGGAACTGCTCAAGAATATGTACCTGCTGGGGATTACCATTGAGGAGATCGGCGCACAGTTCGAATCCTATAAGAAAACCATGAACCAATCCAAACAAATATGAAAAACAGCAATATTATGATCATTTCGGCTATAGCTATCATACTGATCTCGCTAACTGTATATAATTTTACCTTAAAAGCTTCATACCGAAACGGGGATTATAAAAATCCATTTTATGGGCTTAGCTATAATCAGATAAACAAGGTTTCAAAGATTGAACTCGACTGCTCGAATAAAATTACATGTTATATCCGTCAGGGGAAAAATAGCGGCATTTACCTAAGTGCGCGCGCCAAGGATAAGGTGATCTGGAGTGTTGAGCAAGGTAGTTTAAAGATCGACCTGAGCGATGAGGCTAAGCGGGCAGATTTTATGGTCTATAACGATGATCTGGTCATTGTTCTTGACAATCTTGAGCGGATCAGCACAAAGCCGTATTTTAGAACCGGTGAGAAATGGGAGCATGCACGGCTTTTCGGTCAAATAGGTATCAGTGGATTTAGACAGGATTCAATGGATGTCGATCTGGGTATTTCTTCCTCCGCTGTTCTGGATAGTATCTCTGTTGGTAGTCTGAACGCATTGATCGGTGCGCATGGAAAAGGTGTTTCATCCCTACAGTTGCATTCTGGAACTTTTGGCAACGCAGTATTCAAAATTCCCGGGTCAGGAAAACTTGAGCTACTGGATCCGAAGATCACCAAAAGTGAATATCATCTTTCCAATGAAGCAACCGTAACGCTCAATGGGAAGTCCTTGCGGATTATCGAAGAAAACGGGGAAAGATAATAAACCGCCCGAGGGTTTGTATTTCTGGAATATCGCATACCATAACACTGATATTCGATATTCCAGAATTAGATTAAAACTTATAACTGTAACCCATCCTGAATACCTGGGTTTCATAATAATCGGTACTGTTTAGCCTGAATCCGTTGCCAGTAATCTCTTTTTTGATTTTCAGCGTATTAAAAATGTCGTTGCCGTTTAAAAACAGTTCACCTTTTCCTTTCTGGATCTGCTTTTTAATTCCAAGATCTGTTGAGAACCTTGAGCCGATTTTTCCCTGGGGAATAATGTCCGGCGCCAGGTAGGCCATAGAAAGTTGGATATCGGTATCGCCTTTTAACTTAAACTGGGCATTGAATTTCACATTCCCGGATACTAAGGATTCCTTGGTCATGCTATATTGAGTGGGTACGGGGTATCTGTTTTCTACGCTAAATGCATCAATGGTATTCTGGTATACCGTCCCACTCAGGTTGAAGGAAAACCAGGCCTTGAGCTGTTGTTGCCAAAGCAGTTCCCCTCCCGAATTGTAGCTTTTTCCGGCATTCTGGAAAATATTATACAAGATGGTATTTCCAGGAACCTGTGTGGCAATCCTGGTAATGGTGCCCGAAATAATTTTATGAAAAGCTGATCCATACAGATAACCTTTGTCCCAATTGTATTTATAACCGAGTTCCAGCGAAGTGGTAAACTGTGGGCGTAAGGTAGGGTTACCTACCTTGAGCAGTTCTGGTTCATCATATTTTGGGAAAATACGGATATCCACTTCGTTTGGACGGTCTACACGCTGGTTGTAAAAGAAAGTGATCCTGTTGTCCGTATTGATTTTGTAAGCAAAGCGAAGATTTGGAAAAGGGCGGAGGTAATCATAACCGTCGCTTTTGTACGTATTGTGGTCGGGGTTTACATCATAGTAAATATTGGCATACTCCATTCTCAGGCCGGCTTCAAGTTCGATTTTGGGCGTTTCATAAATATAGTTTCCATATACTGCTGGAATATGTTCACTATAGTCTGCCCAGCCTCCAGCGTTCACATCAATGGGCGAATTAAGCCCAGCAAAGAACTGCATATTGGTCGGGATGTTCCGATAACGGTACTTAAGTCCGGCTTCAATCCGGCCATGTTTCATGGGTTTTACATAATCAATGGTAAGATCAGAAACATGTTCGTCCGACAAAAGTTTAAAGGCATCTTCGCCGCTAAAAGTGGGCAGGATGTTAGTGAAATTGTATTTTTCGTCTTCCCTGTGCCAGGTATAATTAAATCCTGTAGTTAAGGTATGTCCTGGCTGGGCAAATTTATGCTGGTATACAGCAGAACCGGTGGCCGTATATTTTACTTCGTCCTCTACAAATTGCCACAACCGGTTCCGTACCGTATAATCTCCATTAAAATAGGGGATATCACCTAGGTCGATGATTTTTTCCCTGTTGAAAAACGCAGATACCGTAAGGCTATTGTGTTCGTCAGGATTATAATCCACTCCGGTTTTTACGGTTGTAAAGGTCGTTGTCCGGTTTCTTTTTACCTGTTGGTTCAGTACCATGCCACTATCAAAGATGCGCTGAGAAAATTCGTTTTTGTTCAGTGTTTGGGAGTACAGATAATCCGCCTGTAAAAAGATATTGGTTTTGTTTTTTTTATAGTTTAACGAAAGCGATGGATTAAGTTTTGGAGTGGCCTGGTACTGCGGCGATATCCCCGGTAGGTTTTCTTTTCTGAGCCAGAGTGATCCAAGACCGCTGTTAAAACCCACTTTGCCATTTAAGCCTTCCTGATTGTTTTTCTTGTATATAATATTGATAATGCCTGCATTTCCGCTGGCATCGAATTTAGAAGAAGGGTTTGCTATAATCTCAATCCGCTCTATGGATGATGCCGGGATATTATCAAGCCCGGTCTGGCTACCAAAACCTGTGATGGCATTCTGTTTTCCATCAATGAGTACTGCAACCTTATCATTCCCCCTCAATTGCACTTTACCATCCTGAATGGTTACGCCTGGAAGATTCTGCATGGCCTGAAGTACCGACCCACCCAATTGGCTTGTATTTTTTGTAATGTCGTAGCTTTTTTTATCCATTTTGTTGGATATCCCTTCAGATGTGGATGTTCCCTTTATCTCAATGGTTTGCAGGGTCTGGGGATCTTCTATAAGATCGAAATTCCCAAGATCTAAAAAAGGGCTTAGTATGCCAACGCTGAAGGTTTTGCTGATGCGTTGGTAGCCCACCATGCTTACTTCAAGAATATATTCTCCCGAAGGCACATCTTTAAGGGTAAACCGGCCCTGTTCGTTGCTTACCGTACCCAAAATAAATTTTGTATCGGTTCCTTTTTTTAACTGTATATTTCCGAAAGGCAGTGTATTCTTATTTTTTGCATCCCTGATCTGTCCTGAAAGGGTTATCGGCTTTTCCTGTCCTTCTGCATCCTCTGGGCAAAGAAATAGCGCAAGGCAAAAAAGCCTCAATATCCGTATGTAGTTTTTCATAATTTATAAGTTTTCCGAAAGGCAAATTATAAAGCAATTCTGAAGACAATCTGAACTTCTGAAAACTACTATCGATCTGATCTGTTCCGGTTTATAACAGGATCACTAGACTCCCAGCCACAATCATAAGACCGCCAATGAGTGTTTTTACCTCAATGGGTTCTTTGAGGATCAGAAAAGCAAGCCCCATGGCTATAGCTACACTTAGTTTATCAATCGGGGCAACTTTCGAAACATTTCCGGTTTCGAGTGCCTTAAAATAAAAAATCCACGAAAGCCCTGTTGCAACACCCGAGAGGCCCAAAAAGATCAGGTTATTTTTGCTCAGTGTTTTAAGCTGCGAAATTTCACCGGTGGCCAGCACGATACCCCAGGCAATGAAAAGAATAACAATGGTGCGGATCGCCGTTGCCAGATTTCCATTGACGCCTTTGATCCCGATTTTAGCAAGGATTGCAGTAGCTGCGGCGAAAAAAGCAGATAAGATTGCATAATATTTCCACATATTAAAGATTTTAGGTTAAAGCAATTTAAGGAGTAAAAAGGAATTTAACCATTAATTCAGTAGTAAAATTGTATTGAATCGCATAGTTATTGTGAGGCAATTAGGAAGTACAAAAACATTTGTAAGCACAAAGTATAATTATGTGCACTACAGATTTTCTCCAGAATTGAGTTTTATCATTGCGCCGGATTAATTTAATCTAGATGGATAAAAAAGCCGATCAGTTATTAACCAAGGTAAAATTATTTGTTGAAGACCAGTTGAAGAACGGGCTTTCGCAAAGAATGTATTTCCATAATCTTGAGCATACCTTACTGGTGGTTGAAGGTGTACAGTTAATAAGCCGCCACATGGGACTTTCAAAATCCGACCGTTTGGTGGTGATTCTTGCGGCGTTTTTGCACGATCTTGGCTATACCGAAAAATACGTCGGGCACGAAGAAGCCAGCGCAGAGATTGCTGCAGAATTTCTTTTAGAAAATGGCTTTGCGAGAGAAAGAACAGAACTGGTGCGCGGATGCATTATGGCTACCCGGTTTCCACAATACCCCAAAAACGAACTGGAAATGGTTATTTGTGATGCAGATTTCTACCATTTTTCGCTAAATGATTATCAGGACTATGCCGATAGACTAAAACGTGAATGGGAAGAAAACCTCGGATTGGTTTATACCGATCTGGCATGGGATACATTGAACCTGGAAATGCTCAGTCGGCATGAGTATTTTACTGCTTATGGCAAAAAGATATTACAGGAAAAGAAAATGCTGAACATAAAAAAACTGATAGGCCGGATTGGTTAATATATAATTGTTGAAAATACGGATTTGTACCCATCGCTGGTTAGCTTCACTTTAAATCCCGGCATAATTTAATAATTTACACCATGAAAATTTTGATCATCGAAGATGAACAGGCACTCTATGAGAGTATCCTTGCCTATTTTACAGGCGAGGGCAACATCTGTGAGCTTGCAACCGACTTCGTTACAGCATCCGAAAAGATAGCACTATATCATTACGATTGTATTTTGTTAGACCTCGGGCTGCCGGACGGAGAAGGGCTGGAGCTGTTGACCCGATTGAAAAGCATGAACAAAAAAGACGGCGTACTGATTATTTCGGCAAGGCATTCGCTTGATGACCGTTTGGCCGGGCTTGATCTTGGTGCAGATGATTACCTGGTAAAGCCATTCCACCTATCGGAGCTAAAAGCAAGGGTAAGTGCGATTGTGAGGAGAAAAAACTTTGAAGGAACCAACCTGATTATTTTTGATGAGATCAAGGTTGATGTTGCCGCGATGAAAACTACCGTAAATGAACATCCTGTTGTATTGACTAAAAAAGAGTTCGATCTATTAGTGTATTTCCTGTCCAACAAGAATAAGGTGGTAACCAAAAACGCAATGGCCGAACATCTTTGGGGCGATGAAATGGATCTTTCAAATGATTTTGACTTCATTTATACTCACGTTAAAAATTTAAAAAAGAAGCTCAGCGAGGCTGGTTCAAAAGACCATCTGCGCTCTGTTTATGGTATCGGCTATAAATTCAGCAGCCAATGAAACTCTCCACCCGTTACAACAGGGTAAACATCATCACCTCCATCATCGTGCTGATTATTACCGGGATTATCTATTACCTGGTTATCCACCTCATTCTGACAAACAAACTTGATAAAGACCTTGCCGTTGAAGAAAACGAGATCAGGCAATATACCCACACCTACAAAAAACTTCCACTGCCAGCAACCTACCTCGATCAGCAGATTTCTTACAGCAGCCCAAAGGGCGACACCACGGATGTACGCGAATTCAGTTATACCACTTACTTAAATCCTAAAGAGAAAGAACAGGAGCCGGGTAGAAGTCTGGTAACCACCGTTAACCTTAATGGAAAAACAATAGTGGTTACCATAACGAAATCGCGTGTTGAATCGGAAGACCTCGTAAGGATTATCCTGTTGATCACCCTGGGCATTACCATGTTACTGCTCTTTTCGCTATTGCTGATTAACCGTTTTGTACTAAACAGGCTTTGGAAACCCTTTTATGTAGTGCTTAACCGGATGAAGGCTTTTGAGGTAACCCGCATGGATAACATCAAAGAAGAGCCCACGCGGATTGATGAGTTTAACGAACTTAATAAATCGGTAAATGCAATGGCCGAGAAAGTAAAGCAGGATTATAAAGAACTGAAAAGTTTTACCGATAATGCTTCGCACGAAATGATGACACCTTTGGCTGTGATCAATTCCAAGCTCGATTCGCTCCTGCAAACAGAGTCTTTTACCGAACAACAGGGTGCATTACTGGAAGATATCTATCAAGCCACAGGTAGACTTTCGAGGTTACATCAATCGCTTTTGCTGTTGGCCAAGATAGAAAACAACCTGATATCGGATACCGAGGAAATAGACTTAAAAGAAATGATCGAAGCAAAAATCCGTCAGTTTCAGGAACTTTTTGGACGGGACGGATTAAATGTAGAAATAAAACTATCGGAACGGAAAGTAACCATGAGCCGCTATCTGGCAGATATCCTTTTAAACAACCTTTTCAGCAATGCCGTAAGGCATAATATAAACGATGGCAGGATATCGCTTGAATTGACCAGTGAAAAACTTACCATTTCAAATACCGGAAAAACCTTAAATATCCATAACCGCATGTTCGACCGTTTTTCAAAATCGACAGAATCTGAGGGAATGGGATTGGGGCTGGCCATCAGCAAACAGATCTGTAACCTTTACGGATTCAATATTGAATACAGTCATATCGAAAACATGCATTTTTTTTCAATTTATTTAGGCTAAGGCAGATAACTACAGAATTCCTACAAAGTTGCCGAATAGTTTTGATTAAAAATTAAAACTATGAAACAGATTTTAGTAATTATATTGCTAGTGGGAGGAACAGTTTTCTCATCACAGGCCCAAAAAATCAATGCTCTGAAAGTACCTGCTGCCGTTAGTGCTGCTTTTAAAAAATCACACCCTGCTGCTAACGTAAAATGGGAAATGGAGCAGGCTAATTATGAGGCTGGTTTTATCCTCAATGGAAAAGAGACTTCTGAAGTTTATACACCGGGCGGTACTCTGCTGGAAACAGAAAGCACAATCAAACCTTCAGAACTGCCGGTAACCGTACTTGCCAAACTAAAAGGCAAGAAGATTGCCGAAGCCGCAAAAATTACAAAAGCCGATGGAACAATACATTATGAGGCTGAGGTAAAAGGTAAAGATCTTTTGTTCGATGTAAACGGGAATACCGTTAAAAACTAGATCATGTGCAGAATACGTCTTTCTATCTTACTTTTTATCACTACAATATCTATTTGTTCTGCACAGGTTATCGATTCTACTGCAATCCTTCCGGCCGATACGGCAGGAAGATGGTATGCCGGAAATCCTGTGCCGAAGATGAAATTCAGGCCAATTACCTTTATTGCACCTGCAGTATTGATCGGTTATGGTTTTGCTGCGGTTTACGACCATGGTGCACTCAAACAGCTTGATGTGAGCACCAAGGCTGAATTACAGGAAGATCACCCGCTTTTCGCCGCCCATGTAGATGATTATTTACAGTTAGCCCCAGCCGCTGCGGTTTATGCACTTAACCTATCGGGGGTAAAAGGAAAACACAATCTGTTCGATGCCTCCATGTTATATGTTACCTCTGCTGCCATTATGGGCGTTTCTACCCATTTTGTAAAGCAGGGTGTGGGCAGAATGCGGCCTGACGGATCGGGTACGAATTCTTTTCCCTCAGGGCATACGGCCTCAGCTTTTATGGCAGCAGAATTTCTCCATCAGGAATATAAGGATGTAGATCCATGGATCGGTTACGCAGGATATTTTGTGGCCACGGCCACAGGAACACTAAGGATGTACAACAATAAACATTGGTTTAGCGATGTGGTGGCCGGTGCCGGTTTCGGTATTGCTTCCACAAAAATCGCTTACCTGATTTATCCCTATATGAAAGGCCTGTTCACCACAAAGAAAGAAGGCAATTTCACTTTAATGCCCTTCCATCAACCTGGTAGCACCGGACTGATGCTTTCGGGAAGGTTCTAAGTGTATAGCCGGGGGGCACAACCTTAATCATGTATGTTTTCTGCCAATTAAATCACCATAAACGCCCTGTCGGCAGAAACTACAGGGAGACCGTATATGCTGTATCAGATCCAAGTGGCGGTTTAAGGTAAATATATTGTGAGAATGCGCGGCCATGCATATCTACGTATTACTGTCATTTTACCTGTCCGTGACACTTCCATCGGTTTGATGTGCTAAACTTTAACATTTTGACCAAACCACTTTAAATTATACTCCTATCTTTGTGACAGAAATGTTTAAAAGGTCTTTAGTCATATTATTGTTGGTAGCACTTATCGGATCAAATTTTGCCGTTTACTTGGTTTACGCAGGATTTGAAGTGAATAAAAAGGAGATTGCTGCCAAATTGTGTGAAAATAAGAACAGGCCCTGGATGCACTGTAATGGCAAGTGTTATCTAATGAAGAAACTAAAACAGGCAGAGGAAAAAGAAAAAAAACAGGATCGCCAAAATCAGCGTAGTGCCTATCCTCTGGGTCTTCTAACTCAACCAATTTTTTTATCTCTTATTTTCCCCAAAAATATTGTTAATTACCAACCTCTTAGGATTGATCGACCTATTAGCTGTACTTACACTATATTCCAGCCACCAAAGTGGAACTGCTAAATACCGATAAGTTGTAGTCTCTCTAAACTTATCCGGGTATTGTCCACTCCATGGGTACTCTTTCTACTTCTGGGAAGATAAACCGCTATTTTTTGGACGATACCAAAATAATTTTGTGTATAGCTTATTTTATGACTTCTCAAAATGAGATCTTTGGTTATTTGTCCTGCAATTTTATTGGTAACAGTCTTTGTTTTTTCCTGTAAAAATCAGGAAAACTATAGGGAAATCCGATCAAAAGTGGTCAGTGTTCATGACAAGGTAATGCGGGATGCAGATCTGGCTCATGGACTGTACAAGTCCCTGGATTCGGTATATAGAAATATCGGTGATAAGGATACTGTTAAGGTCCTGTCCATAATGGTAAATATCGAGAAGGCGAACCATGAGATGGAGGAATGGATGGAGCACTTTGAACCTGATGTATCAGGCAAGGATGCAGCT
Organism: Pedobacter ginsenosidimutans; assembly: GCF_001442625.1. Classification (GTDB taxonomy): domain Bacteria; phylum Bacteroidota; class Bacteroidia; order Sphingobacteriales; family Sphingobacteriaceae; genus Pedobacter; species Pedobacter ginsenosidimutans. Next base: position 16,080 of record NZ_LMZQ01000050.1, on the reverse strand, counting down.
GAATCTGTTCGGTATTTTAAAACTGAGCTGGATAAGATCTATAAAATTGACCGTCGCTATAAAAGGGTAATGGTCGATGCTGATCATTATCTGGACAGCCGATATCGCCGGAGATAGTCGAAGCAATAAACACAACAATTATTAATTAATCTTTTACTGGTCAGGGCCTAATGTTCTTTGCTGTGCTTTTTGCATAGCGCGTAAAGCATATTGTAAAAGATTTGCGCGGGATGTACGAGCTTTCCTACAAAATTGCGTTAAAAAAATATTATAAAAACGCTAGCGGCTCTGTTTATCTAACCGCTTCTAAAAGATCTTGTATAAAACAAGCAAGAGATAAATTGGCGACCGCCGGATCAGAAAGATGATGCTCTTTTTTAACGCGCAGTTTACAACCATAAAAAGAATTTAAATGAAAAACATACTATTAACGGGTCTTTGTTTACTTATGCTTTCGGCCGGAGTTTCAGCCCAGGAGAAAACAAAGTTCAAAAAGGATTCGGTTAAAATCACAGGAGATACCTCGGCAAAGAAACTGAACGACGTAAAAATAAGTTCCCGTTATTACCGCAGGTATAACCTAAACAGGTCCTCAGCGGCTTTGAAACTGAATACACCGCTGCTCCAGCTTCCACAGAATATCCAGGAGATTGATCAGAGTATTATTGCCGACCAGCAATCTATCAATGTTAACGAAAGCGTAACGCGGAATGTGAGCGGTACCATTCGAAACAACAATGCAGACATGTATAACTCCTCTGTTTTTATGCGTGGAGCGCAGATTGCCCCGATGCGCAATGGGCTGGATCTTTCCATGATCTACGCAGGCCCCAGTGCGGAAGATGCTGCCATTATCGGCCGGGTAGAGTTTATTAAGGGGCCCTCAAGTTATATCAATGGGCTTTTTGATCCGGCTGGTTCTTATAACGTGCTTACCAAACAGCCTATGGGGAGCAATACCAATCAGATTAGCTTCACAACGGGGAGTTTTAACCTTTACAGGGTCACGGCAGATCTGGACGGCAACCTGGATAAAACCGGTAAATGGCAGTACCGGCTAAATGCTGCCGGGCAAAAGTCTGAATCGTTCCAGAAGTATAATTTCAACGATAAACTTGTGGTGGATCCGGTAATCAGATATAATATAAATGATCACGCTTATGTTTCTGCAGAGTATCTATTCCAGACCCAGCGCTTTCAACAGTATTTTTCGACAGTATTTGCACCCGATGGATTTGTAAGCTTGCCCAATGACTTTACTATAAATGACCCCAACAAGGCACCATTTAAATCTGTTGAGCACAACGGTTTTTTAAGCTATCATAACTCGTTTAGCCAAAACTGGCACCTTACAATAAATGCCGCATATGCACGTGACCACTTGGAAGGAACTTATTTCTTTGTTTCACGCTACAATGCGGCCCAGCCTAACCTGATTATGCGCAGGGCAACCTATGAGCGTTTGAATACAGATGCGCTGGCAATCCAGCCCTATATCAACGGCGAATTTAATACAGGTGCGGTCCGCCACCAGTTTTTAGGTGGTATCGACATCAACCGTAAAAGGTTTATATCCTATTCCGGATCAGGTGATCCCACAGCCAACCAGACCCTTTATCCACTGGATGCTTATCATCCTGTATATGGCATTGGTTTTGATGCCAACGTTAGAACGGGCGCATTATCAGAGATCGCGACTGATCAGCAGTCCATCTCGTATCAGGCTGTCTATGTACAGGATGAACTTGCAATGTTTGAAAACAAGTTACGCGTGACAGTAGCGGCCAGACTGACCTTTAGTGAGACAGGCGTTCAAAAGAGTCCAACCAAAACCAGTTTGGGCGAGACCAAAAATACAGCTTTTACGCCAAAGTTGGGATTGAGCTATTCGCTGATGCCGGATTTTTCCGTATACGCACTTTTTGATCAGACCTTTACGCCACAAAGCGGAATTAATACCACAAATGGTGAGGCATTTAAGCCCCTAAAGGGCGAAAACATAGAGGCTGGGCTTAAGAAAGACTGGATGGATGGGAAATGGAATACCACAATCTCGGTTTACAGAATTATCAGGGATAATGTAAAGGTAAGCGATCCTTCCACCAATATCCAGACTCAGTTGGGGCAGACCCTTTCCAAGGGGATCGAGTTTGATCTGAAAGGAGAAATTTTAAAAGGCCTCAATACGGTAATCAACTATGCCTACACAGATAGTCATATTTCCAGGGATGCCAATGTGGCCCGGATAGGATTGGTTACACCTTTTCGGGTTAAACATATTCAGAACACCTGGTTGAATTATCTTTTGCCATTTCGCGAAATAAAGGGTTTAACAGTATCAGCTGGATATCAGTTGCAGGTAGGGAGAGCTGGCCGATACGAACTTCAAAAGCTGGAGCTTGCACCTGTTTTTCGTGTGGATGGCGGAATTGGCTGGTCGAATGCCCGCTTTTCTGTAAATGGAATTGTGAATAATATATTCAACAGGTTTAATTACGGAAGTGCATGGATTACGCCGTCATCTGCTACAATTGGTACCTATGCCTATGTTCCCTACCCACCACGTGAGTTCAGGTTAAACGTAGGCTATAAATTTTAATTGGCGATGGTGATGGACTGGAAAAAACGATTGACCAAATTATCTTTCAAGATTCACGGCTGGGCAGGACTTGCTGCCGGTATATTTTTTCTGCTTTATGGACTTAGCGGCTCGTTGCTCGTTTTCAGGCATGAGCTTGACCGGTACTTTAATCCTGAACTGCATAACCTTGTTCCGGCAGAGAAAAAAGTTCCCGCAGATGAAATTTACCGTTTGGTATTACATACGCATCCAAACCTTAAAAAACTGGTTCTGCACGATTTTCCCAGGGACAGGTATGATAGTTATGAGTTTATGCTTTATAAGCGGCAACAAAATCTGAGGGATAACTACCTTTATTTCGTTTTTGTAAATCCATATAACGGGAAAATACTCAGAGAAGGGGGCTATCAAGAGATGGCTCCCTCTTTTCTGCGCTGGATCTATACCTTTCATTACTCTCTGCAACTGGGTATACCGGGTATGTTTCTTACCGCTATTATTGGCCTGGTGATGCTATTGTCATTGATCACTGGGGTTGTTGTTTATCGAAAGCATTTTTGGCAGGCCCTTCGGTTTAGGGCAGGTCTTAACTTTAAAAGCTGGAGGACCGGACTTTCCTCCCTGCACCGCATTATCGGAGTTTGGGCACTGCTCTTCAATATTATTCTTTTTTTTACCGGCTTTTGGATGTTGAGGGAATACTTTATACCATCGATGTGGGTTTTGCCCAAACAGCAGGCAAACTACGAAGTTCCTGCCAATATCGATCGCCTGGTCACCCTGGCCTGTAAAAGTATTCCAGGTTTTCAGCCAATTGCTGTTAACATTCCTACCGTAAAGGGTGTAGACATATTAATTAAGGGAAAGATGCCTCAAACTAGCAATTTATTGCTTCAGGGCAAGGCCAGCAGTATTGCTTTTGATTCCGGTACGGGAACAATTAAACACTATACAATCATTGATGAACAGGGGCTGGAAGAACGGTTTGAATATATGGCCTATCAACTTCATGTAGGTGCATTTGGCGGTGATGTTTTGAAGTGGGTTTATGTGGTCTTTGGACTAACTCCCGGCTTTCTTTCCATCAGCGGTGCTTTATTGTGGTTAAAAAGAAAAAAGAGATAACAACCGTTCATGGTCACCTGATTGTTTCGCCCTATGGACATTTTAGCTTTAGGGACGAGGAGATGATGTAAAGTATTTATATGTTTAAGCCTGTCAATCTCGCTGTTCAGAGATTGACAGACCTTTTTTGTATTTGTTTGTACAATCGTAGCTGTAGGCATCATTGCTGTTGTTGGCATATTCCCTGCATAGCTTTTTATATATGCACTTCGCGAGCTCATCAAAAAAGCCCCCATCTTACTTTTACTGAAAACGGGCTGACCGTTAAAGACCGTGATTTTTACAACTGGGAAAACATAGAGGGCTTTGCATTTAGCATAGAAGAAGTTGGACGTGATAATGCCGGGAGCATATATAAAAATTACATCACCCTATCGTTAAAGGACGGCACTTCTGCAAAAATTCCGGTATCCAATCTGGACAGGAAGGCAGATGAAATCCTGTATTTACTTAATGAACATAAGTGGGAATCAGATGATGCAGAAATGCATTCCAAACAATAAAGTTTTAAACCGTGGTTAGTGGCATTGAATAACAACAGGAACTTGGAGAAAAAAGGGAAAGAAACTATGATAGACCCGATGATCTTAATTCTGGCATTTATGCTTTAAATTGTATGGCTAGGTTTGCCTGATTGGTTGTTTTTTTAAGAAAACATTTTTTAAAATATTCGGTTTCTATCAAAAATCGGTTACGGTAAACATCAACCCTTTTTGTTGTCATCTGTTACAACCATCTGTAGAAACGGTGTGTCCAAAACATTGATTCTTTTGCCGTTCGCGCCAAGCTTTCCTGTTTTGGTGAATTCTGTGAAAACCTTAAAAAGGGTTTCGTAGGTAGTTCCCGAATAGGAGGCGATGTCCTGACGTGAGATATTAAGATCTATCGCTCCATTGGCATCAGCCCCAAATTGTGCCTTTAGGGAAAGCAGGGCATTGGCGATCCTTGCCTTTACCGACATATGAGCGAGATTGCGCATCCGTTCGTGCGACTCCTGGAGCTCGGAAGCAAAAAAATCCATCATCTGATAGGTAAGTCCGGGATTTACCGTCAAACAAGACCTGAAAAACTCAAGATCGATAAAGCAGACACTTGCCTGTTCAAGTGCTGTGGCCGAAACAGGGTAAACAGGATTTTTTCCCAGTCCGAGGTGTCCTATCACATCGCCCGGTTTTGCAAACCTTATAATGAGTTCCTTTTCATTGTCCCACTTTTTATGGACTTTGACTGTTCCCGAAAAAACGAAAAAAATGCCGCTTACAGCTTCTGCTTCCGTAAATAACTGGTCGCCCTTTTTTAACTGGAAATTCTTTTTCCTCTGTGATACCGCGGGAAGCCAATCCGGTATCACACGGCTGCATAGAAAACAGCTTTTTACATCGCACAGGTTATTGCATTCTTTCATTAAACAGATATTTCACAGGCAAAAATACAACTTATATTTAATTGCAAAGATGATTTGAATAATATTGTTTAAAACATATTATTTTCAGTCTTTAATTGTATTATACGCTTTTTTATATTGTTTAAAATATATTTAATTTTTATTTGTGGTTTTTTTATTTTACTTTTGGTGCATTCTAAGAGTAAAATGAACAGTAGAAAAAATATAATCCCGATATCGCCATCGCTTGGCGTTTTTGGAAGGTTTAAAATGGGCAGGAACAAAGAGAAAAGTTCGAAAGAGCGTCTTTTGTTTATTTCTATATTGTCTGTAGGGGTTGCTATAGTAATTTCCCTAATCGCAAAGGTTCTGGTGTCACTGATCAACCTGGTTACAAACATATCTTTCTATCAGCAGTTTGGATTTGATTTCCATAGTCCTGCAAGCAATCATTTGGGTTTATGGGTAATTGTTGTGCCTGTAATAGGCTCGGTTATAGTTGGGCTGATGGCCCTTTATGGTTCCAAAGCGATCAGGGGGCATGGGATTCCGGAAGCAATGGAGCAGGTTTTGACCAATCAGAGCAGGATAAAGCCTGCGATTGCAATTTTAAAACCTGTTTCTTCTGCCATTGCGATAGGTACAGGTGGCCCTTTCGGTGCTGAAGGACCTATTATTGCAACTGGTGGTGCCTTAGGTTCAACCCTGGGACAGCTATTTACGGTGAGTTCCAATGAACGTAAAATTATCCTTGCAGCTGGGGCTACAGCCGGAATGTCCGCTATATTCGGTACTCCATTGGCGGCAGTCTTTCTCGCAATAGAACTGTTGCTGTTTGAGTTTTCCGCCAGATCTATCATTCCCGTAGCCCTTGCGTGTATTACCGGCGCAGCCGGACATCATCTTCTTTTTGAAGCAGGCCCCGTATTTCCCATGCCGGCACTTTTGGTACCCTCGAATGCTGCATTGGGCATATATAGTTTTATTGGGATCCTCGTCGGTTTTGCATCACTCGGGCTGACCAAAATTGTGTATTTTATTGAAGATGCTTTTGAGAAAATCCCGGTCCACTGGATGTGGTGGCCCGCTATCGGGGGGCTGGCAGTCGGTACGGTCGGTTACTTTGCACCGCGAACACTCGGAGTGGGCTATGATAATATTATCTCGCTGCTAAGCGGACAGCTTTCCATTTCGGTCATCCTTTCATTATGCCTGTTTAAATTTATTTCATGGGCCATAGCTCTTGGCAGTGGGACTTCGGGCGGAACGCTTGCACCTTTGATGACCATTGGTGGGGCAAGCGGCGCTGCTCTGGGGTATCTATTGCATAACTTATTTCCCGGTCTGGATATCAGCATACCGATGTCGGCACTGGTTGGGATGTCGGCAATGTTTGCAGGTGCTTCCAGGGCATATCTGACAAGCATCCTTTTTGCGTTGGAGTCTACCCACCAGATCAACGGACTTCTTCCGCTTCTGGGGGCCTGTTCTGGGGCCTATCTCATTTCGGTGTTTTTTATGAAAAATACGATCATGACCGAAAAAATTGCTCGCAGGGGTGTGCATACACCTGATAGTTATGAACCCGATCTGTTGTTGAAACTCCGTGTCTCAGAGGTCATGGACCGGAATCCTGTCTTTATAAGCCCGTATAATACCATTGCCGAAGTGAGAAGGTATTTTGGAGAAAATCCTCCTATGGAAAATCAGTATGCCGTGAAGGAACCAACCGGAGACTGCCTGGGTGTTGTTTCAATATTGGATCTTTTTCAGCCTTCGGCAGATACCGAAAAAGAAATACTGTCAATAATAAAGCCTGTAAATGCCCATATTAAAAATAACGACCCTTTGAAAAAGGCATTAGCTATTATGTCCCAAAACCAGCATGACTTTTTGATGGTGTTCAATAGCAGGGAAGGAGGGGCTTTTGAAGGTCTGTTAAGTTATAGGGACGTTGTTAAGGCGTATCATGTCAATCACGAAAGTGAAAGCAGGACCGGGAGAAACCTATCGCTGGACAGGCAGGCAAAGAAAATTATTGTCAGGGGCAAAAGGATGATGGCCGATAGGAGGCCTTAACACATTTTCTGTTATTAAAATTTATTATCATGAAAAAAGCAAGTTATTGTATGATGGTTGCTGGCATAATTGTGCTGGTTGTCGCCTTTTTAACCACAGGCCATCTCAATTCGGTGAACGCGGCAGATTCACATCCATGGACAATCAATATCAATGGGATGCATTCATTTGCATGGCCGGAATTTTGTGGCGGACTGTTGATTGCACTTGGAGGAATTTTCAACATTGCTACCTGGCATCAAAAAAAATACCGGGTGGGATGATGATGCCTTCTCATTTTTATTATCGGGCAGGTGATCGTGGGAAAGGGTACAATCGTACCATTGGCTTTCCGGAAAATATAGGTCAGCCCGCTATATTAAAGTAATCAGCACATTTTAATGGAAGAGAACGATATCGATGAAGTGATAGAGCGCTTAAAAGCAAAAGGATATACACTTACATTCAACCCGGAAGATTCAAATGCTGCCTCTTGGGGAGTATCCGATCCATGGCCCTCTGGTATTGGGTTTGATATTGATGAGATAGTCCCGTGCAGGGGTTCAGATGGCGAGCCGCTCAGGATTTTTGCGGTGACCACTAAGCCTTTCGGTTTAAAGGGGATCTGGATATTGTCTGGTGAGGGGCAGAGATACTGGACGGTTGAGGAAATCATGAAGGGATTTGCAAAGGTTCTCAGGGCGGTTTTTCTTTTTATGTTTAAAAGACAAAACAAGCTTCCATAAGCGAAAATTCGTAGTTAAAAGCAGTTATCCGAGGGCATCGCTCTTCTCCCGGTACGGAAATGTTAAATCTGGCTGGTTCTTTTTCGCTTTCCTGCATAAATGTTTAGTTTTGGGGCTGGAATACGGTTTCCTAAAATAATATAATTAAATAGCCGGGGCCATTTGGCCCTTTAAAAAACAGTTATGGACAAATTCAAACAGGTAAAGGAAGTGATCGCTTCGGTTGAAGCTGATGTAGCAAAATTTTATGATGGTGGAAACGCTGCAGCCGGTACACGTGTACGCAAAGGTATGCAGGACCTTAAAAACCTTGCTCAGGAGATCAGGGCTGAGGTTACAGAGAAAAAGAACAGCGCAAAATAAACAGGAGACTGTTTTGGGATATAAGGCCACTGGTATAGACCGGTGGCTTTTTTGTAGGTGGATTTTTATATTCATCATATACGGCAAGAGAGCCAGGCAACTGTATATGTTTTCTGGTTATGCCAGCTTGATTTAATTTTGATGTTAACTTTTTATATTGTCTGGGCAACTGCCGGGCTATCCGCTCATACGCCTGCAAGCCTTAAGCAGGGGCCGGTATCCGCTGCTATCCCTGTTGCAAAAAAAAAACATTTAATGGTATCGAAAAAGATGTTTTTTTATATGATCCCAATAAATTGCTCTAAATTAAGAAGATTGCTCCCTAAAAATCATTTTTTGGAACTGGAAGATATAACTTCTTTAATAGGAGTTTTGTAATCATACGTTAATTTCTATTTTTGCGTAGCAAGCCTTTTGGTCTGCACTTTTTATCTAAAATAGCGCTATCGGGATTGATGCGCTTTTTTTATGAACCGGTCCTGCTTTGGACCGAAAGGGTGTCGAACCTGCTGTTTTATTTATTTGATAATCAGATTTTTATGGTGTCTTTTAGCTGTCGCGAACCAAAAACTCACCTTTATTTCTTTGTGCAAATTTCTATGATTAAAGATACGATTTTATTAGACTTCTCAAATTGAGATCTCCTTATTATAGATATCAGAAAATACTATTATAATTAACAAAATTATTGCCCACCAAAAGCGTGGAAGAGCAACTTTTGCCGGAATCCCCAACTCAACTGCTATAAACTACATTTAACTGCTCTACAAAATTCTTTTCCTGATCTTTGACTATCGACAAACGCATTTCCAGAAATTCCTTTTCTGAAAGGTTATTCAACATTTCCTTAAACAGAAAATAACGCGAAAGGTTATCTTCGTTAAACATACCAGCAGATAACAACATACCTTGCCTTTCATAAAAAAAGCTCTCCGGGTCAGGTGTAATAACCATAATCGTATTTTCACTAATATTATCTCCATCCGGATTATCAATATTCTTGAAAATCTTCATGTCCTTATAATTTAAGCGTCCTTTAACGCTAATCAACATCGGCCCTAATATTTCAAGATATTTAACCGAATAATTTAGCATAAATAAAGCCAGCGCCTTTGCCCGGACACTTTTCATAGAAATCTTCTTTGGAAATTCAACTGTTTCAAATTTCTTCCGTTTATCGAGGTAAAAAGGGTCTATCTCTTCGTTTCCCAAAAAATCCACAAACCGATAATAAGCAAGCCTCTGTTTCGCCAGGTTATAGACCGTAAAATAATTCGCGTAGGTTGTTTGCCAGAACCATTTTTTAAGTTTATCCAGCTGGCTCCTTGAAGGATCAGGCAACCTATTAAAGAACTCTGTAATAAAGATCAAATGGCTATTATATGGCAAAAGATTGCTGCTCAACACCATTAATTCCTCGTATAAAAATTTTACCGCTTTTTCAATACTCACAAAAGCAGCCATGGAAATATCAATAAAATCCCTACGCTGTGCCAGTTCTTCCAGTTCATTAGAAACATTGGAAACATCAAAATAGACTTTGCCAAAAGAATTTACAACACATTTCAAGATCAAATCTCGTTTATGCTTTCGCTCCCCATTGGAATTAAAGAAATCATATCTTTCTAGGCGATCAAACAAATGATCTATCTCCGAACCAAACCTGAACTTACGTTCAGGGCTAAAGCTCAAAGCAGAAACCTTCCAATCATCCGTTATCCGCTCACCTCTTGAATTTAACCTGGAAAAAATCTCAACCGCCTCTTTAATATTTCCTCCCACCAGATCAATAGAAGGGATATCATAACCAGAAATTTTAGCCCCAAAACTTTTATACAACCGGATGTATTCCTTCTTCTTATTCTCATCAACGTTCGAATGAACTAAATCTGTTTGAAAATCATAGAATTTTTCCCCATCAATAAAATGATAAAGCGGAATCTGGAAAATCTGGATTTCAGAAGTCGTCCTCCTGTTAAATTCAAAACGATCTTCCTGAAGGTTATACACAATGTCAAAGTTCTTCTTCCAATCAATCTCATCTCTTGACAGTGAAGTTCTATTGTGGTCAATGAAACAGCCAAACAAAGTCGAAAGTCGCTGATACCCATCTAAAATAAAATAAAAATCATTTCCATTACGCGGAAGGCTATATGAACCAATCTTCTGGACATCCTCCTCTAAAAAAAGATTCTCCTCATCCGCCTGCCAAAACAGCACCGAACCAATCGGAAATCCCTTTTTTAAACTATCTAAAAGATCGAGCTTCTTTTGGTTATCCCATACAAAATCACGTTGAAAAGGAGGAACCTGGATCCTGCCTTTCTCGAAGTCATCAAGATATTGAAAAAGCCTCCTGACTCTTGTATTTATTTGCAGATTGCTCATATCATCTTTTTAATCTCACTAACGATATACTCAAATTCATTTAAACTCCCAATTTTTGGCTGATGGACAATAACCTCAGCCAACTGCTCCCTGGAAGCGTCAAAAAAAAGATTGGAGAAATCTTTCTTAAACTTCCCTGATTTATAGGCTTCTATTTTCAAACCGTTCCTTAAAACTTTATAAGGCTCTGTTGGAACATCAGTCTGAGGATAAAGCTCCTGAACTTCCGCAGATAACCCGTTGTAATTTTTTAAATTAAAGCCCTTTTCCAAATCAAAAAAATCTCTTTGCTCATTTTTCTTAAAAGCAATATAAAGATCAATATACTCATCATTCAGCTTTTTTAATATATCCAAAGGCATATAATTCTCTTTTTCCCTTTTAAATAAAATATGGTAAGGCACGTCATTTTGATCCAAAGCCTCATGCTTAGCCTTATCCACGGGCATTCCAGGGTATTTTTTATCACTATCCAATATCACAAAATACCGCAGATAAGTTTTTTTATCCTTAGTGAAGCATGGATCCGTAAAAGACTCTTTTAATTCTGAAGTTATTACACTGCTGATCGCAGACCCACCACCCATGCCGTACTTCCAAAACTGATCGCTCTTAGCCTGCAAAATTATAGCACCATCATCAAAGTGCTGAAAAATTGCATTGGTAAAAGGAGGATCATACTCACTATTCTCCAATAAAATAATCAGGGGCTGGGCCAAATACATTTCCGCTTCTCTCGGTGCAAAATTAACGTCAAGATCAGCAAGTGAAACGTTGATCAGCTTATTGGCTTTGTTTATTTTTGTCGCACTTTTGATATAGGCGCTGATGAGTTTAATTTCCCTGGAGCTTAAACCCTTTTTCCACTCCGAATGGTTAAAGGCTTCAATATCATCAATATCATCAAGGAAAAGTGCGTGTTTGCCTTTTCTGAACAGGGTTAAAAGATTATCCAGTTCATCGAAATGTGAACCGTTTTCAAAAACATCTTTAAGGATTCTTACCTGCATTTTGCTGTTCTTTTTGTGCCCTGCGGAATTTTAACACCTCGTCCAGTCCTTCATTAAAGATATTATCAGGCCAATCCTCGACCTCCCCATCAATTTCTATTGAAAGGCGTTTTAGCGCACTATGGCCCTCGTGTTCATTGTAGTCAATATAATAAATCGCAACATCATTAGCGCTGATCTTATTGGAAGCAATCAAACGCTGTATTCGCAAAATGAAATTCTCCGAATGGGTTTCAATCATATAATTTCTGCGCTTATCCTCCAGATACGAATCCACGAAACGTTCCGCGAGGTTACCATGCGCAGCAGGATGTAAATGCGTTTCAGGCTCCTCTATAATAATCAAAGTATCCTTTTCTACTGGCATAAAAGACCTGACGATGAGCGGAAGCGATTGCCTAATCCCAGAACCCGTATTTACAATATTGATCGGCTTAATAAAATTGTTCTCTAAAACAACCTCATAAGATACCGAAGTACCCGATACATCCTTTATACTAATCTTCCAACCCTCAAAATTCTGCTCAAACCAACTACTTATAGTTTGCAAAATCTTATTTCCAGCCTGATGGTACTGAGCCAAAAGCTTGTACGCATTTTCACCCGATACCCCAAGCTTATCATATTCACCAAAAATATCGGTAAAACTAGCTGCAGGGAACTTTCGAAACGACTCGATATAGTCAAAGTTCAAAACCATTTTCTTTGGATCCTGATCCTTTGGAACAAGACCATTTAATTTTGTAGCAGCAAGATTAACCTCTTGGCCATCTACAAACAGTTTTGAAACCCTAATGTTAAGAGACCTGTCTCCAGTTATAAACGCAGCTACACTTGAATCTCCATCATGTATCTCAAATTCAAGTGGCTCCCCAGTAATTTCCCGGTTATAAAAAAGATCCTCATAAGACTGACCAATTCTAACACCATCTGTTTCCAATTGAAAGGGAGCTGAAAAGCCACCCCTCAAACTCCCTGAAATCAGCGTAGGTAATTTCGCAATAGCACTTTTCCCGGAATTGTTCTTCCCAATAAAAATTGTGATCGGCACAATCTCCAGCGTCTGTTTTTCCCGAAATAGTTTATAATTTTTAAAAGATATTCTCTTGACCATGTAAATTATCCAATCAGCTACCACAAAAGTAGTCAAATAAACCGCTTATTGAAAGCCTGACCGCATTTAAACAATAGCAACCCCTAACAATACCAAGACAAAGCACTAAAAAAACAAAACAGCTATATAGATATCTACCTATATTGGGGATTTCGGCAATAGTATCCACCTGTTTTCGCTGATCGTGTGTCTCGTCATGCTATAGCTTGTCATTAAAAACAGAAAAATGGCAACAAAAAGTAAAGGCAAGAATGAAATTACAACCAGAAGACTGTGAGGTGGATTAGGTAAGGATGTTAAAGAGAAATCATGTAGCTAAATGTGATTGCTTCGAGTATAAATTCACGGGCTCAATTATAATGGTGTTAGCAGTGAGGCTTGAAACGAAAGGGTGTCGAACCTGGGAGTGTAAATAGTAGTAAATGAGTGTTTTAGGTTGGTTTTTTTTCGTTTTGAAGTGAAAAACTCACCTCTGATTGGAAAAAATCTTCACTGGCACAAAAATGTACGTTGTAATCGGACAGATTTTTCATAAGGGGCAATGGCCTAGGAGCATCCAAGGTATCGCTGATGGCGACACCTAATTCGTAACCTAAGCACTGCTGCCGCATCACGACCTCTGTTAAATATTCACGCTGTCAGCCTCTAAGGTGTGCGCAGCCAATGATATCTGAGAGTAATCTATCTGATACATCAAAACATACATTAGTTGATCATGGTTATATTTATTGGATATTGGATTTTTTATACTGTTGGTATTCTCTGAGTATAAGAAGAAGAAAGTTTAGTGCCATACCAAGGTATATTTCGAGGATTTGATCTGACGGTGCCATTGTTCCATGCAGTAGCTTATTTCTTTCTAGGGTGTTGAAGAAATCTAAAATATCTTTACTGATAATAGGTGTTGTTTTAAGCAATGTTCTATACCTATCAGTCAATCCACCTAAAGTGATTTTTTTATCTTTCTCAGTCAGGTGTCCTTCATTATTTAGGATTTGCCTCATGATTGCCTCGATACTTGGCATGATACCTCTAAGATGATGTAAACTTAAGTTGTTTTTCTTAACATCCGTGATAATGTCTTCAATGCTTTGAGCTTCGTTAAGTATGATTTTTGGGAATTTTATCGTAAGATCGAGTATTTCGTTGAGATCTTCATTTGAAATTAAGGCTAAATTTTTCTTTCCTGAAAGTTCAAGTTGGATAAGATCTTGAATTACTCGATCGAGTAATCCAAGATCTTCATCTAAGACTTGGCTCAAAACCCTGCGGCCCAAGTCTGTTAGGCCCATTTCGATAAAATCATCACCGATATGAAATGTTGGTATACTACTATCAATGTTTTCTGCCATTCGTCGTTCTAAGGTATGATCTTTTGTATACATAAGACCAAGGTCATCTAATCTTCTCAAATACGTGAGGTTTGGATCTAGTTCCAAAAGGGTATATCTCGAATCTCCAAAATCAAGGTAAATGCTGCTCTGGTCATTTAAACTTTTTAAATATTCCTGGCTGATGTGCCATTGATCTTCGGTCCCTGTTGTATGACAATAGCTTTCCAATTTTAAAATAAATACCGGAGCCGTTAATGAAGACAGCGAAATAAAAAGATTTCCCAGCGAGGTTAATTTGTGGTTTACACCATTTGAAGTAACCAGGGAGTTTTCTATGGCATATTGAAATTCATAGTACGGCTGCGGGTACTCTACAGAATCAAGACCGATCAGATTGTCAATTTCCTCTACCTGGGAAGATGAATGAAGGATTCCGGTTCGAAATGGAGTCCATTTTTTGTGCAATGGGTAATTTTTTAGGACAGTGTCTAGTGTATATTTGAGGCTCGCTTCCATAATTTCGCTATCATCGGAATAGTTATAGCCAATTGACGATAGTTTATAATAAACAGGCTTTAGCATTTCTTCTAACCCGTTATTTAGAATCTCGTCAGTTATTATTTTTTTTCTCTGCTTATGTTTTTTAGTGGTTTCAAGTAAATGAGTTTTTAAAATATTGTATAATTTTGGATTTAGATGTATCGTTCTTGAAATCAAATCTGGGTCCTCATTTAGTTTGATCTGAACGAGTAAGGATCTGAGTCGGGAAGTTAATGTTGAGGGCATATGGGAAGTTTTTTAGCTGTTGATTTATTGTTGTTGAATGGATAGGATTCAGTTGTTTCACCGATTTCTCTTTATTGAATTTCAATTAATTTCGGTAGCGTCTTTCCACGCTATTCTAAATAATTTTTTTTTGAGAAAGCCGATGTCCATGATTTCTATATCCAGATAAACTGAGCTTATGGAGATCTCCGTAGGATCTTTGATATATTTCCAGGTTCCGTCATCCAGGTAGGGGATTTTTTCCTTGAAGGCCATGAAACTGGGTCTAAAGGTCTCAGATAAGTAGTCCTGAAGTCCCCTATAATCAATGGGTATAAAAAACTTGAAATGAAACCTATGGCTAACTTTATATTCGATTATGCTTTTGAGGGTGATATTAGTCTTGGAGAAATCAAGGGATTCCGGTTTGAATTCAAATATATGTTCTCCGGGAGCTTTAGGAATGTCATCGTTTTCCCAAGCAGACATGAAAGCTTTGAATGAGTCTTCTGGGAAGGGGATTTCTAATCCATTTACTCCAATTTCTCCCATTGGGATAAAACTATGCTTGATTTTTATGTCTACTTTAATGCTGTTTTTGATAACAGGAATTTGTATTTCTTTTTGCCAATCTAATTTGGAAGCATCATGGGCAGAACATAAGTCGATTTTGAGTTCTGCGGCTGTAATCTTTGCGCTTTTTGTAAAACCTGAATGGCAGATAAGGATGCCTTTGGATGCCTGTACATCCCGTATAACTGCGCTGAATTCACCAACAACATTAATGTCTGCCGGCCGCTTGAGTTTTTTTGCTTGAATAATCATTAGGATCTGGTGCCCAGCGATTGTATGGCGTATGGATATATCGATCTGTCTTTTTGTTTTACTATCCCTTCCCATAATATAATCGTTTTTACGGACCTCCATAGTGGGTTCGAGTTCAGTATAAATCTTATGGATCAATGATTCGTAATCTTCCCAATCAATGTCTTTTTTTTCTTTTGGCATGGCTTATACAGATGCAGTATTTTTTACGTTGATTTATAAGATGTTTTTTTGCTTGTTCGAAACAACAAAATAAGTTTAGTTCTTCTTTTTTGCTTGATACTTGTAGCTAAAGGAATTATTGATAACTCAATTATTCATTGAAAACGTAAAAACACTTCTATTTGAGTGTTAGGTAATACACGATCAATCTGCGTATTTCACTAA
>NZ_LMZQ01000049.1 GCF_001442625.1 Pedobacter ginsenosidimutans | reverse complement strand
TGTAGATCTGATAGGTTTGTCCATTCCAGCCCATCATCCTTAACCGCTTTTAGCCAAGCATTTTTACTATTTGCCACATCCAGTGATATACCAAGAACCTCAAAATTACGGTCTTTGTATTTTTTGTACTGGGAAATGATATTCGGGTTTTCTGCTCTGCATGGCGCACACCAGCTTGCCCAGAAATCCAGAAGTACATATTTCCCCCTGAAACTATCCAGCCCCCTCAACCTGCCCAAAGTGTCCGGCAGTTTAAAATCGGGTGCCTGTTGACCGACAGCAATGTTATTTAGTATTTTGATCGCATCGCCAAATTGCTTTCCGGCTATACTCTGCTTTACCCCTGCAGAAAGCGCATTGTAGAGCGGGGCTACCTCATCAACATCTATTATTGGCCCGGCATAGGACCTTAAGACCGCAAGACTTGCCATCAGACCTGTATTTTTCAGTACAAAATCACGCTGAAGCGCACGCTGCCTGAAAACAAGATTCTGGTTTTTCCGTCTTATATCAGATATAAAGGCTGTATCCGCTCTTTTGTCTGGGGTTAGCAGGTACAGCAAAGACCGCTGTGCCTTCACAAGAGTACCGAACTTCTGTTTAAACTGCTGGTTGGCCAGATTCTCATCATCACCCAAAATTTCAGCCGTGGCTATGGAATCGGCACCCTTTATTACCAGCGCTTTGTTACCGATAAAGATATCGGTCTGGTCAGCGTTTTTCTTCACCGTATAATGGCCAGCTAAACTGAGGAGTAAATTTGCCTGAGTGGTTTCATCCACAGTCCCATCAAAATGAAAGCTGCCATCCTCAAGCCTAACCGAATCCAATACCTGCCTATGATCTTTCCCGATATAGGATAAAAACAATATCCCTTTGGGATCAACCCTATTGAGCCTGCCGTCAATGCTGAAGCTATTTCCTTTAGGACCACCGCCCAACAGCTCATCAATCAACTCAAGGTTCTCTTTAGAGGAGGGTACAGGAGCCTGAAAACTGGCAACCTTAAAATCTCTTCCGATAATAATTGTCCTTGGGATATTCACTACCTGGTAATCCTTTAGCATGCTTCTGGCAATATGCCATTGCAAACCGTCCGCCTTCCTCGAGGCCACATTCTTTTTCCATCCATCAGTACTCTCATCGATCGAAAGTGAAACAAATGCCACCCCACTGTTACCCACATACTGCGCCTTAAGTTTTTCAAAAGCAGGCATTTCCTGAAGGCATGGCCCGCACCACGTTGCCCACAGATCAATAAAGATTACCTTTCCTTTCAGATCCGATAAGCGCACAGTTCTGCCTGAAAGTTCGATCGCAGAAAAATCAATTGCAGGATCTCCATTGCCGTAATGCAAAAGACTGTTTTTCACCTGTATCGCAGCAAGCCTGTAGGGCGGATATTTTATCCTGTCAAGCCGGTCAGAAAAAGCAGCAATTTTTGTCTTGTCCTCGGTTTCCCTCATCACCTGCACAAGTGAATCAGCCCTGATCCAGTCTATCATCCTTGACTGTGACTCTCCCCCTTGCTTTTTAGCTACCTGTCCAACAATATCCCTGAACACAACCAGCTGGAGAAATCTGGGGTCCTTCAGATCACGCGAGTAGGCTTCCAGGGTCGGCTGAGCCAGCGCAGCAAAAGTCCTGATGTAGCTTTTGGCAGAATCTGCACTCAGTTTTAATTTCCGGGGAGCATAATAAGGTACAGAAGTTATGCTATTGATCACGTCAGCCTTTATTCTTGCAGCTTCAAGAACCCTGAACTGGCTGCTCACCCCTTTTAGCCGATTGAGCTCCAGTTTCCTTAGCACTGCTTTTTCAAGGATTAACTTTAACTGTGTCCCTGGATCTGCGCTGATACTTTTACCTGATTCAAGGTAGGAACCGCCTTTGGGAAAAGGTGTATCCCTTAAGTAGATATTCTTACTGCTGCCCCTTCCCTTAAAGACAGACTGGGCCGGGTTTAAATGACTGATATCCACCTTTAGTTTATCCCCCGGGGTGAGGTATAATACATTGCGACCGATCCTGTAATAACCTGGTCTGGGCAGATTGAATGCAATGCTGAAATTCCCCAAAGAATCGGTCTTAACGCTCGGATTCTTATCCTGTGGCCTGAGATACTGAAATTCGGAAATGTCTTCTACTTTGACCTCCCTCTGCAAGGAACGGAATTTTCCATGAATGGAAACCTGCTGCGCAGATGCCCCGGTAAAGGTGATCATCAGGCAACAAGTTATAATGTTTCTCAGTTTCATCATTATGGATTATTTGGCATTCCAGGGTTGGCATCAATTACCTTCTGTGTAAAACGGAGCGTAAAGCGGTCCGGTGTCAGTATATATTCGGTCACTTTGCCCGTAGCATCATAGTAGCGGTGTTTATAAACAGTCGAGGAGAACAAAGGATCTGTTGACAACCGTCTCATATCAAACCACCTGAAACCGTTAACGGCAAACTCCCTGGTCCTTTCATCGATCACAAACCTGATCAGGGCGGTTTTATCGCTTATGGTAACTTTTGCATCTGCCGCCGGCATGCGTGTAGTCCTGAAGGCCTCCAAGATAGCAATGGCATCAGCAGTTCTGTCCGTTCTGGCCAGGCATTCTGCCCTGAGCAACTGTATATCGGCAAGCCTGATCCCGATTTGTACCACTGTTCCGCTGTTTCTCCGAAGCGTTCCTGCAATAGGGAGCGCAGCGCCACCATTTTCTTTGGAACTGAAAAACCTCAAGCGCATGTCTGAGGATTTGAAAAGTGCAGCAGCTTCAGGGGTAAGCAAGATATCCGAACGGTCTGCATTGAAAGCGCCGGCGTTCACCTGTTTGCAAAAAATATTTTCGGTATTCAGCCAGGCCGTAGGGTAAAGACTCTGAAAGCCTGCAGGATTGGTTGTTGGATTGTAGCCCCAAGCGCCTGCCGTACCCGCATTTGCCATCGTTATGTTGAGATTATAAAAAGCTACCGGATAATTTGTGGGAAGATCATCAATGCTACTGTTCAGGTATGGCAGTGCATCTGAATAACGCCCCATAAAAACAAGCACCTTGCCCAATAGGCCTTCTGCCCCGGCCTTTCCAAGACGCGCACGTATCGAAGTGTTCTTTGGCAATAAGGGAATGGCTTCGGTAAGGTCCCTGATCATAAAATCATAGACAGCCTGAACGGTTGCCCTGGTGAATTTGGTTTCCGCAACGTCCGCTACCGTGATAATCGGAAAGGCGAGATCGGTTGAAGCTGTAGCGGGGCTGTAGGGCTTTCCATAAAAGTTCACCAGCATAAAGTAACACCAGGCACGGTTAGCAATGGCCTCGGCATAAAGTGCCTTTTTCTGTTCATCGGTACCGCCTGTTGATTCGGGCACCTCGGTTGCAATTTTATTATAGGTATAAAGCTGGGTCATAATGCCCTTCATTTCGGCATTGTCATCCTCCGGATTGTAGAGATCCTTATCATACCTAAAAAAACGTTGGGTCCTTAAAGCAGCACCCGAGAAATAAGGTTCTGTACTCAGTACTTCATCTCCTAGGATTAGCTGCCCATTGGGATATTCGGTTACCCCTGTTCCGGTATTGATCAGTGCGGTATTATTGAACAGTAGATTGTAATCAGAGGTACTTTGAGCAATAAGCTTTCCTTTTGGCTTTAGGTCTAGGTATTCTCTCTGGCATGCAGAACCGCCGATAAGAAAGATAATTGCGGCAAGCGCTATATATATATTGTTGTTTAATGCTTTCATCTTTTAAAAATTTACATGTGCGCCAAAAGAAACTGTATGCTGATTGACAGGGAGCGTCCTGGCTCCTCCCAAAGTACTGGCAGAATTGGTGGCCAGGCCTGTTGGGTCCTGAAATTCCGGATCAATACCATAGCTGTTGGCTTTCCAGAGCATAACGTTGGAAAGTTGAGCCCGAAGCGTAATCCCCTTGACATTGATCTTTGAGAGCAGGGATTTTGGAAGCTCGTATGAAAGGGTAACATCCCTGAGTTTGATGAAACTTGCATCAAGGACATTGATGTCTGCCATGGTATAATAGCCTACGTTACGCTGACTCGCGCTGGTTCCAGAGGCAGCTATAAATGCCGGAATATTGGTATTCCTTTCATCACCGGCTACCTTCCACCTGTCGGCGAATTCCTGGTTTTCATTGGCAATCAACCTTCCCCCTGAAAAAAGCGTGGTTACATCACGGCGCATTACATGGCCAAGGTTGTACACCACATTTGCACTCAGGCCAAAAGCACCATATCTGAATACGTTGGTCAGTCCACCGCTCCATACAGGCTGATAAGTACCCTTGTAAACGATGTCCGCAGGTGTAGTGGCATTGATTGCCTTGGTAACCGAACCGTCCGCACGATAGACCTGGGGATCGCCCACATTATCCAGGCCTGCATAACGGTAGGCAAAAACCGAAAACGCCGAATATCCGGCAAGGTAATTTTGCGAAACAAGGGCATTGCCGGTACTGATCGGTGCAGCATAAGAAAGCGATTTAATATTGTTCTTATTGTAAGCCATGTTGAACAGGGTACTCCAACCAAATTTTTCAGTTGAAATATTCTGGCTGCTCAGACTCAACTCAACCCCTTTATTGGTGATCTCCCCCATATTTCCGGTAATGCTCGTATAACCCGTAAAAGGGTTTACAGGCAGATAGCCAATGAGGTTGTCTGTATTTTTCCGGTATAGATCAACACTTGCGCTGATGCGGTTAAAGACAGTAAAATCAAGCCCTAAATTCAGGGTTTTGGTCGATTCCCAGCTTAAACGCCTGTTTGCAGGCGTACCGATCCTTACCCCTTTTCCATCAGGAAAGATACTGTTGGCTTCTGCAATAACGATGTCATAAGATGCCGCCGTACCGATGATGGGAGAAAGTCCCGTGATGCCATATGTCCCCCTAAGGATCAGCCTGTTCAGCCAGTTTACATTTTTCAAAAAATCCTCACGACTGGCATACCAGCTTAGGCCACCGCTGCCCACCGGTCTGTCCTGTGCGGATTTGTCCTTTCCAAAAAGGCTGGACTGATCGAGTCTCCAGTTGCCGTTGATGGTATATTTGTTGTTAAAAGTATAGCCCACATTGGCATAATAAGATACTACCCTGTTTTCGAGCTCACTTGCAGAGAAAGAATTATCGGCAAGGACACCGCGTGTACCGCTGTTTGGATATACTGTATTGGCAATACCTGCATTGAGCGCTTTATAATCGATAGATCCAAATGTCAAAAGATCAGGATTGTAGCCCCTTACAGTCGAAGCGTTCACCACAGTAAGCTGGTTCTGTATTTCCTGCCCGGCCAGTACCGTCAGCTGATGTTTCTGGTTGTTCCAGCTTTTGTCATAACTCAGCTGGTTCCTCACGTTCCAGTTCCGCTGGTTCTGGTTCAAATTGGTCTGCCTGCCACCGGTGACCGGCAGATAATAGGTCGGCACGCCACCTGCAGCAACCGGGGCAACAGTAAATGCCGTCAGTTCCCTTCTTACGCTGTAATTGTTCTGATCCAGAAAGGTAGTGTTCTTCAGGTTGGACTTATAGTAGCCATAAACCCCTTCGAATTTAATGCCTTTATAAGGTTTTATCGTCACCCCGGCCACAATCCTGTTGATCAGTTCATCGACTTTATTATCCCTCAGGCCCAGTTCGTCCACAGGATTATATGCCAGGCTGACCTGGCTCAGGGTTTCATAATTTTTTCTCACCCCATCTGCAAGGTTTAGCCAGGACATGGGAATACTGTTCCCTGCCCCATCCTCAAACAGTGCATAGGGGATAAAGCGGCTGTCAGGTGCGATATTATTCTGGGATGAGCGTATGTTGTTGGTCAGGTCAGTAATCAGATAGGCACTCAGTACCTTATTGAACTGCATATCCTGACGGGCATTGATTTTGTAGGAATTATTTTTTTCCCCCACAAGATTGCTCTTGCTGCCGGTATAGGCCAGAGACGCATACACGTTGTAACGTTCTCCCCCTCCCCTCATGGAAAGGGTATGGTTGGTCAGCATGGAATTTCGGTACCAGATGTCTTTAATCTGGTCAAGATTATTGGTACCGGCAAGCACATCAAGCTGGGCGTTTGCCGCTGCGGTGGTGATAGCACCACTGTTAAGGTTATAAAGGATCTGCTCATGCGGCGGTAAGGTCGGAGAAAGCGAACCGTTGGGTACGATTGCAGTCAATGGGTTCAATGTTGGATTGAAAATTTCCCTGGCAGCCTGTATAAACTGGGAGCTACTTAGTGTCCTGGCATAATTCAGGTCGGGCATGCCCCTCAAATTTACAAAGCCATCATATTCGATATCCAGACCGGATCCTGCCCTGCCCCTGCGGGTGGTAATAACAATGACACCATTAGAAGCCCGCGCTCCCCAAACAGATGCAGCAGTAGCGTCTTTTAACACCGTGACATCTTCTACGTCATTGGGATTGATAGAGGAAATATCGCTGATGGGGAAACCGTCTACAACATATAATGGCCCTCTTGCAGCATTGATCGTGGTTACCCCACGCACCAGGACCTGGCTGGACGAGTATGCCGGATCGCCAGGTGCATTATTGATCGTCAGCCCGGGAATAAGGCCGTCCAGTCGCTGTATAACATTCATAGATCCCGTACGGGCGGCAAAAACCTTCATATCGGGTTTTGCAAAACTGCCTGCACTTCTTTCTTTGGATAGCGTCTGGATCCCGGTAGAGACAACCGATACACTTTTAAGCGCTTCGCTCTGCTGCCTGAGCACGACCTTGATCAGCGTATTTGCATTGCCGATGGCAACCGACTGCTCTATGTAGCCGATATAGCTCACCAAGAGCGAAGTATTGCTGCCCGGATCATTTATAAAAAACAGACCATCAATATCGGTCTGAGCAAGTATCTTTCCATCCGGACCTTTTATGGAAGCACCGGCCAGGGGAAGCCCCTGTTCATCGGTGACCTTGCCCCTTACAGGCACTGCTGCCTGAATTTCAACTTTGGTAAAAGTAATCAGGTTGTCGTTGATAAACTTATAGGTAAATCCAGATCCTTTCAGAACCATATCCAAAATCTCAGCAACCGGTCTGTCCACGGCCCTGATATTCACCATCTTTGCAGATGGAAAATTATTGTTACTGTATAGGAAAGAGTAACCGGTCTTGGTCTCGATATCTTTGATGACCGTTTCCAGGGTGGTTTTCTTTAGGTTTAGCGAAATTTTTTTGCCCTGTGGAAAGACTGCAGCAGATAAATGCAGCAGGCCGGCCAGTAACAAAAAACAGGTTAGTTTCATAATCTTTATGATCTTACGGAATAAGGGATCGGGCTGATATGCCCACATCGATAGTTTGGTCTTCATGTTTGGTTAATTGTCAAAAAAGTACGATACCGCATTACCCGTTTTTTAATAAAATCGGATAATTGCCATATTCTTATTACTTTTAAGAAGATTTAGGTTAATTAAAGCAGCCTCATCGCAAATTTGTCTGCTTAGTTAATTTGTTATCGGCAGGGATCTACCTTTGGTATTTCCCTGTTATTTTTCTAGTAAATATTTATCCGTTCGCCCTCCTTCCTATAGTTAAAATCCTGTGATGTCTTCAGGGCATCCAAAATATCGATCAATCCGGTATCATTGAAGGTCCCGGTAAACCTGTATTTTAAAAGATTAGGATTGTCAATGGTAATGGTCACATTATACCAGCGTTCTAAAAGCACAGCAACTTCCCTAAAACCCTGGTCATCAAAGCTCAAGCGGTTATGAATCCATTCGATGTCCCTGGGTGGTGTACTGGCCAGCTCCGGTCTTGGTGCAGTAACTATAAAATCCCTGCCCCTGGAAACCAGCTGCTTTGAGGGTGTCAGCATCACGCCTGATCCCAGGACAAATTTTTCATTCGGCTTAAGGGTAACGAGTGCTTTGTTAGATGCGGGAAGAAAGATCTGTATTGCCCCCCTGATCAGTGAGGCCTCTGTTGTCTCACCCAGGTAGGATCTGACATTGAAAAGGGTACCCAGCACCCTGATATCCATTTTTTTGCTGTGCACGATAAATGGTTTCCGTACATCATGCACAACATCAAAATAAGCTTCGCCAACCAGGTCGACCTTTCGTTCCGGCCCATCAAAATTGCCAGAATAATGCAGTTCACTTTCCGAATTGACGATAACAACTGAACCGTCAGGCAGTACCACCTTCTTCTTTTCTCCTTTTTTGGTGATCACCGCCAATAGACTTACAGGTTGAGGGCTGCTCTTGCCCAGCTTGAAAGTCAATAAGGCAGCCATACAAATCACAAGCAATGCTGCGGCAGCCCAATAATATGGAATGAAACTACGTGGAGGATTTTCCCTGGACGAAATGAGCAGGTTTACACGATCCAAAATCCTGCCCTCTCTATCCTCTTCCGCCGGCGCATTATAATCCCTGGACTGTCCATAGTCAAAGTATGCCTCGAGAAGAGATTTCTGTTTATCGCTTATGTTCCCCTTGACATACCTGCGGGCCAATCTTTTAAAAAAATTCTTTTTCATCCGGTCTGACATGATCTGGCCTGACTGTAATGTACCGGGCCATATAAATCATGTACCCTGAGAAGGGCACATCACCCAAAGAAAATTTATTATTATTTTAAAAGACGAAATGTTCAGTGTCTGGAGTACAGCGCAATGATGGCCTCAATCAGCACAAATGAGGACGCCATAGAGGCCTTTATTTTTTTTAGCGCAATATTCAGCTGATTATCAACCGTTTTTGGTGAAATACCCATATAAACCGCTATCTCTTTAGTGCTCATATGACTATTCCTGCTCATATTGAATATCTCGCGGCACTTCGGCGGTAAGCCCGCCACGGTTTCATCAAGAATCCGCTTGATGTCTCCCAAGGCTAGGTTATGTTCACCCTCATTTGTAGAAAAGTTCAGGATAAAATCCCTTTCCACATGTGCAGCTATGATCTTGTTGTGCCTGATAACCTTGAATACCTGAAAACGTACAGACTGAAAAATATAGGATTTAAGGTTATCAATAACAGTTTTGTTCCGCCTTAACCAAATTTCTGCAAAGACTTCCTGAACCGCATCCTCGGATGCAGGGACATCCTGAAGTATCTTGTATGCCAGTTGAAAAGACATTTCCCAATAACGGTAATAGAGCATATCAAAAGCATCCCGTATGTCCTTTTTCAGGAGATCAAGGAGCTCCTGATCAGAATAATTTGTCTGCTTCATTGACGGTGAATCAAAATACGTTCCCAATATAGTATTTAATACGCATAAAATTATCCACGCTCATCAAAATCCCCGACCCAACCGAAACACACAATTGGCTCTAATGCTAACCCGATTTCTAAAGTTGGCCATTTTTTGCTCCGAAAGGATATTAACTCCCCGGTGGAACAGAAAACTTGCAGGAGTACTTCAATTCAAATGTCCGCATTCGAGATTAGCAAAAGAAGTTTTTCAGATTTGGCGACGTTAACAATTCTAGTAACTCATCAAGATTTATCTGTAACTACCTGATCGTGAGATAGATTTCTTTCCTAATACAATCAGGCAAAGTTAGTCGTGTTTTACTTAGAACTAAGCGTGTCCATATGCTGCATTGCGGTCAATAGCAATAAATGATCTCCGTTAAAAACGGCAGTCTGAGTTTTCAGCTTTTAAACTGTTGTAATTTTGCTGGGCACCGGACGGAACGCAGTGATTGTTCCGTTTTTCCAGGAACAACCCTTACCAGGTACTGGACAACATCAGCAATGCTTCAGTAATGAACAGGTTTCTGCCGACCTTTAATGCCGACTAACATTTCTCTATTTACACCTGTGTTTAGTCTACTGTGAAATATTTGAGACCAAGCGAAGTGCTATTTGCCTTTCTGATGGCATTTGCCAAAGCCTTATCGTTTGAAAGTTTCTTCTGATATGATGGGATCATCTCCTTCATTTTCGATTGCCATTCTGGAGTAGCCATTTCTTTTGGGAAACATTTTTTTAATACTGTGATCATGATATCAACCGATGTTGATGCACCTGGTGAAGCACCCAACAGAGCGGCTAAACTTCCATCTTTTGCACTTACCACCTCTGTGCCAAACTGAAGCACTCCTCCTCCTTTTTTATCTTTTTTGATAATCTGCACGCGTTGTCCGGCAGTTTCAAGTTTCCAATCTGAGGCCTTCGCCTCAGGAAAATATTCTTTCAGGGCATTTAAACGTGCTACATTTGATTGGCTAACCTGACTAATTAAATATTTAGTCAACGGAATATTATCCGCTCCGGCAGACATCATTGGCCAAATGTTTTTTAATGTGATTGAGCGGGTTAAATCGAGATAAGAACCTTGTTTTAAAAATTTAGAAGAAAAACCGGCATAAGGACCAAAGAGCAAAGCTTTTCTACCATTGATAATTCTTGTATCCAGATGCGGAACAGACATTGGTGGTGCACCAACTCCGGCCTTACCATAAACTTTGGTGATGTGCGTGGCTATAATATCCTGATTATTGCATACCATCCATTCGCCACTTACCGGAAAACCACCGAAACCCCTTCCTTCAGGGATTTTCGATTTCTGCAATAACCGCAACGCTCCGCCTCCGGCGCCGATGAATACAAATTTAGCTTTTATGTTTCGCTCCTTTTCTGTTTTGTTATCCCGTACGGTAACCAGCCATGTACCATCTTCCAGGCGTTTCAGATTTCTCACTTCATGGTTCAGTGCTACCTTTACACCCTTTTCTTTTTTTAAAGAGGCCACTAATCCTCTTGTTAAACTTCCGAAGTTAACATCTGTCCCAATGGCCATATAAGTTGCGGCAACCTTCTGTTTCCTGTTTCTTCCTGTCATCACCAAAGGCATCCATTTAGAAAGTGTATCAAAATTTTCAGAATACTGCATGCCTTTAAACAGCAATTGCTTACTTAAAACATTATAACGTTTTTTAAGGTATTCTACATTTTTATTCCCCCATACGAAACTCATGTGCGGCACATTGTTGATGAACGATTTAGGTTCAGGAAGTTTTCCCTTATTTACCATATAAGCCCAAAATTGCTTGGAAATTTCGAACTGCTCATTAATGGATACGGCTTTGTTAAATTCTATTGTGCCATCCGGACGCTGTGGTGTGTAATTCAGTTCACAGAAGGCAGAGTGCCCTGTTCCGGCATTATTCCATGCGTCAGAACTTTCAGCAGCAACAAGATCCAGCCGCTCATAAATATTAATTTTAAGTTGTGGGTTGAGTGTCTTCATCATTGAGCCCAATGTGGCGCTCATTATTCCAGCCCCCACCAGCACAACATCCGTCTGCTCATCCACCTCTTTATTCTTGCATCCTATACCAAAGCCTACTAAAATGATCAGTAGGTATGAAATTGATTTTTTCATAATTTTAATTTCTAAATTTATTTACGGAGCGCTATGACTCGCTCCTTGAAATGACTAATGCGGCAACGGCGTGCCCTATTGTATTGGTTATTGCCCGTGCTTCGCTCATAAAGCGATCGATACTCAGCAATATGGCTAATCCTTCAACCGGGATTTTATGAATGCTGCCCACAGTGGTTACCAAAGCTAAAAACCCTGTTCCGGGAATGCCCGAGGCACCTTTAGAAGTAAGCAAGATAACCACCACCATTCCACAAATTTCGGCAAATGAAAAATTTACATTGTAAAGCTGGGCCAGAAACATTACTGCCATCCCCAGGTAAATGCTGGTTCCATTTAAATTTAGCGAATTTCCCGTCGCAGTAACCAACATCACCACAGGCCTCTTCAGGCCAAGCTTTTCCAGTTTTTCCAGCAGCAAGGGGATCACAGAACTTGAGGAAGAAGTTCCCAGTGCATAAAGCAGCTCATTTTTAATCGAGCCTAAAAACGTAAAAAGGTTCACTTTTAAACCTGCTAAAAAAGAGCCAAGTACAATAGCAACAAACAGGAACATTGTGATATAAGTTCCGGCAAGCATTTTTCCTATTGGTACCAGCCTATCCAAACCAAAGCGGCCAACTGTATAGGCAATACCACAGAAGGTAACAATTGGAGCCAGTAAAAAAATAAATCTCAATAACCTGAGCAAAACCGATTTCATTTGTTCGAATACCTTTACTACCTGATCGCGCTTTGCCAAACGGTTGATAAAAATACCAATGGCAACTGCCAGCACAAATAACAACAACATGCTATTCTGCATCACCACCTTAAGCCAACCCTCATAATCGGCAGAAATTAATCTGGCAGAGGGCATGGATTCAACTAAACTCCTGTCTATTCTCCCAGGACGAATGATCAATGCACTGCAAATACCAAAAACAATGGCCAGTGTACTTACCACAGCAAAGTAAATAATGGCTTTAGCGGTAATTCTTCCGGCCAGTTTAAGATTTTCTAAACTTCCGAACACGCTTACTATGCTGAGAAAAATTACCGGCGGTACAAAGGGCTCAATAACGGAAACGAATGATCTGGCCACCCACTGCAACCTCACTGCAAAACCAGGAAAGTACACCCCAACCATTGCGCCCAATAAAATGGCAGCAAAAATCTGTAAGCTCAAATACATGTTCAGCTTATCAATAACCGGGTTTATTTTCTTTATCAGCGTCAAATTTTTGCGGATGATCTTCAATATAACAATATTTCTACACAAATGATGGTGCTGCATCCCTTATTACGGTACTTGCCAATGCTGCGTAATCAGAAAAATGATCTTCAAACAAGAGCGCTAACTCAGCAGCTTTTTGATCATATTCGTCTGCATCGTCCCAAAGTGACCTGGGATTTAGAATTTCAGCAGGTACCCCCGGGCAGTATTGCGGCACAGCAAACCTGAAAACGGGATGATGAGCGAACGTAGCATTTTCAAGATGCCCGCCCATAGCTGCAGCAATAAGTGCCCTGGTATACTTCAGGCTGATTCTATTTCCCTTTCCATAAGCACCACCAATCCATCCTGTATTTACCAACCAAACATTTATCTCCGGATGCTCATCAAGTTTCGCGCCCAGCAGTTCGGCATATCTAAGCGGGTGCAATGGAAGAAAAACACGTCCGAAACATGCAGAGAAAGTAGATTGAGGAGCAGAAATACCCATTTCTGTTCCTGCAACCTTGGCCGTATAACCCGATATAAAGTGGTACATGGCCTGCCCTTTATTCAGCTTGCTGATGGGAGGTAAAATCCCAAAAGCATCGCAGGTTAAAAAGAAAATGTTTTTTGGTGTGCTACCTGTAGATACCTTTTTGGCATTGTCAATAAAATCAATCGGGTAGGCCAATCTTGTATTTTCTGTTTTGGTTGTATCCGAAAAATCGACCGCTCCGGTAGCAGGATTAACCACAAGGTTTTCCAAAAGTGCACCAGGTTTAATAGCGCCGAAAATTTCAGGTTCTTTTTCAGGATTCAGATCAATGGCCTTCGCATAACATCCTCCCTCAAAATTGAAAATTCCCTCATCAGACCAACCATGTTCGTCATCACCGATCAGCAAACGGCTGGCATCTGCACTTAAAGTTGTCTTTCCCGTACCCGACAAACCAAAAAACAACGAAACATCGCCATTAACGCCTTCATTCGCAGAACAATGCATACTTAACACACCTTTTTCTTCAGGTAAAATATAGTTTAACACGCTGAAGATTCCTTTTTTCATTTCTCCTGTATAGGCTGTTCCTCCAATGAGAATGATTTTGCTTGTAAAATTTACTACCGTGAAGTTCTTCGCCCTTGTACCATCCACCTCAGGATCGGCCTCGAAACCAGGCACCTGCAAAATGAGCCATTCTGTTTCACCGGTAATGACATTTTTTTCATCAGGCCTTAAAAACAGGTTATAACAAAATAAATTCGCCCATGGTGTTTCGTTCACAATTCTGATGCTTAAATGATGTCTCGTGTCGGCACACGCATAAGCATCCCTAACCCATACTTCCCTCTCGGCCAAATATGCCCGTATTTTGCTGTACAGGCCATGAAAATGTGCTTCAGAAATAGGTCTGTTAACATCGCCCCAATCTACAGTATCCCGAGTGGTATCGTCAATTACCGTAAATTTATCCTTCGGAGAGCGGCCCGTAAAAGCACCTGTATCCACACACAGCGCGCCACTGCTGCTTAAACTACCCTGTTGGCGTTCTAATGTTTGACTAACCAGTTTTTCTGGACTTAACTGATAATGCACCTGCTTACCGTAAACGCTGAAGCTTAATTCGTTGAATGTTTCTGCTGTATTCATTTTATTAGATTTAGTATACAAATTCTTGCTTAACCATTTTCTTTTCTATTTCTATCAATTTGGGATCTTGCGCCACTTCAACATTGGGATGGAACTCATTTTCGCTTTTCGAAATCACAATAGTAGCCACGCCGTTTCCGATGATATTGGTAATGGCACGCGCCTCGCTCATAAACTTATCTACCCCAAGCAGAAAAGCCAATCCTTCGATAGGAATTTTATGGATGGCTGCCAATGTTGAAGCAAGCACGATAAAACCACTTCCTGTAACGCCTGCTGCGCCCTTTGATGTAACCATCAGGATACCGATGATGCTGAGCATTTCCCATACAGAAAGCTGAACGCCGTACAACTGCGCAAGAAAAATAACCGACATAGAGAGATAAATCGATGTCCCATCCAAATTGAAAGAATAACCGGTTGGAATAACCAACCCAACTACAGATTTACTGCAGCCCATTTTTTCCAGTTTCTGCATAATGGAAGGCAATGCAGATTCTGACGAGGAGGTTCCAAGCACAAGTAAAAGCTCTTCCTTAATGTATCTGATGAATTTCCAGATGCTCATTTTGTAGTATTTCATAATTCCACCAAGAATCAGAAAGATGAACAGGCCCATTGTTAAATACACTGTTCCCATCAATTTGGCTAAAGGAACCAGCGTGTGCAGGCCAAACTTACCGATGGTGTACGCCATGCCGCCAAAAGCACCGAGGGGAGCGAGATACATCACATATTTTAATCCTTGAAAAACAATTTTGGATGCATAACTCAAACCACTCACCGCTTTTTCACGGTGCCTTGAATAATTCAAAATGATGCCACAGATGATGGCTACCAGTAATACCTGAATGGTGAGGTTGCTCATAAAGAAACTTATCCAATCGAAACTTTTAGCAGGTGCAGATGTGTATTTTGAAGCATTCTGAATCTGTAAGCCAGATTTATCAATATTACCCGGTTTAATTAAAACCGCCATCAGAATACCGATAGCCAAAGAAACGGTAGATACTACTTCGAAATAAATCAGCGATTTAAGTCCGATTCGGCCCACCTTTTTTAAATCGCCCATACCGCTGATGCCCAGAACAATCGTTAGGAAGATGATCGGCGCGATAAAGAGCTTAATGATATCGATAAAAGTTTTACCGATAATTTCCATTTTAACGGCCGTTACCGGTGCATAACTGCCCAGTACTATACCGGCAATAATGGCCACCAGTACCCAAAAGGTAAGGTTAGATAAAATTCGCACCCAAATGCTCCTGGAGCCTTTGATTTGCTGATCTGCTGGTTGAAGATTTTTTTTAGTTAACATGTTGCGCTGTTTTTATTAATCTATATTGATATGGTACATAAGAACAAACATCATTTTCCTTTCAGAAACTTTGAGTTCAGTTCCCTGAAGCCTGTAAATGGGTCTGCTCTGTGCATTGAAAACAAATTTGGAAGCATGGTCTCTCAGTAACAGACTAAGGCCAAGATCGTAGGTAAACATAGGGTTAGACAAGCGTTCGAACTTAGAATACTGAATCGCGATGGCAGGCATTAACCTGGCTTTCTTTTTCTGCTGATTGAAATAAGGAAGTGTAAAACCCGTCTGGAAAATCAAACTGTTTCCGGTCCCTACCACAGGATAACTATTGCCGGCACCGTTAAACGAGGCAGTTGCGGCATCCAGGCCGTTTGAAATGTTGTTAATTCCGAGGTTCCGGATATAACCAGGCCCATAATCATGGTGAAAAACCGCTGCATAAACATTAAATGAAGTTCCTTTTTGAAGGTTTATTGGTGTATCGAAAAATGCATCTGCACTATAGAGTTTCATATCATTCAGCACAGTATCGGTACCAGCCAGGTGCCATAACAAGTCCTTTTGTAATTCGGCCCCGATGCCAACCGCAAGTACTTTTTTCTTGCCGAGATAACTCCCTGCAGAAGTGGGTCCCGCATTGCTTTCCTGCTCAAAAAACTGCCATTTTAAGTATGCAGATAGATTTGGTTTCGCCGAAAGGTTATTGAAGCCCGAAACGTTCTGAACCGGCTTAGCGGTTAATGGCACATAAGGTTTCGCCAGAATAACACGGTAATCCAGCCTGCCGAACTGGCCTTTTGCAAATATATTCAGGTTGCGTAGCGTCAAATCAGTGCGGTTTACATTTCCTAAATCCAAAAAAGGGACATCGTACAATAAAGTAGCCGTAGGTCCGGAGGCAAACCGGGTAAGCCCCTTCCAATTAGAACGGCCGGCCCCCAAACTTAACTTCCCGCTAAATTTATATTCCCCAAACGCATCAAGCAGATCAAAGGCACTTTCATTGTCATTTAAATAGGTTAAGTTGGTTGTGCCGCCCTGAAAAACCAAGGTGAGGTTATCAATAGGATAAATGATCATTTTCATCCTTAACCTTCGTAACGAAAGATCTGCAGTACTTTTGGTTAGGCTTTCATTCACCTTGCTCCCTGGGTTTAACTGTGTATACCTGGCCCAAAACTGTCCGTAGCCCGAAAATTTTATAAAATGCGACTTATCTTCATTGAGGTAGGCAACGAGTGGTTTGTTCTGCTTTTTATCCTGAGCGGATGCGTAATTAAAAAAAAAGCTGCAGATTACCCAGATGAGGTACAACCGAACCCTAAGATTTGGAGCGACTTTCTTTTTATAAAAAACAGATTTGTTAGCCATGATTGATTGTTGCCTATTTATTGAAATAGTGAATCCTATGTTTATATTTGGTTAATTCAGATACAAAAACAGATGTAACTGAATATTAAAGATGAACATAAGTGATGCTGGAAAATATTTATATCAGTAAACGACAGAAATTATAAGCGAACTACAGAAACCAGACAGTTGCAATGATTCTTTTAATCAATTTAGTCTTCCTTATCCTGATTCTCCGGGTTTCTTTTGAAAAAAGGGTGATGGATTTCCTATTGAACGGGAGGTGGCCAGGCGTAATCACCATGCAGCACATATTATTCTGGATTGCTTTTTCTGGTGTTAGCAGCTACATTTATTTTAGTTTCTTTAGTATGGGGGAGGCTGCCCTGGCGATGCTGTTTATGCTATCAATCAATATTCCGGTTTACCTGCTCTGCTTTAAGAAACTCGTTCCGGAATTTTATCAGCAGGCCAGATATGGCGAATATGTGCGTTACACCGCATCGCTATTTGTAATTTCCAGCCTGATCAGAATATTGGTTGAACCAGAACTTTTTAGCGCTTTTAGATCGGGAGATGGAAAATACCTTTTTATGGTCTATTTTATGCAGGCCATAATTATTCTCGTGCCTTCTATGCAAAGCATTTCGAAATACAAGCTCATTGCCGAGCGGGAGTTATCGGCGCTTAGCATCAGAAAAAAAGAAGCAGACATGGAACTTCTAAAATCTAAAATAAATCCACACTTCCTGTTTAACACACTCAATAATATTTACTCCCATAGCTATGCTACAGATGGAAGTTCTGCTGATTTAATTAAGCAGCTCAGCCTCCTGATGCAATACACCACCTATGAAATGGAGAAAAAAAAGATCCCTGTTGAGCGCGAACTCCAGATGATTGCTGCGCTCAGTAAACTTTATCAATTGAAAAGTAACAGAGAACTGAATCTGATCATGAATTTTGATTCCAGTGAGCTTATCAGTGTTGTTGAAATTCCACCTACGGTTTTCCTTACACTTTTTGAAAATGCCGTAAAGTATTCGGCCATGGGCAGAGATGAACACGCACAAATTACTGCAACACTATTGTTCAGGACATCGGAAGTGGAGTTTAATATTTTAAATTCCATATCTGAAAAGAAGATCGAGGATGATGCCATCAACTACCGTGGAGCGGGACTTAAAGTTTTAACCATGATTCTGCATCAGGAATATGGAGAAAAATACGAGATGAAAACTGAACAAAACGAAACTACTTATTTCACTAAACTGATCATCAGCATATGAAACCCGTAAAAGCAATTTATGTTGACGATGAAGCGCCGGCACTGGATCTGATCAGCAAGTATTGTGCTTCGATTGACGAAATTGAGCTGCTGGCCTGTTTTCTAGATCCAACAGAGGCTGTTATTTACGAGCGAATGGATGAAGTGGATCTGCTTATTCTTGATATCGAAATGCCCGGAATTTCTGGTACAGAAATGGTTGGACTGGTGCCGAATGGCAAGCTATGCATTTTCATCACTGCTGATCCAATCCACGCGGCAAAAGCTTATGACATGGATGTAATTGATTATTTGGTTAAGCCAGTATTTCCCGAACGTTTTTTGAAAGCCATTCAAAAAGCAACCGATTATTTAAAATTTACCGGGCTTGATCAGGAGAGCGATTTTCTGGTTTTTAAATCGGATTACATGGTAAACAAACTCCCAACAAAAGATATCTTATGGATTGAAGGTTTTGGAGAATACCTAAAAATCATCACTCGCTTTAAACAATATATGGTTTTACAGCGACTATCTGATTTTATGGAGAAAAATGAAAGATTAGGCTTCGTAAGAATCCACAAATCCTATATTGTTCACGAGAAAAAGGTAAAATCGCATAATTCACAATTTGTGTTCTTGGCTGACGAAAAACAATTGCCAATTGGCAGAAAGTATAAAAATTGTTTTAAATAAATATCAGATTGGAGATTTCGCTGAAATCCACGGAAGTCCCTTTAAGCTCGTTTACCCAGCCCAAGTGTGTGATTGCGACATTTGGATTTTCATGATTTCCATTGTTTTTAATTTTACACCAACATCATATGAGAATATAATATATTTCAGCCCGCTATAAACTGTAAAAAAACAAGAAGCGCTATCTGATTTAAGATCTAAGGGCTGTTGAAATTTCTTAACCAGTATCAGAATCAATATTGTGATACTTCGGGTTTTCATATATACGAAAAGAGCCTCCGAATTAACGAAAGCCCTTAACGATCAACTAAACTACCCCTTCTTTAGCTAAGTACAGATCTAAGAATCAATTTACTGGATTTGTATTAACTGCTTTTTCTTTAACTTCTGTTTGCGTTTCTACCCTAACTTCCGCACCATATACAGCATTGCCATCTACACTTTCGGGAAATGTTGCAATAATCTGATTGTCTTGCCAGGAAGTAAGTGTCGGGTCTGCAAAATAAGTTTTAGTTCCATTAATGATGCGGTACATCCTTACCGAGCGCCTATCTTCGGTATTTCTTCCAAAGCCCGAGCCCGTTATCGTTACAGCCCTAATTCCCCTACTCACTGTAAAATCGTTAATCACTACTTCCCTATGGAAAGCCGACGCAAAACTACCCCATTTATTTCTCACCAGGATAACGTATGTATTTTTAAAGAATGTGAATGGTCCGCTTGTGGTAATCGTTGCCCTGTTACCCGAAACAGTAGCATTATACGCGGTGCCATCAATTGTGAACTGTAGGTTGGCATTTGGCGCTGTGGCATTGTAAAATTGTCCATCAACGGTAAAGGTGAAATTATACTGCCCGTTGGCTATAGGCGCAGCTGTAAATGTGGACGTTAAAATTGTAGGTTCTACATAAGTAAAGGTTAAGTTCCCGTTAGGATATGTGGCCTCAACGTTGTCTAAATAGATACGTATGCGCAATAAGTTTTCGGTACCGCTGAATGATGGTGCATTAAAAGATATACTTCCATTATCTACCGCGGTAATAGCTGCGTTAAAAGTACCCACCACTACTTTTACGCGGCCGACATCTGTGCCGAAATTTGCACCTTTTATCACGACTGGAGTACCATCAATACCTGATACATTTTTAACTACAGGATTTTCCTGTGTTAAGCTCCGGGCAATAATATTTTGTGCATAGGTAAACATTATGCCGTTGCTAACCACCCCGTCTACATTAACCGTTACATTACCATTGGTAGAAGAAGGTATCCTCACTTTAACGTTGGCATTGGTATAATTTAACACAGTTGCAGGTATGCCGTTAAACGCTACTGTTGGTGCATTTGTACCGCTAAAATTGGTTCCATTTATGGTTAAGGTATCGTTGGCAAAGGCCGATGTTTTGCTTAAACCGGTAATAACCGGAGAAAACTTATAGGTAAAAGCAAGCGGGTTGCTGTTTATGCCATCAACATTCACCAGCACATTACCACTGGTTGATGCTGGTAGTTTTACCTCCATACTGGTAGCCGTAACCGATATAACCGGTGCTGTTACGCCATTGAATGTAACCACAGGACTTGGTGCCCCATCGAAATATTTACCGGTAATGATTATGTTATCATCTACATAACCACTGGTTTTATTGAAGCTGACTATCTGAGGGATAAATTTAAAAACCGGGCCTTGCGAGCTTATTCCGTTTGACACCACAATAATACGTCCATTTTTACCTTCTGGTATTGTTGCCTTTATGTGACTAACAGTTGAGGATGTAATGACGGCAGGTACGCCGTTAACATTAACAGCATTATTTGCCGGGACGGCACTAAACTTC
>NZ_LMZQ01000048.1 GCF_001442625.1 Pedobacter ginsenosidimutans | reverse complement strand
CTCTATTCTTAACGTCAGATATCCTTAAAGTCATATCATCTTAGTAGATGCTGATCCCTAACATTCGGGACAGCGTGACGTAAGCCCTAAGTTATAAAAAATCCTCTTTTGATTTGATTCAAAAGAGGATTTCTATGCTATAATTAACAATGGATATTGCTACAACTCTTGTGTTTGCAGTTTTAATACCGGGTATTTCGCTTTTAAAATTTCAAAAGCGCCAAAAAGCAAAGCACCATAAATTATTGTTCCTTCTAAGAATCTGATCTCAAATGGAATGGCTTTAATTAAGCAATCTATAAAACCATTTAAGTTTTGTGTATACAATGGGTTTTTATACCATGAACCGATATCACTTACAATCCAATGGATGAATACAATTACGATTGTAGATAGGAATAAGCTGGCAATATTTACATTCTTTAATAAGAAACGACCTGCTAAAACCATTAATGCAATTGCAAGGTATGTCCAAAGTTCCTGAACTAAAAACATATCTACATACTGTTTATAGATGGTTGTATAAAGTACCAAATCGCTTAAAAATAAACTTAATAGCGGAAAAGCAAATGCTTTAAGATGATCTTTAAAATATGCACCTCCAAATAAAGCTACCGCTCCTATTGATGAAAAATTGGCAAACTTTAATTCATCTGAATTGAATGTTACCAGCAAACGTAAAGCCGTTATTGCCAATATCATTAACAACAAAATTAAAGTACGTGGATTAAATTTTAAATGAGACATGCTATTTCTGGTTAATATTTAAGCAAAGTTAAATTTTTATTAGCGGATATTAAAACTTACGCCTGTATTAAAGTTGAAGCCAGGTGTATTGTAGCCAATAATTTCGCTATATTTTTTGTTCAGGATATTTTTTGCGTCAAAAAATACTTTTACACGTTTTTTAGCCAAAGCATATTCTACATATGCATTTAACAAGTAGTATGATGGCATTTCTTCATTTAAATAAGATATAAAATTGGTATCGAAACGTTTGCCAAAATAACGGAAGTTAACACTTGCATATAAATTGCTAGTTGCTTGTGCACCTGCATTAATGCCGAAGGTGTGTTTTGGCCTACGGATTAAATAATTGGTTATTCCCGTATTCCCTTCTACAAAAGCATAATAACCGTTAACATTAAATACACTAAATTTGGTTGCAGGCTCTACTTCAAAACCCTTATATTTCTGGTCGCCTTGATTAAAATAACCTGTGGTATAAACAATGGCGTCAGTTAAATCACGTTTAAAACCTGTAATACGTAAAGTAAAGGCCTCTTCAGCGATATTTAGGTTTACGCCAGCTTCATAATTTTGAGATTTTTCTGGTTTCAGATCCAGATTGGCACCATATTGACCAAACAACATATTAAGCGTAGGGATTTTGAATGCAGTAGATACTGTTCCGAATAATTTTACTTCTTTAATGATGTTAACGCTTGGAGTAATCGAATAAGTATAGTTTTCGCCATATTGATCGTGTTTGTTGTAACGTCCGCCTACTTCGAGGTTAAAAATGCTTAAATCATGTAAAAACAATGATCCGTAAGCGGCGAATATATTAGTTGTTGGGTTGTTGGTATCGGTAATCAACTTCATTTTTCTATCGTCGATACCTACCAATAAATCTAATTTATTGCCTAATTTCTGGTTGTAGAATAGATCAACCACATTAAGCTTTCCGAAGTTTAAAAAATTACTTGGAAAACCTGCATAACTAGACTTTACATCGTTCGAGTTGCTTTGATGGCTATAATTTAGCGTTATTTTACCGGTATTGAATTTATATTCAGCGTTAAAGCCTGCACTAAACTGTTTTAAAATAGAATTATTGGAAGGTAAACCATCGGTAAATCCATCCTGATCTATTTTATAATCGCCATAGAAATAACGTATGAAAGGATTAACTGAGAAATGTTTGTCGAGTTTGATCCCGAAATTCGCGTTTAAACCATCAGTTTTAAAACCATCTTTATCAAATATAGCTGCACTTCCTGGTGGTACCGCGGCTTCGGAAATTCCGTCGGTTTTCAAATGGGTATAATTGATGTTGTATGAAAAACCTTCTACACCACCATTTAAGCCGATCGTTCCTTTGTAAGTTTCGAAGCTTCCGGCACTGGCTACACCGTAAATGGTATTTCCCTTAGGTCCACCCTTTTTAGTGACGATATTGATTACTCCCGCAACGGCATCAGATCCATAAATGGTAGACTGGCCACCTTTAAGGATTTCGATATGGTCAATCTGATCGATTGAGAATAGACGTAAATCGAAAGTTCCGCTAATACTTGCAGGATCATTCTGTACGATACCATCAATAAGAACCAAGGTATAGCCACCGAGTGCACCCCTTGTAAATATACTTTTGTCCTTGCCCTGGTTACTGTTTCCCCCACTGATAACGATGCCAGCTTGCTCGCTCAATAAATCAGGCAATGACTTGCCGTTGCTGCGTTCTAATACCTCGCGGCTGATAATGGTTACCACTTTACCTGTTTGTGATTGTTTTTGATCGTTTTTAGTTGCAGAAATTACAACATCTTTAAGCTGCAGACTGTCTTGTGTCTGAGCATTAGCTACCTGGCTAATCATTAACTGCGCTAGCCCTAAACTGGCTACAGTTAGCATTCTTTTTTTGTTCATTTGATTGTGGTTTTGCCCACAGCCAACAGATAGAAAAGGAAATGAAAATACGAAAAACGTTAAGTATCTCAATCCTAGCTTCAATCCCCGAAAGCTATGAAATTAAATGCTAAAGGCAGGTCTTCTGACTTACTCCCGTTTTTCTGTCTTCCCGTGCCTGATAAGCGGAACAGTGACTTATGGATTGAAAAACGTTATAGAGCTTACAGCTGCGGGACAGTTACAGATTTACACTGTATTCCCTTTTAATCCCGATTTTACATCAGGAACCAAAAGCAGCGCAAATGTAGTAAAAAGAGCGGAGAGAATGGAGAACGATTAAGAAACAGTTTAGCGTCTTAATGGCATATGGTTAAAACAGAGTTGGTTCGGGGTTGGTTCGGACTTAAGACAGGGTTGTGACAATAGTACCCGAACAAAATGCGAGGTAAATGTGTAGCTATTACTTCCTGATACCTAATCAATTGTATAACAGGTTTAGCTTTAGGACTAGCGAAACCATAAAAAAAGGCCTGCACCACTGGCAGACCTTTAACTTCGAGAGGTAATTACTGAATGATATTTTAATGAAATATGGCTAAATCAGGGAAATAGATTTTACTAAAATCAGTTGTTACTCCATCACCACCGTATTTGATTTTTTTAACCAAAGCACCAGTTGATGCATTATAGATGAGTAGATAATTTACAGTAGAAGCTGCGCCATAGCCCTGGATTCCGTTAACTACGATATAATCTTTATTCCGATCGTAACGGATAGCACCGTATACCATAAAAGGATCTTCGGTAATATTGATAAATGGTTGCGATAACGATGTTTTATCACCATCAACGTATTTATAAATTGATTTTCCAGCGTGATAAAAAACTGCATTTTCTTTGGTTGACGCGGTAATACGCGTTGGTGCATCAAGACCGAAAGATCCTAAAGCTACTGTTAAGGCAATACCTGCAGTATCTAAATTATTGTCAATTGCGATTAAACGGCTACCTGTTGAAGCCCAAACTTTGCCATTTGGTGTTTGTGCGAATCCACGGTTAATGTTCGAGAAACTTTTAACCAATGAGTAATTGCTCGAGGAGATGATTTTTGCTCCATTACTCTGTAACAAATAAATGTTATCTCCTTTTTTCAATATATCGCCTGTATTTACAGCACCAACAGTTGTTAGTTTATTTTGAACGGTAAGTGTATTCAAGTCTATTTGATATACGCCGTCATTTGCACTCACCAAGCCTCTGCTCCCATCAACCTGGATAATACTTCTCCAGTTGCTGGCTTCTTGTACATATCTGGCCTCTTCTTTTAAAG
The DNA here is from genome assembly GCF_001442625.1 of Pedobacter ginsenosidimutans. Classification (GTDB taxonomy): domain Bacteria; phylum Bacteroidota; class Bacteroidia; order Sphingobacteriales; family Sphingobacteriaceae; genus Pedobacter; species Pedobacter ginsenosidimutans. The sequence continues at coordinate 16,735 of NZ_LMZQ01000048.1, read as the reverse complement.
TTTGCTCGTTTATTTTTACAATGGGCCCGTTTATTTTGCTCATCAAATAAATGCTACCGTTAATTATCGACGCAAATTGTAAGGTGCTGGTTTTGGCTGTATTCGATAATATTTTTCCTGGGTTTTCCTTTTCGTATGCCCTGATCGAAAGGGTATCATCGCCATAACGGTAAAAGCTTACTGCACCTGCGCTCTGTCCGTAAGATCCCTCGCCGATTACAAAGAAGCCGTTATCATATTTTCCTGCGACTGGATCAATCTCTATATAATTTACATTGTCTTTTTTACAAGCGTAAAGACCCGTTGTTAAAAGTGCTGCAGCTACGAATATTTGTTTAAAGTTGAATTGTTTCATTCTAATATATGGTGTTATTTATTTTTTAAAAGTTTAAGATCAACCGCTCCACCGAATTCCGTCGAAATCTCACCAATGTAGCGCGAACGGTCGTTATCATTATCTGGACTAAAGGGATTACCGTTACTGTTTTGGCCCGTGTACACCTTTACAAAGTCGATATTGCTTAAGGTTACTTTTTTACCTGTGGCATCAACAGCCCAATCGATATCGAAGGTGTTGTATCCTCTGCCAAATTGTTCCTGTAGGCTTATATATTCGCTCGATCCATTGTCGGCGTAACCAAAGCTCAATGGTTTATTGGTAATGATTTCTCCTGGAGTGAGTGTATTTTTGACCAAGGTTCCGGTGAAAGAAATTTCATTTGTAGTAGCCCATGAGGGGAAATAATCTTGCGTGTGAAATTGATTTTTCAATACAAGTCCCTCTTTTCCCTGATTGTCCGTCCAGCGGACATCATCAGTTAATTTCGATGGTTTGTAATAGGTGATTTTATAATTCTTGATTGTAGCGAGGTCGTTATATTCACTTCCGGCAAGTTCATACCAAACATCATCAGGCAAACCGTTTTTATTCAGATCTTGCATTACACATACAATGCCTGGCTCTGAAAATTCCATGCCAACACCGATAAGCGGATTGCCGTAAATCCCAAGGTCTGCTCCAGTTGCATTGGTTATACTGTGATCGAAGCCGAATATAATATAACCGCCAAAGCCTCCTAGTGAAACCAAGCCATTACCTGCGTTGCCAATTAGGATATCGGTTTTAACAAGGTCGTTGGTAAACTGCCCTGGAGCTTGTTTAAATTCATATATTTTATTGAGGTATGGCGATTGGTTAACCGTAGGTTTATCTCCTTCCCCATCTTTATCAACTGCATTTTCCTTCTTACAGGAAAGAAGTACAGCAGATAAAAGTGCTAAGATTACTATTGATTTTATTTTCATCAGCTATTTATTTAATGCCCAGATCTACTGCGCCTTTAACTTCGGTTGAAACTTCTCCAAGGAGTGTATTTCCTTTTTCTCTTTGCCCGGTATAAACTTTTACGAAATCGATGGTCTTCAAAGCGATTTTCTTTCCTGTTTGATCAACGGCCCAATCAAGATCAAAGCTGTTGTATCTTTTGGTGGCATAATCATCCCCTATCGACCAACTATCGGTATAACCCCATGCAAATGCACTGTTAATGAAAATGCTGCCGTTTTTGCCCCAGGTGGATGGAAGCAAGGTGCCTTTTAATGTTAATTTTTCCTGGTTAGGGGCAAATTCAGGGTAGAAATTGTGTTTGTGAAAATTGTTTACATCGTAGGTTCCGCTGCCGCCTAGATTGTCTGTCCAGCTTACATTGGCAAAACCTTTCGGGTTGATGTAGGTAATTTCGTAGTTTTTAATCGTAAGTGGGTTATTGTATTCGCTTCCGGCAAGCTCATACCATTCATCATCTGGTTTACCGTTTCCATTCGCATCCTGACTCACCATTACGATCCCTGGCTCAGCAAAAGGAGTTGTACCACCGATCGGATTACCATAAATGGCGAGGTCGGCCCCTGTACTGTTTACCACCGAGTGATCGAATCCGAAAATCACATAACCCCCAAAACCGCCAAGGGTAACCATACTGGTTTTACTTACATCGCCAATAATTTTTTGTGCACCTGCTAGGCTTCCTAAACCTTCGTTAATAAACTGGCCAGGTGCAGGTAAATATTCAAAAACAGTAATGATAAATTTTGAACTGTTTGGAGTGATTTCTACCACAGGAACCGGGACACTTACCGTGTATTTATGCGAAAATGATCCTGCGCTGTTACTTGCAGTATATTCAATTACATAAGTGCCAGCTTTTAATGGAGTAAAGTCGTAGTTATAAGTACTGCTTACCACCGTGCCATCAAGTTTCCATTGGTGAGTAAAGCCTTTTCCATTATTTGTTCCAGCTGCAAAGGCAGTTTTGGTATTCACTTGTCCGGTCATCGTTTCTCCTTTAATAAAGAGGTTAACATCAGGAACGGCTTCATTATCTTTTTTACAGCTATATGCCAGTGTAGCAACACCAAGCATTAATATGAGGTAACTTTTTTTCATTTATGTGTTTTGTAATCGTGTTTATTCTGTGTGTAATTGTTAATGTGCTTTTTATTCGTATTTATAATTGTAATTGAATACAGCATGTTGTGGCAATGCGCCAGTCTCAAAACTGAATTTTACTTTTCCATCTGTTCCAACACAATATGCTGATCCTGTGGTACTACCATAACTGTTAGCATCTGCAACGATCACTTCTTTATTGAATGGATTTATAGTTAATCCGTAGGGTATATTTATGTTCTGACCACTTGTAATTAAATTTGTACCAATGGCACCAGTTACAGTATTAAACGATTTAATTTCAGGATTGGAGTAAATATCTTTAGCTACATAAGCAGTTGAACCATTAATGGCAATTATGCCCAGATCATAACCATACGAACCTGTTTTGGTATCGCTGACACTATTAATTCTATCGACTGAGGGGTTGTTATTGATGATATAATCGTTCCAGCATACCACAAATAAATCACCATTGTCAGCAGTTTGTATTCTTACCGGGTTATTATTTACGGTAATGTCTTTTGTTTTAGTAAAGGTTTCGAGATCAATTACCGATACTTTGTTTTTAGCTCCATTTTGATAAAAAGGGTGTGATGAATTACACACATATAACTTTCCGTTTGCTACGGCCAGCTGTTCAAGGCCTTCTGAAAGCAATACTTCACCATCAATGGCCATTGTAGCAGTATCGATACGGCTCACTTTGCCATCATAACGCGATACATAAGCTTTGTTTTTATAAAAGGCAACAAACCTTGGTATATAACCATCCGTTGTGGAATTAAAAGAAATCCTTTTTAGCGATTTGCAGGTTTTGATATCGATAATATCCAGAAAAGATTGTTTGGTACCTTGTATGCCTGCTACAACACAGTACATCTTACTGCCATATTGCTCTAAATCGTTTGCAGTTTCGCCGAGCAATGTACCATTTACCTGTTTGTAATAATCGGCTACTGCTGCTTTTGTCGCAATATCATAGTAAGAAATGGCACTGTTGCCACTACCCATTAATCCTTCGCAGAGTATATAAACGCCTTTGATATCTGTAATGATCTGTTTTTTTTCCACTATTTCTGTTCTATCTTTTTTACAGGCAGAAATGGATATGGCTGTTACAGCCAGGATAATCAAAATGTGTTTTTTGTAAAGTTTGCTCATGGTGTATATTTAATTTGTAAATGTTATGTGTGCGGGGATATCGCCCGTAGTAACCGACCATTTTAATCGTCCTTCGGGACTATAACAATGTAATTTGCCGGGGCTAACGTAATCTTTGGCATCGGTTACGTAAACATCTTTGCTAGCTGGGTTAACGGCGATTCCGTAAGGGATTTTAATGTCTTTTTCAGTGCCATCACTGATGAATTTGCGATCCATCACGGTTTCATCTTTCGTATTGATCATGTTGTACGTAATCCTGTTCCTGCCTTCAATGTAGTTCCATTCGGTGCTGTAGATGTAGGCGTAATCATCATCTATCACGAGGTTGCTGGCCGCAATATTGAATACTTTTTTAATCTGATCGGTTTGGGTATCGATTACAAAAAGTTTAGCGGGAATAGTGTAATAATCTCCTCTTGAAGTAACATACAGATCGCCATAGCGGTCGGCCTTTACACGGCTGAGATTAATAGCAACTTCAATCCTTTTAATTTCAGTAAAACTGGGAAGATCGATTACCGAAACGGTGTGTTCGTAATCTGGTGGACTATAGCCTCCTGAATTGGCTACGTAAAGTTTGGTACCTATAATGGCCATTTCTTCGGGCTGTCTGCCTACTTCGATGGTACGGCTTACCCTTAGTGCCGTGGTGTCAATTTCGGCTACAATCCCATTAGGTGCCTTCGGATCGCCAACTTTACCCAAATAGGCACTTACATAGGCTTTTCCATTATTGAATGTAATATAACGGCAATTGGTAATATTAATCTGTCCGATTTTTTTGCCGGTTTTAATGTTCAGTACCTCAACCTTGTTCGATATGTTAACCACTACATAAAGTTTGCTGCCGTATCTGCCAATGTCATTCCCCACATCGCCCAAACCTTTGGTTACTTCAGGATTAACCTGGTTGTATAGGTTACGGGTGTAAATACCGTTTACCAGATCCATATAATCTAACGAGGCTTTGTTCATGTTCATGTTGCCCTCATTCACCAGGTAAAAACCTTTAATGCCCGATGTTGGTTCTGGTTCTACCTTCGTAATTTCGGAGGGTAAAGGCTGCGGATCTTTTCTGCAGGCGCTGATAATCGCCATAAGAAAAACCAATATATATATCGGAAACTTTAAATACCTCATAATTTATAGGTTAAGGTTAATCTGTAGTTTCTGCCAGGCATTGGGAAGTTTGGAATAATATCATAGTATTGGTTAAGCAGGTTATTTACCTCGCCATTGATGTTTACACTTACTTTTTTTAATTTAAACTCATAACCAATTGCTGCGTCGTGGGTGTACCATGGTTCCATGTAATTGTAAATGTTGTTTGCTTTTTGGTTGTAACGGAATCCGGTGTAAATAAAGCCGTAGTTGGCATGCCAACTATGGTAATCTAAGCGGGCTAAAAAAGAACCGCTGTTTTCAGGGATGTAAGGAATTTGATCTTTATAAGTCTCTTCGAGTTTTGAAGTCACATCCACAGCTTGCTGGTAAGTATAATTGATGCCTATGTTGAGCATGAAATCATTAAGTGGTTCGAATGCTGTTTTTGCATTAAGCTCTAAACCACGTATATCAACCAGACCAATGTTGTACATTATCCAACGGTATAGGTTGGCACCAGGTTGTGCTACGATTTTATCTTTTACGCGGTTGTAATAAACATCCGATTGGATATCGATAAATTTTATCTTCTGGTTTTTGAAGCTTTTGAAATAGGTTACGCCAATATCATACTGTTTAGTGTACTCTGGATTTAGCTGGGTATTGCCGATGAAAGTATAGTATAGATCGTTAAAGGTGGGCATCCTGAATATATCCTTGTAAAATGCACGGATTCTGATGTCTTTACCCTTTAACACTTTCCAGGAGAGCATAACGGTCGGACTAAAAACCTGCTTGTTACCCGATGAGGAATAAAGTTTTACCCGATCGACTACGGTTGTGCTGAGCAGGTTTGCCTGGATATTAAGCTGCTCAAAGGTTATGGATGAGCTTAAAACATTTAAAAAAGTATTTCTATTTGGATAAGGAAACCTGTAAATATTGGCATCCAAAGTCTGGAAGGTATAGTCAGATGCATAAGCGGCCTCCCAAACCGCATTGATTTTGTACTTGGCAGCAATCGATAGGTAAGCCTCCTGCTCTTTAAACCGGTTATCTAAAAAACCTGCTGTAGTTACATAATCGGGATCGAGGTAACGTTGATATATATAAGCATATTTACCGTTTACCATAATGGTGAATTTGTTAGAAAAACTTTTCTCTGCGCTCCCCTGAACAAAGAAATCGCGATCCCATATTCTTTGCGTAAAATCGAACCTGTTGGCTACAATTGCACCTGGTAATCCCCTGTCTGACAAAAATGAATAGGCCTGCGCGTGCCATTTCCCATTTCTAAACTTACCAAACAATGCAGCCTGTAGACGAAAGCGCTCTACATCCCCATTATTTCTTACTGCAGTGGTATCGAAAACACCATTGGTATACCTGAATTTATATCTACCATCGGCATGTATATATTCGGTATTGATACTCGCCTTTAGCTTTTCATTAATCTTATATTGATAAACGAGAGCAGGATTGATCAGACCGAACGATCCGCTTTTTAAACCCAGTTCTATTTTTTGATTTTGTTTTTTTTCGAAATCGGGATCTTTGGTTTTGAGATAAATACTGCTTGCAGCCGAATAACTTTTTGCCGGAACCAATAATTCGGGCTTTTGGCCACTGTACAAAGAAATTTCTTCGAGATTGTTCAGCGAGAATTTTCCTAAATCTACCTGACCGTTCTGTGCATTACTGATCTGGATTCCATCCAGAAAAACTGCGGTGTGATTGGTACCTAAACTTCGTACATTCACCGTTTTCATCCCACCTATTCCGCCGTAATCTTTCAACTGCACACCTGAAAGATAGCGTATGGCATCAGCAACAGATAAGCTATTGATTCTTTTAAGGTCTTCGGCAGATAAAATCTGTACAGGTGTAGGCGATTTGCTTTGCTCCGTTAAGCGGTATTCGATAATCTGAACTTCTTTCAGTTGCGTTGCTTTTTTGCTGCTGTCAGTTTGTGCCCTGGCATTTAAAGGCAATAGAAATCCTGTCCATAAAATGGAAGAATATAGAAAAAACTGCATTGTGCCCACGTAGGCAGAATGTTTACTTGTCATTTTGATTGTGAGTTTAACCCACAGCCAACAGATGGAAAAGAAATGAAATACGAATACGTAAGTACATCACCCCTTAGCTTCAATCCCCGAAAGCTATGAAATATAATGCTAAGGCAGGTCTTCTGACTTACTCCCGGGTTTCCGGCCTTCCCATCCCGACGAGTCGGAACAGTGGCAGATTGATTGGAAATCCGTTAAGGAGCTTACAGCTGCGGGACAGTTACAGATTTACACTGTATTCCCTTTTAATTCCGGGTGTAAAGCCGGAAACCAAAAGCGCTGCAAAAGTAGCAAAATTAAACAACATGTAAAATGGATGATGGAAAATGGTGATTTTAACAGAAAAGGCTAAATTAGGAATCAAATTTTCACTTATGAAAAGAATATTAATTGTTACATTTTCATTAATAAGCCTATCTGTTATGGCTCAAAAAACCGATACTGTTTTTCTGAAGAAAATGATGGAAACCAGGCCAGAACTTTTTTCTGCCGTACTCAATCATGCTGATCAAAACCAGATCCAGATTCTTTATACGCAGGTTAACCGAGATGCGAAGCATAAACCCACATTTAAAACCTTTAGTTACAATCTAGATCCGCATCATTATTTTTATCCTGCGAGTACGGTTAAACTGGCTGCAGTCATTTTTGCTTTAGAAAAAGTAAACCGGTTAAAAAGTACAGGCTTAACAATTAAAAGCGCTATGATTACCGATAGTGCCTATAAAGGACAAACGAAGGTTTTAACGGATACGAGTGCCAAAAATGGACTTCCATCAATAGAACACTATGTTAAAAAGATTTTGCTTACCAGTGATAATGATGCTTTTAACCGTTTATTCGAATTTATCGGCCGGGCAGAAATTAACGAAAAACTAAGGGCAAATGGATTAAATGATAGCCGCATTTTAAACCGCCTGGCCATTGGCGATGCAGGAGAATCGGCGAAACATACCAATCCGATCAAATTTTACAATGGTGAACAATTGGTGTATGATCAACCGGCGCAGTACGATCCAAAAGCGTATGAATTGAAATTAAGCAACCTGGTAATGGGTACCGGATACATGGACAGCACCGACAAGCTGGTAAACAAACCTTTCAGTTTAGCGGGGAAAAATGCCTTCGCTATTAACGATCAACAGAAACTCATGCAGAAATTGATTTTTCCTGAAGCTTTTCCGGCTAAAGAAAGATTTAACCTTACCAAAGAAGATTATAAACTCATTTATACTTACATGAGCAAGTATCCAACGGAAAGTGATTTTCCTAAATACGATCCGAAAGCGTTTTGGCCAACCTATGCCAAGATGTTGTATTATGGTAGAGAACACGTAACGCCAGATCCAGATATCCGCATTTTCAATAAATATGGCGATAGTTACGGCTACATTATCGATAACTCCTATTTTGTTGATTTTAAAAACGGAATTGAATATTTCTTAACCGCAGTTGTGCAGAGCAATGAGGATGGTATCTTCAACGACAATAAATACGAGTACGAAACGGTTTGTTTCCCTTTCATGAAAAATCTGGGAAGAACGATTTACGAATTGGAACTAAAAAGAGCTAAAAAACAGAAGCCCGATTTAAGTAAGTTCAAAATGGATTATGCTTATTAAAAACCTTTCCCATCTTTTTAGGTTTATAGCGTATTAATTGTATAAAAAACTATACATTAATTAAAAAATAATATATTCGCATTTCAAATAAAAGAATACATCTCTAATGGCTAAATTATTAATAATTGACGATGAGCGCGCGATAAGGAGTACCTTACGCGAAATTCTGGAGTACGAAAATTACGATGTTGAAGATATCGACAATGGTATCGATGGCCTCGAAATGATCAAAAAAGGAAATTTCGACCTGGTACTTTGCGATATCAAGATGAATAAGATGGATGGTATGGAAGTGCTCGAGCAGGCACAGATCATTAAACCCGATTTGCCATTCATTATGATATCTGGTCATGGAACAGTTGAAACTGCCATTGAAGCCAGTAAAAAAGGAGCTTTCGATTTTATTTCGAAACCACCTGATTTAAACAGGTTATTAATTACGGTCCGTAACGGTTTAGACCGCGGAAATTTAGTTACCGAAACTAAGGTTTTAAAACGTAAAGCCAGTAAAACCCGAGAGATTTTAGGTGAATCGGAAAGCATTTCTAAAATTAAAGAAACCATAGAGCGTGTTGCTCCTACCGAAGCCCGTGTATTAATTACTGGTGCAAATGGTAGTGGTAAAGAATTGGTAGCCCGTTGGTTACACGAAAAATCGAACCGTGCCGATAGCCCTTTAATAGAGGTGAATTGTGCGGCTATTCCATCAGAACTGATTGAAAGTGAGTTGTTTGGGCACGAGAAGGGTTCATTTACCTCTGCTGTTAAACAACGCATCGGTAAATTTGAACTGGCTAATGGAGGTACTTTATTTTTAGATGAGATTGGCGATATGAGTCTCTCTGCCCAGGCAAAAGTTTTACGTGCCTTACAAGAGCATAAAATTTCGCGTGTAGGTGGTGAAAAGGAAATTGAAGTAAATGTTCGTGTTTTAGCGGCAACCAATAAAGATTTATTGAAAGAAATTGAAGATGGTAACTTCCGTATGGATTTGTACCACCGGTTAAATGTAATCAATATCCATGTTCCGCATTTAACGGAACGTACCGATGATATTCCTGTTATTGCACAGAACTTTTTAGAAAGTATTTGCAGTGATTATGGAATGCCTGTTAAAAAAATAAATGATGGCGGTATGTCTGCACTCCAAGCCTTGCCTTGGACCGGTAATGTGCGTGAGCTACACAATATGATTGAGCGTTTGATTATTTTAAGCGATAAGGTAATTACTGAAAATGACGTACGTGCATTCGCTAATCCAGGCGGCGGTACAAACATTGGTGCTGCGACTAGTGCACAGATTGCAGGTGCAGGAGGATCAGTCTTAGCTTCTTCTTTCGATTCGTTCAATAATTTTCAGGATTATAAAGATCATGCAGAGCGCGAATTTATCAAATTCAAGCTGGAGAAAAACAATTGGAACGTATCAAAAACAGCTGATGAAATTGATATCCAGAGAAGTCATTTATACAGCAAAATCGAGAAATTCGGCTTAAAGAGAGCTGAGTAAGATAAAGTGTAAATGTCTTTAAATTAATTAGAAAACAAAAAATATTGTCATCCTGAGCCTGTCGAAGGAAAAATATTTTTTGTTTTCTATTATAAAGTCTTCGACGAGTTCAGACTGACAACTGAAATAAAAAGATTTCTCCTCCAAAGGAGTTCCTTTGGAACACTACGGTCGAAATGACGATCTTGGAGAATTTAGAGTTATCCCATATAATCATTCTGCCTCATCAGCAATGCCCTGTATTTATTAAAAATTGCAGTTTTAGAAACGAAACCCAAATATTGGTTCTGCGCAGTTAAAACAGGTAAAATCCATACATTATCTTGCTCCATTTTCTCCAATACCATTTTCAGATCATCATTTTCTGTAATGGCGTTCGGTGCAGGTTGTACCAAATAAGAAGCTTGCAAGTTTTCCTTATCAGGGTGATTGATCATCTCATTAAATAGTTCTTCTATGTAAATGATGCCCTTAAAATCGCCTAGTTCGTCTGTTACAGCACAAATGTTTTTATGCGATTGCATAATCTCGGTCATCTTAACCGAAATTAGATCGTTCATATGTAATTGAGGATAAGTTTTCTCAATTAAATACTTTAGTTTCATCTGATTTAAGACAGTCGTATCTTTATCGTCATGTGATAATAGTTCGCCTTTATCGGCCAATGCTTTGGTGTAGATAGAATGTTTTTGAGAGCTGCGGTTAATGGCGTAAGAAATGGCAGTGGTAATCATTAGTGGTACCATTAAGATATATCCACCCGTAATTTCGGCAATCAGGAAAATACCAGTTAAGGGAGCGTGCATAATCGAGCCTAAAGCAGCGGCCATACCTGCAACAATAAAGTTTGAAACGTTTAATTGCGCCAAACCAGATAGATTTACCACATAAGCAAATATAAACCCGATTAATCCGCCCATAATTAAACTGGGTGCAAAGGTTCCACCATTACCACCGGCGCCCAAGGTAACCAAAGTTGCTATCGACTTCATGAAAATGGTTACCACTGTAAACAGTACTACTAAAGCCGGAATGGTATTGTAATCAGCAAAAATACTATTATTAATAACCGCTTGGTAATCGCCTTTTAGTAAGCCTTTTATTGTGATGTAACCTTCGCCGTAAAGGGTTGGAAATAGAAAAACCAAAATGCCTAACATTAAACCACCCACAATAACTTTGGTGTAAGGATGTTTTATTTTATAGAATAATCCTTTTACGGCATAATTGGCTTTTGTAAAATAAATGGAGAATAAGCCGATGAAACAAGCCAGTATCACATAATAAAACAATGCGTTTACCTTCCATCCTTCTGTAACCAAAAAGAAAAGCTGTTGTGTATAGAATAATCTTGCTACTACTGCAGCTGTGGCTGCCGATAACAAAAGCGGGATAAACGCAGGAATGGTAAACTCAGGCAATAAAATTTCGATAGCGAAAACAATCCCAGCCACAGGGCTATTAAATGCTCCTGCAATACCTGCTGCTGCGCCACAGGCCACCAGCATAGTAATTTCGCGATAAGATAAACCGAGTAAACGACCAAGGTTTGAGCCTATTGCAGATCCACTGGTAACGATTGGTGCTTCCAAACCTGTTGAACCACCAAAACCTACGGTAACGGCAGCGGTAATAATCTGCGAATAAATATTATGTGCTTCTACCTTGCTAGATTTTTTCGAAATGGCATAAAGTAAAGGGGTTAAACCTGTTTCGAATTTTGTTTTACGGATAAAGTATTTGATGTACAAAACCGTTAGAAAAATACCGATCATCGGAAATATAAAGTATAGGTAGTATTTATATTTCCAGTGCCAGTCTGATTGAAGAAATTCTTCGATATGATGGGTTAAACTTTTTAAAACGGCAGCTGCAAGTCCTGCTAAAACCCCGACAATTACGGCAAGGATAATTAAGAAATTACGGTTTGATATTTTAGATTTTCGGTATTGGTTAATCTTATCAAGGTAATTTACAAATCTGATGTACATTCTATTGTTTTTTAATAGAGGGCGAATAAGCCAAAAGTAACAAAAACAACGAAACGAGCCAATTTAAAGGGCTGTTTTATGCATCAAATTTATCCAATAACTTAATTAAAGTTGCAAAATCTTTTGGGTATGGTGCATCAATCACAATATCTTTGTCATCTAATCCTTTAAAAACCAAATGTCTGGCATGTAATGCGAAACGTTTCATAATGGGCTGCTCCTCTTCGCCTTTGGTTAATTTATACCCCCTCTTAATTGAGGAAAGAAAAACAGGTTTCCCTTTGTACATATCATCACCAACAATGGCTGCCCTTTGTGTTGCCAAGTGGATACGGATCTGGTGCATTCTACCTGTTATTGGCCTGCATTCAACCAGTGTATAATGTTTGTAGTACTTTAACGAATCGAAAATAGTTTCAGCTCTTTTGCCTTCTGCCCTATCAATGGTTACGTTTTTATTGCCATCGTTCAAGATTGGAAGATCAACTGTTAACTGATCGAAAATAACGTGCCCATCTACTACCGCATGATAGGTTTTATTTACTTTCCTTCTTTCGAACTGCATAGAAGCGTGGCGGTAACCTTCGGGATTTTTTGCAATGATTAGCGCACCAGAAGTTTCTTTATCCAAGCGGTGACAAACCTGTGCATCATCGCTATACTGTTTGGCCAGGCGTAATACATTGGTTTCTCCAGATCCACCGCGTTCATCGAGCGAAGCTAAAAATGGAGGTTTATTGATAACAATAAAATCGTTGTCTTCGAAAAGAATAAGGTCTTTAAAATTAGGAAACTTCAAACTGTGCTGTAATTAATGAAACGCAAAAATACGATTTTATTTTTTCTTACAGTCGACGTTGTACTTAATTATTCATCTTGCCAACACGGGTAATCGTCATTTCGACTGAAGCGCAGCGAAATAGAGAAATCTGAATCAACAAATTTCTCTACAGCAGTCGAAATGGAAAACATAAAAAAGCCGTCCAAATTTTTAAATCTGGACGGCTGATAACTTTTTTTTTATTAATTTAAGAAAGCTCAAACTTATAACCTACCCCTTTTACGGTTGATACATAAGTTTCGCCCAATTTTTCTCTTAGTTTACGAATGTGAACATCGATGGTTCTGTTTGTTACCACTACTGAATCTTCCCAGATATTTTTAAGGATCGATTCGCGGGTATAAACTTTTCCTGGTTTTGATGCCAGTAAGTATAAAAGCTCAAATTCTTTTTTCGCCAATACCACTTTGTTACCGCCTTGAAAAACCAAATAAGCTTCACGGTCGATTACCAGATCGCCAATTTCCAATTTGTTTTCAGATACTTCTTCTGTTCCTGTATTTCGTCTTAAAATTGCATTAATGCGACTAACTAAAGCACGTGGTTTAATCGGTTTTGCGATATAATCATCAGCACCTACATTAAAACCTGCAATTTCAGAATACTCTTCACTTCTGGCGGTTAAGAAAACCATAAATGTATTCTTGAATTCGGGTATTGCACGCATTAAACGGCAAGCCTCAATCCCATCCATTTTAGGCATCATAATATCCAGAATAATCAAATCTGGATGCACCTTTTTCGCAACAGTAATTCCTTCTTGGCCATTGGTAGCTGTGAAAACCTGATAACCCTCTTTTTTAAGGTTATATTCAATAAGCTCCAGAATATCTGGTTCATCATCAACAATTAATATTTTCTGACCTGCGTTGTTCATAGTTAAATATTTGTTACGAAAGTAGTGTCTATGATGCAATATTTAGTTAAGCCTAAGTTAAGAAATTGTTAATTACTTAAATTAGTTTAACATGGAATTTGTTTTAAAGTAACGTTTTGGCTAAAAATGCCTCTAATTCGTCGCCACGCAGGTTTTTAGCAATAATTTTTCCAGAAGGATCAACTAAGTAAGAAGTTGGGATAGCCTGTACCTGGTATTTTTTTACCGTTTCGCCGTTAAAATCTTTTAATTCCGAAACGTGTGTCCAGGTTAATCCATCTGCTTTCACTGCACCTAACCATGCTGCCTTGTCGGTATCTAGCGAAATACCGATGATATCAAATTTCTTATTTTTATATTTATTGTACACCTTAACCACGTTCGGATTCTCCTGACGGCAAGGCTGGCACCACGATGCCCAAAAATCAATCAATACGTATTTTCCTTTATAGTCTGATAAATTTACAGGTTTGTCATCTGCTGTATTAATGGTAAATGCCGGAGCAACCTGCCCTACCTGAACCGCTTTTAAAAGTGCCATCTGTTTTACAAAAGTATCAACTGTAGCATTGCCTTTAATTTCTTCTTTCACTTCATCTGCAAATTGTACCAGTTCTACTTCAAATTCCTGCGGACTCAAAGTATTCATGGCATAGAAACTGGCAAGCGTACCTTTGTTGTCTTTAGCAAATTTTATGATCTGCGTGTTTAATTGATTGATGTACGATTCGTACTGAGGTTTCATCGATTCTAGCACAGCTGCCCTGTTTTGAGGTTGTGTTGCTACTTTTGCCTCGAAATCGGCCTGTAGTTTTTCTACCTGTTTGGCAAAGTTATTTCTAATGGCATTCAGTTCTGATAATTTTTCTACCTCATTCGCCCCCGAAATTTTATAAGCCATTGTTTTGTCGGCCAAATCGGCCTCTAATTTAATATCGTCGCCATTTTTTGCAATTAACATAAACTCATGGTTACCTACCGATACCCTAAAGAAATCAACCGATGGGGTTTTACGGATGAATTTAAATTCACCTTTTTCTGATAGATTGGTCGAATCGATTGCAACCATATTGCTATTCTGCATCCCATATAAAAATACTTTCTTCTCCGTACCCGGGTTTTGGAAAGTTCCATCAATCGTAAAGCTATCTTTGGGTTTACATGCAGTGAAGGCAATCGCGATCAGCATGATCAGGCTCAATTGTTTTAATCTCATTATTTCAGTTTTTCAAGTATTAATTCATTTAATTTTTTTGCATCGGCTTTACCTTTGGCCAGTTTCATTACATCGCCAACAAACAAACCTAAAACGCCCTTTTTACCTTTCTTGTACGCTTCTACCTGTTGTGGGTATTTATTTAACACTTCATCAATAAAACTACTTAATTCGTCCCCGTTTTCAGAGATTAGTAAGTTTAATGATTGCGCCAAACCGGTAACATTTGCATTTTCTTCTAGCTCAACAGCTGGTAATAATTGTTGGATGGCAATTTGCTGTGTGATTTTTTTATCATCAACCAGATTAATTGATTCTGCCAGCTGTGCGGGATTAACTTTGAAATCAGAGATCGTAATCCCTTTTTCATTTAAAACAGCTCTAATTGGACCGATTAACCAATTAATTAAGCTTTTTTTGTTGTGAACAGCCGATTGTGCCTTGTTAAAGTAATTTAACAGGTCTAAGTCTTCCGCAAAAAGCGCTGCATCAGCTTTACTGATCCCAAAGTCAGCAATCATCTGCTGAGAAATTTCATTTGGTAAAGCTGGCATTAAAGATTTAATCTCTGCCAGCCAATTATCAGAAATGTAAATGGGTTGCAGATCGGGATCTGAAAAATAACGATAATCATTCGCTTCCTCTTTAGTACGCATCGGCGATGTAGTGCCTTTATCAGCATCAAAATTCAATGTGCTCTGAATAATTCTTCCTCCATTACTCATCACTTCTACCTGACGGCCAAATTCGAAATCCATTGCTCTACGTACGTTACGCATCGAGTTTAGGTTTTTTACTTCGCAACGTGTTCCAAATTCCGTAGTACCTTGCGGACGTATAGAAATATTGGCATCGCAACGCAAACTCCCTTCTTCCATATTGCCATCGCTTACATTTAAATGCCTCACCAGTTTCCTGATTTCACTTAATAAAACAGAAGCTTCTTCCGAACTGCGGATGTCGGGTTCGGTTACAATTTCGATTAAAGGAACACCTGCACGGTTCAAATCAACCAGAGAATAGTTATCATCCTGATCATGGATGCTTTTTCCAGCATCTTCTTCCAGGTGAATGCGATTGATTCCGACTTTCTTCGCAGAACCATCAGCCAGTTGAAGTTCCAGAAAACCATTTACACAGATGGGTTGATTATCCTGCGTAATCTGGTATCCTTTTGGCAAGTCGGCGTAGAAATAATTTTTCCTATCAAAATGGTTGGTCTGGTTAATGGTACAGTTTAAAGCCAGGCCAATACGGATGGCTTTTGCAACTACTTCTTTGTTTAACTTCGGTAAGGCTCCAGGCAATGCCAGCGAAACCGTAGATATATTTTGATTGGGTAAAGCCCCGAAAGATGCACTATCAGCAGAAAATATTTTAGTGTTGGTATTTAACTGAACGTGGATTTCTAGTCCTGAAACGAGTTCGTAATTGTTTTCGGATGTTCCTAAACTCATATTAAAATGATCCCTTTAAATGTATTATGCAGGCAAATATAGTTAAAGAATGTTAAATGGAATTGCTTTAATTAAACTACCGTAAACAGCTATTGTCTATCTCAGCAAACACACAAAAGAAACCTTTAATTAAAAAACATTATGAAAAAGTTAGTTTTATTTGCTGCAGTTCTGATGGTTTCATTATTCAGCATAAACAATGCAAAGGCACAGGTTAGCTTAAATATCAATATTGGTTCTCAGCCGGTTTGGGGGCCAACAGGATACAATCATGTAGATTATTATTATTTTCCTGACATAGATGCCTATTATTACGTGCCTTCTGCACAATATATTTACTCGAATGGAGGACGTTGGGTTTGGGGAAGCAATTTGCCTGTCCAGTACAGGAACTTTGATTTATACCACGCCTATAAAGTGGTAATCAATGAG
>NZ_LMZQ01000047.1 GCF_001442625.1 Pedobacter ginsenosidimutans | reverse complement strand
ACGGCGAAACCTGGTCTGCATTAACCAAAACATCATTACCAAATAACAACTCCGGTACAGATGCCGTAACCATGAAAGATGGCCGCCATGTACTGGTTTATAACCATGTTTTGCCTCCGGGTGATTTAGCCAAAGGACCACGTACCCCATTAAATGTTTCCATTTCCAAAGATGGAAAAAAATGGTGCGCAGCATTGATTTTGGAAGATTCACCCATCAGCCAGTATTCTTATCCCGCAGTGATTCAAACCGCTGACGGCATGTTACATTTCATTTATACATGGAGAAGAGAGAAAATTAAACACGTTGTAGTTGATCCTTCGAAGCTAAAATTGAAGAAAATCAAAAATGGTGTTTGGCCAAAACTGAATGGTTATACAGCTCCGGTAATTACTGAAACTAAAAATGAGGAGGGTTAAGATGATAGATTTAACTAGATACACCATTTCGATATTTTGGCAATCGTCATTGCGAGGAGGCACGACGCGGCAATCTATCCTGTCAAGAAAGATTGCTTCGGCTGATGAAAAATCAGCACTCGCAATGACGGGTAGGGTGCTTAAATATTTAGCTATATTATTTATTGCCAATATATCGACTGTAAATAATCTCTCCGCCCAAATCCAAAATACCGATAACCTCTACAAAAAGCCGCTTGTAGAAGTTTTGAAAGAGATTCAAACGCGCTTTAAAGTTCAAATCAAATACTCCGAACCACAGGTAAAAGATAAATGGGTGAACTATGCAGAATGGCGTTTTCGTGCAAACGTTGATGAAACAATATCGAATGTGCTTGCCCCTTTGGATATGAAAGTAAACAAAGAAAAGCCTGGCGTTTACAAATTAAAAGAATACGAATATTACCGTTGGGAAGTTCAGGATGGATGGGCCTACCTGGATAGTTTGGCAACAAAATACCACGACCAGGCCAGTTGGGAAAAACGTAAGGCACAAATAAAGCCCGAGTTATACCAAGCCTTATTGTTATCGCCATTGCCCGCCAAACCAGATTCAAAACCGATTATCACCGCGAAAAGAATTTTTGATGGTTATTCGGTAGAAAACATTGCATTGGAAATTTTACCTGGGGTTTGGATTAACGGTTCGCTATATAAACCGTTAAATTTTAAAGGAAAAATCCCATTGGTTTTAAGTCCGGACGGACACTGGGAAAAACAACGTTTTAGACCAGATTGCCAGATCCGCTGTGCAATGATTGCCAGAATGGGAGCAATGGCTTTTAGTTACGATTTATTTGCCTGGGGCGAATCGATGCTCCAGTTTAAATATGAAGATCACCGTAAAAGCTTGGCGCAAACCGTTCAGGCTTTGGGAGGAATCAGGATTTTAGACTACTTCAGTGCGCTAAAAGAAACTGATACATCCAGAATTGGCATCAGTGGAGGTTCAGGTGCAGGAAGTCATTCTATTTTAATGACCGCCATGGATGACAGGATTAAACTAAGTGCGCCAGTAGTGGCGATGTCATCTTACTTTTATGGTGGCTGTCCTTGCGAAAGCGGAATGCCAATCCATCAGTGTGGTGGCGGAACTGATAATGTAGAACTGGCTGCAATGGCAGCACCTCGTCCCCAGTTATTGGTGTCAGATGGTAGCGACTGGACGGCACACACGCCCGAACATGATTTTCCTTATTTACAAAAAATGTACAGTTATTATGGTGTGAAAGATAAAGTCGAAAATGTTCATCTTCCTGATGAAAAACATGATTTTGGCATTAATAAACGTATTGCACTTTATGATTTTCTGATCAAAAACTTCAAACTAAATGGTACTGCAGTTAAAGATAAAACTGGTAAATACGATGAAAGTAAAGTAACCATCGAAAAGGAAAATGCCCTTTATGTTTTTGGCGATAAAGGTGAAAAACTGCCTAAAAATGCAGTGATGGGATTTGAAAATCTGGAAAAATTATTCCCTTTAAGCGCAAGCAAATAATAGATATGGAGCATCAAAACAGAAGGTCTTTTATTGGTAATGTGGCATTGCTAACAGGCACTTTAATGATTCCAAATCAATTGCTTTATGCCGTAGAGAAAAAGAACAGGTATAAGATTGCGGTGATTGATTTAATGATCTTGAAACGGCAGAAAATCAGTGCTTTGCCGCTGGCTAAAGAAATTGGTGCAGACGGATTAGAAATCGATATGGGTGGTTTGGGCGATCGGGAAACATTTGACAATAAACTAGCAGACCCAAAACTTAGGCAAGAATATTTGGATAAAGCTAAAGAACTGAATTTGGAGTTCTGCTCATTGGCGATGACCGGCTTTTATGCGCAATCATTTGCCAAGCGACCAACTTATCAGAAAATGATACAGGATTGTTTGGATACTGCTAAGTCAATGAATATTAAAGTGGTGTTTCTTCCATTAGGTATTCAAGGTGATTTAGTTAAAAATCCAGAACTGCGCGAACCTATTGTAGAAAGGCTAAAAGTTGCTGGAAAAATGGCCGCCAAAGCCAGAATTACGATTGGAATTGAAAGTGCTTTAGATGCAAAAGGCGAATTACAACTGTTAAAAGATATTGATTGCAAGCATGTTAAAAGTTATTTCAATTTCTCGAACGCAATAAAAAATGGAAGAGATTTACACGAAGAGCTGAGAATTTTAGGCAAAAAGAACATCGTTCAAATCCATGCCACAAACGAGGATGGTGTTTGGTTACAGAACGATCCTAAAATTGATTTGAACAAAGTTAAAGAAACTTTAGATGATATGGGCTGGAGTGGTTGGTTAGTGGTAGAAAGAAGCCGGGATGCCAAACAGCCAACGAATGTAAAATATAATTTTAGCGCCAATACCAGCTACCTGAAATCTGTTTTTCAAAACAAAAAATGATGAGAAGAATTAGTGTTGCCATTTTAACGATATTAAGTTTATCGTGCTTAAAAGCAAGCGCAGCAGATATTTACGTATCCATAAATGGTTCTGATGCTAATTTAGGCACAAAGGAAAAACCATTAGCCACGCTACATTCAGCCATCAGAAAAGCCCGCGAATTGAGGCGCTTAAATGATATTTCAGTTAAAGGCGGAATCAGGATTATTATCAGCAAAGGTTTTTATCAATTGCACGAACCCGTAGTTCTTCGACCTGAAGATTCTGGTACAAAAGATAGTCCGACAGAAATTATTTCAGCACTTAATGAAAAAGTTATTTTAAGCGGAGGAGTTCAAATAAAAAACTGGAAAAAGTTAAATCAAACAGTTGCTGGTCTGCCAAAAGAATCTATCGGGAAAGTTTGGGTTACGGATATTCCAAATTTAGATGGGGGCGACCTACAGTTCAGACAGCTGTGGGTAAATGGTAATAAGGCCGTTCGCGCAAAAAACTACAATGGTGAACAAATGGGGAGAATTTTATCATGGGATAGCGAAAAGCAAACCTGTAAAGTTCCACTTCAAAAAAACATCAGTTTAGCCAATATCAAAGGAATGGAAATGCTGATCCACCAGTGGTGGGCCATTGCAAATCTTCGCGTAAAGTCTGTTAAAATTGTAGGTAATGCTGCAGAACTTTCTTTTATGCAGCCCGAAAGCAGGATCCAATCCGAGCATCCATGGCCGGCACCATGGATTTCAGACAAAACAGGGAATTCTGCTTTTTACCTTACAAATGCCATTCAGTTCCTGAACGAACCTGGTGAATGGTTCGAAGATCTGCAAAACCACAAGCTTTATTATTGGCCAAAAGCATCAGAAAATATGCTAAATACCGAAATAATTGCTCCGGCTTTAGAAAACCTGGTCAAAATAGAGGGAACAGTTGATCAACCAGTTTCCTATGTGAGTTTCAAGGGTATTTCCTTTCAGCATTCCACTTGGTTGAGGCCATCAAAACAAGGCCATGTGCCACATCAGGCGGGCATGTATATGCTTGATGCCTATAAACTCGAAAAAGCAGGGACACCAGATAAACCTACACTAGAAAATCAGGCTTGGGTTGGCCGTCCAGCTGCTGCAGTAGAAGTGAGTTATGCAAACAACACAACCTTTCGATATTGTCGGTTCGAGCATTTGGCATCAACAGGTTTGGATTATAAAAAAGGAACTGCTGAGAACGAAATCAAAGGCAATTTATTTAAGGACATTGGTGGTTCAGCCATTCTAATCGGAACTTTCTCTGATGAAGCGACGGAAGTACATTTGCCTTATAACCCCACGGATCAAAGGGAAATTTCGACCAATAACACCATCGAGAATAACCTGATTACCAGTGTAACCAACGAAGATTGGGGTGCAGTTGGCATTGGTGCAGGATATGTTCGGGGGATTAAAATTCTTCATAATGAAATTAACGATGTGTCTTATTCGGGCATCAGCGTGGGCTGGGGCTGGACGAAAACGAAAAACGCGATGGAAAACAATACCATTAGCGGCAATAAGATCCATCACTATGGAAAACATATGTACGATGTGGCCGGGATTTATACTTTGTCAGCCCAACCGGGATCATTCATCACCGACAATTTGGTGGATAGCATATACAAAGCGCCATATTCGCACCTGCCTGAGCATTGGTTTTATCTTTATACCGATGAAGGTTCCTCGTATTTTACCATCAAAAATAACTGGACGCCAACTGAAAAGTATCTTCAAAATGCCAACGGACCAGGCAATTTGTGGGAAAGCAATGGACCAAAAGTTACCGATCATATCAAACAAAATGCAGGTTTGGAAAAACCTTTTCAATATTTGTTAAAAGAAAAAGCCAGTTATTCGAAAAGAGGTATCAATCAGGCTGTAGATCAATCTGTTGTGTTCGAATTGCTTTTTAAATCGGATAATCTGCCGGGTAACAGTACCTTAAAAACTTTTGCAAGAGAAAATAACCTCCTGCCAGGTTCAATTTATAAATGGAACAACCGATTGGTTATTTATACTTCAAGTTTAAAAGTGGAGAGTTTGCAACAAACTTTAAAACGCTTAAATGCGATAGAAATTAAGTTGTACGATAATCTTTTTTACGATTTCGATAGAGAAAAGAATTGTGGTGATAAGCCCGTAGCAGAATGGGATAACATCATTTTATCAGCCAATTTGGTGAAGGATGAAAAACTCCAGAAAGAATACCTGGCTTACCACAAAACACAGTTCGAAAAATGGCCAGAGATATCGAAAGGATTTTGCAGGGCCGAGTTTCAGCGGTTGGCCATCTTTAAAAACGATAGACAGTTAATGCTGATCATTAGTATTCCTAGAGGAAAAAGTTTAGATGAATTGAATCCAAAAACCACTGAGAACAATCCAAAAGTGGACGAATGGAATGCAATAATGAAAAAATACCAGGAAGGAATTGAAGGAACAAAACCCCAAGAGGTTTGGGTTTTCTTTAAACCAATAGAATAGAGGACTTATTGTCCCCCTTTGGGGGGGCAGGGGAAGGAAAACAATAACGCTTATAAAAATAATATCATGTTAAGATTAGGGATTTTAGGTTTAGGAGAGGGCAGAAGCACAATATCTGCATCATTATCAAGTAGAAAATTTAAGCTCATCCAGATTTGCGATGCAAATAAAAAGCTTTGCGAAGAACGGGCTTTAGAATTTGATTTTCAAAACTGGACAACCAATTACGAGGATATGTTAACCAGCGACAAAATCGATATGATTGCGATTTACACACCGGATCATCTGCATTTTGAGCACATTAAATTGGCGCTTGAACACGGAAAGCATGTGGTGTGTACCAAACCATTTATCGATGATTTAGCTCAAGCCAATGAGCTGTTGGAGTTAGCAAAGAAATCAAGAAAAAAGATTTTCGTTGGACAAAGCTCTCGTTTTTTTGAGCCAGCTATGCGCCAGAAGAAAGATTTTGATGCAGGTTTAATCGGAGAACTGATCACTATCGAAAGTCATTACCATGCCGATCACCGTTGGTTTTTGGAAAAAGGTTGGTCGTTAAAACAGTCATTTAAATGGCTGTATGGCGGTTTAAGTCACCCTGTTGATTTTATCAGGTGGTACATGCCCGATATTGAAGAAGTTATGGGTTACGGCATGTTGAGCAGTAATGGTTTAAAAGCCGGGCTGAAAAATCAAGATACCATGCACTTTATTTTCAAGGCCAAAGATGGCAGAATTGCAAGGGTTAGTGGTGCTTATACTGGCCCAACACAACCCGCAAGCCGTGATAGTGGTATGAGCTGTATCCTGCGTGGAACAGAAGGTGCAAGTCAGGCCGATTACCACGAACTACGTTATTCCATTACGACCAACACTGGCGAAGAAAAGATTATCACCTGGGGCGACGCCACGTTAAAACATTATTTCCGTTTTGAAGGACAAAGCCATCACGCCGGGGAATACCAGAATTATTTGGAATATTTTGCAGATAGCATTAACAATAATTTTACCGCATACCCTGATTTAAAAGAAGGCATCGGAACCGTTGCATTATTACAGGCGATGGATCAATCTTTAGAAACAGGTTTGCCAGTAAAAGTTGATGAGATTTTGAAAGCAAATCACATTATAAAGGAATCGATAGGATTGTAAAAGCGGAGCGTCATCTCGACTGGAGCGCAGTGAAACGGAGAGATCTGTCTAGATAGATTTCTATCAGGTAAAATAGATGCTGAAATAAATCCGATAGCTATCGGATCAGCATGACGTAACTATAAAAATGGTCGTCACGACTCCGTGAATACTGTGATTCCGTGGCAAAAAACAATAGAAATAACATAACCGAACTAACCAAAATACACCTAATGGGAAACATTGTAGAACGATTAACCAGTTTAGATTACTTTATCGTAATTGCTTACCTCATTATTCTGATCATCATTGGTTATCGGGCCAGTTTTTCTAAAAAGAAGAACAATGATGAGACCTTATTCCTGGCCAATAAATCATTAAACTGGAGCAGCATCGGTTTCAACATGTGGGGTACTAATGTAGGTCCCTCGATGTTATTGGCTTTTGCTAGTATTGGCTATAGTACCGGTATCGTAGCCGTTAATTTCGATTGGTATGCTTTTATCTTTTTATTCTTACTGGCCATTGTTTTCGCCCCAAAATACCTTGCTGCCAAAGTGAGTACCATGCCCGAGTTTATGGGAAACCGTTATGGCGATTCTACACAAAACATCCTCGCCTGGTATGCACTGGTTAAAATTTTAATCTCGTGGTTATCGCTTGGTTTGTTTGCAGGAGGTTTTTTGGTCCGTCAGATTTTGGGAATACCAATGTGGCAGTCGGTTACTGTATTGGTTGCTTTTGCTGGACTGTTTACCTTTTTCGGTGGTTTAAAAGCCATTGCCAAAGTGAACGTATTCCAGATGATTTTATTGATTGCTGTTTCCTTATCGCTTATGCTTTTGGGACTGAATAAAGTTGGTGGACTTTCTGCTTTATATCAAAAAACGCCGCATCATTTCTGGAATTTAATCCAACCTGCCAGCGATCCAAAATATCCATGGTATGCCATTTTATTGGGTTATCCGGTTGCAGCTGTGGCCTTTTTCTGTACCGATCAATCGATGGTTCAATCGGTTTTAGGTGCTAAAAACTTAAAACAAGGGCAGTTGGGCGTGAGTTTTATTGGCTGGTTAAAAATCCTTTCCCTACCCTTATTTATTGGAACAGGAATCCTTTGTTATGTGTTATTTCCTGGTTTAAAAGATCCGAACGAAGCTTACATGACCATGGTAACCAATTTATTTCCTCCTGGTATGAATGGCCTGGTAATCGTTGTGCTGATTGCCGTTTTAGTGGGTACCATAGGATCTTCCTTAAATTCGTTAAGTACCGTTTTTACGATGGATATTTATGTGAAGAAAATCAACCCACAGGCGAGTAATAAACAGATCATCCGCATTGGCCGATGGGCAGTAGTTGCAGGATGTATTTTTGCAGTTGTAGTGGTTTTGGCCATAGATAACATCAAGGGTTTGAATCTATTCGATGTTTTTCAATCGGTTTTGGGCTTTATTGCACCGCCATTATCAGTCGTGTTTTTACTCACCGTTTTCTGGAAAAGAACCACAAGGAAAGCGGTGAATTTTACACTTTCAATCGGCTCAATTTTAAGCTTGGGTGTTGGTGTAACTTATCTCTGGATTTTACCGTCAGATAAATACACTTTCTGGCCACATTATCTGATGCTTTCGTTTTTCATTTTCGCAGGATTAATGATCATCGCGATTTTGATTTCTTTACTGGATAGATCGCCAAGTATTTACACGGTTAATGAAGAACACCAGGCCAATATAGAAAAACCAGCCAAATCGGTTTGGATTTCGTGGATAGCGCTTGCAATCGTAATGGTTGCACTTTACCTTTTCTTTAACGGGCATTAAAATTAGAACGGTCATCATTTCGACTGAAGTGTAACGGAATGGAGAAATCTATGAAGTTATATGGCTAAAAGATTTCTCCTCCGAAGGAGTTCCTTAGGAACGCTACGGTCGAAATGACGATAAATATAAAAACTTAACGATATGAAAAACTTAAAAAAACTTATCCTCCTCACCATTTTCACCTGCTCGGCGGCACAACTTTTCGCGCAAAAGGCATCCTGGATTTGGTACCCTGGCGACTTAGATATCTACATGAGCAATGTAATGCAGAACCGCAGAACTGAAAGAGGGTCTTTTTTTCCTGTCTTCTGGAAAATGGACAGTCATTATGTTCTGGTCGATTTTCACAAAGAATTTAATCTTGCTCAATCGGAAGAGGTTAAGTTGTTTGTAGAAGGTACTTACAACGTTAAAATCGATGGTCAGGCCATTGCGGGCTTTCCAAAAAGCATTCAGATTCCAGCAGGAAAACACAAATTAAGTTTGAAGGTTTACAACCAGGCTAACGTGCCAGCAATTTTTGTTCAGGGTAAAACGGTAGTTTCTGATGAAACCTGGCTCACTACTTTCGAAGATAAAGAATGGATCGATGCGAGTGGAAAAACCTCTGATAAATCAGGAACTACCTTTGTTTCAGCTGGCTCATGGAATTTAACCGATCCAACTAAATTGCCATCACAGTTTAAATTGCCCGTTGTGGCGCAATCGGCCATTAAAACTGAAAAGGTAAATAATGGTGCAATTTCCGATTTCGGAAAAGAAACTTTTGGTTTTATAAAAGTGCATGGTTTGAAGGGAAAGGGAAGGCTGAGTATTTATTACGGAGAATCGAAAGAAGAAGCCTTATCAACCGATAAATGTGAAACCTTAGATTATCTCGATATTGACCGCTCTCAGAAAAAAGATTCGATTATGCCGCTTTCAAAAGCCTTCAGGTATGTCAATTATCAATCTGAAGGTTCGGTATCTGCCGATTCTGTTTCCATGTTATACGAATATGCTCCTGTAACGGAACGTGGAAGTTTTAAATCATCAGACTCAGAACTAAACAAAATCTACGATGTAGCCAAATATACCTTCCATTTAAATACCCGCGAATTCTTTATTGATGGCATAAAACGCGATCGCTGGGTATGGAGTGGCGATGCTTATCAAAGTTATTTGATGAACTACTATTCGTTTTTTGATGCGCCAACCGTTAAAAGAACTTTATTGGCCCAGCGGGGAAAAGATCCGGTAACGGCGCATATCAATACCATTATGGATTACTCTTTTTATTGGTTTTTAGGAATTTATGATTACTATAAATTTACTGGCGACCAGAAATTCGTACAGGATATTTACCCACGAATGCAGTCGTTAATGACCTACATCGATGGAAGAAAGAATAAAAATGGCCTGTTAGAATGGATGCCTGGTGACTGGATTTTTATCGATTGGGCAGATAAACTGAGTAAAGATGGCGAAGTAAGTTTCGAGCAGTTGTTATATGCCAGAAGTTTAGAAACAATGGCTTTATGCGCCAAATTAGCCAATGATACAGAAGGCGTTGCTAAATATGATAAACAGGCTAAAGAACTGAAAAACAAGATTTTTGAACTTTATTGGAACCAAAATAAACATGCTCTGGTTCATAGTCGCGTTGACGATAAACAGACCGATAATGTAACCCGCTATGCCAACATGTTCGGCATTTTCTTTGATTATTTTACACCAGAACAAAAGTTATCGGTTAAAAAGAATGTGTTATTAAACGATCAGATCGCTAAAATTACCACACCATATATGCGTTTTTATGAGCTTGAAGCATTATGTGCCATGGGCGAACAATCTTATGTATTAAAGGAAATGAAAAATTATTGGGGCGGCATGTTAAAATTGGGTGCAACTTCTTTTTGGGAAGAATACAATCCAGATAAAAAAGGAACAGAACATTTAGCGATGTATGGCCGTCCGTTTGGAAAAAGCCTTTGCCACGCCTGGGGAGCCAGTCCGATTTATTTATTGGGAAAATATTATTTAGGCATACAACCTACCACACCAGGTTATGAAACTTACACCATTGAACCCAATTTAGGTGGTTTGGAATGGATGGAAGGTAAAATACCAACAGCCAATGGCGATATATCAGTGTATTGCAGCAAAAAAGAAATCAAAGTTTCTTCTCCAACAGGTGTAGGAAAACTAAAGATAAAAAGCAAAACCAAACCAGTTATAAAAGGTGCTGAAGTGAAAGAAGTATCGAAAGGTTCGTATGAAATTACAATTGAAAAGGGTAAGGATTATAACGTGAAGTATTCTGGTTAGTTTTCGTTATTGTAAACCTATCAGGTTTTTAAAACCTGATAGGTTTGAAAAGAGGCTTAAACCCCAATCCTTTGCTCTATTTTTTTAACGCATTTATAGGCCTCGGCAAGGATCACATCATTTTCAATCGCTTGATCTACATTTATAGCATTTAACATCGAAATGGTTAAACAGGCGATAATTCCATTATTGCCATTAATACCAATTGGTACCGAAAGATCGGTTACACCCGAAACCGAGTCACTGTTTTTGAAATATGAACCCGTTTGCTGAATATCTTCCAATGAAGTCAAAAAATCTTCTTGCTGGGCTTTAGGATATTTCTTAAATATGGCATTGTTTTTTAAAGTGGTATTCCTTTCATCATCCGACATGTAAGCCAATAAAACCTTTCCTGATGCAGTTAAAGGCAATGGAAACAAATTTCCCTCTTCAATAGAAAGTGCAATCGGCCCAGGGCTTTTGGCATGAATAATCACCATTACCTGGTTCATGTACAAAATACTCAAATGGCAAGATTGACGGATACTGTTTGCCAGTTCTTCTAAAGGAAACTGGGCAGCTTTACGCAGTTCATCAATAGGTGAGTGCCTGTGCGAGAGGTAAAAAAGCTTTAGCGACAGCCTATACTTGCCCGAAACTTCATCACGTAAAATATAGCCGCGACTTTCCAGACTCATTAACATCCTGTAAATTTCGTTGGGTGTTTTCTCAATACCAATAGCAATTTCAGTTTGAGACAATGGGATAGATTGTGCTGATAAATACTCCAGTATATCAAGTCCTTTATCCAAAGCAGGGGCTTGGTACTTTGATTCTTTTTCGTTCATACGGGTTTAAATTTGGCTGTATCGTATTTTTTACAATTTCAAACATACAAAATGCTTTCTTATTTATCCAAGAGAAGATTTTGTATAATTTAAATACGAATATATGTTTTCATATTTAAAAAAAACATTTATATTTGAATTAGAGATAGTGTTTTAAAGTTACGGAATTTAAAAGGCTTAATTCTATAGAATTGAGAATTTATTTCTAAAAAAAATTATCACTGATGACCATTTATAAACCTAACCAAAACATCCGAAACGGTGTGCAATAGTGAATGAGCAAACTTGTAATATTTTCTTGGCTTTATCTGTTAAGCATTCCGCTTTTTGCGCAAGATATTAAGGTTGCTCAATTGGATTGTGAGTATCGGAATAATCCTATTGGTATTGATGTTCTTTCTCCTGGTTTAAGCTGGAAACTGCAATCAGCTAAACACAATATCATGCAAACAAGCTATCAAATCGTAGTTTCTAGCAGTTTAAGCAATTTAAATAAAAATATTTGGGATGTTTGGGACACCAAAAAAGTAAACGCTGGCCAATCGTTACAGATTAAATATAAAGGTAAAAAGTTATTATCAGGCAAAACCTATTATTGGAAAGTCCGTGTTTGGGATAATTTCGGAAATGAATCTGCATGGAGCGCTTCGGCCTTTTGGCAAATGGGATTGCTCAGCACGGCCGATTGGAAAGGTGCAAAATGGATTGCCTACGAAAAACTGACGGATTCTAATGTAAATAGTCTGCCAACGGATGGTAAAAAAGACAAATTCATTGGCAATAACATCTTACCAATGTTCCGCAAAGGTTTTACGGTAACAAAAACAATTAAAAAAGCCACAGTTTTTATTTCTGGTTTAGGCCATTTCGAAATGAGTTTAAACGGAGCGAAAGTTGGTGATGACTTTTTAGCGCCTGGCTGGACGAAGTATGATAAAGAGGCCTTGTACCTGACTTATGATTTAACCAAACAGCTCAAGAAAGGCGAAAATGCAATCGGAGTGATGCTGGGCAATGGTTTTTATTATATTCCTCCTGTTAAAGAAAGGTACAGAAAATTAAAAGTAGCCTATGGTTATCCGAAAATGATCTGCAGGCTGTTGATCGAATATACGGATGGAACTTCGGCTAATATCATCAGTAACCAAAGTTGGAAAACCGCGCCATCGCCCATAACTTTTTCAAGCATTTACGGTGGAGAAGATTACAATGCTAACCTCGAACAAAAAGGCTGGAATTTAGCGGGTTTTAATGATAGCAAATGGAAATCATCGTTATTGGTTGATGGTCCGGAATTAAATGCACAGAAAGAAGAACCTGTAAAGATTTTCGAAAACTTTTCACCTCAAAATATTAATGCGCTTGCCAATGGCGAATGGATTTATGATATGGGGCAGAACGCTTCTGCAATTATCGAATTGAAAGTCCGGGGAAAAAAAGGCGATACTGTCCGCATTACCCCAGCTGAATTATTAAAAGCTGATGGTTCGGTAACACAAAAAAATATCGGCAGCCCATCTTATTTTACCTACATTTTAAAAGGCGATGGTTTGGAAACCTGGCGGCCTAAATTCTTTTATACAGGCTTTCGCTACCTGCAGGTTAAAGGATCCGTTCCAGGCGGTAAAGAAAATCCATCCAACAAATCTGTAATAGAAGCTTTAAAAGCTTTACATATCCGAAATGCTGCTGAGCAGGTGGGTAAATTTTCATCCTCGAACGAGTTGTTCAATAAAACTTTTAGCCTGATTGATTGGGCCATTAAAAGCAACATGGTTAGTGTTTTTACGGATTGTCCACACCGTGAAAAATTGGGCTGGTTGGAGGAATTGCATTTAATGGGCAGTTCTGTAAGATATAATTACAATGCTGCACCTTTGTTTAAAAAAGCCCTGCAAGACATGAAAAACTCGCAATTGGCTAGCGGCCTGATTCCTGAAATTGCGCCTGAGTATGTAAAATTTGAATGGGGTGGCGATATGTTCCGCGATTCGCCGGAATGGGGCAGCAGTGGCATTTTAATGCCATGGTACCTGTACCAATGGTATGGCGATAAACAAGCTATGGTTGATTATTACCCGATGATGCAGCGTTACATCACTTATTTAGGTACCAAAGCAAATCACCGTATTTTATCGCAGGGTTTAGGCGATTGGTATGATTTGGGGCCAAAACCTCCCGGCGTTTCTCAGTTAACGCCAATGGGGGTTACGGGTACGGCCATTTATTATTATGATTTAAAAATTTTAGAAAAAACGGCTACACTTCTGGGCAAAAAGGCTGATGCAATAGCCTATGCGAAACTTGCCATTGAAGTGAAAAATGCTTTTAACCATAAATTCTTTGATGCAAAAAGCAGACAGTATGCAACGGGATCTCAAACTGCAAATGCAATGGCGGTTTATATGGAATTGGTTGAAGAAAAGCATAAAAATGCAGTAATCGAGAATTTAGTTAAAGATATCAGAGATCGTAAAAACAGTTTAACAGCAGGCGATATAGGTTATCGTTATGTGCTGCGTGTTTTAGAAGATGCTGGAAAATCGGACGTGATTTTTGATATGAACAGCCGTTCGGATGTACCAGGTTATGGCATGCAGCTGGCCAAAGGCGCAACGGCTTTAACCGAATCGTGGGCCGCTTTGCCAACCGTATCCAACAATCATTTTATGCTTGGGCACTTAATGGAATGGTTGTATAGTGGGGTTGGCGGTATCCGCCAGGCAGAAAATTCAATCGCTTTTAACCATATTAAAATCGAACCAGAAGTTGTGGGCGATTTAACCTCAGCTGATGTGCGTTACAATTCGCCTTACGGCAAAATTTCGTGCAAATGGGAAAAAACAGACCGAACTTTTACACTAGAGGTGAATGTTCCGGTAAATACGAAAGCAACAATTTACTTTCCGGTTTTGCCGAAATATGAAATCTCCGAGGAATACAATTCGACGTTTACGGATGCAGGAATAGAAGCCGGGAAAGTTAAGGTTGCTGTAGGATCAGGTTATTATAAGTTTAATTTAAAGTACAAATGAAAAAGATAATCCTCGCATTTTTCCTTTTTGTAAGTGCATTAACATTGAATGCTCAAACCATCAATCCTGTTTCATCCGAAACCATGGAAAAAATTTATCAGGAAATAAAAACGCCTTATAAATATGGCCTGGTAATGGTTCCTGAAGATAATCAGCATAAAATGGATTGTCCAACAGTTTTCCGCAAAGGGAAGTTTTGGTACATGACCTACCTTATTTTTAGTGGTCGTGGTTACGAAACCTGGCTGGCAAAAAGTAAAGATTTATTGCACTGGGAAAATCAGGGCAAACTGATGTCGTTTGGAGATGCTGGCCATTGGGACGATAACCAAAAGGCAGGTTATAATGCTTTATTGGATACCAAATGGGGCGGAAGTTATGCCTTAAACACGTTTGATGGCAAATATTGGATGTCGTATTTCGGTGGTAAAGAAAAAGGATATGAAGTGGAACCCTTATCCATTGGAATGGCTTATACCACAAAAGATCCATCAATGGTTCAAGAATGGAATAGGCTGGATAAACCCGTTTTGACTTCGGGTGATGAAGATGTACGTTGGTGGGAAAACCGGAACAAATTATTTAAAAGTACGGTAATTGAAGATAAACAAAAATTAACGGGACATCGGTTTGTAATGTATTACAATGCTGTGGGCGATTCTTTGGTGAACAATAAAAAAACACGCTGGTACGAACGGATCGGCATGGCAGTTTCTGATGACATGATTCATTGGCAGCGCTTTAATAAAAATCCTGTTGTTCATCATCCTGTTGGCATTACAGGAGATGCTGTAATTCAAAACATTAATGGAACCTGGGTAATGTTTTACTTCGGTGCTTTCTGGCAGGATAGAAAGGGTTCATTTAACCGCTTTGCTGCCTCAAATGACTTGGTAAACTGGACCGATTGGACTGGCAATAACTTAATAGAATCGTCAGAAAAATACGATGAATTGTACGCACATAAATCTTTTGTACTGAAATATAAAGGCACGGTGTACCATTTTTATTGTGCGGTTAACAAACAGGATCAGCGTGGAATTGCCGTGGCTACATCGAAAGATTTAGGCAAAAGTAAAGTGAATTTTGTAAGTGAAAAGAAGAATTAAGATGAAGAGGCCAGAGACAATATTAAGGTTTAAACTATTTCCAACTGCCAAGGTTCGTGTCCTCACGAACCTCAAGGTCAATTTCATTTTCAAATTAATATTGGCATTGACCTTATTAAGTGGAACTGCATTCGCACAATCGCGCACCAGAATAAGTTTTAACAAAGATTGGAAATTCTTTTTAGGAGACGAACCAAATGCAAAATCTCTGGCATACAACGATCTTAAATGGAGAAAACTCACTTTACCGCACGATTGGAGTATTGAAGGTAAATTCGACGAGAAAAACCCTGCAAAACCTGAAGGTGGTGGTTTACCCACAGGTATTGGCTGGTACAGAAAAGAATTTATTGCTCCTGCCAATTTTAAGGATAGATTAATCACTGTCGAATTCGATGGCGTGTATAAAAATAGTGAAGTTTGGATCAATGGTCAATATTTAGGCAAAAGACCTTACGGTTACAGCTCTTTTTCTTACGAGATCAGCAAATTTTTAAAAGCTGGAAAAAATAGCATTGCAGTTAAAGTTGATAATTCAGCACAGCCTGATTCGCGCTGGTATTCAGGTTCGGGGATTTACAGAAATGTTTGGCTTACATCTGCAGCAAAAGTTTCAATTAAACACAATGGCACTTTTGTAAAAACCTTCCTAATCAGCGGCGATAAAGGTCAAAGCAACGAAAGCAGAAAATTAAAACCTGGTGAAAGTATCGCGTCGGTAAATGCTGAAATTGAAATTGAAAATAAATTCAAAACAAAAGGTGTTTATAAAATTCTAACGACCATTTTGGACGATAAAAATAGCCAACTGCAAAAAAAGGAGTGGCCCCTCAATACAAGTGAAACTTCTATAACAATGATGATTAGCGGCCTTGGAATAGCTAATCCTAAACTGTGGTCTGTTGATCATCCTACAATGTACAAGTTGGTGGTAGAAATTGCACAAGCTGATGGGAAGATTATTGATCAATATACAACACCTTTTGGCGTACGTGATTTCAATTTCGATGCAGTTAAAGGCTTTTCATTAAACGGAAAACCAATGAAAATTTTAGGTGTTTGTCTGCACCACGATTTAGGCGCCCTGGGTGCTGCTGTGAATGTGAGGGCTATGGAACGCCAGCTGGAAATTATGAAAGCAATGGGGGTAAACGCCATCCGTACAGCGCATAACCCACCTGCGCCTGAGTTTTTAGATTTATGCGATAAAATGGGTTTCCTGGTTATGGACGAAGCTTTCGATATGTGGGCGAAAAAGAAAACCAAAAACGATTACCACCTCGATTTTCCAGCCTGGCACAAAAGAGATCTGGAAGAGATGATTAAACGCGATCGTAACCACCCATCCATTATCCTTTGGAGCATCGGCAACGAAATCCGCGAACAGTTTGATAGTACAGGCATTGCGATTACAAAAGAATTGGTTGGAATCGTTAAAAACTTAGATAAAACCCGGCCTGTAATTTCAGCTTTAACAGAAACAAAAGCCGAAAAGAATTTTATCTACCAAGCCAATGCATTAGATATCTATGGATTAAACTACAACCACAAA
This sequence comes from Pedobacter ginsenosidimutans, assembly GCF_001442625.1. Taxonomy (GTDB): domain Bacteria; phylum Bacteroidota; class Bacteroidia; order Sphingobacteriales; family Sphingobacteriaceae; genus Pedobacter; species Pedobacter ginsenosidimutans. The sequence continues at coordinate 22,732 of NZ_LMZQ01000047.1, read as the reverse complement.
CTGTATAAAGATTTCCCTATAAATTATCCTGGCGTTAAGTTTTTGGCTACAGAAACCACTTCCGCTTTAGAAACCAGAGGCTTTTACGATACTGCCGATACTATCCGTCGCTGGCCAAAAGATGGAAAAACGAAATTTACAGAAGGAAATAATGAGTGGTCGGCATCTGCCTACGACAATGTTTCAGCCTATTGGGGGTCTACACATGAAGAAACCTGGGCAGCAGCAAAAAAGTATGATCATGTTTCGGGTTTATTTGTTTGGACGGGTTTCGATTACCTGGGCGAGCCTTTACCTTATCCGTGGCCAGCAAGAAGCTCATACTTTGGAATCGTTGATTTAGCAGGTTTTCCGAAGGATTCATATTACATGTACCAGAGCGAGTGGACAAACAAACCTGTATTACACATTCTGCCTCATTGGAACTGGAAACAAGGAAAATCGGTTGAAGTATGGGCTTATTACAACAATGCTGATGAAGTAGAATTGTACCTGAACGGAAAATCATTAGGAAAAAAATCAAAACAAGGCGATGATTTACATGTACACTGGAATGTGTCTTTTGAGCCTGGAACTTTAAAAGCAGTATCCCGTAAAAGCGGCAAAGATGTTTTAATACGTGAAGTGAAAACCGCAGGAGATCCTGCAAAAATTGAATTAATCGCTGATAGAAAAAATATTAAAGCTGATGGTAAGGATTTATCGTTTGTAACGGTTCGCGTTTTGGACGCTGCTGGCAACGTAGTTCCTGATGCTGATAATCTGGTTGATTTTCAGGTTGAAGGTGTCGGCTTTATTGCAGGTGTTGATAATGGGTTTCAGGCCAGCTTAGAGCCATTTAAAGCCAATTATCGCAAAGCTTTCCATGGTTTATGTTTAGCCATTTTGCAATCAACAGAAAAAACCGGAACCATAAAATTAACAGCTTCATCAGCAGGTTTAGCATCATCATCAATAATTATAAAAACAGGAAAATAGAATAACCGAAATAAGTAAAATAAGAACATGGTCGGTGGGGACACCAACCATTAGCTAAAAAGAAGAAATAAAGTGGAGAAGATAATTAATTAAAAGGAATAACCTGAAACCGTAGCGCTTTCGCCGTGGTTCGTGTCACCACGAACCAAAAATTTAAGACCTATCGGTTGGTGTCTCACCAACCGAAATAAGTAAAATAAAACATGGCCGGTGGAGACACCAACCATTAGATAAAAAGAAGAAATATAGTGGAGAAGACGATAAATTTAAAAGGAATAACCTGGAACCATAGCCGTGGGCTTTTGCCGATGGTGGCTACGGCACAGCGTTTTTCTGAATTGTACCCCAATGTAAACATCACCTGGGAGAAAAGAAGCTTGCAGCAATTTGCCGATTTTTCAATTCAGGAATTGGCAGAACGATTTGATCTGCTGGTGATCGATCATCCCTGGGCAGGTTTTGCCGCCAAAACAGAATCAATAGTGCCTTTGGATCTTTATCTTTCTCAAGAATATTTGAAAGATCAGGAGGAAAATTCTGTTGGCCAGTCTTACGAGAGTTATTTTTATGATGAACACTTATGGGCCTTACCCATAGATGCGGCAACTCCTGTAGCAGCTTCAAGGCCTGATTTATTGGCTCAAAAGGGTTTGCAATTACCTAAATCTTTTGAAGATCTATTGGCTCTTGCTGATAATGGTCTGGTTGCTTTTGCAGCTATTCCCATCGATGTGTTAATGAATTTTTATACTATTTGCTGCTCTTTGGGTGAAGATCCTTGTCAAAGCGATGAGCAGGTGGTTTCTAAGGGAATTGGTGTTAGCGCTTTGCAAATGTATCGGAAACTGGCCTCGAAAATAGATAAAGCAAACTTCGATAGAAACCCGATTCAGGTATATGAAGCAATGACTTTAACCGACGAAATTGCGTATTGCCCGTTTGCTTATGGCTACTCAAACTATTCGCGTAATGGTTATGCCCGCAAAACCTTGCACTTTCACGATATGATTTCTTTAGATGGTAAAACCAATCTGAGAAGCACATTGGGTGGAACAGGTTTAGCCATTTCTGCTAAATGCGAAGCATTGGAAATTGCTGCCAAATATGTAGAATTCGTAGGTTCACCGGCGTGTCAGTCTACTTTATTTTTTGAGAATGGTGGTCAGCCAGGGCATTTAGCGGCATGGAAAAACGAAGAAGTCAATCGCCAGAGTCAACATTATTTTCTGAATACTTTACCAGCCTTACAAAGAGCTTTTCTCCGTCCACGTTACCATGGTTCGATGTATTTTCAAGATCATGCAGGAGATGTGGTGCGCGATTATTTAATGAATGGAGGCGATGAAATCAAGGTTTTGTCGGTTATGAACAAATTATATCAGCAATCTAAAAGTTTAGTGTTATCATGAACCGACCGCTTGAAGGACTTTTGATTTTAGAGTTTTGCCAATTTTTGGCAGGACCATCTGCAGGATTAAAACTGGCAGATTTAGGTGCCCGTGTGATTAAAATCGAACGACCAAAAACAGGCGACGCCTGCAGATCTTTATCCATCAAGAATCTTTTTGTGGATGAAGACAGCCTGCTTTTTCACACCATCAACCGGAATAAAGAAAGTTATACCGCCGATTTAAAAAATCCGGAAGATTTAGAAAGACTTAAAAAACTAATCAGTAAGGCCGATGTGATGACACATAATTTCCGTCCGGGTGTGATGGAGAAAATTGGTCTGGATTATGAAAACGTTCAAAAAATCAATCCAAAAATTGTTTACGGTATGGTAACCGGCTATGGAAGTGAAGGCCCGTGGAAAAACAAGCCAGGTCAGGACTTATTGGTACAATCTGTTTCTGGATTAACATTTTTATCGGGTGTTGATGTAGACGGACCAGTTCCTTTCGGACTTTCCGTTTCGGATATTATGTGCGGAAACCATTTGGCACAAGGTATTATGGCCGCTTTGATCAAAAGGGCAAAAACCAATAAAAGTGTTTTGATTGAGGTGAGTTTGCTAGAATCCATTTTAGATGTACAGTTTGAAGTATTAACCACCTACTTAAACGATGGCGGTAAATTGCCCGATAGAAGCGGAGCAAAAGGCAGTGCACACGCTTATTTAAGCGCTCCTTATGGCATGTACGAAACCAACGACGGTTATATTGCCATGGCCATGGGCAACCTGCCAAATATCTGTACGATCATCAATTGTGATATTACTGACTTATACGTTGAGGCAGGTTCAGCATTTGAAAACCGCGATAAATTAATTATACGCCTGGCCGAAACCTTTAAAAAAGAAGATACAAAACATTGGGTTAATCTTTTGGAAGGTCATGGTATTTGGTGCGCTGAAGTATTAAATTATCAAACTGCAACAGCCACGAATACTTATAAAAGCCTACAGATTGAACAGGAATTGGATTTAGATGAAGGCAAAAAAATAAAGACAACAGTGAGTCCGATTAGATTGGATAATGAAAAGTTATTTGCTTCGAAAGCTGCGCCAAAACTTGGTTTTGATACGGCTGAGATTAATAGAGAGTTTGAGTTGAATTAATAAAAATGATCGTCATTCCGACTGGAGCGCAGCGGAATGGAGAAATCTATAGGACAAAGACCTAATAGATCTCTCCACTACGGTCGAGATGACGATTTAATAAACAAAATTATGCTACCGCTTGAAGATTATTTAGTTATCGATTTCAGCCAGTTCCTATCGGGGCCATCAGCAAGTTTGCGCCTGGCCGATATGGGGGCGCGCGTAATCAAAATTGAACGTTTGGGTGTTACCACTTCTGTTGTATTTAAGGGTACACCGCCATATAGATAGGCAAGTGTACGAAAGGCCATGCCCCTGAAAAACTTCGCTCTCGCTTCCATTAGTGTTCTATCGGCTGGTGCCAGTTCAGAAGCCGGGATTCGCCCGATAATGGTGTTGGATTCTGCAATAATCTTGTACAGTGAAGTCCAGTGGATCAAAGGGATTTCGGTGCTTAATGGCGAATAGGCCGCAACCATATTGGTGTGTCTTGTGGTAGCCGGCTGACCATCAAAAACCAGATCGCAACCAAATACATAATCGAATGGTCTTTGCTCTCCGCTGTTATAAAACTCGCTTCTTACCCGGCTATACAGATTGTTAACTGCAGCATCAAAATCTTTAACAGTGATGTAGGCATTTGTTGTACTTAAGAAATCGAGCGGTTTTTCGTCCAAAAAAGATTTCTTGCAGGAGAAAAACAGGATGGTAGTTGCTGCTATAATAGAAAAGGTTATCTTTTTCATCGCTTTTAGTTTAAAATGTAACATTAAGGCCTACAGAATATCCTTTAAATACAGGCCTTCCGTCGTTGGTTAATCCTTGATTCGTTTCCGGATCCCAACCGTCCCACTTGGTCCATGTCGCCAGGTTTCTTCCACTTACAAATACATTTAGGTTTTGTAGTTTCATCCGCTCAATCAGTTTTCCGCTAAATTTATAAGAGAGCGATACATCCTGTAAACGCACAAAACTGCGGTTTTGGAAAAGTGGCGGATTTAAGGTTGCCGAAACAATAGAACGTGGATATTTGCCATCGGGATGATCGGGCGACCAAAAGTCTATCCCACTCAGGTAATTGTTCCTGATGGAGTTATCATCTCTGATGAGCCTTGGGGTATTGCCGGCGAGATAAGATTTATCGCCACCCTGCACTGAATTCAAGAATATACTCAAGGTAAAATTCTTGTACTGAAAGTTATTCAGCAAACTGATCCTGTAGGCCGGAGCTGATGACCCTAAAACAATTCTATCGCTGGCGTTGATTGTCCCGTCGCCATTTTGATCTACAATGCGGTAGGTTCCTGGTGAATAGCCCGTTGGGATCTGGTCTCCAACCTGCCAAATTCCATTCACCTGATAGTCGTAAATTACGGCGGTAGGCTGCCCAACAAAAAGGCCACTTTGCGGAAGATCATCTTCAACCCCATCGCCATTGAGATCGCCCAAAAGTTTAACCACCTTATTCACGTTTCTGGCAAAATTTAAGGCAGAAGTCCATTTAAATTCGCCACTATTGATATTCTTCGAGTTTAAAGAAAGTTCAATCCCTTTATTGTTCAGTTGCCCAATGTTGGTGAGGATATTACTGAAACCCGTAACCACTGGAATATTAACCGAATATAGAAGATCGGTTGTTTTGGTATCATAATATTCAATTACACCTGATAGCCTGTTTTTGAAAAGGGTAAATTCCAAACCCATGTTTGCACCTGTGGTACGCTCCCATCTTAAATCTGGATTAGACAACGAATTTACCTGCTGACCAAACTGCGTAGAACCGCCGTCACCAAAAACGTAAGCAGCACTCACTCCTACATTGGCCAATGAAGAATATCTTGTGGTCTGATTTCCGGCAATGCCGTACCCTACTCTTAATTTAAGGTTATCTACCCAATTAACTTTAAAAAACGATTCTTTCGAAATATCCCAACCTGCAGATATTGATGGAAAAATTCCGTATTTGTTATTTTCTGCAAAACCGGAAAATCCATCTCTTCTAAGCGTACCGGTAAACAGGTACTTGCTTTCGTAATTATAGTTTAAACGGAACATCTGATAATTAAGGGTTTCTTTCCATGCATTGGATATCGCAAACCGGTTAGTGCCCTGCTGTAGGTTATCATAACCGAGGGTCAACCTTGAAAAACCTGTTGCATAAGCCCTGGTGTAGCTGTTATCGCGTTCAATGGCACCATAAAGTAAAGTTCCGGTAAAGCTGTGCTTACCAATAACTTTATTATAAGTTAAAAGGTTATCAAAGGTATAATCGTAATAAGTGGTAGTTTCTTTTGAAGCCTGCCCGGTAAGGTTAGCATCGTACATATTTGAAATGTTTTTAAAATCGAGACGGTAATTGTTACCGAAACTTATTTTATAGCTCAAACCTTTAACGGGCAGTTGTACATTACCATAAACATTGGCAAAGAAATAGTTGTGGCGGTCATAATCATCAGCCTGATAGTTTAACAGCGGATTGGTAACATTTGTATTAAAGGGATTGATTTTCAGGTTTCCATTATTATCCCAGGGAAGGATTAAGGGCGATATTAAATTGATATCTACGAAATTTGGCTCTACCCCATCCTCATTTACAAAAGTCCCGAACGATTGCAGGCCAATGGTAAGCCAATCTGTTGCTTTGGTTTCGATGTTTGCCCTAATGGTTTTTCTTTTGAAAACATCGTTTTTGATAAATCCCGAATTTCTGGTTAAACTGCCCGATAAAAGGTAATTAATCTTATCAGTTCCGCCCGAAACACTAAGCTGGTTATCTACAATTGCTCCGGTTTTGGTGGCTTCATCATACCAGCTAAAATCATTGGGCAGCAAGTTTCCCTGCGCATCTTTCATCGATGCATCAACTTTGCTTACCAGATCGAATGCCGGATTTGGTTGCGTAAAATCAGGAGCAAGAAAGGCCTGGTCGTAGTACAAATATTTAATATGATCCAAATATTCATCTCTGGTCATCGGTTTTAAATCGATATTTGGTTTTTGGGTAGCATACTGAGAAGAAAAAGAGATTCTGGTTCTCCCAATAGCTCCTTTTCTACTGGTAATGAGGATAACACCATTTGCCGCCTGTGCTCCATATACTGCCGTAGCACTTGCATCTTTAAGCACATCTATTGAGGCAATATCATCCGGATTAATCGAAGTTAAGGAGCCATTGTATTGTACGCCATCTAAAATAATCAGTACGTTTTGGTTGCCACCCAGTGTATTTTGCCCCCTAATGCTAATACCTGGTGTTGCACCGGCGCGGTTAACCTGCCCTACATTTAAACCCGGAACTGTTCCCTGTAAAAGGTTGGCCACGTTTGTGGTGGGTGCATTCCTAAAATCATCGAGATTTGCCCTCACTACCGATCCTGTCACATCAGCCTTCTTTTGGGTACCGTAACCCACAACCACCACCTCATCCAGGTTAGCTTGTGAAGATTTTAACACCACATTGATATTTTTAAGATTGCCTACCGTTACTTCCTCTACATCGTAACCGATATAAGAAAACAAAAGAACCGTTTGTTCATTGGGTACACTGATTTTGTACAAACCATTTTCGTCGGTTACAGCAGTCGTGGTGCCATTTTTTACCTTAACAGAAACCCCGGGTATAGGCGATTTTGTTTTTTCGTCTATTACTTTACCCGTTATGCTAATATCGGCCTGGCTAATGCCTGCAAACCACAGTTTTTTATTCAGTACTGTGGTTACACCACTTTTATTATTGGCATTTGCTGTTGTTGCAGTGGTCAATATCGCGACCTGCAAAAAAGTTATGGTTACAATTCCTTTGAGTAGAATTCTATATTTCATATTTGGTTAAATTATTGGATGTGCGAAACCTTATCGTAAATCGGCATAATTGGCTAAGTAGAATTTGCAAAGCGGTAATGCAGGATTTTATGTTTGGTTTCCTGGTATCAAAGTAAAAAAATGCGGTTTACAAATACTGTTCATTTCTTTGTCGTTTTATCTCAAATTGATCCTTTTGATTAATGCTTTGGGAAACTCATCCCCTGTTAGCCAAACACTATTATTCTCCAACAGGAACCGGAATGTTAACTCCTGTTGCAACGGCAGTTCCAAAATTTGGCGAGCCGTCTGCATTCCAGGTTAACTTCTGCATCCGTGGCGTTCTGGATCCGTTGGTGGTATTGGCAACACTCCGGGCATGGTAAATAAACCAATTTTCGCTGTGCAACACCCCATTTGGATCAGTATAACTACTGGTAAAAAATCCGTTGTGGCCAGGTCCATAAACCCCATTGGCATCACTTTTAACAAATACCTGCTTTTTATTGATCCAGTCGCCAGGCACCATGGGGTCGCCACCATCTTTTAACTGTATCTGTGCCAAACAATAATTATCGCTGCTGTACCTGCTGGCAGAGTAAATAATAAAAATCGGGCTGTTGGCATCTTTTCTAAGCATGATCGGCCCTTCGTTAACACCCGCACCCAATGAACCACTTGGTTCGTATTTTTCCCAATTGTTGGTTGGCGATGATATTTTTACCCTATCGCTACTAATTGTCCATGGGTTAGCCATCTGCGCGATGTAGATATACTGTTTGTATTTGGTGGCCACATTTTCCCATCCCGACCAAATAAAATAGTTTGTTGTACCTATGGTTAATACCGAACCATCAATAGCCCATTGATCGCTCGGATCGCTTATTTTCCCTTTAAAAGTCCATGTACCGGTGGTAGGATCGGCATTGGCGTTTTCCAGCACAAACATGCGGTGGGTAACGTCGCCCCCATCATTTGCAGCAAAGTAGAGATACCATTTACCGGAAAGGAAATGTAATTCAGGCGCCCAGATATTAGAAGAATAAGCGGCACCAGCCGGAGGTGTCCACACCACAGTTTCTACTGCTGTAGATAACAACGACATTGATCTGGTTTTTCTCAGTCCGATATTATTGCCCCGTGTATACATAAAATAATAATACCCATCTTTTTGGGCAACATAGGGGTCGGCCCTGCTTGCATTGATCAGTGGATTCTGGAAATTGGTATCATGAAAATTAAACATCCCCTGCGTACCAGTTAGCGTAGTTTTCTGTCTGATTTTAGCACCGGGGGTACTGCTTTCAGGATCAACGGCCATTTTCATCCCTGTGGCTTTGTTCGTAAGGGTAAATACATTATTGCTGCCCGTATAATCTATAGCCCATTGTTGCGCATCGCTGCCATCGTCTGTACCTTGTTGCAAAATAGCTCCAGCTGTTGCTGATGGCGATTTTAAACATTTATTGCTGGTGATATTGATCAGTTTGTAATAAGTGGCATCTGTTTTCACCAGTTTCCATTTCTGTCCATTATTAGGAAACCACGACCATTGCTGGATGGCCGCATTTTCTGCCGTTGAGTTACCGGTAACTTCAACCACAGGCCCATCGGGTAAGGATGACACCCCTCGGATCCGATATATTGCCCCGTCAATTAAGGTGCCTAAAGGCGGTGCAGCAGCAATTACATTTAATGCAGCCAGTTTTTCAACGTTGTTTAGGGCGTCATTTCTATCGGCTGATGGTCCTTTCTGGCAAGAACCTGTTAAAACCACAAATGCGGCTGCCAAATGAATCAATAATTTGTTTCTCATAAAAAATACTAAAACTGCAAAGGCATGGTACCGCCGATAGAAGAAATTTGCAGCAGGGTTATTAATTTGGTTAATTTCAAATCAAAGTAAAGGAATGATGCCGGTAAAATTTGTTCATCTTTTTGTCGATATGTCTCAAATCATTTTCCAAAAACCACACAAACAACTGATAATCAGACCGCAACAAAACAACTGTTTAAAACCTGATCACAAGGTGCTAAAACATAGATTACACAACAATCCGATTTACATATATTTGATATTAACTTGAAATATGCGGTTTGTATTATTTTTCTTGCTATGGACTACATTTTTTGCGGTTTCTACCTGCGAAGGGCAATCTTATTATTTTAAGCAATACCAGGCTGACGATGGCTTGGCCCATAACTCGGTAAATACGGTTATGCAGGATCAAAAAGGAATGATCTGGGTGGGAACCAGAGGAGGTTTAAACCGTTTTGACGGTTATACGTTTAAAACCTTTAAAAACGAAAAAAGCAGATTCGGAAACATCGGCAACAACATTATTGTTAGCCTTGCAGAAGATAAAAAGGGCATGTTGTGGGTGGGTACAGGCCGTGGTATTTTTAAATATGATCCCGTTAAAGAGGTATTTACTGAGCTCGCACCTAACCTGAAAAAATACATCAATTCTATTTTGGTAGATCATCAAAACAATCTTTTCTTTTTAGCAAACAGGGTACTTTTTAAATATGTACAGAAAGATAACAGGGTAATCGATCTAAGAATAAGTGCCTCCTGCATAGCCATTGATGAACACAGGAACATTCTGGTTGGGAATGATAATGGGGAACTGGTAACCTACAATCCTCAGACTGGCTCAAAAACCAGTGTAAAAATAATCGGCCAAAATATACCTTTAAACTTGCGGTCGATCAGTAAAATATTTCCAACGGGGAATAATAATATATTGGTAGGATGCTTTAAAAAGGGCTTAAAAAGCTACAATACCAAAACAGGCGCGATTAAATCATTGATTCTTAAAAACAGCGACAATACCGATATTTATGTACGTGATATTACTGCGGGTGAAAACCAGGAATATTGGATTGCCACCGAATCGGGCATTTATATCTACAATTTAGCCACCAATGTCAACATCAATTTGCGCAAATGGCCTGGAGACCCTTATTCTATTCCAGATAATGCCGTTTATACGGTTTGTAAAGATAACGAGGGCGGCATGTGGGCTGGCACCTATTTTGGTGGACTGAGTTATTTCTCGAAAAATAATGCACGGTTTGAAAAATATTATCCGTTACTGGGTACCAATTCCATTTCAGGAAATGCGGTAAGGGAAATCTGTCCCGATAATAAAGGCAATTTGTGGATTGGTACAGAAGATGCCGGCGTGAACAAATTCAACCCAAAAACCGGAATATTTACCAATTACACCGCCAATGGTAAAGCAGGCAATTTATCCTACCCCAACATTCATGGTTTACTTGCTTTGGGCAATCAACTGCTGGTGGGTCCATTTTTACACGGGATGGAAATTATGGATATTAACAAGGGAAAAGTCATAGATCGTTTTAAAACCATTGGCGAAGAAAACGAAGAGACAAGCGATTTTGTGCTTTCTATCCACCTTGCTAAAGACAGTACAATTTATGTGGGTACCGGATACAATATGGGCTCGGGCCTGTTTGTTTTTGACCAAAAGAAAAGAAAATTTAAACGGATTAAACAGATCCCTGTAAATTCTTATGTTTACGACATCTGGGAAGATAGGTTTGGTAATATCTGGACTGGTAGCGTATCAAGGGGAGCGTTTTATTACCACCCTAAAACCGGTAAACATGGCAACATCACCTTTGGCGACAAGTTTAACAGCAAAAGTGTTCACGAATTTCCGGTATGTGGCATTATTGAAGATAGCAACCATGCCATGTGGTTTACTACCGAAGGCGGTGGCCTGATCAGGCTTAGTCCGGACAGGAAAGTTTTGAAAAAATTCACTACCGAAAATGGTCTGCCTACCAATATCCTGTTCCGTGTACTCGAAGACAGCTCAAAACATTTGTGGATAAGCTCTCTTAAAGGCCTGATCTGTTTTGATATGCAGACTGAAAAGTTTAAAATCTATACCAAATCAAATGGTTTGATTACCGATCAGTTTAACTTCAGTTCTGCTTATAAAGATCCGAATGGCAGGATGTATTTCGGATCAGTAAGGGGAATGATTTCTTTTAATCCAAAAGATTTTGAGCAAAAAGATACCGCACCACCTACCTTTATCACGGGTTTCCAGATCAATAATAAGGAAGTTCTTCCAAATATTGACAATAGTCCGCTTAGCAAGTCAATTTCTTATACCGATACGATTGTACTTACCCACGACCAGAACAATTTCAGCATCGAATTTGCTACACTGAACTACTCCTCGCCCGAAGTAACCAGGTATGAGTATATGATGAAAGGCCTGGATCAGGCTACAACCTACCTGAATAACAATAGAAAAGCTTATTTTACAGATTTATCTCCAGGAAGTTACACTTTTCTGGTAAGGGCAAAAAGTAATGTAGGGAGCTGGACAGGAAAAGAGCGCCGCCTTTTTATTAAAATCCTTCCACCATTTTGGAAAAGTATTACGGCATACATTTGTTACCTGTTGATGATCGCAACCGGGCTTTTTCTGGCTATACGCTATTATCACCGTTATATCGAACGCAAAAACCTCAATAAATTACAGTTATTCGAACACGAAAAGGAAAAAGAGATCTATCAGGCCAAGATCGAATTTTTCACCAATATTGCGCATGAGATACAAACGCCGCTAACCTTGATTTTAGGCCCTGTTGAGATAATGCTGGAGGAAGCAAGGGAACAGCCCCTGAAAAGCAGCTTGCTCATGGTCGAAAAAAATGCTAACCGACTGGCCAAACTGACCAATCAATTGCTTGATTTCCGCAAGACAGAAATGCACCAGTTCGGCTTAAATTTCGTAAATACCGATATCAATAACCTGTTAAAGGAACAGGTGAATGCTTTTGAGCAAGAAGCTCAAAAAAGCAATATCACGCTTGATCTTGAACTGCCCAAAACACACATCATTGCATTTGCCGATAGAGAGGCATTGATAAAGATCTTTAACAATTTAATCTCGAATGCGATTAAATATGGAACAAGCAAAGTAATTGTACTGCTCAGTACTTCTGGTGAAACAGCAGGCCGTTTTAACATTATTTTCGCCAATGACGGAAAAGGCATTCCCCAGCAATACCGTGCACAGATTTTCGAACCGTTTTTCAGGTTATATGGCAAAGATAAACCGGGTACTGGTATAGGGCTTTCGCTGGCTAAATCGTTGGCCGAACTACATAACGGTTCACTCACATTATTAGAAGGTGATGCGGACAAAGTGGTTTTTGAACTAATTTTGCCTATACATCAAAAATTTGAATTTAAATTGAGTAGTTGGAAAAAGATAAAATAAACATGACTGACAGCATTTTAATTATTGATGATAATGAAGATATTCTTGAGTTTTTAACTCAGGTATTCGGAAACACCTATAAATTGCATTTGGCAATTAGCGGAGAAGTTGCGCAGGAAATTCTGGATAAAGAAATCGTAGATCTTATCATTTCCGATATTATGATGCCCGGGATTGATGGTTTTGAACTTTGCAGGCTAATCAAATCAAACGTAGAATACTGCCACATCCCCATTATATTATTGACTTCTAAAAACACATATAAGGCGCACATTGAAGGGTTGGAAGTGGGTGCAGATCTTTATATCAAAAAGCCATTTTCGCCTCAGCTGTTACGTGTTCAGGTGGCCAACCTGCTCCAGAACCGCTTAAAAATCAAAGCCCATTTTGCAAGTGCGCCTTTCGAAGATGTGCGCGTAGTGGCAAACTCAAAAATTGAAGAAGCATTTTTGAAAAGACTGGACGAATATGTGCGTAAAAATATTCAGGATCCCTATCTGGATATCGATCAGCTTGCCGAGCACATGCACATGAGCCGCCCTACCCTTTACCGGAAGATAAAAGCGATTTCTGCCCTATCGCCAAAAGAACTGATTGATGTTACCCGTCTAAAAAAAGCCACCAAGTTGATTGCTCAGAACGAATTCAGCTTTTTTGAGATTGCGAAGATGGTGGGTTACAGCTCTCAAAGCTTATTTAATAAAAATTTCTTACGATATTTTAAAGTCACTCCCCAGGAATATATGAATTCGCTGAGTAAAGATACGGGCAGCTAAAATCAGGCACCTGAATGGCTATATAAACATAAAGCTTTATGCGAAATGCGAAAGGTTATAAATGCCTTATATGGTAAAAACAAACTAAAGAATTTATGTGAAAGATCTGTGGAGACACAGACCTTGGCGACTTAGGTGATGTAGGCTTATATGCCCCTTAAATGCCTTATATGGTAAAATACAACTAGAAGGTTTATGAGAAAGGACTGTGAGGACACAGACCTTGGCGACTTAGGTGGCTAAGGTGATTAAAAACAAAAAAATGTTTTTTATTTAACACAATTTTTAAGGACGCAGACCTCTATACGCAATCTCAACATATAAGGAATATAAGAACATATAAGGTTATAAATGTCTTATATGGTAAAAACGAACTAAAGAATTTATGCGAAAGGCCTGTTGGGACACAGACCTTGTCGACTTAGGTGATATAAGCTTATATGCCCCTTAGATGACTTATATGGTAAATATAACTAGAGGGTTTATGAGAAAGGTCTGTGAAGACACAGACCTTGGTACTTTGTTGTTTGAAGCGCTAATATTTGAATACTTTTCCCTCTACCATAACCTGCTGACGAGTGGCATCAAAGCTTGCTTTTCCACCGGTACGCACCGCTGCATTCGTCATGATATTGGCGATGGAATGCTGATAACCTGCCTCAACAGGCGCATTAGGCTCTTTTCTACTTCGGATGCACTCTAGCCAGTTGCGCATATGGTTAGAACTTAACACATCTGCACCTGTATTGGCTGATGCTGCCGCAGCTGATGGCGCAGCAAGTTTAATTTCGGGCAAAAGGTTCGGTTTCATTTTCATTGCAGCTGCCGCTCTTGCCGTTAAACCTCCATGAGGCGATATGGTATTGGTAATGAGATTTAATTCTCCCCCATTCGAATAATAGATTTCTGCAGGTCTTTCATCACCGTTATGCATCCGGGAGGTAAATACTACCTGGAAACCTTTAGTCATATCATCAAGCGGGCCATAGTCAAACACAGCAGTGGTGGTATCCCAATTGCGGCGACCATCTTTCCATTGATAAATTCCACCGTTTGCGGTTACACTTCGCGGGTGAGATAATCCGGTAAACCAATGCACCGTATCAATCTGGTGGCTCATCCATTGTCCAGGCATACCTGAAGAATATGGCCAGAAAAGGCGATATTCGAGATATATCCTGGGATCAAAGGCTTCGTATGGCCGGTTCAGCAAAAAGCGTTTCCAATCGGTATCCTGCTCCTTCAGTTTAGCTACCAAATCGGGGCGGCGCCAACGGCCAGGCTGATTTACATTCCAGCTCAATTCTACCATGGTAAGATCTCCAAATTTACCTTGTTTGATAAAATCGGCAGCAGCCTGATAATTTTGTCCACTGCGGCGCTGCGAACCAATCTGCAGAATCTGTTTCGAAGACCTTACTGCTTTCAATGCGGCATTGGCATCATCCATGGTTTCGGCAAAGGGTTTTTCGCAATACACATCTTTTTTGTTTTTAACCGCTTCTATGGCGTGCAATGCATGTGCAAAATCTGGCGTACTGATGATTACAGCATCAAGATCTTTCAATGCATACAGTTCGTCATTGTTTTTACAGGAAGTAATTCCATGGCCTATTCTGTTTTTAATGTGTTCAGCACCTAAATCACGGCGGTAATTCCATAGGTCAGAAAGGGCAACAATATCAAAATTAAGTTCTTTGTTGTGGTTTAAAAAGCATGGAAACAGCGTATCTTTAAAACGATCGGAAAAACCAACCACGCCAACCCTAACCCGATCATTGGCACCGATAATATTCGCGTAACTTTTGGCCGACATCCCAAAAGTACCAACATAAGCTCCTGCTGCAGCAATTGCCGCTTTTTTTATAAAGTCTCTTCTCGATTCTTCCATCATGCTCATTATTTAAGTATTTTGATTTTAATGTTTCTGTACGAAACATTGTTGCCGTGATCCTGGATCAGGATATGCCCCTTTTTAGCTTCTCCAAAGTTTTTCCATGTTTTGTATTTGCTTCCGGCCACCAGCTTTCTAAAATTTTCTGATCCGCGCTCATATTCCACTACTTTTACGCCGTTTAACCAATGTTCTACATGATTGTTCGGGTAAACACGAATCTCGCCACTATTCCATTCTCCAATTGCTTTAATTACCGAAGCAGGTTTGTTTGATGGAATAAGATCATATAAAGAGGCAAGCTTTCGGTTACCGTTTTTGCCCAGCTTCGCATCAGGATGTTTTTCATCATCCAGTACCTGAAACTCCAGACCGATGCCAGACAGGTTGGTTTTTTCTTCTTCAGTTACAAAATATTTTATGCCACTGTTAGCACCTGCAGTAAGTTTGAAATCAAACTTTAAAATAAAGGCCGAAAATTCATCCCAGGTAACAATATCGCCTCCAGAGCCCTGCTCCTTTCCGTTTGATGGCAGTACGGATAAAATCCCGTTTTTCATTTCCCAGCCTTTGGCCGGAAACTGCTCTTTAAATATGGCACGCCAACCAGTGGCATCCTTCCCGTTCCAAAGCAGCTTAAACCCTTCCTTTTTCTCGCTTTTGCTAAGTGTATTTTGAGCATAAGTTAGGTTTACGGCAAAAATGCCGAATATTAGCATGTAAATTAACCTATAGTTTTTCATTGAATTTAATTTATAGTTATTTATGTGTTAAAGATTTACAGTTACTTGTGCGTGCGCTTAAAGAACAACCCCACAATAAGTATGATAGCCCCATTGGTATCCGCTTGCCGTTAGTTATAGCATTTACAATATGATTTAATTTACGGGTTTATAATTGGTTATAATGCCAAAGTAAGCCAATGGACCTTGTAAAATATGTTCAATTTATTGTTGATTTGTCTCATTTTACCTGATCAAAAGCCGAAAAAAAAGAACAATTACCAGATTAAAAACCTGTTTATTAAAAATATAAACAAACCGACAAAACACAATTAACACATTAAAAATCAATAATTTAAAACATAACAAAGCCCTAAAAGCGGATTAAAAAAGCGTAGGTTGCGCTACAGAGATTAGGAATAAAACATTCATTTGTGCGTGGTGCTCCAACTTTGGCTTCCCTTTCTCCCTGTGTATAATTGTTTATTTTCGGAAAAATAACCAAATACCAAAAAGACAATTTATACCTTGAAATACATGATCACTTTTCGATTATCTACATTTTTAAAAAAATATGCAAATGGTGTTCAACCAGCAAAAAAAACGAATAAAATAGCTGTAAAGAAGTCTTATAACTTAACCATACAACCTTGGGGTACTTACCTGGTTTATTTGCTGATTAACTTTTGCCTGGTTTCCTGTGGATTAAAAAAAACACAAACCGAAAATTCCAATACTGATAACGCTGCGCACCTGTTGCTGAACCCTGCCCTACCAGGCGACAATCCGGACCCTTCTATCATCAGGGTTGGAAAGGTGTATTACGCTACCTCTACTACAAACGAGTGGGCTCCTTATTTTACTATATATAAATCAACCGACCTTAGAAACTGGAAACTGATCAACCATGTTTTTCCGGATGGATTTAAGGATATGAAAAACCAGTGGGGCGAGAATAACTTTTGGGCATCTGAACTGGTTTATGATCAAAAACAGAACCGGATTTATGCCTATTACACGGCGCATAACAGGGAAACAAAAGGTAATCCGGGTTTGCAATGCGGCACGGCCTGGATTGATGCAGATAAAATTGAAAACGGTAAATTTACTGATAATGGTCCTGTTATTATTGAAGATGAATGCGGTGCCATAGATGCGTTCGAATTGCAGCACAACGGCAAAATTTATGCTTTCTGGAAAAATGACGGGAATGGCTGTGGCAAAGAAAGTTGGATCTGGAAACAGGAAATTAACGATAGCCGGACAAAATTGCTCGGGCAAAAGAGCAAAGTATTTACCAATAGCCAGCCTTGGGAAACCGGATTGGTTGAAGGTGCTTGTTTTTTTACTTTGGGAGAATATGTTTACAGCCTGTATTCTGTTGGTGGCTGCTGTGATGCAAAATGCAATTACAAAACAGGAATTGCCAGAACGAAAGACCTTAACAGCGGTGTGTGGGAGAAATACGGCAACAACCCAATAATGGTGAGTAACAACAAGTGGAATTGCCCTGGCCATGGCACTGTGGTAAAAACTGCAAACGACAGGCTATTTATGCTATACCATGCGTTTAACAAAAGTTATGATGTTTTTGTTGGCAGAGAGGGTATTATAGAAGAATTAATTGTTGGCGCTGATGGCTGGCCTGTATTGCATAATGCAACCCTCCCCAACCGCCCAAAAGCCGACCTTAATTTTGTCGACAATTTTGAAAATGATCAAAAACTTGATCTGGCCTGGCAATGGCCTTCCAAATCACCAAGACCATTGATGTCTTTTGATAAAGGCTTAAAATTAACAGCATCTGATGAAAACCATGCACTAGGCACCTTTCTGGGTCAGTATATTAAGACGGTAAATTTTAGCATCAGTGCCGAAATAAAGCCTGATGCAGCAAAAACAGGCATTTGCCTGGGCGGTGCTATCTTCAAAAGCAAATGGCCTGGCGAACTTGGTGGAATAGGCATTACAGTCTCGAAAGATGGCTTTGCTGTTTTTGATAATTTTGAAGGCGTGTATAAGATTCTTAAAGCATCAAAAGAAAATTTAGCTGGCCCAGTGCAATTAAAAATGCAGATCAGCAATGATGGCAAACAGATAGAGTTTTTCCATAAAAAACAAGGAGCAGAATGGCTTAGTTTTTATCGTACAGATTTTCTGGCAGCCAAATATGTGCCTTGGGGAATGGGATACAGGGCAGGTATTGTGGTAAAAGGAGATCTTTCGCAAACAGGGACTTTTAACAGCTTTAGATTAATGAATAATTAATGATGCCATTGAAAGCTGAATTATTTTCCGCTTGGAAATGTGTACATTTAAGAATATGATTAAAACTCAATTATTCTATTACTAACAGACTTAAATATAAAGATCGTCATCTCAACCGTAGTGTTCCGAAGGAACTCCTTTGGAGGAGTGATCTTTGTCCATGGCTCGGGCTTGCCTCGGTTAGCCACCGAAGGGCTCTTACTTTTTTTCAGTGTTGGTTTATGTTTTTATAGGCATTCAAGCTTGCTTCTCAGGTTCCTTGATGAAAAAGTAACAACCTGAGCGCAGCGAAAGCATGCCTGCCATAAAAAACAACAAACACAAAGGCATAACTGAAAGGCTTGGATCTGATGTCGGATAAATTCGTCAAAGCTTTTTTGGTCGCCAGCACAAGCCCCCGATGAAAAATCGGTGAGCTCCTCCGATAGCTATCGGATGACGATTCCATTATATAGTTGTCATCCTGTCCAAAGGACTCCTGTGGAGAGCCTGTCGAAGGACTTGCTTAAATTTCTTGCCCATCGCTGGCTGCATTTTCAAATTGCCTTTTCAGTTCATTTAATGCTATTATTGAGGGGTAATTTATTTTATAAAAATCAATATGAGTGACGCATACCCTTTTTTTGCCCAGCGGCTCATTCTTGCCTCGGCTCACCGCCGCCGAAAGGCTCTTTCTTTTTGGCATCAAAAAGAAACAAAAAATGCCGACTGAAAATTTTTCTTTAAAGGTCAGTGGTGTGGCCGGGTCAGCAGAATCCGATCCCGATAGCTATCGGGATGTTAGGCCGGATTTAAGTGGAACGGGGATACGGTGCTGTGGCCTAGCTGGGTGGAAATGTATAGTGTCGCAAATATCTTATTAGTAAGCAATTGCAAAATAACGTCAATGGTAGGCATATGGCAATAAAACTATGATTAAATGATATAGAAAAGCATTGGTCTCTTAACTAAAAAAGGCCGTAACTAAAGGCTACGACCTAATTCTTAATACATGGTTTCTTATATTTCACACGGAGCACACGCGTGCTAACTGGGATAAGTGTGTTATATAGAACTCAAGCTTTAAAAACTTGAATTCTATAAATTACCAGCTACCATTGAATCTGCTGATCCTGATCGGGTATCAACGTATTCAGATCGCGCTGCATGGATAACGTACCATCTACTTTATATTTTAACCTTTGTCCGGGCACTGTGGTATAATCTTCAAACTCGTAGGATAAATAAAGCGTAGTATAAATATGTTTCAGGTATGGTAGTTTTGGATCCCAGGCCTCATCTCTGGTATAATAAGATTGTGCAGCCCCGACTTTAAATTTATTGTTTACAGTATTATCACTCCAGATTTCTAACTTTTTCTTCTGGATATCGATATTCTGATCGGTAAACTTAATAAATACCTTATAGTTTTTGCGGTCCAGGTAATCAATATCCCTGATTCCGGCATACAGAAAAATAGTTTTATCATCCACCACAAAAGTTCGGTGGGTATTTAGGGTTAAGGGTTCAGTATCCCCGTCGAGAAATATTTTATACAAAGTACCGCCATATTCTCCGGAATAATCATTAAATGGAGTAATCCGCAGCATAGCTCTACGATAATATTTTTGTGGATTGGCCTGATAATCATAAGCAGGATCGTTTAAAATCTGTAACGGTAATACCCATTTATCAGATTGATCCAGATCTCCCAAAGTAAAATCGATGGGTACAGTAACCGTGCTCACCCCGGCCGGTACATCTATGGTTTGGGGCATCGTATAATACTTTTTATCCAATTGTTTAAAATACAGCTCTTGTCGGTGGCCATACTGCTCCTGGTTTAATTTTGCAAGCGTATCAGGGTCTAAACCGAGATGTATGGTACGGTTTTTTAGATTTGGGGTAGAACCACTGATGATAATCGGAAGGTTAAACCTCACCTTTCCGGTGGCATTATAACGTAAATAACTCCAGCTTACCCCTTGAGCAGTTGGATTTGATTTAAATGATGCCGTTTGGACGAATTGTTCTTCTTTCCATTCATCATTACATGAAACAAAGCATACTGCTGTTGTTATCAATAAAAATAGAATACATATATACTTCTTCATTTTTTGCAGATTATGATTGTTATTCAGGATTTGTCCAGCCCGGATTTTGTGTCAGGTATTTGTTGCGCTTCAATTCGTCAAAATGAATTGGCCAAAACCACATTTTGAGTGTAAAAATGGAAGGTAATGATGGCGTTTCAACCACGTTGTGGAAAAGATCTGCCTGCGCTTTAGTGGCATAGGCATTGTAGCCATAAACCGGAGCCGACTCTTCCGATTGCGCATCTGTCCATCGGCGCAGATCGAAATAACGGTGCCCTTCGGCAAATAACTCTACCTGACGTTCTCTTTTCAATTTTATACGAAATCTATTTGGATCAGCATAAACATCTCCCTGATAATCAGCTAACCCGGCACGGATGCGGATAGGCTGGATTCCTCTCTTCATTTCAGAAATGTTCCGTGAAATTACCTGTGTTTTACTTCCGTCCCACGATGGGATATTATAAGATCCGTTCAGTTCATTTAGGGCTTCTGCATAAATCAGCAATACTTCCGCATAACGGATAGCAGGGTCAACTTTTTGTTTCATACGGCTTTGATCGTAAGGTGTAACAGCCACATTACTGATATCATCCGGATGCACATATTTTTTAATGCCCACCCCTGTACGTGGCCAGTAGGTCGTGTTTTTATAACCATTAGGATCGCCCCGATAGTAAAATATCTGTACATTACTTTTTTCATCTCTTACGCTTTCTGCATTGAGGAGATTCCAGGTAGAACCGTTATACGATACTGAAGCATAAAAGCGGGGCTCACGCTGAACGAACTGTTTATTCACCCCAACGCCCAAAGGGCCTAATTCTGGATATTTGGTCAGTTCAGTCTGCGTTACGAAACCCGTTGTACGGGGTTGGGTATTATATCGGCCTTCATAACCCTGTCTCCCTGCGTACATGTTGTTCATTCCTGGTATATCGCTTCCATCATTCATGGCATAGGCATCAACCTGCTTCTGAGTCATGCCATGCGAATTGTATCCCTTGCCTTCCAGACGCGGCAACTGATGCAGTACCAAAACGTTTATGCCTTCGCCCCCCTGGTTTTGGCCATGAGTAAAAATCAGTTCAGGATTTTGATAGGCAGGAACTGTTCCGTTAAACAAAGCGCGGTACGATTCGTAAGGATCGATATCGCTCCAGCCCGAAGGCCAGGCACTATTAGAAAAATTACTGTCAAATGGAGGAGTAACAGTGGCCGGATAAGCAGCATCGCCGGTTGTTTTTTTATAAGCAACATACAAACGGTATTGACCCATATCCATTACATCTTTGGCAGCGGCAGCAGCCCTGGCCCATTTAGATTCATCGTAGGTTCGTGAAAGTAAGGGTTTCCCATCTTTGGTAACCAGTGCCCCAGCTACATCAGCAGGTGCTTTTCCGTTGGCCAGCGGACTTGCTGCATACAAAAGTATGCGGGCACGGAGCGCTAAAGCCGCACCACGGGTTGGCCTTGCAATCTGTTGTATTCCCTGCTGAAGTGAAAGTCCTTTGGCGGCTTCTACCAGTTCGTTTGAGAGGTAAACTGCACATTCTTCGTAGGTATTCCGCGGCTGTGCAATTTCATCATACTCTTTGGTGTAATCAATCCCCTCATTGGGTACAATTGGCACCGGACCATAAGTACGTAACAGTACCCAATAAAAGTAGGCCCTTAAAAAACGTGCCTGCCCCTTGAGGTTTGCAATTTCTTTTGCTGTAAACTGCTTATTGATGTCGATATTATTAATAAATATAGAAGCCTGACGGATACCTTTATAGGCTACATTCCAAATTTCCTTACTTTCGCCATTCAATCCATTTTCAGTGTATTGTCCGTTTTTCCATCTTTTGTATCCGTCGCTTTCATCACCGTAATACATATCATCAGCAAAATTAAAGGGCACATATTTCTTGCTGCTTACATCCTGCATAAAATTACTACCCAGAAAAGAGTAGGCTTGTGCCAACCATCTGTTTGCATAATCGGTATTGGTAAAAACCTCTTCTGTGGTTAACCGCTCATCGAAGAGATAATCAGAGTCGAGATATTTTTTACATCCGCCAGCAATTAAAACAATACCTGCGAAAGCTAAAGCGATAACTATTTTTTTCATATTCTTCTTTGCTTATAAATTAACTGATACTCCTAATGACATTGTTCTGCTTAGCGGATAAACTTTCCCTGTTGAACTCCCTAATTCCGGATCCCACAGTTTAAATTTGGTGAAGGTGAGCAGATTGGTGCCGATAAAAAAGAAACGCACGTTATTGAGGTGAGCCTTGTTTACCAAGGTTTTAGGCAGCGAATAGCCAATATCCAATGTTTTTAAACGCAGGTAAGAACCATCTCTTAGCCAAAAGGTAGATGCACGGTAGTTATTGGCATTTGGCCCATAGGTTAAAC
>NZ_LMZQ01000046.1 GCF_001442625.1 Pedobacter ginsenosidimutans | reverse complement strand
GCATTTATTGTAAGTATTCAAGCCAACAATGGGGTAAAGTAAGCTGACCGATGTAAATCTCCGGTTATGTAAACACTACTGATACAACCCACCCATGCCTGAGGCTTTTATCAATCTCTTAAAACCGGAGAACAATACCATTAAACAATTCTTAGTGGATTGGCATAAGCAGCCGATGGCATAACATCAGGAAAGTAAACTTTAAGGCCATCTGCATTTCTTTCAAATTTCAGTTCCTGGCCTGTTGCAACAAGCTGTACACTGTTTATTTTTTGGGGATAAGATGAACTATCTACCGCTAAACTTGTAATAAGCACAGATCCGTCAGTTGGCCAGGCCATCACAGTAGCGAAAAGCGCGTTTCCCTTTGTGGTGAAGCGTATGTCCTGCTGACTAAAAGGCTTTCCTTTGCCTTCATTAAATCCCTGTGCAGTTAATGCAGCGGCCTGGTTCTGTGCCGGTCCTTCTCCAAATATCTTCCACGGCCGCGTTCCATAGATACTGTCTCCATTTGCGTTCATCCAGATACCGATTTCTTCAACAATTTTGCGTTCCAGTTCATCAATTGTGCCATCACCCCGAACAGGAATATTCAACATCAGGTTTCCATTCTTACTCACCACATCAACCAGGGTATGGATAATCGTTTTTGGGGTTTTATAAGCCTTCCTGTCGTATATCCCCCTATCGTAGTGCCAGTCGCCGATGCAGGTGTCAGTTTGCCATGGCAGAGGCTCTATACTATTGCTCTGCCCGCGTTCAATATCCCATACCATTGCTTTCCGCTGCTCTTGGGTGAGGATCTTACCGGTGATAACTGCGGTTAGTTTACCATTGTCCTTAATGCTTTTATTGTACATATGAGCAGCAATTTTCAAACCGGCATCACTAATGGGCCACATTGGAAATTGCGAATCATCAAAATAAATCATATCAGGGCGGTATTTATCGATCAGGTCGATTGTCCGGTTAAAGAATTTATCGATGTATGCTTTGCTAGGTGGAGTTACGCCATTACCCCAATGCCATTGTTTATGGATCATGCCATCATCTTCGCTGTTTTTACTGAGCTCATGATTCTGGGCGTAAAGTTCCTGTGGATCAAGTCCATCCCACCATTTGCCTTTTCCATCTTTTTTGGTAAGGGTTCCATCATAGGGTACTCCTGCCAACGGGCCCGTTTTATCGGCTCGCTGAGCAGTTTCAAACCAGCTCCAGGTATGTGCTGCATGGACACTTACAGCAAAAGGAAGCCCATGTTTTTTTGCGGCGGCGGCCCAGCCGCCGATGATATCCTTTTTAGGTCCTTGTTTTACCGAATTCCAATTTTTCTGATATTTACTATCGTATAAGTCTAAATTGTCGTGATGATTGGCGAGTGCCATGAAATATTTTGCCCCTGCGCTTTTGTATAGGGAAACCAATGCTTCCGGATCCCATTTTTCTGCCTTCCAGATATTGATTACATCTTTGAATCCAAATTTAGACGGATGCCCATATTTCTCGACATGGTATTTATATTTCCAGTTGCCCTCCATGTACATGTTCCTTGCATACCAGTCTCCTGCTTCCGGCTGGCATTGTGGTCCCCAATGAGCCCACATTCCAAATTTTGCGTCTCTAAACCACTCAGGCGTCTGATAGTTGGAGAGCGACTCCCAAGTTGGAGAAAATGGTCCAGCTAAGATTTTTTCAACAAATTCTTTTGCGGCATCCCTGTTTATTGCCAGGGCAGAAAGTTTACTGGAAAGCAATATTGCAGGCAAACCTAGGCTAAGGCTTTGGATAAGTTTTCTACGGTTCATATACATTTGGTCAGCATGATCTAATACAAAAACAAATTTATCGATGTGATCAGGTACATTTTTATAAAAAAATGACTTTTTTTTATAAAAATCCGACTTTTCGAACATCCTTCACTTACCCAAATCGCCATGATTTTTACTCAGGCAACAATCCTATAAGCCTTCTTAACAATCCATATGATCGAGCGAACTCTATTTCGATAACTTGCCTGACTTATCCAAAACCGTCTACAGAACTCGCTCGCTTTGGTGGCCAATGATCTTTCCTTCAGCATTACACCAAATTCTCCAGACCGAATTCGATTAATTTATCAAGAACCGGAAGGGTTTTCTTTCCTAGGTCGGTCAGCCTGTATTCAACTTTTGGAGGGATTTCAGGGTAAGCCTTTCTACTGACGAGTTTATTTTTGACCAGCATCGTTAACTCCTGTATGAGCATTTTCTCACTGATATCCGGAATTGCCTTTTTCAGCTGACCGTACCTTATCACATTATCATTGATCTGAAAAATTATCATCAGTGTCCATTTGCCTCCTAAAAGCCCTAATGATGCTTTAACGGGACATCCTTTGTCGCAAGGAATAATTTTTTGTGCTTTTTCTTCCATTGATAATCAATAATTCTAACCAAAAGGTATGTGCCCAACCTTTTGGTAAGTACTTGTACAAAGGTATGTAAATATTGAATTTTGCTCTAGTTAACCTTAAATAAAAAAAATGAAAATATTAGTATTTGGAGCCACAGGCTCCCAACAATTCAATATCATACCTGAGGCAATAAAGAAAAACGCAAAGGTATTTGCTGTAACAAGTAATGAAAAAGGTGCTACCAAGTTAAAGGATGCTGGTGCGGCTCCCTTGTTTGGAAACATGGGCGACGCTGCGCAAATGCTAGAGGTCACAAAAGATATTGATGCAATTGCCTTTATGATTCCAGTTTCGTTGCCCAACCCTCTTGACGGATTCCAATTTTCAAAAAATGTTATCGACGCGGCCAAAGCGAACGGTGTTAAAAAAGTTGTTTGGAATACCAGCGGTTGGCTGCCGGACCAAAAGACAGGTATGCCCACGGATGATGTAAAACTGGATGTCAAGGATTATCTTTTGGAAAGCGGGTTGCAGTACGTAATAATCGAACCCACCATTTACATGGAAAATATGATGGGCGCTTTCTGTGCACCTTTTGTTTCCGAAAAGAAAAAACTTGCCTATCCAACTCCTGAGCCTATGCCAATCGGTTGGATTGCCTCTAGGGACGTGAGTGCGCTAGTCGTTGAAGCTATCTACAGCGCCGATCTGACTGCGGATACTTTTCAGGTAAGCGGGCTTGAAAATCTTAAGGGAGATGAGCTTGCGGAACGCTTTTCTCAAGGTGTTAGTGAGAAGATAGATTACTACACACAGCCTGCTGAAGAGTTTAAAGGAATTTTAGCGCCATTTGTTGGTGATGCTGCAGCTGACGCGGTAGCTTCATATTACAGAGTCCTTCAGGAAAGCAATAAATATCCCCTGAAATTCAATTCTGAAATGGATAAAATATTGCAGAAGCTGCCTGTAAAGATGACATCGTTGGCCCAGTGGGCTAAAATAAACAAGGATTTTTTTATTAATAAATGTTAATATTATATGGATGCAAAAGATATTGTAGCATCATACTTTGATGCATTGGCAAAAGGCGAAATGGAGCGGGCACTTTCGTTTTTTGCCCTTGAGGCCCAATGGGACCAACCGGGCAGAAACAAATTTGCAGGAATTAAAAACAACCTGGGTGAAATTATTAAAATGTTTGAAGGCATTATGAGTGATAAATGATGGAAAATGCCGGTCTGGTAGCAGTTCCAGTTTGGTTTAGCGCCCAAAAGGAAGGCAAAACGATGAACCTTGGAGGTTTAGACCTATTTGAAATCAAAGAGGACAAGATTATCCACGTGTGGACGTTTTCAGCAGACCAGCCGGTTGACGACGAGTTTTGGGGAGAATAGCCTTTCGAATAGAACGGAGCTGACTGGAATCTTTAAGCTATGCGGCTCCGTTTAAATATTATTGTTTTAAATGAAAATTTTTCCGGCTATAAATTCTGAAGTTGTCATGCCAGTCTGAACTTTAAAAAACCTCATCAGATTGTTTGGCTCAGAGAAATTTAGATCATATGCAATTTCATTGATGGTCCTATTAGAGTGAAGGATCTGGTCCTGTATCTCAAATAACAACCGCTGTTTTAACAGCTGGCTTGCTGTTATCTGAAACTGAGCTTTTACGGCTTTATTAAGTGAAATCCTACTGACACCAAGCATCTCCGTGTAGTCTCCGATCCGCTGTTTTTCCTTAAAATGAAGTTCGATCAGGTTCTTAAACAAAAAAGGGATCTGTGTATTTCCATCAACATTTAAAGGCAGTCTGTATTGGCTGGCATATTGACGGTTCAACGATTGTAAAAGATAATATGTCAAAGATCGGATGATGTGCGAACTATCAAATTTACTGTCAATAAGCTCCGTTTTTATTTCGGCCAAAAACTTACAGTATTTTCGAAGATCCTCATGATCAATTGTAATGGTTAATGGGAAGCTGAGCTGGTAAAAATACAGCAGACGATAGGTAAACAGCTTATCTGCGAAAAAGTCGTTAAGGAATTCCTCCTGAAATATTAATGTCGTAACTTCCAGACGCTCGACATCGAGCTGCCAGTTACGCTTTTGATAGGGTGAAATGAATATGATTGAATTATCTGATATGTTTATTTGCTTCTCATTAAGCGAGACAATTCCCGATGCTTTTTTAAAAAATAGAATTTCAAAGTAATCAGTATTAAATGTTGCCTGAAGGCTATAGTCAATATCCTTTTCTGTTAATACATTCAGTAGAAAATGTACACCGCACTCGCCTTTATGGAATTTTATTGTTTTCAATTTTTTCGATCCGGTTAAAATTACTAAAATTCCTGTAACCTTTTCATCTGAACGTTTTCTCGTGTATAAGACTGGTTTCAAATAGCTCAGCTTAGTGCTCATAAAACCATTCTATCATTACTGCTGATCAATGGTTATCAAAACGCCACTTTTTAAACATGGTTTGATATCCCATAACCGACGCCTTCTATCGACCTTTGTTGCCATAGATAGAAGAATCCAAAAAAGTAAAGTTTAAGTCATGAAAAAATTATTAGTAACAGCTGTCTTGTCATTGACAGCGATAGCCTCGTTTGGACAGAAAGTGTCCGGATCAAAATCCAGCCTTCAGCTTGTAAGGAATGCTACATTGATCATTCACTATGGTGGCCACAAGATTCTGGTTGACCCCATGCTCTCTGCCAAAGGTGCAATCGAGTCATGGGCCGGTATTGCAAGAAATCCTACAGTGGATATACGGATGCCAATGCAACAAATTACAGACAATGTCGATTTAGTATTGGTCTCCCATACGCATGCTGATCACTTTGATGATGCTGCAAATAATATTTTGAAAAAATCTATAAAGATTATCAATCAGCCGGCAGATAAGGTATTCTTCAGTTCGAAAGGCTACATCAATGCCGAGACCCTTGAAAACCAGACAAAGTGGGATAATATCAGTATAGAGCGGATAAATGGGGAACATGGATCAGGCAAAGTATTGGAGATGATGGGCAAAACCTCTGGTTTTGTATTAAGTGCCAAAAATGAACCGACGATTTATATCATGGGCGATGCGATATGGACCGACCGTATCAAAGAAAATATCAAAAGGATCAAACCTGATATTATTGTGGTCAACTCAGGTGGTGCCCAGATCAAAGGCTTTGAAAATGTGCCGATTATTATGGACGAAAAGCAAGTTATGCAACTTATATCTGCGAGCGGAAAAGCAAAAATAATTGCAGTGCATATGGATGCGCTTGACCACTGCCGTACCACAAGACTCACATTGAGCGAGGAAGCAAAGAAAAACAGTGTCGGTGAGAACAAACTTGTGATCCTTAAGGATACAGAGATTTTCACCCTGGGCAAATAAATCAGAAAACGAAAATACCCGCCCAAAAAAAGTATTTGACTCACTTTGGCGGGTATTTTTATGCAAAAATAATCAACTGCATTTACCCCGGGCGTGGCCAAAGGCAATTTTCGGGCAAAGGATCTGCTTTTTTGAAACGGATTATACTAGCGTAGTTGTTTGCGATAGCGGATTATCATAAGTTTTCCAATCCGAATGCTGCAAGTTTGTCAATAATAGGAAATGTATCCAGGCCAAGCTTGGTTAAACTATATTCAACTCTTGGAGGGATTTCTGGAAACGATTTTTTGGTCACAAATTTATGCTCTACCAAAAAATTCAACTCTTGAATCAGCATTTTTTCGCTTATACCAGGAATAGCTCTTTTAAGTTCACCGTATCTTATTACGCGTTCGTTTATTTGAAATACTATTAACAGTCTCCATTTACCACTCAATATAATCAACGACTTCCTTACCGGGCAGTTTTCATCTGACTGTAAAATAATTTTCTGATTTTTTTCCATTGACACCCAGTGTTTCTAACCATTTAGTAAGTACCTAACCATTTGGTATGTACTTGTACGAAGGTAGTCGTTAACCTACCTTCGTACAAGTAATTTTTAAAATATAAACCTATGTCACAGGAAGAAACAAACAAACAGCTGGCTATTACCGCTTATCAAAGAATTTTTGGCGACTTGGATGCCACAGGAGTAGATCAATACATGAGCAGCACTTTCATTCAGCATAACCCCACAACACCCGATGGGCCTGAGGGCGTGAAAGCGCTTCTTCAAATGCTTATTTCACAAGGTGTTCCCAAACAAAAAATCATGTTCAAACATGTTGTTGCGGAAGGTGATACTGTTTTTCTTCATTCCCGTTATGAAATGGCAGGAAAAGAATGGAGATTTATCGACATTTATCGAATAGAAGATGGGAAATTAGCTGAACATTGGGATGCAATGATGCCGATGCCTGATGAACGTGGCAATAACAACTCTATGTTCTAAATTAATTGTACCGTAAATAATCAGAAAGATCGCAATTTGTCATCTAACCAGCTCTGATTAAATCAAAGCTGAGCACTACCATCAAGCATTAAAGTAACTAATTTATATTACTAAGAAAACCCATATAATTTCAAAAGACTCTCAGGTTTTATTCGATATTGCCTCTCAACCTTTTTAGTTTTATTAAATCACAATGAGGCTGGGGTTATTTCTAATCATCACAGGCATATTTGTTGGGCTTCACAGAAATTGCTCTAATTTGGAGCTTGGAGCATGGTGGCAAGCCTTCTTGCGTTTTTGATGACGGTAGGTACATTATTCTTTCTGATCACCACTCCTGAAAGTTGGATACCAGAATAAATGATCTGAACTGGGGTTTTCCGTATCTATCCGGTCGCGGAAGATTGGTCCTTAAAGACATTGTAATACTTGGTGAGGCAATAGTCCAAATGAGGGAGTCGGCAAGACTTTATTTGTCACGCAGATAGGCATTATATCAATCATTGTTAGATCAATCATCCCAAAAAGCTTGACTTTATTAAAACCTATTCCGCGGAAAACCTAGAGGAGGTACTACTATTGGCATGCAGGAGCTTAGTATTTACCTATTATTGAAACGCAACTTCCAGATACTGAGAAATCAAACACTCTTTAAAAAGTTTGCACTTTTGAGAAAAAAAATTACATTCGCAAAAGTAATTATAGTGGAAGTCCCTGAAATGCTGGCTTTTTGAAGGCTTATAAAGTTTACCGGCAATTAATTTTTTCCAATAGAATTTATCTGAATTGTAGTATCAAACTATGCCTCTAAACAGAAACCTGACCGATGATGAGTTATCCAAACTTTTAAGATTGGGGCAAGAATCTGCATTTATAGAAATTTATACCAGGTACTGGAAAAAAATATACTTCGCGGCCAAAAGCCGCATCAACGATGCGTATGCGTGTGAGGAAATCGTTCAGGAAATTTTCTGTAACCTATGGCGTAATCGTGAACACTTTGAAATTATTAAGGGCTTCGACAACTATTTTTCGGTGGCAGTCAAAAATCAGGTAATCAATTTTCTGGCAAAAAAGGCGAAGATTCTCCGGTACGAGGAAACGGCTAAAAAGACCCATTCTGAAGCGGATTACAGCACCCTGCAGCAGATCAGTTATTCTGAACTGCAACTCCATATCCAGAAGGCATTAAGTGTGCTCCCTAGTAGATCAGCTATTATTTTTAATTTAAAATATGTCAGCGGCTACTCTCAAAAAAATATAGCGCAGGAACTATCGATATCCGAAAAAACAGTTGAAGCCCACCTTGCCAGGGCGAGGAAAACAATAAAAGAATCTATTTCTATCCTTCTGTTCGCGCTTTTGTTCTTTTCGATAAAAAATTAATCTTTTAAATAGGGATTTTCCTTCCAGCGCTGTCTGTATATAAAACGGGCTTGATGAATAGTGATAAAAATATCGAACGGATGATGGAACTTGCCAAAAAATGGCAGGAAAATACGATAAGTCTGGCCGAACGGGAAGAATTTGATCGATGGTACAATTCATCGCATAAGAACCTGGAAAAAGATAAGGGCGCTGATGAATATGGGTTAGAACAAAGAATGTTGGATTCTATCCTCAAGGAAATCACTCCTAATGTCGTCAAACGACCATCCTATGGCAGAATAGCATTATTTTCCGCGGCGGCCGTTATTACCGTTCTTATATGTCTTGGCCTTCTTTCAAAGATATACCTGACCCCAAAAGTGGCTGCACCCGTTCAGTCAGCAATACAATATGATGCGCTACCGGGATCGAATAGGGCGACATTAACCCTTGATAACGGCGAGAAAATCGACCTTGCCCATGCCCGCAATGGCGACCTCAAGACCGACATTTCAACAAAGGTCAGCAAAATTTCGGGAAACAGGTTGGTCTACAGCCAACTGAGCCGCCCTGGTTCAACTGACCATTCTCAGCCGGTCTATCATACGCTTAGCACGCCACGCTCGGGTATGTTCCAGTTAACACTCTCTGATGGCACACACGTTTGGCTGAATTCTGGCTCTGTTATCCGCTTCCCGAAGGTTTTCGAAAATAAGGAGCGTGTAGTCTATCTTACAGGAGAAGCTTATTTTGAAGTTACCAAAAACCGTCATAAACCGTTTTTGGTCGTTACACCTAAACAAACCGTAGAAGTGCTCGGAACCCATTTCAATGTGAGTGCATATGAGGACGAAACCGTAACCAAGACTACCCTGCTTGAGGGAAAGGTGAAGGTAGCCAGCACTAACAGTAATGGGTTTAAAGTAATCCATCCCAATGAGCAGGCACTCTCCCAGGCAAATGGAATCCAGATTATAAAGGTTAATGCCTCCGACGTCGTGGGCTGGAAAAACGGGTACTTCATTTTCAACCGCACCGATCTTAGGTCGTTGCTTAGACAGTTTTCAAGATGGTATGATGTCGATATCGTTTATAAAGGTGAAGTGCCAAATGATTTCTTCCAGGGACAGATCCGCCGGGATATCAAGCTTAACCAGGCACTCAAAATCCTGGCTTTTGGCGATATACATTTCAAACTTGAAAACAGAAAGCTTATTGTATTACCCTAAATAAATAATGTAAAACCCTTAATAAATGACTATGACGAATCAAATACACTATTAATCAGGGCCAAAATGCCGAAAGTGCTGCAAACACTTCCGGCTTTGATCGAGCCAGCCAACAAATGCATTTTTCAACTAACCAAATCAAACCAAAATTATGAAATTAAATTCATGTGCGGAAACGCCATCCACATGGACGGTCATGGCCATACGATTTTCGATAACAAAATCAGCCATTTTCCTACTTCTTAGTACATGCCTATTGTTATCGGTAAAAGGGTATGCTCAAAATGTGAGCATATCTAAAAAAAACACACCGTTATCCCAGGTCTTCGATGAGCTGCGCAAACAGACCGGCTATACCTTTTTTTACAAAGATGCTTCTGTAAAAGACCTCAGGGTTTCTGTTTCGATAAAAGACGTCCAGCTGGACAAAGCGCTGAACATCATTCTTGAAAACCAGCCCCTTGTTTTCAGCATTATCGATAAAACGGTAGTGCTTAAGCGTAAAACCGAAAACCCTAAAACTATACCCAGTGCCGTATCTCCCGTCCAAGTTAAGGGGAAGGTCGTCGATGAAACCGGTGGGCCTATCGTCGGCGCTACAGTAAGCATTAAAGGCACTAAGAACATATCAGTAACCGATGCATCCGGAAACTTTGCCATCACGGCGCCCGAAAATGCCGTTTTAGTTGTAAGCTACCTTGGCTACCAAACCCAAGAATATCAAAATTTGGAGGGAAACGCAAATGTCATCAACATGGTTCCGACACCAAAAAATCTGGATGAGGTGGTCGTTGTTGGATATGGAACCCAAAAAAAATCAGATGTCACCGGATCGATTGTCAGGGCAGATCTGGAGTCTTTCCGGACTTCCCCAAATTCAAATATTGCCCAGCTCCTACAGGGCGCTGTTCCTGGTTTGAATGTTGGGCCGGTAACCTCTGCCGGGCAGACCCCAAGCATACAAGTCAGGGGACAATCTACACTAAGTGGCTCTCAAGGCGTTCTGATCGTTTTAGATGGTATCGTTTATGCTGGCGATCTCTCCAGGATCAACCCCAATGATATAGCATCTGTCGATGTATTAAAGGATGCAAGCAGTAAGGCAATATATGGTGCCACCGCTGCAAATGGAGTGCTTTTGATCACTACAAAAAAGGGGAAAATCGGTAGCAAGCCGATCATCAATTTTTCTTCATCTTATGCTACACAGAATCCTGCAAATATCCTACATCCCCTTAACAGGGAACAATTCATCCAGAAGGTCAGGGACATCAATTGGCGCACGGCATATCTGGCTCCTGAGTATACAACCCCTAATCCTGCCTTTAATGTTCGCTCCGCACTCGACCCCACACAACAGGCTGGTTATGATAATGGTACTGATTTTGACTGGTATGGTTCCGCTACGAATTCCGGATTTTTATATGACCAGCAGGTAAGCATCAGCAATGCAACCGAAAAGACCAACTTTTTCTTATCAGGTGGATATACCAAGCAGAAAGGGTTTATCATCAATAATCAGTTCAATAGGAAATCGGTAAGATTGAATCTGGAAACAAAGGTATTTGATTGGTTAACAGTCGGTACAAATGCATTCGCCTCCTTCGCTGATTATTCCGGTCTATCGCCAAATTTGAGGGATATCATGCTTTACAGTCCATTGAACACACCCTATGATGCAGCTGGAAATATCATACTCACCCCAAATGCCTCCATCAACAATCCTTTCCTGGCTACTTTGGGAAACAATTATGACCGCAGGAACAATCTTTCGGGCAATTTCTATGGCATTCTGAATCTACCGTTCATTCCGGGACTTTCCTACCGTATAAACTATGGTAACAATTATTTCTGGAACCAAAACTACTCCGCTAATCAGTATGCTGCAAATTTTACGGGAGCAGCATCCAAGACAAATGATAATACCTATGACAGTACGCTGGATCACATCCTCACCTACAAGAGAACTTTAAATAATATCCATTCCCTTGACCTCACCATGGTGTATGGATCCAGATCAACAGGTTACCAGACCACCAATGCCAATGGTACCGGATATAACAATATTGTTTTAGGCTATAACAAACTCGACCAGGCAACAATACAAAAGATATCCTCGGGCGCTTACAGCGAAACATACAATTACCAAACGGCGCGCCTGAGCTATGGCTTCCGCCAGAAATACATTCTCACCTCAACGGTTAGACGAGATGGCTTTTCGGGCTTTGCCTCCAACAACAAATGGGGCATATTCCCGTCAGCAGCATTTGCATGGGTGGCAAGCAATGAATCATTTATGCGCTTTAGCTGGCTGGACAACTTAAAAATGAGAATAGGCTATGGCGCCAATGGGAATCTTACCAACCGTTATGCTTCGCTGGCAACAGTTGGCCAGGGTGCCGCTTATGTATTTGGTGATGGTGGAACGACCTTGTTTGGCCAGGTTGTAAATTCGATGGGAAACAACGACCTTTCTTGGGAGAAAACGGTCGGGATAAATACAGGACTGGACTTTTCTATACTGAAAGGAAGAATTTCTGGCAGTGTAGATTATTATAACACCATTACAAGCAACCTGCTATATAACATCAATATCCCGGAAATAACAGGCTTTTCATCTATACCAAGTAACGTAGGCAAAATCAGGAACTCTGGGACAGAAATAAATGTGAACACCGTTAACTTAAAGCTAGAGAACTTTCAATGGAACTCTGTTATAAACTTTGCCACCAATAAAAACCGGATAAAAGAGCTCCTTGGTACCGGTGACCTTGTTGCAAGCAATCTTTTTGTTGACCGTTCAATAGGTACGATTTATAACTATCAGACTAATGGATTATGGCAGTTAGGGGAAACACCACCTTCGGGTTATGCTGTTGGAAGCAATAAGCTGGTAGACCTCAATGGTGACGGAAAGATAGACGCCAATGACCGGACATTCCTTGGATATACGGAACCTGCTTACAGGGTGAGTTTCGGAAATACTTTCAGTTACAAGAATATTTCTCTTTTTGTCTTTCTGAATGCTGTGCAAGGTGGAAAAAATGGTTACATGAATGTAAACAATCCATGGACTGATTTAGGGATCCAACAGGGCGATAATGCGATCAGAAACAACTGGTTCAAGGAAATAGACTACTGGACACCATCAAACCCCGGTGCACAGTACAGGATTACGGGCAGTGTACCTGCAGTAGATCCACAGCTTTATCAGCAACGAAATTTCGTCAGGCTACAGGAAGTATCATTAAGGTACAATTTTGACGGCCGGATCACTAAAAAGCTAGGACTGAACAGTCTACAGGTTTTCGTAAGCGGAAAAAATCTTGCCCTATGGACTAAATGGCATGGGTGGGATCCGGAGACGCTACAGGGCCTGGCTTATGGGGCTAGTCCGATTATAAGGGGATATTCTGCTGGTTTAAATGTTACGTTCTAATTCGATGGTTATGAAAAATTCACTAAAAATATTTGTTTTAATTATATTCTTGACGGCCGGTTCTTGCAAAAGAGCGTTTTTGGATGAAAAGCCCCTGGACTTCACAAGTACTACAAACTCCTTCAATACCCTTAAGGATTTTAATGCTTCAATCTACAACATATACAACATTGTGCGTACCGAGTTTTATACCTCGGATGAGAATAACCCTTTTGATTATATCTATGGCCTTGACCTGGTGTATGACGGACAGCCAAGTGGTCCACAACGTTTTAGTAACTACACCACCTCCACGAACCCTACCAGTACTTATCTGGTAAGCCACTGGAGCCGTTTATACAAAATAATTTCAGAAAGCAACACCATTCTGGATAAGTTAGGTTCATCTCAGGTAGTGGGTAATGATATAACTTTCGTTCAGGCCAATGCCAGGTTCTTCAGGGGATTTGCCTACCGCACGCTTGCCTATCTCTATGGCGGGGTGCCCATCGAATTGCACCAGGTGACAAGCCCGAAGACCGATTATGTACGGGCCAGCCGCGAGGAAGTGCTAAAACAATCTATTGAAGACCTGAAGTTTGCTGCTGGCAATCTTCCCGGCATCACAACTGTGCAGGAGGGACAGATCAGTAATGTTGCTGCGCAGCACTTACTGGCAGAGGTTTATCTTGCTGCCGGTCAGTTCAATGATGCGGTATCAACTGCTTCCCTTGTTATTAACAACAGTAACATGGCCTTGATGAAAACCAGGTTTGGCTCCCAGGCTACAGACCCAGGAGACGTTTATTGGGATCTATTCAGGCCGAAAAACCAGAACAGGACAAGTGGAAACAAAGAATCCATCTGGGTAATCCAATTTGAAAATGATATTCCCGGGGGCTCTTCCACTGCAACGGATATTGCAGGCAGTTACAGATTAGAAAGACAGATTGCACCCTTGATCAGGGACGTCACACTTAGCAATGGTACAAAGCCATTTCTATGGCCAGTATCAGATTATACCGGCGGGCGCGGAATCGGTTGGGCAATATCCACAACCTATTTCTCAAATACAATATGGGCAAGTGACTTTAACAATGATATGCGCAACTCAAATTTTAATTTTGTTAGAACGTACGTTTATAACGATCCAGGTAAGACGGCCTATTTTGGCAAAACGGTCTCAACCGAAGCGCCTCCTACCGGGGTTACCGTTCCTAGCAGAGCTTTCTACGCTTACCAATCAAAATGCACCACTCCCGGAAAGCATCCCGATGGGCTTTTTTCAAATAAGGCTACCCTATTACTGAGCCCCGCAGCAGGTGGCACTTACACAGATCAATATATGTTCCGACTGGCAGAAACCTATCTTATACGCGCTGAGGCATACCTGGGCACTAAGGATAAAACTAAAGCCGCTGAGGATATTAACGCGATACGTTCTCGTGCAAATGCCAGCCCTGTGTTGGAGGGCAATGTTACCATCAATTATATCCTGGATGAAAGGATGAGAGAACTAGGGATTGAAGAGAAACGCAGGCTGACGCTGTCGCGACTTAATATGGTCTATGAACGTACCGTAAATATTGCCAAAAATCCATTAGCTGCCAACATTCAGCCATTCAATAACCTTTGGCCTATTCCCCAGCGGGAGATCGAACGTAATAAGGATGCAATCCTAACACAAAACCCGGGCTACTAACCATGTTCAGAACAAAAATCATATATTATCTACTACTGTGCCTGTTTGCATTTTGCAAACAGGCTTACAGCCAGACCGGGCATGCCCCATTGACGTATATTATGGATATGGTGCATAACAATCCGGGTGAAGAACCGTATAAGACCAAGTATAATGACCCCTTGTTTATGAAAGCAAACGGTTTCAATGGAATGGTAACCCATTGGTTTGTAAACTGTGCCATCACTTATGATGATTATCAGAAGGGGCTACTGCCTCTAGGAGGGCAGGAAAGAAAGTGGATCACAGCTAAAGCTGCCGAGATAGACCGTAAGTTACAGGCTTGCAAGAAAGCAGGGATCCAGGTTTATCCTTTTACGGATTTCATTGTATTTCCAAAATCGGTTTGGGACCGGTTTGGAAAAGAAATCAGGGGGCCCGGGACAGTAGAAGGTACAGGAGGAATGGCTGAACGTTCTGCAAAACCAGATATGCAGAGCAGGCGGACCCAGGAACTTTTGCGTGCTCAGATAGACGGAATTTTCAAGAGGTTCCCTGACCTAGGAGGGCTCACCCTTCGCTTTGGCGAGACTTATTTACAGGATACTCCTTATCATATGGGCGGTGGCCCCATCAGAAACGGTAAGGAAGGCATTGATGACCAGATCACGATGCTGAATTTACTTCGTGAGGAGGTATGCGAAAAACGGAACAAAAAACTTTTCTACCGCACCTGGGACTTTGGATATAACTTTCATACCAACCCGGAATACTATCTGGCAGTAACCAACCAAGTAAAGCCCCATCCAAACCTTATTTTTGTGATCAAATATCAACAGGATGACTTCCATAGGATGACGCCTTTCAATCCGACGATAGGAATAGGAAATCATCAACAGATTGTAGAAGCACAGTCCAGGATGGAAGCTTATGGAAAGGGTGCACATCCTTATTATACAGCCAAAGGCGTTATTGATGGCTGGCCTGAAACAAAATACGAGATCGCCTTTGGTAGCCATAAATTTACAGGCAGAGAAAACGATCGGTCTAAGCCTAGAGGTATCAGGGACATGTTGGGCAACGGACTGCTCAGTGGGGTGCTCACCTGGTCTAATGGTGGAGGTTGGGACGGTCCTTACACTAAAAGCGAAATCTGGACGGATTTGAACACTTACGTGGTTTCTCAATGGGCGCTACATCCCGATAAAACGGAGGAAGCAATTTTTAACGAATTTTCCGAAAAACTGGGCCTTCGAGGTTATCAAGCAGATCTGTTCCGACAACTGAACCTACTCACTATTGAAGGAGTGCGCAAGGGCCAGCTCAACAGCTATGCCTCCAACCAGGTTTGGTGGAGCCGTGACCAGTATTTTTCTGCTAAAGCTAATGAGGAGGTCATTGCAGAGATCATCGAAAAACATAAAGAACCAGAAGTACTTTGGGAAAAATCAGAAGCATCTGCCATCTGGAGGCAGATTGAAAGCTTATCCAATCAAATAACCTTTCCAAATGCAGAAAATCAGGAAGCAGTTCGTGTCTCTTGTACCTATGGACGGATAAAATTTGAGGTAATAGAAGAAATGTGGCGCCTCATGCTGGAAGCCCACAAATTGAAAGCCAAGGGAAAAATGGATAATGATGCAATCCATAGATCGATAAAGCACTATGATTCGCTCTGGGCAGAATGGAAAAATTTAAAAAGTAAAAGCAAGTATTGTGCAACACTATATACGGACCTTGCTTTCAGGAACCAAAGGAAAGGTAGTATAGGTGAATTGGTTGACAAATTGAGAAAACTCAGCCAATTGCCTTTCCGACACCAATAATCAATAGATGAGCGGTAATTCCTGAGCCAGGCGGCCGTTATCGTTTTCTAGCTTAAAGTCCTGAAATCGAAGTCAAGATTCAAAAATCTAGATAAGCCCCGAGGTACGCCTCGGGGCTTATGAATATTCCCGTATTTATAAAGTAAACGAACTTAGATTATTTAGCGTTTTTTGCCGGGAAGGTTCTGCATCGTTTCTTTTAAAAATTCTACTTTTCCTGTATGAACATCGTAAACAGCTCCTACAATTAAAATTTCTCCTTTTGAATATTTGCTGTGCAGTATAGGATCTAAATCCCTTAATACATTTACCTGATCGATCACATTTTGCCTCACGGCATTATTCAACGGGTTTCCAGCCATTTTCGCGGTTTTTGCCACAGCCGGTTTAATTTCATTTATCAAGGTAACTATATGGCCTGGAACATTTTCCGGCCGTTCTACTGCAGCAGCTACTGCGCCACATTCTGAATGGCCCAAAACCACAATTAAGCGGGTATACAATTTAAGTACCGCATACTCCATGCTGCCGTAAGATGCTGCTGATGAAACCTGTCCGGCAGTTCTTATGATAAAAAGATCACCTAGCCCCTGATCAAAAACCACTTCGCTGGGAACCCGCGAATCAGAACAGCCTACAATGGTTGCAAAAGGTTTTTGTCCAAAGCCCAATTTTTTAATAGTTTCTGCACTTTGCCTAGGGCGGGTAGATCTGTTCTCGACGAATCTTTTGTTTCCTCCCATTAGTTTTTTTATTGCAAGGAGTGGATTTTTGAATGCAGAATCACGGTCGACCAGGTAATGGTCATTGTCCCATTTTATGGTATCAGTCTTTGATCGCTTTTCATTTACGGGCGTGGCTGATTTGACATTCTGGGCAGATGCAGAATTCTGCAGGTAAAATAATGTAGTCAATCCCAATAGGATTGTTTTCAGGCTTAAAATCGTGTTTTTCATTTAAAGTAATAAGTTATTTTTTTACGTCTGGTGGTTAAACCGACAGCATACATGCTTAACAGCCGTTATCTATCAGTTAGACTTGAGTCTTTTGACGCAACAATGTTACATTAAATCTATGGTTTTAGCTAATACACAATTGTTGCTTAAGAATAGGATCAGTAGAAAGAATTTGACCAACTATAGG
This sequence comes from Pedobacter ginsenosidimutans, assembly GCF_001442625.1. Classification (GTDB taxonomy): domain Bacteria; phylum Bacteroidota; class Bacteroidia; order Sphingobacteriales; family Sphingobacteriaceae; genus Pedobacter; species Pedobacter ginsenosidimutans. The sequence goes on along the minus strand of NZ_LMZQ01000046.1, from coordinate 3,566 downwards.
CAAATAAAGTTGGCCTCCCAAGAGCTATTCTTCTGGCAACACACACTAAATAAAAGCTCTATGAATTTGGATGTGCTAAAAGAGGGCATTCAATAGAAATGCCCTCTTTAAAGTGCGGCTTAGTAAAATTGCGCACCACATTATTTTCCCCAGAACGTGTTTTCAAGTTCCTGATCATCAGAAAACAACCATACATTTATGATCTTACCATCTTTTACCTCAAATAGGTCTACGCCTGTCATATCCATAGTCCGATCTTCGATGGTACCGGTGAAGTTAACAGGTAAGGCTGCCATATTGCCATTTACCATCAAGTTCCCGATCGGTTTTAGGGCAAAGGTACCTTGGGTAGCATCCATCATTCCACCCACCATTTTGCCGATTTCCTCGGTACCAGTCTTTAGCCCAGCAAATTGATGCGATCCTGGCTGGTGCCACTGTGCATCTGTGCTAAAGTATGAAAATGCAACACCTATATCGCCTTTACCTAAGGCTTCCAAATAAGCAGTAATAATTTCTTTCGGCATCATAATATTTAAGTTTTTTTTTTTGTAAAGTAAGGCTATATATTACTATTGAACAAGTACTTACTGGTTAGTTCGGTACTTACCTGAAGGTTAGATTTACTGGTAATCAGATCAAAAAAAATAGAAATAATTATGCAGTTGAATACAAACTGCTGGCTAAGGAAACTAACCTGTGCTACGCAATTTGAGTAACTTCAAAATCCAATGATTGACTATACGGATTAATAACAATGTTTAAACGGCTCACCTCAGCATCGATCTATCATCTGAACACCTTTATTATCGACCATTAAATATCAATTAAATCTTCTTTTGCTATTCTGGCCTCCAACCTTATTTCGGTGCTTTTTCAAAGTTTACTACCGCTTCACAATGCGCATAGAGAGGCGAAAATTCGCCGCTTGACTTTACGCGCAATAAACGATACATTAAACGCTTGGGGCTTCGTCTATAACGGCCTTTCCAGGAGTACTAACCTTAAAACATTATAAACCTAATTGTCAAAATGTTGGTGTTATTAATGCACTGCAAAATCGAAAGGCTGCCATGTAACCAATCAATAGTTAGTTTCCCCATAGTGCCAAAATTCCAGTTTAGAAACTCTGACTTAGTTTAGTTTGTTGGATTTATCCATTGTTCCAAGTTCCAATGATTTTTAAATGTTTAACCATTTTTCTATCTTTAATTGAGAATTTGCATTCAAAAATATAGAGGTGAGTATTTGGTACCTTAAACAAAAAAAAGATACACAATAAATTGATTTACAAACAGATAAAGGGACAGGTTCGACTCCCTTCGGCTCCACTGGAATCAGTATTAAAAAACACTAAAAGCCTGCAAATCAATAATTTGCAGGCTTTTGTTTTTTGGTATTTAGTGGCTTTTTTGACCAAATAATGCATATGTGAGGTGCGTCGAACTACGAAAGTTTCCAACTCACCACTTTCGTACACGCGTACCCGCCGCTGCGTTTCCACCATCATAAAATTTTGACGCTTCAACTGAAACAATCGCTTCCTGTAACTTTTTGAATTTTTCCATAACTATTTTTTAGGGGCCTATACCGGTTCTTCCCTACTTTGATGTTAAAGATCAAATTCCTACAAACCGCTACTAAAACACTTTCGCTTATCCAGATTATGTTAAAATCTTACTACGAACTGCAAAAAAACACTAATGGTTGTATGCTTAAATGCGCTAGCTTCGTATTGTTCAATATAAAATATAAATGAACTGCTGCAATCATCAGCGAATATACTATTGGCAAAGCCTGCTTTATCAATATAAATACAAAAACCCTTAAATAAACAACCAAATAGGCATGAAGAACAAAAGAAACCAATTGCTGATATTTTGCACCTTACTGATCTCAGTATCAATTAATACATCTGCGCAACAGAAAGACTATCCAATTCAGCCTGTGGCGTTTACAAAAGTGCATGTACACGATAACTTTTGGCAGCCCAAAATGAAAATCAATGCAGAAGTAACTATCCCCTACGTAATTGCCCAATGTAAAGCAAATGGCCGAATGGACAATTTCCTACGCGCAGGAAAAAAATTGAGTGGAGATAAAATGAGCGAATTTCCTTTTGATGATACCGATGTATACAAGGCAATAGAAGGGGCATCTTATTCCATTCAGAATAAAGCAAACCCAAAACTTGAAGCTTATATAGATACCCTTATTGGCATAATCGGGGGTGCACAGGAGCCAGATGGTTATTTATTTACCTTCAGAACGGTAAATGCAAAAAAGCCGCACGAATGGATCGGCGCTAAACGCTGGGAGAAAGAAGAAATATTAAGCCACGAACTTTACAATGCAGGACATCTTTATGAAGCTGCAGTGGCTCATTATCAAGCTACCGGTAAAAAAACTTTGTTAAATATTGCGATCAAAAATGCAGACCTTTTGGTAAAAACCTTCGGCCCTGGAAAGATAGAAGAATATCCAGGCCACCAGATTGTAGAGATCGGCCTATCCAAAATGTACCGGGTTACCGGTAATCAAAAATACCTGGACCTCGCAAAGTTCTTCCTGGATGTAAGAGGACCAAAGGGTGATGCATACAATCAGGCACATAAAAAAGTTATCGATCAGCACGATGCCGTAGGTCATGCCGTGAGAGCAGCCTATATGTACACCGGAATGGCAGATATTGCTGCACTTACCGGCGATACTAAATACCTTTCGGCAATCGACGACATTTGGGGGGATGTGATAAACAAAAAACTCTACATCACAGGAGGAATTGGTGCAACAGGTGCTGGTGAGGCTTTCGGTGAAGCTTACCAACTACCAAACATGTCTGCCTATGCAGAAACCTGTGCTGCCATTGGAAATGTTTATTGGAATGAAAGAATGTTTCTGCTGCATGGAGATTCAAAATACGTTGATGTACTGGAAAGAACTTTATATAATGGCTTATTATCAGGCGTTTCTTTAAGCGGTGACCGGTTCTTTTATCCAAACCCACTGGCATCTATGTTTCAACATCAGCGCAGCGCATGGATCAGTTGTGCATGTTGCATCAGTAACATGGCCCGCTTTTTACCTTCGTTGCCTGGTTATGTATATGCCCAAGATAAAAACGACCTGTATATCAACCTGTTTATGGGCAACACTAGTAAAATTGCCCTTACAGCTACAAATGTAGAAATCACACAGATTACTGACTATCCCTGGAAAGGAGATGTAGGCATTAACATCAACCCGGAAAAAACAGCCAACTTTACATTGAGGATCCGGATTCCAGGTTGGGTAGCTCAGGACGCATCGCCAGGAAATCTTTATTCGTTCCTTGATAAAAAAACAGCTCCGGTAACAATTTCGATCAATGGGGTGGCCACTTCGTTTACTACCGAAAAAGGCTATGCTGTTTTAACAAGAAAATGGAAAAAAGGCGATAAAATTTTCTTAAGTCTACCGATGGAAACCGACAAGGTGATCGCTAACAAAAATGTGAAAGATGATGCATCACGCTTTGTACTGGAACGCGGACCTGTTGTTTACTGCCTTGAAGGACCTGACAACAA
>NZ_LMZQ01000045.1 GCF_001442625.1 Pedobacter ginsenosidimutans | reverse complement strand
GAGTTTCTTCGAGAAACCTTTTTTACCTACTGCAGGCTAGTTTTTGCAGCAGATTTGCACAGATTAAATTTTTCGATAACCTAAACGAGATCGTCATTTCGAGCGGACCCGATAGCTATCGGGTGCAACGAAGTCGAGAACCACGAAGTGCTCAGCGAAGCTAAATCTGTGTTGATAGATCTCTCCATTTCGCTATGCTGCCGTCGAAATGATGAAGTTGACGACTGACTAAATCCCCAGTTTTGTTCTAATAACGGTGAAGAAATTCTCCAAAATACCGGGTACAAAAATGATAGTAAAAATCAGCCCGGTTAATGCACCAAATAAGTGGGCATCGTGGTTGATATGGTCTCTGGCATTACGCGAAGCATAAGCACAATAAAACAAGTACAATACTCCAAAAATGATAGCAGGTATCGGAATAGGAATAAACATGAGGTACAAGCCTGTTAACGGGCTGTATAGTATAAAACTGAATACTACGGCGCTTATTGCTCCGGATGCGCCTAAACTATTATAGTTAAACGTGTCCTTGTGCCTAAAAATAGTCGGAAGATCGCTTAAAACCAGCGCAACAAAGTACATCAGTCCAAACCGCCAGCTTCCCATCATGCTTTCGAGTTTAAAAGCAAAAGCATAAAAGGTGAACATGTTAAAAAATAAGTGCATCCAATCGGCATGGATCAAACCACTGGTTATAACCGTATAAATATTCCTTCCCTTTGATACAGTATACGGATGCAGCATAAACTTTCCGTAAAGGGAGTGATCATAGAAAGCGTATAAGCTGGTAATAATGGTAAAAACGAAAATTACGGAGGCAACTGGTGCAATATTGAAGTATTCCATGGGGTTATTTTAAATCAAGCTTTACGTTTGTAACCAAACGGGCTACAGGATATCTATTGTGTGTTTTTTCGTAATAATCAGAATTTTTATACACAAAATCAAGTTGTGCAGCCGCATCCTTCGCAAATTCGGTGTCTGAAGCTTTTTTCGCCTCCAGTTTATTGTTAAGTTCTGGATTATTTTTTAGTAATGCTGTTGCGGTATCTTCAAAAACATATGCCGAATAATGTTCCTTCATATCCAGAATAGAATCGAAAAAGTTCCAGTTGAAATAAGAATCAGTAGCCTGCGGCTCCAGTGTTTCTACAATATATCGGTTACTCGGCTGGTTAACATAAACCACAAAATCGCCTGCATAATACTGTAAGCTTTGCTTAACTGGGTTTACCTTTACCCCAGCGTGCAGATAGTGCCCTTCATAGGGTCTTGTTCCGGTTTTAAAATCGCCGATATAATAACTTTCTACTTCAATTTTCTGATCGGTCTTAAGTTCCTGCAGTTTAACATTATTCAGTTTAAGCAGGGCAATTACGCGGTCCCAGGCTTTCGGAATAATGTAGGCAAACGGTTTTTGAATAGACACCGCAGGCTCGAACTTGTTCCATTCTTTAATGGTTCTGGTGTAAGGTTTACTGCGATCGTAATATAAACGGTCAGCACCGCTTACCGTACTGGGTTTTTGGCCAGCCTCGAAGCCTTTAAAGATCAGATCGTTTACTTCGGTTTTATTCAGTTTCCATTCTAAAGGAAATTCCTTTTGTGCAGCCACAAATTCATCGGCCTTCCGTTTATTCTCTCCGATAACCTTGGCATCACGCGCTACAACCTGAATATAGGTTTGCAAAAGCTTGTAAGTGGCATCCACACGCAAATCGTACGACTTTAGCATATGCGTTTCTGGCATAAAACCTATAGTATTGTGCAGCGTGGTATATCCCGTAGAATAACGTGGAGGATCTATGAAACCTGTTATTCCGCTTTCTGGCGTTTCGCCTATCGAATTTACATAGGGAATCATCGGGTAACCCATCTTCTCCATTCCGGCATATAGATCGGGTACCAATGTTTTAGTTAAATAATCAGAAAGAATCGGGTTCAGCTTATCTTTTTGTGTAGGGATAAGTGTCATTACATATTGATAATCTGCACCATTACTGGTATGTGTATCTACAAATATTTCGGGCTGCCAGGTATTAAAAATGAGTTGAAACGCTGCTGAATTTTTCGAATCCGTTTTGATGAAATCACGGTTCAGATCGAGGTTTTTGCTATTGCCCCTAAAGCCATAGGCAACTGGTCCGTTCTGGTTGGCCCTTGATGTTCCGCTACGGTTAAAACTGCCATCTATATTGTACAGGGGAATGATGCAGATCACTACATCTTTTGGCAGTTTACCTGCTTTAAGCAGATCGCGGGCAAGCATCATCGAGGCATCTACACCCTCTGGTTCGCCGGGATGAATGCCGTTATTGATCAATAAAATCCTTTTATTCTGCTTCCTGATCTCCGAAGGATCAAAAACCCGATCGCGCGACAAAACCAATACATGTAAAGGCTTACCAAAATCTGTACTTCCATAGGTGAATAATTTGGCCTCTGGATAAGCCTTAGTCAGGTTTTCGTAATAGGTTATTGCAGCAGTGTAAGTAGCGGTTTCTATTTTTCCGCTCAGCTCGAAAGGTGTTTTTTGTGCGGCAGCTTTTAATCTCATCGAAAGCAAACAAAACACAAAGAATTTTTTCATGCCTTAAATCTAAGAAATGAAATGATGTTATTAAAGTGTTTTACGATAAGATTTGATCCTTCCTAACATATATTTAAAACCTATGGTATAGGAATTATAAACATCAGGTGAGTTGTTTTTAAATTTGGTACTTGGATCATTATAACCATCCAGACCTTCGCCGAAAGTAAAGTTCGATTGTGCATTGATATTGATGATATACCGCATATAACCGTATCCATCGTTGATGTAATAGTTGAACCCGAAGTTTAAAGGTACCGCCATATTAAGGCTTTTATCTTTTCCTGGGAAAGGACCATATCCGGGATCTACTGCAGCCCAGCTTGGTTTAATCCGCACAATATCGGTAATCTTATTGTTAATTACCCCTATACCCACCCCCACATACAAACCCCTTAAATTGTATAAAAACTCGCTTTTATCGTAGTCTACCACTTCACCAAGCATTAGCTTTACATTGGCTGTAATGGAGGTATATTGGTTTACAAACTGACGGTTGTGCGGATCGGTTTCAATATCTCCACCCTGAACCATGCCATACTGCCCTTCTAAACCCAGGGTTACAAACGGCGTGATATGATAATCGAATACGCCGTAGGCTGTGTAACCAAAACTCCCTTTGTACACATCAGTATAAGATTTGTTTATTCCTCCACCAAAACCATACGACATTTTAAAGTAATTAGATTGGGCAAAAGAAAAACTTCCTATAAAAACAAGCAGAAGGGTTATGTAAGTAGCTCTCAGCAAATTAAAAATCATATCGTTTTTTTACAAAAATAATATGTTTATCGAATATCTATAACTTTTACCTTTGAATTATGAGCACATATACCAACTTTAACAAATCTCTGGAGCAGCGGTTTATAAAATATGCGAAGATTGATACCCAATCTGATCCAAATTCTCCAACTTGCCCATCAACCTTAAAACAAAAAAACTTAGGTAAAGAATTGGTTCAGGAACTGTTAGAAATTGGCGTTACTGATGCCGAAATGGACGATAACGGCTATGTGTATGGTACGATCCCGTCAAATACAAACAAGCAGTTACCTGTAATTTTCTTCTGTTCGCATATGGATACCTCGCCAGATTGCAGTGGAGAAAATGTTAAACCGATTATTCATGACAATTATCAAGGACAGGACTTAATTCTGCCAGATGACAACAATATTATAATAAAACTGTCTGAACACAAAGACCTAAAACACCAGATTGGTAACGATATTATCACGGCGAGTGGAACAACTTTATTGGGTGCCGATAATAAAGCGGGCTTAGCTGAAATTATGGAGGCAGCTAGCTTTTTAATGAAAAACCCTGAGGTAAAACATGGCACTATAAAGCTACTTTTTACCCCAGATGAAGAAATAGGAAGAGGTGTAGATAAAGTTGATTTAAAGAAATTAGGTGCCGACTTTGGCTATACCATAGATGGGGAAACATTGGGTTCAATCGAAGATGAAACCTTTTCTGCCGATGGCGCCATCCTTAAAATTTACGGCGTAAGCACTCATCCAGGCTTTGCAAAAGGAAAAATGGAAAGTGCCATTAAGATCCTTGCCGAAATTTTAGATTCGCTGCCCAAAGATACACTCACACCAGAAGCTACACATCAAAAAGAAGGATTTATCCACCCCGTGAGTATGAACGGACAGGTAGAAGAGGCAGAAGCACAGTTTATCATCAGAGATTTCACCGATGAAAAACTAGCCGAACATGGGCAATTTTTAGAAGAAACCGTAAAAAAGGTGATGGCTAAATACCCAAAGTCTACCTACAAAATCAATATTAAAGCGCAGTACCGCAACATGAAACAGGTGTTGGATCAGCATCCTAAAATTGTGCAATACGGAATTGAAGCCATTGAAAGAGCAGGTGTGGTGGCAAAACAACAAAGTATCCGTGGTGGAACTGATGGCTCGCGACTTTCTTACATGGGCTTACCTTGCCCCAATATTTTTGCCGGAGAACACGCTTTTCATAGCAAACAAGAATGGGTAAGCGTACAGGATATGGAAAAAGCCGTACAAACCATTATTAACATTGCCTGTATTTGGGAAGAGAAAGGATAAGTCTTGAGTCAATAGTCATGAGTCTAATAATAAGGACTCATGGCTAACGAGTTTGGCCGCTAGACTAATAAGAAGCTTGTCCAATATCCAGTCTCGCTATTTTCCCTTCTTTGTTTACCTTAAATTTAAAGCAGGTTTTAAAATCACCCCATTGGTCGGAGTGGAAATGGCCATAAACCTCCAATCCGTTGTTTTCAACCTTATCTATACTGGTAAAACGCTCATGTCCCAGCGCTTTTTTAAAGAAGTTATTAAATTTCATCTGGTTTCCGTCGTCGTAAAAGGCAACATCGGTAGCAAATAAAGGAAACCATGTTTTTTCATCGCCTTTTTGCAATGCGGTAATAGCGGCCTTTACTTTTGCATTTGATAATTTTGTTAAATCTATCGCCATAGGTTTCTGATTTTATTTTTGAGCGAAAGTAAATGCGCGGGTGATAAAATAAACAGTGCATTAAGCTTTACATTGCTTAAGCTTTAAGTAGTGATCAAAATTAATAAAAAAGATATTTTTAAAATACATCTTTTTGTTAATTTAGACTGCAAATGATAACTCTCGAGAACGATTATATAAAAGTTAGCCTGGCGGCTAAAGGCGCAGAACTTCAAGGCTTATTTAGTAAAGAAACCAAGCTGGAATATCTATGGAATGCCAATCCTAAATATTGGGCAAAACACAGCCCGGTTTTATTTCCTATTGTTGGCTCATTAAAAAACAACAGTTTTACCTACCAGGGTAAAAGCTATGAGCTGCCACGCCATGGTTTCGCCCGCGATCATGTTTTTAATTTCGAAAAAATAAGTGAAACCGAAGCCGTTTTTACTTTAACCCAAAATGAAGACACCTTAAAAGTATATCCTTTTTATTTTGAGCTGAAACTAAGGTATCAATTGATAGATAGAAAGCTGAACTTAACTTACGAGGTAATAAACACAGGTACTGCCGAGCTTTTATTCTCAATTGGCGCACATCCGGCTTTTGCGGTGCCCAATACACCCAATACCGTTTATGAAGATTATTACCTGGCCTTTAATACCGATGAGAAATTAACTTTCTGGAAACTCGAAGATGGCTTAGTAGCCGACGAAACGGAGCTCATTGAACTGGGTGGCCACAGGTTAAACCTTAAACATGATCTGTTTTATAACGATGCACTGGTTTTTAAAACCCTGCAGAGCAACTGCATTAGCTTGCTCAATAACAAAAATGATTATGGATTACATTTCCATTTCGAAGAATTTCCTTTCTTTGGCATTTGGGCCGCTACCGATGCCCCTTTTATTTGTTTAGAGCCCTGGTGCGGAGTGGCCGATGGCGTTAACCACGATCAGGAATTAACACGCAAAGAGGGGATAGTAAAGCTCGGTGTAGGCGAAAACTGGTCGCGGTTTTGGGAAGCAGAGTGTTTCTAGGCGGCTTACCGTGCGTAAGGAAAAAATAGCCCAACAGCCTTCATTTCTTAATCTACATTAAGAAAGTTGTAATACATAGGTACTAAATTACAGTGCATTGAATACAAAAATAAGCTGTTAAAACAAGATGAAAAATACGCCGCATTTCGCACAATTATTTCTTCGGCTCGCTTTGGGCATCGGTTTTATTCTACCCGTTATGGACCGCTTTGGCTGGCTCGGCACACCAGGCTCGCCAACAGTTAGCTGGGGCAATTGGTCGGTATTTTTAGATTACACCAACACTTTAATGCCCTTTTTAGCAAGGCCCGTAGCCAATGTAATGGCTATTATTGCCACCGCTGGTGAGTTGGTTTTTGCGGTATTGCTTATAGTTGGATACAAAATTAAGTTGGCGGCTATCGGTAGTTTTTTGCTAACACTTGCCTTTGCCCTCTCTATGTTCATCTTTGCAAATTACAGGGCCCCTTTTAACTATTCTGTTTTCGTAGTAAGTGCCGCCAGTTTGTTGTTGGCAACGTTGCCCGCTTATAAATGGAGTATCGAAGCAAGCAAATAATTATCCACAATAAAATTTCGCCTATCGCGGTGTAGTGAAAACCACTACCCATAAAGGGGTATTTTTACCTTTTAATTTGATGTTAACATGTTGATAACTATATTTATAATGTTAAAATTAAATCAACGGGACGATTTAGATTAAAACGCGAAACCTTTCAGCAATGAAAGGTTTTTTTTTGCAAAAAAAACACGCCCTCAAAAAGAGGACGTGTGTTTACTCAAATCTAAAATTATTTTGGGACGATCGAGAATTGTTTCAATAAATGTTTAATACCCTGATACAAATATGATAAAGATAATGGATTTATTTCCGTTCAGTTTTATTCATCTGTAAAATAGCAAATTACCCAGAAAACCGCTAAGAATGAATAAAACATTTTTTACCTGAAAACAATTCTTTTTAAAATGGATTATCGGTGTAACGGCCATAACAATAAAGCCTGAAAGATAGAAACACCATTAATTTTCAAATGTCGAAAACACCCTTACATTTGTCTCAAGTACACCCATTTTATCATTAAAAGGTGCAGTAACTTAGTTGTAAACAAAAGAAATAAAATTATGGCAACCATGCACCCTTACTTAAACTTCGACGGCAAGGCCGAAGAAGCTTTTAATTTTTATAAATCGGTTTTCGGAGGAGAATTTACCTTCTTTGCAAAAATGGGCGATGCACCAGAATCAGATAAATTAACCGAGGAGGAAAAAAACCGTGTAATGCACGTAGCCCTACCCATTAATGAACATACGGTTTTAATGGCGTCTGACTGCGTACCTTCCGCAGGACATGTACTTAAAGAAGGCAACAACATGTACATTAACCTCAATACAGAGAGCCGCGAAGATGCCGATCGCTTCTTTAATGGCCTTTCAGCAGGTGGCACCATCGAAATGCCAATGGACGATATGTTCTGGGGCGATTACTTCGGCAGCTTTAAAGACAGATATGGCATCCAGTGGATGGTTAATTATAGCAGCCACAAATAAAACAAAGCCCTTATTGTTTTTCCCCTTACCATACCTAGAGTGATAAACGGCTTAAAGTTTCCCTGGTAACACCCAAATAGGAAGCAATAAGGGTTTTCGAAATCCTCTTTTGTAAAGATGGGTATTGATTGCGCCATTGTTTGTAACGCTCGCCCGCATTATTGCTCAATAGCGCCAATACCCGTTTTTGCAAAGCCATGTTGCCTGTGGTGTACTTTTTCCTAAAAAAGTATTCCATTTTCCGGGAAGAAGCACAAAGTTTTTCCTTGTTCTCAAAAGAAATAGAAAGGGTTTCGGTATCTTCAATACAATCTACATTTAAGGTTGCCGGCATTCCGGTGTTAAAAGCGTTCGGGTCTGAGAACCACCACTCTTCCATGGCAAGCTGTAAAATGTATTCTTTGCCTTCATGGTCGGTATAAGAAGACTTCACAATTCCTTTCAGTACAAAATGTTCGCAACTGGCTGCATCACCTGCCTGAATAATGTATTGATGTTTTTTATATTTCCGCTTGGTAAAAAAAGATTCTGCATATTGAAATTCTTCATCTGTTAAACAAACAATCTGATCAATATGCGCCCTTAAAAAATTTGTTTCCATGTTTCTGATACAACAGCACAAATGTACTGTTTATTGAAGATTTATAAACCTGAGACAATTGCCCTTATCCGATGTACGTGATAATAATCACATTAAAATAGTGATCTATGTCCTTTCCAAAAGTTGATGCTTGCTTTAAGTTTGCAATACACAAACACACAAAACCAACCGCTAACACACAAATGAAACTTAAATTACTAACCGCCATGGCCTTATTGGCAGTATTAAACACACAAAAGTCAGCTGCCCAGAGCCTTGCCAAAATGAACTGGTTTAACGAACCTGAAAAGTGGGAAATCAAGGATAAAAACACATTTAGCTTATTTGTTCCTGCCAAAACAGATTATTGGCGGATCTCGCATTATGGCTTTACCGTAGATGATGCCCCTTTTTATTATGCCACTTATGGTGGTGAATTTGAGGTAAAAGTGAAAATTACCGGCAATTATGTAACCACCTTCGATCAGATGGGTATTATGCTCCGAATTAATGAAGAAGAATGGATTAAGGCGGGAGTAGAATTTGTGAATGGCAAACAAAATGTAAGTGCGGTGGTTACGCATAAAACAAGTGACTGGAGCGTAGTAGAATTAGCACAGGCACCAGCATCTATCTGGATGAAAGCCGTTAGAAAACTTGATGCGGTAGAGATTTTTTACTCGCTGGATGATAAAAAATACACCATGATCCGTACGTGTTATTTTAAGGATAATGCTCCTGTAATGGTGGGCCTTGTGGCTGCCTGTCCTGATGGTAAGGGCTTTAACGCCACATTTGAAAATTTCAAGGTTACACCCACGCCAGATCAGCGCAGGTTAGATTGGGCAAAAAAACAGCAGAATTAATATTTTTTTTATAAAGTGGTCGTCATTTCGACCGTAGCGGAGAAATCTATGATTAAGTGTAGCTCACAGATCTCTCCTCCGAAGGAGTTCCTTTGGAACATTTCGCTTTGCTCCATCTGATAGCTATCGGATCGAGATGACGATTTTTCTAGGGACACAGATTAACAACCTGTTATAATGAAATCTTCGCTAAAGCTTCAACCAAATCCTGAAAACCAGGCCTGTTCAATGGTGATGCAACTAAGCAGACGTCTCTTAAGGTAGCCAAAGCATTCGAACACGTTTCGCTTACCGTTTCGTTTTTTAACGAAAGTAAATCATCGAGCAGGTAACCATAAGCACTAACTTCTATCCGCTCCAGCGCAAAGGCGAGCGTATCATCAGCCTGATCATAAAAACTTGCGGCACCAAAATCGCCAAATAAGGTACTGCCCTCATCATCAATTAGGATATTGTGTGCATATAAATCGCCATGCATAATCCCAGCCTCATGCAATTGTGCAGCTAAAGAGGCAATGGTTTTGGCAATACTCAACAACTGTTTTTCTGACAGCTGCATGCCTTCAGGAAAAACATCCCTGGTACAGCTTTCTAAACTCGGCGGATTACCCAGGTTATAAAAATGATGCGGAATGAGGTCCATCACCAATCCTTTTTTATCCTCTGGGTGCAGGGCAATCTGTCCGATTAAATTAACCAAACCGGGATGGTAACCCGCTGCAATGTAGGCTGTCATTTCATCTTCCGGCAAACCATCGCTGGTTACATTACCCTTAAATATTTTAACGGCTACCTCCTGAGTTTCATCACCAATAGTCCGGTTTGCTTTCGAAATAATACCCGATGCGCCTTCACCCAACAAGTGGTTAATCTCTAAATCGTGCCAATTAATTAACGAAAGTGTTTCTACAGCCGGTGTTTTACTAAAGTTGTTCCCCGAAAATGCAATCCACGAAAGTTTAGGCATAGTAGCAATCCATTGTGGCAGCTCATGCAGTTTATTAGCAGCAATCCGCAGTAACGATAAATTCTGGCAATTACTTAACTCATCGGGCAATTGCACCAAACGGTTACCCGATAGCATCAGCTTTTGCATCCGCGTGCACTGCCCAATCTCTTTTGGTAATTCGGCAATGTTGTTGTTTGTTAAAATCAGCCAGCGGAGATTAGGATTAAGCGATTTTGCAGGTACCGTTTTAATCTGGTTAGATTTAAAACCTGCAATATCCAACAAAGGGCAATCGGCTAATTGCTCGGGCATAACCGTGAAAAGGTTTTCTGAACAGAAGAAAATCTTCAATTTCTTTAAACGGCCAAAATCTGCCGGTAACGCACTTAATTTATTAAAAGATAAATCCAGCACTTCCAAAGTATCGGCCAACTCGAATATTTCGTTCGGAAACTCGGTTAGGTTTTCAGAAAGTTTTAACGATACTGCTCCTTTAAGTTCGCCACTTTGTAGTGCTAACAGGTTTTGCATGGGTGTACAGGTTTTAATAATCTGGAACGAAGATAAGGCTATATATTTATTTTAAAGATCAATGATATGTTCTACATAGATTTGGTCAAGAAAATATTCATCGTGCGATATGACTAAAAGCGTTCCCTGATATTCATTAATCGCTGCCGTTAAAATTTCTATATTCTGGATATCAAGGTTATTGGTAGGCTCATCCAATATAATCAGGTCGGGCGATTGGTTGCTGATGGTTAATGAACAAAGGATCAACCGCATTTTTTCACCGCCACTTAAGGCCGAACAAGGTTTGTCCCAATCGGTTTTGCCAAACAAAAACCGGTTTAAACGGATCTTTACTTCATGCTCCTGCAATTCACCCGAGTTGTATTGCTGGGCCTGTTCGTAAACTGTAAGTTGATTATCGATCAACGAATAATCCTGGTCGATATACATGGAGCTAAAGCCTGCTTTATTTAAACTTCCCGTCGAGGGCTGGAGCTGCCCCAAAATAAGCTTGATCAAGGTGGTTTTCCCCGATCCATTCCGGCCTTTTATCACGTAACGCTCCGCACTAAAAATCTGAAAACTAAGCGGCTCTTTCCAAAGTAACTGATTCTGAAAAGCAAAATTGACCTCCTTAGCCTCAACAATACTTTTTCCTTTGTGCAGCGTGGCTTGATTGAAACCGATCTTCATTTTGTCTGCATCCGGCAGTGCAGACCTGAGCTGGCTTAATTCAGCAGAAATATGATCGAGCTTTTCGGTATGCACAGTCTTCAATTTTGCTGTACTTTTTTCTGCATTATTTTTTAACGTATTCATCGAAATGGTCGGCAATCCAGCTTTTTCCTGTTTTTTCTTCCCTTTGGCATCAAGCTTCTGTTGCCGTTCCATCGATTCCCGTTCTACTTCTTTAGCCTTGCGCAGTGCCTTTTCCTTTGCTCTTAAATCATTGTTCAAAGCATTATTTTCAATTTTCTTTTGCGCAGCATAGAAATCGTAATTTCCGCCATAAATGGTTATTCCCCGCTGACTCAATTCGCAAACTTTCTCAATCTGGTTTAATAAAGTACGGTCGTGACTCACCACCACCAAAGTATTTCTGGTCGATCGGATATAATCGTATAACCTGTTTCTGCCTTCCAGATCCAAATGATTGGTCGGTTCATCCATCAAAACAATATCTGGGCGGTGTATCTCGATGCCGGCCAGAAATACGCTGGTTTTTTGTCCGCCGCTTAAACTTTCCATTTTTTGGTTTAAGTCTAAACCTGCCAATCGCCAATGACTCAAAGCTTCCGCGCAACGTTCCTCAATGGTCCAGTCATCGTTGAGGATGGCCAAATTTTCGTCGGTTACTTCTCCGCCGAGGATTTCGTTCAGCGCTTTTAGTTTATCTTCAATCCGGAGTGCCTGCGCAACGGTAAGGTTATTAAATTGACCAAAAAGCTGTGGCACATCATAAGGCACCGATTCCGTTTTAACATACCCGGCAGTTGGCCTGAGTTTACCTGACAAAATTTTCAAAAGTGTCGATTTCCCTGCCCCATTATGGCCAATGAGTGCAATTTTTTCGTATTTGTTGATGGTAAGATTTAAGTCTGAAAACAGTAAATCCCCATTCGGATGGATATAGTTAGCCCCTTGTAGAATAAGCATAAATTTCTTTTTTTATGGTAAATAATTGCAGGAACGCAACCGCTCTGCTGGTTATCTATTTTCTGAAAAGAAATAAATCTTACATGTATGGGGTGTTTTGGTGATGCTGCAAAGGTAAGGAATTTTTACGTTTTGCAAAAGGCGGTTCGCGTGGATTGGTTAATTAGCCTTTAGTCCGAAGCCGGTAGTTTAAGGAGCGAAGTGAAGGATCTTTTTAATTTGAACCATGTAAGACATAGGAGGCTCATATAAGCTCAAGGGTTTTATATTTTCTTACATTTCTTATATGGTGATAATGCAATATGCTTTAAAACTCCCGCCTGCACGGGAATGATGACTGCTCTTTACACCCCTCTCTGCAACCTTTGTGCCTTCCCTTTGTGCACTTTGCGGTTAAAAAACAGAAAAGATGCGTGAGGGAGTTTAGTCCGAAGTCGGAAGTCTGGGGATCGAAGATTGAGTGGTGAAAATTAGTGTTTTAATTGTCCCAATTGTCATCCTGAAAGCATTGAAGGATCTTTTTCCGATGTTACACCCAATTAGAAAAGATCCTTCGTTACACTCAGGATGACAATTTTATATGCTTCCATTTACATCCCTATATTATCCTTAACATAATATAGATTTTATCTATATCAATTTTTATTTGCATTAGAAATTTAATCGCATATATTTACAAAAAACTTTAGGGGTGCCTACGTGCTGAGAAATACCCTTTGAACCTGATGCAGTTAGTACTGCCGAAGGGAAAAGTGAAGGCAATCTTACATTGCTGTCTTTTCGATCTCCATTTTGGGGCAATCTCTATAGTTTTTCCAATTTTTTAAAATATGGAAGTAACTATAAACAATCAAAACTATCTGCTCAACGAGGCCTGTTCCATCGAACAGATGCTTGCTGTTGTCATTTCAACGGAAACAAATGGCCTTGCCATTGCCGTAAACCAAACCATTATTCCCAAAGCAGACTGGGCAACCCATCTATTAAATCCAGCCGATCAGGTTATACTCATCAAAGCCACGCAGGGAGGATAAAAATGAATGAATTTTGAATGATTGAATGTAAAGTATATCCAATCTACTCCTTTCTATCATTCTCTCATCCGATAACTCCCTCATTCAATCACTCAATAATTGATTCTACCAATATGAAACAAGAAAAAACACCGAACCAAGAGGTGATCAGCCGCAGTCCTTTTCCGGCCTCACGCAAAATCTTTGTCCCTGGAAAAATCCACAATATCCAGGTGGCCATGCGCGAAATCAGTTTATCGGAAACCAAAATCCATAACGGATTTGGCTTAACCGAGCCTAATCCGCCCGTAACGGTTTACGATACCAGCGGACCATATACCGATCCCAATGCTGTTATTGATGTAAAAAAAGGCTTGCCGCGGATCAGAGAGCAATGGATAAAAGACAGGCTTGATGTGGTAGAACTCCCTCAGCCATCTTCTGCTTACGGGCAACAGCGCCTGGCTGATGAAAAACTTGATGCTTTACGCTTCAACTTCATTAACAAACCTTACAAAGCACAAGCCGGCGCCAATGTATCTCAAATGCATTATGCCAAAAAAGGTATCATAACGGCCGAAATGGAATATATCGCCATTAGGGAAAACCAGCAGATCGAACTGTTAAATGCGCAATTGGGCGATCAGCACGATGTAATGAACCACCAGCACCAGGGCAATAGCTTTGGCGCAAATACACCAAAAGGCTACATCACACCCGAATTTGTAAGGGCAGAGGTAGCAGCCGGCAGGGCGGTAATCCCTTGCAATATCAATCACCCCGAACTCGAGCCGATGATTATTGGCCGAAACTTTCTGGTAAAAATTAACGCCAATATCGGTAACTCGGCCGTAACCTCTACCATCGAAGAAGAAGTAGAAAAAGCTGTCTGGGCCTGCCGTTGGGGAGCCGACACCATTATGGATTTATCAACAGGGAAAAATATCCACGAAACCCGCGAATGGATTATCCGCAATTCGCCTGTGCCCATTGGTACCGTTCCTATTTATCAGGCTTTAGAAAAAGTAAATGGAAAAGCCGAAGACCTCACCTGGGAAATCTTCCGCGATACGTTGATTGAGCAGGCCGAACAGGGCGTAGATTATTTTACCATCCATGCCGGTGTACTGCTCCGTTATGTGCCTTTAACCGCTAAAAGGATTACAGGTATTGTTTCGCGTGGCGGATCCATTATGGCCAAATGGTGCCTGGCCCACCACAAAGAGAACTTCCTGTATACCCATTTTGAGGAGATCTGCGAAATTATGAAAGCTTATGATGTGGCTTTCTCTTTAGGCGATGGCTTAAGGCCTGGCTGTATTGCCGATGCAAATGATGCCGCACAGTTTTCGGAGCTCGAAACACTTGGCGAACTCACTAAAATAGCCTGGAAACACGATGTACAAACGATCATAGAGGGGCCTGGCCATGTACCCATGCACCTGATCAAGGCCAATATGGAAAAACAGCTCGACCATTGTGGTGAGGCTCCTTTTTATACTTTAGGCCCATTAACGATCGATATTGCGCCCGGTTACGACCACATTACCTCGGCCATTGGTGCAGCCATGATCGGCTGGTTTGGCACAGCGATGCTCTGTTATGTAACCCCGAAAGAACACTTGGGCCTGCCAAATAAAAAAGATGTTAAAGACGGTGTAATTACCTATAAAATTGCTGCCCATGCAGCCGATTTAGCCAAAGGCCACCCGGGTGCACAATACCGCGACAATGCTTTAAGTAAGGCCAGGTTCGAATTTAGGTGGGAAGATCAGTTTAACCTCTCGCTCGATCCAGATACCGCAAAAGAATTCCATGATGAAACCTTACCTGCAGAGGGTGCCAAGATTGCACACTTCTGTTCCATGTGCGGCCCCAATTTCTGCTCGATGAAAATTACGCAGGATGTGAGGGAGTATGCTGCAAAACAAGGTGTAGAAGCAGAAGCGGCTTTAACGCAGGGCATGCAGGAAAAATCGAAAGAGTTTACACAAAAAGGGAGCGAAATTTATTCTTAAACCGCTATGGAACTGATTGTAATTGCCAGGCCCACTCTTTTTAAGGAAGAATGCCATTTTGTAAACCAGCTTTTCGAAGCCGGTTTACAGGTTTTCCATTTGCGCAAGGAAAATGCAGATGAAGCCGGTTACCGTAAAATTGTGGAAGGGATTTTACCTGAATACCATCCTCGCATTGCGTTACACCATTTCCATACACTGGCCAACGATTATAACATCAATAGAATCCACCATACAGAGAGCTTTAGAAAAAGTATTACACCCAATACCCAGCCGCAAGAGCATATATGGAGCACATCTATTCACCAGTTATCAGATATAGATTGCATTAGGCCATACCATTACAGCTTTTATGGTCCCGTATTCAACAGCCTTTCCAAACCCGGTTACATGGGGGTTATTCCGGCAGGTTTTCATTTAAACAAGCCTAACAGCAAGACAAAACTGATTGCGCTGGGTGGAATCGGTTTAAACCAGATCCATCAGGTAAAAGAAATGAATTTCGATGGCGTTGCACTATTGGGCAGTATCTGGAACGACACCAGTAAAGCTTTAACCAATTTTAAAAAAGCACAGCAACATTGCCTCGCTTACCATCAAGCACTTTAAAAATATCAATATGATTCAGCCCTTACAATATATCTCGCAAGCACCTAAAACAGGCACCCATTTGGATGCCATTGAGCAGGTGCTTCAAGCTGGTGGAAAATGGATCCAGCTCCGTATTAAAAACCAGGCCGAAAGCGAAATCCTGCCTTTTGCAAAAGCAGCACAGGCCTTATGCGAAAAATATGACGCCAAACTTATCGTAAACGATTTTCCGTACCTGGCTAAAACAGTAGGCAGTTATGGTGTACACCTGGGCCTGCAGGATATGCCCATTCTCCAAGCCAGAGAAATTATCGGCAAACACCAGATCATCGGAGGTACTGCGAATACTTTCGAACATATACAACAAAGGGTATCCGAAGGTGCTGATTATATCGGCTTGGGTCCATTCAGGTTTACCCGGACCAAAGAAAACCTGAGCCCGGTTGTGGGTTTAGCAGGTTACCACGAATTAATGGAAAAAGTGCGAAAAGCTGGAATCAGTACCCCCATTATTGCCATAGGTGGCATTGAAGCAGCTGATATTCCGGCTATACTCGAAACCGGAATTTACGGAATTGCCATCTCGGCAGCGCTCACCAACCAAACACAAACAGCTGCGGTTCTTGAAGAAATCAACAGCAAGTTCAGTATTCATTCGATTTAAAAATTACAGATATGTTAACCATAGCAGATCAAACCTTTAGCTCCCGCCTCTTTACCGGTACCGGAAAATTTAGTTCTGCCAAAGAGATGGAAAGTGCCTTAATTGCCTCGGCCTCCGAACTGGTTACCGTAGCGCTCAAACGTGTAGATTTAAAAGGTAAGGACGACGATATCCTTCATCATCTTAAATATCCGCACATCAATTTATTGCCCAATACTTCTGGTGTGCGCAATGCCAAACAGGCCATTTTTGCCGCTCAGCTGGCACGCGAAGCCTTAGAAACCAACTGGATCAAACTGGAAATCCACCCCGATCCGAAATACCTGATGCCAGATCCGATCGAAACCTTAAAAGCCACAGAAGAACTGGTTAAACTCGGTTTTGTGGTTTTGCCTTATATCCATGCCGACCCGGTTTTATGCAAACGTTTGGAAGATGTGGGCACGGCCGCCGTAATGCCTTTGGGCTCTCCAATTGGCAGTAACAAGGGCTTAAGAACGATCGATTTTTTAGAGATTATCATCAGCCAGAGCAGGGTTCCGGTCATTATTGATGCCGGCATAGGTGCACCATCTGATGCGGCCAAAGCCATGGAAATTGGTGCTGATGCCGTTTTGGTGAACACCGCCATTGCCATTGCCAAAGATCCAACCAATATGGCTATTGCCTTTAAAATGGCTGTAGAAGCCGGCAGAATGGCTTTCGAGTCTAAATTAGGCGCCCAAACACACTATGCTGCAGCAAGCAGCCCACTAACCGTATTTTTAGATGAAGAGTTTTAACGAAGTATTCGAATCTTACAACTGGAACGATACCAGGGCCAGTATTTACGATAAAACGGCTGCAGATGTAGAACGGGCATTGCGCAATACACAACGGGATCTGGAAGATTTTAAAGCACTTATTTCTCCCGCGGCACTGCCTTATCTCGAAGATATGGCGCAGATCAGTCAGCGATTAACTTTAGACCGTTTCGGTCGGGTAATACAAATGTATATACCGCTTTACCTCTCCAACGAATGTAATAACATCTGTACCTATTGTGGTTTCAGTTATGACAATAAGGTAAGGCGCAGAACGCTCAACCCAATGGAAATTATGCAGGAAGTGGCTGTAATTAAGGGTATGGGATACGACCACGTGCTGCTGGTAACGGGCGAAGCTAACCAAAGTGTACATACCGATTATTTTAAAAAAGTATTAGACCTCATCAGTCCACATTTTGCCCATATATCCATGGAGGTGCAGCCTTTGGATGTAGCCGACTATGAAACCCTTATTCCGCATGGGCTAAATACGGTACTGGTTTACCAGGAAACCTACCATCAGGATGATTACCGGAAACACCATCCAAAAGGCAAAAAATCAAACTTTCTGTACCGCTTAGAAACGCCCGATCGTTTGGGGCAGGCAGGGATCCATAAAATGGGGCTTGGTGTATTAATTGGCCTGGAAGACTGGCGGACAGATTCATTTTTTACGGCCCTGCACCTCTCTTACCTCGAAAAACAATATTGGCAAAGTAAATTCAGTATTTCTTTCCCCAGGTTGCGGCCTTTTAGCGGTGGTTTAGAACCTAAAGTGGTGATGAACGATAAAGAGCTGGTACAGCTGATCTGTGCTTACCGCTTATTCAACAGCGAAGTAGAGCTGTCTATTTCTACCCGCGAAACCGTAGCTTTCCGCAACCAGGTGATTAAGCTGGGCATTACCGCCATTAGTGCAGGTTCTAAAACCAATCCCGGTGGCTACGAAGTGGAACCTCAATCGCTGGAACAGTTCGAAATATCTGACGAACGCTCGGCACAGGAAATTGCGGATATGATCAGAAAACAGGGTTATGAGCCTATTTGGAAAGATTGGGATATGAGTTTGATCCAAAAATCATGTTAGTAAAAGAAGAACTGAACCGTTACAACAGGCAGATGATCCTGCCTGAACTAGGCCCCGCCGGGCAGGAAAAGCTAAAAGCCGCCAAAATATTGCTTATCGGCGCAGGTGGTTTAGGCTGCCCCGTATTGCAATATCTGGCCGCAGCGGGTGTAGGAACAATCGGAATTGTAGATGATGATGTGGTAGAATTGAGCAACCTGCATCGCCAAATTTTATATAACCATACTGATATTGGGCAACCTAAGGTAAAAATGGCTGCAGCAAAACTCCAACTGCTTAATCCGCATGTGAGTTTCAGCGCCTATCACGAACGTTTTAGGGCTGATAATGCGATAAACATTTGCCAGGATTATGATCTGGTAATCGATTGTTCAGATAATTTTACCACCCGTTATTTAGTGAACGATACCTGTGTGGCTTTAGGCAAAACACTTATTTTCGGTTCCATTTTACAGTTCGAAGGCCAGGTTGCCGTATTTAACCACCAGGGCAGTGCAAACTATAGAGACCTTTATCCGGCACCACCAACTGAAAATATTAACTGTGTAGAGGGAGGCGTAATTGGCATTTTACCCGGCATAATAGGCCTGTATATGGCCAATGAAGCTTTAAAGTTGATCACTGGAATCGGGGAACCCCTTTCTGGTAAACTGATGACGGTTAATGCGCTGAACAATACCGTAATGGTATTTAAAATCGCCGCAAAAAAAACAGCTGAAACCGCAAAACCAGCGCCGGCCAAAACCGATAAAGCCGTACAAGAAATCGATAGCACAACATTAGATCGCTGGCTGGAAACCCATGCGGATGAAGTTTTTTTAATTGATGTACGCGAGGATTACGAACATGAAGAAAATAATATTGGAGGCATCAACCTTCCGCTTTACGGGTTAACAGCATCGCTTACCGCTATCCCAAAGCACAAAAAAGTAGTGTGTTATTGCCAAACCGGGCAAAGAAGCAAAATGGCCGTGCAGGTGTTGGCGGGGCTTTACGAAGGAGAAGTATATAGTTTAAAAAATGGAATGGCTTAGTTTATTAGTCATTGATTCATTCGGTTTGTAGGCCAGCTAAGAACTGGTTTAATCGTTAATTACCAAGGATGCTTAATTGTTTAATCGGCAACAATATCCAAACTGGCTTTGCGTGTGCGTTATGTTTTCCTTCCTGAATGACAAAGCAAGTGTGGCAAAAATCTCTCGCAGATTACACTGATCAGCGAAGACTTAGTCTAAGCCTTAAAAATTAACCCAAGTATAACCGCTAAACGACCTCCCTTAGTAAATAAGGGAATAATAACTAACAATTGTAAATTTGTTCCAATACCCAATAATGCTTATATTTAAGTACGACGTAATGTTGCTTAAGGCCTATGGCCAAAAAGCATTACTAAACAAGGCTAAACCATAACACCAAACAACATTATTTAGCTATACCTGGCTTATAACCTTATTAATTGTGCAAAAAATTAAAGTGATGATTAAGTTAAGCGTATTAAACTTAGGACTCGGAATAGTTCTGTTTGGCCTGGGTAGTTTTATATCTTTTAATGTACAGGCACAGAATAAAGGCATTAAATCTGCTAATAAAACAAATGTGCCTCAAAAAGAAGTTGACGTGTACATTGCCGGGGCTTCCTATAATCCAACCACACTTAAGCATGTAGCCAAATATTGGAAAAATGGGGTGCCAGTACAACTTACCGACGGGCAAAATGATGCCACTGCCACCGCCATCGCCATTGATGGCAATGATGTACATGTAGCAGGCTTTGATAATGGCGTGGTGGCGTATTGGAAAAACGGGGAGAGGATTCCGCTTACCAGTGGGGGCGGGCGCTGGTCGCGTGCCTATTCTATTGCAGTTTTTAAAGGAGATGTGTATATAGCAGGATATGAGCGAGTTTACGATCACGGTCAGAATTCTAACTGGACTGACTGGGCTAAATATTGGAAGAACGGGCAACCCGTATCACTTAGCGACGGCCGCTCGCATGCTGGTGCCAGTTCGATAGCCATACACCAAAGCGGAGATGTATTAGTAGCGGGTTCATATAATGGAAAAGTTGCCTACTGGAGAAATGGACAACTGGTTGATGCCATTAACAGTACACTATATACGGCATCAGCCATAACTACAGTGAACAATGACGTATACATTGCCGGCATCACTTCCATACCAGGCAAGGAGGGCAAACAAGCTGCGTACTGGAAAGGCAATGAAGGTACCACTATACTCACAAATGTTGAAAATGATGCTGTAGCCAGTTCGATTGCTGTAGACAAGAATGGCAATGTTTATATAGCAGGGCACATTAATTACAAACCTACCTATTGGAAAAACGGCATACCGACTACTTTGGAAGGACTGTCGTCGGGCTTTCCTGATCCATACTCCATAGCATTTGAAGGTTCGGATGTCTATATCGCGGGACTTGGAAAAGCAGGTGGGCAGTATTGGAAAAACGGCGAAACGGTCTTAATCCCTAGAGATAAAGATGGCACACCAGCAGCCAATGCCATCACAGTTATTAAGCGAAACAGCAATGGTGCTAAAACAGCAAAAACTGGCGTTATTGTAAAAACAAATGCGGTACCCGCCTCCTCACCACCTGCACCCATTTCTCCTATTGTAAAAGATGCTAACGCCATCGCCGAAGAAGAAGCCATCAGGTTCTTTGCCGATAACAAGAAAAAGCCGGGTATTATTACCACAGCCAGCGGCTTACAATACCAGGTGATTAGCACGGGGGCAGGGCCTCGACCAACAGCTACCGATAATGTGAAAATTCAGCATAAGCGAACACTTTTAGAGGGCAATAAGGTAATTGATGCGAACGCGAATGGCCAACCTCCGGCCATGTTGGTTAAGAATTTACTTCCTGGCATGGCTGAAGGCATACAGTTAATGAATGTTGGGAGTAAATTTAAACTTTTTATTCCTCCTGGGTTGGCTTACGGTAGCAGGGGAAAATCAAGTTACATTCTAATTTTTGAATTGGAACTACTGGAAATTATAAAATAAATCATTCTTAAGCGCTTTCTTCTTCATGTTATATGGTTCAATAAAATATCCGAGAATGACGCGCTAACCGCTCCCCGCCAAACGCCGAGCTATTTCCTTCATCCACCACCTATGTTTTAACCACAAAGGGCGCAGAGAGAAAAGCGCAAAGATCGCAGCGCTGGGCGTAAAATTAAGGTTTTAACCATATAAGGCATGTAAGAAAATATAAGACACTT
>NZ_LMZQ01000044.1 GCF_001442625.1 Pedobacter ginsenosidimutans | reverse complement strand
ACCCTTTAAGTGGCTTTAATTTCTTCAATGGTTTAAGAGGCCCTCCTGTAGCGACTTCAGAGAAGAGAAAACAATTACCTTTGGAATCCTTTATCCAACCATTTTCAAACCAACCTAAATGTCTGCCAGCGTAGTTGTAAATCGAATTATCGTTGATATAAGCAATTGGGTTGCCGTTGTAATCAAATAGATGTTTATCATCGTCAGTATAAATTGACGGTGTTCCATTTCTGTCGTAAAATGTATAAGGCATAATTATATAGTTTTAGTATTAAGTAAAGTTTCAAAGTATTCGGCCGTCAAAATATCCTTCCCCGCTAGCAAATGATTAAGATATGATGAAGTTGGCAACAACCCATTCACTATCATATCTTGTTGGGCAATGTAAGCAACTACATTTACGGGATTATTGTTGTGGTCATTGACCACAAAATCGACTTTGTTATAATGTTTTGGAAAACCCTCGGCTTTATCAAGTTTCGAGATTTCAAAATCAGGGAATTCATAAATAGCCCCTTCCACAAATTTGCCCACTGAAAACTCTATATTGGCGTAGGAAAAATTGCCATCTTTTGCTTTTTTGTTAAATACTAGTTTATGATTTTCAAGCCTAGCAAATTTTCTTGATGTATAGTTTATTTTCCTTTCTATCATCCTATTTTTATCCATATTTGAGCCGTATGCGAAATATTTCATATTTTTTTAAATTAAAGTATACTTTAAAGGTCAATAATATACCTGACAGTTTAGTTGGGTTTATCTGGTAAAAAGTTACTAACTATAAAATCTGTTTATGATTTTAAATATAAGCCGTATAATCCATAGGTTGGAGCTAATAATTTCAAGTCTACAAAGCTAAGACTAAGCCACTGGCTCCAAATATGGGAAACCGTAAATTTGTTAATGGAACGGTTAAAACGAGAGATAGCGTTAAAAAAATGATCTAAAATAGGGTAATTAACTAATAAATACAACCAGCTATCAAGCAATAATAGTTGAGTGCAGTTGTACGAAATAGCATCGATTAGTGGAATGAAAAGCTGGAATGTTCGCCGACCATTCCCATAATTTAAATAAACGCTTCCTAGCTATAGTGTTATGTCGACACATGAGTACTTTGCATTCGAATAATTAAAATACCTTCATAATCTTAAGGTGCCAATTTGGTACCTTAAGATAAGATAGCTTATCAAAAATTGTGATAAGCTATCTTATTGTGAAAATCTAGCGACTCATCCCTCTGCCACGGTCATTTTTCTGGTTATTTTTTGCTTCCTGAAGCTTACGGTACAATTCCCTACTTTCTAGTAGACCGGTGTATTCACTTACTGCCTTTAAAATGCTTTTCTGCACATCCTGCCATTTTAGCTTTCCATCCATCAGTTTTACGGGAACATTAAAGTCGATATCGTTATAGTACACTAGGGATGACTTAGCGGTGTTGGGATCGACATTTGGGTATTTCTGGCAGTAGTAATCCAATATTTCATCCAAAGGCATTTCTTTTAGAAGGTAATGCATATCGATAAAATCCTTGATCCTTTGTCCGCTATTCACAATTGCATTGATCTTCATGGCCGATATATCCTGATTGGACATCATCCTTATGCCCTCGATTGTTTCTACTGGTTTGATAGACGGGTATTTATGCGAAATAAAATCAAAATCAACTTCGCCAATACTACCACTTACATAGTTGCCCTTGTGGCGTTTTACATCTGCGCCATAGCTGTTCCTTAAGTGTACGGCGAGTCCATCACCATCAAAGTCCGAAGAGCTGAAAAGGTCGATATCTATAGATTCCCTGTGTCCGATCCTTAAAGATAGTGCGGTACCTCCAACAAGGTAAAAGGAGTTGAGCTGATGGTCTTGCATCAATGTCTGGATTAGATCCAGTGTCCCTGGTGTAACTGTTTCTTTGTGTAACATCTGAGTTTTTCTTTGCTCAACTGAAAATATTTGCAAACGGCTTCCATGGTTATATCAGTAAGATAGGTGATGTCTTCTTTGAGGGCCCGGATTACGTTTTCTCTACCATAAAATCTGATCATCTCTTCCCAGTCCCTTTGACTGCCTTTATCAAGAACACGTTCGATAATTGTTTTATAACTTCTGTTCCAGTCCAGTTTATCAAAATCAAAATCCCAGAACAATACCTTTGGAAGGTCTGGTCTTCTGACCTTTTGTATCAATGGTTGTCTTTCAATTTTGATTTCATCGTTTTCGAATGGAATCTTTTTTTTGGAAAGATAATTGTTCAATGTATGATAGTTATAGGTAGGGTAGCTGTCGCAAAATCCCTTGAGACTTGAAAACACATCGATATCTGTACTGGCGAATCTTTTCCAATGCACAACGATTACTCTTTTGTTCAATTCCTTTAACATCCTACAAATCTAACTAAAACAGGAATTAATGCCTAATATTTTTAAATATTTGTCAGTTGTTGTTGATCTATCTAATAATATTTATCATTTAGAATCGCCATATCTGCACTTACCTTTATGTCCAAGACCTTTGCATATATCTGGGTAGTCCTGATATTGGTATGTCCAAGCATCTTCGATACGCTTTCCATTGGCACCCCATTAAGAAGGGTAACAGTAGTAGCGAATGTATGCCTTGCAATATGTGAGCTTAAAGGTTTATCAATGTCGCACACAGTAGCAATTTCTTTTAGATACTCATTCATCTTCTGGTTACTCGAGACTGGCAATGCTCTGTTTTTGGTGATGCAATAGGGATGATCGATATATTTTTCCAATACTGCGATTGCAGGAGTCAATAGGGGAACAGCAGAACGCGTTCCCGTCTTGGTTCTGTTTATATAAACCCATTTTTTGCCATCTAAACCTGTTTTAATATTAGATAAGCTCAGCTTTTCTATGTCAGAATAAGCAAGTCCCGTGAAACAGCAAAAGATAAAAACGTCCCGTACCTGACTCAGTCGCTCGGTTAAGAACTGCTTTTCTGAAATTTTAGTTAATTCATCCTCTGTAAGAAATGAACGCTCTACGTTTTTACTCTTTAGTTTGTATCCAAACATTGGATCGCTGTCTATCCATTTTAAGCTCAAAGAAATGCGTAGGATTTTACCAAGACTTTTCAGATACCTTACTGTGGTATTGTTGGCACAACCGTTTACTGACCTCAGGAAAAAATCAAAATCTCTTATAAACGCATGGTTAATATTTTTGATGTTGATATCTGTTATCTTGTATTTTTCATTCATGAAAGCGACAAGATGCCTTTCCAAAACCTGAAATCGCTTCAAGGTACCAATGGCATATTCCTTTCCCACCAAAGCCTCCATTTTTTCGTTATGAACTTTGATGGCTTCCATCAAGGTATGCTTCCGGACGTCCCGCCCGATAAATCTGCACTTGATGCCTTCGGATGTAATAACCTCGCCTGCATCAAAAAGATCCCTGTAAACCTGGTTGATCATTGACTGGAGATTGTCCAGGTAAGCATTAAAGCTTCTTACATCTTCTTTTTTTCCATCCTGTCTACCAGATTTGGTATTCCACTTTTCGGGATTGCATTCAAGCCCGCTGGTCATTTCTGACCTTTTTCCGCCTACAGTTATTCTTAAATAAACTGGCACATGGCCGCCACGATAGTTTTTCTGCTTTTTAAGATAAAAAAGCAAGCTAAAATTAGTTTTCATATAAACTGAATTAAGGTTAACAAAATTAGCCCTGCAGTCTGAAAACGTCAAGATGTTCGATGCTCGAACGACTTGTTAAACAAGTGGTTATATATAATTCGGTGAGTTCTTTTAGTACCTAAATTACTCACCGAATTACACACTTTTAATATGAGAATCGGTGAGTATTTTAGATTTTCCACCAAAACAAAAAAGCTTGCAATCATTTGATTTGCAAGCTTTTACGTAGTTTTGATACTATTTTCTGTGATCCCGCTGGGATTCGAACCCAGGACCACTACATTAAAAGTGTAATGCTCTACCAGCTGAGCTACGGAATCATTTCCCTTTGTTTAAGGAGGTGCAAATATAGGGATTTATCCTTTTCTTGCAAACATTTTTTGAAAATGTTTTTATTGTTTTTTTAGTTCATGAAAATTAGCGCTTCTAACTGGTTGATTTTAAATTTTGTAAGCCCAAAAAGAATTTTAAAATTTATTTTTAAATGGGTAACATTTTCTCAAATCATTGCCTATTCACTCGCTTTTGGGATAAAATTGAGAAAAGACTGAAACTGTGCCTTGTGTTTGTTTTTATCCAGTTTGAAATAAAAGGCCCCACGGCGCGAACTTGATTTGTCCTTGTCGGCTTGTTTAATTAACAATCCACTGGCTGTAATCTTACGGATAAAGTTCCGGTTATCTATAGGCGAATCGTAAACCTGCTCGTATAAAGTCTGCAATTGCGGTATAGTAAACCGTTTTGGTAAAAGCTCAAATAAAATAGGATGCAGGGCTGCCTGATAACGGATTTTATCCATAGCGGCCTTAACCATTATATCGTGGTCGAAAATTAATTCGGGAACCTCTTTTAGCTTAAACCACTCGGCATGGTACTGATCATTGATCTGTTTACTATATTTATTAATATCGATCAGTGCAAAGTAGACTACTGAAACCGTACGTTCGATAGGATCCCGATCAGGACTACCATAAGCATGAAGTTGCTCCAGGTAAACATCGTGTAATCCTGTTAATTCCAATAAAATCCTTTTAGCGGCACCATCAAGATCTTCACGTTCACCAATAAAACCACCCATCAAACTCCACTTATCCTTTACAGGTTCTATTGCCCTTTTTATTACCAAAAGTTTTAGCTGATCGCCGTCATAACCAAAAATAATGCAGTCTACTGCAAAAAGAACAGGTTTTTGATTTAAATATTTTCCCATGTTAAAATAGCGTATTTAATTTAGCATCGTTATAATCTGTAATATAACCCAAGATATTCGGATAACCTTCAAATTCTTCGATAGTATGTGTTGTGGTTAATACAATACAAGGCATACCTGCATTTAAAGCCGATTCTACACCCTTTGGTGCGTCTTCGAAAACCAGACAATCTGCCGGTGCAATATTTAATGCTGCTGCTGCCTTTAAGAACGTTTCAGGATCTGGCTTGCTTGTTTTTACATCATCTGCACTAACTATTGCATCCAAATAACGACGGATGTTCAATCCATCTACTACAAAATCTATATTAAAAGGTATCGCAGCAGATCCGATCGCCATTGGAATGTTGGCCTCTTTTGTGCGTTCCAAAAAATGATCCAGCCCTTCAATCAGCGCTAAATGTGGCATGTAGCCTTCCTGATAACGCTTTTCTTTATCAATAGAAAGGCGTTCTATTTCTTCTGCGTTAAACTTATCTTTTCCGAAAACGCGTTCTAAAACTTCGTGGTTTTTACCATACATTTCCTTTTTTACGTTTTCGTAATCAAGTTTGGCACCTAAATCTTCCGTCATGATGCTGTACCAGGCTAAAGTATGGTATTCCATATCATTAATCATAGTGCCGTTCAAATCAAAAAGAAAAGCTTTTGGCTTGAAATTTAAATTATGCATATGGCTGCTAAATTATGTGATTTTTTTTACTGTTGAGAATCCTTACCGATATTATGAAAAAATAAGTATAATCGTTACTTTAACGTTAATAATTTTTTTCCTACATTAGCCTTAACCAAAAATAAATCAATATGAAGCCGTATCTAATTTTGTGCACAATTGCAGATCCGCTTTCACAAATTTTTAATCCATGAAAAAAATATTTCTTAAGGCCTTGCCCTTCGCTACATTGTGTTTAGCTGTTGCTTTTACTTCTTGTAACCAAAAATCAGATAAAGGGGCACAAACAACCGAGCAAACTGATTCGTTAAAATATACCACTACTATTAATGGGAAAAGTGTGAAGCTTTATACTTTAAAAAATAAACAAGGTGCTTCAGTTTCCATCACCAATTACGGGGGGAGGGTAGTATCGCTTTTAGTTCCAGATAAAAACAACAAGTTAACTGATGTGGTTTTAGGCTATGATAGTGTGGGGGCTTATCGCAAAAAAGGTGAGCCATTTTTTGGTGCCTTAATTGGCAGATACGGAAACCGTATTGGTAAAGGTAAATTTACCCTGGATGGGAAAGAATATGCTTTACAGCTTAATGATGGCGTTAATACCTTACACGGTGGTACAGATGGCTTTTTCTCGAAAGTTTGGGATGCTCAACAATTAGATGGACAGAAATTAGAGTTGAGTTATGTTTCAAATGATGGCGAAGCAGGTTATCCAGGGAAATTAGATGTAAAGGTAACTTATACCTTAACTGATGATAATGCTTTACAGATTGATTATTTAGCTACTACTGATAAAACTACTGTTGTAAATTTAACCAATCATGCATATTTCAACCTTAATGGTGAAGGCAACAACACGATTTTGGATCATGAATTAACGATTAATGCAAATGCCTACACACCAGTAGATTCTACGCTTATTCCAACAGGTAAATTGCAGCCTGTAGCTGGAACAGCTTTCGATTTCAACAAAGCGAAAACCATCGGAAAATCGATCGAAGAAAATGATCAGCAGTTAAAGTTCGGCAAAGGTTACGATCACAATTTTGTATTGACCCACCATGATGGCAAAACGGCTATTGCAACCGTTAAAAGTCCGGTTACAGGAATAACAATGGAAGTTTATACGGTTGAACCAGGCCTGCAGTTTTATAGCGGCAACTTCTTAACAGGTGCTGATAAGGATGGTAAAGGTGGAAAATCATATCCTCACCGTTCAGCTTTCTGCTTAGAAACACAACATTTTCCTGATGCACCAAACCATGCAAATTTTGCCTCGACAGTACTTAAACCAGGTGAAACTTATAAAACAAGCACAACATACAAGTTTTTGAAATAACGTTAACGGGTTGTATCATAAATATAGAATTGTCATCCTGAGCTTGTCGAAGGACCTACTAATGCACCTTTACGGCGTTTCGACAGGCTCAACGTGACAAATTTCTGGAGAAACTATGTTTATGATACAACCTCTTATTTTAATGCAAATTCCGCTTTAAGGGTTTAATAACCGATCAGGAAATTGTGTAATTTTCTCAATGGTTAATTGTTGCATGATCTGGTATAAATGAGTTTTGAACATATTGATGGTATGATCGCCTCCTTCATTACCTAAAGCGCCAACTCCATACATAAAAGGTCGGCCCATAAAATTGAATTCAGAGCCAACTGCATGTGCTCTTGCTAAATCAACGCCGGAACGGATACCACCATCTAACATGATCTTCAATTTTGACTTGTATAGTGGATTATTCGCCAATTTGATCAGTGAATTGATTGAGGATTCGCCTGCGTCAATTTGTCTGCCGCCATGATTGGAAACAATCACACCATCGGCACCGATCTGGATAGCAGCCTGCATATCTTCATCAGTTGCGATTCCCTTCAGTACTAAAGGTCCTTTCCAAAGATCACGAATGGCAGCAACCTTTTCAATATCAACCTTACCGGTAAATGTTTTGTTCATGAACTGTCCCAGTTGCGACATGTCCATGCCTTTTTCCATGTAAGGCTTTAAGGTAGCAAACGATGGAATTCCATGTTGCAGGGTTTTAATTCCCCATAACGGACGGGCAAAAGCCTGCAAGATATTATTAATTGACATTTTTGGTGGAATGGATAATCCACTCTTAATTTCTTTATAGCGTAAACCAAATGCAGGCACATCTACCAGAACAACTAACACCGGGCATTCGACAGCTTTTAAGCGATTTAAGATATCATCTCTCAAGCTATTCTCCGTAGGGTGGTATAATTGAAACCATGCTTTTCCTTCAGACACTTCGGCAATTCGTTCGATACTACTGGTGGATACGGTGCTTAATGTATAAGGAATATCGGCTTTAGCGGCAGCCTTAGCTAAAATTTCGGGTGCATTAGGCCACATCAAACCTTGCAAACCAATCGGAGATACGCCAAATGGAGCACTGTAACGACGGCCAAATAATTCAACCGACATGTCGATATCTCCACCAACACGTAAGTAATTCGGTTTAAGGTAAATATTGTCGAAATCGCTCTCGTTTCTCGATAAATTAAGCCCCTCATTACAACCACCCTCCAGGTAGTCAAAAGCAAATTTAGGAATCCTTGATTTTGCCTTTTTTCTTAAGTCGGCCACAGAAGGGAATTGAGGATTGTATGGGAATGTAATTTTTTTACTCATATTTAATATTGTAATGGTCAGATTCTATTTTAGAAAGCGAAAACTAATATTTTATATTATATTTTCCATCCTGCTCTATCTGCTATTTTGTACTTATTGTTTTATGTTGGAATTTGTTTGCGCTCGTTTCCAAACGAGTGCATAAATAGCAAAACGATTATATCGTTATAAACGAGCGTTAGCTATAAACTTAATCCGTCATTTCGAGCGGACCCGATAGCTATCGGGTGCAGCGAAGTCGAGAAATCTGTTTAAACTGACATGACAGATTCAAAGATTTCGCCATTTTGTTATGGTCGAGTCGAGATGATCGTTCCAGCACATCATCACCCTGAATTTATTTCAGGATCTTTCATACACAATAGATCTCTCCATTCCACTGCGTTCCAGTCGAGATGACGGCCGTTTCATAAAACTAAACTCCATAAAAAACCTTAGCATTATCGCTAAAGATTAGTTTACGTTCTTCTGCAGAAAATCGCTCAGTGTACTTAGCAACTAAATTAAACCAGTCCTGGTAAGGCCTGCTGATCAGCATTACCGGCCAATCACTGCCATACATTACCCTTTCAGGGCCAAAATGTTCAAACACCTCATCAAAACAATTAAAAAGTTCTTTTTCAGTCCAGTTTTTCCAATCGGCCTCAGCCAATAAGCCAGAAACTTTGCAGCTTACATTTGGATTTGAAGCTAATAGTTTAATATTTGCCGCCCATGATTTCAAATCCTGGCTTTTTACATCTGGTTTGCCACAATGATCCAATACAAATGGTTGATCAGGGATTTGATCAACCATTTTGATAATATCAGCTAATTGATTGTGATAACACAATAAATCGTAAGTGTAACTGTATTTTTTTAAAAGATTAATACCCGCAATAAACTTTTTGTTCAGGATGAAATCGGTGTTTTCAGCTTGTAAAACATGTCGCCAACCTTTAATCTTCTCGAAATTGCTCCAGTAAGTTAAACGTTCGTCTAAATTTGGATCGAGTAAATCTACCCATCCCACAATACCTTTTACAATTTCATTTTGTTCTGCCAGCGATAACAAGAAATGGTTTTCTTCTTCCGATTGGCTGGCCTGTACAGCAATACATCCTGTAATTTGAAGATCTTGATATACCGCTGTAAGATCTTTTGGAGAAAAATCATTACGGATGGCAAACATATCTTCATTTATCCAGCTATCTCTAACCGGATCAAAATTCCAAAAATGTACGTGTGTATCAATCATAAAAAAAGCATTTAAAGTTTAAAAATCTGATCCATTAGCATCCATTTTTCTCCAGGTTTAGAACCGGGTAGTGCCTGCTGGAATTTCCACATCAAATTTTCCCATTCCTGCACTTTTGGATTGGCTAAATCGGCTTTCGATTTTTCCTCAAAAGAAAAGCTTTCATTCACTTCCATAATCATAAACAGCCTGTTTCCTAATAAATAGATTTCCAGATCATCAATGCCAGATGAAGTAATGCTTTCTTTAATTTCAGGCCAAACCGACTGATGATACTGCTTATACGCTTCTATCAGCTTTTCATCATTTACAAGATCGAGTGTTAAACAGTATCTTTTCATTTTTAGTTTCCACTATAGTTTTTAACGGTTTGTTTGCTCGAGCCTAAGCCGTCAATACCTAATTCTACCACATCACCAGCTTTTAAATACCAGGGTTCAGGTTTTTGACCTAAGCCTACGCCAGCAGGTGTTCCAGTCGTAATTACATCTCCTGGTAAAAGCGTCATAAACTGACTGATGTAAGCAATCATAAACGGAACATTAAAAATCAGATTTGAGGTATTACCATCTTGCAAGGTTTTTCCGTTCACCGTTAACCAAAGGCGAAGATTGTGCACATCGGCAATTTCATCCTGAGTGGCGATAAATGGCCCGATAGGCGCGAAAGTATCGCAGCTTTTTCCTTTTACCCATTGTCCGTTTCTTTCGATCTGGAACTCGCGCTCACTATAATCATTATGCAAAACATAACCAGCAATGTGGTCTAAAGCATTTTCTTCAGCAACATAACTTGCTTTTTTACCGATCACAATCGCTAATTCTACTTCCCAATCGGTTTTTTTACTGTTTTTTGGAATGATCAGGTCATCGTTTGGTCCAACAATGGCTGAAGTAGCTTTGAAAAACAAAATGGGCTCAGATGGGATAGGGGCATTGGTTTCTGCAGCATGGTCTTTATAGTTTAAACCCACACAGATTATTTTAGAAGGGCGGGCCAAAGCAGGGCCAAGGCGTACACCTTTATCAACCTGTGGTAAATCAGCAGATTGAATAGCAGTCTTCAATTTCTCTAAACCATCGCCACCAAAAAATTCTTCATTATAATCTTTAACCAATGCAGAAACATCGAAATAATTATCGTTTATAATTACCCCAGGTTTTTCAGCTCCGGCTTCGCCAAATCGTATTAATTTCATTATAAAATTCTTTATTGTATTTGAAAATATTTATTAATTGTTTAAGGTAGTAAATCCACCGTCAATTGGGTAATCGCAACCTGTAATAAATGAGGCTTCATCGCTACATAGGTATAAAGCCAGGGCACCAACCTCTTCTGGTTTAGCCATTCTGCCAATTGGTT
Source organism: Pedobacter ginsenosidimutans (assembly GCF_001442625.1). Classification (GTDB taxonomy): domain Bacteria; phylum Bacteroidota; class Bacteroidia; order Sphingobacteriales; family Sphingobacteriaceae; genus Pedobacter; species Pedobacter ginsenosidimutans. The sequence continues at coordinate 11,923 of NZ_LMZQ01000044.1, read as the reverse complement.
GTGTTTTAGATAACTTTTCGAACATTTCGGGGATGTTATCCGGATAGTTTTTCTGTAAAAAGCCATCAACAAATGGGGTATGAACCCTTGCTGGCGAAATTGAATTACACCTGATGTTTTCGCCGATATAATCTTTCGCTACACTCATGGTAATTGCTTTTACAGCACCTTTTGCAGCACTATAAACAAAACGGTCAGGTAGACCAATTAATGCAGCAATTGAGGCCATATTGATAATTACACCTCCGCCAGATAAACGGATCTGTGGAATGGCAGCATGCAAACAGTTATAAACGCCCTTCACGTTTACGCGCATTACACGATCAAAATCAGCTTCATCTGTAGTATCTGCTTTGCCAATATGTGCAATGCCCGCGTTATTGATCAGGATATTGATATTTCCGATCTGTTTAAAAACTTCGTGAACCGCTTTATGGTCTGAAACGTCACATCCATAACTGAATGCTGATCCACCATTTGTTTTAATTTCATCTAAAGTATCCTGGGCGTGTTCTGTTCCCAATTCTATGATGTGCACCTCAGCACCCTGTTTAGCTAAAATGGTAGCAATAGCTTTTCCTATGCCGCTTCCCCCGCCTGTAACTACGGCTTTTTTGTTTTTTAGTGAAAACATGTATATGATTATAAATTATAATTGATTAGAATACGAATACAAATAAAATAAATATTGTTGATTAAAAATTTTATCTTCTTGTCTAAATATTAACAGATATTGTCATACGCCATTCTGGATATTCCAATGGCCTTACCTTGCATAAATTTTACAAAGCCATTCGGTATTATTACTTATATTTGAATATTACATTTATATTTAAAAATAAATATTAACCAAATATTACATAAAAACCTAGCTTACAGGTTTTGTTATTAGAGCCAATTTGAATGAGAAATTTTCTGATTTTTATTTCCTGTTATTTTCTATCGATATCATTTTCTAATGCCAGTGTTCGGGTGCCGAAAACGATTGTAATTTCTACGGAAAATCATGTTCGTGTGCGTTTTGGTGCCAAAAAGCTATCAAAAGCTTTAGCTAAGCTGAATTACTCAACAAAAATTGAACAAAAAGACAAACTTAGCACTACTTATAACGCAATTGCGATTGGTGTGTTTTCGGATAAACTTTTTGTCAATAATCTTCCGGCAGAGATTAAAAATAGGATTTCAACGACAAAAAAAGAAGGCTTTCATATCTATACAGGGAAAAACGGAATGCTATATATTGTTGGCAACGATGCATCGGGTGCGCTGTACGGATGTATTGAACTTGCCGATCAAATCAAGAGCAGTGGTAAATTACCTAGGCAGATAGCCCTTTCCGACCAGCCTGAAATGGTATTAAGAGGTACCTGTATCGGTCTACAGAAACCTGATTACCTGCCCGGTCATGATGTTTATGAATATCCTTATACCCCAGAAACTTTCCCGTGGCTTTACGATAAAGTTTTATGGATTAAGTACCTGGATATGATGGTCGAAAACCGCTATAATTCGCTTTATTTATGGAACGGACATCCTTTTTCTTCGCTGCTGCGCTTGAAAGATTATCCTTATGCAGTAGAGGTGGATGATGCGACTTTAAAAAAGAATGAAGAAATCTTCCAGTTTTTAACCAAAGAAGCTGATAAACGCGGCATCTGGGTGATCCAGATGTTTTACAATATTATTATTCCAAAACCATTTGCCGATAAACACGGCTTAAAAACACAAGACAGGAACCGTCCGATTATTCCTTTAATTGCTGATTATACCCGAAAATCGATTTCATCTTTTGTAGAGAAGTACCCAAACGTTGGTTTAATGGTGGCTTTGGGTGAGGCAATGGAGGGTGTTGGTCAGGATGATATTGATTGGTTTACCAAAACGATTATTCCCGGGGTGAAAGATGGATTAAAAGCAGCCGGCATTAAGGAAGAACCTCCGATTGTATTGCGTGCACATGATACCGATGCACCAAGTGTGATGAAAGCTGCTCTACCTTTATATAAGAATCTATATACCGAAAATAAGTTTAATGGTGAGGCTTTAACTACTTATACCCCTCGTGGGGCATGGGCCGATTTAAACAGGAAATTAGCCGCTATTGGTACGATCAATATCTCTAACGTGCATATTTTAGCTAATCTAGAGCCTTTTCGCTATGGTTCGGCAGACTTTATCCAGAAATCAGTTCAGGCGATGAACAAGATTTATGGTGCAAAAGGTTTGCATTTATATCCTCAAACCAGTTACTGGGATTGGCCTTATTCGGCTGATGAGGTAAAAGGAAGGTTATTGGAAGTAGACCGCGATTGGATCTGGTACAAGGAATGGGCAAGATATTCGTGGAATTCGCAGAGAGACCGTAGTGAAGAAATTAACTATTGGGGAAATGAGCTGGCTAATAAATATGGTGCTAATTTAACTGGAGGTAAAGCTATTCTGAATGCCTATGAAGAATCGGGTGAGATATCACCCAAACTTTTGCGCAGGTACGGCATTACCGATGGTAACCGACAAACGTTAACCCTGGGCATGCTGATGACGCAGCTCATTAATCCGTTCCGTTATGGCTTGTTTACCTTAATGTACGAATCAGAAGCGCCAGAAGGCGAAATGATTATCGAATACGCAGAAAAAGAGTGGAAGAAACAAGGTCATATTGGAGAAACCCCGGTTCAGGTGGCACGCGAAGTGGTTGAACATGGCAAAAAAGCCATTCAATCTATTAATGAGGCTGCACCCGGCATAACAAAAGATACTGCAGAGTTTAAGCGACTTAGAAATGATATCTATTGTTATGATGAAATGGCTAATTTTTATGCTGAAAAAGTTAAGGCAGCCCTGTGGATACTGCGATATAAAAATTCGAACCAGGTAGCTGACTTGGAACAGGCATTACCTTTTCTCCAAAAAAGCGTAGATCATTATGCTAAACTGGTTAAATTGACGGAAAACAGTTACCTGTACGCCAATAGCATGCAAACCAAGCAGCGCAAAATCCCGATGCGTGGTGTAGATAAAACTTTTATCCACTGGAAAGAGATGTTACCCGTTTTTACCAAGGAACTTAATCATTTCAAACGCAGCATCGATTCTCTGAAATCAATAAAACAGGGAACGGTTGCTGCAATTGTGCCTTATAAAAGTGCTGATGTTAAAGTTTTAAACGAAACAGAAAGTTATGTGATAGCCAAAGATGCACCACTTTTTGCAGATACTGCAATTAAGATTAAAGAAGTTGCAGCGCAGTTGGTGGGTTTAAAGGGAATTAAGCTGGCAAAGGAAAAGCAAATTAAAATTGGGACCGAAATTAAATTCAGCACCAAAGCACCTGTAAAATTGCTGATAGGCTTTTTTAATCAGAAAGATCCTCAATACCTTGCTCCTCCACAGCTGGAAACAGATGCGAGTGCCAACAATTATGGTCAATCGGAGATTAAAATATCAAATGCCTTAGTGCCTTATGGTTTTCCACCGGTAAATGTCCATGCTTATTCTTTCCCTGCAGGCACACATACTTTAAATTTAGGTAAAGGGGCCTGTCTGGTTTTGGGGTTTATTGATGACAAACAGGAACTGCGGATTTTTAATGCAGGTTTAGATGGTAGGGGAAAAGACATCGATTGGTTATTTGAATAATGATGAATACAAGAAATTTAATTGTAACAGCAGCATTGTCGGCGCTGACAATCACGGGCTCTGCACAGCAGAAATCAATTCTGGGTACCGAAAAGCTGAATAAATATGTCACATATTTCAATTCGATCGACACAGAGGCCGTGAAAAACTATGTGCCCAATGCTGAAGCCTTTACATGGTTAGCTGAGCAGATACCTTTATTCGAATGCCCCGATTCGGTATTGGAGCAAAACTATTATTACCGCTGGTGGACTTACCGCAAACATTTGGTTAAAACTCCTGAAGGATTCATTTTTACCGAATTTATCGAACCAGTTAAACATGCTGGGAAGTATAATTCTATTAGCTGTGCATTAGGTCACCATATTTACGAAGGCAGGTGGTTAAAGGATAATCGGTATTTAAAAGATTACATCAAATTCTGGCTTTACCATGCCGATGTTGGCCAAACCAAACAACGTTTCCATCAATTTAGCAGTTGGGTAGATGATGCAGTTTATCAGAATTATCTGGTTCAGCCTGATCAGGGATTTTTGAAGGAAATTTTGCCTGCGTTGGATAAAGATTATGGCAAATGGGAAGCCGAAAGGCAGTTTAAAAACGGTCTTTTCTGGCAACATGATGTTAAAGATGGCATGGAAGAATCGATCAGTGGTTCACGTAAAGACCAGAACCAGCGGCCAACCATAAACAGCTATATGTATGGCAATGCTATGGCTTTAGATAAAATTGCGGTTCTTTTAGGTGATAAAACCTTAGCTGATAAATACAAAAACAAAGCAACTGTACTCAAAAAGCTGGTTCAGGATAGTTTATGGAATGCTGCTTCTTTGTTTTTCGAAACAAGAAAAGCCAAAGGAGGTTCATCGGATGTTAGAGAAGCCATCGGTTTTACGCCGTGGGAATTTAACTTGCCTGACGATCAGTCAAAATATGCAAAAGCCTGGGATCAGTTACTGGATACCGCCGGATTTAAAGCACCCTGGGGCTTAACTACGGCTGAAAGAAGAAACCCAACATTTAGAACGAGGGGAACAGGGCATAGCTGCGAATGGGATGGTGCACTTTGGCCTTTTGCCAGCTCACAAACGTTAAAAGGATTGGCCAATCTGTTAACCAATTATAAAAAGCATGGTAAAATGACTGCCGAAGTCTTTTACAAGGAACTTCATCAGTATGCGGCATCTCATATTAAAAACGGAAAACCTTACATCGGTGAGTATCAGGATGAAAAAACCGGAGAATGGTTAAAAGGTGATAATCCAAGGAGCAGTTTTTACAATCATTCTACTTTTAATGATCTAATCATCAATGACCTGATCGGAATAAAACCACGTCAGGATAATGTGCTTGAAATATCGCCATTAATCCCTAAAAAACAGTGGGATTGGTTCATGTTAGATCAAGTTTCGTATCACCATAAAACATTGACTATTTTGTGGGATAAAACCGGAAAAAAATATAATAAAGGCAAAGGATTGCTGGTGTTTGCAGATGGTAAAGAAATTTATAAAGGGAAGGATTTAAAGCCTTTAAAGGTACAGATGAATTAATGAAATACCTTGGTCTGTGTCCTCACAGACCGAAATAAAATTGATCAAGAGGCGATGAAATCGCCATTCTCACGCATCCTCGTTACAAACGAGGACGATGTGGGCTTAAAATGGAAATTGATGGTCATTGCGAGGCACGAAGCAACCCTAAAGCGTTAGTTATTATGCCTAGCGATAGTAGTAAGATTGCTTCGTGCCTCGCAATGACGGAAAAACAATAAAATATAACCAAATGAAACATTCCATCAATATTATTAAAGCTTTAATTTTTATTCTTGCCTTTGGTATCGGTTTAACTGCAAAAGCCCAGTCTTATTACAACGTAATTAAATACGGCGCAAAAAAAGACAGCAGTAAACTGGCTACAACAGCAATCAAAAATGCGATAGAAGCGGCATCAAAAGCGGGAGGCGGAACAGTTTATTTTCCTGCGGGAAAATACCTAACCGGCGCTATCCATTTAAAAAGCAACATCACCATATTAATTGATGCAGGTGCTGAATTACATTTCAGCGATAATTTTGACGATTATTTACCTATGGTAAAAAGCCGTTACGAAGGTGTTGATGTAACCAGTTTCTCGCCTTTGTTTTATGCTTATAAAGCGGAGAATATCTCGATTATTGGTAGGGGAATTATCGATGGACATGGTAAAAAATGGTGGGATTTTGTAGAAGGTTATAAGGAAGGGCAACCGCGATCGAAATGGCAAACCACATTTGATGGTTTAAACCAAGATATTATTTTGCCGGATGATCCTAAGCAAATGAAACGTGGTTTTCTTCGTCCGCCGTTTATACAACCAATGTTCTGTAAAAATGTACTGATCGATGGAATAACCATCCGCAATTCGCCTTTTTGGACCGTAAATCCCGAGTTCTGCGAAAATGTTAAAATTCATGCCGTTACCATCAACAATCCCCATTCGCCGAATACAGACGGCATTAATCCTGAATCTTGCAAAAATGTGCACATTTCAGATTGCCACATCAGTGTGGGCGATGATTGTATCACGATCAAATCGGGTAAAGATGCACCAGGCAGAAAAATGGCTGTTCCTGCAGAAAATTACGTGATTACCAATTGTACCATGTTATCAGGTCATGGTGGAGTGGTTATTGGCAGTGAAATGTCGGGTGATGTACGTAAAATAGCCATCTCGAACTGTGTCTTCGACGGAACGGATAGGGGGATCCGCATTAAAACAGCCCGTGGAAGAGGTGGTGTTGTTGAAGAGATCAGAGTGAGTAATATCATCATGAAAAATATTAAAGATCAGGCGATTGTACTCGATATGCAATATGCGAAGACGAATGTAGAACCCGTTTCTGATCGTACACCGATTTTTAGGAATATTCATTTCAGTAATATCACAGGCCGGGTTAACCAGGCAGGTTATTTAAATGGGTTAGAAGAAATGCCTATTGATAATATTACCTTCAATGATATTAATATGGATGCCAAAACTGGTTTTTCTATTCAAAATTCCAGTAATATTGAGTTTCATAACGTTACGGTGAATACCGAATTAGGTGCATCGATAAAGGCATTAAAGGTGAATAATTTAATTGTTGATGGTTTAAAAAGTAATAAACCTCATGCCAATGCGGCTGTAATTGATATCACTAATGTATCTGATCTGTTCCTGTATAATGCTTTTCCGGTTACAGGAACTGTTACCTATTTGAAATTAAACGGGGCCGAGACTAAAAATATATTCTTGGGAAATAATAATTTTAGGCGAGTGAAAGAGGCAGTTAAAAAAGAAAAAGAAGTAAACAGTAACATTGAGATTATTTCAGGCGATAAAGGACAATAATATGAGGTTTAAACTTTTATTAAGCACATCATTTTTAATATTGACTGCGCATTTTGGCAGCTACGCACAAGAAAACAACCATACTCTATGGTACACTAAGGCTGCAGAAAAGTGGACTGATGCTTTACCAATCGGAAATGGTAGATTGGGCGCCATGATTTTCGCTGGAACGGCTGCAGATCATATTCAGTTTAACGAAGAAACCGTTTGGACGGGTAAACCTAGGGATTATAACCGAAAAGGTGCCTATCAATACCTGCCTGAAATCAGGAAATTACTTTTTGAAGGAAAACAGGCAGCAGCAGAAGCTTTAGCACAAGAACATTTTATGGGCTTGCAAAGTACATCTGGCGACAGGAAAGTTTGGGTAAATGAAATTAAGGCTGGGAAAGGTTTAAAAGGAAATCCTGCACTAGCCAATTTTGAAGATAAACTTTGGAAAACAATAAAAGTACCTGCCTACGAAGGCTGGGAAACGGTAGGCTTAGCCAATTTAGACGGAGCCGTTTGGTTCAGAACCACTTTTGATGCGCCCGAAAATTGGGCAGGAAAAGATCTTGTACTCGATCTTAACCGCATCCGTGATCAGGATTTTACTTATATAAACGGTCAATTGATTGGTAATACAGATAATACGGAGCCAAGAAAATATACTGTTCCTGCAAGACTGATTAAAAAAGGTAAAAATGTAATTGCTATCCAGGTGCTTAATTATTTCGATAAAGGCGGATTGGCTGGTTATAAAGACACCACAAAAAAGATTGGCATTTATCCTGTTGGCGAAAGTATAGAGCGGGGCATTTCGTTAGTTAAAGATTGGAAATATAAAATCCAGGATGAAAACCCGCCAGCAGTTCCGCAATACCAGGGAAGTTATCAGCCTTTTGGTGATTTGAATCTATATTTTAAACAAACAAAATCGCTTGTAACTAATTACAAGCGTTCCTTGGATATCAGTACAGCGGTTGCTAAAACCACTTATACACTAAATGGTGTAAATTATCAGCGTGAGTATTTTGCAAGTCAACCGAATCAGGCTGTAATAATCCATTTAACGGCCGATAAAAAAGCATCCATCAGTTTCGATGCTGAACTTTCCAGTGCCCACCGAAAATCATCCGTGAAAACTTTAGCGAATAATGTAATTGCTTTATCTATTCAGGTAAAAGACGGCGCGATTAAGGGAGAAAGCCGGTTAACAGCTTTAATCAAAAATGGATCTGTGAAAATGATTAATGGCAAAATCAGCATCAATCAGGCAGATGAGGTGACACTTTATTTAGCGGCTGGAACGAATTTTATCAATGCGCAGGATGTTTCCGGAAATCCGTCAACAGCAAACATTAAAGCTTTGAATGGATTAAAGGGTAAAACGTATACCGAAATCAAACAGAAGCACATTAAAGAATATCAAAGCTATTACAATACTTTTAGTGTCGATTTTGGCCGATCAGATAATGAGAACCTTCCTACAGATGAAAGACTAGCAAAATTTGCAACTGCGAACGATCCTGCTTTTGCAGCCTTATATATGCAGTATGGAAGATATTTGTTGATTTCCAGCTCCAGGCCTGGTACTCAGCCAGCCAATCTTCAAGGGATTTGGAACGATTTACTTACGCCACCGTGGGGAAGCAAATATACCACCAATATTAACCTGGAAATGAACTACTGGCCGACTGAAATCCTTAATTTATCAGCCTTAAACGAGCCGCTTTTCAACAAAATCAAAGGACTGGCAAAAAACGGAGCCGAAACCGCAAAAGCATATTACAATGCCCGCGGTTGGGTTTTACACCACAATACCGACTTATGGAATGGAACAGCACCCATCAACGCTTCAAATCATGGTATTTGGGTAAGTGGAGGTGCTTGGTTAAGTGAGCATTTATGGGAACATTACCAGTTTAGTAAAGATCTTAAGTTTCTGGAAAGCGAAGCCTATCCTTTAATGAAACAAGCTGCTTTGTTTTATGAAGATTTTTTAGTGAAAGATCCTAAAACTGGCTGGTTGATCAGTACGCCATCTAATTCGCCAGAAAATGGAGGTTTAGTGGCTGGCCCAACAATGGACCACCAGATTATCAGATCGCTTTTCAGAAATTGCATAGCAGCAGCCGAAACGCTTAATGTAGATGCCGAATTTAGAAAATCGCTAACGGAAAAGGTTAAACAGTTAGCACCAAATCAGATAGGCAAATACGGGCAGTTACAAGAATGGTTAACAGATGTAGATGATACCGCAAGTAAACACCGCCATGTTTCTCATTTATGGGGGGTGTATCCTGGAAATGATATTACCTGGGATAGTAACGAAAAGATGATGCAGGCGGCAAAACAGTCCTTATTGTATCGGGGAGATGATGCTACAGGCTGGAGTTTAGCCTGGAAGATTAATTTCTGGGCCAGGTTTAAAGATGGTGATCATGCCATGAAACTGGTAAAAATGTTAATGAAACCAGCCAATAATGGGGCAGGTTCTTATGTGAATCTTTTCGATGCGCATCCGCCTTTCCAAATAGATGGAAACTTTGGTGGTGCAGCCGGAATCGCCGAAATGATTGTACAGAGCCATCAGGGCTATCTGGATATCTTACCGGCTTTGCCAGCAGCAATTCCCAACGGAGAAATTAAAGGTTTACAGGCACGCGGTGGATTTGAACTGGATTTAACATGGAATAAGGGTGTATTGACCTCACTTACCATAAAATCCAAAACAGGTGGGCCATGTAAAATCCGTTACAAAAACAACAACGTTACGTTCGAAACTAAAGTTGGCGAAACCTATAATTTAAATGGAGATCTGAAAGCGAGATGAATCAACTTACGAAATCTAAAAGGGCTGAGCGGGAGAAGATTTCATCAGTTTTAGCCTGGATTAACACACGCCAGATTTGCCTGAACACATCCCCGCGAAATTTCCCGAAGAGGTTCGTGGTGACACGTACCTTGGCTAGGTGCCTTGGTTCGTTTCGCCACGAACCAAAGAGAATTCAATTTAAACAGTTGCTTTTACTGTTGTTATTCTTCATCAATTTCTATGGGGCAAGTTCACTCTATGCACAAAACCAAACCCGGAAAGATATTTTATTAAACGCCAATTGGCTCAGTATCGCCGATGAGAAAAATAGCAACGCTTATGATGGCTTTCAGGAGGCAAATTATAAAACAACAAACTGGAAAAAAGTAAACGTTCCGCATAACTGGGACCAATATGAAGGTTATCAACGCAAACTTCATGGTAATAGACATGGTTATGCCTGGTACCGGAGAACCTTTTTAAGCAATGAAATTAAGAAGGGAAAACGATTTTTTCTATATTTTGAAGGTGTAGGTTCTTATGCCACGATTTGGTTAAACGGTAAAAAAGTAGGCTATCATGCTGGAGGCAGAACAACTTTTACATTAGACATTACTGCTGCAGTTAAGTTGAATAATCAGGAAAATATCCTGGCAGTTCGGGCCGATCATCCAGCAAATATCCAGGATTTACCCTGGGTTGATGGCGGCTGCTCTACCGAACGGGGTTTTTCAGAAGGCTCGCAGCCCATGGGTATTTTCCGTCCGGTACATTTAATTGTGACTAATGATATCCGCGTTGAACCTTTTGGTATCCACATTTGGAACGATAATAAAATATCAGAAAAGTCGGCTATTCTGAATCTGAGTACCACAGTTAAAAACTATAGTTTAAAGCCTAAAAAGATATCCATAATCAACAGATTACTAGATCAAAATGGAAAGCAGTTTAAAGAATTAAAGAAAATAATAATTCTTCCCGTTGGCAAAGAAGTTCAGATTGATCAGCAGACCGATAAAATCATTAATCCTAAACTTTGGTCTTTAGAAAATCCATATCGCTATACTCTACAAACCACTATCATCGAGAATGGAAAAATTGTAGATGAACTGAAAACACCTTACGGTATCCGTTGGATCAGTTGGCCTATTGGCGAACAAGCGAACCAGAAACAGTTTCTATTAAATGGTAAACAGGTTTTTATTAATGGTATTGCAGAATATGAGCATTTGATCGGCCAGAGCCATGCTTTTAGCAACGAACAGGTCAGTTCGAGAGTTAAGCAAATTAGAGCTGCAGGTTTTAATGCTTTCCGCGATGCACATCAACCACACAATTTATTGTATTCCGATTATTGGGATAAGGAAGGGATTTTATGCTGGACCCAAATGGCTGCTCACATCTGGTACGATACGCCGGAATTCCGGAAGAATTTTAAATCGCTTCTAACAGACTGGGTAAAAGAACGCAGGAACAGTCCGGCGGTGGTGTTATGGGGATTGGAAAACGAAAGCACCCTGCCAGAAGATTTCGCAAGAGAATGTACCGAACTGATCAGAAAATTGGATCCAACAGCTTCATCACAGAGAAAAGTGACTACCTGTAATGGCGGTAAAGGAACGGATTGGGACGTACCTCAAAACTGGACGGGCACTTATGGCGGTAATCCGTTAACTTATGGAGAAGACCTTCAAAGGCAGGTTTTGGTTGGCGAATACGGTGCCTGGCGAACTATTGATCTTCATGATACGGATGACAATGGCAAAGGTTATACCGAAAATAAAATGACCGATCTGATGGAAACAAAAGTTCGCCTGGCCGAATCGGTGAAAGATAAAACCGCTGGTCATTTTTTCTGGTTGTACAGCTCACACGATAACCCGGGAAGGGTACAAGGGGGAGAAGGATTACGAGATTTAGATCGGGTTGGCCCGGTAAATTATAAGGGCATGTTTACGCCTTGGGAAGAACCCACGGATGTATTCTATATGTTCAGGGCAAATTATGCCCCAAAACAAACTGAGCCTATGGTATATATTGTTTCGCATACCTGGCCAAACCGTTGGAACAAACCAGGGATAAAAGACAGTATTGTGGTTTATTCTAACTGCG
>NZ_LMZQ01000043.1 GCF_001442625.1 Pedobacter ginsenosidimutans | reverse complement strand
GAATGACAATTGTAGGTTTTACCCCAGGCTCGGTCTTGCCTCGGCTCGCCGCCGCCGAAGGGGCTCTTACCTTTTTCTTGATAAAAAGGTAACCAAAAATCAAGGCTTGCATCTTTTCTTGTAAAAACCTACGGAAATCTTTATCGCGACAGTATCTAGGCTCTTACCCTGGCTTATCCCTACGCACCCGCTTGATCCTGCCTTAGGCTGTGGGGTAATGATGAGGAGTGCACAGATTTCCGTGCTTTTTCCAGCGAAAATCTGCCAGGCCGGATGAGCAGGGAGCAGATAGCATAGTGGAGCGGATTTATCGCGATCAATTCATCCTCCTTGTATTTTTCTCCGGTTTTTTGTCATCCTGAGCGTAGTCGAAGGATCTCCTTCCATCATTTCCTAGGCCGGATAGCAGGGTGCAGATAGCGAGGGGCATCTTGCAGGGTGCGGTAATTTGTTTTTTAGCCCTTTCCCTTTCAGGGGAAAGGTGCCAATAGGCGGATAGGGGTTTAAGGCGCTCGCTATAGTACGGTCGTCATCCGATAGCTATCGGATCTAGCGCATGCGGGGACCTTAATGCGGTTGCTATTTTCTTGCCCTTCGCGCAGTCTTGCCTCGGTTGGCCACCGAATGGCTCTTACTTTTGGCTTGATCCAAAAGTAACAAACCTGAGCGCAGCGAAAGCATGCCTGCCGTTGAAAACAACAAACACTAAGGCATAACTGAAAGGCTTGGATCTGATGTCGGATAAATTCGTCAAAGCTTTTTTGGTCGCCAGCACAAGCCCCGATGAAGGATCGGGGAGGGCGTGCTGCCTCTGGGTAGTGTTAGGTTGAAAGGAAGTGCAAAAGCTTTAACGTCCTGAGCGTAGTCGAAGGGTCTCCTTCCATCATTTCCTAGGCCGGATAGCAGGGAGCAGATACAGGCATGAGTAGATTGATTCCTCTGGAGATTTGAGGGGGGCGTTGTATCGTCATTGCGAGGAGGAACGACGAAGCAATCTATCATGCTAGTGATCCTTGCTATATAGATTGCTTCGTCGGCTGAAAAAGCCTTCTCGCAATGACGAAATTTTTATACGAGACTTCTTATCGGTATTAACCTGCTCTGAACGACACCAAAATGAATTCGAGATAGATTTCAGTCATTTTCACTTCGCGTTCTTTGCGGTTAAATATTAGCTTAATCTTTACAACGAATCTAAAAAATCTAAATACAAAGGGACACTTTGTTCTACCCATTTTTCCGACGTGTTATACTCCATTCCATAATAAGCAAACAGGGGTTGGTAATCGGCTTTTACATATTCAAAAGAAAGTTCGAACGGACGGGTTAATTCTGCTAATGTATATTTATACTTTTCTGATGGGCGCAGTTCATGTTCTTCAACGCCTAATGAAATGGCCAGGGCGATTTTTTTGCCAGACAATTTATAACCGCTTTTGCTCCCATAGGCCCATCCATGAGTGAGTACTTCATCCATCCATTTTTTTAAAAGTGAGGGACAATTGAACCAATAATAGGGAAACTGGAATACAATTTTATCATGTAGTTCAACCAGCTTTTGTTCTGCTGTTACATCAATTTTTTCATCTGGATAGGCCTCATACAGTTGATGAACTACATATTTCTCGGGGTATTTATTTAATTCTTCAATCCACCGTTTGTTGATTACGGAGCTTTTAATATCGGGATGGGTTACAACGACTAATGTTTTCATTTTTACGGATTTTGATGATTATAAAGCGCAAAAATAGATGCATAACCGCTTATTTTGTAAATTAGCGACCAATTGTAAGGTACTATAAAAAATGTAAGTATGTCTAAGATCAAGGAAACCTCAACCAACTATGCTAACAAACAAGCTTTAGCTGATGAGTGTTTAGAGGTTTATTCTGCAAACATTATCGGCGGGCAATGGGCTTTAGTGATCTGTTCGTGGCTAATGAACGGTAAACTCAGATTCGGAGAGTTAAAACAACGTTTGCCAAATATTACCGAGCGAATGTTAACCTTACAGCTACGTAAATTAGAAGCGGATAAAATTGTTAAGCGAACCATCTACGCCGAAGTTCCGCTAAGGGTGGAATATGAACTAACCGCAATTGGTCTCGAATTGAGGCCAATTATTAATGAACTCGAAAGGTGGGGCGTAAAACATAAAAATCTGTTAGGGGAATAGTTTACCTGGTTGATTTAGACGCTCGCTATAATACGGTCGTCATCCGATAGCTATCGGATCCCGCGCAGGCGGGAAGCGGTATTGTTGCCTTTGAGGACTTTGCATCGTTGGGTTTTAAAGCTATGGGTGGGAACTCCCCTCCTTCAGGAGGGGTTGGGGGAGGTTTTGCCCTTCGCGCAGTCTTGCCTCGGCTACCGATGAAAAATCGGTACAGGTCTACCGTCGCCGAAGGGGCTCTTACTTTTGGCTTGGCCCAAAAGTAACAAAAACCCAAGGCTTGGAACTGATGTCGGATAAGCTAGTCGAAACTTTATTTGCAACAGCGGCTAGGAACGAAGAAAAATCGTTCTTGCCTCTGTTTTGGTTCTTTGGGTTAGGGAAAGATTGTGCACAAGTTTCAACTGCTTCTCCTTCCATCAGTTCCGAGGCCGGATAGCATGGTGCAGATAGCATGGAGCATACTGCAGGGTGCGTTGATTTGTTTTTTAGCCCTTTCCCTTTCAGGGGAAAGGTGCCGATAGGCGGATAGGGGCTCTACGCCCCTCTGTGTTTTACTTTGTGTCCTCTGTGGTTAATTCTTGAGTTTTAACCGATTTCAAAAACACAAAACCCACCACACCCGATAAAACTGATGCGGTTAAAATTGCAAACTTCGCTTCCGAAACATGTAGCACCTCGCTAAAAGAAAGCAGCGCAATAAAGATCGACATGGTAAAACCGATCCCGGCGAGCATGCCCAAACCTAAGATGTGTTTCCAACCTGCTCCGGTGGGTAAATCGGCCCATTTTAATTTCACGGCGAGCCAACTGAAAAAGGTAACACCAATGGTTTTACCCACGAATAAACCTACAATAATGCCGAGGCCTAAGGGAGAAACCAAGCCGGCCAGCATTTCTTTCTGGAAAGTGATATTGGTATTCGCCAAAGCAAAAATGGGCATAATGATGTAGTTGACTGGGGTGGTTAAAAAATGCTCCAGTTTTTCTAGTGGCGATTCTTCATCCGTTTCATTGGTCGGGATGGTAAAAGCCAGCAGTACCCCTGCAATGGTGGCATGTATGCCTGAGTGGTGGATGAAATACCACAGGAATATGCCTGGGATGAGGTAAAACACGAGTTTCTTTACGCCGAAATAATTCATCAGTCCTAAAAGAACAAGGATGCCCCCAGCCATGGCCAGGTATTCGAAATGAATCTGGTGGGTATAAAAAATCGCGATCACGAGAATGGCGCCGAGATCATCTACTATGGCTAAAGCAGCCAGGAATATTTTTAAACTAGTGGGTACGCTTTTACCGAGCATAGCGATAATGGCGAGGGCAAAGGCAATGTCGGTTGCCATGGGGATACCCCAGCCGCCGGCAGTTTCTGTGTCTTTATTAAACAGGCTATAAATTAAAGCGGGCACGAGCATGCCGCCTAAAGCTGCAATTACGGGTAGGGCTGCACTTTTAAGCGAGGAGAGTTCGCCTTCTACGAGTTCGCGTTTGATTTCGAGTCCTACGAGCAGAAAAAATATAGCCATTAAAGCATCGTTTATCCAGGCTAAAATGCTGTAGTTTACCGGGCCGAAGCCCAGTTTAATTTCGAGGAAACTGATGAAAGTATCTTTAGCAGATGAGTTGGCAATAATTAGGGAAATGGCAACGCAGATCAATAATATAAATCCGCCGATCTGTTCTGAGCGGAAAAATCTTTTAAAAGTATCCAGGTTGATGAGTTTGGCCATGAAGGTAAAAGTAGTGAAATGAAGGGGGAAAGGGGAAGTTTTTGTGAGGAAATGTAAGGTGCTAATGCAGTCGTCATTCTACTACAACAATAAATCCGTCATTGCGATGAGGCTTTTTCAGCCGATAGCCTGTCCCGAACTTTCGGGAAAGCAATCTTACTACTATGGGTTATCTGCGATTGATACGGCAGTGACTCCATCGTTTTTGCTTCTAACAATTTTCTGTCATCCTGAGGCACGAAGGATCTTTTACTGAAAGATTCTTCACTGCGTTCAGAATGACAATTGTAGGTTTTACCCCAGGCTCGGTCTTGCCTCGGCTCGCCGCCGCCGAAGGGGCTCTTACCTTTTTCTTGATAAAAAGGTAACCAAAAATCAAGGCTTGCATCTTTTCTTGTAAAAACCTACGGAAATCTTAATCGCGGCAGTATCGAGGCTCTTACCCCTTGCTTATCCCCTCGCACCCGCTTGATCCTGCCTTGGGCTGTGGGGTAATGATGGGGAGTGCACAGATTTCCGTGCTTTTTCCTGCGAAAATCTGCCAGGCCGATAGTAGGGTGCAGATAGCATGGAGCATATTGCAGGGTGCAGTAATTTGTTTTTTAGCCCTTTCCCTTTCAGGGGGAAGGTGGCGATAGGCGGATAGGGGTTTAAGGAAAGTAAGCAAAAAACACAGTTTAAAGATTTCTCCATTCCGCTGCGCTCCAGTCGAAATGACGATAATGCTTCTAAGATAAAAAAAGCCGCAGGTCCTTCGATCTGCGGCTTTTGTGTTGTTGCATTAAGATCCCCGCCTGCGCGGGATCCGATAGCTATCGGATGACGACCCTTCTTTTAAAATAAAAACTAAGGCTTCTTACCAATATTCACCCTGATATTTACTTCAAAATCACCATCGGTGTAACCACTAATGGCCGAGGTTGCCGTGTTGTAATAAGCCATAAAATATAAGGTCGATTTGTAATTCATGCCAAAACCAAACGTAGCGTTTTGTGTATTGTGGTACATGGCCATTACATATAATTTATCGTTGGCAAAATTTGCATTTAAACCGGCATCCCATAGGTTATCGTAATTTTTAATGCCCCTAAAAACACCTTTGGGTTCGAGGCTGATTCCGTTAATGCCTGATCCCAACATGAATTTATAACTCACCGCCGAATAAAACGTGGGTTTGTCGGCAAAGTTTAAATCATCTTTTCTGAAAACGGAACGCATATTCGGTACGGCACCTTCAACGGTTAATCCTTTCGAAGTATAAGAGATCCCGAAATCGCCATCTACATAATAACCCCTGTCGTTAAAACGGGCGATGGATGGGTCGTTAATGTCGCTGTTTCTTACACTGCTTAAATCCAGTTTATCCTGACTTGCGCCAAAAGAGATCCCGAAGTTTAATTTCTGATCGTCGCTGTTTAGCGGAAGGTGGTAGGCAAAGGTTCCAACGGCTTTGGTGCGTTGGATACCGCCCGATTTCTCGTTGTACACATTCACACCCCAGCCTACTTTGTTCACCTGCTGATCTAAGGTTACGCTTTGTGTAATAGGTGCACCTGGAATGTTCGACCATTGTTTGCGGAAACTTCCGTTGATGTTAAAACCTTCGTTAATACCCGCCATTGAGGGATTAACCAGGTAACGGTTCTGAAAATATTGCGCATTTAACGGAAGGATCTGTGCTTTAACCGAACCTAAAAATAATGTGCCTGCAGCAAATAGAAACGTTACGCGACGCATTTGCTTTATGTTTTTTGTAATTGCTCTCATGTCTGTAATTAGTCTCTAATGATGTTGATAAAACCTTTGAATGTACCGATGCCGCTACCTAAATCGATGATGTAATAATAGGTTCCTTCATTCAGCGGACTACCGTTTATGGTTCCGTCCCAATCGTTGGCATAGGTATGTTTGGTGTATAAAATCCGCCCGGCCTTATCGAATATTTTTAAGGTGTTGTTTGGATAATAATCGATGTTTTTTACGATGAATTTATCGTTATAACCATCGCCATTAGGTGTAACCACAGTGCTGGCTTCGAGTTTATAATCTTCTACTACGGTAATGGCAATGCTTTGATCGCTCACACAACCACTTGCATTGGTTACGGTAGCACGGTAAGTACCGCTCTGTTTCGGTCGGATGGTTAAGGCAGCAGTACTTTGTCCGCTAACGATATCCGAGCCTGTCCAGCTGTATTGTGTGCCGCCGGTAGCCGTTAAAATGATGGCATCGCCTTTAGAAATCGATAAACCTTTATTGCTGCTGATGGAAACCACTGGCAGGGCATTTACCGTTACCGTAGCTAATCCGGTTTGCGTTTGGGTAGCATAAACATCGGTCACGCTTACTAAATTGTAGGTAAATGTACCTGTTAAATTGGTTGGTACGCTAACTGTTGCAGTGGTTGAGCTTGTGCTTACCGTACGGTTGCTACCTCCATTAATGCTGTAAGTAAAGGTATAAGGTGCTGTACCAACCGAGCCTGTGAAAGTAATGTTTGGTGATGAACCGAAATTACATACGGATGTATTACCTGCAATGGTGGCTACCGGTAAAGGACGAACCGTTACCGTGGTTGAAACATTTTGTGCTTGTGCACTAAAAGCATCGGCAATGTTGGTGACGGTGTAAACGAATGTGCCCACCACATTGGTTGGTGCCGTTACTGTTGCGGTATTGCTTGTTGCCTTTAACGTTTGGCTGCTGCCGCCATTGATGTTATAAGTAAATGTAAACGGTGCTGTACCTGCGGTTGCCCTAAAAGTAATTACCGGAGCAGTGGCGTTTTGTGGAACAGCAACACTGGCACTTAGTGCGGCAACCGGTTTGGCGTTAATATGAAGATTGGCAGAATTGTAGTTGATGGTGTAATTACTACTCAAAGCCAGCGTTCCCTGCTGAATGGCGTAATCGCCTGCGGTTTCGCCCGTCACACGGCTTAATGCGCCTGTAAAAGCATCGGTACCAATTAATGCAGGACTGGAAACGTAGGTGAATGCGGGATCAGCTGTTCCTTCTAGCTTGGTTTTGGCATCTGCCATTACCGTAATGGCTTTAGGGGCAATGGTTAATACCTGTTGTTTGGCAACTGCCGGGTTAAAGAAAGTATCGCCCGGTTGATTGGCCGTAATGGTTACGGTACCTGCTTTTACAATGTGGATATCGTTATTGCTGATGGTGGCAATATTGGTATCGCTACTGGTATAAGTAATGTTGATGGCGGTATTATCACTCGTGGCCCCTGCAACTAAATCAGGATCGCCGTAAGTAGCCGTTCTTGTAGGCGCAAAGGTAATATTCTGGTCTTTTTTAACGGTAGCATCATCCCTGGTATACCAGATGGGAGAGGTAATGATCCGGCTTCCGTCGGCTTCCACAATATCAGCATAATAATAGCCTGTTGCCAGGTTGGCCAGGGCATTATCGGTATAGGTTAAACTTGCGGTTGGGCTGGTGGTTAATTCTACCGGGTTGGTACCGCTGCCTGGTGTTCCGTATAAAATTTTAATGCTGGTTACCGGACTTGTGGTAATCGAACTTACCGAGATTTGTGGCGCACCGGCTGTTTTAAATACACTGCCTACCGGTTGTTTGTTGATGGTGAAAACCACTTTGGCTGCCGAATCTTGTGATGCATAAAAACGCATCTTTTTAATGGCATCCAATAAATCGTTCTCGGTAAGGGCAGGAGCCAATACCACTAACCTGGCACGGGTGTGCTTACCAAAGGTTAAATTGTGGTTATCATGATCAATACTTGCACCAAGGTGATAACCCTTAGCCAGCATGCGGTTATAATAGCTCAAATAACTCATTGAGCTGGCGGGATCGGAATAGGTAACATTGGTTGAAAACGCAGGACCACTTTCTAAGGCCGAGCCTACAATGGCACTATCTGCACTTAAATCGTAAGTGGCCGAGATGTTGTTAAAATCGGTTGTATTAGGGTGAGCCAAAGTAGCTACGGCATTTAAACCATGGCGGTTAATAATCCTGAATAAACCCGCTGGCCCGGTATAAGTGCTTTTAGGTACATAAATCTGGTTTTCGCCGGGCTCCCAGCCGATCAGTGAATCGATCCCGTACACAATTACGTGTCCGCCGCCACTGATTACACCCCATTCCATACCGTGCAGCGCAACAAAAGTAGAAGTGGTTGCATTTTTGGCTGCAATGATACCTGGTTGCCAGTTGGCCAATGACATGCCTGCCTGGGTATGGTTATGCTCTGATATCCCAAGGAAATCGAGGTTCATCGCTGTTTTAGCAAAAGCATAATCATCTTCTGGTTTTTTAGTTAAATCGTCTTTATTTCCGTCAGAATAACTGCTGTGACTGTGTAAGTTACCGTAATAGAAGTTGAGTTTGTTTACATCAAGGATACCGGTTTTAAAGTTTCCTAAAAGCGGCTGTGCGGTTAAATATAAAGGGCCACCGCTGCAGGCACTGTTTACCGCATAGGTGAAAAAGTAATAATTGGTGTTCTGGGTTAAACCATTTCTGATAAATGAAGTGCCCGTTCCTCTTTTCACCACAATACCACCACCTAAAGCATCGCCTACATTATAAACCGTTTGGTTTACCGGTGCTGCGGTTAAGGTACTGCTGGTACTCATCACTACCAGGTATTCATCAGCTGCACTGGCGGCGGTGAAAGAAGCCTGGATAAAGTTATAGTTAGCAGAAGTAATGGTAAAACCTGTGGGCTGCGCCGTTGGAGTGGCACAAGGCAATAAGGTTTTAGTGCTTTGTGCTGCGGTTAAAATATTGGTGGTTAAATATTTCGGTCCGCCGGTACAAGAAAGGTTGTTTAACGGAACAATAAAATAGTTGTAAGTAGTAGAACTGTTTAAATTGTTATCGGTAAAGGTATTGTTTACAATTTTGTTAATTACCGTACCCCC
The DNA here is from genome assembly GCF_001442625.1 of Pedobacter ginsenosidimutans. Taxonomy (GTDB): domain Bacteria; phylum Bacteroidota; class Bacteroidia; order Sphingobacteriales; family Sphingobacteriaceae; genus Pedobacter; species Pedobacter ginsenosidimutans. The sequence continues at coordinate 47,896 of NZ_LMZQ01000043.1, read as the reverse complement.
ACCAAAAGAAGAACCAATGGCATAAGCAGTACCATCAACCGGAAGCGCACTCAAAGTGGCATTTAAACTTCTGATGATCAGGTATTCGTTGGCATCGGCCGATTTAGTGAAAGCAGCGGTGATGCTGCCTGTAGTTACGGCACTGAAGGTTAATGCTGTTGCCGGACTGGTTGGCGCGGCGCAGGCAGGTAAGTTAGGTGGGAAATGTACGCCCAATCTATTGGCATCGTCATCGTCAATGGCATTTTGAACGGTAGCCAGTGGTGTTCTGGTCCAATCGTCGTCTACGTAAGTAGGACTAGGTGCGGTTACATTCAAACTTCTTACATAAGAAACATCTTTGGCGTTAACACCCTGCCCGAAAGCATCGATAATATTGTTATTGGCATCTAAAAGGGCTACACCATCGTTACCGTTAAAGTTGATTACGGTATTGCTGTTTAATACGGCACTGGCAGGACTTAGGTAGGGTACTTCGGTATTGCTGTTGCCCGTATTGCCCAAAAGTACGGAGCCATGGGCCGGAATGGTAAAGTTTAAGTTTACCGTTTGCGAAGGTGTACCAGTGATATTAATGTTACCCGCATCGCCCGAAATATTGTATAAAGCTAATTTTAACTGTGGTGATGCAGTATTGATCGGTGCATTGCTCAGGTTGGTTAACTCGATCCATTTGTTTACAGAAGTGCCCTCGTAATATTGACTGATGATTACCGGGGCGCTTACCAAAGGAGGATTAGCAGTGGTAGCATCTACCGGGGCAACTGTAGTTTGTAAATTGCCTGCTGCATCCTGTGCCACAACATATAAGGTATAACCGGTACCGATTGTTAAACCGGTGATGGATGCACTGGCATCGGTGTTGGCGGTGTTGGCAAATGATCCCGATTTTAAAGCTGCAGCACCCGTTCCATCCTGTGCGGCTTTCACCTGTGCAGGTGTTGGGGCAGTACCGCCAGTAAGGGCTAGCACATAATAAGTGGTACCTGCTTCGTTAATGTTGTTCACAAAATCGACTGAGGTAGTGGTAACCGTTGTTGTTTTGGGATAGGTTGCTGCCGTTACCGGTGGGGTAACATCTGCCAAACCCAATGTTGTTACATTTAAGAATGTAACTGAAGTTTGTAAATTAGGCGTGCTGGCACCATCTTCTGCCACCACATACACGGCATAATTTGTAGTTGCAGTTAATCCGGTAATGGATGTACTAACATCTGTATTGGCTGCATTGATCAAAGTGCCAGATTTAATTGCTGCAGTACCACTTCCGTTTAATCCAGCCTTTACCTGTGCAGGTGTTGGAGCTTGACTGCCTGATGCGGTAACAACATAATAAGTTTTACCCGGCTCATCGATATTATGGGTAAGGTTAAAAGAGGTTGAGGTAATATTTGATGTTTTTGGGTATAAGGCCGTATTTACAGGCGGGGTATTGTCTGTACCAGAAACTGAAGATCCGGAAATAACTACATCATCTATACTAAACGTACCTCCGGCAGCTTCGGCATTGTAACCATAAAAACGGAAGGTAGTTGCTGTAGAAATGCTGGTAAAGCCTGTTAAGGTAATGGTACTGCCAACCTCAGCAGTTGTTGCTGCATCCAGTACCTGAAATATGTTTCCCGTTACAACCTGAAGATCTGTATTGGCGGGCGATACTGTGGCTGGTAAGTTAGCTGCATAGCTGTCTTTACTCGATCGTACACTGTATTGCCTGATCCCGGTTCCTGAACGTTGCAGGGTGAATTTAATCCCTGTAATGTTTAGGGTGTAACCTGCAACAGGTGTAATGGTTACTTCGTAATACTTGGTTAAATCTATTGTGCCGGTAAAAACATCACTGGCATTGGTTGCCCCTGTAGGCTGACTGGTGAAAGAAAACCTTCCGCCTGCGTTAGGGTTTGCAGAAACAGCGCCATTAGCTGTAAAAGAACCAAAAGTAACTCCGGTTGCAGTTGGAGCCGGGGTAGGGTCCGTTTTACCTGTAGTGGTAGAAACGCTACCGAAACTGTAGGTTCCGTTAAAACTTTGGGCAAACAACGAAGTTGCCAAAAGCATTGTAGAACATAATAGTAAAAGTTTTTTCATATAAGTTTTTTAGGGATATGAAACGATGATTAATCTTTTTGAATAAGTTAGCGAAGTGGATTAAGCGTAATTGCTTTATTTTTCGGGAACGGCCCCGCGAGGATTTGAATGATTAGATAAACGTTTTGCCATACAGAATAATAAGGATTGTAATTAGAAGATTTTTGATCATTCAGCGCAAACCATCGTCACTACAGGGAAATATCTATAGCAATTGTGCGAAAATCATTGCCTGACAACGATTTTTTTTAGCTGGAAAGTTTTATTGGAGTAATTGTAGCGCCATATAGAATGATTAGGTTACGAAAATAAGCGTAGAATATTAATTCAGTATTAGAATGAGGTTAATTTTAGTTGTTTGTTTTGTTAAAAGCTTGTGGAGTACGGTATTAAAATATAAATTTATATATTTCTTTGGTATTTAGGTTGGATGTTGATAAATTTTAGGCTCCTATGCTGCTGGGAATTTAGTCTTTTCCCTTTCAGGGGAAAGGTTCGGATAGGGGTTTAAGGCGCTCGCTATAATACGGTCGTCATCCGATAGCTATCGGATCCCGCGCAGGCGGGAAGCGGTATTGTTGTCTTTGAGGAACTTTGTATCGTTGGGTTTTAGAGCTATGGGTGGGAACTCCCCTCCTTTAGGAGGGGTTGGGGGAGGTTTTGCTTTAGGCTCGGTCTTGCCTCGGCTACCGATGAAAAATCGGTACAGGTCTACCGCCGCCGAGGGGGCTCTTACTTTTTTCAGTTGTGCATATGTTTTTATAGGCCTTCAAGCTTGCTTTGCAGGTTGGCTTGGCCCAAAAGTAACAAAAACCCAAGGCTTGGAACTGATGTCGGATAAGCTAGTCGAAACTTTATTTGCAACAGCGGCTAGGAACGAAGAAAAATCGTTCTTGCCTCTGTTTTGGTTCTTTGGGTTAGGGAAAGATTGTGCACAAGTTTCAACTGCTTCTCCTTCCATCATTTCCTAGGCCGATAGCAGGGGGCAGATAAACATGGAGCGTATTGCAGGGTGCAGTAATTTGTTGCTTTAACCCTTTCCCTTTCAGGGGAAAGGTGCCGATAGGCGGATAGGGGTTTATGGGGTATGTTCTAGGTATCCCTAGATTGATCCTTTTGAAACTGTGAGGGAAACTCCCCTCCTTTAGGAGGGGCTGGGGGAGGTTTTGACCGATCGCTACAAATACTCTTCTATATTTCCTTTACCCTCACGGATCACTTCAAACTCGCCCGTAGTACAATCGATTACGGTGGAGGCATCATTATCGCCGTAGCCGCCATCAATTACCAGGTCAACCAGGTCTTCGTATTTTTCGTGGATCAATTCCGGGTCGGTGGAATATTCGATTACATCATCATCATCCTTTATCGAAGTAGATAGGATAGGGTTACCCAGTTCTTTTACAATACAACGGGCAATGTTGTTATCGGGCACACGGATACCCACCGTTTTTTTATTGGAACTTAATAGCTTAGGTACGTTGTTGTTCGCATTAAAAATAAAGGTAAATGGTCCTGGTAAAGCTTTTTTTAACACCCTGAACGTGGTATTATCAATCGGTTTAATGTAATCGGAAATATGTTTTAAATCGTGACAGATGAAAGAGAAATTGGCCTTTTCGGGCTTTATGCCACGTATTCTGCAGATTTTTTCGATCGCTTTTGGATTGGTAATATCGCAGCCCAAACCATAAATGGTATCGGTTGGATAGATGATCAAACCACCTTTCTTCAACACTTCAACAACTTGTTCAATGGCTCTTTCATTCGGGTTTTCTGGATATATCTTAATAAGCATAGCGTAAAAATAACAAATTAATGGTGTCAGTTGTTTAATAATCCTAATCTTTGTACCAACAAAACATACGCTAATCTATTATTATGAGAAAAGCTTTCGTCGCAATTGCCGCATTTTTAATTGCCCTAACCATTATGCTGGGCCTTTACCATCCTTTTTTGTGGTGGACATTCATCTTCACCGGTCCTTTTGTAATTCTTGGTATTTACGATTTATATCAGCCCAAGCATAGTATTGTAAGAAATTATCCGGTTTTTGGCCGTTTAAGGTATTTTATGGAAGAATTGAGGCCGAAAGTTTACCAGTATTTTGTAGAGAGCGATACGAACGGTACGCCTTACAGCAGGTTAAACCGCTCATTAATCTATCAACGCGCTAAAAAAGATAACGATACCATTCCATTCGGAACGCAGTTAAATGTTTACGATAATGGCTACGAATGGTTAAGCCACAGTATTGCGGCCATTTCTCACCACGAATTAAACTTAGATCCACGTGTTACTGTCGGTGGCCCAGATTGCAAAAAACCTTACTCTGCGAGTATTTATAATATATCGGCCATGAGCTTTGGCTCATTAAGTCAGAATGCAATTCTGGCTTTAAACGGCGGTGCTAAAATGGGCAACTTTGCACACAATACGGGCGAAGGTGGAATCAGCGATTATCACCGTCAGCCCGGAGGCGATTTGATCTGGCAGATTGGTACCGGTTATTTCGGTTGCCGAAATGCCGATGGTACCTTTAATTACGATGCTTACGCCGAAAGGGCAAAAACCGACCAGGTAAAAATGATCGAGATTAAACTTTCACAAGGCGCTAAACCTGGTCACGGTGGTATGCTGCCTGCCAAAAAGGTAACGCCAGAGGTAGCCAGGATCCGTTTAGTACCCGAAGGTAAAGATGTATTATCGCCACCTGCACACTCGGCATTTAATACGCCTATCGGTTTGTTGGAGTTTGTGAAGAAACTCCGCGATTTATCGGAAGGTAAACCAGTAGGATTTAAACTTTGTATCGGTCGTAAAAGCGAATTTTATGCCATTTGTAAAGCCATGGTAGAAACCGGAATTTATCCTGATTTTATTACTGTTGATGGTGGCGAAGGCGGAACAGGTGCTGCCCCACAGGAATTTTCGAATTCGGTAGGTATGCCTTTGCGCGAAGGTGTGGCTTTTGTATACGATGTTTTGAATGGTTTTGATCTGAAAAAACACATTAAAATTATCGCCTCGGGTAAAGTGGCAACAGGTTTCGATCTGGTTAAAAATATTGCCCTTGGTGCCGATATGTGTAATGCTGCCCGCGGAATGATGTTCGCTTTAGGCTGTATTCAGGCTTTAGAATGTAACAGCAATACCTGCCCAACAGGCGTGGCTACTCAAGATCAGAGTTTAATGAAAGGCCTTGTGGTAGAAGATAAAACCGTTCGGGTTAAAAACTTCCATAACTTAACTGTGGCCAGTGCTGTAGAATTATTGGGGGCTGCGGGTTTAAGAGAAACGCATCAGCTAAGCAGGGCATATATCAATAGGCGGGTTAGTCCGAGTGTAATGCAGAGTTATTTAGAGAGTTTTCCATATATCCCGGCAGGTAGCTTATTAAAAACACCTTACCCAACGCGTTACGAACTGGGTATGGCGCTGAGCACTTCGGCCAGTTTTGCTCCAACCGATTATAAGGTTTCGGCGGTAGATTATGCACATGCCAATCCGTATGGAGATAGCATGCATGATGATGGACGATAAATTTGCGGATGACTTTGCGAAGTTTAAAAAGAAGTTAAGCGTAGGCAGAACTTCGGAAGTCTAGCATATGGCAACTCATTAGTTTTTTTGGAAAGCAGGGGCAGTGGTGTTTAGGTTTATTCAGTCCTGCTTTTTGCTTCTGCCGATGAAAAATCGGCATCCGCGTCAATCAGGTTTAAGTGGACAGTAATGAAGAGGTATTAATGGATTAATCAGCAAATGTCCGTACGGAACGATTCCTGATTTTAAACCAATTTTAATCCCCTTGGACAATGTTATATCATTAATTAAACTTAAACAGTGTCAGTCTGAGCTTGTCGAAGACCCTTACCTGTTTCAACTCTAATAGTAATATTGCTAAACCATATAATTGTTATTTTAAATCATTTCCAATCCCGTCTGGAAACGGCCGGGAGAAAAAAAATAATATATTGTTTTCGATTAATCAGTTAAAATGAAAATTGAGCATTTAAAGCCTTTTGATGGACAACATTGCGAAACCACTGCAACGGGAACCTTGTTGCTGCAACTGGGGATTGAACTTTCCGAACCCATGCTTTTTGGACTTGGTGAAGGGCTTGGTTTTATCTATTGGAATATGAAAACAATGGATTTTCCATTTATAGGAGGAAGAATAAAAACCGATCTGTTGACACAAAACATTGCTAAAAATTTAAATCTAGAATTAACTGTTGAGGAAACTTCTTCAAAACAAAAAGCCTGGGATAATGTAAAGCAGCTTCTCGATAAAGGACAGGCTGTAGGACTGAAATTAGACTGTTACCATTTGGAATATTTTTCGAACCCTTTTCATTTTGCAGGCCACTATGCTGCAATTTATGGCTATGACCATGAAAATGCTTTTTTAGTGGATACAAAACAGCAAGGCGGGGAGGTAAAAACTTCTTTAGAAAGTTTAACATTGGCGAGGGCTGAAAAAGGACCTATGGCTTCGAAAAATCTGTATTATACACTTAAACAGACTAGCAAAAGGAATAATCAAGATCTAAAAGAGATCATACCGATAGCGATTAAAAATAACGCCATCGAATACCTGAACCCACCCATTACGAATATTGCCTACAAAGGGATTTTGAAAACAAGTGCTGAAATTGTGAAATGGTTTAATGCGGGTAACAACATAGCGCATGAGTTTAAACTATCTGCTATGATTATGGAAAAAGCAGGTACAGGTGGCGCATTGTTCAGGAATTTGTATCGTGATTTCTTAAAAGAAAGTTATGAATTGCTGAAGCTTGATGAGCTAAAGACAGGATGGGAGGCATTTTCAGAAATTGCAACACTCTGGACAACTGTATCACAGCTATTCGAAAAGGTAAGTGAAACAAAAGATTTTAAATACATCGAACAAGCATCCAATATCTTAAAAACTATTTCGGAAAAAGAAAAAAAGACAATGGAGGTGTTGGCCACCATATAGTTAAGCAGCTAACAACAGATTAAATACACCAAGCAATAAATCTCAAACTTTAATGTAGAAATTTTAGGCAAAAAAAGGAGTCAAGTTTTAAAAAAACTTGACTCCTTTGATAATTGGTTTTCCCTAAACCCTAAACCCTTCCTAAAATTCTGCGTTTTTCGGGAACCTTGGGAAAGCAATTACATCGCGGATGTTGGTCATTCCGGTTACAAACAATACCAAACGTTCGAAACCTAAGCCAAAACCCGAGTGCGGAGCTGATCCAAAGCGGCGGGTATCTAAATACCACCAAAGTTCTTCCTGCGGAATGTTTAAATCTTCCATGCGTTTGGTTAAACGGTCTAAACGTTCCTCACGTTGTGATCCGCCAATCATTTCGCCAATACCAGGGAATAAGATGTCCATCGCTGCAACAGTTTGTCTGCCTTCAGCATCTGGCTCATTCTGGCGCATGTAGAACGATTTAATATCGGCAGGATAATCCGTTAAGATTACCGGTTTTTTAAAGTGTTTTTCTACCAGGTAACGTTCGTGCTCACTTTGTAAATCGGCACCCCACTCATCAATCAGGTATTTAAATTGTTTCTTCTGGTTTGGTTTAGAAGATTTTAAAATCCTGATTGCCTCCGTATAGGTTAAACGTTCAAACTCGTTGGCTAAACAGAAATCGAGTTTTTCTAACAAGCTAAATTCGCTGCGCTCGTTCTGCGGTTTTTGTTTGTCCTCTTCGGCTAAACGGGTATTTAAAAATTCTAATTCATCCTTGCAGTTATCTAAAGCATATTTAATCACATACTTCATCATATCTTCTGCAAGCTGCATATTGTCTTCTAAATCGGCAAAAGCTACTTCTGGCTCAATCATCCAGAACTCGGCAAGGTGGCGTGTTGTATTTGAGTTTTCTGCCCTAAAAGTAGGTCCGAAAGTATAAATCTGTCCGAAAGCCATTGCCGCTAACTCACCTTCCAATTGACCCGATACGGTTAAGTTGGTTGCGCGGGCAAAGAAATCCTGCGAGAAATCTACCTTACCGTCATCTGTACGTGGTGTATTGTCGAAATCTAAAGTAGTTACCTTAAACATCTCACCAGCACCTTCTGCATCACTTGCGGTAATTACAGGCGTGTGCATGTACACAAAACCACGTTCGTTGTAGAATTGGTGAATGGCAAAAGCCAAAGCATGACGTACTTTAAAAACGGCATTAAAAGTATTGGTACGGAAACGCAGGTGTGCGATTTCACGTAAAAACTCTAAGCTGTGTTTTTTTGGTTGCAATGGGAATTTTTCAGGATCGCTATCACCCAAAATTTCTACAGTCGTTGCCTTAATCTCAACGGTTTGCCCTTTACCAAGCGATTCGATCAATTTACCTGTTGCAGAAATGGCCGCACCAGTTGTTATTCTTTTTAACAGCTCATCGGGTAAATTATTAAAATCGATCACCACCTGGATATTGCTCATGCAAGACCCGTCATTTAATGCAATAAACTGATTATTACGGAAAGTTCTAACCCATCCCATAACCGTTACCTCTGTGTCAAATGCTGTCGACTTTAATAAATCTTTAATTTGCTGTCTCTTAATCATATTGTTATTTGTAAAAGGCGCAAATTTAGAAAAAAAAGTTTATCAGTTGGCAGTTTGCGGGTTTCGGTTGGCAGTTTTTTTAGCATTAGGCAAAATCAGACTGTTAATTGCCAATTGAAAACGACTAACTCTCATGGTAAATTCTTATCTTGAAAAGATTTATAGATAAAAACAATTTTAGGATATCCATCTACAGCGCCTCATGAATAAGTTTGATATAGATAAACAAACCTTAGCTGATTTAAACATATTTGAGGCTTATGGTTTAAATAAAAGTGTGTTTTCACTATTCAATTTTACTTCAACGATTAAGGGCAGGGATAAACTAATCGATATTTTTAGAACACCATCTACAGATATTCAGGTCATTAACGAACGGCAGCATGTAATAAAATATCTTTCAGGTTATTCAGGTAATTTAAATTTTGACCGCACCAATATCGATTTTGTTGAAAGCTATCTGATGCAATTTGCTAAAATCAAGTCTTATTCCAGGATATCAGCATTAACGAAGTCTGTCAATTATTTCTTTTATCCAAACCAGGGCTATTATTTAAAAGAGAAAGGCATAAAAGAAATAATTTTTTTGCTTAAAAAGCTGGGCGAAGTTTTTGCCGGATTGAATGATAAAGATAAACCTGAACTGGCTAAAGAATTTGATGATGTTGTGTTCTCCTTATTTAAGCAGGTATTAGTTAAAAACATAGTTGAACGTAAAGAAAAGAAGATCAGCATATTCGAATTAGAGGAACTTGATTTTATTTTTAAGAAAACTGAAATGAAAACGATCAAGAAGTTTTTAGATATCATCTATCAGGTAGATGCTTATTTTTCTATTGTTCAGGCTGCCAGAAAGTTTAATTTAACCCTGCCAAATGTAAATCTAAAAGCGCGCCATTTTCGTATCAATGGCGTTTTTCATCCTTTTTTAAGTAACCCTGTTGCTAATGACATTGAATTCGAAACGGAGAAGAATGTCTGCTTTCTTACTGGGAGTAATATGGCTGGAAAATCTACTTTTTTAAAGTCTGTTGGTATATCTGTTTATTTAGCGCATTTAGGGCTTCCAGTTCCTGCAAAATACATGGAAACGGGTATTTGGCAAGGGCTAATATCGACTATAAATTTACCCGATAATTTAAATCAAGGCTATAGCCATTTTTACAATGAGGTTTTAAGGGTAAAACATGTTGCTGAGAAGATTAAAATCGCTAAAAATATTTTCGTGATTTTTGATGAGTTGTTTAGGGGTACAAATGTAAAAGACGCTTTTGATGGGTCTTTATCTGTAATTAAATCATTTTCTAAAATAGAAGATTGTTGTTTCATGATTTCGACTCATATTATTGAGGTTGCCGAAATACTGAAAGATAATAAAAACATCATGTTCAAATATCTTTTTACTAAAATGAAAGATAACAAACCTACATTTACTTATAACCTGATGGATGGGATTACCGATGAACGGATAGGGATGTGGATTATTGAAAATGAGAAGATCGATGAAATTTTAAACAGCAGAGATTTGAAATAGATCTCCACTGCTTTTATTCCTGATGATGTTGAAACTGCCAGCTGCAAATTGCAAACTGAAAACTGCCTACTGTTGTTGCTGTTGCTGCATCGCTTCCATATATTGTTGATAACTGTTTTGTGTTCTTGCGGTGGTTATTGTTCCGGATGGCTTAGTGTAATTCACTTCTTTTGGCTGAAAATAAGTTTCGTTATCATTAAAGTCTTCATCGTTATAACCTACTGATACGTTAACTTCCATAATATGTTCGAAACCACCTTTGTAAACACCTTTTACTGGTGAGCAATCGGCAAAATTTCGGCCCACTGCCAGGCGCACATGGTTTTCGTTGGCAATACAGTTATTGGTGGGGTCTAAGCCCAGCCAACCATATTCTGGTAAATATGCCTCGGCCCAGGCATGGGTGGCGCCTTCACCCCGCATACCATCTCTATTGGGGCAGATGTAACCGCTCACATATCTGGCAGGGATACCTGTTAAACGCAACATAGCGGTTAGTACATGGGCAAAATCCTGACAAACACCTGCTCTAAGTTTTAAAATTTCATCTATGGTGGTGTCAACCGCGGTTACACCTTTAATGTATTCGAAATTATTGAAAACATCGGCACAGTATTTTATTGCGGTTTGATAGGGTGTATCTTCCGCATCTTTAATCTTCAGCGCTGTTTCTTTCAGTTGGCTAATGCCCTCGAAACTTTCTTGGCGCAAGTAATCGATATACGGCACTTCGAATTTTAAGGCGCTTAAACTGTTCCACTGCTCGCTGCTAAACATATCGTCTTGCGGCAATGGCTTCGGGAAGGTTTCTACACTTACTTTGGAAAAAATTTTCAGCTGGGTATGAGGCTCATTTTGGGTAAATGTGCCTACTTCATTGCCATAATAATCAATAAAGATTTCAATTTCCGGGCTTCCGGAGATATTCAGGTCGTGTTTAACCACTTTTTGAAAATCATCCTTAATCGGAAATAAAATAATCTGATTTGCGCTATCGCGAACAGGCAATTCATATTTGTAATTGGTGATATGTTTGATTTTGAAAATTGGCATATTGGCTTTTATTATTATAGGTTACCACAGCTATAAAGGATAAACACAGATGAAAAATGAATAAAGGAAATAGTAACTGTGTTAATCATATCTATCTATGGTTAAAAATTATGAATTTGCGAAATAATATTCATTTAGCTGGTTTCCGATGCCGAAAAGTTCAGCTCTGATCTCTGTAAGGTAATGATGCAACTGCTCTTCGTTCATGGTATTTACCGAGCTATAGGTAATCATACTTTTTAAACGCCCTATTTTAAAAGATAAGTTGTTGTAATGTTCGATATTGCTTTCGCTCTTTAGCCGGTTAAAATATCTTTCAATATTGTTCATGGCGTACAGTACCGACCGTGGAAAATCATTGTTGAGCATCACTAATTCGATGATGTTTTTTGCATCGAAACCTTGCCTGTAAGTTTTTAGGTAAAGTTCATAGCCACCTAATGATAGCAATAAATGTTTCCAGTAGGATATATCCGTCAGCAGATCCGGATTACTGCTTATCGAGCTGAATTTAATGTCGAGAATATCGACTGACTGTATGCTTCTCTCCAGGTGTTTGCCAATATTCATAAAACTTCTGCTTTCCCCGCGTTCCATCGCACTGTCGGCAGTTCCGTTATATAACATGACCTGTTTAATCAAAACATCCAGGGCTGTAACAGGATCATCCTTCTGTACGTGCCACAATAATTTTTCGTCTTTTACCGCATGGTAATATTCGTTTAAACTCTGCCATAAATCTTTAGGTATATGTTCCTGAACACTCCGAGCATTTTCCCGGGCCAGGGTAACGATGTTTAAAATAGAATTTTGATTCTCGCGGTTTAACAAGAGGTATTCTATCACGGCACGGCTATCGTGCTGGATATTCAATAGTTCATTTTCGTCATCTGATGAAAAAATCCTGATTACGGGCTTCCAGGTAAATTCCTGTATGGTATCTTGTGAGGAAGCATAATTTGTTTTTAACATGCGCAGCATACCATCGCTGCGCTCAACATATCTGCTTAGCCAATATAAGCTTGATGCAACTCTACTTAACATATTCTGTATTCTAAGAAGTTAAAACCCATGTATCTTTACTGCCGCCACCTTGCGAGCTGTTTACGACCAGCGAACCTTCTTTTAAGGCTACCCTGGTTAAGCCACCTGGCACAATTGAAATGCCATCTGGTCCGTTTAAAGCGAAAGGACGAAGATCGATTCTGCGTGGAGCCAGTTTTCCGTTAATAAAACACGGGGCAGAAGAAAGGCTTATGGTAGGTTGGGCAATAAAATTGCGTGGATCTTTCAATACTTCGATTTTGTATTCTTCGGTTTCCTGCTCGCTGGCCGCGTGTCCCATTAACATGCCATATCCGCCACTTCCATTGGTTTTTTTTATGACCATCGTATTGATGTTTGCAAAAACATAATCGAGCTCATCTTTATTGCTGAGCTGGTAGGTAGGTACATTCTTTAGTATGGGTTCTTCGTTCAGGTAGTACCTGATCATATCTGGTACATAAGTATAAACGGCTTTGTCGTCGGCTACACCATTGCCTATTGCATTAATAATGGCTACATTACCTTTGCGATAGGCGCCCATTAGGCCTGCAACGCCCAGTACGCTGTTCGGATTAAAAACCAGTGGATCAAGATAGTCGTCATCTACACGGCGATAAATCACATCAACCTGTTGCAGGCCAGTGGTGGTTTTCATAAATACCTTTTGGTTTTTAACCACCAGATCACGTCCTTCTACCAGTTCTACCCCCATTAGGCGGGCCAGGGTGGTATGTTCGTAATATGCAGAATTATACATGCCGGGACTTAACAGTACAATTGTTGGGTTTGAAACGGCCCTGGGAGAGAGGCTCATTAAATTTTTATATAATATGGCAGGGTATTCGGTTACACTTCTTACGCCGCATTGCGGAATAAGGTCGGGGAATAATCTTTTGGTGATTTCTCTATTCTCGAGCATATAGCTTACGCCCGAAGGTGTGCGCAGGTTGTCTTCTAATACATAAAATGTTCCGTCATGATCTCTTATCAGGTCTATCCCGGCAATATGGATATAGATATCGTGTAATACATTTACATTGTGCATCTCTCTTAAAAAATGCGGACAAGAATAAATTACATTTATAGGTACAATCTGATCTTTTAAGATAAATTGATTGCTATAAATGTCTTTTAAGAAAAGATTCAGCGCTTTTAGGCGTTGTTTTATTCCTTTTTCTATAAAACTCCACTCTGTTGACGTAATAATTCTCGGGATAATATCAAAAGGAAAGATTTTTTCGATCCCTTCGCCGCTATCGTATACCGTAAAGGTAATACCCTGGCTCATGAACAGCTTTTTAGCCAATTCTTCCTTTTTGTTCAGGTTCTCGAGCGATTCTTTAGAGAAATTGTTGATGAAGTTTGAATAATGATCTCTGTAATGATCGCCATTTAGGAACATTTCATCATAAATTTTAGGATGATTAAAGTAATTTTTTATAAAATCTTCTATCATTTTGCTTAAATATTTCCTTAAATTATGATTTTGTAAGTAAAAAACTAATGTTTTTGTATAAAAAATTAATTTTTATATGATTTATATCTATTTAGTTTATTTTTTGTATCTGTATTTTAGTGTTTTATATGTTTTTTATTAAAATATTTAAATTTTTTAATAAAAATACTTGCTAATATGAATAAAGTTTGTACTTTTGTAATGCTCGTTAATTATTATTATATATTTGGTTTAAAAAAAGCGCTGGTAACGGCGCTTTTTTTACAAAAACATCAAGACTTATTCATAATCAACATAAACCAAACATCCTAAACCAAGAAAGCTCCAGTTTTACTGGAGCTTTTCTTTTTATTATCGGTTGTTATCTGAAACTTAACTGGTTGGAATCCATCAGTATAAATTAGATGGAGTTCTATTAATAATCTTCGATGCGTCACCCTGAATTTATTTCAGGGGCTATTTTGTCAGAAAGATGCTGACCACGTAGTAGCTACAAGGCAATTGAAAACACTATTCTACTTGTAAAATAAATTCAGCATGACGATCGCTTGAGATAAAGGGTTGCCAATAGATTCTTGACTATGCGCCACTGCAATTGAAAAGAACAATGTCTTATCAAAAAAACTGGATATAAAAAAAGCTATCCTGATTTTGATCGGGATAGCTTTCAATATATGTTTTGTTGTTGTTATTCTTCTGAATAAGTGATTTTGTTCACGTGTTTATCAATTTCCCATCTTCCTGTGCCTTCTTCGCCAATTACCTCGAATAATTCTAATGCCCTGCGTGCTTTGTATTCTTCTTCGCGTTGCTCTTTCAAGAACCAGTTTAAGAATTCCATGGTTACAAAATCCTGTTCTTTATGGCATTTAGAAGCCAGGTTTTTAAAGCTTTGGGTAATGGCGATCTCCGCTTCTAAAGCATCTTCGAAAACCTCTCTAAATCCGGCAAATTCGGTTTTGATGCCTGAAACTTCCGGAGATATTGCGTTTCCACCCATATCCAAAACATATTTGAACAATTTAAGCTGGTGTACTCTTTCTTCTTCAGATTGCTTTAAGAAATAATCTGCTGAAAAGTCGAATCCGTTTTGGTCACACCAAGATGACATTGATAAATATAGTGATGAAGAGTGGGCTTCTTTTTTGATCTGCTGATTTAATAATGTTTCGATATCCTGTGATATTAAACATTTGATGCGCATTAAGTCTTTCATAATTTTCTTTGCTTAACTAATGATACAAAGGTAACATCAAATTAACCATATTGTGTGATTTATTTGCTATATGAAATTAGTCTAAATTGCTGATAATTAGTTATTTGTAATCAGTTTAAATAAGGGGCGGGGATGGGAATGGATAGCAGAATAACGCGAAACGGATAGTGCTTGAGGATCAGAAGGATAAAGGTCAGTTTTCGGCTGGCAATTTTCAGTTAACAGTTTTCAGCTGGCAATTTTCGAGGACGAAGTATTTTATTAGTCCTAGCCGGACAGGCTTCTTTTTTTTTGGCGTCAAAAAGAAACAAAAAACACCGGCTGAAAATTTTTCTTTTGAAGCTAGTGGATTGGCTTGGGCAGTGCGGACCGAAAAATTTGTTAGGCCGGATTTAAGTAGAACGGGGGATACGGTGCTACGGCCTAGTTGGGCTGAAATACAAAATCGGCATAAACCGTTCATATTTAAATGATTTATAAAATAAAGTCAATGGTAGTTTATCCCAGGATCTTTCCAAATATAATAGATACTGAAGCCAGTTCAGTATGACGCACCGAATGGAATGAAAAATGGATGTAATTAATACAGTACAATTTTCAGTTGGCAATTAACAGTTGACAGTTTCATGTAAGCAGCTATCCATTATAGACAATTAACCGATTAACCAATTTATACAGTTAAGCTATTAACCAGTTTGAACTTACCAATAAACTAATGAACCACTGAACTAACGACTAATAAACCAATCTATACAGGCAGTCGCTGATGAGGTGATTTAGTTTGAACATGGTAAAAGTACCGTGTAACAGATCTTTTAAAGCGATAATTTCTAAAGCACTTAATAAATAGATGTGTTCACAGCCATTAAAGGTAACCAGTTCGAAATCAGCTTTGTGGGTGTTTAAAAGGAGTGCTTCAATATCAATATCTTCTACAACCTTTTTTAATTTTTGAAGCGACAGGCAATTAAAGCGCGCAAATTTGCCGCCAAAATCTACATAAAAGCAGTTTAATTTATCTGATTGATAAATAGAACCATGGGTATTTGAGAATACGTTAACCAGTTCATTAATATCGATACACGCTTTTTCCATCGGGTACAAAAATTGGCATTATTTAGATTAAATACAAATAAAAACGAAAATAAATTTGAGAAGCGTGCTGGGCGTGGAGCGTTTAGCGGCGCAAAAGCTATGTGGGGGAGGGTATTATTTGAGCTTAAAGACCATGTGGTGATACAAGCCACCCATAAATTGTTTTTCATTTTGAATAACAAAGCCCATATTCTGGTAAAGCTTTAATGCCCGGTCGTTGTTTTCTTCTACCAATAAGCCGACGTGATGGTGGCCAAGTTGTTTAGCCCAATCAATCCCTGCTTTAATGAGCTGTTTTCCTATTCCCTTTCCCTGGGCCAGTGGATTAACACTAATGGTATCGAGGTAAAATTCCCCGCTTTGGGTCTCGGTGCCTTGATCGGTGTGATTGGCCTGGTAATGCTCAGTCAGGTATGCTAAAAAGGGCTGGCGAAGCTTTAGGAGTTTTCCGCCATCATAGGCATTTAAAGATCCCAGGATTTTGCCCTCATCTTCAAAAAGCAAGGTGTTTTCGTAACTGTATTGGTTGTCCTTTTGTTGAAAGAAGTGTTTAAAGATCTGATTAATTATTTCATCATCTTCAACGTTGGTTAATTTCTTAGCCAGCTTGCCCATCGCCTGAATAATCAGTGGTACAACTTCTCCTGTATCTGCGGGGCTGGCTGGTCTGATCATTTAAATATCGCTTAGGTTAAAGGTTTCGGCAACGCGGATTCCTTTTTCTGTTCTTTGTAAAGTGCAGCATTCGTTAACCGGATCGTGCTCAAGATATAAAATGTAGTTGTTGTTTACGGCTTCTTCTAAAAATGCCTGTTTCTCGGTCAAGGTTTTTAACGGGAACATATCATAAGCCATTACATAAGGTAGGGGAAGGTGCCCAACTGAAGGTAAAAGATCGGCCATATACACAATGGTTCTGCCTTTGTAACTGATTTTAGGTAACATCATGGCATCAGTATGGCCGTAAGCGAAACTGATATTGATATTTTTCTGCCATTCGATATTTTCTTTTTCATCAATAAAATTAAGCTGTCCGCTTTCCTGGATCGGCAGAATGTTTTCTTTTAAGAAAGAAGCTTTTTCCCTCGCATTTGGCTCGACCGCCCATTGCCAATGTTTTTCATTACTCCAATAATGTGCATTTTTAAAGGCTGGTATCAGTTTCCCGTTTTCTCTTATTATTGCCCCGCCAACATGATCAAAATGAAGGTGTGTGAGGAAAACATCAGTAATATCTGCCATACTGAAGCCCAATTGCGCCAGCGATTTTTCCATCGAGTCGTCCCCATGCAGGTAATAATGACTGAAAAACTTTTCGTCCTGTTTGTTCCCAATTCCGGTATCCACTAAAATCAATTGATTAGCTTCTTCAATTAAAAGGCAACGCATGGCCCAGGTGCAAAGGTTGTTTGCGTCAGCTGGGTTTGTCTTTTGCCAGATGGCCTTGGGTACAACGCCGAACATAGCGCCACCATCTAATTTAAATAAGCCTGTGTTTATGGTATGGAGTTTCATTTTTATAGTATCGAGTAATTAGTGCCAAATAATTAGTATCAAGTAGTTAGTATCGGGTATCAAGATTAGAATTGGTTAAAAATACAAAAACCCTTCAGCTTTAACTAAAGGGTTTTTGTAAATGATATTGGTTTTACTTATCGATGTGGCACCTTATGCCTTCCACCTTCAAACCTTCTACCTTATAAGTGTATTACTTCTCCGTATGCATCAGCTGCAGCTTCCATAATGGCTTCGCTCATGGTAGGGTGAGGGTGAACAGATTTAATCATTTCGTGGCCAGTGGTTTCTAATTTACGGGCAACTACGATTTCAGCGATCATTTCGGTAACGTTGGCACCGATCATGTGTGCGCCTAATAATTCGCCGTATTTAGCATCGAAAATTAATTTTACAAAACCATCTTTAGCACCGGCAGCACTTGCTTTACCTGAAGCAGAGAATGGGAACTTACCGATTTTCAATTCATAACCAGCTGCTTTAGCTGCTTTTTCGGTGTAACCTACTGAAGCAATTTCTGGCGTGCAATAAGTACATCCCGGGATGTTGTTGTAATCTAATGGTTCGGCGTGCTGACCAGCAATTTTTTCTACGCAGATAATGCCTTCTGCAGAAGCCACGTGGGCAAGTGCCTGACCGCCTACTACATCGCCAATTGCATAATAACCTTTAACTGAAGTATTGTAGAATTCGTCGGTAACGATTTTGCCTTTCTCCGTTTTGATACCGGTTTCTTCTAAACCAATGTTTTCGATGTTGGCTACAATACCAGCTGCCGAAAGCACGATGTCGGCCTCGATAGTCTGCATGCCTGATGCTGTTTTAACCGAAACTTTGCAGCCTGCACCGCTGGTATCAACAGATTCTACGCTTGCTGATGTCATGATATCGATACCTACTTTTTTCAGGCTGCGTAACAATTGTTTAGAAACGTCTTCGTCTTCAACCGGAACAACGTTATCCATAAATTCTACGATAGTTACTTTTGTGCCCATGGTAGCATAGAAATAAGCAAACTCTACACCAATAGCACCAGAACCTACTACTACCATGCTTTTTGGTAGTTCAGGAAGTACCATTGCCTGGCGGTAGCCAATAATTTTTTTGCCATCTTGTTTCAGGTTAGGCAATTCTCTTGAACGGGCACCTGTAGCAATGATGATATTTTTAGCACTTAGCTCTTGTTGAGAACCATCTGCACCTTTAACTTCTAATTTGTTTCCTGGTTTTACTTTACCAGTTCCCATAATGACGTCAATTTTATTTTTTTTCATTAAAAATTGAACGCCTTTACTCATGCCATCGGCTACACCACGGCTGCGTTTTACCACAGCAGCAAAATCTGCGGTTGCACCGGCAGTAGTAATTCCGTAATCAGCAGCATGATTAATATATTCGAAAACCTGAGCACTTTTTAAAAGTGCTTTAGTAGGGATACAGCCCCAGTTTAAACAAATACCACCTAATGATTCACGCTCAACAATTGCAACTTTTAGTCCCAATTGAGAAGCTCTGATTGCAGCTACGTAACCACCTGGGCCGCTGCCTAAAACAATAACGTCGTAATTCATCTGTTTTTAATCTATTTTAAAGAGATTTGTTTTTAATTGTTTTGTATTATCTGTATTCGTCTGGCTTCATCCCATAATCGTGGTTGCCTACATCCGGATTACAAAAAGTTAAAGGATCTTCATCCTGCAACAATCGCTCAAAACTAAAAAAAAAATGTCAATTGGCTAGATCAATGTTGAGATAACAGTTAAAATTTACAATGATTGAATATTGTTTTAAGCATTCTGTTTAAAAATGACAACTACAATGAGGTGGATTTGCCGAATAATATATGGATAAGCTAGCAAAAAGTTAAATAACAGCGATGTTTAGGGTTTAAAAAATGTTGTTAACATGTATTATTTGAAAAATACCAATGTTAACTTAGGTTTACTGCCTAAATTATAATCAACTGTTGATTTCGTTATTAAAAATTTAGTTTTATAAACAATGTATTGATAAACTGAAAGTTATAATCACTTCAATATGTGTTAAATGTTGAAAAGTTTTGCCTGACTTAATAATTATTTAACATTGGATGTTAAAATGTGTTAAATTTTATTGGGTACATTTGCGGCATAATATCCCTATTAGATTTATTATTCAACAACAAAAAACATTTAAAAAACAAAGTATGAAGAAATCTTTACTTTTAAGATTAGTACTGGTTATTGTTGCATTCGTTGGTATTACTTATAGTGCAATTGCACAGGTAACCACGTCATCAATGACAGGTTCTGTAAAGGATGCCAAAGGCATTCTCCCAGGTGCAACTGTTAAAGCAACACACACACCATCTGGAACAACCTATACTGTTTCTACAAACAATGATGGCCGCTTCGCAATAAACAATATGCGTGTAGGAGGTCCTTATTCTGTTGAAATAAGTTACATCGGATTTAAACCGGGAAAAGCTAATGACATTTTTTTAAAACTAGGTGAAGCTTATAATTTAGATTATAAGTTAGATGATTCTGGAAATACCTTAGGTGAAGTAACGGTTCAAGCAGCTAAAAAAGTTACAGCTCAAAAAACTGGGGCGAGTACCAATATTTCTAGTAGAGATTTGGCTAGTTTACCTACAATAACTAGAAGTATAACTGATTTTACAAGATTGACCCCACAGGCAAGTGGGAATAGTTTTGGAGGTCGTGATGCCCGTTACAATAATATCCAAGTGGATGGTGCAAACTTAAATAATAATTTTGGACTAAGTAACGATCCACTGCCTGGTGGTGGATCTCAGCCAATTTCTTTAGATTCTTACGATCAAATTTCAGTAAATATTGCACCTTACGATGTTAGACAAGCTGGCTTTACCGGGGCAAATATTAGTGCGGTAACAAAAAGCGGGACTAACACTTTTCATGGTTCAGCTTACGGGTTTTACAGAGATCAAAGTTTTTTAGGGAAACATGTGGGTGATAACGATATTAGCTCAACAATTGTTAGCTCAAAATCTCAAACTTATGGTTTTACTTTGGGCGGTCCAATTATTAAGAATAAATTATTCTTCTTTGTTAATGCAGAAAAGGAAGAAAATACTAAACCAGGTATCAACTATTACGCTGCCGGATCTGGTGGCTCAGGTTTACCATCATCAACTAGTGTTACAGACTTAAAATCCGTTTCAGATTACTTAAAAACGAAATTTGGCTATGATCCCGGATCTTATACAGATTTCCCTTCATTTGCAACTGATAACCATAAAATCCTTGCAAAATTAGATTGGAACATTAATAATAGTAATAAATTAACATTAAAATTTAGTGATTTTAAAGGTAATGACGATCAGCAGTTAAATTTGACAAGTACGCCAAACGGTGCCGGTTTCAGAGTAACATCTGGTACAAATCCTACTACTGGTGCGCCGATATTATCTACTATATCAAGAGCTCCTAACAATCGTTTTGGACCAAAATCGTTCGCTTTTTCTAATTCTAATTATGCTTTTGAAAACACGACTAGAACAGGTACTCTTGAGCTAAATAGTAAATTAAGTAATAAAGCTTCAAATCAATTATTACTTGCTTTAACTAAAAATCAGGCTACTAGAACTTATAACGGAGGCATTTTTCCAACTATAGATATATATGATGGGAACGGTGGTAACTTCATTACCGCTGGAATGGACCCATATACATTAAATAACGATGTTATCAATGATGTATATAGTGTGACTGATAACTTTACTTATTATGCAGGAAAACATACATTAACTGCTGGATTAACCTATGAGTATCAGAAAACAGGTAACATGTTCATGGCTCCTGCAAATAGTTATTATGCATACAACTCATTGAGTGATTTTTTAACTGACAAGGCTCCAGTATATTATGCTTATACCTATTCATTAATCCCAGGTCAAAGCTCAATATATTCAGCTGAATTAAAAATTGGACAAGCAGGAGCATATATTCAAGACGAATATAATGTGAACGATAACTGGAAATTAACACTAGGTTTACGTGCTGATATGCCTATTTATCACGAAGATCCATTAAATAACCCGGCAACTTCTGCTTTGAATTTTTACTCAAGCGATAATACTACATTAAGGCATTATTATACTGATAAGTGGGCTAAGAGTAGAGTGCTATTGTCTCCAAGAGTTGGAATTAGATATACTTCTGATGATAAATCATTGGTATTCCGTGGAGGTTTAGGTGTATTTACTGGTAAAATTCCTTTTGTTTTCTTAACGAATATTCCAACTAACACCGGTATGTACCAGTTTGGTGGAGCTATTAGTAATGCAACTACTGCTGGAGCAGCACAATTGGCAAACATTAAATTTAGCAGCAATCCTGCGGCATATGCAAATTTATTTCCAACTGCTGCGGGAACATCTAGTCCTCCTGCTGTTGTTTTTATGGATGATGATTTTAAGTTTCCAAAAGTTTTAAGAGCTAATTTAGGAATTGATAAAAACCTAGGTAGTGGTTATATGTTTACTTTTGACGGACTATATACTAAAGACATCAATGCAGTTCGCATGCGTAATGCAAACTTGCCTAATGCTAACGGTATCATTAATGAAGGCGGACTTACACGTCCACGTATTATTGGTAGTAATCGTTTAAACGCTGGAACAACCTCTGCTATTGTTCTTGAAAATACAATTAAAGGTTTTGCATCTTCATTGACAGCTCAATTGAGCAAATCGTATTCTAATGGTTTCTCTGGATCGATTGCTTATACTTATTCTATCGCTAAAGAAGTTACTGCTAACCCAGGAAGTACAGCAAGTTCTGTATGGAATTCAAATCCTAATGTTGGTACGTCAAATAATCAAGAACTAGGTAATTCAGCTTATGCTGTTCCTCATCGTGTAGTTGGTAATTTGTCTTACCGTTTAGAATATGCTAACCATTTTGCTACAACTATCTCTCTATTCTATCAAGGAATGACTCAGGGCGTTTATAGCTATGTAGTAAATGGAGATTTAAATGGTGATGGAAATAGTAGTGCAGATTTAATGTATATTCCTCGTGCTGGTGAAACGAACTTTGCAGCTTATACTGTGGGCACAGGTGCAACGGCAGTGACTTATTCGGTTGCTCAACAAACTGCAGCTTTCGAAGAGTTTATAAATAATTCTAAATATTTAAGTAAACATAGAGGTGAATACGCTAAAAGAAATGCAGCGACATTACCTTGGTTTAACAAATTTGATGTTAGATTCTTACAGGATATCTTCGTGAAGACTGGAAAAAGTGGTAGACAAACTTTACAGTTTAGTGCAGATATTATCAACTTTAGTAATTTGTTAAATAAAAAGTGGGGTACTTACCAGAGATATGTGATCAATAACCCATTAACTTTTAGAAGTATTGGTACAAACAACCAACCAGTTTATAACCTTCAAAATGTTGCAGGTAAACTAATTACTGATCCATTGCAAGATGATATTAGTGTTAATAGTACTTATAGCATTCAGTTAGGTTTAAGATATTCTTTTTAATTAAACGGATTCAGCTTTATAACAAAAAATCCCCGATCATTCGATCGGGGATTTTTTATTTATATCAACTTCTGAAGTGTTTATTAATTCAGATTGCTTAATCTATTGTTTTCTTAACCTTTGCAGGTACACCCGCAACCATCACATGCGGCGGAACATCTTTTGTTACACAAGCTCCTGCGGCTATATAGGCTCCCTCTCCAATCGTTATGCCTGGGATTATTGTTGCGCCAGATCCGATAAAAACACCTTCATTAACTTGCACATTTCCGGCAATGGTTACGCCCGGAGAAATGGTCACATAGTTTTCTAGTATGCAATCGTGACTGATATTGCAGTTTGAATTAACAATACAATGGTTCCCGATATGCACATTTGCATTGATTACACAGCCTGGGGCAATACAGTTGCCATAACCAATTTTAATAGCAGGACTGATGTAATTGTGTTGATGGATGATATTGATGAATTGATAGCCTTTGTTTTCTAATAGCTCAATGATCGATTTTCTTTCATAAGTGCCTATTGCACCAATTAATGCAATATCTAAAGCAATAGGATGTTTTTCTAAAAAGGATGGTAAAGAAATAACAGGCTTGGCTATATTTGGATGATTAATGGCATTATCCAAGTTTATTACATATCCTGCTAACTGATATTCGTTATTGCCGTTTAAATATTCGCTAAGCTCTGTAGCATGTTTGCCTGCACCAAGAAGGTATACATTGATCATAACGTTATTCCTATTTGGAGTAATTCATTTAAATCCAATATACATTTATATCAGCAAAATTAAATGATGTATCGATAAAACTTAAAAATGTATCGATAAAGATATAATAGGGTTTTGTGAAAATATTGCAATAAAAAAGCCGTGAAGAGAATCTCAACACAGCTTTTTGTTACTTTTTATTTCTTAATTATAAACGAAAGTTCCTTTTTCGCTTTCGATAGTCACCTGTTTCTGATCGCCTTTTTCTACGCGACCGATAATCTGCGCATCGATATTAAAGCTTTTTGATATTTCGATAATACTTTCGGCAATTTCCTGAGGAACATATAATTCCATGCGGTGCCCCATGTTAAATACCTTGTACATTTCTTTCCAATCGGTGCCCGATTGTTCCTGAATCAATTTAAATAGGGTAGGGATGGGAAATAAGTTATTTTTGATGACGTGGATATCATCATTGATGAAGTGTAATACCTTGGTTTGTGCACCACCGCTGCAATGTACAATACCATTAATCTGACTGCGATAGCTTTCTAAAATCTTTTTAATTACAGGTGCATAGGTACGCGTAGGAGATAATACCAATTTACCTACCGTAGTTTTGCCAAATCCTTCAATATCTATTTCTTCTGTTAGTTGTTTCTTTCCGGAGAAAACCAGATCGAATGGAACAGCCGGATCGAAACTTTCAGGGTAATTATTGGCTACTGTTTTATCAAAAACGTCGTGACGGGCAGAGGTTAATCCATTCGATCCCATACCACCATTGTATTCGGTTTCGTATGTGGCCTGTCCGGATGATGCTAGTGCCACAATTACGTCGCCTGGCTGAATGTTATCGTTGCTGATGATATGTTCGCGCTTTAAGCGGCAGGTTACGGTAGAATCGACGATAATGGTCCTCACTAAGTCGCCAACATCAGCAGTTTCGCCGCCGGTAGAATAAATCGAGATGCCTTGTTCGCGCAAATCAGCTAAAATTTCTTCTGTACCGTTAATTACAGCAGCAATCACTTCGCCAGGGATCAGGTTTTTGTTCCTTCCAATGGTTGAGGATAACAAAATGTTATCGGTAGCACCAACACAGATTAAATCGTCGATATTCATGATGATGGCATCTTGTGCAATACCTTTCCACACTGAAATATCTCCGGTTTCTTTCCAGTATACGTAAGCTAAAGAAGATTTGGTACCTGCGCCGTCTGCATGCATGATATTGCAATATTCCTCATCACCACCTAAAATATCGGGGATGATTTTGCAGAATGCTTTAGGGAAAATTCCTTTATCGATGTTTTTGATGGCATTGTGCACATCTTCTTTTGAGGCAGAAACGCCACGTTGATTGTACCTGTTATCACTCATGTTGGCGCAAAGATAAGGTTTTAAGGGGAAAGACTAAAGCTAAATACTTAAGGTTTTTTATGGCTAAATGGCAAGGCTTTTTTACCAGGTAGGGCACCTAAGTTTGTTTATCACGAAGGCACAAAGCGCACAGAGGTTTAAGGTTGTAAATGGTAGCGTTTTGTTTTTTAAAAGTGAAGGTTGGTTTTTCATGCGGCTTGCAGCCCCGCTTTTCCTCTCCCGACTTTACGTCGGGATCGTACAATCGGGCTTAGGATCCTGAGGGTTGTTCTTTGTGGCTGGTTTTCCCTGCATAGGCCTGTCTTAAATAAACCTGATTGCATGGATGCTGTAAACAATGGATTTAAAAAATGGAGGAGACTTTACAGCAGGAAGGAAAGCAGGACTGGATTAACCGATGAGCAGTGGTATTGCTTTCCAAAAAAAAGTCTTTGACAGGGTAAACCACTTTTTGAATAGATCCTGAATCAAGTTCAGGAGGACGGCGAGCAGGGGGATTAAAGTAATTAATTTCAACAATTAAATGATTAACTAGTTTGCAATTTTCAGTTGGCAGATTGCTAAACCAATGAACCAATTACTAATGAACCAACAAAAAAGGGCGTAAAGTTAAACCTTACGCCCTATACCTTAAACCTTACGGCTTAAAATCTATTTCATGAATAATAATTCTCTGAATTTTGGTAAAGGCCAAACGCTATCGTCAACAATTTGCTCTAATTTATCAGCATGGTAACGGATGATATCGAAGTAAGATTTAACTTTCTCATCGTAAGCAATCGCTTTCTCGCGGGTATCTTCGATTTTGTTGGTTAATTTACGTTCTTCTAACATCGCATCGATATTGGTTTTAACAATTTCTAAATGCTCTGATAATTTTTTAACGATATCGATAGAAACTTTGCTATCTACACCAATTGCTTTTAATCCCTGTACGTTTTCGATTAAAGAGTTTTGGTAAGCAATTGCAGCTGGGATAATGGCAGTGTTAGCCACTTCGCCCATTACGCGTGCTTCGATCTGTAGTTTTTTATAGAAGTTTTCTAACATGATTTCATGACGGGCATGAATCTCACGTGCGCTATAAATACCTGTTGTTGCAAATAACTCAGCAGATTTTTCAGTTAAATAAGCATCTAAAGCTTTTGGTGTAGTTTTGATGTTTGATAAACCGCGTGTTGCAGCTTCATCTTCCCACTCCTGGCTGTAACCATTACCTTCGAAACGGATACCTTTAGATTCTTTGATGTATTTTTTGATCACTGTTAATAAAGCGATGTCTTTTTTATCACCTTTTTTGATCAATTTATCAACTTCAACTTTAAATTTAACCAATTGCTCAGCCATAATCGCGTTTAAGATCGTCATTGGAGCAGAAGAGTTTGCTGAAGATCCAACAGCTCTAAGCTCAAATTTGTTACCTGTAAATGCGAAAGGAGAAGTACGGTTACGGTCGGTATTATCTAATAAAATCTGAGGGATTTTAGGGATACCTAACCAAAGTGCGTTATCTTCTTTGATTTTTTTGCTGATACGTGAGTGCTCAATCTCATCTAATACATCGTTCAATTGAGAACCTAAGAAGATAGAGATAATTGCAGGTGGCGCTTCGTTAGCACCTAAACGGTGATCGTTGCTCACTGATGCAATACTTGCACGTAATAAATCGGCATGCTCGCTAACGGCTTTAATTGTGTTTACAAAGAAAGCAAGGAACATTAAGTTGTTTTTAGGTGTTTTACCTGGTGCCAATAAGTTTTTACCGGTATCGGTAATTAACGACCAGTTGTTGTGTTTACCTGATCCGTTGATACCTGCGTATGGTTTTTCGTGTAATAATACACGGAAATGGTGACGACGGGCAACTTTTTCCATCAAATCCATCAATAATTGATTGTGATCGATAGCCAGGTTGATTTCTTCATAAATCGGTGCACACTCAAACTGAGATGGAGCAACCTCATTGTGACGGGTTTTTAAAGGAATACCTAATTTTAAAGCTTCGTTTTCGAAATCTACCATGTAGCTGAATACGCGCTCAGGGATAGAACCGAAATAATGATCCTCTAATTGTTGGCCTTTAGCAGACATGTGTCCGAATAAAGCACGGCCTGTTAATAATAAATCGGGACGAGCATTGAACAATGACTCATCAACCAGGAAATATTCTTGTTCGATACCTAAAGATGCATTTACTTTAGTAATGCTTTTATCGAAATATTGGCAAACATCAACAGCAGCTTTATCAAGCGCAGCTAATGCTTTTAATAAAGGTGCTTTATAATCCAAGGCTTCTCCGGTATAAGATACGAATACTGTAGGGATACATAGTGTTTTACCTGCTTTGCTTTCCATGATAAAAGCTGGAGAAGAAGGATCCCAAGCAGTATAACCACGAGCTTCGAAAGTATTACGGATACCACCGTTAGGGAAACTAGAAGCATCTGGCTCTTGTTGAACTAAAGCACTACCTGCAAATTTCTCGATAGCTCCATCGCCACTTGGCTCAAAAAATGAATCATGTTTCTCAGCAGTTGTACCAGTTAATGGCTGGAACCAGTGCGTATAATGCGTTGCGCCAGCACTCATTGCCCACGCTTTCATAGCGGTTGCAATTTGGTTGGCATCGTCAGAATTAATTAACTCACCCTGGTTGATAGATGATATTAATTTTTCATATACGTCCTTAGATAAGAAATCTCTCATTTTTCTCTTATCAAATACATTAGCGCCAAAAAAGTCAGAAATTTTTGCCGCTGGTGCTTTAACTTCTGGTGAAATTCTGTTTTGAGCCTCTTTTAATGCGATGGTTCTTAAGCTTTTCATTAATTTGTTATGTTTTTTGTCAAAAATAGTATATTTTATTAATTCTCGTAAAAGAATCGTATTATTTTTATCAATTTTATTGAAAATGAAATAAAAAAATGTTTTTCAGATGAAAAATTTCATTTTTTGTAAAGAAAATAGATTTTTTAAATGTTTTATGGAATTGCCGATTTTGCCGCATCATGCTATAAAACTAAAAGCTATGTTCAACTCTTTAATTAACGTATACAAAACCGAGTGGCTCGATCTTGTATTTGCAGACCGCAACAAAAACTATGGTGCTTATGAATTAAGGTCTAAATCTTCATCGATTATGACAAGAGCACTTTTCGTATCTGGAAGCCTTTTTATCCTCTTGTGTTTTTCTCCTTTGATTTATGCGAAACTGTTTCCAAAAGAAGAGGTACTTGTAGAAATTGCAAGGCCTGTTGATTTAACTAAAGTAATCCACGAGATGAAACCAAAGATCCCTGAACCAGAGAAAAAGGTTGAGCCTGCTAAAGCTGATCCGGTAAAGGTTAAAACAATAGCGCTTCCTTCTCAGGTGGTGGTGGTTAATAAAGTGGATATTGCTGATCCGCCAACGATTAAAGAAATACAGAATGCAGTGATCAGTGATAAAACACAAGATGGTGTTGTTGCTCCTAATGCAGTTTCAACTGATAATAAGGGTAGTGGGGATGGAAATGGGACAGCTGAGGAAGGTACAGAAAATGGTGATCCGAACGCTATTTTAACTATTGGTGGAGTAGATGAATATCCTGAGTTTAACGGTGGGGCAAAAGCATGGTCTAAATATATGGAACGTAATTTAAGGTATCCATCAAGAGCTCAGGAGGAAGGCGCTGCGGGAAAGGTATTTGTGAGTTTTGTAGTGGAGAAAGATGGTTCGATTACCGATGTATCCGTAATTAAAGGGATTGGGTTTGGCTGCGATGAAGAAGCGATTAAAGTTATTAAAAAATCGCCGCTATGGAAGCCAGGGAAAAATAAAGGGGTTCCGGTGCGTGTAAGGTATAATATGGCGATTAACTTTCAGATTTCTAATTAAACTAAAATAGTTAAGATGAAAAAGCTCGTTCCAATATTTATCTTTCTCTGTTTTGCAGCTGTACAATTAAATGCTAAGGCTAAAATAGTAGTAGATAGTGCGAAAGTGTACAGCATTAAGCTGGCTAATGCCGACTTAAAGAGGGGGCGCGTGAAGTTTCTGCTTCGCGGTGGTATCGTATCTACTTATGTTAAAGGACAGGAATTATTTGAAAAGAAATATGGTATTGCTTATTCTGAATTTGGCTGTGTAATGCCCGTAAATATTTCCATTAATGATTATAATAAAGTTGTAGCTTCTTTTATGGACCGTAAATATGGAAAGGATTGGCGTAAAGAGGTTAGGGGAGATATTCAGGGGATTTAGGAAGATAAAACCGTCACCCTGAACTTGTTTCAGGGTCTATCGAAAGGAAAGATGCTGAATCAAGTTCAGCATGACGACAACACCTCGGTGAAAATGCCTAAATGATTTTTCTATTAATGCTCTTGTAGAAAATTGTGAGGTTGGGTAAATTGAAACGGTTTGGGCGGTGCCCAGGCCGTTTTTTTTGTGCTAGTGAACTGTTAGCCTGTCCCGGTTTTTAATCAATAACGAAACGGGAATATATCTATAAAGCTGCTTCTACGGGTAAATATTTATTGTTGACTTTTTGGAAAGCAAGACCAGAACTTTTTTGTCATTACAGTCCCGCCCTTCGTTTCAAATCCTCGCCCTCGTACCTCAGACTGCGGGTTTTCCACTTCGGTCGGGTTTAGGTGGCAAGGCTGGTGGTGCTATTAAAGGTTTAATCTGGGGGCAGAAACAAGTCTTATGCCGAAGGGTAGGCTTTTGTTCAATAAACCCGACAGAGCGGTTAGCCCGCAGTGAAGTGCAGCGGAATGAGGACTATAAGCGATGGCGGGTGTACAGTAGCTATGAAAGGCGGAACGCTCATTTCATGATAAAATAAATCATTTAGAATAATACAAGAAAACCGTCATTTCGATCCGATAGCTATCGGATCGAAATGACGGTTTAAGCATCTGTTGTTATCTATCATGGTATGCTTGCTTCACAGGTTTCATCGGTAGTGAAATGGAGAGATCTATCTCCACAGATTTAGCTTCGCTGGGCCTTCGGGTTCTCGACTCCGTTGCACCCGATAGCTATCGGGGCCGCTCGAGATGACGAATGTGTTTAAACAAAAAATGGATGATGGTTTTTAATTCCGTCATCCATTTTACACCAGTTTCTTATCCTTTATTCTCAATCCACTTGCGTGCATTTACGAAGGCTTCCATCCATGGCGAAACTTCGTCTTTACGGCCTTGTGGGTAATTTGCCCAGTGCCATTGGAACAATGAACGCTCAATGTGTGGCATCATGACCAGATGGCGGCCAGTTTCATCACATAACATTGCGGTGTTGTAATCTGATCCATTCGGACTAGCCGGATAAGTTTCGTAAGCATATTTGGCCACGATTTTATATTTATCTTCTGCATATGGCAACGAGAATCTTCCTTCGCCATGCGATACCCAAACGCCTAAAGTGTTTCCGGCAAGTGTAGATAACATGACAGAATTGTTTTCTTGTAAGGTTAACGATGTGAAAATACTTTCGTGCTTGCCACTTTTGTTGTGGAGCATTTTAGGTTTTTCTTCATGATCTTTGTTAATTAAGCCCAGCTCTACAAATAACTGACAACCATTACAAACACCAACAGATAAAGTGTCAGGACGGGCAAAGAATTTCTCTAAGGCAACTCTTGCTTTTTCGTTGTATAAAAATGCACCTGCCCAACCTTTGGCCGATCCTAAAACATCAGAGTTAGAGAAACCACCCACTGCGCCGATAAACTGGATATCTTCTAAAGTTTCTCTTCCGGTAATTAAATCGGTCATGTGTACATCTTTTACATCAAAACCTGCCAAATACATGGCATTGGCCAGTTCGCGCTCAGAGTTACTGCCTTTTTCGCGGATAATGGCTGCTTTTGGTCGTGGTTTAGTTGGATCGATTACAGGTTTCTTTCCATCAAATTGTGATGGGAAAGTGTAATTTAATACATGGTTTTTATAATTGTCGTAACGTTCTTTTGCCAATCCATTGCCAGTTTGTTTGCTATCTAACAGATATGAAGTTTTAAACCAAACATCACGTAAATGGTCGATATCAAAGCTGAAGCTATCAGCAGCATTTTTAACTTCCAATTTAGCCGATTGGGTAACCTCACCAATTTTGTGGAAAGCAACGCCAGCCTGTGCAAAAGTATCTTCAACCGAAGCATCAGCCTGGAAAACGATACCAATGTTTTCTGCAAATAATACTTTAATGCTATCTGCTTCTGCTAGTGAAGACAAATCGATCGAGGCGCCTAAATCGCGGTCGGCAAAACACATTTCCAATAAAGTTGTGATTAAACCACCGCTACCAATATCGTGACCTGCCTGGATTTTATCAGCTTTGATTAATTGCTGAAGCATATTAAAAGCCGTTTTAAATTGATCAGCACCTTTAATATCAGGTGTTTCTGTACCGATTTTGTTTAAAATCTGTGCAAAAGACGAACCGCCTAATTTATAGGTATCGTTAGAAAGGTTGATGTAATAAATTGATCCACCGTTTTTTTGAAGTACCGGCTCAACAACTTTAGTAATGTCGTCGCAATTTGCGCCGGCAGAAATAATCACCGTGCCCGGTGCAATTACATCACCATCTTTGTATTTCTGTTTCATCGATAACGAATCTTTTCCGGTTGGGATATTGATTCCTAAATCGATGGCAAAATCAGAACAGGCTTTTACCGCTGCATATAAACGGGCATCTTCGCCTTCGTTTTTACAGGCCCACATCCAGTTGGCAGAAAGTGAAACACTTTTTAAGCCATCTTTTAGCGGTGCCCAAACGATATTCGAAAGTGATTCTGCAATCGCATTGCGGCTACCCGCTGCAGGATCAATCAGGGCCGAAAGTGGTGCATGGCCAACTGAAGTGGCAATGCCTTCTTTTCCCTGAAAATCTAAAGCCATTACACCACAGTTATTCAATGGTAATTGTAGGGGACCTGCACATTGTTGTTTGGCTACGCGGCCACCCACGCAACGGTCTACTTTATTGGTTAACCAATCTTTAGCCGCAACCGCTTCTAATTGAAGCACCTGTTCTAAATAGGTATTTAATTCATTGTTATTATAGGTTACAGCTTCGTACTTACGATCGATAGTTTGATCGTCCATTACGATTTTTGGTGAACTGCCAAACATGGCAGCCAATTCAAAATCCATAGGTTTTAAACCTGTTGTTGCAGATTTAAAGGTAAAACGGTGATCGCCGGTTACTTTACCTACGGTATACATAGGTGAGCGCTCGCGGTCGGCTATTTTTTGTAAGGTTTCGATATGATCATTACCGATCACCAATCCCATTCTTTCCTGCGATTCGTTGCCGATAATTTCTTTGGCTGAAAGGGTAGGGTCGCCCACCGGCAGTTTATCAAGGTCTATTAAACCACCTGTTTCTTCAACCAGCTCTGATAAACAGTTTAAGTGACCACCTGCACCGTGATCGTGAATAGAGATAATCGAATTGTGATCGCTTTCTACCATACCACGCACCGCATTTGCGGCACGTTTTTGCATTTCAGGGTTCGATCGCTGGATGGCGTTCAATTCAATTCCGCTTCCGTGCTGACCAGTATCTGCAGATGAAACGGCTGCACCCCCCATTCCGATCCTATAATTTTCTCCACCCAGAATAACGATGTTATCGCCTTCTTTTGGTTTAAGTTTTTGTGCCTGGCTGGCTTTACCGTATCCGATACCGCCCGCAAGCATAATTACTTTATCGAAACCTAATTTTCTGCTGTTTTCTTCATGTTCGAAAGTTAAAACAGAACCAGTAATCAGTGGTTGCCCGAATTTATTTCCAAAATCTGTAGCACCATTTGATGCTTTGATCAGGATATCCATCGGGGTTTGGTATAACCATGCTCTTTCTTCAACGCCTTGTTCCCAAGGGCGGTTATTTTCTAAACGCGAAAGGGCGGTCATGTAAACGGCAGTTCCTGCTAAAGGCAATGAACCTTGTCCACCTGCTAAACGGTCTCTGATTTCACCTCCCGAACCTGTTGCTGCACCATTAAAAGGCTCAACTGTAGTAGGAAAATTATGGGTTTCTGCTTTTAAGGAGATTACCGATTCGAAATCGCTTGTGGTATAATAATCAGGCTCATCGGCACGTTTAGGTGCAAATTGCTGCACTTTCGGGCCTTTGATAAAAGCTACATTATCTTTATAAGCGGAAACAATATCGTTAGGGTTTTCTTCTGATGTTTTGCGGATCAGCTTAAATAAAGAAGTAGGTTGTTCTACGCCATCGATTACAAATTTGCCATTGAAAATTTTATGGCGACAGTGCTCCGAATTCACCTGAGAGAAACCAAAAACTTCAGAGTCGGTTAATGGTCTTTCTAGTTTTTGCGCTAAAGTATTTAAATATTCAACTTCTTCATCACTTAAAGAAAGTCCTTCCTGTTTATTGTAGGCTGCAATATCGGTGATTTCTAAAATCGGCTCAGGCTTGATGTTGATGGTATAAACCTCCTGATCTAGCTTGTTGTATTTTTGAGAAAGCATCGGGTCGTAATCAGCAAAGTTTTCGTCAACCTGCTTAAATTCTTCAATCCTGATGATTCCCTGCATGTCCATGTTTTGGGTAATCTCTACGGCGTTGGTACTCCATGGAGTAATCATTGCTGCTCTTGGTCCAACGAAAAAGCCTGTTAGTGCTTTTTCTTGCGAGATTTTGGCACCGCCAAATAACCATTCAAGTTTAGTAATATCAGTGGTAGAAAGCGCTTTGTCTGTTTGTAAAACAAAAATCGCCTGCGATTGACTAAGGAAGAAATGAATCATGCTTTTTTTTTGAAGTTGCAAAAATAGTGTTAAAATTTTAAAAAGCTCATTGTAGCGTACAATATAATTGTCGTTTTATTACTTTTGACGTTAATGTAGCTTGCAGATCGTCATTTCGAGCGGACCCGATAGCTATCGGGTGCAACGCAGTCGAGAAATCTGTCAAGATAGATCTCTCCTCCGAAGGAGTTCCCTTGGAACACTTCGCGATGCTTCGGTCGAGATGACGACTTTATTTAGAGAAACCTTATGGAGGTTGACGCTGCAAATGTATTTTTTATTAAAATTTAAATTTATGTTCAATAAAATACACCACATTGCCATTATCTGTTCAGATTACGAAAAATCTAAAGATTTTTATGTGAATAAATTGGGTTTTACCGTTTTGGCAGAGGTTTACCGGGCGGAAAGGAAGTCGTATAAATTAGATCTTGCAGTAAATGGTGTATATCAGATCGAGCTGTTTTCTTTCGAAAACCCTCCTGCAAGGCCATCGCGACCAGAAGCGCAGGGTTTGCGCCATCTGGCTTTTGAGGTTGATGATATTGAAAAAGAGATTTCGCGTTTAAATGATCATGGCATTATTACCGAGCCTATCCGTATTGATGAATTTACCGATAAGCGATTTACTTTTTTTGCTGATCCTGATGGTTTGCCCTTAGAGTTGTACGAAATTTAGGATGAGTATTTTCAAGTTCAAACAGTTTGAAGTTGACCAAAGGGGTTGTGCCATGAGGATTAACACCGATGGCGTTTTAATTGCGGCGATGGCAAATCACAAAAAACCTAAAAATATATTGGATATTGGAACAGGTACCGGCGTGATTGCTATGATGTTGGCGCAGCGATTTCCTGAAGCAAATATACATGCGGTAGAAATTGACGCACAGGCTGCGGAAACCGCTGAAAAAAATTTTCAGCTATCACCGTTCAGTAATCGCTTAACCATTAACCATACATCAATTGAACAATATGAGTATGCTCAGCAATTCGATCTGATTGTTTCTAACCCACCTTTTTTTGTGAACGATTTAAAAAGTGAGGAACTTAGAAAAGGAATAGCCCGGCATGCAAATGAAGACTTTTTTAGCATGCTCATTAAAAAATCGAGTGGGTTACTGGCAAATGAGGGTATGATCTGGTTAATCCTTCCGGTAAAACAAGCCGATGAGGTTATTGGTATTGCTGCGCATTATAATTTATCGCTTGCAGAGCGGATCCATATCCATTCTGATGAAAGTAAGCCAACTTTCAGGCAGATTATCTGTTTGAAAAAAGGTGAAGTGGTTTTGAAGGAAGATGATTTTTATATTTATGAATCTTTAAAACAGCATACAGCAGCTTATAAAGAATTGCTGAAGGATTTTTTTCTGGCTTATTAGATATTTTAATAAAATTAGGTTGATTTTTATACCGCTTCTGATATAATTTCCAATAATCTGATTATCATTTGTAATTTAGGGGGCATAAATTTCGCCTAAATTAAAATGAAACGTATCCTAAATGTGTTTTTGCTGTGCTTCATGGCACTATCTTCTCTTGCTCAATCAAAAAAACAAAAAACTGGCGATCCTTTGACCGGGATTGATACCTTATTAAATAGGATATTAAAAGATCAGCAGGTGGCTGGTTTTGCGGTAGCTGTGGTAAAGGGCGATCAGGTAATCTACAGTAAGGGTTTCGGTTATCGTGATGTGGAAAATAAAAAACCGGTAACCCCAAATACGCTTTTTGCCATCGGTTCGAGTACAAAAGCCTTTACGTCCGGTCTTGTTGGTTTGTTGCAAAAAGAAGGAAAGCTTTCTTATGATGGTATTGCAACCTCTTATTTGCCTCAATTAAAGTTTTATAATGATAATATGAACAATCAGATTACTGTGCGCGATATGATGTGCCACCGCACAGGTTTATCGCGTTATGATCTGTCGTGGTTTATATTTAATACTTCCAACCGCGATAGCATTATACAAAGGGTGCGATATATGGAGCCGACTGCTGCTGTGCGCGAAAAATGGCAGTATAATAACTTTATGTTTTTGGCGCAGGGTATGATTGTTGAAAAACTGACCGGAAAAACATGGGAGCAGAATATTAAAGAAAAGTTTTTTGATCCCCTTGAGATGAACCGTTCCAATACCAATATTTTTGAATTCGAAAAGGATAATGATGCTTCTTTACCCTACACTATAAATGATAAAGGCGCTATTGAAAAGATCGATTATTTTAATATAGACGGAATGGGGCCGGCCGGAAGTATCAACAGCAGTATAAACGATATGACGCATTGGTTAAAAGTGTGGATTAACGGCGGTACTTACCAAGGAAAAGAAATTTTACCCACCTCTTATATAAGAGAGGCTGCGAGCTCTCAAATGGTGAGGGGCGGAGGTCTACCTGCAAAAGATAATGATATTTATCTGTCTACTTATGGTTTTGGCTGGATGATCAACTCTTACCGTGGTCATTATATGGTAGAGCATGGTGGTAATATCAATGGCTTTTCGGCTAGCGTATCCTTTTTTCCGACCGATAATTTGGGTATTGTGGTGTTAACCAATCAAAACACCTCAAGTGTTCCAGAAATCGTATACAGCAGTATTGCCGACAGGGTGTTAGGGTTGAAAAATATCGACTGGAATGGTAGGGCCCGTAAAGCAAAAGCAGAAGAGAAAGAAAAGGAAAAGGCAGCAAAAAAAACAGCTGAAAATACCCGCGTTTTAAACACCAAACCTTCACATCCTTTAAAAGATTATGATGGTCTGTTTGATAATCCTGCTTATGGTGTGATCAATGTATCGTTTAAAAACGATTCGCTTTTTGCCATGATGGGAAAAGAGAAAATTTTGCTTAGGCACTATCATTATGATGTGTTCAGCATCAGCGGTATCGATAAAAAAGGAAAGATTGATACGGCAGAAAGTGATCTGCGTTTTAATTTTATCAGCGGACAGGACGGCAAACTTGAAGGGATTAGTATTCCGCTTGAACGGGGAATGAAACCAGCCATTTTTACATGCAAACCAAGAACCGTTGAGTTGAGTGCTGCAGCCTTAGAAAGTTATACCGGTAGTTACGGTGAAAAGGGGATGGCCAAGGTATATTTAAAAGGCAAAACTTTATTTGTCTCAGTACCTGGTCAGCCAGAGTATGAAACCATTTCGGTAGGAAACGATACTTTTAATTTTAAAAATCTAAAAGGCTTTAGTTTAAAATTCGAGAAGAAAGAGGA
Source organism: Pedobacter ginsenosidimutans (assembly GCF_001442625.1). GTDB lineage: Bacteria > Bacteroidota > Bacteroidia > Sphingobacteriales > Sphingobacteriaceae > Pedobacter > Pedobacter ginsenosidimutans. Next base: position 10,701 of record NZ_LMZQ01000043.1, on the reverse strand, counting down.
TATATCAAAAGCTTTGTCTGTTTCGTTTATACAACCTAACGGGACATTTAAACAGGTAAGGCAAAACTAGAAGAACAACCCGGTCATCGGGCTTAATTAGGATTTATGCCGATGATAATATCCTATAAATAAAAAACGATGATTTATTGAATTTTGCTTAACGTTTAAGTTAAAAAACATCTTTTTTATGGCTGTTTTAAAAGGGCGAAAAATAATTTGCCAGTAATTAAAGTTGTAAAACGCAATGGGTATTAACTTTACAAAATGAAAAAAATAGGATTAATTTCTGATACCCATGGTTTTTTAGATGATGCGGTTTTTAAACACTTCGATGGTGTAGATGAAATTTGGCATGCCGGCGATTTTGGACCTGATGTTGCCGAACCTTTGGCAGCATTTAAACCTTTGCGCGGGGTATTCGGAAATATAGATGATGCAACTATCAGATCTGAATTCCCTGAACAAAATCGATTTAGCTGCGAAAGGGTTGATGTTTGGATGACGCATATAGGTGGATATCCAGGGAGATACTCGTCTTATGTTAAGCCTGAAATATACACTAACCCTCCGAAATTATTCATCACCGGGCACTCGCATATTCTGAAAGTGATGTTCGACGAAAAAATAAAATGTTTGCATATAAACCCCGGTGCTGCAGGAAAACACGGTTGGCACAAAGTGAGAACCCTCATTCGTTTTTGCATAACTGATGAAAATATTCATACCTTAGAGGTTATAGAGTTATCGGGTAGATAATGTAAAATTTACACTAAGTATGGTTTGTGGCGTTAAAACACTAGGACAATTTATTATAGAAAAACAGGCAGATTTTCCATATGCTAAAGGTGAACTTTCGAGGTTATTGAGGGATATTGGTATTGCTGCAAAAATTGTAAACCGCGAAATTAATAAAGCGGGTTTGGTTGATATTTTGGGTGATATGGGAACCATGAATATTCAAGGCGAGGAACAAAAAAAACTTGATGTTTATGCTGATGAGCAGTTTATTGCTGCACTAACCAGTGGTGGCGAATGCTGTATTGTAGCTACCGAAGAAGAAGATGAAATTATCCATATCGAATCACCGGTTTCTCAAAATGCCAAATATATTGTTTGTATCGATCCTTTAGATGGTTCATCTAATACGGATGTAAATGTTGCTGTAGGGACAATTTTCTCTATTTATCGCAGAAAATCGGTTGATGGCAGAGCCAGTATAACGGATGTGTTGCAAAAAGGTACGGAGCAGGTAGCTGCCGGTTACATTATTTATGGTTCATCTACCATGTTGGTTTATACCACAGGAAAGGGCGTTAATGGTTTTACATTAGACCCATCAATTGGTGAGTTCTGTCTTTCACACCCCCAGATGAAAATACCCGAAACAGGTTATATGTATTCGGTAAATGAAGGCAATTATGTCCATTTTCCTGATGGCGTTAAGAAATATATCAAATATTGCCAGGTAGAGGATGAGGCCACTAAACGCCCATATACATCGCGTTATATTGGTTCGATGGTTGGCGATATTCACCGGAATTTAATTAAAGGCGGGATTTATATTTACCCAACCACTTCGCGCTCGCCTAATGGAAAATTGAGGTTGTTATATGAATGTAACCCAATGTCTTTCATTATTGAGCAGGCTGGGGGCAAAGCCAGCACAGGTTTTGATCGTATACTCGAAATTGAACCTACAGAATTGCATCAGCGGGTTCCGATTTTTATCGGATCAAAACATATGGTAGAAAAGGCTGAAGAAATGATGATGTTGTATACAGCAAAATCAATCTCGATTGATGCCAATGTAGAAACGAAACTAGAGAATTTAAATGTAGTTGGCGGGATTGATTAATATTGGCTAAATCTTACTTCTCTCTGCTTCAAAAAAAGTATCTATAGCCAGGTTTTGTTTGTCTTGTGAAGCAAAAACAGCTAAACGGTCGCAACGCTCATTCTCCGGATGATCGTTGTGACCTTTAATCCAGATGAATTTCACTTTGTGAAGTTTATATAGTTCCAGGAATCTCAACCACAGGTCTTTGTTTTTTTTATCCTTAAAATTTTTGGTTACCCAGCCGAAAACCCATTTCTTCTCCACAGCATCTACTACATATTTCGAATCAGAGTAAACGGTTACCTGTTGATTTAAGCTTTTTAATGCTTCTAATCCTTTTATTACAGCCAATAGCTCCATGCGGTTATTCGTGGTCATTCTAAAGCCGCCACTTAATTCCTTATAATGCTGTCCTGCCCTTAAAATTGTACCCCAACCACCTGGTCCTGGGTTTCCGCTAGCTGCTCCGTCTGTATAAATTTCGATCATAAACGCCGTAAAGTTATGTTTTTAGGTTCAAAATAGCTTGTTTTATCTGCTTCTGAAATTTTTTTTCAATTTCAAATAATTGAATGTTAAGGAATTAAAAATTAGTTGTAAAAACTTTGAAAAAAATATTTGCAAGAAATATTAAAAGTCGTACTTTTGTGACACTAAAAAATACGGTGGCTGTAGCTCAGTTGGTTAGAGTATTGGTTTGTGGTGCCGAGGGTCGTGGGTTCGAGCCCCATCAGCCACCCGTAGCTGGGGAAAAGAGTCTTTTAAAGATACTTTTCCCCTTTTTTTTGCTCCTAATTCTTTGTTTTTCAGGAAGATACGCTCGGCTATTTCGTTGATCAAAAGTGTTCGATATCGGTCTCCATCAAAAAATAGCTGCTCATTATAACCGGTTGTGCAGGGATATTTATGCTTTGAGCCTCCCTTTATCAGTAGAAAGCCGTCGGGATTTTTAATGGGCGATTCATACCCAACTTTCAGCTGTACTTAGGTAAATACTGAATCGGCAGGCATAATGTTGCAATTGTTCCCTTACCATCGTCGCCTGCACGGATATTGAAATTTGCCAGATTCGTTTGATTTTGAAGATTGATGATTTCGATCCGCTCCAGAATGGAGTCGATGCCCATTGATTTTTCCTTGATCCCCATTTTTACGTTTTTTTGCTGTCCGGGATGATAGCCCTTGCCGTTATCTTCTACCGTAATGCAAATCTTCCCCTCGCCCTGCTTCAAACTTACTTTAAGTTTGGCATCGGGCCGATTGTCTATAATGAGGCCATGCAAAATTGCATTTTCTATTAAAGGCTGAATAAGCATTGGCGGCAACAATAGTTTTTTGAGTTCAATATGCTCATCAAGGTCAAAATCGTAAGTGAATGCATGGTTATAGCGCATGGCCTCCAATTCGGTATAGAGTTCTATGGCCTTCCACTCCCGGTCTGCCGTAACCAGGCTTTTTGTTGAATTTTCGAGTATCAACCGGCTTAGCCCGGCAAATTTTTGAATAAGCCGGGATGCCATTTTTTTGTCGTTTTCCATAATGTACGACTCTATTGAATTGAGCACATTGAAAATGAAATGCGGGTTCATTTGTGCACGGACAGCCTTTAACTCGCTCTCTGACAGGCGCTGTTTAAAACTGAACTGTCTACGGATATAGGCAATGCGTCTCCGCCATAAAAAAAGAATAAGCGCCATTATGGCGATAATACATAAAACAGTAAACAGATTTGTTTCATACCAATAGGGCAAAACGGTAATAAAAAGACTTTCTTCCAAGCTGAACACCTCGTCGTTATTGCAGCCTTTTATATAGAGTTCATACCTACCGTTGGCCATGCTTCCCAGAGCAATATCGCCATTTTTTACCTGCTGCCAGTGCGCATTTTTGCCTATCTTATAAAAATACCTGTTCTCTTGAGGTGCTGTAAAATTAGTAGTGGCAAAGTGGATATTAACGATTTTGGTTCCTGCCTCAAGTGTGATGTGCTTTTCTTTATCGCTTACCTGCACCGTCTTTTCACGGCCATCAGCACTGATATCCATAAAAATAACCCGTGGAATGGCCGTATTTGTTTTGACATGATAAGGATTAAAGCGGGTTACAAAACCACTGAAGCTCAACAGGAAATTGCCTGTTCTGTCGATCTCAAAAAAACCATGGCCTTCGTATTGGAAAGGAAGTCCGTTATTGATGTTAAAAAAGGTAAATGTCTTCTTCCTATCGTATTTAATGATGCCCTGTTGTGAGGGGATCCATAAATTGCCAAGCGTATCTATCAATATTCTTTTGAGGTAATTTTCCGGCAGCCCCGATCTGTTGTCGATCAGCAATCCGGTTCCACTTGTTTTGTTGATCTTGATCAGGCCAGCATCCGATACGGCCCATATCGTTTTTTCTCTGTCTTCTGTAATGTCGGTTACCCAACTGATCTCACATTCTTTTCCATCTATACCTTTAACGGCAATTTTACTAAAAGCATCTTTTGAAGGAACATAACGGCTGATGCCCTTGGTAGCACCTATCCAAAAATCACCTTCCTTATCCATTAGGCAAGAATATACTGCACCGTCTATGCTCTTACCATCCGGTTTGTACTGTTTAACGAATGTTCCCTTCATCGGGTTAAAGAGGTAAATGCCATTCTGCCTGGCCCTTATCCAAAACTGGCCGTCTTTCCTTTTATAGATTTTTGATACGGCAAGGTTATCTTTATTGCTCAGGTCTACCGGTGGGAAATAGAGCTTGTACCGAGATCCCGTTTTTTTAACCAGACCTGAATCTGTGCTGAACCAAAAATTCTTTTTATTGTCCTGGTAAATACTGTTTATTGACTTGCTGAGCGCACTTTTGGCATTTTCGGGTATTTGCAAAATATGCGACAAAAAATGCCAGTTTTTATCAAATACATAAATACCTTTTGCATAGTAGCCTGTGATATAAAAACGGTCTTTGGTTTCGAGCATGTTATTGGGCAGCCCGAAAAGTTTGGGATTGTTTAATTTTAGCTGCTGGTACAAAGGGATGTTTTCAAAATTCTGAAGGTTGGGGTCGATAATACTGATTCCGTTATCTGTTGATAGCCACAACCGGTTTTGCCTGTCTTTTGCAATATGATAGATGTTAAATGCGTTTAGGGAAGCGGGATTTAAAATATCGGACACGTACTCTTTTAGCCTGTTGTTTTTTAAATCCTTTAGTACAAAACCTCCACTGGCTGCAATACAGAGCCAGTTGTTCTGGTGGTTATCCGTCCACTCAATTATATCGTTTACCTTGGTATTGGGTTTGTTGAAAAAGGTCGAAACCACAGGTTCAAGCATATGGTGTTTCGGATCAAAACTTTTAAGGCCGCCATCTCCCTGCCCCAGATAGATTGTGCCATTTGTAGCCTGAAGTAAGGTAATGTTATAGTCCTTTTGATGATAAGGGATCAATTTTTGATTTTTTTCATCAATCAGGTACAGGCCATAGGCTCCCAGCGCCCATAATCGATGTTCCCGGTCTTCTTTAATCAGGTTAAATGAATTGTAGTCTTCTTTTGCGCCGTTTATTGTTGGCGGGAGATAGGTCGTGAAAATATTTTTTTTATAATCAAACAACTGCACGCCGGCACTGGTCGCAATCCATAACCTATTCTTGCTATCAAAAAAAGGTATGCAGTTCCAATTGCTGGCCAAACTGTTTTTGTTATTGGCGTCATGAAAAAAGTTAACGGCTTTTCCGGTCCGTGGATTAAACCGCGATAGTCCCCTTATCGTACCTAACCATAAATGCTGTTCCGGATCACTGGCTATGTAAACCACCGCATCGCTGCAGATAGAGGTGCTGTCACTAACCAAATGCCTGAACTCTTTTATCCCTGTGCCATCATAGCGGTTTAATCCTTTGCTGGTTGCTATCCAAATAATCCCGTTTTTATCTTCATAGGTGCATTTTACGGCATTGGTACTCAATCCTTCCCTTACTGTGAGCTGGTTAAATTTTAGGTTGGGAAAAGACTGTCCGCTAACTCCCAAGCTACATAAGATTAAAATAAGATATAGGCCAGTTAGAATTTTCATTTAATCGTATTAAGTGGCGTATTGTAAGCGTTAATTGGGTTAGGCAGCCAGGTAATAATTTGGCAGACAAAGCATTGCAACGGTTCCCTTTCCGGCTTCCCCCGGATGGATCAAAAAATTGGCAGTACCGTTTTGATTCTGCAAGTTAATCATTTCTATTCTTTCGCGGATGGACTGTATACCTATCGATTTTTCCTTGATCCCCATCTTATCTTGAGGGTTGCTTTGGGGATAGAATCCCTTACCATTGTCTTTAACCATAACGCAGATGCCCGTTTCAATCTTTTTGATACTGACTTCCAAATGGGCGTCTGGTTGGTTATCGACAATAAGACCGTGTAATATTGCATTTTCAATCAGGGGCTGAATCAACATGGGCGGAAGCATCAGCGCTTTAAGATCGATAGATTCATCCAATTTAAAACTGTAGCTAAACGAATTGTTATAGCGCATGGCCTCAAGTTCGGTATACAGTTTTAGCGCTTTCCATTCGCGGTCGGCCGTAACCAGGCTCCTGGTCGAATTTTCGAGGATCAGTCTGCTCAGTGCCGCGAATTTCTGGATCAATCTGGATGCTGTTCTTTTATTATTATCCATGATGTAAGATTCTATGGAGTTGAGCACATTAAAAATAAAATGCGGGTTCATTTGTGAACGGATGGCCTTTAGTTCGCTCTCCGAAAGCTGATTCTGATAACTTAGCTCCCTATTCAGTTGTTCCGTCTGTTGTTGCTTTAAAGCACTCTTGAGCTGCAGCTGTCTGATCCTGTACCTGTTGTATAAAAATAATAAAACCGAACTTAAAACCACCACCACCAAAATACCATAAAGCCAGAGCTGTTTAAATTCAAGTTTGTTTAACTGCAGCTCTTTGTCGCGAATGGCGATTTCTCTTTCGCTATCCAGTGATGCAATCTTGTTTTTGATCTCCTGTGAATAGATCGAATCCTGAAGTTTAATGTGTTTCTTTAAGTTGTACAGGGCCAATTTATAGTTCTTTTTATACTCGCTTAGTTGGGAGTAAGGCAATGTAAGCTGAAAGACGAGGTCGGTTATTCCTGCCTGTTCACTCAATGAAATGCTTTTTGCAAAATAGTTTTCCGCATCTGCAACCATCTTTTCCCGATCGAGGTTTAGTTTTTTTTCTACAAGTCCCAATTTTCTGGCATCTTTCAGTATTTCCAGGTAAACAAAGCCAAAATTACCAAGATTGGCAATGGCGTTTAAGTTGTTGGGCGCAATCCGGTCCCAGATATTTTTGGCCTTATTAAGGTAATCGATCTGTTTAATTGGATCATCGCTATAAAGATCGACCATTTGGGTATAAATAACGGCTTTTCCAAGTTCGTCGCCCGTTTCCAGGTAAAGTTTAAGCGCTTTTTGATAATATGGCTTAGCCTGTTCTTTCTTTCCATCAAAAGCATAACTGTTGCCCAGCATTTCAAGGTTTTTAGCTTCATACGCTTTAAAGTCCAGCTGTTTAAAAAGCCTATCTGCCCTAAGGGCATAGTACCTTGCTTTTTCGAAATTGCGCTGTTGAATGAACAAAGTCGCAATATTGGTTTCAGATAAGGCAATGAGCCTGTTATCGTTTTCTTTTTCTGCCCTTTTTAAAGCCTTAAAAAAATAAGTCGCCGCCTCAGTGTATCTGCTCATCCGTTGATAAACTGCGCCGATATTCATGAAACTTACTATAGTAATCTGCCTGTCCTTTAATTCCTGTGCTAAAGCCAGCGCTTTTTTTTGATTTTTTATGGCTTCGCCGTTTTTGCCGATGTCTAATTGTATGGTGGCAATATCATTGATGCATAACATCATTCCGTGTTTATACCCGATTTTAGAGGCTAGTTCAAAGCCCTGTCTCGCGTATTCCATTGCCTTTTCCGGATTGTTTGCGGCCAGGGCCGAATTGAGCTTAAAAAGAAGATCAACCCTGTCGGTGTCTGCCATTGGAGTGTCTAGCTTCTTAGTAAGGATCTCTATTTTAGCCTTTATTTTTTCTTGGGCAAGACCTTTTTCCGTTGCGGAAAAAAGAAAAAAGAAACAAAGAATAAATTTTACCGACCTGTCCATCACCGTTATTATATCAGTTCAAAATAACTGATAATGGCACATATTTCTTTTATCGTTCGCTAAATGAAAAGACCTGTTCGCTCATTTAAAAGCCCTGTTCGCATAACACGGGTTTAAAAGCGCCCTTTATCGGGCATTCCTTTCATATACATCAGCTTTTGAACCAACTTGATCTGTGAGACACCTGGGCTCCCTCATCATAAAATATGTCCCGCTCATTAAGAGTTGTCCTCCAATCATTCCCGAAAAATAGCACTGTAGGTTCTTTTAATATTGTACCGGCAAAACGATAATCTACTTATATCTATAAAAAATTAAAACCATGAAAAAAATCAGTTTAATGATAGCCTGTTTCCTCCTGATTGTTTTCTCCTGTAAAAAGGATAAAACCACTGAAGAAAGCGAAGTAGTTAAAGGCAACCTGAAAGAGGTGGTAGAAACAGTCAATGGCATTACCTATAAAATTTTTACAGACAAAAATGCTACAACCTTTAAAGGTATTTTGGTAATGGGTAGTGGCAATGATGAGAACAATCCCACGGAAGGAGGCTTAACCGGAGCGGCTGAAACTGAAATCTGCGAAAAAGCCGCCGCCAATGGATATGCTGCCGCAATAGTAAAATACCGTAAAGTACCTGGCACTACCGATTGGAACAATAGCGCCAAAATGGTTGGCGAAGATTTCGATAAATGTATTGTGGCCATAGCAGGTAAATATAATATAGACAAAAATAAATCGGTTGTGGGAGGCTACTCTTTTGCAAGTTTTATGCTGCTTACCAATAGTGCCTATTATAATTCGATACCGTATTGTAAAGGGATATTGGCTGCCTGTGGCGCAACAGGATCTGACCAGGCAAGCAAGTTAAAGAATCCAGTTTTTAGTATTACCTGTAAAGGTAACAATGAAGGCGATTATTCGGGCAAGGCCCTTTATGATCAGATTCCTGTTAACTCAGTAATCAAAGCCAAGAGCGAAGGCATCACTGATAACAGTTGTAACACGCATTGTGGGGGCAACTGGACCGATCAGATGTATGCCAAAATGGTAGCCTGGCTGAAATAATCCCCAATGATAAATATTAATGCTTAAAACGATGAAAACATTACAATCACTCACATTGGTTTTATCTACGCTTACATGATCTGCCTGTGTGCAGTTGCAATAAACATGACAGAGCAATAAGGCCGTTAATGCCATTGATAATATCAATGCGTTGCCAACAGGTACGGTATTAAGCACAGATTATTTTGAACCTGTTGGTGAAGGGGGAGCGCCAGGCTGCCAGTCATAAAACACAGTTCCGGTACTAACATCAGTTACCTTTTTTTAAAAATAATACTATGAAAAATTTAAAAAACAATTCAACAAAAATGCTCATGCTAATCGTTTTATTCGTTTTCGCTTCTTGTAAAAAAAACAGAGAGAATAATGAAGATGGAGCAAAAGCAGGAAGTTATACCTATCAGGGGAAAACAGTAAATATTACAGGGGCCGATTATAGGGATGTTGGAGAAGACGGGCCATGGATATTTTTTAACGGACCATCATATAGCGATGCCGTTCAGCTCCGTTTCCCAAGAGCAGGTGCGGATATTCCAACCGGCGATTTCGTATACAATGGTGCGGTTTATACCAATGGCGGTTATAAACCCCTCACCAATTTTAATGGTGGTATGGTTACTACAGAGGCTAGCATTCTTGGAGACGCCATTAAGGGAGGTAGTGTAAAAATTAAAAAAGAAGGTGATGGGTTTGCGATTTCTTTTGACGTAACCACGGCTAATGGCCCGTTAAAAGGGAGTTTTACAGGTACGCTTGCAAAAAAATAACTTGTTACCGCCCTGATATCCGTGCCGGATAAAGTTGGATATCAGGGTTAAAAAAAACTATTTAGCCAATACAGCCCATTCACTGGTTTCCGAAACAGAAGGATCTATTGAGGTTGTTCATTTGATTAATGGTTATAAAAAAATAACATCATGAAAAGTTTAAAAAACACATTGAAATTGATGCCCGTAATGTTATTACTGGTATTGGCAGGTTGTAAAAAAAAAGATAGTATGCCAACACCCGATGGTGAAAATCCAGACGGCAATAAGGGTATTTCGGCAAGCGAACTGGTAGATTATTATATTGTTGCAGAACATAAAACCGGTGGCAATAAATTACTGGTAGTTTATTTTTCTCAAGAGGGAAATACAGTAAAGGCAAATGCACACCTGCAGGGTTCTTTACGGATTAACGAGGTAAAGATAGGCAGCTCTAAATTTAGTATCGACTATAATGCCGACGGAAAATCGGTATATACCTTTACAGTAGCAAAAGATGCCGACGGAAAATTAAAGTTGAATGCATACGATTTCATCTATAATGGGGCAGGAGATCAGCTTTCCTATGCCACACTGGTCAAAAAAACAGAAGCGGTTGCATTTGCCAACTCATCTTTTAAAACGGGCGATATTCTTTTTAAATTTACCGGAACGGATCTACAATGGGATGTTAGGTTAAGGAAAAGTGGCGAAATACAGATTCCAGGAGGGCAGCCCATTGTAAAGTACGATACCCTGCCGGAAGTAACCCTGCCTTATTATGGCATCACCAATATTGCCTTTAAAACAAATGCAGATGAGTTTATGGGCGTTACAGTTCCGGGCTGGAAGAACATAAATACGCCTGTAATGCTGGTGGAAAGATCCGATGCCGTGTTTGTTGCCACCAGGCAA
>NZ_LMZQ01000042.1 GCF_001442625.1 Pedobacter ginsenosidimutans | reverse complement strand
CTGCAGATCTTAAGTTTAATGAACGGAAGTATTTCCGGGGGGGAAGGAAATTTGAAGTCGAGGTCTGTTTTTGTTCAGAGGGAAAGGGACAATTTAGGCAGTCGCCCGGCAATCAAATTCGCGTACAGTTTGGCCCGAAACAGACTGTACAGTTTTAGTGAAATACGCACATTGATGGAGATCTTACATTAGGCGGTATGATGGCTATTCAATATATTGTTGGTCAATTGAACAGCCCGATTGATCTGCTCTTCAATTTCATGCAACAGTTTCAGGACGCAAAAATCAGCATTGAACGGTTAAATGAGATACATGAACTGGAAGATGAGGAACCTCTCGGCTTAAGGTTAGCCACAGATTTACCTTTTAGAAAGGAAATTGTATTACGGAACGTTTGTTTTAGATATCAAGGCTCTGAGAGTCAAGAGGTATTATCAAATATTGATCTTGTTATTCCGGAGGGAAAAACAACTGCCATCGTTGGGATGAGTGGAAGTGGTAAAACTACGATATTAAAATTATTATTAAGGTTTTATGAGCCGACAAAGGGCAGGATACAGGTCGGAAGTGATAGCCTAGATCAGATAAGCCATAGCTTTTGGAGAGGGAAATGTGGGGCAGTTCTTCAAGATAGTTTTATCTTTTCGGATACCATTCTTAAAAATATAGCTGTGGGAGATGATTATCCAGATAAAAAACGGGTACAGAATGCAATTGATATCGCAAACCTTACCGATTTTATAGATGACCTTCCATTAGGTCTCAATACTAAAATTGGAGCTTCGGGAAATGGAATAAGTCAGGGACAAAAACAGCGGATACTTATTGCAAGGGCTTTTTATAAAGACCCTGAATATATTTTTTTTGATGAAGCGACTAATTCATTGGATGCTAACAACGAGTTGGTTATAATGGAGAATCTTAAAGATTTTTTTGTTGGACGTACTGTTGTAATCGTAGCACATAGATTAAGCACCGTCAAGAACGCTGATAATATTATCGTACTTCATAAGGGGTCAATAGCAGAACAAGGCACACACCAAGAACTTATAGGGAATAATGGAAGATATCTAGAGTTAGTAAGAAATCAATTAGAAAATATTGTCTAACGAATTGTTGAACATGGAAGATTTAAATAAATTGGAATTTAGTGAAGATGTACAGGATATCATTACTGCAGTACCGAACTGGATGATTCGATGGGGAATATCACTCATTTTGGTAATACTTCTAGGAGTCATCTTTTTTTCTTCAATAATTAGATACCCTGATGTTGTTAAAGTGAGGCTTAAGGTTTCTTCATTAAATATACCCAAAGCAATTGTTGCAAAAAAAAGTGGCAAACTTGCAGTTTTGTCTGTAACTGACGGACATTTCGTAAAAAAAGATCAGATCTTAGGTTTTTTTGAGACAAATGCCAACCCTGAAAGTGTGCTGTTAGTCCGTGAGGTTTTAAAGAAAATTGAACATAGTTTTCTTCATAACTTTCCTTTGCCAAAGCTACCATCAACTCTTAACTTAGGAGAAATACAATCTGCTTACCAGGTATTTCACCTTGACTATTTAAAGTATGAATCAACTATTACAGGGGGATATTATTCGAAAAGGATACAGTTTATTCAAAAGGATCTAGCAAATATAAAACTTTTAAGAAAACAGATTTCAAGTCAGAAAGCAATACAAAAACTTGAGTTGAACAATAACAAAAGCAATTATTTAGCTTATCGCAAACTTTTTGAAAAGAATGTAATCTCTAGGAATGAATTCTTTGAAGAGGAAAATAAATATTTGGCTTCAAAGCACCCAATGCAACAAACCGAAATATCTGAAACCAATAATCAATCAGCATATAATGAGAAAGAACAGTCACTCCTGGAGATAAACCATACCATAGCAGAGGAACGTTCACAGTTTCTTCAATCACTTAAAAAGTTAGAAAGTGAAATCGATGCCTGGATGTCAACCAATGCCTTAATTTCACCTGAAACCGGAAAACTGACCTTCGCTGGAATTATACAGCGTAATCAGAATGTAGCGCAAAATCAAGAGGTCTTTATAGTAAATGCAGGCAATACTTCTTTCTTCGGAGAAGTACAGATTCCGCAATACAATATGGGAATGATCCGCAAAGGTCAAAAAACTTTGATAAAACTACATAGCTTTCCTTACGAAGAGTTTGGAATGTTAAACGGACATATCAGCAGTATTTCTGATGCGGCATATAAAGACAGTATTTTTTTTGCAAATATTGATTTCGAAAAAATTGAAACTAAACAACAACGGATTATTTTAAAAAGTGGAATGATGGCGGATGCTGAAATTATAACAAACAATACATCTTTATTGATGAAGTTACTCAAAAATGCAAATAAAATATTCTTCAGTCACTGATCTTTATAAGTTAGTGGCCAAGAATTACACGGATATTATATGTATCGCTTCATCATACCTTAGAGAATCAGATTGTCGAAGAGAAAGAATTTATTAGACAGTTTTGGCAACTGATTGAAATCGTGGACAATTATTTTAGTCCGAAAACGAGAGATATCCCCATAGAAGGGGCTTCCGCGGGGATATAGAACAAAATCTGAGATTCTGGGACTGGACTAATTGCTGAACAAAATCAATGTGCACTTATTGCAAGAGCCATTTATAAAAACAGTAATTATTATTGCACATAGACTATCAACTGTTAAAAACACAGATCAGATACTGGTGTTAATGCAAAGGACTGCAGTTGAATAAGTAAATTATGAGATACTAGTTCCTAATTCTAACCTGAAACAGAACCCAGGTTGGGAATAGTTACAGACAAATAAAGATGAAAATAAAATTATTATTAGCTGCAACATTGTTATCCTTAACTACATTGATGGGGAGGGCACAACAGATTACCATTGGTACCTTTAATATCCGTTATGATAATCCTGCTGATTCAGGCAACTTATGGGTAAATAGGGCGCCTATTGTTTCTAACCTTATCCGCTTTCATAAGTTCGATGTACTTGGAATTCAGGAAGGTTTAAAGAACCAGTTGGATGATATCTCTAATGCACTACCAGAATACGCGCAATATGGCAAGGGAAGAGATGACGGCAAGGATGGAGGCGAGCATTCTGCTGTTTTTACCGTAAAGACCGTTTTAAACTGCTTAAAAGTGGTGACTTCTGGTTATCTGAAACCCCTGATCAACCAGGGAAAGGGTGGGACGCTACTTGTTGCAATAGAATTTGCTCATGGATATTCCTCGAAGATGTACAAACCAAAAAGAAGTTTTACGCCTTTAATGTGCATTACGATCATCAAGGGGTTATTGCCCGCAAAGAGAGCAGTAAATTGATATTAAAAAAGATTGCTGAAATTGCTGGCACTGCACCAGCATTGTTAACCGGCGATTTAAATGGGGGAAGAGATAGCGAATGGTATCAAAGAATCGCAACTTCAGGTGTTTTATCAGATACACATTCAAAAGTTAAGTTCCCATATGCGAATAATTCATCTTCAAATGGGTTCCGCACGCCGCGAGGACAAACTGTAATTGATCATATTTTTATGAGTAAACAATTTACAGCAACCAGGTGGGGTATTTTGACTGATACCTATTTTGGTAAATTCCCTTCAGATCATTTTCCGGTATTGGCAGAAGTTGAACTGAAATAGTAAACTTATTTGCCACTGCATTGTGGTATAAGAGTTAAAAGGAGATTGTATCATAAAGGCGTTTCATCTCAGATGCTGTCATGTTGAGCTTGTCGAAACACTTTAAAGTGTATTTGACAGGTCCTTCGACAAGCTCAGGATGACAAATCTATCTTTATGATACAAGCTCCTTTTTTATGTCTCATCTTCTAGCTGAAATTTAACCGCTTTCCTTTATCTTTGCCGCGAATTTAATATTCCCAATCGTGATTAATGTAAATAACATCTCCGTTTCATTTGGCGGAACCACCCTTTTTAGCGATGTAACCTTTTCGATAAACGAGAACGATAAAATCGCCTTAATGGGTAAAAATGGTGCAGGCAAGTCGACCATTCTAAAAATCATTGCTGATGTAGCTAAACCTACATCTGGTAGCGTAACAGGTCCAAAAGAAGCTGTGATTGCGTATTTGCCACAACATTTGCTCACTCATGATAATGTTACTGTTTTTGAGGAGACCATGAAAGCTTTTGCTGAGGTAAACCAGATGCAAAAAGAGCTTGATGAGCTGAATGAACAACTTACTATCCGTACCGATTACGAAAGTGACGATTATATGAAGCTTATCGAGCGGGTATCTGAATTAAGTGAGCAATTTTATTCTATCGAAGAAACCAATTATGATGCAGAGGTAGAGAAAGTGTTAAAAGGCTTGGGTTTCGAGCGTAAAGACTTTACCCGCCAAACTTCTGAGTTTTCGGGTGGATGGCGTATGCGTATCGAATTGGCCAAAATTTTATTAAAGAAACCTGATCTTATTTTACTGGATGAGCCTACCAACCACATGGATATCGAAAGTATTCAATGGTTGGAAGATTTTCTGATCAATTCGGCAAAAGCCGTGATGGTAATCTCGCACGATCGTACCTTTGTAGATAACATTACCAATCGTACTATTGAGGTAACAATGGGCAGGATATACGATTATAAAGCCAAATACACCCATTATCTTCAACTGCGTGCTGAGCGTCGTGTACACCAATTGAAAGCTTACGAAGAACAACAACGTTTTATTGCCGATAACCAGGAATTTATCGATCGCTTTAGGGGAACTTATTCTAAAACCTTACAGGTGCAATCGCGTGTAAAAATGCTCGAGAAACTTGAAGTAATTGAAATCGATGAAGTAGATACTTCGGCGTTGCGATTAAAATTTCCACCGTCGCCCCGTTCAGGCCAGTATCCGGTAATGGTAGAAGAGCTAACCAAAACTTATGGCGATCATGTGGTGTTCGAAAAAGCATCGATGGTGATCGAACGAGGAGAAAAAGTGGCTTTTGTTGGTAAAAATGGTGAAGGAAAATCGACAATGATTAAAGCCATTATGGACGAGATTGATTTTGAAGGCAGTTTAAAAGTAGGGCACAATGCTAAGATCGGCTATTTTGCACAAAATCAGGCCGCATTACTTGATGAGAACCTAACGGTATTCGAAACCATTGATCAAATTCCGTTAAGCGATGGTTCAATAAAAATCAAAGACCTTTTAGGCGCCTTTATGTTCAGTGGCGATGATACCACAAAAAAGGTTAAGGTGCTTTCTGGCGGCGAGAAAACCCGTTTAGCCATGATTAAATTATTGCTAGAGCCCGTAAATGTATTGATCCTGGATGAGCCAACCAACCATTTGGATATGAAGACCAAAGATATTATTAAAGACGCGTTGAAAGATTTTGATGGTACTTTGATTTTGGTATCTCACGACCGGGATTTCTTAGATGGATTGGTACAAAAAGTGTTTGAATTTGGCAATAAACGCGTTCGTGAACACTTTGAAGATATTAAAGGATTCTTAGCTTATAAGAAAATGAATAGCCTGAAGGAAATAGAGCAAAGTTAAATAAGCACCGAGGTCGTCAGTCTGTCCAAAGGACTTCTGTGGAGAGCGTAGTCGAAGACTTCTTGAGATTGATAAATCGCAAATAAATGCCCTTCGAATAAACTATCATTAACAGACCCCAGTAGAAAAATCGTCATTGCGAGGAATGAAGATAACCGAACGAAGCGAGCTCATGAATGCCTTTAAAAACAACTGCAAAAATGAATAATCTTAATGCGCACGCTAGCAGCGATCGTTGTAAGATTGCTTTCTCGAAGGTCGGGACAGGCTGTCGGCTGAAAAAACCTTCTCAGCAATGAGAAGGTCGTCTTAAAAACTTTTCCCTTTTTTTATCATTTTTAAGCAAATGGCACATTTGGGATCAATAATTTCTTTATGCGTATTTTAATTAAAACACCTGAACACTTTATTCAGAAATAAGATTACTATTTAGTGCTAATTGAAGCTTTTAGTGGGATTTCTAAACTTTTTATAGCACCAATTGGAGCAACCTTAATTGATCTGTTTCCTTTGGATAGGTAGAAATAATAAATACTATTTGTTCCGATCAAATAAATGTCTTCAGATTCGCCGTTCGAATAATTCAGTTTGCGGTCGTATTTGAGTTCGTTATTGCTGATGTGTTTTGATAAGTTTTTCCCTTGGCCAAGTCCAATTCCCAAAAAAAGTGATAGGAGCCCAATGGCAAAAACAATAGTGAAAAGTTTCGAAAAATGGCTTTCTACTTCCTCTTTACTAAGTGTTTCAGGGTTTTTTAGGCCAGAAAGATTTTGTGCCCACTTTTTATCCCTTCGCTTTGCCAGATAGGTCGGGTAAGCATAAGCGAGGATAATAAAACCTGTCGTAACGATTAATACCACCGGATTAGATGTTAGTGTTGCTACCGGACTGATCAATACATCCATAATTGTGGTGTACTTTAAAATGTTTATACCAATCTGATAGTAAAAAATGCTTTCTTTTAATATTCCCATTACCACAAGGAACAGGTAACCATATGGCAATAGCTTTTGTAAGTTTTCTGAGAGTTTCATTTGCTAATGATGTTATTTAGTCTGGAGGTAAACTTTGTTTTGAATGCAAAATAGAAAAAATAACTGTCTCTATTGGTTGTTTGTGTAATAAGCAAAATTATTGGTCAGGATGATTTACTTTTAAAGCCGTTATTATTTATTGAACTGAGGATGGAACAAGAGCAACAATTTCTTCTGCTGTAACGCCCACCCGGCTAACATCTGTTTGGGTGGCAGCAAAACGATCGATGGTTAAATTTGGTGCTTTGCCCATAACCAGCGTATGGTGATTGGTATTGCCTTTGAGTTTTAATGTACTATTGTCGAGAATCTCAGTATATAAACCTTCGCTACTGGTATCGATGTCGGCAAAGGCATTCCCCTTAAGAATGATCTGAAGATATTTAGTGCTGAGCTTTGCTTCTGTTTTTACAACAGCATTTTGATCAGCCTCAATGCGGTAGATATCATTTACATAAATAACAAGTTTACACTTTTCTTTATCGATGCCGGTAATGCGTAGTACCTCGCCCTGCTGGGTAACTTTCACATTTCCAGTATTATCATCTGCATAAGATATTCCAATAGCGGGCCGCTGCACCAACATCACTTCTACATTTCCCTTTATCACAATCCTTCTAAAGCTTTGAATCTTGTAAAGCATCGTCGTGTTTTTTTCTGTAGCCCTTAAGCTTGTTGGAAGGGCAGCCGTTAAGGTAATTACTGCCAATGCAATAACGATTAGCGTTTTAATTGAAGTTTTCATTGTGTTTTTTATTTAAATGTTAAAATTTGTTAAGCTTATGGTGATGTGCTAATTAAAATCAGCTTGTACCAATATTATTCCGCTACGTGGTTAACCAAGCGGGTGCCAAAAAGGAGATGTTATCTTAATTGCTCTGTAATGGTTGTTTTTGCTTATTGCTCATTGAGGCGTGTTCATTTCCGAACAGTCGTTGTGCGGCAGCGAACAGTTTTTAGATGTTGAGAATATGAATGAAAGCTGAGACTGTCTTAAAATCCTTTATTCGATATTAAACACCATACATATAGGATTATATTCATTATTTTAGTGAAAAGTTAAGGTATATTGAATCAGTCGTTTTGAATAAAAATCACGATGTCAGTAAAAATTAATCGCCAAACACAGCAGAAACTTAAACAATTATTAATCATTATCCTTGCATGGATAATGACTGGGGGTGTAATTGCTATTTTTGAAGACCTTGTACTGCATACCCGAAATTCTTTAGGACCAGTGCCCGGTTATACATTAATTTCTTCAATTGTACTAAATGCAGTTATTGGCCTGTTTGGGGCATTGTTAGGAGGAAGTTTGCTCGTATTCTTTGTAAATGTAAAATACAATGATAAGCCTTACGGTTATACCCTTTTAATTGTTGCCGGATCGTTTTTAGGCGTTATTTTGATTGTAAACGAGGTACTGAGCCTTTATGAACTGGGCGATTCGAAAAGATTTTTAAAAAACGGATTAGTGTGGGCCATCGTGGTTTCGATAACGCAGTTGCTGCTACAGATAAACAGTAAGTTTGGACAAGGGATTTTCTGGGATATTATTAGTGGTAAATACAATACACCTAAAGAAGAATCACGGATCTTTATGTTTCTCGACCTAAATTCATCAACCTCCATTGCCGAAAGCCTCGGAGATAAAAAATACCACGAATTATTAAAAGATATCTTTATAGATATTACCAATCCTATTTTAGAAAATAGGGGAGAAATATATCAATATGTGGGCGACGAAGTGGTAGTTGCCTGGCGTTATGATGAAGGATTAAGAAACAATAAATGCATCAATTGTTTTTTTGATATCAAAGCGCATCTGTCTTTTCTGAGGAATAAGTACATTGGAAAGTATGGGTTAATACCTGCTTTTAAAGCAGGTATTCATTGCGGAAAGATTATAGCAGGCGAAGTGGGGATTATAAAACGCGATATTACCTACTCTGGTGATGTACTTAATACCACTTCAAGAATCCAGAATATGTGTAAGGAGTTTAACCAGGAGATGCTGGTATCGATAGCGCTAATCGAAGAACTCCAGTTAACAGACCATTATACCACGCAAATGTTGGGGTCAATTAAGCTCCGGGGAAAGGAAAAAGAAATGCAGCTCGTAGCTGTACAGCCTGTTTAACATACCAAGAGACTGATAAAAATTCTTTAAAGCATATTGTCTTGATTATTGTCAACCAGATTATTATTTGGGCACAATTAATTTAATTGCATTGTATTATTTTTGTTGCAGCATGAATTAATTGTCTATCCGTTCATGTATGTAGGATTTGTTTAATTTGTGATGACTTTAAACAAAAGAGAGGGTAAGCATGAAAAATGTTTACCCTTTTTATTTTAATATGTCAAATAAAGACTATCGTTCTCATAAATCCTACTAATTTCATATTTCATAGATACTGTAATAATTTCTTTACGGAAGAAGCAGGACAGAGCAGGTCGCTTCTTTTTTTTAATTATTATAGATTGGGATGATTAACCATTTATAAACCCATATATGTTTTGTCCCATTTGGGAGCAATGATATAGTTTAAGCCATCTATTATGTTTGTTTTTACCAATCCGATTAAAACTTCGGGATCTAAAATATTGTTTGTTTTTATTGTGATGTGCACTGGTGTACCTGCTTTTGCTCAATATGTAGAACATAGAGGTAATGATGTTACCTCGCCACTACATTTGCTAAAGCCAGCCTATGTTACACCTTATGGTGAAACAAAAATGGCGGATGTTAAAGCATCGTTAGATCGGATTTATAGTTATCTGGATAAAACAACCCCTTTCGAACTAATAGATAAGGTTTCGGGAAAAGTGGTTTCTGATTTAAAGAAAGCAGATTCCAGTTCGGTATTTAAACCTGGAGACTATCGTTTAACGAGTTACGAATGGGGTGTTACTTATACTGGTATGCTGGAGGTTGCTACTGCAACAGGAGATCAAAAATTTAAGGATTATACCGTTAAGCGGATTAGTTTTTTGGCAAATGTTGTTTCTGCTTATCAAAAATATTTAAAAACAAATAAAACGGCAGTAACACCGGTTCGTTCGGTAATAGATCCACATGCATTGGATGATGCAGGTTCTATTGCTGCTGCAATGATTAAGACGCAACGAACAGGAGAAGTGAAAGCCGATCTCCGCCCGGTTATTGATCATTATTTAAATTACATCATGACCAAAGAGTTCCGCCTGAAAGACGGTACATTGGCCAGGAACAGGCCGCAACCCAATACGCTATGGCTTGATGATCTCTACATGAGCCTGCCGGCAATTGCCCAGATGGGGGTGTTAACTGGTGAAAATAAATATTTTGATGAGGCGGTGAAACAATACAGATTGTTTGCCGAACGGATGTTTAACCCAGAAAAAGGATTGTATATGCACGGCTGGGTTCAGGATATGGATCCCCATCCCCAGTTTCATTGGGCGAGGGCAAATGGCTGGGCACTTATGACCAAAATAGAACTGCTGGATGCCTTGCCTGTAAACCATCCCGGTAGGCCCTATATCTTGCAAATGCTAAAAGCACATGTAAAAGGTTTGGCAGCGCTGCAGGATGGGACAGGTTTTTGGCATCAGCTTTTGGATCGCAACGATTCTTATTTGGAAACTTCTGCTACCGCCATTTATACCTATTGCATTGCCCGTGCAGTTAACAAAGGCTGGCTAGATGCCAAAGCTTATGGCCCTATGGCGCTTTTGGCCTGGAATGCAGTAAGTACTAAAATAAATGTAAACGGCCAGGTAGAAGGTACATGTGTGGGTACGGGCATGGGTTTCGATCCTGCATTTTACTATTATAGGCCTGTAAATGTTTTTGCGGCACATAGCTATGGCCCGGTGCTTTTGGCAGGAGCAGAAACTTATCGTTTGTTACAAGAGCACCCTTTTGTAATGAACGATAGTTCAGTACAGATGTATAAATAATCAACGCTGCTTTTAACCAAAATAACGATGAAATATACATTCTGTTCATTTCTCATTACCGCTTTTACCTGCATTTTAGTGTTTAATTATCAGCCCGGCTACGCACAGATTGGTAAACGTTTTCCTTCAGAGAGAAAAGTGCTTAAAGATCCTGTTACGGGTGCTGTACTTACCTTTCTAACCAGTACGCCTGCAGGAGATTCGAAGATTTATCAGACACATAACCAGTGGACTGCTGATGGACAATGGCTGATATTCCGATCGGGAAGGGTTAAAGGAGAGGCAATGGCGGTAAATGAGCAAACGGGAGATCTTGTTCAGGTTACCGAAGGTGGCTACACCGGAATGTTGAATGTGGCCAGAAAATCGATGAAACTATATTTTATGCGGAATATTGATTCGGGCAAACGCATAGGTGGGGCAGTAAAAATTATGGAGGTAAATCTGGCTAAGGTATTTGCAGATAGTAAATCTGGTAAAATGAAGCCTGTATCGGCTTATGAACGTATTTGTGGAACTACACCCGAAGAAATTGGTGCAGGTGGCGATATGGCGCTTGATGGCGACGAAAACTGGGCTTATTTCAGGGTGGGTAAAGAAGAAGCGGCTAAACATCTTGCAGCAGGAATTAAACTGGAACCGAACTTCGGGCCACGGAAAATGGGTGCTGGCCCATCGGGTATAGCAGGGATGAATATTCATACCGGCGAAATCAAATATGTAGTTTCCGTTCCTTTTCAGGTAGGGCATATACAGACCAATCCCTGGCTTGCCGGCGAAATTGTTTTTTGCTGGGAAACCGGAGGGAAATCGCCACAACGAACCTGGACTGTATTGGCTGATGGAACAGGGTTACGCCCACTATATCCAGAGGCCGATTATGAATGGGTTACCCACGAAGCCATCATTTCGCGTGATGAGGTAGCCATGGCCATTATGGGGCACAGGCCCATATCCGGAACTGGTGCTGTATCTGCCCCACAAACTGAGGTGAACGGTGCCAATCCCGGGCAAGAAAATGCCTGGGGACCATCAGGCACCCGCGAAAAACCTACCGGGCTGGCTATTGTAAATTTAAGAACAAGGGAAATGAGAATTGAAGGTCAAACACCAACTGGTAGCGGGCTTTGGCATGTAAGCGGTTCGCCAGACGGAAAGTGGGCCGTTGGCGACGATTTTTCGAGAAGCATTTATCTGATTAATAGGAAAACGCATGAAATGAAACTACTCTCGGCAGGACATAAGCAAACAGCTGCAGATCATCCGCATCCTACCATGAGCCCTGATGGTAAAAAAATCGAAATCCAATCAGCGATGTTGTCTGAAGATAATCGATCCATGAACATCTGTGTAATTTCTATCCCGGAAGGATGGATGAATAGTAAATAGCTTTAAACCAAACAACATGACAACTACTGCTAATTGCAGGATAGTCCTCGTATTTTGTCTTATTTCTTGTACTGTTAATGTTTTTTTTGATCAGCAATACTATTGTTTAATTTTTTTTAAAGGCATTAAAGCTTGCTTAAAACGATTTACCTCCGCTTAAGATTGATGTTGTCTTTTTATGATAATATTTTATAGTAAGAAGACAGGATAGTACAGGATGGAAATTTTGTTCTGCCTCTATATATTTAAGAAATAATTCACTAACCAAATAACTTTTTAACCAACTATTTAATTAACGAACGTTAATACGATTCTATGCAGTAAAAATCTACTCACCCTTTAAGTCAGTTTTTTCATTTCTTAATTTCTAATTGATTTAGATCCATAGCTTTTTATTGCCCAGTATTTTAATGGCCGTTTATCCAATGAAATTGCTATGAGTAAAATTTTACAAAAATTTTTAATCGTTAATTTGGCGATTATATTCATTCTCAGCGCTTGCCGGAAAAAAGAATTTGATGAGTTCTATGGCCGTCCTGAAACATTAGCCGATCCAATTTATCAACAGCTTCAGGCCAAAGGGAATTTTACCAGATTTTTAGATTGTATAGATAAATCAGGCTATAAAGAAACCTTAAGCAAAGCAGGTTCGTGGACGGTTTTTGCACCAACAGATGCAGCTTTTACCACCTACATGACCGAAAACAACTTAACCGAGATAAATGCAACCCTCGCTTCGGCAATTGTACGTTATTCAATGACTTATGATGGAGAAAAAGTAGAACGTTTAAGCGATAATTTAACTGCAAAAGGTTTTGTTAAAAATGTTGGTTTTAGGCGACGTACCGTTTATTACGATTTTGTTTATGATGGCATAGACAATGATGGTAAAGCAATAAAGGTAATTGCGGGTAACCGGAACGGAGCTTATTTGCCAACCGATTTTAACAATAAAAACCTGCCCTATTTTCTTAGCCCCTTCGTCACTTTTGCGGGTATCAGTGCTTTAGATTATAATTATTTTTATCCAAATACTGAGTACACCGGAAAAAATGTGGGCCCTGGAAAAATTATCGAGCAAGATATTGTAGCCGAAAATGGCGTAATCCACATCGTAGATAAGGTGCTTACACCGCCACAAAGTATCGATCAGTATATTGGCACTAAAGCACAGTATGGTGCCTTCAAATCCCTTTTGGATAAATATGTAAGCTATAATTTAAATACCGACATTACCCATCGTTACCAGGTATTAACAGGCAAAAGCGATAACGTTTACGCTAAAAACTATAGCATATTGCTGGGTTTCTCACCCAACAACGAAAATTATCTAAAAGAAGATGCCAACGATGCGCAGATTGGTATGTATACCATTTTTGCACCAACCGATGATGCGGTTGAGGCTTATGCCAAGGTGCTGTTAAAATATTACGCAAAAAACAGGCTACAGCCCGGAAACTATAAAGCACAGCTGAACGAACTGTTTTCTTTAAGATCCGATATCATCAGGGATTTTATCAACTCACATTTGTATAGAACTACCGTATGGCCAAGCAAGTTTAATACGGTTAACAGCTTTTTGGGCGAAGCCACTAAACTTACGCCTGCAAACGTTGTAGACAAGCAGTTTTTAAGTAATGGATTGTTTTACGGCGTAAACGCTGCCCAAAATGCCAATGTATTTTCGACCGTTTATGGGAAAGTAAATTTAGATCCTACCTACTACATTATGAAACAGGCGCTTGACGTATTAGGCTATGCTATTCCAATTAAAACGGCCTCATTAAAATATATTGTTATCCCAATTCCTGATGCCACCCTGGTAAGTTTAGGGTTCTCATACGACCCCTTTTATCCTTCGTCGCCTATTAGGGGCGACCTCAATATTTTAAGGCGACTCTTGCAAACGCATATTATCCCACTGGGCGACCGTGCTGTACCAAATTTTGCCACAACGGCTGGTATTTTAGAAACTTCGGGTGGTGAATACATTAAGTACAACAACGGTTTTTTCTCTTCAGCTGGTACAGAAGATTTACCCGCAGTTGCCGATAAAAGTATTAAGATCGATTCGGTTGCCACGGCTGTTAATGGTGCTGATGCCTATGCTGCCAAAGTGCTGATGTATACTGTACTTCCGGTAAGCAAGCATATCGAAAAATATGGTACGCTAACAACCGATCCTTATTATTCTTTCTTTCAGTATCTTAAAAATAACGTTACGCTTTATACGGCTGCTACAGGCGCAATTCAAGGGGTTACCGACGGCACTTCATACACCGTTTTCATTCCTACAAATGCGGCTATACAAGCTGCGGTAACCGCTGGGTTATTACCGAAATTAGCCAACGGAACGCCAAACTATGCGCCAACAGATGCAGGAGATATTAGCCGGGTGGCCAAATTTATCCAATACCATATTATTAAAAGCACAGTAGCAAGCGATGGACAGAAAACAGGTTCTTTTGAAAGTTTGCTTAAAAACGATTCGGGAGATGCAGCCAAGGTTACTGTATTTACCAATACTACCAATACACTCACGCTAAGAGATGTAACCAATACTTCTGTTAATGTTTTGCTGGGTACAACCGATAGAAGCAACGTGTTATCTAACAGAACGGTGATCCATCAAATCAATTCTTATTTAAAATATCAATTCTAAACCGAGATGACTAAAAGATATAATTATAGTTTTTTTATTTTACTATGCTGTTTGTTGGTATCGTCCCTAACCTATGCACAACAAATTAACTATGTAAAGGGTAAGGTAATTGATAAAAAAGATAAGCAGCCCATTATTGGTGCATCTGTTGTAATTGTTGATAAAGATAAAAGGGTAATTAAAGGCGTTTCGACCGATATTGATGGAAACTATTCTTTGCCGGTAGCAGATAAAACCTATAGGATATCGGTTTCATATATCGGATATAGGTCTACAGCACCCGTAAATATCGATAAGGCAGTGATCAATTTCCAGTTAGAACCTTCTGAAAATCAGATGGATGAAGTTCAGATTGTTTCGAGAGCCAAAACTAACAATGGAAGTGGAATGACGATCGATAAACGCGATCAGACTTCGGCTACGGTTACCATTGATGCCAAAGAACTCGAAGACCTCCAGTCGGCATCAATCGATCAGGCCTTGCAAGGCCGCATGGCAGGGGTTGATATTACCGCTAGTACAGGCGACCCAGGTGCGCCGATGCAGATCCGTATCCGTGGTACATCTTCCATTAATGGTGCTACCGATCCGTTAATTGTATTGGATGGTATGCCTTACGATATTACCATCCCTTCTGATTTTAATTTTGCCACTTCTGATGAGAACAATTATGGTCAGTTATTAAATATTGCCCCATCTGATATTAAAGAAATTAGCGTGTTAAAAGATGCCGCGGCTACAGCCGTTTGGGGATCGAGAGCAGCAAACGGAGTATTGATCATTACCACAAAAAGAGGTTCAATTGGTCCGCCAGCTATTTCCTATAATTTTAAAGGTTCGTATTCTAAACAGCCAAGTCCGATCCCGATGCTGGATGGTAACCAGTATTCATCACTCGTTTTGGAAGAATATTATAATGCGGGCCGTCAGTTTTCTACTTCAGAATTTGCAAAACAATTTCAATATGATCCGAACGACCCTTATAATTACTATAATTACAGCAACAATACCGATTGGTTATCGGCCATTACGAGGGTAGGTTACCTTCAAGATCATAACCTATCTATTTCCGGTGGTGGTGAAAAAGCCAGATACCGTGCTTCGGTAAATTATTTTAACCAAACAGGTACTACCATTGGCACCGATTTAAACCGTGTTTCGGCAAGGGTGAATTTAGATTATATGGTGTCGAACAAAATCAGGTTCAGTTCTGATATTTCTTATACACATATCGACCAGAATGGCCTTTTTACGCAGAATGTTAGAGATGTAGCTTATACCAAAATGCCTAACCAGAGCATTTACGAGTACGATGAGTATGGGAATTTAACTTCAAACTTTTTTAGTCCTGCGGCAACCGCACAAGGCTCATTCTTATATAACTTCGATACTAAAAAGGTAACCGGAACTTTTAACCCTTTGGCGATGGCAACAGCAGGTAGTAACCATCAATTGGGAGAACGGATTACACCAAAATTTAGTCTACAGTACGAAATTTTGCCAAGTGTGCTACGCCTGAATGGAAGTTTTATGGTAAATATTAATAACACCAAAGTAAAAACCTTCCTTCCACAGATTGCAACAGGCCGCCCATATACCGAATCTGTAGTCAATACAGCTTCAGATGCTGATGGCGATTCATTCACCATGAACACCAGTATGACGTTGGCCTATACACCGAAATTGAACGATAGACACGATATCATAGGTTTTTTACGCTTCGATAGTGAAGATAGCCGCAGGACTGGGCAGTACTTGTTTTCTACCAATACTGCATCATCGTATTTATCCGACCCTTCTGTTGATAGCCGTACCAATTACACAGGTTCTGCATCATCATCATTAGGGCAAACCAGGTCAGTTGGTTTATTGGCTAACGTTCAATACAAATTTTTAGACCGTTATATCATTAATGGTAGCATTAGGGGCGATGGTAATTCCAGGTTCGGTGCTGCTAACCGATATGGTATTTTTCCTTCAGTTTCTGGTCGTTGGCGGATATCTGGCGAACCTTTTATGAAAAAGGCTAATAAATATGTAGATGATTTTAGTTTAAGGGCCAGTTACGGTAAAAGTGGTAATGTGCCGCGTTACGATTATACTTATTTCAATATTTATCAGAATTACGGTTTTAGTTATTTGGATAATGCAGGGGTATATTCTACCAATATGGAATTAACCGATTTAAGGTGGGAAACTGTTACCCAATCCAATCTTGGTATTACTTTAAACCTCTTTAAAAATTTAAATATCGATTTCGATTTATACCGTAAACGTACTACCGATCTGTTTTATCCGGGTTTACAGGTAGCGAGTTATAACGGTTATGGAGGGGTTGATATGAATGTGGGTACTATGGATAACCAGGGTTGGGAAGTAAACCTGAATGCTACTGTGATCAAAAAGAAAAAGATAAGATTAGACCTATCCTTCAATATTGCGCACAACGAAAACGTAATCCGCGAGGTTTCTCCTCTATACCCTAGAGAAAACAAAGGTAGGGTAACCAGCAACAATGTGTACAAAGTATTTGTGCAGGAAAATAATCCTTTCGGGTCGTTTTATGGCTTCAAATTTAAAGGTGTATATCCTGATAAAAATGCAACAGTTGCATTGGATGAGAATGGAAACCAGATTGTTGGACCGAACGGCGATAAAATTTACATGCGTTTTGCTTATCCATCTATCGATTATGTTTTCCAACCGGGCGATGCCATGTATGAAGATATCAACCATGACGGGAACATCGATTATAAAGACATTGTGTACCTGGGTAATGGTAATCCAAAACTAACGGGAGGATTTGGATCTAACCTAACCATCAACGGAAACCTTCGTTTAGGTTTTAACTTCACTTTCCGCACCGGATACGATATTATTAACGGTACTAAGATTAACACCACCAATATGTATGGTTTTAATAACCAAAGTACAGCCGTATTGCGCCGATGGAAAAAAGAGGGCGATGTTACCGATATGCCAAGAGCCATGTATGGTACGGGCTATAACTTTTTAGGCTCCGACCGATACATTGAAGATGGATCATTTTTAAGATTGAGCTCGGTGGTGTTAAAGTATGATTTTGGCAAAACCTTTATGAAGAGATTGGGTATGAAATCGCTTACCACCAATCTTACCGTTCAGAATATCTTAACATTTACTAAATATACTGGTCAGGACCCTGAGGTGCCAATTAAGTTAAATGGGTCGAACACGGTGATAGATAATTCTACCACGCCGCCAATTAAAACAATCACTTTCGGTTTAACTGCTAACTTTTAATTCAAAACTGATGAAAAATATTTTATATAGCACTTGTTTATTGATGATGCTGGTGATGAGCAGCTCTTGCAACAAATGGCTCGATCTTAAACCTAGAGATGGCATTACCAGACAGGAATTCTGGAAAACGAAAGAAGATGTTTTAGCAGCAGTTTCCGGTTGCTACACCTCTTTACTGGCGCCTCCTCCAGGTATTGGCGATAAATCTTTATTGGAGTACATGTTTATGTATGGCGAGCTCAGGGCAGATATGATTGCAGGTGGACCAAGTATTACAACAGAGGAAACGGATATTATCAATGTAAATATTACCCAGGATAATACAACAGCAAGATGGGCAGCATTTTACCGTACCATTAATTATTGTAATACCGTACTTGATTTTGCACCTGGTGTTAAAGCTACCGATCCCACTTTTACCGATGCAGCATTGAACGGTTATGTGGCAGAAGCGCTTACGCTAAGAAGCCTCATGTATTTTTACCTGCTGCGCACATTTAGAGATGTACCATTAAAATTAACCGCCACTGTAAAAGATACCGATTTACAGGATCTGCCGAAAACCAAACAGGCCGATATTTTAAAACAGATTGTTGCCGACTTAAAAAAGGCAGAGCAGGGAGCGGTTACCACTTATGGCAGCACAAGGTTTGATAAGGGTAGGGTAACCAAATTTACCGTAAATGCTTTGTTAGCCGATGTGTACCTGTGGATGGAAGATTATCCGAACTGTATTACCGAGTGCAATAAAATTATCAGTTCGCAAAGATTTGCCCTGGTTGGTGCAGGTTCTGGCTGGTACAATAATGTGTTTTTTAAAGGCTCATCCATCGAAACCATATTTGAATTTGACCAGGCGATTGAAAACCCGTTTTATAATTTATTTGTAAATAGCAGAAGACGTTTTATCGGTTCCCCGTTTTTGAGTACCGAAATCTTTATTCCAGATGACGTTGATCCGGATAATAACTATGATATCAGACCGGGATCTTATTATAGTTCGGCTTTTACCATCCAAAAATATGGGACAGAAAATCCTTCTTATGTAAAATGGCAAGCATACCGTTATTCAGATATCATGATGATTAAAGCCGAAGCTTTGGCTTTAACGGGAGGCGGTGTAGAAGCTTTGGCATTGGTTGATGAACTGCGATCAAGACGTAATGCGGTAGATGCTACAAAAGCTACTGTAGACCCTTCAGAAACTGAAGCTTTGTGCGATTATATTTTGGCCGAACGTGCCAGAGAATTTGCTTTTGAAGGCAAAAGATGGTTCGACCTTTTACGCCATGCCAAGCGCAATAACTATAGCCGTATTGATATTCTGTTAGATCTTGCTGCTAAAACAGTATCGCCTACGCTTCAACAATCGGCCATTACCAAATTTAGAGATCCCAATAGCCATTACCTGCCGATTTATCAGAGCGAGTTATTTACAGATCCTAATCTTGTACAAAATCCATTTTACACTAAATAGAATAAGTGATATGAAAGTGAAATTAGACATCCGAAACATTACCTATTTGGTTATACTCAGCGCATTTATAATTTTCGTGATTAATGCCTGTAAAAGAGAAAGTTTAACATTAAGTACTACTGATGATGTAAACATTACCGGATTTTTGGAGAAAAATCCAGAAAAATTTTCTCTGTTTACCCAAATTTTAGAAAGATCGGGTACAAAAGGTTATTTGGCAGCATATGGTAAATACACCATGTTTACTCCTGATAATAATGCAGTTAACGATTGGTTGAAAAGTTTAAATAAAACAGCAGTCGACCAATTATCAGCTGCAGAACTGAAAGACGTTGTTCGTTTCCATGTTTTGCCAGATACCGTTGCTACAGGCAAATTTACCGATGGTAAGTTAACCCAGATCACCCTTTATGGTCAGTATTTGCAAACTGGTGTTACTTTTAAAGATGGTGTAAGTAGTTTTATCATCAACAAACAGGCGCTCATTACACAATCTAATGTAAGGGTAGGTAACGGTATTATCCACGTTATCGATCATGTTTTAATACCATCAACCAAAACATTGGCAGCAAGTATAGAAACGAACAACAGGTATAGTATTTTTACGCAAGCCTTAAAAGAAACTGGTTTTTACGATTCATTAAACTATGTACAATCTGTAATTCCTGATACTACACGTCGTTTTCAGACTGTAATCCTCGAATCCGATTCGGCATTACAAGCTGCGGGTTTTAATAATTACGCTGCTTTAAAAGCCAAACTTTCAAAAACAGGTAATCCGAAAAGCCATACTGATAGTTTGTGGATGTATGTAGCTTACCATATTTCAACAGGAGCAAGTTATACGCCCGATATCGTTTCTTCGCCTTCTTTGGCAACATTGGTGCCGAGTGAAATTATAACCACAAAATTAGTGGGAACGAAAATCTTATTAAATGATGATGAGTTTAATGGTGTGATTGAGCCCGGAGTAGAAGTAAACAGAACTTTTAGTAATGTTACTACTTCGAATGGGGTTTTACACGAATCGAAAGGTTTTTACAAAATTAAACCAAGGGTGCCTACTGGTGTTTTCTTCGATATAGGCGATCAGCCGGAATTAAAATTATTGGCGGCCTGGCGTGCGCCTGGACAAACCATTCAGCTTTTACAAAACGGAAAATTGATTACAGCAGGCATCAGGCTCGATGCTTACAGATCGGGAACAATTGGACCTGTTTATGCTGTGTCGTCAACGCCAATCGGTGCATCTGATGGCCGGAGTTATGCCAACAGAGATGTAATTCAATTTAACCCTACCACCAGCAATACCGCACGCTCTATCTGGATGGAAATCAGAACACCTATGCTGGTAAAAGGTAAATACAAAGTTTGGATCTGTTATACCTATAATGGCTCCGGACCGCTTACACAGGTTGGGGTTGATGTAGGAACAACACAAGAACAATTATTGCCAAACTTAGTCGATTTTGCCCAAACTTTAACCAGTTCTGGTGTACCTACCGCCAATGCTGCTTTGCCTTCAGCAGATGGATTAATGTTAACCAATGGCTTTAAGCGCTATATGGCTACAACTGCCGAGGTAAGTAATGGTGTAAATGGTTTACAGCCCATCTCACAGAATAATTTATGGTCGGTTATGGTCGGGAAATTAGCCGGGGTAGTAGATATTAAAACAACTGATAAACACTGGGTTAGGTTTACTACACTGCGCGGTAATGGAACCGGAATTATGAATATGGATATGATTCACTTTATTCCGATTGATGATGATCAGAACTATCCAAGATTTAGTCCGTCGGGCCTGATTTATAAACGCCCATAACTAATTGAGCCATAGAACTAAAAATATAAATAATGACTAGAAAATATATAATATACGTTGCTCTGCTCAGTATCAGTACAGTTTTATATTCCTGTAAAGATAACCTGGAACTTCATAACGAACTTACCAATGTAGATAACAGCTTAGATCTTGCGCAAAAGCTCGATGCCCAGGCCAACCTCAGTATTTTTAACGGTTATGTTAAAACTACAGGTTATGATAAGGTGCTTGCAGGTGCGCAAAATTATACGGTTTGGGCACCAACCAATCAGGCTTTAGCCAGTTTGGATGCAGCAATTGTTTCTGATCCTGCAAAATTAAAAGATTTTGTTGCCAACCATATTGCATTATCTACTTTCCCATTAAACAAAGAAGGCGATACCACAAGGTTGAAATTGCTTAATAATAAGTTTGGTGTTTTTACCAGCACTAAATTTGAAGAAGGCACCGTTTCTGCTGCTGGCCAGTTTGTGAAAAATGGGGTATTGTATACTGTAGATCAGGCTGTTCCAACCAAACAGAATATTTGGGATTATATGCTCAGCAGTACTGATGGTGCTTTGCAAAAGAACTACATTAATAATCTATCAATTACCGTTATCGATACCGCAAACGCTACTGTAATTGGATATAACGCATTAGGTAATCCTATTTTTGCCCCTAATCCGCCAATGATATCCAGAAATACGTACTGGGTAAATGTAGCAGATCTGAGAGACGAGAGTCAGCAATACACTTATTTTATATTGCAGGATGCCGCTTTTACAGCCGAATCAACAAAACTTTCAACCTATTACCCAAGTGTAAATCCGAATTTGAATGCTTCCTACTTTCTGGTTAAAGATTTAACCATAAAAGGCGTTTATCCAATTGAAAAGTTACCAGATACACTTATTTCTTTACAAGGGGTAAAAGTGCCGATCAATAAGGCTAATATTATCCGTTCCTACCGGGCCAGTAATGGGATGGTGCATGTGGTAAATGCGCTTCCTTTCCGTTTGAAGGATAAAATACCTGAATTTAAAATAGAGGGTGAAAAACCACAGGCTGTTAGCGCTGCACGAACACTTTTATACCGTACAAAACTCGATAACTTAGGAAAAACTTTTAACGACATTGAGGTTTACGACCACAAGTATGCCGAATTTGGAATATTTTATTCTAAAGCCAATTTGCCGGTTGTAAAATACAAAGTATACGCAAGAGCCATTTCTGGTTTACCGGGCGATCCGCAGGTGGCGGCATTTATGCAGCGTTATTTCTTTTTTAACCCTGCCACAGTAAGTTATACTTTGTTTTATACCCATCTGGTAAATCCCTTAACCTATAACGAAACTTACTTAGGCGAATATACGCCAGCACAGTTTGGCAATTTTCAGGTGAGGTTAACCGCTGCAAACAGTACGAATGTAAATGTAAGTACACTCATATTGGATTATCTCCGCTTCGAACCAGTTTTACCTTAATTATGAATCTTGCTTTCAAAAAAAATACTATGTATAATTTTACAACGATAAAAAAAGTTTGGGGCATATTGCTTTGCTTACTGGTGTTTGGCTTAGCCGCACAGGCACAGGAAGTAGATTCGATGAAAACCGAAACAGATACCACTACCATAAAAGTAAAGGCCCGCGCAGTTAAGGGTGAAAAAATAAGGGGAATTGTGCTCGATGGGAATACCAACAAGCCTTTAGTGGGGATTAATATTACAGTTACTGGTTTTAACGCCGCCATTACCGACGAAAAAGGAAGATTTACCGTAGTGGTACCTGATTACAAGGCTAGTATTATTATTTCGGGTAATGGTTTCCAAACCAAGGTACTACCAGTTTACAAAGACAAAGAGATCAGAACCAAACTTTACCCGTTATCATTTACTTCTGTTTACAATGAGGTAGTTACACCAACAGGCACAATTTCTCAGGCAAGGGCAATACCCGCCATCAGTAATGTGAGTTTGCAAGGTAACTGGGCCAGTAATTCTGAAAGTGTAATGAGTTATGTTCAGGGCAGGGCCGCAGGGGTTAAAGTTACCAGGCGCTCAGGAACGCCCGGAGTAGGCGCCGATGTGCTCATCAGAGGGTTTAACTCTTTGTACGCTACAAATCAGCCTTTATATGTGGTTGATGGGATGATTTTCGATGCTAATAATTACGGTACATCGCTCATTAAAGGTCATGTTAACAACCCGCTTCAATTTATCGATGTTCGGGATATTGAAAACATCAGTATTATTAAAGATGCAGCTTCGGCAGCAACTTATGGGGTAAAAGCGGCAAATGGAGTCGTATTAATTACCACTAACCGTGCACACGATCTGGCTACCAATATCGATTTTTCTGGTTACGCAGGTTTTAATTTCAAACCTAAAAACTTACCTGTAATGGGGACTTCTGATTATAGGTTATATCTTTCCGATATTTTAAAAAGTCAGGGGTTAAGCAATAGTGCCATTGCCGCAAAACCTTATATGAACGATAGTCCAACCAATCCCGATTATTTTAAATACCACAACGAAACCAATTGGCAGAATGAAGTATTAAAAAGCAGTTTCGATCAGAACTATTTTTTAAAGGTAACCGGAGGTGATAATATTGCCAAGTACGCACTTTCTGCTGCTTATGCCAGAGATAGGGGCGTAATTGATAGCACCGATAATTTAAAATATAGTACGCGCTTTAACAGTGATTTAAACCTGACTAAAAAACTACAGGGAAGCACCAGTTTATCATTTACCTATACCGAGCAGCGTTTAAAAGATCAGGGAATTGCTCCGGTAACCAACCCACTGTTTTTAGCTTTGGTTAAATCGCCTTTTATGGCCAAGAATGAAATAAATTCGACTGGGGCAGTTTCACCGAATTTAGCGGATTATGATACTTTACAGGTGAGTAATCCAAGAGCTTTAATCGAGAAAGGACAAAATTTAAAAAAGGCTTATCGATTTTATGGAAACATCAATTTCGATTTTACTTTCAATAAAAACTTTAAACTATCTAACCTAAGTGGTGTAACTTACGATAAAACACAGGAAACACTTTTTATTCCAAGAAAAGGGGTAACCAACGATACGCTTTCCAATTATGTAGGCGATAGTCGTTTAGGTACACAGGTAGGCAGGTTTTTTAATGTGTTTAACGATCTGCGCTTAACTTACGATCAATCTTTCGGTTCATATAGTAAATTACATGCAATTGTTGGTACACGCTATTCACAGAGCGAAAGCGAACAGGATTATGCGTTGGGTTTTAATTCTGCAACAGATGAATTGATCAGCATTGGGAACAGTAATGCTGCTTTTAGAACATTTGGTGGTGATATTGGGAAATGGCGTACGCTAAACAATTATCTGTCTGCTAATTATAGCTACGCTGATAAATACCTCGTTAATTTTTCGATGGCTGTTGACGGTTCTTCACGTTTTGGTGCAAAGGCCGATCAGGGTTTCTTAAACTTCGATGATGGTTTGAGGATTAATGGAAGCCGTTATGCCGTTTTACCGGCCGTTGGTGCTGCCTGGGTAATCTCTTCAGAGAAATTTATGCGCAATTTACACCGCGTTGACCTTTTGAAATTAAGAATGAGCTATGGTTTGGTTGGAAATGATGACGTAGGGAATTATACCGCCAGGAAATATTATACCTCTCAAAATGTATTGGGCATCAGAGGTATCGTAACCGGCAATTTTGCTAACCCCAATCTACAATGGGAAACCGTTCGCAAGTTTAATACTGGTATTGATGGTTCCTTTTTTAGCGAACGCCTAAGCATCAGTTTAGATTATTGGAGAAACAGCACCAAAAATATGTTAAGCTATCAATTGCTGAGTGTTGTTACGGGTACTGCTTCTTTTATCAACAATAATGGTGGCATGCAGACAAATGGTTTAGATTTAGCCTTAAACGGTCGGATTCTAAATGAAAAATTAAAATGGGATGCGGGTTTAACCATCGGTACGTCAACCAATAAAATTACTAGTTTACCTGGTGGAAATTCAGTTATAACCAGTTATGCAGGTGGTGCTTATATCAGCCAGGTTGGTCAGTCAGCCAATCAGTTTTACGGTTATAAAACCAATGGTGTTTTTGCAACCAATGCGGAGGCCGCTGCCTCAGGTTTATCTAGTCGCAACAGTTTAGGAGCACTGGTGCCATTTACAGGTGGCGATGTAAGGTTTACCGATAGCAATGGCGATAAAATAATTGACGATGCCGACCGCACTATTATTGGTAATCCTAATCCGAATTTGTTTGGGAGTTTTAATAACACTTTCACTTACAAAAACTGGAGTTTAGATGCTTTAATCACTTTTGTTAGCGGTAACGACGTTTATAATTATACCAGGGCACAGCTAGAATCTGGAAGTACTTATTACAACCAAACACCAAATATTAGCAACAGGTGGAAAGGTGATGGACAAGTTACATCGGTGCCAAAAGCTACTTATGGCGATCCGGTAGGGAATGCCCGTTTTTCTGACCGCTGGATAGAAGATGGTTCCTATTTACGTTTGAGAACCGTTAATGTAACCTATAATGTACCCTTAAAACTGAAAGCCATTAAGTACGCAAAAATTTATGCTACGGCTAATAACCTGTTTACTATAACCAATTATTTAGGCTATGATCCAGAATTTAGTAACTCCGGAAGTTTATTTAGCCAGGGTGTAGATACCACACTTGAGCCACAGTTCAAGTCGTTTCAACTAGGCGTTAGAGTTGGATTATAATTAAGAAAGATATACTCATGAAAATGAACTTAAATAAAAAAATCGCATCCCTTTTACTATTGGGCATTTTATCTGCAGGTTCGTGGTCTTGCAAAAAAATGCTTGACGTACCAACCGAAGATAAATTGGATAGTGTAAATGCTTTTAAAACAGTATCTGATGCAGATGCAGCGGTTATCGGTATTTATGGCCAATTTTTGGGACTGGAAAAACTGTATATCCTGCAGAACGAACTGCGTGGTGATTTAATGGATGTTACCTCCAAATCAAGTGCCGACTTGCAGGAACTGTCAGCACATACCGAAACAAAAAACAACCAATATGTTGATCCAAGGCCATATTATCAGGTGATTGTGAATTGTAACGATGTGCTCAAAAACTTTAAAATGATGGTCGATGATCGCCGGATGAGTGTTGATGATTACAACAAACGCTACTCAGATATTGCCACATTAAGGAGTTGGATTTATCTGCATTTAGGCATTCAATATGGCAGCATACCTTATATTACTGATGCGATTGAAACAGTAGATGATTTAAAAAACTTGGCCAATTATCCGAAAACACCATTTGACCAGCTCCTGGATAAATTAATTGCCTTTAACGAGAGCCTGCCATATAAGGAAGCCTATGCTTATCCAACAGGAACATCCTTGCTGGTTACCATTGATGCTAACAGTACCCAAAAATTGTTTGCTTCTAAAGCCTTTCTGTTAGGCGATCTTTATTTGTGGAAGGGAAATTACATTAAAGCGGCAGAAAATTATGCCAAGCTGATGAATGCCGAAAACAATAACGGGAATGATAACTTCAGGTTTAATTTTTATAAGATCAATAACTCCGGAGATCCTGCCTATGCTAATTTGGCCATCTTATTTAGCAGAAGTGGACAAGATCCTACCAGTTTAATTAATAGTTTAGATGCAGGCTGGAGGGCTATTTTTGGCTTGCCAACAACATCAAGTGCGTGGAGTTCAGAATGGTTTTGGTCTATGCCTTACAATACAGCATTTAAGCCTGTAAACCCAATGATTGATTTGTGTTCACCGCTAAAAAGTTATCAGATTAAGCCATCACAAGCCATAAAAGATCTTTGGAACAGCCAAATTACCTATGGTGGTATTCCCTTCGATCCAAGAAGTAAATTATCGTTCAATGCTTCTGCCATGGGCGATGAAATTACCAAACTAACAGACAATGGCGGTAAGTGGGGCATTTACAGGGCACCTTTGTTGCACCTTCGTTTTTCGGAGGCAGCCAATAGAGATGGACAGACCAAATTAGGCTGGGCATTGCTAAACACAGGTATTAGAAACACTTATTACGTAGGCACGTTTACAGCTGGTGTCCAGGCACCTGTTTCCGTCGCAGAGTTAAATACCATGATTACACCTTATCCGCAAACTTCACCTTATTATTTCGATGCCAGAAAAAATAACGATGTTTCAGGTACCTGGTACCGTAACTGTGGCATTAGAGGCAGGGCAGTAGTAAATTCCATCGATGTAAGTTACCAGACGGATAAGGTTGGCTTAGAAGGCAAATTAATTGATGAGGCCGCATTGGAGCTTGCTTTTGAAGGTAACCGCTGGCCTGACTTGGTCCGTATTGCCCGCAGACAGAACAATCCGGCCTTTTTAGCAGATCGGATTTACCAAAAGCTGTTAAAAGCAGGTAATCCTAATGCAAGCCTAACCAGACAAAAATTAATGGATCCGGCCAACTGGTATCTGCCATTTGATTGGAAATAGAAAAATAAAATAAGAAGTTGTATCATAATGGCGATTTCACCTCAAATGCTGTCCAAAGGACTCCTTTGGACAGGATGACAAAACTACATTTGCGTATACAACTTCTTTTTGCTATTAAAAAGCTTCGAGGCTCAAAATCTGTGCCTTGTAAGCTGCCGGGAGAATTAAATTTCTTAATGGTTTATTCAGCTTCAGTTTCCTGCTTATTTTGTATAAAGTAAGTATTGGTTTAATGGGTTTTCCTTCCCCCAGTTTAAGTAATTCATTCACTTTAACTGGAACGATGAGTGCTTGTATTTTTCGCATTAGTAAATACCTCAGCGCACCCAGATGTTTTTTGTACTGATCATAAAGATCATGAGAAAAGCAGCTATAAATTAAATTTTCCTGTAGCTGTTGTTCATGCATCATTTGCCAGGCCACAAAATTAATAGGAAGTCCGTTTATTTCCATGCGATATCCAACTTGATAGAAAGTGGTAAATATTTCCTCTTTTTCTGCTAAAGTGAGTTTTCTTTCCAGCACTTCGAAGGCGCGGATGGAATAATCAATCAGCATGAATAATACATCTCTATAGGCCCAGTCTGGAATTTTAGTGTTTCTTCCAGCTTCAACATGCTGATGGATCATAGTAATCTGATCTATCGCTGCATTGGCTTCAGTTACAGTAGAAAATACGATTTTTTGCGCATAGGCAACAGTAGAAAACAATCTTCCCAGTGGATCTTTAGGCAGTTTGCCGGTAAAATACAACCAATCAACAGCTTTATTCAGGCTAAATTCTGCTGCTGCGCCAGCAAAAATAAAAAGAACAACATCTGTATTGCCCCATATTTTCCTTACGATAGAATGTTTGTCTACAAAGTCCATAATCCATAATGCTCTTCTAATATTTCAATTTTTTTGATGTTAATGCGGCATAGTATCAGCGGGATAATGCCAATGATGCCGAAAGAACAGTCTATCATTTGCCAAAATACTGGAATGTGACGGATATTTCCGGCAATTAAGGCCAATGGAATAATCGCGATACAGCAGATGATACCAAATTCGATCACCCATTTGTTTTTGACAGGATCTTTTAATGGGCCGATAAAAAGCACCGCCAACATGATATGTGCAAAAGCCAGCCAATCGGTGCCATAACTTAAAAATGGATAGTGTAGGCTGGTCGCTTTAAGGGCCTGATAAACCGCTCCAATCCATATTTGAAGACTACCTGGTAAAATTGCACTGTGTTTAACCAGATAGGCCATTTCGGTTTCTAACGGAAAAGCGGTTAATCCGCTTATTGCCAATCCTACAATGATTGTGCAGACGTATATTTTGGAGTGTAACCTTAATTTTTGTTCTTCCGTATTCATAGCTTGCTGATTAAATAACAGTGATTTGCAAGTGATTATAAGTCTGATGGAATAAATCGCCTCACATTTCTATGTTTTATAAAGTGCTTTGTGTTTCAAAGTAAATGCTAAAAATTGAATATTCCAAAAAAAGTTAAAGATTTTCGATATGATTAATTTTTATCTTCTTGTATTGAGATTGGAAATAGAAGATAGGTTGCACTTAAAGATTACGGAGCAGGGAGGCGATTTGCTGCGAGTTTACACCTGACAATGGTATGATTTAAAAAGCAAAAGAGCCAGCATCGCGCTGGCGCTCTTGTTATCATTAACTAAACTAAATCAACGCACTGCTGGCTAGCAGTTGTTTCATTCGTTAAACAAATATCTGTCGGATTGACAATTAAAACGAAGGTGGCTGCTAAATACGGAAAATGTCCTGTTGAATAGGCTTTTTCGGAATTTAATTCTGTGGGTAGTTTTAATTATACTTTTTACCAAAATTTTGTTCTTTTTTTTATGTTCCGCTTAAGGGTTTAACGGAGAGTATTTATATATTTGGATATTCATTATAAACTAAGCCTAGAAAAGAAATAAATAGACTAACCACTATAATGGAATTATACACCCCTGACCAAACAGACAGAGATATTTTAACACTATTACAAAAAGATGCAAGGCTAACCTATAAGGAACTGGCTGCTATGCTACATTTGTCAAAATCACCCATTCAGGAACGTGTAAAACGCTTAGAACGTTTAGGATTTATTTCTTCCGTAGTAGCATTGATCGACCCTAATAAATTTGAGAACTGTATGATATCCTATTTACAGGTTCAGCTTACCAATCATTCTGTTAATGCCTTCCGGTTATTTCAGCAGGAGGTAAGCAAACTCGATGAAGTGCTGGAATGTTACCATACAACAGGAGGCTTTGATTTTATGCTAAAGGTTGTTGCAAGAAATATGATCGCTTACAACGATTTTCTAATTAATAAATTTGGTCGTTTGGATAATATAGGCACCCTTAACAGTTCACTTGTAATTACACAGGCTAAACGCGAAACCGCTTTACCTGTATAGTAAGATCATTAAATTTATAAATTAAAAAAGCACCCCAGATTTTAAATCCGGAGTGCTTTTTTGATTTTTATAGCTTATATAGCCACATTGATCTGTACATTGATATTACCACGGGTAGCTTTAGAGTATGGACAGGTTTGGTGCGCCGCCTCAACCACTGTTTTTGCTTCTTCGTAGGTAAGCCCAGGTAAAACCACATTTAACCTTGCCTGAAGGTTAAAACCACTATCGGCCAAGGCCAGATCAACTTCTGCATCAATTGCAGCATCTACAGGAAGTGCAATTTTAAGTTGAGGGGCATTATGTTTCATTGCACCAATAAAACATGCAGCCCAGCCTGCAGCAAATAATTGTTCAGGGTTGGTTCCTTTTCCTGTACTGCCTGGAGATGATAGTGCGGTGTCAAGCACTCCATCGCTACTTTTTGCGAAGCCCTCACGGCCACCGCTTACATGAACTTTTCCAGTATAAAGCACTTTGTTGATGACTACATTCAACGTATTTGCTGATTCGATTACATTTTGATTTTCCATTTTTTTAAATTTTATTGCGAATATTTGAATTTTTAAGATGAGTAGTTTTATTAGGCCATCATTGCCGCTTGAATAATGGCATCTGCAAATGCCTTAGGTGCTTCCTGAGGGAGATTATGCCCAATGCCACCACTAAGATTGTAGTGCACATATTTGCCTTTAAACTTAGCTGCATAATTACTTGGATTGCCATGTGGAGCGCCATTGGCATCGCCTTCGAGTGTAATGGTCGGAACTGTTATTGCTGGAAATGTGGCTAGTGTTTTTTCGTGTTTATCATATTTCGCTTCCCCTTCCGCCAGTCCCAATCTCCACCTGTAATTATGAATTACAATAGCAACATGATCTGGATTATTTAATTCAACTGCTGATTTTTCGAAAACGGCATCAGTGAATTTCCATTCTGGAGAAGCGGTTTGCCAGATCAGTTTAGCAAAATCTCTTCGGTTAGCTTCATATCCTAAACGGCCGCGTTCAGTTGCAAAATAGAATTGATACCACCATGATAATTCAGCTTTTGGCAACAATGGTTTTTGGTTTGCCTCCTGGCTTCCAATGAGGTATCCGCTTACCGAAACCATTGCTTTACAGCGCTCAGGCCATAATGCAGCTATAATATTTGCCGTTCTTGCTCCCCAATCAAAGCCGCCAATTACTGCTTTATCTATCTTTAAGGCATCCATTAAGGCTATAATATCTGCAGCAATAGCAGATTGTTGTCCGTTTCTTGGCGTTTTTGGCGAAAGAAACTGTGTACTGCCATGGCCGCGAAGGTGTGGAACAATTACCCGGTATCCTTCTGCAGAAAGCAAGGCGGCTACATCAGCATAACTATGAATTGTATAGGGCCATCCGTGTAACAGTATAATGGGCTTGCCATCCGCTGGGCCGCTTTCTGCATAACCCATATTTAGCACGCCTGCATGAATCTGTTTTATCGTGTCGAAAGATGTATTGCTTTGCGTTTTATTATTGTTGGTTTTGTTTTTTGTAATTTCTTTAGCATTCAAAAGGTTTAACCCCCCAAGTTCTGCAACTGCCACGGTTAAAGCAGCTACACTTAAAAAGCGTCGGCGGCTATAATTATTTTGATTTTCCATAGTTCTAAAATTTGTTGATGATTAATATTTTATTCTGTTAAGTATGTCAAAATTAATGCGGATAGAAAGAGGCGATTAGCCTTTTCGGGATGAAATAGACAGATTAGGTTTTGACTTATACATTGTTAGCCCTGAGTAAGACAATAATTGAATTCAAAGGAATGGTCTTCATTTTGGGTTGGCTATCGTGTTGATGCATTTTTTATTGTTAGCCTTTTATGCGTTTCGCTAATTACTTTAACGAAACAGGGATCTTACCGAAATAAAAAACACAATTCTTGTGCTGATTTAAACCTGGCATTGTCTACTTAAGCGCCAAATCTGTCTGGTTCAGGCTTAAAATTGTTTAACTATAAGATTTGCGGGGTTACTTTAGGTGAAAAAAGAAGAGATACAGGTGGTGCAGCCATCATATTTAAAAAAATATTATTTTTGATTATCCCAACCCACCTAATTAGCCTGGCTAAAAACTGATATGACCAAAAACCCTTTAAAGATTTCGCCTGCTATTATCTGGGTAAGTTCTATTTTTCTTGGACTTTTATCTTCTGTTCCGCAAATTGCAGAGCACCATTTTAATACTGCCGAAGCCGCTGTTAATGCGGGTATTACTTCAGTATTTGCTTTGTTGATGTGGTATTTGAATATTTACATGCTGTCGCTAAAAAGCAGCAGGCCCAACAAACAAGGGATTTCCTACTCCAGGTTATTTAAAAGTCTTTTAATTGGTATTGGCGTTATGCTTTGCCTGGCATGGATTCAGCAGTTGATCCTTTCGCACATTAATTTCGGTCCGGTAATGTTGATGGTTGAAGTAAGGGGAATATTGATCAATTTAATTTTTTATATGTTTCTCCACCTGTTACAGCAAAATTACGAAAATCAACAGGTGAATATGGAATTGGAGAAAATCAAAAGCGATAGTTTAGGCGCTCAGTACGAATTGCTGAAGCAGCAGGTTAATCCTCATTTCCTTTTTAATAGCCTCAATACACTAAAGGCTATGGTAGAAATTGGCGACGAAGAGGCTGTCGATTTTATCCTTAAGCTTTCTAATTTTTATCGATATACCCTCGAGAGCCGTAAATTAGATCTGATTCATGTTTCGGAAGAAATGGAAATACTCAATGCATATTTATTTTTGCAACAGGCAAGATTTGATGGTGGTTTTAGTTTTACTTCTACCTTAAATGAAGAAATATTGCACACCTTAATTCCTCCCTTTACGCTGCAGCTGTTAATCGAAAACTGTATCAAACATAATGTTGTTTCATTGGATAAACCTTTACATATCAGCTTGTATGCCGAAGATGGGCAAATTGTTTTGGAAAACCCTATCCGGTTAAAAACAGCCGATAACAACTCGTTGGGGGTTGGACTAAAAAATATCACGTTGCGCTACCAGCATCTTCTCGAAAAACCAATCGAAATTATTAACGATGGCCAAATTTTTAAAATTAAACTCCCATTAATTCATGAACATCATCATCATTGAGGATGAGCTGAAAACAGCTAAATCACTCGAAAATATAATTTTGAGCCTAAGGCCCAATGTAAAAATAGTAGGGCAGTACCAGAGTATCGAAGGATCTGTAAAAGCGTTGTCAGAACAGCCACAGCCCGATTTGATATTTATGGATATTCAATTGGCAGATGGATTAT
Source organism: Pedobacter ginsenosidimutans (assembly GCF_001442625.1). Classification (GTDB taxonomy): domain Bacteria; phylum Bacteroidota; class Bacteroidia; order Sphingobacteriales; family Sphingobacteriaceae; genus Pedobacter; species Pedobacter ginsenosidimutans. The sequence goes on along the minus strand of NZ_LMZQ01000042.1, from coordinate 21,552 downwards.
GTTTTGAAATATTTAAACAGGTTAAGGTAAACAGCCCTATTGTGTTCTGCACAGCCTTCGATGAGTACTCGTTAGAAGCTTTTAAACGCAATGGAGTAGATTATGTATTAAAACCCTTTTCCAAAACAGATATTCAGGACGCTTTTCAAAAGGTAGACGGCCTTCAGAATTTTTTTCAGCAAAAGGTAATCCCCGATTTAAGTAATTTATTGACAAAATTGAGCAGTCCAGTAGGAAAAGAGAGCTTTTTAGTGTTTAAAAATCAGAAATATACCACCGTTCAAACCGAAAATATTGCTTTCTTTTATATCAGAAATGATGCTTCAACCATTATGTGCTTCGATAAACAAGAGTTTGCATTAAATCAATCTCTTGATCAGATTATGGCATTGGTATCGTCTAAACAGTTCTTCAGGGTTAACCGCCAATATTTAGTGAACTTCAAAGCCATTAAAGAAATAGAACATTATTTCTTAAGGAAATTGTTTGTTAAACTGGTGATTGAAACTCCGGATAAGTTGCTGATCAATAAGGAAAAAACACCTGCTTTTCTTTCCTGGATGGAAGACAGGTAAAGAAAAACCCATGTTTATCTGCTATTAGGTAACAAGCTTGGCCAGAAACGGATATCTGTTTCTGGCTTTTTTTGCTTTAGGGCATGCTCGTAGCTAATTTGTCTTACTTATCGGCTTCCTGTCTAACTCTTCCGGCAATTTGTCCGGTTCAGCTATTTTCACCGAATTTCAGGCATACTACCCGCTTATTTTTGATAAAAAAAGAATAGAAATTATGAAAACACTAAAAAGAATAGCGATCGTAAATGCGGTCATTGTGGCGGTAATAGCACTTAGCGCATTTATTTGGGTAGGATCTGCACAAGAAAAAAAAATAGAGCAGCCCGTTAATGGAAAAGGCTTTGCCGTTTTGGAATTATTTACGTCAGAAGGATGTTCAAGCTGTCCGCCGGCAGAAGAACTGCTGGCTAAAATAGAGAAAGAATCTAATGGGAAACCGGTGTATGTACTTGGTTATCACGTCGATTATTTTGATAATTTAGGCTGGAAGGATGTTTTTGGAAGTCCGGAAAATACAAAAAGGCAAAAAAAATATAGTGCCTGGCTAAATGCACAGGTTTATACCCCTCAATTGGTTATTAACGGCGCTCAGGAATTTATAGGTTCTAATGAAAGCGAGGTGAGAAATGCCATTAACAAACAGCTTCTGAATAAAAAGTATACAGCCAGTTTAGCCTTCGATACCAAGAGAGATGGAGAGGAATTGACAATAAATTATGAAACCAAAGATACTCAGGCTAGCGACGATCTTCTTTTTGCACTGGTACAAAAGGGCGGTAGCACCCATGTACAGCGTGGGGAGAATGCAGGCCTTAAATTATCTCATGTTCAAATTGTGCGGAAAACCTTAACACTGTCTCTAAAAGATGCAAAATCTGGAACTGCAGTACTAAATATCCCTAAAGGTAGCAACGCTGAAAAATGGGAAGTAATCGGAATGGTTCAACATAAAATAACAGGCGCAATTTCAGCAGTAAATGCATCAACAACTTTTTAATCATACTTATCATGGAAAATCATCAAAATACCACAACCAACAGTTTATTGGTTGGATTGGCAAGCTTAATGTCGACACTTTTTCTGGTTAGCCCTCCATTTGAAAAAAATCCACAGCAATGTGAAATGGTGCAGAGCATCGGAAAGAAAAAACAGAAAGGACTGGAGAATGAGCCAGTTGTATAACATAAATCTAGTCGCAATTCATAAGCAATGTTAATTCGTTAGGAGGTCGCTATATATTTGGCGACTTTTCTATTTAAAAACAATTCGCGCTGTGCTTTAGCATCAAACAAAGAGATTAATAGCGCGTTCACAGCCTTGGATGTTTAGCTGTTGTGTAGATTGCCGATCTTGGACCGGTAAAATTTATCACTAATAAAAAAAGAGCGCTACTAGCGCTCTTTTTGTGGATACTGATTTAACTAGAATTTATTCAAATCTTAAATAGCAGTTAAATTTGAATATTTGGTAGGATAAAGTTTTTGGAACATCAGATAGGTTATTGTAACGATAGCCAATGCTATAATGGCATCAATAGTGGCCAGTGGACCAATCACAATTAGTTTTGAGCAGAATGCAAAAATGATATCAAAGAATATCCCTGCAAATACCCATTCTTTTAACCTTAACAATTTGTTGGGAATTAGTAGAACTGCGATTCCGGCTAATTTAGCAACACCAAGTACATAAATAAAGTACGCTGGATATCCCAGCTGTAATGTAATGTCCCAAACAATAGGGTTTTTTGTGAGTTCACAAACTCCGCTGGTGCCAAACCATAACGAAGTTAGTGAGGCGCCGATCCAATAAATGGTTTTTGTCGTTCTAAGTGTCATAATATTTTTTTTAAGTATTGCCCAAAAATGTTGCATAAAGTGTCCAAAAACCAGTTGAATGGATCTGAACCAGACAAATTAAATCCTGAATTAGACAATTGAATGAATTTATTTTAAGCTATTGGTTTGCGATACGTTTTTAACTTAAAGGGCTTATTGATAAAAATGTGTAGGTGAAGTCAGATATTTGTTACGGATAAAATCCTCTTGAATATTTACTTTAGTTCGATATTGGGTATTCATTTACTGTTTATTAATCATATCCATCAATATTTTTAGAATTGAAATCAAATTAACATCATAAATTAATCAACTATGTCGAATCGAAACAACGCAACCGATACTACTGGAGCCTTAACAGATGCTGGGATAAGCCCGGATAAGAAAACATTTTTACAATCACTTACCGAAGATTGGTGGGCAGTTATATTGGGAACGATTATTATTGTTACCGTACTTTTTTTAACTAACAATGGTACTGTAATAAGTTTACCTGCATTTAAATGGGCAACCAGCGAAGACCTTTTGGGTAAAATATTATCAGCATCCAACTTATTGTTAATTGTTGAAATGGGGGTAGTTTTTCTGGCCTTAGCTTCAATAGCAATAGGTTTATCAGGTGGCAATGTTGTACGGTTTGCTGGCGGTTTTGCACTCATCTATTTTTTAGCTATCGTTTCTTTTATTATCGGAGGCAATAAAAGTGTATCCTATTTTGGGTTAGAATATGTGGTGTTTGCATTGCTTATCGGTATCGCATTAGGTAACCTGATCAGGTTGCCATCTTGGCTAAAAGAAGCAGTAAGGTCTGAGTTTTATATTAAAACAGGTTTGGTTATATTGGGTACCACTATTTTATCGGCCGATTTGATTAAGGCTGGTTTACCTGGTATAATACAGGCTGTTATTGTTGTTACTGTAGTTTGGTTTTTTTCGATGTGGTTAAGCCGCAAGTTAAAAGTAGATGATGAATTTGGGGTAATATTGGCCTCAGCAGTATCTATTTGTGGTGTTTCTGCAGCAATTGTTGCTGCTGGAGCTATTAATGGTGATAAACGTAAATTATCTTACGTAACCACGCTGGTACTGATTATGGCTATCCCAATGATGATTATTCTGCCTTGGGCGGTAAAGTATTTTCATATACCTGAGGTGATTGGTGGGGCATGGCTGGGCGGTACCTTAGATACAACAGCAACCGTTACTGCTGCAGGCGATCTGGTTGGACCAATAGCCGTTAAAGCAGGTGTTATTGCCAAGTTTTCGCAAAATGTTTTTATTGGTGTGGCCGCTTTTTTTATTGCAATATGGTGGGCCTATAAAAAACCTAAAGGTGAAGATGGCGTGCAGCTTAAAGCAGAACGCCCGGGGTTGAAAATTGTGTGGGAGCGGTTCCCAAAATTTGTATTGGGTTTTGTAGCAGCATCTTTGGTGTTTTCTTTTCTGTTATCACCCACAACTGCAAAAAGCGTTGGACCAACCTTAAACGGCTTACGCACCGTGTGGTTTGCAATCGCATTTATTTCGATCGGTATGGAAGCTAAATTTTCATCACTGGTAAAACTTCAGGGCGGTAAACCCGCATTTACATTTGTTACAGCACAAATATTTAACATATTCTGGACCTTGTTATGGTCGTATATTTTGTTTGGCGGGTACCTATTTCCTATACCTGATTTTAAATAGGTGAGGAATTGGGTTTAAGAAGATCCTTCAAAAGGCTTTGGTAATAACCTTGGTAGAGATCTGATTTCTTTCCGAAAAAAAAGCGACAGAAGTGTCGCTTTTTTTGTTCTTTTCTTTTCCTTATTTAGCCAATGCAACAGTTTGCAATGCATTTGTATCTGGGCTACTCATTTCTGTTGTTAGTGCAGCAAATCTATCAAGGTTTAATTTTGGTGTTCTACCCATTACCAAAGTATGTTTTTCAGTAGCACCGCTCAGTTTTAGGTCGGCATTGTTTTCGATTACGGTATATAAACTCTCTGTATCAGAATTGATTTCTGCAACCGCATTTCCCTTTAAAAATACCTGAAGATATTTAACATCCAATTTGCCTTGTGTTTTTACAACAGCATTGTCTGATGCCTTAACTCTGTAGATATTGTTAACATAAAGGGTAATTTTGGCCACTTCTTTATCTTCTGAACTTATTTTTAATGCATATCCATCCTGGGTTACTTTTACTTTGCCAGTATTGTCATCATTATAGCTAATGCCTTCTTTCTCTCTTTGTATCAACGTAACTTCTACATTTCCACTTACAATAACCTGGTTCACGTTTTTAGGTGCAGAAACTTTAGTTGGTTGTTTCTCATCAGCCATTACGCTTGTTGAGAAAATAGAAGAGCTTAAAACGATAGCTGCTAAAAGCGATTTTGTTAGGGTTTTGATTGAGGTTTTCATAATGCTGTTGTTTATATTTTTAATTAATATTTTGTGAATGTTTTGTAGATAAGACGCCTTTACCCCAAAAACGTTGCAGTAGAAATGCCGCTATTATACCAACACAGCTAAATTGTCGACGAACTGGATTTAAAAACTGCCGAATGGAAGAAATTATTTTTGCATCTGATTCAGAGGAGCTTCCATTTATTCAGTTTTCTTCGCAATCTGTGATTTTGCTGATACAAAACTTAATGGACAGATTTTATATTATCTTTAAGGAAGAATTCTTAGACGCTCACCAGCGAGTTGTTCAGTTAATTAGGAGAAGGGGAGCTTGAGACTTCATTTTTTGACCAAATCGTTTAAGTAACAATATGAGAAGTACAAAATTTAGCTATCTGGCTTTTTTTATCTGCCTGATCTACATCGGTTTTTGTGGTTTTATTTCTGATAAAGATAAACAGGTATATCCGCGTTTAGGTATTGTATCAGGTTTAACACAGGATAGTTTAGCTTATGCTTCAGGTTTTAAAATGATTGGCGAATCTGTTCCGAAGATGCTTTCTCCTGCATTAACAGATGATCAGTTTCGTGCCAATTTGAAAAAGATTAAAGCTGCAAAATGTAAAGTGTTAACCTGTAACCTTTTTTATCCGGCGAATATAAAAATAGCTGGCCCGGAGGTAGATGAAACAAAGGTTTTAACTTATACCGAAACTGTTCTTTCAAGAGCTCAGCAAGCGGGGATCAAGTTTATTGTTTTGGGCAGTTCGGGTGCAAGGAGCATTCCGGCAGATTATAATGTCGTTAAGGCAAAATTAGATTTTATTAGCCTGGGCAAAAAACTAGCACAAATTGCCGGGAAATATAAGGTTACAATTTTGTTAGAAAACCTCGAAACCACCGAAACTAACTTCATTACCTCGCTAAAGTCTGCTGCAGAAATTGTAAGGGAGATTGATCATCCAAATTTCAGGCTTAATGCTGATATATTTCACATGATGCGTGAAGGAGAATCTCCAGATGAAATTATCGAAGCCGGAACATTGATTGCATTTTCTGAGGTTGCCGAAAAACAAAACAGGTCGTTGCCAGGTGTTATGGGCGACGATTTTAAGCCTTATTTAAGGGCCTTGCACAAAATAAACTATAAAGGTTTCATCTTTATGGAAGGAAGCATCAAAAATGCTGCTGTCGAAATGCCACTTGCTTTCAAATATCTTTCTGCTCAGATTGCCGAAGTGTATTCGGAAAAGAAAGCAGATTAATTATTACTCTTTCTCACTGAAATAAGATTATAAATGCTGTTATTTCGATAATAACACCAGCGATTGTATATTTGATTTTTCTGCAGCTTTATCAATATTTGGTAAGCGCATTTTTGCAACGTTATTCTCAACGGTTAAAGATGGATTTTCACTTTTAGTAAGTGCAGCTATGTCTCTTACTGTGCTCGACAATATTTTAAGTGTAAGCATAAATTGACGGTCGATATTCCTGATCTTTTGAAAATCGACATTTGGATTAAAATGTTCGGTATTTGACCGCTCACTGTGATTAAACTGGATGCTGTCTAAAAGAACCAATTTGTCTGTGATCTGGTTCAATACTTCATCCGAAAGATTTAGTCCTTGTATACCTATTACCCTATTGTTTTTTACATAATAATCTAAGCCATTAAAGCTAATGAGGGTTAAGTTGTTCCTGTTGATAATATATTCTGCCTTTGGAAGGCTATTTTTCGAACGATTTTTGTTAAATGCACTGCGCTGAGCGGCTAAACGCTCAATCATATCGTTTCCGTTCAATCTATCTATATTCTCGAAAATATCAGATTGTTTTATTTGCTTGTTTTGAGCAAGAACATGAATTGATAAGCAAGATAATGAGGTAATTAAAAGGAGTACTAGAGCGGATGGTTTGGCACTTTTCATGCGACAAAGATACATGTATAATTGTTAAAATTAAACTTTTTGTATGTTTAATATTACGCTTTTTGGATGTTTTTGGAATTTATTTGATGATAAATATCAATTTTTTATTTAACAGTTATTTAACTTTAAGAAAAAACACACATAATTGCTTGGCTGAACAGTTAAAAATTACTGAGCAGAAATAAGTAATCAAGTTTTTAATGTTGTGCTTTTTTGTGCTTTAGAAATAGTTCTATACTTTTGATTTCGCAATATATAGTATCACCTCATTATTGATGATCGAACTCGACTTTTTCTTTAATCTGCCTAATGGCGATATCATGCATTTTCAGCTTATCCAGCTTTCGAGAGGTGGGCTATGGACTGTTCTTGATCATGAACAGGTATTGGAAAGGATAGTAAAAGAAGATGGGGAATGGAAAACATTGTTAGGCAGTTCCTTATCTGAAGCGCTTATACAAAATATAGGGCTGTTTATTGATCGGCAGCAATATCAAACTTTGCCTATCGAGATTAAATTGAGATGGCCAAAGCTTATTGAGGAAATTATAGTGAATTCAGATTCTGAATACATGGTGGTCTGTAAACCCTTTGTAAATTTCAGGTCATTTGAAAAAATGTTTGAAAAATTTGTACCTGCCATGATAAAGGATGAGTGGGCAATCAATTTTAAAGTTTATAGCCACGATTTTGGTGAAGATTTTATAAAGAAACTTAGCCGCAGGGAAGAAAAATCCAGTTACCCACCTATTCAGAAGTGGTAATCTTGCATTGGAAAGAGGGATTTCACTTCATATTAAATTTCTATTATTTAAAATATCACATATAAAATCCCCGGTAAACCTATTTTGCTACAGCATCCTTTAGGTTTATTGAATATACAATTAGTACAAGCGATAGTCAATTAGGTTTAAATCAGTATTAATTTCCTTTATTAGATTAATATTGGCCTCAAAGTTTCATTGAGTCGCTATTGGGATGTTAATTCTGCAGTGCTAACTAAATGTATTTTTGTTGCAGCAAGTCCTCTTGCTGTAAGCTCTATTTCAAAAGAAATTTCATCATTGAGCCTGATTTCTTCCTGAAGTTCCATTAAAAAGAACTGAATTTTCTGTTCATTTTCATCTTTAATAATGCCATGCCCACTATTTAGATCTACATAGCATATTGTACCCTTTCTCATTTTTTAATCTGTCTGGTTAAGATTTACACTTAATTCTTCAATGAAGATTTATCTGAATAATAGAACGTCAATTAGGAAGGTTTAATATAGTAATAATTTTGTTACATTAAGTTGAGGAAATAGATAATATTTTATTGGTGGCGAAAATGTGTTTAAGGGAAGGTTTTCTTATTGGAACAATCTAATTGTTAAAGAGGGATAGTTTGTTCAGTTTTTTTATCTTCAGATTCTATTATTAATGCATTTAAGGAAATGCTTATGCTTAAAATATAGAAACCTTCTTCGTCAATTCCTGCAGTTATTTCGGCATTTTGGTGGTAAGCGTATTTTAATCGGTTATGGATATTGTCCATTCCTGAGCCAAAGCCTACTTTGCTTTTTACTAATCTGGGTATATTGCGGCTTTCGATACGCAGTTTGCCATCAAAGGTGTAAACATCTATAGTGGCCTTGTTTTCTATGTCATTAAGATTCCCGTGTTTAAACATGTTTTCTAAAATAGTAAGCAAAACAAGTGGAATTAATTTGATGCCACCAAGATCAGGACCGCTGGCAAGTTCGATATAAATTGCACCCTGTGTAATGCGGTGCAAACCAATCAGATTTTCGCATTGTGCAATTTCTTCACTTAAATATACGTAGCCTTCATTGTGCTGGGTATTGGCAGCAAAACGCATCATATCAGAAAGATAAAGCATTACTTTGGCGTCTTCTGGAGAGTAGGTGCTTAGTTTCTGGTGTACAAACTCAAATGTGTTAAAAAGCAGATGGGGATTAATTTGTGCCTTCATGAAAGCATTTTTAGACATGGCTAGTTCCTTGTCCATTTTTTCCTTATCAATAAGCATTTGAAAACGCTGCTTTTCAATACGGGATTTTTCTGCTTTTTCTCTGATGAACCGCTTTAAGAAATAATAACCTGTAGAAAAAATAAGGAAAAATGAGCCTCTATAAAGCACCTTGGCTATTCTGATTCTAAGACTTGGTAGTTCTCCAGGTAAAATATTAGTATAGGTATTTAGCAAAATGTCTACACCAGTAACCAGACCTAAATAAATCAAGATAGTTGATATCACAACCAGAGGAACTTTCCATAGTGCTCCGTTATGAAATGCTGTTGCTTTTTCCAGCAGTAAAGTATAGGTATAAAAGAAGGTGATATTAATGGTGTAATGAATAGCATAGTTACCAAATGTACCGGCCATACCTACCCAGTAAATAACCACAACGGTTTCCCAAAATATAAATACAGACCATGCAATTATATGTATCCGGTAAGTATGTAACCAGTTTCGTAACATTCCCATGCTCCGTTTTAATCTATCCATAATGACTTATTTACTATCTGTGTAACAACTAAAGTTATAGGGCGCTATCGCTGCTAGTTTTCGAAAAAAAACAATTATGAAGACTCAAAAACTAGCTAAAAGAACACTATTTGTATTTAAAAAAAAACTGAGTAAAGAGATCAGTAACCCAACAACGGTGTCTGATCCAACTACTATAACAGTTTCTACGAATACAGGTATAATTTAAAATTATTGAATGTTTTCATCGGTAGCCGTTATTTTTTACGGCTACTGATGATTAGCCTTTCAGAAATAAAATTTTTAAATTCATTATAATAAATATCTCCAACGGTAAAGCCAATGTGGTTGTTCATGGTAATCCGGTTGCCATCCACATACAAAATCTTATCAATGGCAACAATATAACCGCGGTGTAACTGTATAAAGCCTTTCTTAATGCTAAGCTGTTCCCTAACATCTTTTAAACTTAAGTAAGCAATAATTACTTTTTCAACGGTATATATCTTGATGTAATTGTGAAAACTCTCAAAAGCAATAATATCTTCATATTTAACCATTACCGCACGGTGTTCCTCTTCTTTGTTTTTAACTAAAAAATAATCTTCGTTGGTACCACCCGTCATTTCCTGTCCAAAAAGCCGGGTAATTGTAGTTGCAAATTTGGCATAACTATATGGTTTAAGCAAATAAGCATCACCTGCAGCTTCAAAAGCATCAAAAGCATATTCCTGGTGTGAGGTGGTGAAGACGAGTTTTCTGGTTTTAAAGCGGATGGCCTTAGCCAATTCCAGGCCGGAAATCTGAGGCATTTCCACATCCATAAAAATTACATCGACTGTTTCTGAGTTGGCTAGCTCTCTTAAAGCAGTAATTGGATCAGTATATTGCTGGACGAGTCGCATGTTAGGAGTATCCTCAATATATTTTTGTAGCCCCACTAAGGAACTGAACTGGTCGTCTATGGCTATGCACTTAATCATCTTCAAAAATCTGTTTCTCTTATAACGAAATTACGCCTTTTCGTACCGAAAAGGGTACTATCTGTACGGATTAATTTTAAGTCTTTTTCTTATTTACTAATTTAACGCAAAAATGTGTCAATTAAGTTTAGAAGATGCCGGCAATAGCCACAATCCATAAAAATATTCTAGAATACCTATAAAATATACTCCGCCTTTAATGTTTTTGCTAATCGAATTATAAGTTTTAATCAAGCTAAGAGCACAGATTTGTACGTTTTGTTACAATAATATATATACTCCTACATCTGTGTATTCCCTGTTGTCTGATCGTGTTTCATTTTGCATAACTTCTTTGCATAATACCCACTGTACTGATTAGTGTTGGTTAAACGTCATATATATTCAGATTAACCAGACTTGGTTTTATTAAGGATATTTTTGTGGCGTAGATTTTATCCCTTTTAATTTATGGCTAATCACTTATTGAAAAATATTCCTTATTCCGTTCTCGATCTTGCAACCGTATTAGATGGTTTTACTGCTTCAGATACTTTTAAAACAAGCCTCGATTTAGCTAAACAGTCTGAAAATTTAGGTTATACACGTTACTGGTTTGCCGAACACCATAATATGGCTGGTGTTGCCAGTTCTGCAACAGCTGTGCTTATTGGTTATATTGCTGGTGGCACCAATAAGATCCGCGTAGGCTCTGGAGGCATTATGCTACCCAATCACGCACCCTTAATTGTTGCCGAACAATTTGGCACTTTGGCTTCTCTTTATCCCAACCGTATCGATCTCGGCTTGGGCAGGGCACCTGGAACCGATCAGGTTACGGCAATGGCCATCCGTGGTGAAAATTTTAGTGCCGTTCATAGCTTTCCCAGAGATATTGACAAGCTACAGCAGTTTTTCTCCGCAGATAATAATCGTGCGAGTGTAAGAGCCATTCCGGGAGAAGGATTGGATATTCCGATCTGGATTTTGGGCTCGAGTACAGATAGCGCCCGATTAGCAGCAGAAAAAGGCCTTCCTTATGCTTTTGCAAGTCATTTTGCACCAGCTTATTTCGAACAGGCCATCGCCATCTATAGAAATAACTTTAAGCCATCCCCATTTTTACAGGAACCTTATGTAATGGCCTGTGTAAATGTGGTTGCTGCTGATACCGACGCAGAAGCTGAACGTTTATCAAGCTCTGTAAAACGCATGTTCCTCGGTGTAATTACAGGCAAAAGAGAATTATTGAAACCTGCAGTAGACGATATTAATGTTTATTGGGATCAGTTGGAAAAAGAAGCTGTAGAACAAATGTTGTATTATTCTTTTATCGGTAGTGCCGAAACCATTAAAGAAAATTTAGAAGCTTTTGTTGCAAAATATGGTGTAAACGAGATTATGAGCACCTCGCATATTTACGATCATCAGGCAAAATTGCATTCGAATAAAATTTTTGCAGGCTTGTTTGGGTAAGTGATTAGGAGTCATTGCGAATATGTCTCCTTCATGATTCGTCATTTCGAGCGGACCCCGATAGCTACCATTCTATCCGTAGTGTTAAACGCAGTGTCACTACGGATGGAGAATTTAACAACTCAATGGTTAATACCAAGTCAGAGACTCTTTTCCATTGTATTGTCCGTAGAGCCCTTCGGAACTCTACGGACAGCCAAGGGGGAACTCAATCGCGTCATGTTTCCCATGGATATCGCAAATCACCACAGAGTCCTATCCATTTTCCATCTTGCATTTCCCATTATTCGTCATCTACTCTTTAAGATTTGTTAATACTAAGGGAATATTAGCCCCTTAGCTTTGCGCTTTATAAAGCGGCATCCCTTGGACAATTCATTATTTTTATCTTTACAGCTTGGAGATCATCGGGCTATGGAGGCGATCTACCGGATCTACTGGGAGGATATTTTTGATGTTGCGCTGAAAAAAATGGGCGATGAGGCGCTGGCACAGGATATTACACAGGAAATTTTCATATCCCTCTGGGAGAACCGAACAGCAATTAACCTAACAGGAAGCCTTGATGCCTACCTGTATGGTGCGGTGAAATATAAGGTGATTAATTATTTCAGGTCGGGCAGCATTAAAGAACACCACCAAACTGCACTTAAAGCATTAATGGATGAGCAGCATATTGCAGCAGCTGATGATAAACTGATTTTAAAAGAGCTTCATTTAGAAGTTGATGCCGCTATTGCACTTTTACCCGAAAAAATGCAATTGGTATTCTCGATGAGCCGAAAACAGGAAAAATCCATTAAAGAAATAGCTTCAGAACTTGATGTTTCGGTCCAAACAGTAAAAAACCAGATTTCTGCAGCGCTAAAATTGCTTAAAAAAAGCCTTTCCTATATCCTGCTCATTGCAGCTTTAATCGGCTTAACATAAAGTTAATTTATAGATAACATTCTTGGTTAGTACCGATCTGCTTTTCAACTGACATGTATTTAAATGACAGAAGAACAGGCAAAGGAACTGCTGCAGAAATATCTCAATAAGCAGGCAAGTCCGCAAGAACAAAAAAAAGTTGAAGAGTGGTATGCCACGCTCAATCAGGAAAATATTGAATTGGCAGCCGATCGGAAAGCAGCGATAGGCGAGCAAATGTTTGCTCACCTTCAGGCCGCTATGCGCCAAAAGCCAAAACATGGCAAAGTATTCAAACTACAGTCTTTTATCAGGATCGCTGCCGCCATACTCATCATCATTACACTGGGAATAAGCATTTGGAAACTCAATACCCCATTGAAGCTTGAAAATCAGATTACCGTAGTTACTGGAGGTACAGAACGGAAGCGCATTACCTTATCAGATGGTTCGGTGGTTTTGTTAGGTCCGTCTGCAAAACTCTGCTATCCTAAAGCCTTTGCTTCAAACAGCCGCCATATTGCACTTAAAGAAGGGGAAGCTTTTTTTGATATTGCCCACCAGGAAAAAAGGCCGTTTACAGTACATACAAGCGCTGGGGTAGACATTAAAGTTTTAGGGACCTCTTTCAAAGTTAAATCTTATCAGGCCAATAAACAGCTCGAGGTTGCCGTAGTTACCGGTAAAGTTGGGGTGAGCAATCAAAAAGGCAACCTGGGGACGCTGGTTAAGGATGAGTTTTTAACTTATGATAAAAATGACGGTCGCGCTGCCATCCGTAAAATCAAAGCGTCTGCTTTTATCGAATTTGCTTTTGATGGTGCAAACCTCGATCAGGTTATTACTAAACTCCAATATGTTTATAGCATCAAGATTTTGCTGAACGATATCACTTTGGGCAAACTTAAAACTACTGCATCTTTCAGCAGTAAGCAATCGCCTGAAGAGATTTTGGATATCATTTGCAGTCTGCATCACCTCAGGTTCAATGCATCAAAAAATCATAAAACATTTAATATATACAGATGAGATAGGAATATGATATAGAAATTTTCTACGGTACCGATCAGATCGTTCGCCGCAATCTTTCTTCCTGGCAACAAAAGCCAGTATAATTAAAGCTTTACAAAAATAAAATCAAACAAATTAAGCAATGAAAACAACCTCCGCTAAGAGGACACCAGCTCTTTATAAGATCATGAAATACTCATGTTTAACATTTACAATCCTCTGCATTTTTTGCAGCTCTATCCTCGCTTCGGCAGGTATGGCACAAAAATTAGAGAAAACTACGGTAAGCATTACAATAAATAAAGGCCGTAAGATGACCGAGATCATCAAAGAAATTGAATCCCGTACCGGACTTAGTTTTGTGTACAATCCAGATCAGTTGCAACAAAAAAACATGTTTTTAAGTGGCGATTTTAACACAGAACCCGTAAGATCACTTTTAGACAGGCTTGGTTTGCAGGTTTTAGAAAAAGGTGGATATGTGATTTTAAACAATGCCGTAATGAATAAGCCAGACCGGATAATCACAGGGGTAGTAAAAGATACTACAGGTTTGGCACTTCCAGGTGTTTCGGTGAAAGTATTAGGCACACAAAGTGGTACTATTACCGATGGAAACGGTGCTTATCGCATTGCAGTTGGCGCTGATGCCGTACTGTCATTCTCCATGATTGGTTATCAGACCAGGGAAGCAAAAGTGGGCGAAAACCAGGTAATTAACATGGTTTTGAAAGAAGAACGCTCCACACTTGCTGATGTAGTGGTTGTAGGTTACGGTACACAGAAAAAAGAAACCTTAACCGGAGCAATCAGTATTGTGGGGATGGATAAACTTTCTTCGCGATCATTAAATAGTGTAGGTGAGGTGCTTGCCGGAAAAACTCCGGGTGTAATTGTGACCAACGAGGGTGGCGATCCGACATCGATGCCTCGTATCAATGTTCGTGGCTCAGGCGGTATTAATGGAGAAAATGTACTTTACGTAATCGACGGATCTATCTTTTCGGGTACTCCACAGCTTAACCCTAACGATATTGAATCGATATCGGTGCTAAAAGATGGATCTGCAGCCATTTATGGCGCAAGAGCTTCTGGCGGTGTAATATTAATTACGACCAAAAAAGGTAAAAGCGGTAAGATGCAGATCAGTTTTGATGCGAAAATTGGACAACAAAGTGCCTGGAAAAAACTAGAATCATTAAATGCACAACAACGTGCGCAGGTAGCCGCAACTGCAGCTAAAAACGGCGGTACTACCATATTGCCAGCCTTTGATGCTGCAAAATATCCTGACGGGCAGATTACACGTACCGACTGGATGGATGAAGTGTTTAGAGATGGCTTATTGCAGGATTATAATGCTGCAATCAACGGTGGCTCTGAAAAATCGAATTATTATTTGAGTTTCAATTACCGGAATGCCGAAGGGATTGTGTTAAACACTAAAACCAAACGTTATAATTTCAGGATCAATACCGAACATGAGGTAACCAATTGGTTAAAAATTGGCGAAAACTTATCGTACAGCAGCACTAACGGAAACGGCGCAAATACCAGCAGCGATTATACGGGTGCTTTACTTTCGGCCATTTATTATCCTACAAATGCCACACCTTACAATGCCGATGGTAGTTTTGCAGGTTTACCTGGGCCGTATGCTGGAGATTATGGCGATATTGTTAACCCTGTTGCCGATTTAATGCGTATTGATATCAACAATCCGGTAAATGTGTTGGTCGTTAATCCCTATGCCAATATTAAATTAGCCAAAGGTTTAACTTTTAGGTCTAACTTAAGCATCACCAAAACAGATGCTGCTTTTAAAAGCTTTACACCTAAAAGGCCTGAGGTAGGAAAACCCGTATTAAGCAATAGTTTACAGGAAAGCAACAACCATAATAGCGATTTCCTGACAGAACAAGTGTTAAATTACAAAGGTACCTTTGGTAGCCATCAGCTCGATCTTACGGGTGGTTACTCATTTCAAAAAACACAGTACAGAAGTTTGTTTGCTTCAGGATCAGGTTTTGATGATGAATCGCCACAATACAGGTATTTGATGAATGCCACAGTAATACAGCCTTCATCGAGCGGTTATAGCGCACAAGCACTTTCGTCATTGTTTTTTAGGGCAAACTATAACTATCGCGAAAAATACCTGGCATCGTTAATCGGTCGCCGTGATGGATCGTCATTACTGACCAAAAATAACAGGACCCGGAATTATGGTTCAGCTTCTGTTGGATGGCTAATGAGCAAAGAAGACTTTCTTAAAGATGTAAGTTGGTTAAATGAATTGAAATTAAGGGCAAGTTATGGTTTTCTCGGTAATTTAGCAGCACTTACTTCTGCTGCGGTGAACCCATTGTTAAGTCCAACACAAAGTTATTTCGGACAAACGCCAACTTTGCAAAATGGTTATGTTCAAACGGTTTTAGCCAATCCTAATATCGCATGGGCAGAATCTAAACAAACAAACTTTGGTGTTGATGTAGCCGTTTTAGGCAGATTGAGTCTTACAGCAGACTATTTTGTTAAAGAAATTAATAAAATGATCCTGGTGAGAACATTACCCGGAACAGCAGGTTTAGGTACTCAGACCATTAATGCCGGTAAAGTAAAAGATAAAGGTTTTGAGTTAGGATTAAATTATAATAGTGATAAAAATGCAGCTTTTACCTATTCCGTAAATGCTACTTTAACCAAAATAAACAACAATATAGAAGAACTTATTCCTGGTATAGAAAACCAGGTTGTATCTACCAATTTCCGGAATGAAGTTGCGCCCCTTACCAATAGGGTAGGACAGCCACTGTATAGTTATTTTGTATTAAAAACTGATGGTATTTTCCAAAGTCAGGCAGAAGCCGATAACTATAAAAATGCTAAAGGACAAAAAATTCAGCCAAATGCAAAAGCAGGTGATTTTAGATTTGTAGATATCAACGGTGATGGATCTATTGACAGTAAAGACCGTTATTTTGCTGGTAGCGCTTATCCCGATTTCTCTTATGGGTTGAGCTTTAACGCAAGTTATAAAAATTTCGACTTTAATATTTTTGCACAGGGCGTACAAGGAAATAAATTATTCAACGCCGTAAAACGCACTACTTATAGCGCTAGTGGTCCTTCATACAACAAATTGGTCGGCATTTTAGATGCATGGTCGCCAGAAAATCCAGGTGGCAAAGTGCCGATTATTTCAACCAGCGATGCCAACGGAAATTTTGCAGCTTCTGATTTTTATATCGAAAATGGCTCTTATCTGCGTATACGCAACGTAACCTTAGGCTACAGTTTACCAAAATCGATCGCTAATAAATTAAAAACAGGTGGTGTAAGAATTTATGCCACAGCAAACAACCTTTTCACTATTACTAAATATTCAGGCTTTGATCCAGAAATCGGAATGGACAACAATGGAGTGGATGTTGGCCGTTATCCGCAGGCACGAAGTTTTATCCTTGGTTTAAGTGTAAATTTATAATCACAACAATAATGAAAAAGAATTTAAAATATATGGCATTTGCCGCCCTTGCTGTTTTCTCTTCATGTACAAAGCAGCTCGATATTACACCCGAAGGTTCTCCATCGGCACAGAACTTCTGGAAAACTAAAGAGGATGCATTGAAAGCCGAAGGTGGAATGTACGAAATCTATAATGCTGAAGATTTTTACGGTCGCGGGATGTTCTGGTTTATCAATGCCAGCGATGATATGGTTACCGGCCGTAACAAGCCAGAGGCCGATAACATTAAAAACTTTAACCGTACTTATGTAGGCGGTGGTTATACCGAAACGCAGTGGAGTATGCGTTATGCCATCATCAAACGTGCCAACGATATCATTACCAATGTGCCGAACATCAATATGGATGAAAGTTTAAAGAAACAGATCATTGGCGATGCTTATTTTAATGCAGGTTTGGTTTATTTTCAGCTGGCTGCCAATTACGGTAGCGATAAAGCGGGTGTACCAATTGTTAAGCCTGAAACAGATGCATCTCAGCCCATTCCCCGCGCCAGTAATGTAAACGAGAACTACGATTATATTATTTCGCTTCTTTTAAAGGCAGCTGATAACCTTCCTCTGTTTTCAGCAATGAAACCAGCTGATTACGGTAAAGCACATAAAACGGCTGCATGGGCTTACCTATCTAAAGTGTACCTGTTCAAAAAAGATTATGCCAATGCTGCTAAATATGCTGATATGGTCATCACTTCAGGTCAGCATGATTTAGTAAATACTGGTTTTGCCGATGTTTTTAAGGCTTCAAACAACTGGTCTAAAGAATATATCTGGTCGGTGGTTTGTACGCCAAGTGGTGGTGGCACCGGCTGGGGAAGTAAACTTCCGGGTGTAATGTTAACCAATAAAGCATGGGGCATTTACAATGGTTGGGGTTATTATTTGCCAACCAAAGAACTTTACGATTCTTACGAAGCTGGCGATCAGCGCAGGGAAGCTACCATTTTGAAACCTGGTGATAAATTTATGTTCTTTGGTGCCGAGCGTAGCTTTACTAAAGATGGAGGAGCAACTTCAAATTACCAATTTAAAAAATACATGGAGCCGTTTTCTTATGCCAATCCAATTCC
This sequence comes from Pedobacter ginsenosidimutans, assembly GCF_001442625.1. GTDB lineage: Bacteria > Bacteroidota > Bacteroidia > Sphingobacteriales > Sphingobacteriaceae > Pedobacter > Pedobacter ginsenosidimutans. Next base: position 3,374 of record NZ_LMZQ01000042.1, on the reverse strand, counting down.
AACACACGTTAATCCGAATGGAGATAATGGAACTACTGATTTAAATGTGCCATTAATGCGTTATGCCGAAGTGTTGCTGATTAAAGCAGAAGCTGCAATTAACCTTAGCGGTGCAGGGGCAGGCGATACCGAACTGAACAAAATCAGGTTACGCGCAGGTTTGGGGACTAAGACAGGAATGACTATCGGCGACCTTAAACGCGAACGCCGTAACGAACTTGCAGGAGAATGGGCCGACCGTCACCGCGATTTGGTAAGATGGGGCGATGCACAGGCAGCCTATGCCAAACCTTTGCACGATTTTGATGGGAGCGTAATTTGGCCGGCAAGAACTTTCAATCCGCAGGTGCACGATGTTTGGGCCGTACCACAAAGAGAAATTGATAACAGTGCAGGTGTAATTAAACAAAATCCAGGATGGTAAAATCGAATAAACTGATCCTGTTTTTATTATTGGGTCTAGGTGTATATTCAGTTTCTGCTCAGCAGAAACTGAATGCCGGTAACGGACACAGCCATAATGATTATAAGCAGCAGATTCCTTTATTGGAGGCTTATTATGCTGGTATGGGATCTATCGAAGCAGATGTATTTTACCGTAATGGAGAATTGTTTGTTGCCCACGATAGCAGCGAAATCACCTCGGGCAAAACATTGAAAAAATTATATATCGATCCATTGGTAGCATTTTTTAAAGATCATGCCAACCATCCTTATGCCGATCCGAAACAAAAACTTCAATTGGTAATCGATATAAAGGAGGATTATGAACATGTAATCCCTAAATTACTGGCTGATTTAAAAGGTAATGAATCCGTTTTCGATCAACAGATCAATCCCTCAGCCATTAAAATTGTAATGAGCGGGGCTGTTCCACCTGCCGAAAAGTTTAAGGATTATCCATCACTGATCAGTTTCGATGGCCGTCCCGCAAATCAATACACAAGTGATCAGTTAAAGCACATTGGTATGATTAGCGATGATATTTCTCATTATTCGGTATGGAATGGAAAAGGTACCCCAACACCAACCGATTTAGAAAAGATGAAAGCGGTGATTGCCAAAGTACATGCATTGGGCAAACCTTTCCGTTTTTGGGCAACTAAAGATAGCCCGAACAGTTGGAAAGAACTGGAGCATATGGGGGTTGATTGGATCGGAACAGATCATCCCACATTGTTAAAAGATTTTTACAAGAACAGGGCTAAGCTTGAATACAGCAACCCGAAGGCTTATATACCATATCAGCCAACTTACAAAAGCGACGGATTAAAAACAAAAGCCAAAAATGTAATTCTTTTAATAGGGGATGGAATGGGACTGGCACAGATTCAGGCAGGTTTGAGTGCTAATTTTGGTCAATCCAACATCATCACGATTAAACATCTTGGCCTATCGCGCACCGAGGCTTCCAATTCAGATTTTACTGATTCTGCAGCAGGTGCAACGGCTATGGCTACAGGGCATAAAACCAATAACCGCTACATCAGCGTCGATTCTACGGGTAAAGCACTTCAGTCTATCCCTGATATTTTGGCGCCTTATGGTCTTACAAGCGGGATCATCAGCAGTGGCGATATTACCGATGCTACGCCTGCAGCATTTTATGCTCATCAGCTTGAACGATCCATGACGAAGGAAATTGCTGCCGATTTTCAGAACGGTCATGTTGATATTCTAGTTGGTTCTAAACGGAAAAGTTTTACCGAGAATCCAGATCAAAAATTGATGGATAAAATCTCGGCTAAGGGGTATACACTACAAAAAGACCTAAAAAGTTTTGTTGCCTCAAATGCGGATAAGCAAGTGGTGCTTTTAGACGATTCTGCTACGCGGAAAATATTGGAAGGCCGGGGAGAAATGCTGAAGACTTCGTTCTTAAAAACGGTTGAATTGCTCTCGAAAAATAAAAAAGGATTTTTCATCATGGCAGAAGGGGCACAGATTGATCATGGCGGGCACGCAAACGATTTGCCTTTTGCGGTAACCGAACAGCAAGATTTCGACCGCCTGGTGGGTGAAGCCTTAAAGTTTGCTGATCAGGATGGCGAAACGTTGGTAATCGTAACTGCCGATCATGAAACCGGAGGACTATCGCTCCTGGATGCCTCTTATAGAAAAGGAACCGTTCGTGGCAATTTCAGCACAGATGATCATACCAATATCATGGTGCCTGTATTTGCCTACGGCCCTGGTTCGGAAGCCTTTATGGGGGTGTATCCTAACCATCAGATTTTTTATAAAATCATCGAAGCTTATCGTTTAAAGAAAACCCAATAAATCTTTAAAATATACCAAAATCTGCATAGCGGTGTCTGTATACCCACAGCACCGCTTTTTTCTTAACGTTAAAGCAATGTGGCAGCGCTAATTTTGAAACAATAAAAAGAATGTTATGGAAAGAAGATCCGCACTTAAGAATATAGGTGGCCTGTTTTTACTGCCAACCCTACCTGCATTTTCTTTGTCAGCCGATAAAAAACCGGTGCTAAGAGTGGCACACATCACTGATGTGCATCTTAAAAATCAATTTAATGCGCCCGCCAGGTTTGTTAAATGCCTGCACCATTTACAGTCGCAATCGCCCAAGATAGACCTGGTTTTAAACGGTGGAGATATCGTTTTTGATATGAACAAAGAGAACATTAGCACCATTAACGATCAATGGAAACTGGTAAAAGAGACGATGAAGAACGAATGTAACCTTCCTGTGCATTACTGTTTGGGCAATCACGATATCTGGTGGAACGAAAACACTAAGGGCGATGTTTTTTACGGGAAGAAATATGCCATGGATAAATTGCAGCTGGTTAAGCCTTATTATAGTTTGGTGAAGAACGGATGGAAGATTATTGTGCTGGATAGTACCCATCTGGATATCGACAATACCTGGTATATTGGAAAATTGGGCGACGAACAGTTGGCATGGCTTAAAGACGAGCTCGAAACAACAAATGCTGAAATGCCTGTAATGGTGATGTCGCACATTCCAATCCTAACTGCACTTTTAATGATTGAAGATGACATTGTAAACAAATGGACCATGTTGGGTGGCGATATGCATACCGATACGAGCAAAATTATCAATCTTTTTTATCAGCATCCTAATGTAAAACTGTGTTTAAGTGGCCACCTGCATATGCGCGATAAAGTGGTTTACAATGGTGTTACCTATCTTTGTAACGGTGCCGTATCAGGTGCTTGGTGGGAAGGCAACAGAAGAGAAACCGCACCAGGTTATGCACTGGTCGATTTACACGCTGATGGCAGTTTTGAAGAGCAATATGTTAATTATTGATAATGTAATTTGTTAAAATGGTCATTATACGGGGAAATTAGATTTTATTCAAAGACATTGGAGTAGACGATGCCAA
>NZ_LMZQ01000041.1 GCF_001442625.1 Pedobacter ginsenosidimutans | reverse complement strand
CCTGCAGGAACCTATACTTTGGTTTACCAGATCGAAGATAAGCTGAACCCAGGTCAGACGAAAACAGCTACGGTAACAATCACAGTTGGTACAAGTACAATTTTGGCCAAAGACGATGCCGGAACGGCAAATGGTTTTACAGGTGGCACTGCTGTTGAAAATATCCTGATTAACGATAAGTATAATGATGTTTCTCCTGCGACGATAACTATGGTTGTAATCAATCAGATTTCAACTTCAAATCCAAAGATTAACATCGATGCAGCAACAGGAAAGGTAAATGTTGCAGCAGGAACGCTTCCAGGAGTTTATACGTTGACTTATCAGATTACCGATAAATTGGATGCGGCAAAAACTTCAACGGCGGTAGTAACCGTAAGCATCCCGAACTGGATAACCGATTTTCAGATAAACAAAACAGCCAATGTAACTGGTGTTGAGACAAACGGTGATATCAGCTATACCATCACCATTAAAAACAACGGACCTGCTACGGTATTAAGCGGCGAATCAATCGGACTGATAGAAAATCTTCCGGCAGGATTGGAAAATATAAGCTATAGCGCAATTGGTGGAACCTATAGTTCAGCAGGAAAAACTTTTACCCTTACAACTGATCTATTGGTTGGTCAACAGGTAAGTTTAACGGTTAATGGTCATGTTGCAGCAACGTTTGCCGGGGCAGATTTAGTAAACAGTGTATCGCTAAGTCCTACCGCCAAATCAACAGATCCTGAGCATACCAACAACCAATCAACGGTTACCACAGCCATATTGAAGGGTAAAATAGCATTGGTTAAAACAGGTGCTTTAAGTCCCGATCGTAATAGCATTACTTACACTTTTAATATTACCAATATTGGCGATGTAGCCTTAAATAATATAGTGCTGATTGATCAGAAATTGGCCTTGAATAAAACATTCTCTACAACGTTAGCGGTAGGGGCAAGCTTTACCTTCGATCAGGTTTATAAACTTTCACAAAGTGATAAAGATGCAGGATCAGTAAGTAATACTGCTTCGGTAAGCGCCAAAACCCCTGCCGGAAATACCGTTAGCGATATTTCTGGAACTGGAAGTGGAAATGATAATCCTACAGAAACTCCAGTTTTAAATACTTCTTCACTTGCTTTTACAAAAGCAGCCAGTACTGTAGGGGCGAAAATTGGCGAATCGATCGATTATACTTTCACTATTACCAATACAGGAAGTGTTACGTTAAGCAATTTGATTGTGAGCGATGCCGCGGTTGATGCTGGGTCGATCCAACCGGCAAGTATTTCAGCTTTGGCACCAGGTGCAAGTGTTAATGTTACGGCAAAACACACTTTAACGCAAAACGATATCAACCTGGGATCGTTTACCAATCAGGCATCAATAAAATTAACTGATAATAAAGGCAATGTGATTAACCAATTGTCTGATGATCCGGCTACACCAACTCCTAATGATGCTACAGTAACCAAATTAATACCATCACCAGGCTTCACTATAACCAAATCTGCTACAAACAGTGCAACTAAGGCTGGCGATGTGATCAATTACAGCATTATATTCAAAAATACTGGGAATGTAACCCTAACTGATATTGCATTAGTTGATGCAAATGCAGATGCCGGCAGTTTAACACCATCGAATATAACTTCGGTATTGCCAGGTGCTACCGTGAACATTACTGCTAAGCATACGGTAAAACAAAGTGATGTAAATGCTGGTGGTTTCAGTAATCAGGTAAGCGCAAACGTAAAAGATCCCAAAGGAAATACGATCACAAAAGTATCCGACGATCCATCAACCCCTGCAGCAGATGATGCAACTTTTAGTCCAATTGTGGCCAATCCATCGCTTAGGTTTACCAAAATGTTTGCTAATGCTGCAGGTGTGGTTAAAGTAATCGAGTACAGCATTCAGGTTACCAATACAGGTAACATTACGCTTACGGATATTGTGGTAACTGATGAGGGAGCAGATCCAGGTAGTATTACGCCTGCTACGATCAGTAAATTAGAACCTGCCGAAACCGCATTGATTTTAGCCAGACATACCTTAACACAACCTGAAATTGATAACGGCAAATTTGTGAATCAGGCTGGTTTGGTTGCCAAATATTCGGGTGCAAATAAACTGAGCAAACTTTCAGACGATCCAAGAACCTTGGCGCCTGATGACCCTACGGTATTCTTGATTAAAGAAGTACCGGGGCTTACTTTGGTTAAAACAGGTATTTTAAGTGCCGATGGAAATTCGGTTACCTATACCTTTAAGGCAAAAAATACTGGTAATGTTACTTTAAGCAATTTCAGTTTGCTTGATCCAAAAATTTCATCAACACTTACTTTCACACCTGCAAGTATTGCGCCTGATCAAACGGCAGTGGCCACAGCAGTTTATGCCATTACGCAGGCAGAGAAAAATGCAAGTTCGGTAAGAAATACGGCTACACTTACGGCCACTACGCCAGCCGGAAATCCAGTTTCGGATGTTTCGGGAACCGATGAAGATAACGATTATCCTACCATTTTAGAATTGCCAAAAATTGTAAGTTCAAAAACCGTTGCCGATGCCAACAACAATGGAAAGGCCGAAGCAAATGAGGTTTTAACCTATAATATTATTGTTAAAAATAATGGAAATACGGCCAGAACAGGCGTGAAGATTACAGATGCAGTTCCGGCTAACACTACTTACCTAATTGCTAGTGCAGATAATGGAGGATCGTTAATCGGTAACATATTAAACTGGAACAATTTAACCATTCCTGCTAACGGGCAGATACAGGTGAGCTTTAAAGTAACGGTTAACACGATTATTCCTTCAGGAGTGTTAAGTGTGAATAACACTGCTACGGTAACTGATCCTGGCAATACCTTAACTCCATTGAACCCAGCTGTGGCAATCCCAACTGAGGGAATGTTGGAAGGCAGTAAATCGGTTACTGATAACAAGGGTAATAAAGATGGCAAAGCACAGGCCAACGAGATTTTGACTTATTCGCTTCAGGTTAAAAATACAGGCGGCTCTGCACTAAATGGAGTAACCATAACCGATGAACTTCCTGCAGGCTTAACCTATGTTCCGAATTCTGTTTCAGGCTATGGTACCGTTATGGGTAATACCTTGAAATGGACGATTAATATGCAGGCCAATTCGAGTACGGTATTAACTTTTGATGCGAAAGTTGCACCAGATGTAAATAGTTACAATACGATAAAAAATGTGGTCGTAATGACGAGCCCAATAGGAACAACCATTAAGCCAGAGGCGCTTATGGCCGTAGATAAATCAGCAGATTTAATGGTTACAAAAGAATTGCTAACCAAAGGCGATATCAAAACCGGTTCTGATGTTACCTATAAAATTACGGTAACCAATAAAGGATCGAACAGGGCAACTGGAGTTACCGTTACGGATAAGCTTTCGACCATTATCGATGCGCCTAAAGAAATTACGGTTACGATTGGTACAACAACTTATACTACCACCAGCAGAGATTTAGCGTGGTTGGTTGGAAGTTTAGATTTAAACCAGAGTGCAACGTTAACCTTTAAATCAAGAACCTTAGCAGCAGGTGTATTAAATAATTCAGCTACCGTAAAAGCAGATCAGCCAGATCCAATATTAAATAATAACATGGTAATGGCAGATGCCGCAATTATAACAGGCGATGATTTATTGATTCCGAACTTGTTTACACCAAATGGCGATGGTATAAATGATACGTTTGAAATTAATGGCCTGGCCGAATTTGCTGAAAACGAAATCACCATTGTTAACCGTTGGGGCAATGAAGTATTCCGTGCCAAAGGCTACCAGAATAACTGGACAGGTGAAGGTTTGAATGAGGGAACTTATTACTATCTGCTTCGCGCCAGAAAAGGTGGAAATAATGAATGGAAAGTATTTAAAGGTTATATCACCCTGATTAGGGCCTTTAAAAACTAATAAAGAGGAAGGTAATGAAGAAACTAATAATATTAATAGCAGGTTCGTTTTTGTTGCTTTCGCGACAGGTATCTGCGCAGCAGGATGCCCAGTATAGCCAATACATGTTCAACGGGATCTACATCAATCCCGCTTACGCTGGATATAAAGAGGTACTGAATGTACATAGCTTTTACCGGAGCCAGTGGACAGGTATTACCGGAGCACCAAGAAGCATGTCGCTGGCGGTAGATGCCATTGCAAACAGCGGCAACGTAGGTTTGGCCCTTCAGGTGGCGAGCGATAAACTTGGCGCTCAGACCAACCTGAGTATTTACGGTAACTATGCTTACCGCATCAGGATGAACGATGATGGCAGTTCGAGATTGGCACTGGGCCTTGGCCTTGGAATGGTGCAGTTGGGTATAGATGGTTCGCTGCTAAACCCGAACAACCCGGAACCTAACCAGCCAGTTGGTATGCAGAGCACCATTGTGCCCGATGCAAGGGCAGGGGTTTACTTTGCCAACGATAAGTTTTATGCAGGTTTCTCGGCCGATAATCTGATTGCCACTTACATCAATATCGACCGTTATGCCTTTATCCCACAGCCAAAACCGCATTATTACCTTACCGCTGGAGCATTGTTTCCGCTTTCGGAAGATTTTCAGGTTAAACCTTCTTTCTTGTTAAAAGACGACCGCGGAGGTCCAACGAGTTTGGATTTGAATGCCTTTTTGATGATCAAAGATTTTATCTGGGTTGGCGGTTCGTATCGTACAGGTGTAAAGCTGTATGATAAAAGCTATTTGCAGCGTGATCTTACAGCTAGGAACTCTGCCGTAGCAGCGATACAGATTTTTCCATCAGAGAAACTCAGGATCGGCTATGGTTACGATTTCTCAATCGGTCCGCTACAGGGCTATAGCAGCGGTACACATGAGATTTCCTTGTCCTATTCGTTCATTAAACCAAACATCAGATTGGCAACCCCAAGGGTGTTTTAAACAAAACTGTAAACTTGTGTATTATAATATTTACACATTTAAACGAAAAATTAACTACAATTGCGTACAAAAAAATAACTTTTTATTAACTTGCACAATATTCTTAAAATAATGAAAACAAAAAATGCCGTAAGTACTTTTACTGTGCTCATCGCTGATGATCATGAGATCATTCGCCGTGGATTAAAAGGTTTAATATCAGACTTTTGGCCTGGTGTTGAAATCATTCATGCATCTACCCTAGAGCAGGCGCTTGTTGAAACAGAAAAATCGCCGAGTTTAATCATCATTGATGTAAACTTGCCAGGTGGTAACAACCTTAAGGTAATCGATCAGATTAAATTGGTTCAGCCAAACGCAAAAATCTTGGTATTTTCATCTTTGAATGAGAATATTTATGCTGTTCCGTATTTAAAATCGGGTGCATCGGGTTACTTAACCAAAAATGCAGAAGAATCAGAAATTGTAACCGCTATTACTACGATTTTAGCAGGCAGTCGCTATTCGAGCAGAAATGTTAAAGAAAACATGTTCAACAGTATATTAGGTAACGATGCCGATAATCCTTTTACCAAACTTTCGGGTAGAGAATTAGAAGTAGCAGAATTACTAACAAAGGGGATTGGTGTATTAGAAATTTCTAATCAGCTAAATCTTCAGATGGGTACAGTAAGTACTTATAAGTTGAGACTTTTTCAAAAGCTGAAAATAAAAAGCATTATAGAACTTGCTGAAAAGATGAGTATCTACGAAAGATAAAAAGAGTATTTTACTCTTTTTATCTTTTTAAGTCTTTTTGTTTTTATCTACAGTACCAAGCCCACTCTCTCCTGACTCGTTAGGTATGGAGCCAGCCTGACCAAATTTATCTGAAGAACCCTTTCCGTTTTGATCGAAGGAGGCCTTTCCCTTTGAGCTTCCTTTACTTTTATGCTCTTTTTCAGCTGTGTTTTTATTGTCTTTAGTTTCCATGAGATAAATGTTTATTACTAACTCAACATTTTAAAACAGTCAAAGTTTTATTTAATTCTTTTCGCTATAACCAGCTATTATAGAATTGTATCATTCTCCTAATGGTGTAGGTACACATCATCCCACCTATGAATAAAAATTTACACGCTTCATCCTGCCATTTGCATAATTTTTCTGTTAAGAAAATTAATTTAACAAAACAACCTCCTTTCCTCTCGGCTATGGCTGCAATTTTTCAATCGGCCCGTTACAAGGCTACAGCAGCGGAACACATGAGATTTCGATCGCTTATTCTTTTATCAGACAAAACCTAAGATTGACAACCTCAAGGGTATTTTAAACTAACTATATTCAGTATTTTTGACCAACTATCCCAACAACATAATGAAGAAAATTTTAATAGGCACCTGCCTTTCTGCATATTGTTTATTTGTATTCAGTTTTTCGGCAAGTGCCCAGTATGCATTAAAAGATGCCGATAAGCAGTACGAACTGTTTAATTACAGCAAGGCAATAGATTTATACGAACAAGCCTATAAAAAGAAAGAAACTTTACATACTGCAGAGCGTTTAGCAAGTGCTTACGCGTTTGTTTATAACTACAAACAGGCCGAAAGCTGGTATGCTATTGCAGCTAAAATGCCAGGTAGTAGCCCTGAGAATATTTTGGGTTATGCCAAAGCGTTACAGCGCAATTCGAAATACAGCGAAGCAAAAGTCCAGTACCTGAATTATATTGATAAAAAGAAAAATATATCAGAAAAGCAGCAGGCTGTTTGGCTTGTCTCTTGCGATTCGGCTTTGAAATGGATCAGAAATCCGAAGAAAATCGAACTCATCAATCAAAAAACTTTAAATAGCACACAGTCTGATTGGGGTGCCGTTAACTATCAGGGAGGGGTTGTATTCACTTCCGACAGATCAAACAGTAGGTTAAACGCTCAGGAAAGCAAACCGTTTTTAAGATTCGACGGCTCAAAAGAACCCGATAAAAAAGTATACGGCTGGACCGGTAACGGATACCTGAAACTATACATCAAACCATCGCCAAACGATAGCCTTCAGTTATTCCCCATAAAAGCAGGTACCAGGTATCACGTCGGTTCGGCAAGCTTTACAGCCGATGGCAAAACCATGTATTTTACGCTAACCCGTATCACTGATGAACTGGAACGCTTAAAAAAACAGCCAACAACCGTTAATGTAGAAATTTTTAGCAGTACAAAAGGTGCCAATGGTGTTTGGGGCGAACCGGTTTCATTTGCTTATAATAATGTAAACGGTTACTCCGTAGGCGATCCTTTTATTACTACCGATGGAAATAGCCTTTATTTCGTTTCGAATATGCCAGGTGGCCTGGGCGGTACTGATATTTATGTTTGCCTAAAAACAGATGCTGGTGAATGGGGCAAACCCATTAACCTGAAAGAAGTAAATACCGAAGGCAACGAACGCAGTCCGGTTTTTGATGAAAAGGATAATTTTTACTTTTCTAGCGATGGTAGAGTTGGAATGGGGGGATTAGACGTTTATCAGGCTTTAAGAGAAAAGGGTAATATTGGCCAGATCGAAAATATGGGTTATCCTTTCAACTCTCCCCAGGATGATTTTGGCTTTAGTTTAAACGAAAAAGGTGGTATCGTTTACCTTTCTTCCAATCGCGAGGGTGGTTTAGGTAGCGATGATATTTATTCCATTGATCAGAAAATGATCCTGGCTTTCAAATTAGAAGGCAGGGTATTTGATAAAAATAGCAACCAGCCCATTGCAGGTGCATTGGTAACCTTAGCAAAAGTAAATGGCGCTGTTTTAAAAACTGAAACTGATGAGAATGGCGGTTATCGATTTAATTTAGCCAAAGAATCTGAATACAATGTTACAGCAGAGAAAACAAACTACAGATCTGATGTAGAAAATCTGGCAACTATTGGTTTAACAACTTCTAGTGTACTTACGCAAAACCTGTATTTAGAAGCTGTTGTAATTAACAAAGCCATTAAGCTGGAAAATATCTATTACGATTTCGATAAATGGAACATCCGCCCGGATGCTGCAGTAGAGCTGGATAAACTGGTTAAAATCATGGCTGATAACCCGACCATCTGGATCGAATTAGGTTCGCATACCGATAGCAGGGGTAAGGACGGTTATAACCTAAACCTATCGCAAAAAAGAGCCGAATCTGCTGTGAAATATATCATCTCGAGGGGCATTAATAAAAATCGCATCACCGCAAAAGGATATGGCGAAACACAACTGTTAAACAAATGCAGCAATGGTGTAGCATGTAGCGAAGAAGAACATCAGTTAAACAGAAGAACAGAATTCAAAATCGTAAAACAATAAGCACAATAAGATTTACAATATATTTTAATTTTTTACTGCCTCCGATAAAATCGGGGGCATTTTTATTGTTGATGCTATCGATTTGTCAGTCTGAGGGTTAATTAATTGTTTAAAGTCAATACCTCAATGGTAGTGTAGTCGAAGACCCTTCTTTATAAGAAATATAAGGGCATATATGCTTATTTTCTTCAATGCCTTATAGGGTTAAAAATGCCTATGTTACGGTACACGCAACTTGCCCCAAGGTTGGTGTCCTCACCAACCATCCATTGTTTAATCCCTTTGCTGTGTTGTTTTTATTGTGTAAGTTTTTGTATGTCAATCGATTGATATTTTTGTTTCGTGCTTTCCGTGGCCAATCCTTCAGGCAACTCAGCATAATAAAGTGTAATATGTGAAGACTAATTTTGTTAGTATTTTGTTTGAAATTAATCAGTTTTAATTTTCTTTAAAACTAAAAATATTAGTATTTTTGATCTCAATCATCCTTATAATACGAGAATGGATAAAGAAAGGCAGATTATTCATATGGATCAGGATGCATTTTTTGTGTCGGTAGAAATCAGAAAAAATCCCAAGTTATTGGGCAAACCCGTAATTATCGGTGGCGGCGGCGATAGGGGTGTGGTAGCCTCTTGTAGCTACGAAGCACGCCAGTACGGCATACATTCTGCAATGCCCGGTAGAACAGCAAAATTGCTGTGCCCCCAGGCTATATTTTTAAAAGGCGATATGGAAGAATATTCCAAAGCTTCGCACGAGATTACCGAAATTATTGCCGATAAAGTTCCCCTTTTTGAGAAGGCCAGTATTGATGAGCACTATATCGATATGACGGGCATGGACCGCTTTTTTGGTTGTATGAAATTCGCGTCAGAGCTCAGACAAAACATTATCAAAGAAATGGGCTTACCGATTTCCTTTGGCTTGTCGATCAATAAAACCGTAGCCAAAATAGCCACGAATGAATCTAAGCCCGATGGCGAACGGCAAGTTACTTTTCCTGAATTGCGGCCCTTTCTCGATCCTTTGGCTATCCACAAAATTCCGGGCATCGGCCACGCTACTTATAAAAAGTTAAGCGAAATGGGTGTTCGCGAAATCCTTACGCTTACCCAGATCCCACAACAACTCATGTTTAAAATACTGGGGCAGCATGGCTTAAGTTTATGGCAAAAAGCAAATGGGATCGATCTTTCGCCAGTTGTACCTTACCGTGAAAGAAAATCTATTGGTACACAGGCTACCTTCGAAAGCGATACCATGGATATGGCCAAACTAAAGGCCATTATAACCGGAATGGTTACCGGCTTAACTTTTCAGCTGCGTAACCAGAAAAAATTAACCGCCTGCATTACCGTAACCGTGCGTTATACCAATTTCGAAACCGTTACCCAGCAAGAACGTATTCCGTATACCTCGCTCGATTCTTTTTTAATCAGCAAAGCACATAGCCTGTTCGAAAAAGTATATGCTAAACGGATGCTGTTGCGACTAATAGGCGTAAAGCTTTCGCATCTGGTGAGCGGTTACGAGCAGATTGGTTTATATAATATTGCCGAAGAAGAATATAGCCTTTACCAGGCTATGGATAAGGTACGCAATCATTATGGTGCCGAAGCAGTGGTTAAGGCCTGTATTGTTACGCAGCCGCCCCGAGATGAAACGGGAAAAATAATCAAGTACAATCCGCGCAAAAAGAAAATATTGATCGAAAACCAAACGGAGGAAGAACAGCAGGAAGTAAGGAAACGATCGAAAATTAGAAGTTTTATGAGTGAAAAAGGAACAATAGGTACTAAATCTTATGATTAGCAATGTTTTTAAATGTGCATTCTTCTTATAGCCTAAAGTATGGTACGCAGCGCATTGATCGGCTGATTGCTACTGCCCGTAGTTTGGGTATCCACCAAATGGTACTTACTGATATCAATAATTCAACTGGTGCGGTAGAGTTTATTCGCGAGTGTTACAAACAAGGCATTGCCAAAGAAGCCGATGAAATACACAAAGGCAATATTCCGTATCAGATTAAACCGGTAGCGGGGATCGAATTCCGGATCGATAACAGGTTGTTGTATGTAGGCATTGCGAAGAATAAAGAGGGAATGCGTGAGCTGAATGAATTTTTAAGCCACCACAACATCAACCATATTCCGTTACCCAATATTCCACCCGAAATGGAGAATGTTTATATCATTTATCCCTTTCAAAAACCTTTTAACCCAGCACTAAAAGCAAATGAATTTGTAGGCATCCGGGCCAAACAGCTCAACCTGTTGTATAAACATCCGCTTTTAAAACAGAAAGAAAAATTGTTGGTGTGGCATCCTGTTACCGTTAGTGATAAGATCACCTACCGCCTGCACGAATATTTTAGGGCGATCGAGCTCAATACGCTTTTAAGTAAAGTGCCCGATGAGCAAAAATGTGATCCGGATGAGTTCCTGATTCCAGAAGTAGAACTAACCCAGCAATTTGAACAGTATCCCTTCATTGTTCAAAATACACAGAAACTGATAAACAGCTGCGATTTAAGTATTTATTTTGAAGATGGCCCTACACCTACTTCTAAAAACAAGTTTTTTTATACTGGAGATTTCGAAGGGGATAAAAAAATGCTTCGAGAGTTGGCCGAAGAAGGGCTTAAATACCGTTATGGTGAAAATAATACAGAGGCCATTGAGCGTTTGGAGAAAGAACTCCGGATCATCGAACTTAAAAACTTCTGTGCCTATTTTCTCATCACCTTCGATATTGTAAGCTATGCCATGAATAAATGCGGTTTTTACCATGTTGGCCGTGGCTCGGGTGCCAATAGTATTGTAGCGTATTGTTTGCGCATTACAGATGTAGATCCGATAGACCTTGATCTATACTTTGAACGTTTTTTACATGAAAAAAGAACGAGTCCACCAGATTTTGACATCGATTTCTCCTGGGACGAAAGGGAAGTGATACAACGTTATATCTTTGAACGCTATCCCAAATGGCATGTTGCTTTTTTAGGCACGATGAGTACTTTTAAAGACCGTGCAATTATCAGGGAGATTGGTAAGGTTTTGGGTTTGCCCAAAGATGAAATAGATAGTTTTACCGATCCGACCAAAGAACGCGAAAATTTGCTCAATGCTACTTACCAAAAGTTACTGGCAGTATATCGATATATGAAGGGGATGCCCAACCAGCGCTCTATTCATGCTGGGGGGATATTAATTTCCGAAGAACCGATTACCTATTATACCGCTTTAGATATGCCGCCCAAAGGTTTTCCAACGGTACAGTGGGACATGTACGAAGCTGAAGCCATTGGATACGAGAAATTCGATATTTTGAGTCAGCGGGGTATTGGGCACATCCGCGAAGCCGTGCAACTGATTAAAAAAAATAAGGGAAAGCATATCGATATACATGATTTTAAAACTTTTAAAGAAGATCAGAAATTGAATGGTATCCTTAAAGAAGGGCAGCCCATAGGGTGTTTCTATATCGAATCGCCAGCTATGCGGCAACTGCTCAAAAAACTGAAATGCGATAACTACCTTACCTTGGTGGCAGCCAGTTCCATTATCCGTCCGGGCGTGGCCAGTTCGGGCATGATGAAATCCTATATCGAGCGTTACCATGCGCCAGATAAAGTAGTATACCTCTGCGAAGTAATGAAAGAACGGCTTAGCGAAACCTATGGGGTAATGGTTTATCAGGAAGATGTGATCAAAGTATGTCATTATTTTGCAGGTCTTGATCTTGCCGATGCCGATATCCTGCGCAAAGCGATGAGTGGTAAATACCGGTCTAAACTGGCTTTTGATGAACTAGTAAACAAGTTTTTTGTCTCAGCCAGAAATGAAGGGCACTCAGAAGAACTCATTACCGAAGTTTGGCGACAGATTTCATCTTTTGCCGGTTACAGTTTTTCTAAAGCACATTCAGCCTCTTTTGCGGTAGAAAGTTATCAGAGCTTATTTTTGAAAACATACTACCCTATGGAATTTATGGTAGCCGTGCTGAATAATTATGGCGGGTTTTATAGTAGATGGGTTTACGTTTACGAATTGCAGAAAACAGGAGCAAGGGTGCATTTGCCCTGTGTTAACCGTAGCGATGAAGTAGTGAATATAAAGGGTGAAGACGCTTATCTAGGGTTTATCGGCGTTCAGGGACTGGAAGAAAAAAACATCAAAATCATCCCACACGAACGCAGGGCGAACGGCCCATATCTCGATCTCGAAGATTTTGTAAAACGGAGCTGTATTTCGCTGGAGCAAGCGATTATTTTAATCCGTTTGGACGCTTTACGTTTTACCGGAAAAGATCGTAAAACCCTGCTTTGGGATGTGCACAACTACCTTGGCTTTAAACAGAAGAAAGTGAATCATGCCGAGCTTTTTAAGCTCAGTTACAAAACCTATCAGCTCCCCGCATTGGCCGATTCGGAGCTGGAAAATGCTTATACCGAATTGGAACTGTTGGGTTATCCGCTTAATTACGATATGTTCGATTTTTTGAAAACACCATACCGTGGTGATGCCATGGCAGCCGATATGCACAAACATTTGGGCAAAACGGTAAGGATGGTAGGGAACTATGTTTGCGAAAAAACAGTACACACCATTAAAAATAGCAAAATGTGGTTCGGTACTTTTTTAGATGCCAACGGCGATTTCTTCGATACTACACATTTCCCAAATACTACGCCGATGTATCCTTTTAAAGGAAAGGGCTGTTACCTTATTTTAGGTAAAGTGGTAGAAGATTTCGGTTTTCAAAGCATAGAGGTTTTAAAGTTCGCTAAATTGGATATCCAGATGAATCCGGTGGCAGTTTAATGTTATGAGCCGATTAATCTTGCTAATCGGCTCATGATTTGGCTTGTTTTTGAGCCGATTAATCTTTTAGTGAATTATTTTATAATTTTTTTGTTCTGAAGAATTGCTTTTTAGATATACTGCTAGGGCAATGGAACTAGGTCCTGAATCACCATTTCGAGTGCAGTCGTTATGACGACCTCTTTATTTAAAACTGTCATTCTGAGCACAGCGAAAAATCTTTTCTACATCAATATTTAAACTCATTTATCATCTGAGGAATAGAAGTTTATTTAAGCTTATATGTTCCTTAAATGCCTTATATGGTAAAAAAAACTAAGACTCATTTCTAGCGAGTTCACAAATAGCCTAACGATTTAATCATTTACTTGTTAAAACATAATTTTTATATTTAAACCATGATCCACTTTAAAGCAGAAATAGAGCGTTTCGAAACCATGGGCGAAAAAACCGGCTGGAGTTATGTGTTTATTCCGGCAGCACTGGCCAACGAAATCAAACCAGATTGTAAAAAGAGCTTCAGGGTAAAAGGAAAGATAGATCAGCTGGAGATTAGCGGTATGGCAACTATCCCGATGGGAGAGGGCGATTTTATTATTGCTTTAAAAGGTGAAGTCCGTAAAAAACTAAGAAAAGAAGCTGGAGCAGGTGTTGAACTTTATTTAGAAGAAGATAAAGATTTTAAAATTGAAATGCCCGAAGACCTCGAGATCTGCTTATCGGAAGAAGAACACTTAATCCGGAATTTTTTAAAACAACCTAAATCGCATCAAAACTATTACATCAACTGGATCAATCAAGCTAAAACCGAACCTACACGTACCAAAAGAATTGTAATGACTGTTAAAGCCATGGATAAAGGGCAGGATTTTGGCGCAATGATCAGGGAATCGCAGGGGAAGTCATAAGTCAGTAGTTCTGAGTAGGAGGCGATTGGTTGATAGTTAGATAGTTGATGGAGAAATAGCCTAGCATACGGGTTGATACGATTTGCTGATCAGAAATATATGGAATCAAACTATCTCGATAGATCATCAACTATCGTCTATGAACTATTAACTATAGCTTTGAACTTAAATGCGCCGGACTAAAGACTCTAGACTCCTGACTTCGGACTCCTGACTCCGGACTCTCTACTATAATTCCTAAACCAACTCCAAACCTTCATCTGGATTACACCTAAAAAAGCCTCCCTAAAGATACGGGTGCTCATTTTTGATGTTCCTTCGGTACGGTCGGTGAAAATGATTGGAACTTCGACCACTTTAAAGCCAAATTTAATGGCGGTAAATTTCATTTCGATCTGAAACGCATAACCAACAAATTTAATTTTATTTAATGGAATGGTTTCCAATACAATTTTGCGGTAACATTTAAAGCCCGCAGTAGCATCCTGAATGTTTATGCGGGTAATCATACGCACATACATTGAAGCAAAATACGACATTAAAACCCTGCCCATTGGCCAATTTACCACATTTACACCTTTAACATACCTGGAGCCAATGGCTACATCAGCACCGTTTACACAGGCTTCGCGTAAGCGGGATAGGTCATCGGGGTTGTGCGAGAAATCGGCATCCATTTCAAAAATATAGGCATAATCGTGTTGTAATGCCCAATTGAAGCCGTAAATGTAGGCTGTACCCAATCCCTGTTTCCCTGCACGCTCCTCAATAAATAAATGTCCTTCGTATTCGTCTTGTAACGATTTTACAATTTCAGCAGTTCCATCAGGAGAACCATCATCAATAATTAAAACATGAAAAGGCTGCGTTAAAGAAAAAACCTTTCTAATGATCTTTTCGATATTTTCCTTCTCGTTGTAGGTGGGAATGATGACTAAACTATCTGACACGTTTGTTGTGGTTTTTTAATAATGTAAGCTTCTAGTATTTATATTAAACGATACAATTGCTTTTAAACTGCGAAAGTAAATATTTAATGTGAAACCTTCATGAATTTTCATTAATTCGAGATAATTCGTCTTCCCGGACTTGTTTTATTAGTTGTTTTTAAGCATTGTCAGTCTGAGCGTAGTCGAAAGCTTACCCACATTTTTCGCTGATTTCGCAGATCTTCGTTTTCAAGGTCTGGATCCTGGTTTAGCAGTTTTGCAATATTACAGATACCGGCCAGCTTTTATATTTCTTTTTAGCTTTTATGGCACAAACCTTTGTTCCTAAACCCGATCGGCGTGTAAAGCCCGCAGACCGAAATATGAGGGCGAGGACTTGGAACGAAGAGCGGGACAGTAGACCTCCAAGAACTACTGTCTTTTCATTTTCAAATCTTCCAGTATTTTAATAACTAATCGTTTTGTAGATTTCTTCCCGAACATTCGGGATCGAAATGACGATCCCTTTCTTACCTCACCTCTTGCATTAACTTTTTAACCAGTTGCGAGAAAATAATCAGCGCCAAACCCGCAATTAAAGAATATAATGCCAATGCCTTATAACCTTCGGTATAAGCCATTAATTTTGTGGTTAATGATGCGTTATCAATGCTCGACATTTCTGCGCCTAATTTTCCGGCAGCCAACTGCCCGAAAGCACTTGATAAAAACCAAAGTCCCATCATCAT
This sequence comes from Pedobacter ginsenosidimutans, assembly GCF_001442625.1. Taxonomy (GTDB): domain Bacteria; phylum Bacteroidota; class Bacteroidia; order Sphingobacteriales; family Sphingobacteriaceae; genus Pedobacter; species Pedobacter ginsenosidimutans. The sequence goes on along the minus strand of NZ_LMZQ01000041.1, from coordinate 34,672 downwards.
CCCGAACATTTTCTTTGGAGAAAGTTTAGTAATGATCGACATACCTATCGGGCCCAAACAAAGTTCGCCAAGGGTTAATAATAAATAGGCTAGTGTAAATACATTTAATGAGCTAATGCCCTGTGCATTGGCAAAGAACCTCGTGGCGTAAAAAACATAAAAACTCAAAGCCAGTAAAAGGAAGCCGATTCCAAATTTTACAACCGTGTTCGGTTCTATTTTGCGTTTGTATAAGCCCAACCACAAAATGCCAACAATCGGACTAAAAACAATTACAAAAAAAGAGTTAACACTATTGTTTACCACATTCGGATCAATATTAAAAAAGAGGATTTTATGATCAAGATTATCCTTTGCAAATAATGATAATGAACCACCACTCTGCTCAGATATGGCCATGAAAATGAAATAACAGAAGATAAAAACAAAAGCAGCAAGCAGTTTATATTGCGCTTTTTTATCTTTTATTTTAAACGTTTCGTACAAGAAATAAACCAGCGCAATAATGCCTATGGTGTACATGAAATAATCGGTAAAGGCCGTGTTTTTTACCATGATATAAATCAGTGGAATACAAAGTATCGAGCCCACATAAACGGCTATTTCCCATAGCTGCTGTTTCGATTTTTTAAGATGCAGCAAAGGCGAATTCCCGATCGGACCTAAGTGTTTTTTTGTGAAAATGAATGTGCCCAAACCGAACATCATTACCAGTGCAGCAGACAAGAAACATAGGTGCCAGCTGTAATACTTGCCCAGATAAATGCACATCGCACCGCCCAATAATCCACCTACATTAATCCCTGCATAGAAAAGTCCATAGCCCGCATCTCTCCGGTTGTCTTTCTCGTGGTATAGTTCGCCAACCATTGATGAAACATTGGGCTTGAAGAAACCTGTTCCAATAATAGATAAGGTAATTCCAACATAAAACAGATCATGAGGAGAGAAGGCTAGGATTAAATTCCCGATAATCATCAATGATCCGCCCCAAAAAAGAGATTTTCTGAAACCTAAAATCTTATCGGCAAAAATACCACCTATAAAAGTAAAGGCATAAACAAAGGCTTGTATAGCACCGTACTGCAGGTTCGATTTTTGGTCGCTTAAACCCAATTGCTCAACCATAAAGAAAGCCAATACCCCGCGCATTCCGTAAAAACAGAAACGCTCCCACATTTCTACCAACGATAAATGCCAGAGCTGTTTCGGGTATTTTCCCTCAAAATTTTGAATATCTTCTATTGAAACTGTTTTTTCCATTAAATATGACTAAAAATTAAAAGCCCGATGGAGATCGGGCTTTTTGTTAAATTTATTTTTTGATTAGTGAACGCCGTGCATCCATTTACGCAATATCGGACTTATAGCAAACATAATTAAGCCTGCAACGATAGGTATAATGGTAAATATTAAGAAGAAAATGGAAATGGAGTATTCTGAGCTTATTTTGTCAATTAAGCCGCCGGTAGTACCTGCTAACCAGTTACCAATCGCTGTACAGGTAAACCATACACCGAACATTAAACCTACCACTTTGGCCGGAGCCAATTTACTAACGTAAGATAATCCAACAGGCGAAACACATAATTCCCCAACAGTATGGAAGAAGTATGCGAAAATTAACCAAAACATGCTTACCTGTGCAGATGTAGCACCTTTTGCAATATCCATACCTCCATAAGCCAATCCTGCAAAACCTATACCTACAAAAATTAAACCGAGTCCAAATTTTACAGGCCCACTTGGGTTAAATTTAGTTTCCCATATTTTAGACACAAATGGTGCAAGGGAAACAATAAAGAATGAATTTAGAATCCCAAACCATGAAGCAGGAACTTCTGTGTTTAAAGCAGTAAATTCTTTTTCTACCTTCCAAATGGCTAATCCCCAGATAATAATGAAGCTTATTGCAGTGAAAATTATTGTGGCGGGATATTTTTTTGCGATTTTTGCCGCCAGGCTTAATAAAACAACAGTTACCGCAATAAGTGGGAAAATAGTAAGTATTGCATCAACCCATTTAAAGATTGTACTTGCATTTCCTGTTAAATTTCTAAGTGTGTAATCTTTAGCAAAAATAGTCATTGAGCCGCCTGCCTGCTCAAATACCATCCAAAAGAAAATAGTGAAAATTGAAAATACAGCGACTACAGCTAAACGTTGATTGCTTACTTTTTTTGGTAAAATTTCATCTGTTGGGTCAATTACTTTTTCTGTTTTATTTACAGCCGCACCTAAAACACCAAATATTTTTTGTCCAAAGTAAAACTGAAGCATTCCAAAAAACATAAATACCCCCGCTAATCCAAAACCCCAGTGCCAGCCCACTTTTTCGCCAATATAACCGCACATTAACATACCTAAAAACGCACCGGAGTTAATGCCCATGTAAAAGATAGTGTAAGCAGCATCTTTTTTATCACTTGTAGATGGGTAAAGTTTTCCTACGATAGAAGAAATATTTGGTTTGAATAATCCGTTTCCAACAATTAATAAAAATAATCCCAGATAGAAGAAATTGGTATTTGAACCTTCTAACGCCATTGATATGTGGCCAATGGTCATAATTAAAGCACCTAGGATAACAGCTTTTCTGTATCCAGTCAGTCGATCCGCAATTAAGCCGCCAATTATTGGAGTTAAATATACTAAACCTGTGTACCAGGCGTAAAGCTGTAAAGCCTCTGGTCTTGTCCAGTGCCAGCCACCTTTACTTATTTCGCTTACTAAGAATAAAACAAGTAATGATCTCATTCCATAGTAACTAAATCTTTCCCACATTTCTGTGAAAAATAGCACAAAGAGGCCTACTGGGTGGCTAAATAATTTTTCTTTGGATACATTGTTACTGTCTAAGTGGAGATCTAGTTCCTTGCTATGGTCAATACTAATGGTTTCATTAGATGTTTGCATAAAACATTTGTTGGTTTTAGTTTATGAATTCAGAATTTGTGTGTTGTTTAAGCTAGTTAAGCAGGGCGCAATATAGTCAGCGAATGCCAAACTCACAAATTTTTAAATGATGTGTTAGGTAAATGATTTGTTAAGGTTTGTTAAAAATTAGAACTTTCTGATGGGCTTCACATTTTTCTTTGGATCGGCATAGAGTTCATCACTCGAATTCGGATCGTTGTTAAGTGTGATATCTTCCTGCAGTTTTAATCTTCCGCCAATGATTTTAAAGCCATCAAAAGTGCCATCTGATCCGTGATATTCAAAGGTATCTTTCATTTCCGGATTGAAGGATGCTAAATGGTCGAACACGATCATCCCAGCTTTTAAATCCGTTTTTAAAGTCATTGCATTCGATTTGGCATATTCGAATATTACCCTGTTTTTTCCTTTTAATTCTTTTCCATCGAAAACGGGGGCGCCAAAAGTGAGATTATCTTTATCGAAAGAAAGGATATCGATTACCTTTTTAGTGGTGGCCTGCGTATTTCCTTTCCAGCCTAAAAGCACATAATAAGGCAGGCGGTTCCCACTGGTCACCGGTACGATTTCATAATATCTGGCACCAAACCATTTCTGGTTAGTGGTAATGCTATTGGGATCGGCTAAATTTTCGGTCTGATCGATTAAGGGATAAAGTTTCAACGGACCGCTTTTGGTATTCATCTGGATGGCCCCATAATAGCGATATGAACCGTTTTCGAGCAGGACATACCAGCTCAAAATCCTAAAAGCCTGATCGGATGATTTAATTACCGATACATTTTTAAGCGAATCGAATGGATAAGAAAAAGAATTGGAGGCTTTTAAAGCCTCTACCAAAGTTTTTACAAAACTGCCGTTTATTTCTAGTTTTTGTGCATCACTTTGAGCAGAAATAACCCTTGCCGATATTTTAATCAGTGTATCCTGGAAAACCCCTAATTTATTTGGCGCCTGCTGCGCTTTTAAGTTAAAGCTTAGCATTCCAAAGATTAAAAGGATATAAAATCTGATAAGTTTCATACGATCAAATACGCAAAGATTCTGCAAAACCAAAAAATTATAATTTCTCTATAACAAGTGCACTTGCACCACCACCTCCGTTACAGATTCCGGCAACACCGATTTTTCCGTCGTTCTGTGCCAATACCGAAAGTAAGGTAACTACAATTCTTGCGCCCGATGCACCAAGTGGGTGCCCCAATGAAACAGCGCCACCATTAACGTTAACCTGACTGTTGTTTAGTTCTAAAAGTTGATTATTTGCAATGGAAACTACAGAAAAAGCTTCGTTAATTTCGAAAAAATCAACATTTTTAATATCGATATTGGCCTTGTGTAAAGCCAATGGAATTGCTTTTGAAGGTGCAGTTGTAAACCACTCCGGTGCTTGTTGTGCATCAGCATAGCCTAATATTTTGGCCAAAGGTGTTAAACCCAGTTCTTTTGCCTTATCGGCACTCATTAAAACTAATGCTGCTGCGCCATCATTTAAAGTAGAGGCATTTGCAGCAGTTACGGTTCCATCTTTTTTGAAAACAGGTTTTAATGAAGGTATTTTATCAAATTTAACCGCGGTAGGCTCATCATCGGTATCAACAAGGGTAATTTCGCCTTTACGGTCTTTCACTTCTACAGCTACAATTTCGCTGGCAAATTTGCCCGAAGTTTGTGCTGCCTGAGCTCTTTTGTACGATTCTATTGCAAAATCATCCTGCGCTTCGCGGCTGATGTTACATGCTGTAGCGCAAAGTTCGGCGGCAGACCCCATATGATAGTCGTTATAAACATCCCATAGTCCATCTTTTACCAGGCCATCTGTAATTTGCCCATGGCCTAAGCGATAGCCGTTTCTTGCCTTATCCAGGTAATAGGGAACATTACTCATGCTTTCCATGCCACCGGCTACAATAATTTCATTATCGCCATTTGTAATACTTTGCGCTGCAAGCATAATTGCTTTTGTGCCCGAAGCGCATACTTTATTTATTGTAGTGGCAGGTAAATCTGGTAAACCTGCAAATTTTGCAGCTTGCGTAGCTGGCGCTTGCCCCAGGTTAGCAGATAAAACATTACCCATATATATTTCTTGGATCTGTTCTGGTTTTAATCCAGCTTTTTCGATAGCAGCCTTAATGGCAAAGCCACCAAGTTGAGTAGCAGAAAATTGAGCTAATGAGCCTCCAAAACTGCCAATAGGCGTTCGCACAGCTGATACAATTACAACTTCTTTCATGTAAACTAAATTTTATGAATTTTTGGTTAGGCCGCTAAGTTATACATTTTTAATATTGCAATAACGAATGATTGTTAGTTTTTGCATATTTCAATTGAAAATAAAGTTCGTTTTTTATTTGGAAAGCAGTACCAGTAGTGCTTAGGAGAGTACAGTCCTGCTATTCGCTGTAGCCCTCATACTTCGGGGCTGTCGCTGCCATCAGGTTTAGGTTGCTTGGTTGGTGGTTCTTTGGCTAGGTTGCTGGATGAAGAAAATTTATTAATGTACAAACCTATCAGGTTTTTAAAACCTGATAGGTTTAATTTAGATCAGTACATTTGCGTTAGAATTGTAAGGGCTCAGCATCGATTTTTTTATAGGTACCGGAGTGAAGCGCAGCCCTGAGCCGATCCTTATGTAGCTTGGATAACGCCCAAATATTAACAGACTTCCGGAGTATGCTGATGCCTTGGGCCTTAAAAACTTCGGAAACCTTGCTTCTATTCTTCTTTTGTTTTACCTTTTTTTCTTGATTTTAAAGCCTGCGTGAGTAGAAACTCGATCTGTCCGTTCGTACTTCTAAACTCATCGGCAGCCCAGGTTTCTACTTCTTTTAATAAAGCAGGACTAATTCTTAATACAAAAGCTTTTTTATCTTTCTCCGCCATTCTTATTGTATTGCTTGTATATTATACCTCGTTTTTAAATTAATAAGAAACATTTGCAGTTCTTCTATCTTATTTGAGCTGAACAGGAGCTTTTTGCCATTTTTAAATTCAATCTGTAAACCTTTATCTTTATCGTTTAGGATATAGGCCTTGTCGTTAAATTTAAACCAAAGCCTGCTGCGAACACCAAATCCGCCATAATCTCCTAAAGCATTGTACTTATTGATATAAACTTTCTCGATGTTGCCCCAATTCAATAGCTTCAGTTTGGTTTGAAATGGAAAATACTTGTAAGAAATGCCTTCAGCACCGATCTGCAAAGTCATTTTATTTTTTTGAAGCAGATAAATAATCGCAAAAGGAAGAAATACTGCCCAAAATGGAGCAAAATAAGTAGTTTTTAAAGTCTCAAAGCTCATTCCGCCTTTATCAAAAAGTACGATGCTAAGCACAATAACAGCATCAATAGCTAATAAAATATAAAGCCACCAAAGTTTTAAGCTTTGTTTTTCCTCAAATTCCATTTTGCTAATTATATAATGTTCCGGTATTTACCACGGGCTGTACATGGCGATCGCCGCAAAGCACCACCAGTAAATTGCTTACCATAGCTGCTTTACGCTCTTCATCCAGCTCAACAATTCCTTTTTGCGATAATTTCTCTAAAGCCATCTCTACCATGCCTACAGCACCTTCTACTATTAATTTACGGGCTGCAATAACTGCAGTGGCCTGTTGACGCTGTAACATGGCACTGGCAATTTCTGGTGCATAAGCCAAATGCGAAATCCTGGCTTCTAAAACTTCAATACCTGCTCTCGATAAACGTTCGTTCAGTTCGTTTTCTAAAAGTTCGCTTACTTTATCAGCACCATCTTTTAAAGTGATGCTGGTTTCTTCCCCTTCAGCATGGTCGTATGGAAAAATGTTAGCCAAATGCCTTACAGCAGCTTCACTTTGTATATTTACGTATTGCATGTAGTTTTCTACAGAGAAAACAGCTTTGGCAGTTTCGTTTACTTTCCAAACCACCACAGCAGCAATTTCGATCGGGTTGCCCAGTTTATCATTAACTTTTAACTGCTGTCCGTTTAAATTGTTCGCTTTTAATGATAAACGTCTTTTTGAGGTTAAGGGATTTACCCAGAAAAATCCATCGGCTTTTACTGTCCCGATATATTTTCCGAAAAGGGTGAGTACCATTGATTGATTAGGGTTGATGATTAAAAAGCCCGGGAATATTAAAAATATATCTATTGCCAGTAAAATTCCTCCCCAGAGAAAAATTTCTGAAACAAAACAGAAAATAGAAGCGCCCAGCAATGCGATGCATAGTGCGAATGTTAGATAGCCCGATGGCGGATTAATAATTTTTTCTTGATACATAATTGATATTAATTTGATATCATAAAGTAAAATATAAAATCCGGTAATTGCAAACAAAACCTGTAAAATGTATATTAGATAAAAATGCTATTTTTGACAATACAATAATTACATCATTTTGGCCAAAATCAAGAGAAATTCACACAAGATCCTTTACCGGAAGTATTCATCAAACCTAAAATATGTGATGATGATATTTACCGTTTTCATTATTACGTTATTTCTACCCAAACAGCCCCGGTTTAGATATGAGTTTGAAAAAAATGCAGTATGGAAAAATAAGGACCTGATTTCGCCCTTTAGTTTTGCTATTTTAAAAACCAATCCACAGGTTAGTGCCGATAAAAAGAATGCATTAAAAGATATTTTACCTGTTTACCAATTCGATAGGGGCATTACGGCAAATGCTTTGGAGGAGTTTGCCAACGAGTTTGATGTGAAATGGAAATCTAAGCAACTTAACGAAAAAGATAAGGACGTATATAAAAGTGCTTCCTATAAATTGCTGCAGAACATTTACGAGAAAGGGATTATCGGTTTAAATGTGAAACATCAGGCGGGAGGGAAGAACTATGACTTTTCTTTACTTGAAAACAATGTAGCCCAGGAAAAGAATACACAGGATGTTTTTACCGCAGAATCGGCCCTGAAGTTTTTTAAAGATAATTTTAAAGCCCCCAATCAGGTAATGGGCGATCTGGTTGCAAACCTTGCCATTGATCACATTACCCCAAACATCGTATTTGATGAGCGCCTGACTCAAACTATACAGGATAATACGGTTAACAATATCTCTACTACCAAGGGTATGGTACAAAAGGGAGAGCTTATTGTAGCGAAGAATGATGTTATTGATGAAGAAATTTATCAGAAACTAGAATCTTATAAAGCAACCTACGATGCACAGAGCAAAACAATTGGTAGCAGGGCATTGGTTTATTTGGGGCAGGTAATATTGGTTGGCTTTATACTCGCTATTTTAATGTCTTTCCTTTTTCTTTTCCGGAAGGATATTTTTGCCGATAACCGTCAGCTTTCCTTAATCCTGATTGTTACCACGGGGATGTTACTGGCATTAACCTGGGCCATTAAAATGGAAATCCCAAGTTTGTACTACATTCCGTTTTGTGTAGTGCCCATTATCATTAGGATACTGTTTGATACCCGTTTGGCACTTTACCTCCATATGCTGGTGATTTTAATTGCCGGTTTTTTTGTGGCTAATAGTTTCGAGTTTGTGTTTTATCAGGTTACTGCAGGCATGGTTGCCATATTTAGTATAAAAAACTTTGTTAAGCGCGAAAGATTCCTGGTTTCGGCCTTATTTATTCTTTTGGCTTATTTAGTTTCTTTTATAGGTATTGCCCTGCTTCGCGAAGGATCTTTCCGCGAAATAGAATGGATGAATTTTATTCCTTTTGTTTTTAGTGTACTCTTATCTCTTTTAGCTTACCCCTTAATTTATCTGTTCGAACGTATTTTTGGTATCACATCAGATGTGGCCTTAATTGAGCTCACCAATACCAATAATAAACTGTTAAGGGAGCTTGCCTTTAAAGCGCCTGGAACGTTTCAGCACTCTTTGCAGGTGGCAAACCTTGCAGAGGCCGCAATATTTAAAATAGGGGGCAATTCGGTGCTGGTAAGGGCGGGTGCCTTATATCATGATATTGGTAAAGTAGACAATCCACAATATTTTATCGAGAACCAGAATACCGCTGTGAGTCCGCATGATAAATTACCTTACGAGCAAAGTGCGCAGATCATTATTCAGCATGTGCACAAAGGGATTGAGATTTTAAGGAAGAACCAGATTCCTGAAGCGATTATCGATTTTATCAGAACACACCATGGAAATACCCGGGTTGATTATTTTTATCAGTCTTTTTTGAAAAATACGCCTGAAAAATTTGTCGACGAAAACATTTTCCGTTACCCCGGACCAATACCTTTTAGCAAAGAAACTGGTGTGTTGATGCTCGCCGATTCGGTCGAAGCTGCGTCAAGAAGTCTGAAAAATCCCGATGCTCAGAACATAAATGACATCGTAGAAAGGATAATTAACTACAAATTGGAGCAAAACCAGTTAGATGACTGCGATTTAACATTAAAAGATATTGAGACTATCAAATTGATATTCAAGACGATGCTTATGAGCATCTATCATGTGCGTATAGATTATCAACAAATTTTGTAATTTTTTTTTGTTGGATAACTTGTTTTACTATATTTGCAGACCTCAAAACAACGCCGGTAGGGCGGAAAATAGAGGTCGAAAAGGAGAGGTGCCTGAGTGGCCGAAAGGAACAGTTTGCTAAACTGTCGTACTGGTAACGGTACCGCGGGTTCGAATCCCGCCCTCTCCGCAGAAAATAAAAATTTGCAAAAATAAATGGAATTATCAATTTAAAACCGTTTCTTTGCAATCCCTTCGAAAAAGGGAAATTAAAAAGAAGATACCAAGTTCGGGATGTAGCGTAGCCCGGTATCGCGCCTGCTTTGGGAGCAGGAGGTCGTAGGTTCGAATCCTGCCATCCCGACAAAAAGTTGATCCACTTTTAAAACAGGATTAAAAGATCGATGCCAAGTTCGGGATGTAGCGTAGCCCGGTATCGCGCCTGCTTTGGGAGCAGGAGGTCGTAGGTTCGAATCCTGCCATCCCGACAAAACAAGGATTCGAAATCCGTCAAAAACCCTCTAAATCAATTGATTAGAGGGTTTTTTGTTTTTATTCCATATCAGTTTGGTGCTAGAAATATCAACCTATTTAGCACCTATTTCAGCACCAAAATCTTATTTCTATCATTGTAAATTTTTGAGTCGCATATTTTTTTCAATCACTAAAAATTATTTTGCACCATTTTGCTATCACTTGATTTTTATTGTTTTTCAGGTGCTAGAATAGGTGCTAAGCTTAGGAGGGAATTTTATGAAATCTCAGCACACTTTTGCCCTCTCATTCTATTTAAAGCGGGAAAATGAGCTAAATGGCAAAGCTCCAATTTATGCGAAAATTACAGTCGATGGTAAGTACCTCCGGCTAGCGGTAAAAAGGTCTGTCGAATCGGAATTTTGGAATCAGCGGACTCAAAGGCTCATGGGTAATACACCCGAAATTATTTTATTAAGGGAGAAGCTCAAGCTGTGTATTTCGGTGAAAGTGACCCCTCTGTTTCGGGCCAAACTGGCCACCAATTTGATTACCGGATGATGCACATCTAAGTTCCTTTCCCTCTGAACAAATATACACTTCGGATCCAAATCCATTTTCCTCAGGACTTTTCGGTTTAATCCATTTTACTGCCGGATTCATCCTCAATTCAGACCTTTCTAGCGATCAAAATCCATTCGCAGGTACTGGAACGCGTAAAAAAAATACCATACCCCCTTCAAGACAGCGAAGTGACCGTAGTTCATCCCGAATAGTAGATATGCTCCCAGGAGCCTTTATTTTATGCAGAAATTGAAAAATTATTCCCGAAAGCCAGTTGCGAAAAAAGCTGATCGAAAGATCAGAACGGCCAGTTTGCCCCGAAACAGGTGGTCACTTTAAAGCGAAATGGGGTGACAGTTTAAATGCGGAACGGCTGGCCAATGTACCGTCCTGAATTTACTTGTCGTTTTTGAATTATAATACTAGAATAAGTTTACATTTTCCAGGTGGTAATACTGGGAATGCTTTACAGTTTTTGGGGTTGGTAAAAACTTAGCAATTGTAACCCTGATATGATTTGACAAGCCTAATGAGTGAATTTTATTACATTGCAGTATTTTTTTTTATAGTAAAACGACTATATTAGCATATCTCATTATCATAAACAATTTAAATTAACGCTATGAAATTAAAACTGAAGGGGGCCAATGTCCACTTTCTTAACTGGCGCAGAGGAGTAATATTAATCCTGGGCCTTTTATTTTTATCCCAATCGTGCAAAAAAAGCATTAATGAAGAATCTTCCGATCCTCCGGCGCTAAGTGGTGTAAAGGAATGGTTTAACAACCAGCAGGGAGGTACTCTCACCAGGAGCACAATCCTTTCATCTCTTGTGCCGGATTGGAGCCATGTTGAAAAATTCGAAACTGAATTTACAACGGTTTACGAAGTGGAGCTTAAGAATCCGAATAGGATTTTCCTTACAACGGATAAGATAGATCTCTCTAATGCTGAGTCTTATGCTAACAAAAGTATATTTAAGCTCATCATAGCTAAGAACAAGAAGAGTAATTTGTTTACAGGCCGATACATGAACGTTGTGTCGGAATCGGATACTAGAACCAACGTGCATTACAATAATGTAAAGGGGTTTACTGGTAATGTGATCTTTCTTTCTCTTTCAAGTAATGTTCAATCAGTTGATTCGTATAGTAAAGGAAGAATTGATAAAAATGTTTACGGGGAAAAGGTTATGTTGAATAGCAGAGAGAAGCTATCCGTGAGCTATACGGATTGCCAGATTTCTGCAATACCAGCATATGGTCAGTTCTGCTTTCAGTTGGATGGGTTTCCAAGTTATTGCTCATGGCAGATAATGGGCTTTACCTACTCTGTACATTGCGTCGCGAGTGATGCACCTATGGGAGAGGATGATGGGGGCTTGTCTCAGCCTCCTCTGACTCCGCCAGACGTTACCCCACCTTCAATAGAAGATCCTTGTGCAAGAAAAGCAATGGTCAGTGCGGTTGTAAATAACTCGTACATCTCGTCCAAGAACGCCGAAGCCAGAACTGCTACCAGTGCAACGGGAAACGAATATGGATACGAGCAGAGAGTCACACAAGTCAATGGAAGTACTTACATTAATATACCTATAAGAACTGACGGCTCTACCAATAGCTTTAATTCGTATTTTACCTGGGATAGCACGAACGGATATACCATTGGAGATACGCATACCCACCCGGCTGGCTCTGCTCCATCGCCTACCGACGTGTTCGGAATGGCTGTAAATCTGAACAAACAAGCTCTTTTAAATTCCGGGCCTGATGGTTATGCATTTTACACCAATAATGTGTCGATTACAGTTGTTACCGCCGCTACGACTTACGTCGTGACAGTAAAAGACTGGTCTGGCTTTCAATCTGCTTATGCTGCCTTTCAGGCTGATCCAACGATGTATAATTATAGTTTTGCGACGCTTGCTCAGAATGGTGGTACCGAAAAGGCGCTTTTGACAAAACTCGGAAATGTGTTAAATGTTTATAAGAAGATCGATGGGGAGATGAAGCCATTAGCAATAGATGAAAATGGAGATGTCAGCCCCATTGATTGCCCACCTAATTAAATAATTAATAAATATAAAAATAAATAATCATGAAGATAAATTTGTTAATCACTCTATTTTTCGGTACTATGTTTATTAACCAGGAACCAACAAGTCAGGTTGTTAACGTGAAAGTTCCGACCGGTTCAGCTAAACTGGCGAAGGCCGATATATCCAAATTAGCGACCAGGAAATTTAAGTATTCGGAAATTTCAACGCAGTACCAGAACGTATATTCAGTTGGCGATATGCTGATTGGAATTAAAGACTTTCGCATGAAAGCCGGCAATGAACAAACGCTGGTTCAGAAGAAAGCCGAAATGTCAGCTATGCATAAAGAACTCAAGTTGGAAGACAACATTGACCGGCTTGAAATAGTAAAGGTTAATGGGATAAACTTTCTAATACAGGAATCGCACCTTCGGGGAGAGCACAATTGTACTTTCTTCTCAGAAACCAGAAACAATCGTGGTGTAAATGGTAGTGTTCAATTCCAGGAAGCCGACAGCATAAAAGGTCGTAAGATTTTTGATGAACTGTTAAAAAGTATCAGTTTCAAGTCAAATCTGTAACTGGAAATAATAACAAATAAAGATAATGAGCTTTAAACTTGCAAATGCCCTCGAAATGCGAGGGCATTTTGTGAGTATTTCAGAGAAAATGGCCACCTGTTCCGCGTTTAGGCTGTTACCCCGTTTCGCTTTAAAGTGGTTCTTCCCCAATTTGGTGGTTGACCAATCTAAAAAAAAAATGCTACTCAAGATGTTCGTTTAACTTTGGCCTGTAGAAAATGTAAAACACTGCATATCATGCAATGCTCTTTTCATAAACACATGGGGGTCTGATGTGTCCAAGTCACCCTGTTCACTTGTAGATAGCACTTTAACTCCATGCTTCTTTTCGGGTTCCGCAATTTTCATTAATGCCTCTGGCAGATTTCTACCGAACCTATCATGGTCAAGTACAATCAAAAACTGGCATTCTCCCCTGTACTTCTTTAGATGGATTTCAAGGGCTTTGTAATTTCAAAACCCAAAGTTCTTCATTCGACCCCAATTTAGGGCTACGGTCCGAGGTATTTTAAGTTCGACCTGTTCGTAAATGACTTCAATATTAACGACGGAAAATTCAAGTTAGGAAATATCCGGCAGGTGATTGCGAAATTATGTGGACTGAATAAATGGACAGGCTTATTAAAAGCATCGTCAGCCAAAATTGAGTTGTCAATTCTATTGTATACCAATATGGATAAGGTTGAAGTGCGGGATTGAGACGAATACGTCTCGCGTATCGAAACCGAAGATAAAGTAAAGCTGGATGATGATTTTAAATTGCATACAATAAATTACCCCTCAGACTGACAATATTTATGTTTAACTTAATGATATTGCCATAATCGGATTATTTAATTTTACAGACTAATACCAGATCCATAATGGTTAAGCAGCCTTTAATATTTTCATGCCATTAGCAAGATCTAAGTAATAAAAATTAAAAATAACGCACACGCTGGTTTTATGCTTTTTTGTTTTCTCCTGATCGGATCCTGCTCAGCGTTTCCAGTCTTAGTCCCAGGAACGACGCAACATACCGGAGCGGCACACGGTTAATCATCCAGGGGAAGGCCCGGAGCAAGTGTTTGTAGCGGCCCGTAGCAGAGGGAATCTGGCAGATAAAGCCTCTGTCATTCGCTCCTCTATAATGAAGTTCCATGATCTTTCTGCCAATAATGTTTGCCTCCGCGAAATTTTTATAAAGCATAGTCGTGAGCTCATGAGGTATGGCAATCAGTTCTACATCCTCTATTGCCTGAAGATATTCATCAGATTCTTCTGCGGTCCATAAATTGCGGATGGTTCCTACAATTTCATTTTCCTGACAGATCCAGGAGGTTATTTCCGTCCCCGACTCCTTGTAGAATCCCCTTACTACCCCTTTTAAAATCAGGTAAAGATATCTGTTACGGTCTATCGGGGAGATAATATATCTGTTCTTGCGGAAACTCACCGGAAAGGTGAGGCTATCGATAAGTGCCTCCATTTCAGCGGTTAAGGGGTGGAAGCTATTGTATAGGGCAATGAGTGGGGAAGCACCGTTATAGGAGTCCCATTTGCTGTTTTCCTGCGCACCGGCCATGATTCTTTAGTTTAGCTTTTCAGATAGTGATAAAAGTAATTAAATGACCAAACTTTTCAAAGTTCGTTATTCTGGATTAATGGGATCACTTTTTGATCTCAAGTAATCGTTAGCGGGAAAATTCAGCTGATCATAATAGTACTGATCAAATACCGGGCCGATAAGCTATATTCTGGTTCAGCAGAATAATTTAGGTGAAGATTAATTGGCCTATTTTTGTAGCAAATTATTTGTTTTTGGCGCTTAGCGATGTGCGTAAAGGGGCCGATAAGGCAAGCATCTCGCATACTTTATCATTCCAGTCTATCAGTGCATCTTCAGGAGAGGTTCCAAGACCTGAAACATCGTGTTCCTCTTCAAAGGATAATACGGCATAGTAACAATCACCGTCCTGATAAACGGAGGGTCTAAACTGCATTACAAATGTTGGTAACCTGTATCTGTTATAATCAAAATCTACCAGTTTTCCTGGTATCGTTCTGGCCTGTTGTTTCATAGTTTGCTATTTTATTGAAACTTTTTTGTTTGCCTGTTTTCTGCTTAGGGTAAACAAATGCACTTGTAAATTAGTCAATCAATGTTTCCTCAAGGTTAGCTCGTTATTGTTTGTTTGTTAAGTGTTTGGTGGAGATATGTTTTGGTGAAAAAATACCTGATATGATTTTTTCTAAGATTAAGGGCACTCATTTACCCAGATTATTTTTTAGGAGAAAGCTACTGCTGGGCTTTTAGATGTGGCACAATGTGCAGGAGAGCGATGGTAAGCAGGTGTTTTTAATATTGATGTTTTGAGCGATAAGGTCAATAAATAAAGATATTTTTTTCGTCCTTAATCTTTTTCGCTCAAGCACAGTCAAACCCTATCTATACCATTCTAACAATGAAGGTTGAAAAGAAAACTTTAAAAGCATCAGATAAAACCGGGAATGAGGTGTGTGAAAGTGTCTTTCCTAAAAGAATGATACTTTTTATCCTTGTGCTTAGTGCAATACTAGTGCTCGTGATTTTATTTAAAGATTAACCTGGGTTGAATCCCCTCTTTCAGAGGGGTGTCCGCAGATATTTAAATAATTACAAAATAACGTTAATAGTAGTACAGTTATTAATTCTAGTTTTATTTACGTTTAGATTGGTTTTTCAGCATTTAAAGCATGGCTGGTTGATCTTGCAGATAAAAGATTAATTTTCCGCCTTGCACCAGCAATTGGTGTTTAATTTGGTTTTTGGTGAAAGGCTTTCCATTTAAACTGATTTTTGAGATGTAAATAGAATTTCTATTCTTTTTAATGGCTGTTATGACTAATTTTTTGCCATTTTTAAAAGATATTGTAGCCTGTTTGAACAAAGGGCTGGTGAGTTGATAGTTTCCTGAAACAGGATCTACCGGATAAAAGCCGAGTGCTGCAAATACATACCATGCCGACATTTGCCCGGCATCGTCGTTGCCACTTAAACCACCAGCACCTTCCCCGTACTCTTCTGCCAAAATGCGTGAGACCTGCATCTGGGTTTTCCATGGAGAAGCGGTGTAGTTGTATAAAAATGGAATCTGGTGACCAGGTTCATTCCCATGCCAATATTCTTTTTTATTAAAGAGCGAATCCAGTTCATTTTCGAGATTTTTACGTCCACCCATCAATTTGATCAGTCCGGGGATATCATGCGGAACATAAAAAGTATATTGTCTTGGGGTTCCTTCTGTAATGTAAGGTTCGCGGTGATCGGGATAAAAAGGCTTGTACCAGTTGCCATTGGCAAAACGGCCTCTAACCATTCCAACATTGGGATCAAAAATATGTTGGTAATTAAGCGATCGTTTTGATAGCTCCCGGTAATCGGTTTCTTTGCCCAAATCTTTCGCGATACTGGCGAGTGCATAATCATCGTATGCATACTCTAAGGTTCTACTTACCTGTTCTTTTTTATGAAAAGCGTTTGGAACACTGTCTTCTAACGGGATATAGCCATACTTTAAATAACTGTTAATTCCACGTCGGCCTTTTCCATTCAGGTAATCGACAGAATCGGGCATTTGAAAGGCATTTTGCCTCATCAACCGGTAAGCTTCATTAATGTCATAATTGCGGATTCCCTTATTATATGCGGAAGCGATGAAAGCAGTAGCATGATCGCCGATCATGGCGGCAGTATAACTGTTCCAGCAAGGGAAAATAGGCATCCAGCCACCTTGCTGACCTTTTAATATCATCGAATTAACAAGGCTATTAGCTAAGTTGGGATTCAATAGTTCAATTAAAGGTAATTGCGCACGGTAAATATCCCACATCGAAAAATCATCATAATAATTGCCTTTATTTATTGTTTTGTTCTGATAATTTCCGTCAAATTGTGGGTATTTCCCATCTACATCATTGTATAACCTGGGATGTTGCATGGCATGATAGAGGGCAGTGTAAAAGATTTTTTTCCCTTTTTCATTTGTGTCTGAAATACGGACCTGCGATAGGGATTTTTCCCAGGCCTGATTGGTGCGTGCTAAAACAGTATCAAAATCATCATTTTTAATTTCACTTTCCAGGTTGGCCTTGGCGGCTGCGATACTTGTAAAAGAGGTGCCAGAATAAATCACTAACTGTTCCCCTTTTTGCAGTTTAAAGCCTGCATAAGCACCAATATCCTTTTTATTGCTGATGTTTTGCTGATTGAAAATATGACCTTCGCTATAAACCCTTGCAGCGGTAAAGGTTTTTTTGAACCGAATGAAAAAATAACCACTAAAGCCTGCAGGTTCTCCCCATCCCTGATAAATCCGGTGAACAGGATTATATCCGGAAATTTCACCTTTTTCTGCATCAACTTGAATAAAACCCTTGTTTTGATCGCTATTGGGGGTAACTAAAACATAAACGCTATCTGTTTTTAGCGCTGTGATCCGCATTACACTGCTTCTAAGGCTGGCTGTAATTTCTGTTAACAGTTGATGTTGAGGTAATTTTAATTTGTAATAGGATGGGGTAGAAACTTCGTTTTCGTGCACATAATTTTCAGCATATTGAGCTGCATTGGTTTTAAGTTGGCCTGAAATGGGCATAATGGTGAAGCTTCCGTAATCCTGGGTGCAAGAACCACTGATCCAATGGCTTGCCCTAAATCCGTAAAACTTTTTGTTGTTGTAATAATAAGGTGCCAGGCATTTTTTTTCAGTAAGCTGGGTCTGCGGCGTCCATTGCGTCATGCTAAACGGCGGTGCTACAGCCGGAATGGTATTGGCCAGGCGTTCGGTTTTATCTTCTATGTGTTGGCTAGCCAATGTGGTGCTGGCAGAAGTACCCGAAAATGGCTGAACATAAGGGATTAAATACTGCTGTTGCGCATACACCGTATCGGTATAAATGGCTGCTATTGCCAAAAACAACAATAAGAACCGGCTAATCCTAATCCTAAGCCTGGTATCGCGTTTAGAAACTATATTTTGTAAATCGGTTAACAGCATATTTAAATGTGGTGTTTTTTAATGAGGAATTTCCATTTTTTTAAAAATGATTAGATAATGTTCAAGGCAGATCATGTAAAAAGAAGGTATGTTTTTAATGTCATTTTAAATTTTTAAAAACCATTTTCTATCATAAAGAAATTTCAATATTCCAAGCTGTATTAGTAGAACACCTAGCCATAAACCTGCCTGTTGCCAGGCCAAAGGTATTTTAGTTATAATTCCACCAAAGAGGAATTGTGAAGTAGATTCGAAATTGAAAAGCCCATGGGCACATACGTAAATTAAAATAGAATTTGTACCAATCCAGATAAAGGGCAAGCTCCACTTTTGATGAGTTTTAACATCAATAATGTAATAGAAGAAGGAGAATAGCACCAGACTGAATCCACCGGCAACCAACACAAAAGAACTTGTCCAGATATTTTTATTGATCGGAAAAAATAGGTTCCATAGTAATCCAAGCGAAACCAGTATTATGCCTGCGATAAAAAGGTATAAAGCTTTTAGATCCAGACTGAAACGGTAGTTTTTAGTATTTAGGAATGTTCCTGTAAATACCCCTAAAAGTGCTGTTGCGATGGCAGGAATAGTACTCAATAAACCTTCTGGATCGTATATTGCACGATGGAGTTTGCCAGGCAACCATAAGCGGTCTACATATGCTGCCAGGTTACCTTCGGGTGTTAAAACGCCATTTCCGAAGCCAGGAACAGGTATGGCTATCATGATGATGTAGTAGCCCAATAAAATGCCCAGCAGCCAAATAAGCTGTTTGCGTAACGAAAAATTGAGATAAATTAAAGCAGCAAAAAAAGTGGATAGGGCAATACGGCCAAGCACGCTCGCGAAACGTGTATTTTCGTAGCCTTCCCATTTGAATAGGCCGTTTACCACCATTCCGAGAAAGATTAAAATCAGTGTTCTCCTGATCAGGGCATAATAAATATCTTTTGCCGATTTTTTTTTATCATTTCCGGCATTTAAATGTTTTTCGTAAGAAAATGGCATAGAAACACCAGAGATAAAAATGAAAAGCGGGAAAATCAGGTCGTAAAAAGTAAAACCGTTCCAAAGGGAGTGATGAAGCTGGTTGCTGAGGCCAACCAAAAAACTTTCGAAAAATGATAAATGGCCATTGCTGGCGATGGTCCAATCATTTGGATTTCTGATCAAATGGTGTTCTTTCATTACACCGTTGGCCAATCCGTGGAAAATACCTTCTCCACTAATAATCCAGAACATGTCAAAACCGCGTAAGGCATCTAAAGAAAGTAGTCTTTTCTTTTTCGGTAAAAGCAAATCCTGCGGTGCAGATACGGTATTGGCCATAATATTTTTAAGCTAATGATGGGCGGTTTTTGTTTTCTAAAAATAAGCGCTGTTCGGAGAAAAACTGCATTTATTTTTTGATAATGGTATTATAAATAATCTCTCCTTCATCGTTAATGGTTTGTACGCGGATTAAATCTTTGCCGACCGAAAAAAGCATGAAACCATAAACAGAAGCTACCATCTGAGCATTATCAATGAGTTTTACAGGTGTTTTTTCTGATGCTGCGCCTGAAATGAAGTGATGCGTTTTGCCTTCGGGTTTAATGTACTGTAAGCTGTGCTCGTGCCCGGTGAGGTATACATCTACGCCATAATGATCAAAAACTGGTTTAAGAGAGCTGCGGATTGCTTTGGTATCATATCCATCTGTGCGGCTTCCTCCAGTATACATGGGGTGATGACCCACAACAATTTTCCATCTGATGCTTGGATCTTCATCACTTAATACTTTGGCCAGCCATCGTTTTTGTTGGGTAGTATCCTGGCTTTTTACGTTTGGGCCGTATTCTGAATTTTTGTAAAATTCTGGAATTAAAGGGTTGGTATCGATAAAAGCAATCAATACCTGGTTATTCAGGTCTCCGTTAATGGGAAATTTCTTTGCGTAATAACGGGCAGGCATTTTCCATCTTCTGCTGATTTTTGAATAGGCTACCTGGGCATCTGGATTGGATTTATAATCGTGATTACCCAGTACCGGATACCAATCCCATTGCAAAGAAAATGCAGTATAAATATCTTCAAATGAATATTTAAAAAGTGGATCGTGCTCACTGATTACACCGCTAGGGTAGAAGTTATCGCCTGTGGAAATGATAAACTGTGCTTTAACATCTGCTGCGGTTATCCCCATTTGTTGTGCTACCTGTTTCTGGTGGTCGGCACCGTTCCTTCCCCAATCGCCCATGGCAATAAAATTAAGCGATAAGGCATCTTTAGTTAAAGTTTTGGTTGGAGGGGTGGCTTCAGATGGTGTTTTTAATAAAACCTGAGCCTGCAATGAGCAATAGGTGAATAGGAAAATCAGTAAAAGTAAGTGTTTCCTCATGGAGATAGGTTTAATGTTTGGGTAGTCCATCGACTTGAAAGGACGGGAAAAAAGAAATTTCTCTGGCTTTTACCCCAGAGAAATTTTTGTATTGTTTACAACAGATTAATTGTAACCAGGGTTTTGAACCAATGTATTGTTTGTTGCTATTGCTGTACTTGGAATTGGGAATATACGGCGATAAGTGTCGGTATTGGTTTTAGATAAACCATAACTGTTCTCAAATTTACCGAACCTGATCATATCATTACGGTGCCAGCATTCCCATGCAAATTCTTTCGAACGCTCATTGTAAAGTACATCCAGTGTTAATGCTCCTAAAGCTGCAGAAGTTGTACGGTTGCTTCGTACACTGTTTACCAAGCCTAATGCAGTAGCACCAAGCGTTGGAGTTCCACCTCTGAATATAGCTTCCGCTTTCATCAGGATAATATCTGAATAGCGGAATAACGGCATATCGTTGTTTTGGTTCCGGTTGGTTGGGTTGGTATAATCTGGTAGAAATTTAATGTTCCGGTAGCCGGTATTCCAGGCAATTTCATCCTTCCCTAAATCGTAAGCATTTGCACCTAAACGTGAACTGCTCAACGGAGTTAAATTTAGGGCATATGTTAATGTGCCGTTAGGAGTACCACCTGTATAAAACTGATCGTAGCTTAAGTTAGTGGTGCTCACCATGATAGGACTTCCATCTTGCCAGTACTGCGGGCCGGTAAGCCATTGTTTATTTCTGATATCATTTGCATCGTTAAAATTTGCATAAAACTCAGTAGTGGTCATTCTTGGTCCGCTCGGTTTATTGTTTGCTAAGCCTCCGCCGCTGCTTTGGTTCATAACCGGGTTGGTAAATGTGCCTGTTGTGGAGCCAGAGTATTGATAACGTATACCGAGATTACGGTTTAGATCGTAGCGGGCCATAAACATATTTCCATTTGATGTAGAGGCGTCAAAGGGTATGGCAAAGATAAATTCTTTTTGCAAAGGGCCGTTTGTGGGATAAAACATCTGAAGATAGCTGGATAGTGGCTCGATATTATATAGGCCCGAACTAATGATCTGATCGCAGGCGGCAATGCAATCATCATAACGTGCCGTTCCAGTATATACTGAAGCGTTAAGATACATCTTTGCCAGTATAGAATAAGCCAGATATTTAGTTGGTAAACCATAAGTTGTTATACCTGAAGTCGATTTTAAATAAGGGATAGCTGCTTTAAGTTCACTTTCAACATAGGTAAAAACCTGTGCTCTTGTTGAATTTGTTTTTAATGCTGTAGCGCCATACAGGGTATCTAATGGAACGTTGCCATATAAATCCATCATCATAAAATACGACAGGGCACGCATGGTCTTCAATTCTGCAAGGTTGGTGTTTTTTGCCGCTCCTGGAGGTGCTGATTGGGTAATAATTGAAATAGTTTGATTGGCGGTGCCAATAATATTGGTTAAGTATGACCAACCTGCTGCAACCCATGCATTATCTTTTGTCCAGGTGTGGCGATGTAATTCAAGGTACTTATTCCCATCAATCCAGTCAGAAGCAAAGATTGGCAGTACCGATTCGTCTGTTGAGCTGCTTTGTAAAAAGAAATAAGTGGTAGCATAATCACTCCTTAAATTAATATATACCGCCCCAGATGCTGATGTTAATTGTGCTGCTGTTTGAGGATAGGTTTCCGGTGTAAGTTCTGATGTAACGGGTACCTCGAGTTTTTGGCAGGAGGTGAATATTAATGCTCCGGTCAGCACAAATAATATTCCAAATAATATCTTTTTCATGTCTTTAAAATTTGTGTTTTAAAATGATGCGTTAAGACCTAGTAAAAAAGTACGGGTTTTAGGATAGAAGTTATTATAATCTATACCTGGTGCAGCGCCTCCTTGATTAATCTCAGGATCAATTCCCTTATATCCAGTAATGGTAAACAAATTATTGGTTGATAAATAAACCCTGACATTACTCACATACTTAATTAGGTTTTTAAAATTATAGCCCAAAGTTGCATTATCCAAACGCACGTAAGAGCCACTTTCAATATACCTGTCTGAGTAGAATGAGTTTCTTGTATCCGTTACTTTATCGTCGGCAGCGCTGTTTAGTATGTTATTAACAGCTGCGCCAGCAGTATAAGATAAATCTGCTTTAGTGGCGTTAAATATCTTATTGCCAAAGGTTCCTCTTAAGAAGATGTTCAGCTCAAATTCTTTATATTTAAAGGTATTGCTCCAGCCCATTATTACTTTTGGCTGTGCATTGCCAAGGTAGAAATAGTCAGTTCCAATACTCGGTGTAGTAGTTGTAGAACCATCGCGTTTATAAAACAGTGAGTTGCCGCTAGCATCTTTACCTGCATATTTTAACGTGAAAAACTGGCCAAGTGGGTAGCCAACTTTCAGGATTTGTAAAGTTGCATTTGTTTGTCCTGGTCCTTCTGGATCTGAGTAACGAACAGAATCTGCATTAGAGATAGGGCCTTGCAAGCTCGTAATTTTGTTTTTATTGTAAGCCATGTTAATGGTGCTCAACCATGAAAAACTTTTGGTAGCAACTGGTGATACATTTAAACTTACTTCAATACCTTTATTGTTGATGCTACCACCATTTGCCCATAATCTACCACCTGGAACAAGCGCAGAAGGTACATTATACTGGAAAAGCATACCATTGGTGTTTTTATCATATACATCTACTGTACCTGTAATTTTGTTGTTTAAAATCCCAAAATCGACACCAAGATTTTTGGTCGAGGTTCTTTCCCATTTTAAATCTGGGTTTGCGCCTTGTATTGGCGCATATGCTGCTGCCTGAACGCCATTATTGTAGTAAGTACCAGTAATGCCGTAAACTAACTGTCCATTATAGGCGCCGATACCTGAAGAGTTTCCTGTAACACCATAACTGGCACGGATTTTTAAATCGCTAACAAACGATTGCCCCTTCATAAAATCTTCTTCGCTTACTCTCCAGGCTAAACCAACAGACGGGAAATAGCCCCATTGGTTATTTTTTCCAAATGCGGAGCTTCCATCACGTCTGATTGAACCTTGCAAAAAGTATTTACTCTTGTAATTATAATTTAACCTGAAAAAGTCAGAGATCATCAGAATTCTTTGATAAGTAAGGTCGTTCCCTAAATTAATGCGGTAAGAAGAAATGGCATAGGGGTTGCCTAGGGTAAGGTTTTGAAAGCCAACGAAATCTGTTGGGAAATTTGTACTTGAAGTTTGAAAACCATCACCTACAATGTTATCCTGGTAACTGTAACCCAATACAGCGTTTAAGGTATGATCGCCAATTTTTTTATCCCAGGTTAAGAATGTTTCTAATATTTTATTGGTGTTTTCAAAGTTGCTTCTTAAAGCCGAGCCATTTGTACCAAATATATTTCCAATTAGCGTGTGCGCTATGCCAATACCTGGGTCGGGGTTATTGTAAAAATTCGATGTTGGGTATTTTCCAAAGTAACTACTATAAAATTCGCCATGCGCAGCAGTAGTTTTCTGGTAAGATAGATTAATGTTGTACGTAAAGCCAAACGGCAATTTTACTTCCGTATTAAAACCACCAATTAAAACGTTATATTTTGTTTCGTCCTGTGCATTGTTGGCAATGGCTAACGGATTAAAATAACCTGTATTGTTCAGGTTTTCGAAATAACTTCCATCTGTATTGTAAATAGGAGAAACTGGTAGACGTTTTGCTGCCTGTAACAATACAATATTCTGCAATGGCTCGTTAATAGATTTACTACTCGAATTGGATAGGTTTAAGCTGAATTTTACTTTATCATCGAATGCGTACTGATCTATGTTTAACCGACCAATAATACGATTTAATGAACTTTGACTTAAAATACCCTCCTTGTTAAAGTAGTTTAAACTGGCGCTATAGTTGCTGTGATCGGTACCTCCACTAAATGAAAGGTTATGGTTTTGTGAATATGCAGTAGAACGCT
Source organism: Pedobacter ginsenosidimutans (assembly GCF_001442625.1). Lineage (GTDB taxonomy): Bacteria > Bacteroidota > Bacteroidia > Sphingobacteriales > Sphingobacteriaceae > Pedobacter > Pedobacter ginsenosidimutans. The sequence goes on along the minus strand of NZ_LMZQ01000041.1, from coordinate 10,273 downwards.
CAATGGCTTTCATCCAATTTACATTTTCGCCTTTATCATCATTTGGCGAAAATGTAACCTTGTTAGCCGTAAGGTAAGCTCTTAATTGATCGGCATCCATTAAATCAAGCTGATTACTTACTTTTTCGGCAGCTACATAACCACTATAGCTTAACTGCGGCTTGCCCGATTTGCCACGTTTAGTCGTTACTATAATTACACCACTTGCTGCACGGTTACCATAAATAGCTGTTGCTGCGGCATCTTTTAAAACATCAATTGAAGCAATATCCGCTGGCGCTATCGCGGCAATATCGGCTCCAGGGATACCATCTATAACATAGAAAGGTGCTCCAGGACTATTAATGGTAGATGCACCACGTAAGATTACTGCCGCAGGTTTGTTTGGATCGCCACTGGCGCTAATATTCAGCCCGGGAACTTTGCCCTGTAGCAACTGACCAACATCTGCAATAGCCCCTTTATTTAATTCTTCAGGTTTTACAGAAGTAATGGCGCTTGATAAGCCCTTGCGAGAACCTTTTCCGTATCCTACAACAACTACATCTGTAAGTGATGTATTGGCTTCGCTTATGGTTACTTTGTAGTTAGAACCTGTACCTATGGTAAGTTCCTTAGGCTCGTAACCCATAAAGGTAAACACCAGTTTGTCTCCGTTTTTTGCAGAAATACTAAAAGCACCGTTATCTCCTGTAACTGTTACTTTACTGGTGCCCTTTACCGCGACAGAGGCGCCTATAACAGGCATGTTTTTAGTATCCATTAAATTTCCGGTAATTTTTCGTTCAGTTTGCGCAAAAGCGATGTTGAACGACTGGCTGATGAGTAAAAGCAGCAAAAAGATGCTGCCATACTTTAAGCTTGTACATTTAAATCTCATGATTTTTGTAGATTTAGGTTCATAAATTGGTTTGTTTTATTTGGTTATATTGTTTTTGAGATAGAATGTTAAAATTTAATAGTGGCTGGTAAATACTTAGCCACAAGTGCTTTGTAATAAGGCTCAAGCTCGGCCCAGCTTTTCTGATTGGGATTTTTAGAGTACAGGTCGTAAGGATTAAACAGGTTAACCCATTTAAACATTTCATGATCTTTTTCATTCATCAGGTGATCGTATGCATTTTCCCTGTGCTGCGAGTAAAAGGAATGGTAACGGAGCATGTATAAACCTGGCTCCGGAATGTAGGGCTTCATCATGTGGTATACATATTCATCATGGCCCCATGACATGTCTACATTATCCAAGCCGCAATTTTGGGTATAAACACCCAATTTAGTCTGATAGGTTTCGTTTTTAAAATCAGGATTCTGACTAAAAAACTCTGGATAAACAATTTTATCTGAATAGGCGCAGCCTACCGGAAAAGTATCGCCCACTACGGCCCATTGCGGTTCCCCGAATAAACAAAGCACTTTACCCATATCGTGTATTAAACCCACCAACACCATCCAATCGGGGTGGCCATCATTTCTAATGGCTTCTGATGTTTGTAACAGGTGCTGCATCTGGTCCAGATCGGTATCAGGATCAGAATCATCCACCAACTTATTCAGAAAATCAAAGGCACTCCAGATCGGCATTTCCTGTTTGTCGAACTTTAAATAGTCTGCTTTTTTCTGTTTTACGAAATCATATGTTTGGTAGGTATGGTTAAGCCTGTAAAATTCTTTTACGCTGTCTTTTTCCGTTTCATCATAATTTCTGAACTGCTCTTCTTTTTTTTCAGCGTTGATGTTTTTGGGATCAGGATAGCGGATTAATATATCCTCTTCCCATTGATCAAGATTTTGCAATGGATTTTGATTATCCTTTGAAGCTTCGCTTTGGTTTCTCATAAGGCTAGAAATGGATTGGTTAAAGATTTTCTTTGGTTTTATAAGTTAAAGTTGAGTTTTTAGAAGCTTAAACTTTTATATTTTGCCGATTTTATTTACGTAAACGATTAAGTAAATTTTAATTCTACACTGTGTAATCAACTTTAATTTGTTTATATTTAATAGGTTACAGTTTGAGTTACACTAATGGTCGTTCTTTTCTGCCTGAATGCCCATTAGTGAAATGTATAAAAGAAAAGAAATAAACGTTGTTGTTACGATTATTTCATATTTTCGTTTGAAGCAGATGCTTTTTCTTAGTCAAAAGAAGTATCTTATTGCTGTAACCAACAAATATGATGAACATAAATTCGGCAAATCTGCTCTAAAATTGGGGCAAGCTGGATTGTTTTTGATGAAGATGCTGGTGAAAAGGAGCTTTTGACCTATTGTATCACTAACTAAGGTTTTATATGGGCATTTTCTTCTGAAAAAAACTAACTAAACAAATTTTTAAGACATGGCGGAAGCAGTGAACATTAAGCGGTTGGCTCAGGAATTAAATATTTCCATCGCAACCGTTTCTAAGGCCCTCAATGATAGTTACGAGATCAGTTTAAAAACTAAAAACAGGGTATGGACCTTAGCCAAAGAGTTAAATTATACACCTAATCCAGCCGCCAGCAACTTACGGAGCCATAAAACTAAAACTGTAGCGGTAATTATTCCCTGCGTAGCCAATAACTTTTTCTCGCTATCCATAAAAGGAATTGAGGAGATTGCCAGACAATATGGTTATCATGTACTTATATACCAAACCCACGAGAATATAGAGGCAGAAGTTGCCTTTACCAATAGTTTATTAAATGGCCGGGTAGATGGTATTCTTACATCTGTATCTAGCAGTGAGTATAACAGTGAATATTATACTAACCTGGTTAAGAAAATTCCATTGGTGTTTTTCGACCGCGTTTATGAAAATTTAGATGCAGTTAAAGTAACTACCGATGATTACGAAATTGCTTTTCAGGCGACTGAGCATTTAATTGAATGCGGTTGTACCAAAATTGCGTATCTATATGGGTTGGAAAATCTTCCTGCTGGTAAAGCTCGGTTTGCAGGTTATCTTGATGCACTGAAAACGCATGGAATAGCTGCTGGTGAGCAGCCCGTTGTTAAATATCAGGATGACGAAGAACTTAATCTGCAACATATAAAGGAACTGCTTAAGAAGTATAAGCCCGATGGACTTTTTTCTTCCATTGAAGAATTTATTATTCCTGCTTATTGCGCCTGCAGAGAAATGGATCTAAAGATTCCGAGTGATGTGAAAATACTGAGTTTTTCGAACCTGAGTACAGCAAAGCTTCTGAATCCTTCGCTTACTACAATTACACAGCCAGCTTTCGAAATTGGGCGTGAAGCGGCAAAATGCCTGTTCAAAATTCTCAATAATAAACAACTTGATGATGAACAGAATATAATTTTGAAATCGATGTTGATCAAGCGCGAATCGACAGGCTGCTAACAGGGGTAAATCTATGTTGTTGCTACAAGCTAGGCGAAAACGTTTACGTAATTAAATAATAGAATTTAGCCCCCAACATTGGGATTTTTTCTGATTTTTAAAAAAAACCAAATATAAAAAATCCATATGAACCACTTGTCTGCATTCGATTATGCTGTTTTTTTGATGTATTTTATTATTGTTTCGGCATATGGTTATTGGGTTTATCGGAGCAAGAAAAAAAAACGTACCGATACCAAGGATTATTTTCTGGCAGAAGGCTCGCTCACTTGGTGGGCAATTGGCGCATCTATCATTGCTTCTAATATTTCTGCCGAGCATTTCATTGGCATGTCGGGTTCGGGTTTTGCTATGGGACTTGCCATTGCAAGTTACGAATGGATGGCCGCCGCTACGCTAATTATTGTAGCCATATTTTTTCTGCCCATTTATATCAAGAACAAAATTTACACCATGCCACAGTTCCTGTCTAACCGTTATAATAATACGGTGAGTACGCTGATGGCTGTTTTTTGGCTACTCGTTTATGTGTTTGTAAACTTAACGTCTATTTTCTTTCTTGGTGCTATTGCTATTGAAACCATTACAGGCGTTCCTTTTAATATATGCATCATTTTTCTGGCCATTTTTTCTGCCATCATTACACTAGGAGGTATGAAGGTAATTGGTTATACCGATGTAATACAGGTTTTTGTTTTAGTTGCAGGCGGATTGATTACCTGTTATATGGCACTTAAACTCGTATCCGAAAAATTAGATGCACCAAGTGTTTTAGCCTCGCTTCCATTATTACGCAGTGAAGCGTCTGATCATTTTCATATGATATTTTCGAAAGGAGATAAATTCTACAGCGAACTACCGGGCATTGCGGTGCTGGTAGGTGGTTTGTGGATCAATAATTTAAATTATTGGGGTTGTAACCAGTATATTGTTCAAAGGGCATTGGGAGCCGATTTAAAGACCGGGCGCAACGGACTAATATTTGCTGCATTTTTAAAATTACTAATTCCGGTAATCGTTGTTATTCCTGGTATTGCGGCTTATGTACTTTATCAACGTGGTTATTTCCATTCCGAAATGCTTGATGCAGCTGGAACGGTTAAGCCGGATCACGCCTACCCGGTATTGATGAATTTATTGCCCGCAGGGATTAAAGGCCTTGCTTTTGCCGCACTTACTGCTGCGATTGTGGCCTCTTTAGCAGGGAAGTGCAACAGTATAGCCACCATATTTACGCTGGATATTTACAAAAAGTTTATCAAACCCGAAGCTTCAGAAATACGTTTGGTTTCAGTTGGGAGGTGGTCTGTGGTTATTGCATCTCTGATTGCTATCGTTATTGCTCCGGCATTACGTAGTTTCGATCAGGTTTATCAGTTCATTCAAGAATATGTCGGCTTTATTTCGCCCGGTGTTTTTGCCATCTTTTTACTGGGCTTTTTCTGGAAGAAAACCACATCGCGTGCAGCGCTTACTGCTGCTTTATTAACCATCCCCTTATCTACTTTGTTTAAATTCTTGCCTACAGTTACCAATGGCGCTATCGCACCGATTCCTTTCTTAAACAGAATGTCGTGGGTGTTTATGATTATAATAGGATTAATGATTGTGGTAACACTAACCGATCCGAAAAGTAAAGATAATCCGCAGGGACTTGAAATTGATAGCAGTATGTTTAAGGTTACTCCGGCCTTTACCATTGCCTCGGTTATTATCTGTGGAATCCTTGCAGCACTTTATACTGTTTTTTGGTAAGCGAAGCTTTATATAAAATAGTTGATGTATTTATTTCTAACATGTTAAAAATGAAGATTAAAACCTTACTTTTTTTTGTCCTGCTGATTTCTTTCGGCGCAATGGCTCAAAATAAATTATACAATATTAAAAACTACGGTGCAGTTGGCGATGGCAAAACCAACGATGCAGCCGCTATCCAGAAAACCATCGACGCCTGTGCAGCAGCAGGGGGGGGACAGGTCGTTGTACCCGCTGGTCATGTGTTTTTAACTGGTCCTTTTAACTTAAAATCGTTCATCGATTTAAGAGTGGAAGGTGGGGCTAAGCTTTTGGCCAGTCCAGATGAAAAATTATATACCCAAAGTGCCTTTCGTGAAAACAAAGGCGAGGGAACCATTTGGATAGGCGGGGAAAAACTCGAACAGGTGAGCATCAGTGGAACAGGTGTAATTGATGGAAATGGGATTTCGTTTATGGGCGAGGAGCTTAGCGATTCCTATGTATTAAAACCCTTTAATATTATAGATCCAAGGCCGCATTTGCTTACTTTGATCGGCTGTAATAAACTGAATATAGATGGGGTAACTTTTCAGAATTCAGCCTACTGGACGGTTCATTTAGTTGGTTGTAATGATGTATCGATATCGAATATTACACTTTTGAACAGTATTAAAATCCGTAACAGCGATGGTATTGATCTGGATCACAGTAAAAATGTGAGGATCACCAATTGTTTTATCGAATCAGGTGATGATTGTATCTGTTTAAAAAACAGACGGGAATTTGAAGAATACGGTGCTTGCGAAAATATTGTGATTAGTAACTGTACCATGACCTCTAGCTCATGCGCCATAAAAATAGGTTCTGAAAATATGGACAGGATCAGTAATGTGCTCATCAATAATTGTAATATCAGGAAAAGCAACCGCGGCATTGGCATTCAAAACCGTGATGAGGGTACGGTAAACAACGTGATTTTTTCTAACCTGTTTATCGAATCGAAACTTTTTTCGGATGTATGGTGGGGCAAGGCAGAGCCGATTTATATTACTGCTTACCCAAGAGCAACCAGCAACAATAAAGATGCTGGTTGGCGTTTACCAAAAGGACAAACAAAGGGAAAGGTAGGAGCGGTTAAGCATATTTATTTCAGTAATATCCGATGTACGGGAGAAAGTGGTGTGTACATCAGTGGCGAAAGTCCCGATAAAATTTCAGAGATCTATTTTGATCAGGTTAGTGTTTATCTCGATAAAACAACAAAAGAAGAAGGCGGCGTATACGACCGTAGACCGAGTAATGTAGAAGGACTTGTTAAAAGTGCGATTGCAGGCTTTTATTTTGAAAATACGGGATACATCAGCCTATTTAACAGTAATGTAGTATGGGGTATAAATAAGCCTGGTTATGCCGGAAAAGCACTTGAACAAAAGAATGTAAGTAAGCTCAAAACCGTGAACTTTAACGAAACTACAGCAGATAAATAATTAAGGGTTGCCCTAATATTTAAATGCTTACGCCAAAATCCAATTAATAGCCTGTTTTATAACCGTAAAGGAAGATCGTATGGATTTAAATTAGCACTTAATCAAGACTAAAAGTAGAATTGAATAAATTATAGGAATTCAGGCTGTTGTTCTCTCTGTGTAATTTCAGCCATTGCAATAACAATTTCGTTAATGGTTTTGATGCTGAAGACATGTCTGCCAGTTAACCACCTTTTAATTTCATCAGGATTAATATCCAGTAGGGAAGCAAGATCGTTTTCTGTTGCACCCTTTTCTGCAAGTACTTTTGTAGTTTTATTGGCAACTTCAAGATTTAGCTGTGCTAATTTCTCAATTGCAGGATTTCCTGTTTCTTCCAGCCAGATAGAAACAAAATCGTTTTCTTCCATTTTATTCTTTTTTACCGTTTAGAACAATCGTAGACTTTATATCAATTGTTCATTTGGGCGGCAAATTTAGTGATTAAGCCCATTATTACAAACCAGAATCAAAAGAAAAGCAATGAGCCAATGATTAGTCTGCGTTTAGGTTTAATTTAATGGTTGATTGTGCTTATCTTAGTGCAATTGGCGAAATTTTATCTTAAATACAGTTAAAAGTTGCTTATTGATTATTCATTTAGCCTTGCTCGCATTCCAATTAGATCAATTTACAAATGGCCTCAGACCAAAAATTCGTAGACTTTATAATAGATCAGATAGATTATTCTGGACAGGTTAGCTATAAAAAAATGTTTGGCGAATATGGGTTGTATTTTGATGATAAATTGTTTGCGCTGGTGTGCGACAACAAGCTGTTTGTTAAGCCAACCTTATCCGGAAGAGCTTATATAAAGGATATTGTTGAAGCTCCTCCTTACCCGGGTGCAAAAAATCAGTTTCTAATCGAAGAGAAGTTGGAAGATCGCGATTGGCTAAAAAAACTGGTTAGCATTACCGTTGCTGAACTGCCTGAGCCGAAACCCAAGAAAAAGAAATAAGAATAGAATCCTGCATTCTTCTAGTGGGATGAATTTAGAAAAGCTAACTACGGGCACTACGATAAGCTGTTCTGGTACTGTTTAAATTTGTAACAAGCTTGTTTTATTCCCTGAATTAAGGGTTGTTGTGCAGACGCTAGACTGCTATAGTACATATTTTAGCTATATTGGAACTATGAAAAATTTAGCCCTGTTTCTGTTATTATCACTCTCTCTTCAGCCTTTGTTTGCACAGCAAACACAAAAGCCAATGCTTTATGGCAACAGCTGGATGGCCATCACCGGAAAGCCTATGGCAGCAACAGCAGGGTCGATAATCTTCCAGCAGGGTGGAAATGCAGTTGATGCGGCATGTGCCATGTTGGCTGCCACCTGCACCATGTGGGATACTTTAAGCTGGGGAGGAGAAACGCAGGCGTTGATCTATAACCCAAATACAAAAAAGGTGATTGCGATTAATGCAATGGGTGTTGCCCCAACCGGGGCAACCGTAGCCTTTTTTAAAGCTAAAGGTTATAACTTTCCGCCAGAATACGGCCCTTTGGCCGCAACCACACCAGGTACACCCGGCGGACTGATTTATATGCTGAGTAAATATGGCAGCATGAGCCTGGGGCAGGTTTTGGCACCTGCTATGCACATGGCCGCAGGTTATGCCATAGAAGCACAGGCAGCAAACAGTATGGAGCGCGATAAAGAATTGATTAAAACCTGGCCTTATAGTAAAAAAGTACTGTTGCCACATTTGGGCGAAAAACGCGAAGCGCCAGAAGCTGGGGAGGTTTTTATTCAAAAAGATCTATTAGCCACTCTAACCAAAATGGTTGAAGCAGAGCAAGCTGCGCTGAAGAGAGGTAGTTCAAGGCAAGAGGCATTAATGGCTGCTTACGATCGTTTCTATAAAGGAGACATCGCCAAGGAATTCGTGCGTGGGAGTAAGGAACAAGGTGGATTGATTACCATGGATGATCTTGCTAAATGGAAACCAGTCGAAGAAGATGCACTAAGCACCGATTATAAAGGCATTAAAGTATACAAATTAAAACAGTGGACCCAAGGCCCCGTTTTACTGCAAGCCTTGAATATATTAGAGAATTTCGACCTAAAAGCAATGGGCTACAATAGCTCAAAATATATCCATACTGTTTATCAGGCTATGAATCTTTCTTTTGCAGACCGCGATTTTTATTATGGTGATCCAAACCAAAGTCCTGCTGAACCGATGAAAGGCTTGTTAAGTAAAGATTATGCAAAACAAAGGGCCTCGCTCATTCAGCTTGATAAAAATGATGCGAACACCGGCCCTGGTGATCCTTACCCATACGAAGGCAAGAAAAACCCTTATTTAAATCTGTTAAAAAGCAGAGGCTTTAACCCCGATACAGCCAAGCGTAACTTTGCGCCAAAGCACGACCTTGGTAATAATACGCCAAAAGAAATTTATGAAGACCGTTTGTGGAGGGGAACAACATCGATAGAAGCTGCAGATAAAGCCGGTTGGGTGGTATCAGTTACCCCAAGTGGTGGCTGGCTTCCGGCCTGTATTGCCGGTAATACAGGTATTGGGATGAGTCAAAGGATGCAAAGTTTTGTGCTCGATTCTACTTTAAATCCCTTCAATGTTGTTGCACCGGGAAAACGCCCAAGGGTAACCCTGTCGCCTTCATTGTTTATCAAAGATGGTAAACCATTTGTATCCGCTGCAGTTCAGGGCGGAGATACCCAGGATCAGAATCTGCTGCAGTTCTTTTTAAACATGGCTGAGTTTGGCATGAACGTGCAAAGGGCAACTGAAGCTGCTAACTTTAACACCAATCAGCTTTGGCTTTCGCTGGGTGGTGCTAAAACAAGCGACAGAGAACCAAAACCTGGTCAGATCTTGTTAAATACCAACACGAAAGAGGAGGTGCGCAATGAACTGAAAAAAATGGGTTATACCCTCAGTTTTTCAGAACGTACCAGTGGGCCAATCAACGCCATTTATTTTGATTGGAAGCACAATAGTTTGCAAGGTGGCTCGAGTAATCATGGTGAAGATTATGGTATTGCATGGTAGTATCAATCCTCATTTAAAAATTAATCCTGCACAATTGAAGAAACCTTATAGTGTTTTGATTTTCATTTCAGTCATCCATGCTATGCACTGTTCAAGCCAATTATCGGTTCTCGTGGCGTTTTTTAAGCCAAAACCATGGCCTCCTGTAGCGTAGATATGCATTTCGGCCTTTACCCCGTTGTTTTTAAGTGCCTGATAATAGTTTATAGTATTAGCCACCGGTACTACTTTATCATCACTGCAATGAATCAAAAAAGCAGGGGGTGTATCTTTATTTACCTGTAACTCATTCGAATATTCAGCTGTTTTTTCGGTCGATGCATTTTCTCCGATTAAAGCTTTTTTGGATCCTTTATGCAAAATACTATCCTGAAAGGTAATCACAGGATAAATGAGTATGGAAAAATCTGGTCGAAGATTTGTTTTCTCCTTATTTGGGATCACTAGATCTTTATAATGGGTAGATAGCGTAGAGGCAACATGGCCTCCGGCCGAAAAACCCATTATCCCAACTTTTGCTGTATCAATGTTCCATTCCTTAGCCCGTTCGCGCACTGTTTTTATGGCTTGCTCAGCATCCTGTAATGGCCCGATTGAACGATTTTTCATAATCAGATCATTGGGTAATCTGTATTTTAGCACTAAGGCCG
>NZ_LMZQ01000040.1 GCF_001442625.1 Pedobacter ginsenosidimutans | reverse complement strand
TTATTGGACACGGTAGCTGAAACCGAGAAACTCACCCTGGGTGCCTGATTGGGGCCGCCCTTTTTCGTGGTAATTACAATTACGCCATTCGCAGCCCGGGTACCCCAGATAGAAGCGGCGGCAGCGTCTTTTAACACCGTGATGTTTTCAACATCGTTAGGATTGATGGTAGATAGATCCAATTCACTGATCGCACCATCTACCACCACCAATGGAAAGGTTTCTCCACGCAGCGTACTGGCCCCACGAATGGACATACTATAATCTGATCTACCCACACTGCGCGTACCGCTGTTAATTCCAATTTGTGTATTCCCATAGGTAAACATATTATCAGAATTCAAATCAACCTTCAATCCCGCAACCTGGTTTTCCAGTCGCTGTATAAGATTAGGCGTCTTGATTTTCTGTAGATCCGCGGCCTTGATTACAGCTGCAGCAGCAGTAGAACGCTCCCTGGGCAACATCTGATAACCGTTTGACATCACATTTACATCCTGAAGTTGTTCACCTGCAGCAGGTCTCATTCTTATCGATAAGTTTGTCACCTTTCCATCCAGATCTTTAGTAACAGATTCGTAGCCTAAATAGTAAAAGCTTATTGCTGTTGCTGTATTAGGAAGAAAAATGGAAAAACTTCCCTGACGGTCGGTAATGACAGCGCGATTGGAACCATTTGACTTTATGGTCACTCCTGGCATCCCTTCTCCATCCTGATCAGTAACTTTTCCACTATAATAAACCTCTCCGTTATCGTTTTTTAATTGAGTAGCGGAGAGATCATTCTGAAACATCCTATCCTCTTGCGCTATAATAGTGTAATTGCCCTCACTCACATATAAAAACAAAAGACCGTTAGGATATAAAGCCCTCTTGAGCGCCTCATCGACAGATTTCGCATTCAGGCTTTCTGAGGTCGTGGTTTTGCCCTGAATAATGTTGTGCTTATAGGCAAACTTAGTCTTAAATCGGACAGAAATTTCATTTAGGGCCTTTTCAAGTGTTAATGTTTTCTGCTGCGCGGAGGAATCCGTGACTACAAAAAACACCATTAGAAAAACAATCACAGCGGTGATCGGTTTAAGTAGTTTTGTTTTCATTTTTTGCTTGGTTGGTTGTTTGGTTGTTGATTGTATTTTGAAGCCGGACGCGTTAACGTCTTGATGTAAGTGTGATCACGCTTCCCTCCTTCTTTATATTGACATTAAGTATATTACTCAGGGTGAATAAGACTCCGTTCTCATCTTTTAAGGAGATCGTCCCATCTATGACTTCATTGAGGAGATTTTGGTCTTCTATGACAACTTTATATCCGTACCTATCCTGGAAAGCAGCTATAATCTCACTCACTTTCGCCTGCTTAAGAATGAGCTTACCTTCAATCCATGATGATGGAGATATGGACTGCGCAGCACTAGATGTGATCCCCTCATTAAGCATATTGTTTTTGAATACATTACCTGGTATCATACTAAATTCCTTTCCTGTCTTCATCGATCTTACTAGTACCCGGCCACTTATAAGCGCTACCTGAGCTTCATGCCGGCGATCTCTGACATTGAATTCTGTTCCAAGCACCTGAATCTGGACAGTTGGGGTGTGTACCACGAACAGGTCTCCTCTTTGTATTGTTGCAGGATCGACATTCAAATGCCTAACCCTGAAGTATGCCTCTCCATCCAGCGAAACCGACCGCACTTTTTTCCACAGGTAGGCTCTCGGCATGGTCAATACGGAATTCGAGTTGAGGTGTATTTTGGTGCTGTCATCCAATGTGACGATTTTGGTTTCACCGAAAGCTGTTTTAACAACAACATCGCTGTTGAAATACCAGGCTGAAAATACGGCAAAAACCAGAGATGCTGCAATAGATGAAATCCAGATCGCTGTTCGCCTGATTTTCATTTTTTTTACTTCTCTCTCTGTTATTGAAGCCTTGATATCAACCCAAAGCTCCTCAATAAAAAATGGTGGGATTTGAATATGTTCTGCAGACAGAATGTACTTTAACTCTTTGAAGGCAAGATTGTAATTTTCCAGGTGACCTGCATTCGCCTCAACCCAGCCCTTCCAAAACGCCACATCATCCTGAAGATTATATTTTACAAAGCGAATGAAATCCTGATCATTCAGAAATTCTTCAACAGTATAATTATGGTATTTTTTTTCGTTCATCTATGGTACCTTTAAAGCAGGTTCACCATATAGACAGATGAATATTGAAAATTACCCCATGAAATAAAAAATAATTTAAAAAAAATTGGTAACGGTTACAGGATATGATTTTTATTTATGCTAATGAGATAAATCATCAATAAAGCCTTGTCTATTTTCATGATCAGGCGAAGCGCCTCAAGTGCACGGGCGTTGAGTTTATAAGTACCTTTGATGGTTAAATCCATAATCTCAGAGATATCTTCATATTCCAGTTCTTCAAAATATCTTAAATAGATAATTTCTTTCTGCCTGGGGGTTAACTGCTCCATTGCCTTGGACAGTTTCGCAGTCTGCTCATTTTGCTTTTCTTTTTCAATCAGCTCCAACTCAACTGAAAAGGTCAGGTCAAAGTAGTCATGGTCATCAATTTCCGAATCTTTGAATTTCTTCGTCGATAAGCGGTAGTTGTTCGCCGAATTGCGGAACGAGGTGATGATATAACTGCGCACGTTCGATACCATTGGCAGCTTTGTTCTTTTTGACCAAAAACCTACGAAAACATCCTGCATACAATCTCTGACCGCTTCTGAATTGTAGAGCAATCGTGAGCCATATTGAAATATTGATGGAGCATGCCGCTTATAAATTTCTTCCAAAGCTTCCATATCGCCATCCAACAAACGGCCCCAAAGCTGAGTATCGGTTAAGCTATTATCCAAATTCAATGATGAAAGGGGTTTGATAACTACTCAAGTTATATTAGGTTCAACCGCATTTGCAATGATAACATTTTTATTACCAATCTGAAGGAGCTGTTGGATAATATTACTGGAACACAAATTTATAAATATTTTCTTCTAAAACTGTGCTCATAAAAAGCTATTCTGCAACTTCACTTCAAAAATAGACAAACCTGAGTTATAACCAAAGTCGATTTTCAGGTATTGGCTCAACTGAAAATGTTCGAAGAGGAATGCTAAAGAGAAAAAATTTCAGTTTTCTAAAACATTGCTTTCTTATATTGGGAAGTTCAGCATGATGTTTATTCCGCCTGCTGCAAAATATATGATCACAATAGCAGCAACAGCATTAACAGAAGCTTATCCGGTAAAAGCCTCTGTTACCGTTAAAGAACCTGGCATAATTCAATTTTTCAACTAATGAAGCGGCATACCATCGCTCGTTAAAGTTCGATACAGGATGCGATGATATCAAAATAGCCAAAAAAATGTAGTGTAAAACGGTATAGATTTGTTCCAAAAATAATTATCGGTTCGATGGTTGGATTTACATCATTTTTATCAATCCTCTTTAGTTACCTTAACATCAGTAAAGTGACCTAATGTTCCGGGGCCAATCCATAACCCGATACTTCCCCGAATATCTTTACCCTGCTTTAAGTCATTTACAATCAAAGTAGGCTGAGCAGCACCGTTAACATATAGCTTGGCAGTTTCATCCTTTACTACAATTTTTATTTTGATCCATTCCGCAGGCAATATATCTACATACGCCTCATACTGTCCTGGTGTTTCCTTTCTTAATTTTTCCCAGGGATATCCCGGAATAGAAATATACTGGCTGGAATGGTTTCTGCGCAATTGATCATTTGCCCGACCATTGGTAGGCCGTAAATAAAAAACCTCCATTTTTGATGCATCTAAAGCCGCCCTGAACGCAATACCTACAAAGCCACGGGCTGTTTCTCCAGCGTTTGCAAGTGGTTGCCCGCAAATTGTAGTTTCAATTACGCCGTTATGGAATTCAATATCCTTCAAAATTGCCAGTGTATTGTCCCCGTTAGCCTCACCTTTTATTTGCAGAGCTAGGGCATTTTTACCTTTATAGATAGATTTTTCGACAGTTACCTGAAACGGAACTACATCAGATGGACTTATTGATTTGTGCTGTGCTTTAGATTTCAAACTAAACACTAAGCTCAACACTAAAATAAATAACAGCTTTTTAGTCATATGGAAAATAATTTTCAGTACTTCTGATCCCTCTAAAATAAGAAAAATAATGTTTCTCAACCCATGAGTGCTGATATATCAGCTGCGATGGCCAGTTATATTTTTTTAAATAGGTTGCCATAATTTTTGTTTTTTTAGTGGAAATGTTTGTTCAAAAAAGGATTGCTGTTTATACCGGTATGTTTAAATCCATGCTTCAAACCTAGCGACTTTGCGGCATTGGCACCCCATTTTGAGCTAAAATGAGCTAAAATGGACCAATTAACACCGATAATGAGCTAAAATGGACCATTACAATTGGCCCGCGCTGCCACAGCTGGGCCACTTGTGGCAACCTGCTTAGGGGCAACATAACCCTAAGTGGTGGCGCCATTCTGCGAAAGCAGGCGCTGGCTTTACCTTTTAGGTAGAGAAAAGGTAACGCCGGGGTAACCCTGGGGTTAACTTGGGGTTAACCTGGTAGCAACAAAGGGTAAAGAACAGGTAAAGCAGGGGTAATTAAATACGGCCATTTTGCTGGCTCTCCAGGTAAGCAGCCAGTAAATCTTTCATGTAAAAACAATCGCCACCAGGTAGTTTTATAGGCGTTAATGTGCCGTCTTTTACCTTAGCCCTGCCAAGGCATAAAACAGATACGGATGGCTCAGATCATTTCTCAGCAAGGATAACCATCTTGGGCACATCAATACTAATGCGACCTTCGACATACTTACGAACTCCTTTACAAGACAGTCCGGATAACTTTCACCCGAAATGTGGCTATAAATCCCATTATCGTGATTCTCCGAAAATACCTCAACAACCTTATGAAATTCTGGATATTCGCACATGGCTCTTACCTTCACTATACCTCTTTGCCAGTGCAGCCATTCCTCTCTATTGACAGCATGTTGCAAATCCTATAGAGAACATTTATTTTATTTATAACATATGTAAAATGGTTGATTTACCCCTCGAATTCGGTTGATTTACATCCCTATCAGTAATCGAAGGCACATTATTTTTGTAGTGCAAGTTCAATTATTACAATTTTCATTGTAAATCACCTAACCAAATATCATATGAATCGAAAATGTTTACTAACATTATCAGTCAATCAAAACATACTCAGGATTAGCAATAGCAGGCGGCCTACATTTCTACATATCGGTTCCAGCTTGTTTTTTTACCATTTAATAGCAGATGTAGCCAGATCTGTCATACCCAAAAGGTATTCGAGGGCGCTTTATAGCTATAAATCGAAAGCGTGCTAATGTTAAAGCGGCTACACCAAGGTAGCCATTGTTAACGAACTTAAACTTCATTGTCTAAAACCCGGAGATTTTTTGACATTCAGAAAATTTTATGCCTTCGGGATTATAAATCCATCGGTAGCCGCATAAACTGCCTAACAAATAATCGAAACATAATTATGAAAAACAAAATGCTTTTTTTAAAGTATGCAAGTGTGATTTTACTTGCGGCGGTATGTACTACCAGTTGTAAGAAAGTTGCCGAGGCGACTTCCGGTGAGACGGAAACATTTAATTCGGCAATAACAAAACGGAAAATCCAGGCCATACAGGCTATTGAAATTCCGCAAACGGTTGCAAATGGAACATTTTATTTAATGAGCAGAACAAGTAGTAAGGTTATAGATGTACCCGGTGGTCAAAACGGCAACAATACAAGTGTATGGCAGTGGGGAGGAACAGGTGGCACTAACCAACAATGGAAACTGACAGCCTTATCAGGCGGGTACTACAGTATCATCGGAGTAGAAAGTAATCGGGCGCTGACCGCTGCTGATAATACAAATGGTGGCAATATCCAGATTAATGACTATACCGGTGCCAATAACCAGCAATGGCAGTTTGTAAGCCTAGGGAGCGGCTACTACCGGATTGTTAACAGGGCAAGTGGAAAGGCACTGGATTTATGGGGATCATCATTGGATGACGGCGGCGACATCAACCAATATTCTTCACATAGCGGAGAAAACCAACAATGGGTTTTGGTAAAAATAAAATACAACGGACAAGTTGGCTGGAGATGGACATCAACAGATGGTGTTCCTGCCGATGTGATTACCAGAATAACAAATGCCATGAATGATGCATGTGCACGTTACAATGCTGGTGCAGACTGGGATGCGAGAACCCTTAATGTTTCCTACAATACAGGGGTACCTACCGCTGAGGCAAATGTAAATGGTGACATACGCTTTGGTGCAAATACAGGATACCAGTCTGTTCGTACTGCGATGCATGAAATGGGGCATTGTTATGGTGTAGGACAAACCCAGGGCTGGTACAATCTTACCAACGGAGGTGGATACTCTGGTGCGAATGGCACAGCCTCTATCAGAGCGTTTGAAACCCCTACCAGTAATTTAAATAGCGGGGGTGGCCACTTTTGGCCATATGGAATGAATCAGGATTCAGAATGGTCAGAAGCGAATGCATTCAGGCACGTTAAAATTGTACGCGCCATAGATTTAGACGGTGTTTATTAATTTTAAATCAGATTTATTTGGGGAGCATGCATTGAACTTTTCAAGTTATCAATTATTGCTCCCCATAGATTGTTTCTTCAGAGAATTCTATCTCCGAAATTTAACATAAAGTTTCGATGATGAGGTCACAACATAAATAAAGAATTGTCATCTTGAGCCTTTAGAAAGTACCACCCATAAGATTATTTAGGGGGTATCGATACATTCGTTAAACCTACTACTGCTGGGCCGAACGTGATAATATCTGTGAAGCTTGTTTTAGATACAGCCTCCTATCCTTTTTTTGACGGTTTATGCAAACAGATACAAATTTTCATCCTCCCATCCGAATAAAAGACTATTCTCATCGTTAGCTGTTTAAATGGGGCTAATATTCTCTCCTACCGCATTTATTCCTTGATTCTTTGCGTAGTTAAAGTTGCAAGGAATCGGTTTTAAACAGTTCTCACCTGTATTTTACAGTAGATCGAAAACTGATTAATATTCCAAAAGAAATAAAAAAACACTCAAATAGAAAACGACATGCTAAAATACCGGTCGATATCTTTTTCCAGAAAAAACGATCGGATGCCAAAGCTCATCAATATAAATAATATCAAGAAAAATAAATTAAACGTTATTATAACATTTAATTTAAAATAACTAATTTAGGTGAAACGATGCAGGGCTTTTGCCGATGATTGTTGCTAACCAAATTCAAAAAAACTGTTTATTGCCCCCTAACCATGGAATTCTTTATCGCAGCTAAAGTTTTAATTACTGCATGTGATATGCATGATGTTCTTCTGAATGCTCAAAGTAAGATACTGCCTTTTTAAGAACTGACAAATTATGCCAAAATACGTGCTATTATTATTCTGTCTATTATGTTTTACCGCTCGCATCGCAGCCAATCAAAACGATGAGCGTAGATTGAGTATAAATGAAGGGCTTTCAAATAATTCGGTAAAGTGTATCTTTCAGGATCACTATGGCTACATGTGGTTTGGTACTTACGATGGTCTAAACCGCTACGATGGGAGTTCTGTTAAAGTGTTTCGTAATCGTTTGAAAGATAAGTACTCGCTCCCCCACAATTATATCTACTCCATTGCAGAAGATGCAGAAAACAACATCTGGGTTGGCACAGGTCAAGGTGCAGTAATATATAATGCGCTAAGTGGAAAATTTACACCAGCATATTACACCTCCCGTCCGGGGGTTAAACCCTTTAAACTAATTATTGCGGTGAACACAATTGTTCGAGACCACCAGGGTAATTTGTTTATAGGGACAAATGGGGCAGGCATGTTTTACAAAGGTAAGCATGACAAATACCCTTCTCAGATACTAAACAGTGATAAAAGCGAACCTATTGTGGGTGCCAACATAACAAGTATAGCGATAGGCGATCTAAACCGCGTTTGGATTGCTGTGAGTGGGATGGGACTTTATACTTTCGATGACAGACAAAAAAAACTGGTGCTGGTTAATCGCGAGATGGCGTTTGCAAATTGCCTGTTGGCAAAGGAGAACCGTTTATGGGTTGGGACCAGAGGCGGCCTTTACGAATTTTCGACTATTTACAGTAAAAAAATCATAAAAATCTCATCCGGAAAAAAACTTTCCGGTGGAAGCATATTTTCCCTCATGCTAAATTCAGATCATAAACTCTGGATAGGAATAGAAGGCAATGGTTTATCCATTCTGGATTTAAAGACTTTATCGATTAGCCAACATAAAACGACACCAAGTAGATCTGGCTATATCAGCGGTGAGACGATCTCAGCCATGTATAGTGACAAAGACAACCGTAAATGGATTGCCAAATTGAATGGTGGTATTGTTATCATTGACAGTGCGAAAAAGCATTTTCAAACATTCTATCATAACCCGCTAGACCAGAACAGCCTGGCTCACGATTATGTATCCTGTTTAAATGAAAGAATTAATGGCGACTTGTGGGTTGGAACAGACGGAGGAGGTATGAGTTTATACTCTGAGAAAACAAACGGGTTCACCAGCTTCAGGAATGAACCAAACAGACCAAATTCTTTAAGCAGCAACATTGTTACGAGTATAATAACAGATTTAAATGGCAATACCTGGGTAGGTACCTATGGTGGTGGTATAAACAGGTACCAGGAACAGACCCGCTCCTTTAAAAGATACCGTTGCATTAATAACGAAGGCCAGGAAGACAATTATGTCTGGCTCATATACCAAGATTCTAAAAACACAATTTGGGCAGCTACCTCCGTTGGTGGTGGTATGTACAGATGGAATGTTCAAAATGATCGATTTGAGCTCTTTGATGCCGGCCTGTATGGTCTTAACTCACTGAAAGAAGACTCTTTCCATCAGCTTTGGGCCGGCACTTCGAATGAATTGGCAAAGATCGACACCCGAGCAAAAAACCACGTTTATTACCGGGTGGGTAAACCGGTCAGAGCAATATTTGAAGATCGGGCCAAAAACTTTTGGATTGGCACCGAAGGCGGTGGATTAATACTTTTCGACAGGACAAAAGGAAAAATAAAGGCACAGTTTTCCGATGAAGAAGGGCTGTGCAACAATTCGGTACTTAACATCCTGGAAGACAATCAGGGATATCTCTGGCTGAGTACTTTCAATGGTTTATCCCGGTTCGATCCGGTGCACAAAACCTTCAACAACTATCATCGTGAGAGTGGTTTGTCGAGCAATCAATTTTCATACAATGCAGCTTTATGCCTAAAATCTGGCGAGATGGCGTTCGGTAGCATAAAAGGTTTTACGCTTTTTAACCCAAAAAGCTTCCAGATAAACAATTCAAACCTTCCAGCCCCATATCTGTCCTCGGCTTACGTGAATAACCAATTTATTAAAGCCAACAATGAATTAGTAGACCACACCAATAAAGAAAGGATATCCGAGTTAACAGTCCCTTATAATGATGCGGTATTCACATTTACTTTTTCTGCTATAGATTTTGCAGATAGAGGCAGAATAAAATTTGCCTACCATCTCGAAGGGGGTAATAATGGATGGATGGAAACCACAGCTTCCAACCCTGTTACCTTTCTTCGTTTAACTGACGGGAAATACATATTACATGTTAAACGAAATAATTATATTGGAGGATGGGGCCCCGATAACCGCTTGCTAACCATAAACGTACTCCCCCCCTGGTACCGCAGCTGGCTTGCTTACCTTTGTTATCTGCTTTTTGGTTCTGCTTTAATATACGCCTATAATGGTTATAGGGTACGACAGGCAAATCTAAATTACGAAATCAAAACGGCTCAGGTAAATGCACAAAAAGAAAAAGAGCTGAACGAGAAAAAATTTGCTTTCTTCACGAACGTTTCACATGAGTTTAGAACTCCCTTAACACTGATCATCAATCCGTTGAAAGATTATATGCATGATCATTCTGATTCGAATAACAAGGGGAAGCTTGATCTTGTTTACCAAAACGCAAAACGGTTGCTTAAACTTGTTGACCAGTTACTCCTGTTTCGAAAAGTTGGTGCTGAGAGCGAAGATTTAAGAATTTCAAAGCTCCCTATTTCTGAAATTTGCAGAGAGATCCATAACAGCTTTTCCGGTCAGGCAGCGTTGAAAAAGTTAGACTGGCAATTTATCTGCCCGGATACATCCATTGAGCTATATGCTGACAGGGAAAAGGTACAGGTAATTCTTTACAACTTACTTTCAAATGCGGTTAAATTCACTAAACCTTTTGGAGAAATTAAGATGCAGCTATGGGAAACGGAAGATACAGTGGAATTAAGTTTAAAAGACAACGGAGTCGGTATTGATGGTGACGTTAAAGAAAAATTATTTGATCGATTTTATCAAGTCCGGGAAAACAGCACTGCGTCGGGATTTGGCATTGGTCTTTATCTGGTAAAGCAATTTATGGATCAGCATTATGGGCAGATTTCTTATGAAAGCATACCTGGGAACGGAACTACATTCTTTCTATCTTTCAAAAAAGGAAACAGCCATTTCGGCAATCTCTCTATCAGCGAGGATATTCCATCGGAAACCTTTCGGGCTGAAAATCCCCCAAAACTGAACCCGCCAACATTAATAACTGATCCAAATCTTCTGCTAACTGCTCAAGATATCATCCTAATTGTAGAGGACAATCAGAGTATCCGAGAATACATCCAGGGAATATTCAATAATGATTACCTTGTAATTACAGCTGTTAGTGGAAAAGAGGGATTGGAGCAGGCCATCCATCACTTACCAGACATCATCATCAGTGATATTCTCATGGAGGATGGCAATGGGATTGAGCTATGCAGTACTATAAAAAATAACCCTTCTTTGGGACATATCCCTGTAATTCTACTAACTGCACTGTCTGATAGCGAAAATCGGCTAAAAGGCACCCAATGTGGCGCAGATGATTACATTACCAAACCGTTCGAAAAGGAACTATTGATTGCAAGAGTTAAAACATTGCTTGAAAACCGGACCAAACTTCAGCAATATTTCTATAACGAGATCACATTCAAAAAACAAAATTTTAAAATCTCTCCAGAGTACCGTGAGTTTTTATCGACCTGCATCAGCATTATTGAACGGAATATCGCAGATGAATCTTTTAATATAAAGAAGTTTTCACAGGAGATTGGCATGAGCCATTCAGGCCTGTACCGAAAGGTTAAATCTATTTCCGGTCAATCAATCGCTGGATTCATCCGCTTCATCCGTCTTAGAAAATCTGCTGAACTCATGGTTGAATCTAACTACACAATCAAAGAGATTGCCTGGGAGGTTGGTATCAATGACATCAAATATTTCCGTAAACAATTTAGTATATTGTTCGGAATGAATCCCTCAGAGTATATCAAGAGTTATCGAAAAACACCTGGCAAATAATTAATTTCAAAGGCCTCATCCGGTATATTGCTCCATACAAAAACCATCGGAGATGATCGCAATCTCTATTAGTTACCTACTACATCATAAAACTGATCTCAAGTATTGCTGCTATGCGAAAGCATTTAGGTTTTGCAGTCTGAGCGGAAACAATTGAATAAACAGATCAATTGATTTTGACGGAGCACAAGCCCTGTAAGGGCTTCATTTTACCTGCCGGATTTGAAGACTGTTCAGCTTAAAATACATTTTTACTGATGCATTTGCACACCTAATTTAGCGCTGTTTTTTTATTTTGGAAAGCCATAAAAAGTTAGGCTCACAATAAAAAACCAATATATCTTGACAAAGGCGATTTATAACGCTTTAAATAGACTCAGAGGCGAAAATTGGCGATTTACACCCTCCTATTTGAACGATTTATTCCCCTCGCTTATATCTTATCATGCTACATTAGAACTCAATAAAACGACATCAAACCAACTTTACTGAAATGATTTTATTGATAAAAAGCAAACGACATGGCAAAGTAATAATGCGTTACGTATTTGTAGCTCAACAGGCCGTTGCCCGCGCATAAAACCTTTGCACAGACCAGCCTTTTGATCAGATAAACAGATGTAGCCACTAACCAAACAAACCTGGTATCAAGAGATACTGGTTTGCCCCCTATAAACCAAATTATGAACCATTTAAAGCTTATTTATGAAAAGATGATGTAATACACCCCTGATCTTAGGTGATCCCAAACTATAATTATTAAAATTCCAAATAGAATATATATGAATAACCAAACTTTACAAAAAAAAATTATCCCCAAAATCCTTTTGCTATTTCTACTGATTGCACCATACATCAGCTTTGCACAAAGTAATGAGATTGTTGTTAAAGGTAAAGTAAGTTCTGATACGACTACTATTGTTGGCGTTACAGTGCAGTTAAAAAATGATACAAAAAAAATAGTCTCCACGGACGCCGAAGGAAAATACTCGATCAAAGTACCTTCGGATGGTATACTTGTATTTAGTTATACCGGATTCGAAAAACAGGAAGTCGCTATCAACGGCCGCCCTATTGTTAATATAATGTTAAAGTCGAGTGAAAATACGCTAAACCAGGTGGTGATAACTGGTTTTGGCGGTTCACAAAAAAAGGCCAGTGCCATAAGTTCAATTACAACAGTGAACGTGAAAGACTTAAAAGGACCAACCGGAAATTTGACAAATACCCTGGCAGGTAGAATACCAGGAATGATTTCTTTCCAGCGTAGCGGCGAGCCTGGCCTGGGGACAGACAATTCCTCGTTTTTCATACGTGGTCTTTCCACATTTGGTTCAGGTAAACAGGATCCATTGATTTTAATTGACGGAGTCGAATCATCAAATACCGACCTTGCCCGTCTACAGCCCGATGACATTTCAGACTTTTCGGTACTGAAAGATGCTGCCGCGGCGGCAGTATACGGTGCCCGGGGTGCTAATGGAGTTGTGCTGGTAAATACAAAAATGGGAAAAGAAGGTACAACGCAATTTTTTTTCCGTGCTGAAAACCGCATGTCAAGCAACACTGACAATTTCGAGTTGGCAGACAATATCACTTATATGCGGTTGGCTAACGAAGCGCTGCTCACCCGTTCACCATTGTCTAAACCTACTTATAGTGAAAGCAAAATCAACCATACCATTGCAGGAGATGATCCTTCCCTCTACCCAAATAATGATTGGATGGGCCAGTTGATCAAAAAACGAACGTTAAATCAAGGCTATAACCTTAATATCAGTGGTGGTAATTCACGTACTAAGTATTACATCTCCGGTACCTATAATCAGGACAATGGCGTTTTGAAAGTGGATCCCCTGAATAATTTCAATAGCAATATTAAACTGGCAAACTACTCTATCCGTTCCAACATCAGCCTCAACCTGACGAGCACGACACAATTTAACATTCGTATGTACGGGCAATTTGATGACTATAACGGGCCGATCGGCGGCGGCGGAAAGTCATTCAACAATGTTCTTTGGGCTAATCCGGTCATGTTCCCAGCCGTGTATCCGAAATCGAAGCTGCCCTATTCCGAGCATCCTTTATTTGGATCGGGCCGTATTGTGGACGCTGGAGGGATTACTACCTCACTTTATGTAAATCCATACGCTGAAATGGTAAAGGGCTATAGTGTATACAAGACATCAAATATACAACCACAGCTTGAACTCCAGCAAAATCTCAACGCTATCGTTCCGGGATTAAATTTCCGGACGATGGCCTATTTGAGAAGATATGCATTCTATTCGGCAGACCGGAGTTATAATCCCTTTTACTACGATGCCGTTATAGATCCGGTAACGCTTGACTATAGTTTAAATGTATTAAACAGCGGAACTGGTGTAACCGCTGGAACGCCAGGTACAGAATACCTTGGATTTGAGCAAACAGCGAAAAAGCTGGATTCACGTTTTTGGCTTGAAGGCGCATTGACTTATAATCATCTTTTTAAAAAACACTCGGTAAGTGGCTCTTTAATATCTTATATATCCAATTATGAAGCTGCTGACGCAAATGACTTAACCGCCTCTTTACCTCAGCGTAATCAAGGTATTTCGGGCCGTTTCTCTTATGGGTATGATGACCGATATCTTGCAGAATTTAACTTTGGTTATAACGGATCAGAACGTTTCGCCATCAATAACCGTTTTGGCTTTTTCCCATCTGCGGGATTGGGTTACCGTATTTCTAACGAAAAGTTTTTCAAGCCTATAAAAAGTGTGATCAACGACTTAAAATTCAGGGCCACATACGGATTAGTGGGAAACGATCAGATCGGTAATATTGGTGACCGTTTTTTCTACCTGTCCAATGTTAATCTAAATGATGGCGGCTATGGCGCATCATTTGGCACGGGTGATGGAATTCCTTTTTATTCGCGTCCCGGCGTTTCGATCTCCCGATACGCAAATAACAACATTACCTGGGAGGTAAGCAGATCGTTAAATATTGGAATGGATCTTACGGCGCTAAGAGACATCAACCTTACCGTGGAGGTATACAGGCAGTTCCGTTCACAAATATTGCAGCCAAAATCCAGCGTAGAATCTGCTGCCGGTTTTGAGGCCACACCTTTTGCTAACTTTGGAAAGGCCCAAACCCAGGGTATAGACCTCACACTGGCCTACCAGCGCTCTTTTAGCGGTGGCGCCTGGTTAAATTTGCGCGGGAACTTTACTTATGCCACAAGTAAATTAAAAGTAAGCGATGAAATCCAGTATTCACCTGATATTGCTTACTTATCAAGGGTTAACCACTCGCTTTCGCAAAGCTGGGGTTTAATTGCTGAAAGATTGTTCGCAGACGAGAAAGAGGTATCCAATTCCCCGGTTCAGTATGGTGACAATACACTTCGTGGAGGAGATATAAAATATAAGGATGTAAATAAAGATGGTATCATCAACGACGACGACATGGTACCCATTGGCTATCCACAACAACCTGAAATCATATATGGATTTGGAATATCGAGCGGATTCAAACGGTTCGATCTAAGTTTCTTTTTCCAGGGTTCAGCCAGGTCTTCCTTCTTTATCAGTCCGGATAACACACAGCCATTTTTCATGAATGGCGGTTATCAGAACAACTTGCTGCAAGCCATAGCTGACAACCATTGGTCAGAAGATAGGCAGAACATGTATGCTTTCTGGCCAAGGCTCAGTACCAATCGGATTTATTCCAACAACAGACCCTCAACATGGTGGATGCGCAATGGTAATTTTCTGCGTCTGAAAAGTGTTGATATAGGCTATAATATTCCTGAAATAAAGGCACTAAAGTTAAGGAGTACAAGACTGTATTTTTCTGCGACTAACCTTTTCATCTTAAGCAATTTTAAAATGTGGGATGTGGAAATGGGTGGCAACGGACTGGGATATCCTGTTCAGTCTGTCTACAGCATCGGCGCGCAATTTAACCTTTAAGTAACAAAAAGACACTTTCATATTTATATAATGAAAAAACGATCAAACCAAAATATGTATATCAGTAAAACCTGCTGGGCTACATTGCTAATTAGCATTGCAATTGCCATTACCTCCTGCAAAAAGTACCTGGATGTAGTGCCTGATAATGTTTCCACCATCGATAATGCTTTCAAATTAAGATTGGAGGCAGAGAAATATTTATTTACGCTTTACTCCTATCTGCCCAAAAACGGCGACGGCTGGTATAATCCCGGCATGGCGGCTGCGGATGAAATCTGGTACCCTCAGGATGACCAGGCGCAATGGCATTCTGCTTTTAGAATTGCAGAAGGACAACAAAATAAAGCAGAACCTTATTTCAACGATTGGACCGGCGCCAATAAAGGTCAAAATGTACAAACCAAACCAATATGGGGCGGGATAAGAAACTGCAATGTTTTTCTGGAAAATATGGCCGACCAAACTAAAGTGCCAGACATTACACAAGCCGAGCGCTCCCGTTGGATTGGAGAGGCACTGTTCCTTAAAGCTTTTTATCATTATTACATGCTGCGCATGTACGGCCCTATCCCTTTAATAAACACAAATGTACCTGTAGATGCTGATCTTGCCGGAGCTTATGTAAAACGCAAATCCATAGATGAATGTGTAAGTACCATATCCAACTGGTTCGATGAGGCAGCAAAATTGCTACCGGAACGTATCCAGGATGAAAACACACAGATGGGAAGGGTTACCAAACCTATTGCATTAGCCATGAAGGCAAAACTGTTGATTATGGCCGCCAGTCCGCTGTTCAATGGAAACAGCGACTTCGCAAATTTCAGAGACAAAGATGGAGCTAGTTTTTTCAATCCAAGTTTTGACCCTCAAAAATGGGTGGTAGCACGCGACGCTGTAAAGACCGCTATTGATGCAGCAGCCAAGAACGGCTTTGCACTTTATACCTATACCAACGATGGATTGGGATTGAGTGATACCACGAGAACGCAACTGAGTATACGCAACGCCATTACCAAACGATATGGTGTGGAATGCATTTGGGGAAATTCTCAATCATATTTTATCAATGAAAATCTCTGTATGCCACCTACCGAAGCCAACGGGGTGAACGGTCGGGGGCCGGGAGCGGGTGTCTGGGCACCCCCAATCAAGGTTGTAAAACTATTTTACACTTCAAACGGGGTCCCAATAGAAGAAGATAAAACATTAGATTTCAGTAAATATAGCCAGTTAAGGACGGCCACTGCAAATGAACGTTTTTACATAAAAAATGGTTTTGTAACCGCCCGGCTTAATTTCGACAGGGAACCACGCTTTTATGCGGACTTGGGATTTGACGGATCCATCTGGTACATGAAAGACGGTAACAGCAGGGGAAGTGATGTAGATAACTTTTATGTAAAGGCAAAAAATGGAGATAAGGCGGGCTTCGGTAATGATTTCAGGAATTGGAGCGAAACCGGCTACTTTATAAAAAAACTGGTCAACTGGGAATCTACTACCAATAACAATTCAGTTGTTTGGCGCCAATTCCCCTGGCCTGAAGTTAGAATAGCTGACCTATATCTACTCTATGCAGAAGCCGAAAATGAAGTAAACGGTGGTTCAACCCTCGCGATAGAATATCTTAACAAAATAAGATTACGAGCCGGACTTAAAGGCATAGTAGAGTCTTGGACCGCATACTCAAGTAATCCTACAAAATATACAACAAAAGAAGGCTTGCGCTCCATCATTCACCGGGAACGAGCTATAGAGATGATGTTTGAAGGACAACGTTTCTGGGATCTACGCCGTTGGAAGGAAGCATCAGAGGAACTTCAAAAAGATATCACCGGCTGGAATATAATTGGCAAAACCGACGCTACTTATTATCAGGAACGCTTTATCTTCAGTCAGCGTTTTATCGCTCCAAGAGACTATTTCTGGCCGATCGGCAACTATGATACCCGAAGAAACACCAATCTGATTGAGAATCCAGGCTGGTAATGAGAAAAAAAGTAGATACGCAAAATATATTTTATATGAAAAGCAAACTAAAAATCTTCGCAATAATCGCTTGTTCTATAATTCTTTTAGCTTCATGTAAAAAAGGAGAAGAACTAAACGCCAATGAACCAGTCGGCAATGACCCAACTGCTCCTATGCAAGTGAGCAATGTAAGCGTAGTTAACCAGAACGGAAAAGCTACCATTACTTATACCGTACCAAAAGACCCTCGATTGCTAATTGTAAAAGCAGTGTATAATTTGTCTTCCGGTAAGCAATATGAAGCGCAGACTTCCTATTATAACAATTCGTTAGAGGTTATCGGCTTTGCTGACACCACAACACATGAGGTGAAAATATACTCTATAAGCCGTTCAGGAGTATCATCAGAACCCATTATAGTGAAGGTAAAACCGTTGATCGCTCCTATCTGGCAGACATTTAAAAGTTTAAAATTGCAAAATGCATTCGGTGGTTACAACCTAAGCGCGTTAAACCCTTCAAAAGGCAATGTAAGTATCATGGTAATCGGGAAAAATGTATTTAACGAATATGTTGCGGATTATGACAAAAGTGTATTTACAAATACAGACAGCATCATTTCTAAAATTAGGGGTTTAGACACCACCTCACATCGATTTGGATTTTTTGTCCAAGACAGGTGGGGAAATAAGACCGATACGATCTATCAGGACATCAAACCAATCTTCGAAGTACAACTGGCAAAATCTAAATTTCAGGAGTATAAGCTCCCGGGCGATCCGCCAATGTGGGGAGCAGTTAGCAAAGCCTGGGACGGCAGATATGGCTGGGAAGCCTGCTTTACGCAACAGATAGCAGGTGGTAATGCACCTCATACGGTTACCTTTAGTCTGGGTATATCGGCAAAATTGAGCAGAATCTGGATGCGTCCTTATGCCGAGGTTAATCCACTACGGTACTATTACCTTCAGGCCATGCGCCGCTTCGAAATTTATGGATCAGATAATCCCAATCCAAATGGCACAATCGACAAAAGTTGGGTTCTTTTAGGCTCATACACCATTACTAAGCCATCAGGCCTACCTTATGGTATCGAAAATAACCTAGACACACAAACTGCGCAGACAGGTTTTGATTTGCCATGTGATCTATCGGCACCAAAAGTAAAATATATCCGGGTGCGTTGCCTCGAGAATTGGGTTGGTGGAACAGCTTTGAATATAGATGAGCTTACCGTATATGGCGATACCCGATAAGATTCAGTATCAAACTGCCCATGGTATCCGGACCATCGGCCAGATATAAAAAGAGACTAAAAATATTTTAAAATGGAAAAAAGAAAATTATTAATGATTATAACCATGGCAACGTTTATGTTTGCTATGGTTTCCTGCTCCAAATGGGACGATTTTAAGAAATATACCACTGATGGCGAAACGATTTATAGCGGTAAGGTTGACTCGCTAAAAATATTGTCAGGAAGACTTCGCGTTCAACTAAAAGGCCTGCTATCAGCAGATGCTAAAATTGAAAAGATTAAGATCACCTGGAACGATAAAAAAGATTCTTTAATTTTTGGTATTTCGAAAGCAGGAAGACCTGAAGTTATCGACAAAATTTTTAGTGTGGATGAAGGTGTGAAGAATTTCAATGTTCAGACATTTGACGCCAGTGGTAATGCTTCATTAATCGTAACCTCTACCGGGGTTGTGTATGGGCCAAAATATGAAAGCAATCTCTTCAATCGCCCAATTATCAGGACCGAAATGCTAAACAATGGCAGTGCCAAAATTGATTGGGATACTTTTGATACTTCTACAGGAGCAAAAGGGACATGGATTACATACACTACAACAGCCGACAAGCAGACAACTGTCTTTTCAGCAGTCAGTGAAAGTTCATTAACACTATCAAATTATAAACCAAACACAATTTTTAGCTACAAGACGATGTATTTACCAGTACCGACAGTTATTGACACATTGTATTCGGCCCAGGAAACCAGGCTTATCCGATAGAAGAATAAGATATCCAACAGTTTTACATAAACTGTTGGATATTTTTAATAGATTTTGATTTTAGTAACAGAAACTTTATGGAGGCACCATTTGGGCTCCTGCATTAGTGGCATGGCCATTTCCAACAAGCATCCTTAGGCACTTCTTCCCTGACCTGTGCTCTTTTGTTCGGGGCCGGATAAGGAGCGGATTTCTCATCTCCACTGGCCAAGGTCAGCACCGGCAGATCAGTCAATTAGATCTGTTCCGCAAAAATTTTAGATCAGTAATTCAAATGAACATCCTTATATCACGATCAGATGATTATCTCATTTATATCTTCTGGGATAGAAAGAGAAAAGGCTGTTTTCTTTTGAAGAAACAGCCTCTCAAAATCAAACAAAATTCTTACTTACTTGTCCTTTCAGTTAATTCTTTAATGTTTTTAACCAGAAGACTAAATTCTTCCTTATCATACAATCTGGTCAAAAACCTGATATAACCATCCCTGTCGATTACTACATTACGGGTTACGCCTGCTTTTTTATCGGCAAATTTCTGGAAGATTTTAGCCCCAGGATCTAAGGCCAATGGATAAGTGATATTCATGTCTTTGTGAAATTTCTGTACCACATCTAACGGTTCATCACGGTCAACACCGATCAATATCACGTCTTTATCTTTATAGGTCTGCCAGATATCCTTTTCTAAATAGGGCATTTCTTCACGGCATACTTTACACCACGCAGCGGTGAACTGTAGGATGACAATTTTCCCTTTTAATTCTTTTAACGTGGTTTTCTTTCCGTCATGGAGAACAAGTTCAAAATCATCAGGAGCCTTATCCCCTACTTTTACCAGATAACCTCTGCTATCAGCATTTGGGTTTTCGAATTTTGGTTGTTGTGCAAATCCACTTAGAGTAAGCAAAACTGCGGCTAAAGTTGATAATTTAATTTTCATAATATTTAGTTTTTAAAGGGTGATAATATTGTTTAGTTATTTTTCAGCGGCTTTCCAGCCTTCATCAGATGCGGTGGCAACTTCGCCATATTTTCCTTTTTCTCCGAAGTAGGCGTTGCCACCAAAAGTATAAACGGGCTGTTTTACCAGATCGAGCTGAAGTTGTGGCAAAGGATATTCTGTTGGCGTACCGCCTACGAGCAAATTGTTCCTGCGCATAAACGTAAATGGCAGAAATGCACCAGCAGAGCCATCTATTTCAATCGCATATTCATAATGCAATTGTTTTCTCAAATCAGCTTGGTTTGCGGCAACATCAGGAAGCGTTCCTACGGCTTTTCTTGCAGCTGCCGGATCATTTAGTATGGCAGCTGCGCCAGCGTAATCCTTCAGCCAAAATTTGGATTCAGCCTTTAGTAACCTGATCTCCTCTGTCAGGAAATAAGGATTAACTGCACCTGGTGAGTTTAGCGTGTTGGCTGTATTATACCATCTTTTTCGGTACCAATTGGTAAAAAGCCCACGTCCACGCGATTCTATAAATATCCCAAAACTTGTGGTGTATCCAAAATAACTATCGAAACGTTTATCGTTGCTGCTAATGTTGGGTAATATTCCGGTCAAAGGGTAAAATTTAGGGGTATTTCCGGTTTTATCAGCCAAATAGGCGATTTTAAGATCTGGTGGTAACCAACCGGAACCATCTGAGTTACGCTGTAACAAATTGGTCAATAATTGATTGTAATAGCCCCCTGTTACTGTGGTGATCACAAAATCAGTAGTAAATCCTTTTTCGGCATAGGCCAAAACTTTGCTCCATTGTGCATCGCCAATTTTTTCTGCTTCGGTCTTATCCCTGGCCTCAGAAGATAAAATCCTTGCAGCCATCGAATTGGCCAGTTTAATGAAATCGGCTTTACTGAATGTTTTTCCACTGAGGAAATCGAATTTAAACTGTGCATTCGCTTCGGCAAGCGTTATCGATTTATCAATCAGCTTAATTCCGTTGGCAATTAAGGCCTTGTAAGAATCTGGAAAATCCTTTGTGCTTAAGTTTACGTCATCCACGATAATGCCACGGTCGAAAATAACTCCAAGATAGCCCTGAGCTATCCCTTTGGCATAATATGCCGCAACAAGACAATCCTGTGTCCTGTCGTTGCCCTGTGTATCGTAAATCTTTTTACCCTGCTTTTCAATGATATCCAACGCCAGGGTAGCATCTAAATTGGCCTGATAAAAGTTATTGTAAAAAGTATTCCAGGTAACTGCGCCACGGTAAGAAGTATTGTTATTGAGTCTTAGACGCGGTTCGTTCGCAAAATCCCACCAGGAAGAATTTCCGTTGGTATTAGTGGTCTGATCGGCCAAAAGGCTGAAATGTGTACCCGATGCACTTGTTGAAGTGCTAAAAACAGTTTGTACACTACTTGTGGTTAATTTCAGTCCCAAATCTTTGATCTGATCGATGGCTTCCTGATTGGTCAGCGTTGTTGGATTATCGAAATCGGTTTTTTTGCAGGCGCTAAGGCTTAAGGCAATAAGTGATATGTAGAATATATTTTTCATTTTCTGTTCGTTAAAAATTTAGCGTAAGTTTTGCGCTGTAAATGCGGTAGGTTGGATAATCGTAAAAATCCTGATTGCCCTCTGGCGTTACTCCGGTAAAGGATGTCCAGGTGTACAGGTTACGGCCAACCAATGCAAGTCTGGCATTACTTAATACCCGGTTTATCCCAATAGCTTTTAGCGGCAGCTTGTAGCTTAACGAAACTTCTCTTAGCGACACGTAGCTGCTGTTCTGCAACCAGTAATCGGTGGTTTGCTGGGCATTAAAAACTGCTGTAGTAAAGGCAAGCGGCAGACCGGCCTGTGCTGCCTGATCAGAAAATGGGGAACGGTATTGATAGGTAAGGTATTGCTGCGTTTCATTATACTTCTGTCCACCTTGTTTCCAATCCAAAACTGCATATAGCGATAAAGGGCCGATATTGAAGGTATTAGAAAAACCAACAATAAAATCAGGCTGTGCATCTCCGATAATTTTCGAGTTGCCTGTTGCTGCATTTTGGTATAACAAAGGTGTTTCGGCTGCAGTACCTTGCTGGCTTTTCAAAACCACAAAACCCAATTGGTTAACAGCAAAATCGCTCAGCCTGTAAATCCCACCTGCTGCATTGGTAACCAGCCCCTGTGCATTGGTTTCTAACTGATCGAGACCTGTTAGCACGCTATAGCCATAAAAGGCAAAAGGACTAACCCCAGGTGCTTTTCTAAAATCGCCATCTGTAAACTCAGGTACATCTCCCAAAGAGGTAATCTTACTTCTAATCCTGCTAAAGGTAATTCCGGTGTTCCAGGTAAAGGCATTTTTGGTGATCACATTGCCATTGATTTCGAGTTCGAGCGAGTTCGATTTTACAGCGCCCAAATTCCCATAAATTCTTGCCGACCCTGTGGTTGGTGGAAAAGCTGGAACGAGGATAAAATCGTTTATACTTTTAGAAAAAGCATAATTGGCCTGAACATTAATCCGTTTAAACAACTGGGCATCAATACCAAACTCAAGCTCAGAGGTGATGGCCCTTTTAAGATCTGTATTTTCACGTTGATTATAGCTTACGCCGCCAGAACTGGATAAGGAAACCTGACTATCCTTAGCACCAAATGGAGGCAAACTTCCGGCCTTACCGTAGGCTACCCTCAGTTTTAATTCGTTAATGATGCCCAATTTCACATCTTCTGTTAACCGATATGCGGTAGATACCCTTGGAAAAAACGCTGTTCCAACATCTGCACCAAATCTGGAACTGTTATCCAAGCGGCCCAGTACATCAACAAAAATCTTTTCTTTCCAGGCGGCTTTTAGGTTTAAAAAGTAACCATAGTTAACTGTCTGTTCCCAGGTAGAGCCAATACTTCTACTATCGGCTGATGCCGCAGCTAAACTCTTAACAGGTGCACTCAGGTTATAACCAGAGCCAGATAATGAAGTAATCCTGTTTTCTTCGTATACCGCCTTTAGCGTTGCTCCGAAATCGAAATCGTTGAATTTATTGTTATAGTTTAGCTGGGCCTGACCGTTTTTGGAAGTGGTTTTTGATGTCTGTTCGCCATAATAACCATTGTTGCGGGTAATATCGGCAGAGATCGTCTGAAAGCCAATCGGGTAGTAATCCGTTTCATTGTAATTTTCATTCTGTATAGAAGTATATACCTCTGCATTCAACTTATCGGTAAACTGGTATTTCACTTTTATTCCGGCAAGCAAATTATCACTGTTATTTTCATATTCACGGTAGCTCAGCTGATAAAAAGGGTTGTTCACATTGAAGTTCTGAATATCAAAACCATAGGGTTTAAAAGCATATTTCCCGGAAGCATCGCGCTCCTGCAGATTGATGAAAGGTTCGTAAAGTGAAGTAGCATACAACAATGAACCGCTACCGCTTGATGAGATGGATGAAGAAGGCGTTTTGTTGTTAAAGTATTGCAGGCTTAGGTTAATTTCTAAGTTTTTATCCGGTTTATAACCAAAATTAAATAAGGCCGTCTGCCTTTTATCGGCACCCACAGGTTCTGCAACCCCACCTTTATATTGATTTTGAAAAGAGGCATACAAAGTATATTTATCGCCGGCAGTTGATGCAGAAACAAAATTCGTAAAATATGGATTGTTGTTTAACATATTCGCCACATTATCGTATACATTTGAGTATGGGTGAAGGTTGAGGGAATAACCGTTAGCTTGTACATCGATGGTCCTGGCGTTGCCATTAAGCACAAACGAACCATCGGCATTAACCTTAAAATGGTGGAACTGAGCGGTTGGCGGCGTATTTTGCACATTGCTTAAGCCAAATTCATTGTCGACAATAATATTCACCTTTCCGGTACCTTTTCCTTTTTTGGTGAGCACCTGGATAATTCCACCTTCACCCCTGGTACCATAAAGGGCCGAAGCCGCTGCGCCTTTAACCACTTCAATCGACTCTATATCCTGCGGATTTAAGTCAGACAGGTTTAATGCTGTTACAAACCCATCCACCACCAAAAGCGGCGCAATATTGCCCGATACCGATTTAGCGCCACGCAGATAAACCGTTGCCCCCGAATTACCAGAAGATTGGCTGATCTGGATCCCTGCAACTTTTCCTCTTAAAGTTTGAGAGGCATCTGTTGCCGGAACGGTATTAATCTGATCGTTATTCACTTTTGTTAAGGCAAAAGTGAGTTTTTTACGACTGGTGCCTTCTGCAACGCCCGTAACCACCACATCAGCTAAAAGATGGATATCTTCTTTCAATTCCACATTAATCTCCGATCGGTTATTGATGGCCACAACCTGCTCTAAATAGCCCTGAAAATGGATAATGATACTATCAGCTTTTTGAGATAAGTTTAAGTTAAATTCTCCTTTACCATTGGTACTGGTGCCAATTTTCGTGCCTTTTAACTTTATGGTGGCACCAATAAGCGGCTGCTTATCTTTACTGTCGGTAATCTTACCGCGAATGGTATTTTGGGCAAAAGCCTGCAAACTGCTAAGCAAAACAAAGCAGACTATTAACTGGGTAAAAAATAGTTTCATGTTTAGGGATATAAATTAAGGATGATTGGTTTGGTTGAGAAATTGAGTGAGTTTTAAGATTGAGGTTGTTAACACGAGAATTTGTTCCTGTACTTCTTTTGCATGATACTGCTCAATGGCTTCTCTTACACCGGGAAGGGTTTTAACGCCATATCCGGTATATAAACCAGGGGCATAAATACTATGTCTATACCACGGTCGCCCTGGTAAACCTGCTTGTAGAAGCAATTGTTTTTCAGCCTGAAAAAGTAAGTTATTCAGTTGATCAGCTTTAGTATCCGAAGCGAGTGTAGCAGTTATGGTATGATTAAGTTTTGATGAGGCTGTTTTTAAACTATCTACAGCTAAATTCAGCGCTTTAAAATCAAACTCGGGTAATTCAACCTGTACCGGAGGATTTTTCAAGTTTTCTTTAGGATCGTTGGCAAGCTGATAAGCACCGTTTGAAATGAGCTTATTCTGGCTTTGCGCACCTTCCCGGAGCTGCTTTGCCAATGTACTTACTTCAGTAACGTAAGTCGCTATTTTAGCCTGAAGATTAGAAAAGTTGAACGGAAGTACATCCGCATTGGCTAAACGCAATACTGCTCTTCCGGCCGTTTGAGATAAAGCCAATCCGTATTCAAAATCCGGATCTTTAAACTTTACAAAATTATCGTAAGTATCGAAATTGGTATGGTACTCCCCTCCTTCATCCTCACCACCGAAACCAAGGCTTAAAGTAGGGATACCAAGGTGCTGCAAAAACGCAGAATAATCTGATCCTGTGCCTAGCGCACCCAGATCAAGTGTTTGGCTGTCCTGTATCTTCTTACGTTCGGTAAGCGAAACTGTAGAAATGGCTTTATTGGCTTTCCAGCGCTCAAAAATATTAGCACCCACCTGAGGATCTTTTACGTCTTTTGAAATTTCAGAAACAAAATTTTCTAAAGCATGCGAGCCACCTGCTTCTAAAAAGCCACGGCCATTGCCATCCGAATTGATGTAGGCAACTGCTTTACTGTTTAACTCGTCTGCATGGTCTTCTACCCATTCTGTTGAACCTAAAAGCGATTGTTCTTCTCCGTCCCAGGCAATATAAACGAGTGTTCGTTTAGGTTTTATACCTGCCCTTGCCAATTTTCCGATAGATTTTGCTTCTTCCAAAAGGGAGGCCAACCCACTTACCGGATCTGCAGCGCCATTTACCCAGGCATCGTGGTGATTCCCGCGGATGATCCATTGGTTTTTAAATTTACTTCCCTCAAGTTTTGCTACAACATTGTAAGCCGGCACAATATCCCAGTTAAAAGCAAGGTTTAAACGCACTAACGTACTTCCATCTCCAATGTGATAGGTAACGGGCAAACCGCCGCTCCAATCGGTAGGTACCACCTGACCTTTAAGTGCAGCAAGCAATGGCAAAGCATCATGATAACTGATGGGCTGAACAGGAATTTTAAGAATCGTTTTGGCATCGCCCCGCTCCAACCTTTTGGCATCCTTTGTAGAACCGATTCCAGGCGTCAATGGATCACCAGGATAAATTACCATATCCATTACCGATCCCCTTTGAACAGCAAATTCTGGCTTGTAAGCGCCTTGTGGGTATACATCGCCTTTCACAAAACCATCATCTTTTGGATCTGAATAAATGATACAGCCCACCGCACCATGTTCGTAAGCTATTTTAGGTTTAGTGCCCCGCCACGACCTGCCATATTTTGCAATAACAATCTTGCCCTTTACGCTGATGCCTAAACGCTCCAACTTTTCATAATCAGCTGGCAGACCATAATTCACAAA
The DNA here is from genome assembly GCF_001442625.1 of Pedobacter ginsenosidimutans. Taxonomy (GTDB): domain Bacteria; phylum Bacteroidota; class Bacteroidia; order Sphingobacteriales; family Sphingobacteriaceae; genus Pedobacter; species Pedobacter ginsenosidimutans. The sequence goes on along the minus strand of NZ_LMZQ01000040.1, from coordinate 3,729 downwards.
AACAAGGCCTGCACTTACATCGCCATCGGCACTCCAGGCATTATAAGGAGGCAATTGCCCTTGCTGTGCGGTTGATAAATCTTCCTTAACAACCTTTTCTTCAAGCGAGGCGCTGTATTTATTGCTTCCTAAAAGTTCTACCGATCGGGTTTTAGGCGTTGGAAATAAAACATAATAAGTCTCTATTTTTGCATCCCAGCCATAGCTTTTAAACTTTTTCAGTACAGATTCTGCTACCGTTTTACTGCCCTTAGCACCCAAGTGATGGGGATTGGCAGAAAGCTCTTTTATGGTCGCCCCTATATTTTCCTTATTAAGCCCAGCATCAAATTTCTGCTCAATATCATGCTGTAACGGAATGTTTTGAATTTTAAATCCACTCAGTTTCTCCTGAGCCAATAAAGGAAGCCAGAGCAATTGAATAGCCGTAAAAAAGGTAAAAGTTTTCTTCATTTTCTGATTTTTTAGGAGTTCTTTACCAGAAAAACTTTGAGCGACCTCAAAATTAGCATGCGGATGCATAACCAACTTATCTTCTCCACCCTTGGGTAGAAAGGAATTAGCACCTTTTACAAGTGTATAGGTTGCTCAGACGTCTTAGGGCCCTTCCCTCAGTCTTTCTGGATAAGTATTATATAATGACGCAAAACTAAAAATAATAATCTAGTATTCCTATAGGATTTATATTATTTATTTCAATTATGTAGTTGATAGTCCCACTTTCTGAGAAGCAGAATTGGATTCAACGGTCATTTCGCATAGAGAAACCGAAATGGAGATGTTCTAACAGCCTTAAAATCAAAAACTATTTTAGTATTCTGACATATTTTTTAAAGTGGGTGGAGGATTGACAGATTAAATGCAGGAAAGATAGATTGGAAAATGAAGAGAAGGAATCTGAGAGAATTTGCATTCAAAAAATAGAGGTGAGCATATTTCGCTATGAATACTTTAAGCTGCATTTTTTAATCATGAGTTGAGACTATTGCTCAATTTTAAGAGATAGCCTGGGGACAATGCCCCAGGATTATCACCGTGTGCACCCGCCGTTAGTATGAGATCAGCCGGCGTTATACCAAATACAGCACACGAAAGATTATTTTTTTGTTATACCGGGCGATTACTTAACGTAAACTGTTAACAATTAAGATTACACCTGATTAATATTATTTAAGTTATACAATAGCTTACTTTTCCAACAGTGCAAAAATGCACCATAAGTATGGAGATTGCCCGTGCGAGTCGCCGACATTCCGTGGACGGTCGTAATAATACTGTTTATCATTCTTTTTATTTGTACCTACGCAGACTTCTGCTACGTCACCTTTTTCGTTGATATAAGGCACCAATGCCAGCCAGGCTTTCCGCGCCACCGGAGCATATTCCTGTTTATCTAACCAGCCATGTTTTACCCCACTGATGAGCGCATAGGAAAACATCGCCGATCCTGATGTTTCAGCCCAGCAGTCTGGCTCATCAATCAGCTGGTTCCACATTCCGCTTGGTCTTTGGTAATCTTTCAAGCTTTTCATCATGGTTTCATAGCCTTTAAGTATACGCGGACGGTCTTTATTATCTTTAGGCAACAACCGCAAAAGCTCCGTCATGCCAGCAGCCATCCAGCCATTGCCGCGCCCCCAATAAAACGGTACATCAGGTGCATGATAGAAAAGACCATTAGGCCGCTGTAATTCATCCAGGTAAAGTACCATTTCTTTAGCGGCGCGATCGATATATTTTTTATCGCCTGTAGCTTTGTAGGCCTGGGCCTGAACGATCGTGATCATATACATATCGTCAATCCACAAACGGGTTTGCCACGAAAAACCTTTATCAGCCCATTCCTTCTGCTGTAAACTTGCTTTTTGTGGAACGGCCCATTGGGTATCTGCATAAGGCATACCTAAGTCAAAATAATTTTTATCTTTGGTAATCTGGTACAATTCCAAAGGCAGGCTGCCGAACATATTCAAATCAACGTGGTTCATAATTGGCAATAGTTGCTTTTCCTGGGAAGTGAGTTTCTCAAACCTTTCTTCTAAGCGCGACAAGAGCACTTTATCTTTTGTTAACTTAGCATATTTAAGTGCCCCGGTCCAATTGAAAGTTTCCGGATAGCTGATCCACTTCCCGGCATGGAGCATGTGTTTTTTATCGGGAAAGCGGTAAGCTAAACGTTTTCCCACTTCTTTCGGGCCAAATCCTTCAGGAAAATCTTTCAGCAGATTGTTCTGTGCAAACAGGAACTGGAATGGAATTAAGAGTACAAATAAGGCAGTTAATTTTCTACACATATAAATTTATAATTTGGTTTAAAGTCTTTTTGGTTACAGGAAAAATTTTTCAACGTAGGATTTATACAACTGGCAATTTGCACGGTACCATAGCCTTCTATTAATAACCTGGGTTTTGTTCCAATTTTGCACCATTATTTCGTTCGATTTCGGAAGCAGGGATTGGCCACAGGTTATAGGTCGTTAAAATATCGTTGTAGTAAGGATTACATTTTTTTACACGATCGTAAACCAGCCCCAGCCTCATCAAGGTAATCCGTCTTTTTTCTTCGGAGCCCAGCTCGCGCATACGCTCGTCCAAAATGTAGTCCATATTTACATTAGCTGGCAATACAGCCGATGCATTTGATCTGCTGCGTACCACATTGATATCTGCAGCTGCTTTATCCAGCTGGTTTAAGCCCAAATAAGCTTCTGCTCTTAAAAGATAGGTTTCTGCCAGCCTGAACATGTATTGATCGGCATAAGTTCCGCCTGCACTTGCCTTAAGCAACAGCTGTGATTTATCCTGGAACATGCCATCAGGATGATCGCCCGGGGTGGTTACTTTTGATTGAAAAGCATAGAAATCTCTTCTTGGTACAGTTATACCCGCTGGTGGATTAATGGTAGATATGGTTTGCCCAAAACGTGGGTGTGTAGGATTGGTTACTTTAAATTCGCGCACAAAATTAAAAGGTGCATTCCTAAGGTCGTTATTAAAATCGCTTTGCCAGATGACGTCCGAAAAATATTTGGTCGGTATTGCCCAACCGATTCCCCTGCCACCAGTATAATCGCTAATTGGATACAGAAATGGCTGAACACTGCTACCAGAAAGCCTAAAGTTCAGAAATTGTGGTGCAAAATGTCTTTCCATTTGATAAGAACCGGAAATGCCTGTGGAAACAGCGCCACCGCCCGGTACATCGGTTTCAAACTGGATTACCCAAAGACTTTCTTTATTGGTGCCATTTTTTCTATTTTGGTTACCCCTCTGAAAAAGATCCCAATACACATTTTTTGTGGCATCTGAAGCTTTAACTCCAAATCTGGTGGTCATAAGGCCAACATTGGGATTACTGATTACAGCAGAGGCAGCATCGGCAGCATTTTGAAACTGCCCTGCAGCCAGATATACTTCTGATAAAAGATGATAGGCCGCAAGGTTGTTTACCTCTCCATCCTGCACCAGATTAATGGCTGGCAAATTTAACGATGCAAATTTGAGGTCGCTGATGGCCTGTTCCAGTACCGCGGTTTTTGGTGCCCTAACATAATCTGTTTTGGGTGATACCACTTCTGTTGTATTTAAGGGTACACCGCCATATAGATAGGCAAGTGTACGAAAGGCCATGCCCCTGAAAAACTTCGCTCTCGCTTCCATTAGTGTTCTATCGGCTGGTGCCAGTTCAGAAGCCGGGATTCGCCCGATAATGGTGTTGGATTCTGCAAT
>NZ_LMZQ01000039.1 GCF_001442625.1 Pedobacter ginsenosidimutans | reverse complement strand
GTGCAAGCCTGGTGTAAGGTAATGAAGTAAAATAACTCTCGAATAGCGGTAATTAATGGGAGATAACAGTAAAACACCCGTTAAGATTAAACCTACGTAGTACCACAGGTTTTCATAAATTAAAGGCAAGCCCAAAACATAAGATGCTACTCCTATGGTAATAATTTCTGCAACATTCATGGCGTAACTTACAAACATCGCTACATAGAAAAATCCTGGTTCGCGCTCAAATTTTAAGTTGCAATGCGGACAGGTAATATTTGTTTTTTGCAATCTGAAAGAATAAGCACTTCCAGTAAATATATCTCCTTTGCGACAACGTGGGCATTTACACTGTAAAAACGCTTGAAATTTAGATAACTCAGCCATAATCTTATAATTTAATACCTCAAAGGTAAGGCTAAAATTAAAAACTAATTTATGATCTGCATCATGTTTGAGGGATTAGTATATTGGTCCATTAGTCATTTGTTATTTAAAATTAGTCATTGGTTCATTAGTGCTTTCGCAATAAAACGCTAAACCTTTACTATTTTTCCTTTAATGGTTTTGATCAGGCCTTTTTCGGCGAGTATTTTAGTGCCACGGATAACTGTTTCTACCCTTAAACCGGTCATATCAGCTAATTCTTGCCGCGTTACCTTTAAATTTTCGCCCACAGCAATATCATTAAGGAGATAATTGATAATCGTTAATAATCGATGCTCAGCCTTTTCGCTCGCCAGTTCTTCTAACATCATCGATTTATAAAAAAGACGGTTACTTAGCGTCCGGATCAGATCCATGCTAAAATCGGGTTCGTTTTTGATCAGATCAAAAAAATCTTCTTTATTTACAGCAATTAGCTGCGAATCTTTATTGGTGATGGTAAAAGCTAAATAAGGCCTGTTGATTAGTAATGCAGGTTCGCCAAAATACTGGCCCGTTTTAAAAACCCCCTGAATAAATTCCTTTCCTTCATCGCTAACGGTAACCATTCTTACCTCGCCCGATTTGATAAAATATACATAGCGCGGCTGCATATCAGGCTCGTAAATAACCGAATCTTTCGGGTAGCTTTTAACTTTTAAGCCTTTATCAATCAGTTTTTGAATATTCATCATTGCTTGTGGTAGTTTAACTTACTGATAAGGTCGTCATTCCCGCGCAGGCGGGAATCTTAAAGCCCATTGCATTACGATCCCTAATCATCCCGATAGCTATCTTCCTGATTATAAACACAATAACAATACTTATAAAAACTAACCTAATGTTTCTTTCATTAAACGGGTGTAAAACTCTTTCAATGTAATCCCCATTGCCGCTACCTGTTGTGGAATAAAACTGGTTGCTGTTTGCCCGGGAATGGTATTGATTTCGATAAAATAAAACTTACCAGTTCCTTCTTCGAGGAAATAATCAACACGTACTACTCCCCTACAATTTAGTTTCTTATATACATCCTTTACCACCTGTTGCACACGACTCAGCTCTTCTTCATTCATTCTGCCTGGTGTAATTTCTTCAGTTGCACCAGGAGTATATTTGGCTTCGAAATCAAAAAACTCATTTGCGGGAATCACTTCTGTAGTTGGCAAAACAATAATTTTTCCTTCAGCGCCAAAAATGCCTATCGAAAACTCTCTACCACTAACAAACTCCTCAATTAAAATCTGATCATCTTCTTTAAAAGCCTTTTCTAAAGCACTTTCCAGGTCATCGGCATGTTTTACCTTACTCATGCCAATACTACTGCCCCCACTATTTGGTTTAACAAAATAAGGCAACCTTAGATCTTGCTTAATTTGTTTTAAATTATAGTTGCCACCTTTAAATATCTGAACAGATTTTGCGGTGTACAAGTTATCAATGCCTTCTACAACCGCTTTGGTATAACCTTTATTCATCGTAATTGATGAAGTTAATGCATCGCAGGTAGTGTACCGGATACCCAACATATCAAAATAGCCCTGTAATTTTCCATCCTCACCAGGCGAACCATGGATAGCAATAAAAACACCGTCGAACTTAATTTTTCTTCCTTCAAGCGTTAAGGAAAAATCATTTTTATCAATTTCAATTTTAACAGAATCAGCAGGCTCATAAAACCAGCCCTTTTCGTTCAGCATAATCTTATACACATCGTATAAATCGGGGTCGATATTTTGAGCAATAGTGGCTGCGCTTTTCACCGAAACAACCCATTCGCCTGTGGTACCGCCTGTTAACAATGCTATCGTTTTCTTCATGTTAAAAATCCTTTTATAAATAGAAATTGAATATAAATATATCCTCAAAAATATAAATATCTTTGTGCTTTAATAATATTGAAGGAGAGAATTTATTCAATGGTTGAATGAAGGAATTAGAGCATGATGGAATGAGGAAATGGATTCTATAATTCAATCAATCATTAAAATAGTTACATTTGAGCTTGTACGCATAACCCAAATTAAGATTCATGTCTAAATTTATAGATTATTTAAAAACCAAATCGTTTAGAAACAATATTTTAGCTGCAATAGTAACCGTTGTAGTGCTGCTATTGGTCGCTTTTTTTAGTTTAAGATATTACACCAAACACGGACAAGGCCTAAATGTACCTATGGTAAAAGGCTTATCTTTTGAGCAGGCAGTTAAGAAACTCGAAGATGCCGGGTTAAAATATGAAGTAGATTCAGTTTTTATTATGGATCAACCTGCGGGAATTGTAATTGATCAGGATCCTGATCCCAATACTTTTGTTAAAGATAACCGGACCATTTACTTAACCATTAATGCAGGTAAAACACCGAATACAAAATTCCCTGATATAGCGTTTAAAACCTTAAGAGAAGCACAGGCTATAATAGAGAGTTCGAGATTAAAACTCGGAGATACCACTTATAAGCCAGATGTAAGCCGCGATGTGGTTTTAGAAGCTTCTTTCGGCGGTCAGCCAATAGCAGTCGGACAGATTGTGCCTGTTGGCTCGAGGATTAACCTGGTATTGGGCGATGGACGTGGAAACGAAGAAGTAGATATTCCACAACTAATGGGATTAACGATGGATGAAGCGAAATTTAGCCTAAGAGGTTCGAACTTGAGTTTAGGTACTATTATTTATGATGGTCCTATTACCGATAGTGCTGCTGCTATTATTACTAAACAAGATCCTATGCTGGTTGATTCGTTAACCAAAGTGGCTATAGGTACAAAGATTAACATTACCCTATCTAACAAACAACAATAAACACGTATCATATTTACAGATGACTGAAGTAGAAAAAAAGAACATGAGTACAGGCAAAAAAGTGGCAATAGTTATTGCGCTTCTTGTTATTTTAATTGCTGGTTACTTTGCGTTAAATATTTACAGGCTTTACTTTGCCCCTAACGTTACCGAAAATCAAAAATACCTATATATCAAAACCGGAAGCAGCTACGATGATCTGATCGCAGAAATTAAAAAGAAAGATCTGGTAAAAAGCATCTCTTCTTTTACTGCAGCTGCCGGAAAAATGAATTTAGCTACAAGTGTTAAACCCGGACGTTACCGTTTAAACAAAGGGATGACCAATCGCAGTTTAATTAACTTAATTAAGGCCGGAAATCAAGATCCGGTTAAATTGAAATTCCATAACATCCGTAAGAAAGAAAACTTTGCAGCATACCTGGCCAGCAACCTGGAAGCCGATTCGTTAAGCTTTATCAATGTTTTAGATTCTACCGCACTGATTAGCAAATATGGTTTTAACCAGGATAATGTTTATGCGATGTTTATCCCGAATACTTACGAGATGTACTGGAATATTTCGCCGGTTGATTTCTTTGAGCGCATGCACAAGGAATATGATAAATTCTGGACTGCCGACCGCAAACAAAAAGCAGCAAGTTTAAATCTGACTCCAGTACAGGTATATACCCTGGCTTCTATTGTTGATGCAGAGGCACTTTACGACAAAGAAATGCCCATTATAGCAGGTTTGTATTTAAACCGTTTGAATAAAGGCATATTGTTACAGGCTGATCCAACTGTGATTTTTGCAAACAACGATTTCACCGTTAAAAGGGTAACCGGAAAATTATTACAGGTACAATCGCTTTACAACACTTATAAGTACGCTGGTTTGCCTCCTGGACCGATTATGATGCCCAGTATTAATGCAATTGATGCTGTACTAAACCGCGATAACAACAATTACATTTACATGTGTGCCAAAGAAGATTTTTCCGGCTACCATAATTTTGCTGAAAATAAAGCGCAGCACGAAATCAATGCAAAGAAATATCGTGAAGCTTTAAACAAAAGAAACATATTTAAATAATGTATAGCCACAGTACAAAAATCAGGGTTCGGTATGGCGAAACCGATCAGATGGGCTATATGTATTATGGCAATTATGCACAATACTACGAAGTAGGCCGGGTAGAAATGTTGCGCAGTTTGGGCATGAGCTATAGCTCGATGGAAGCTGATGGAATTATGATGCCTGTTTTAGAATTAAAGTGCAAATATATTAAACCTGCCCTTTACGACCAGGAAATTACCGTAAAAACAATCATCAAAACCTTGCCAGGCATCAGGATCTTTTTTGAGTACGAGTTGTATAACGAAAAAGAAGAGCTCATAAACATTGGGGCCACTACACTGGTTTTTGTTGATATGAAGAAAAATAAACCTACAAATCCACCCGAAAATTTTATGGAAAAACTATCGGTGTTTTTTAATTAACAAATACAATGGAATGGTTACATAGGCAGTTATTACATCTTAAACTCTATTCTAGATTTATCGAATGGACGAAGGGATGTGTTTTGCCTGGTTTTAGCCCACTTCCCTTGTATACTGTAGCTACATTTTTCTTTCGTGAAATTGGTAAAGACGCTTTGGTAAACAAGTCATCATCTTTAGCTTACAGTTTCATGTTGGCTATCTTCCCTGGTATTATCTTCCTGTTTACGTTAATTCCTTTTATTCCGATTAAAGGCTTCCAGGATCAACTGTTAAACTTAATACAACTTGTACTGCCACACAATGCTTTTGATGCCTTTGAAACCACATTAAAAGATATTATTAAAAACCAGAACAAGGGCTTACTATCTTTCGGTTTTTTATCGGCCATATTTTTTGCCACCAATGGGGTTAAAAATTTAATGAAGGCTTTTAATAAATCATCATTGATTATCGAAACCAGGGGCTGGTTGAAACAACGCTTAATTGCACTGATATTAACTACGATTATTTGTTTTTCCATTATCATCTGCATCAGCGCCATGACTCTGGGAGAAGTTTTACTAAATAAGATCACAAACGAACTCCACATTAAAGGTAGTTTTCTAGCCTTTGCCGTACAGTTTACCCAGTGGGCACTACTGGCCATTTTATATTTTTTAACGGTATCTATCTTATATCGATACGGGCCAGCACATTCAAAAAAGTGGCGTTTCTTTAGTGCAGGTTCCTGGTTGGCTACTATACTGGCTTTCCTTACCATCTGGGGATTTTCTTTCTACATTAACCATTTTGCTTCCTACAACAAAGTATATGGTTCTATCGGAACATTAATTGTGGTGATGATCTGGCTTTACCTCAATTCTTTAATTTTATTGATCGGTTTTGAGCTCAATGCCAGTGTTGATGTAAGCAAAAGAAGTGTAAAAATTATCCGCCCTACCTTTAATTTGTTCAAAAAATCGGAGCCAATTGAAGAAAATATCCAGAAGAAATAATTTTTTCTCCCTCTGTGTTAAGTAATTATCAAGTTTATATAAAAAAAAAGCATTCATAGTTTGCAGATTTAACCGGAGTTCGTACTTTTGCCTCCGGAAAGCTGGCAGAGTGGTCGAATGCGGCAGTCTTGAAAACTGTTGACTGTAACAGGTCCGGGGGTTCGAATCCCTCGCTTTCCGCATCAACTGAAAAGGAAGAATTAACAATAGTTCTTCCTTTTTTTGTATCCATAAAATCGCGAATCCTTAGGAAAGATGGAAGCAATAATATTTTGCGGTATTCAAGCAACGGGAAAAACTACTTTTTTTAAAGAACGGTTTTTTAGAAGTCACATACGCATTTCCTTAGATTTATTAAATACGAGAAATAAAGAACTCAGGTTTATTGAAACTTGCATCAATACCTCTCAGCCTTTTGTGATCGACAATACAAATCCATCGCTAGAAGAAAGAGCAAAATATATAACCATTGCAAAAGCAAATAAATTTAAAGTAATCGGCTATTATTTTCAATCAAAGTTAGTTGAAGCGATAACGCATAATAATCAACGTTCGGGCAAAGAGAAGATCCCTGAAATTGGTATAAAAGGTACCTTTAAAAAACTGAGTCTTCCTTCTATTAACGAGGGTTTCGATGAACTTTATTATGTAACAGCCGAGAATAACGAATTCACTATAAAGCCGTGGTCAGATGAAATTTGATGATTTAGATGCTAAGATGAGGGTTTATGAAACTGCTCAAGATCGTTGTATTTTACCTGAGATGTACATGGTAGCCAGAATTGACGGGCGTGGTTTTACCAGGCTCACCAAAGAAGTGCATCATTTTGAAGCACCCTTTGATGAAAAATTTCGGAATTTAATGACTGAAACAGTAAAACATCTTATGAACTGCGGTTTCAATATCATTTATGGTTATACGCAAAGTGATGAAATATCACTGCTATTTCATCCCAGTGAGAATCTTTTTGGCCGAAAGACAAGAAAATATATTTCCGTTCTTGCTGGTGAAGCCAGTGCTAAATTTTCTTCCATCTTAGGAGACGTTGGAGCATTTGATTGCCGTGTTTCTGAGCTTCCGAACAAAAAATTAGTTGAGGATTATTTCAGATGGTGTAATGAAGATGCGCACAGAAATGCATTGAATGCACATTGCTACTGGCGGTTGAGGCAAGACAAGCTTAACAGAAACCAAGCTACTTCCAAAATTGAGGGGATGAGTATTGCGGCCAAAAACGAATTATTATTTCAATACGGCATCAATTTCAATAATGTTCCTGGCTGGCAAAAAAGAGGAATAGGTTTTTATTGGAAAAACACAAACAAAGTGGGATTTAATCCCAAAATCAATAGACATGTATTGACAGATAAGCGGGTTCTCTACACCGATTTCGAGTTGCCCATGCGCGAAGAATACAATAAATTTATACATGATCTATTGGGTCAGTATGAGATCAAGATATAAGAATATCCCCCAATTCTAGTGCAGGTCTAATATATTAAGGTAAGCCTCAGAATCGCTCTTAAAAACCGTATTCAGTTACATGATGAAGTCATATAATTAAATTTTCGGCTACAAGAAAATATTTTTCGGCTACAAGAGTACAGGAACGAAATCTGAACTTTGCTTCATTAAATTATATCAAAATGAAAGTATTTGTTACAGGCGCTACAGGTTTCGTAGGAACTGCGGTAGTAAAGGAATTATTAGCCCATGGGCACCAGGTTTTGGGATTGGCTCGTTCGGAAGAATCAGTAAACAATTTGATTGCAGCCGGCGCAGAAGCACACCGCGGAGATTTAAACGATTTTGAAAGTTTGAAATCAGGAGCTATCGCTGCAGATGCAGTGATTCACTTAGGATTTGTCCACGATTTTACAAGATTCGAGGAAATGTGTACACTTGATGGAAAAGTGATTGAAACAATAGGTGAAGCTTTATTGGGAACAGACAAATCTTTTCTCATCACTTCAGGAACTGCACTTTTTTCAAAAGACGGGATCACGACTGAAAAAGATCTTTCCGCAAACAATCCACATCCGAGAATTGCAACAGAAAATGCAGCCGATACCATAGCTGCAAAAGGCGTGAAAGTTGCCGTTGTAAGACTCTCTCCATCTGTTCACGGTAAAGGAGATTTAATCGGTTTTGTTCCGACCTCGATTCATATTGCGAAAGCAAAAAGAAAAGCTGCGATTATTAATGGAGGTAATAATTTCTGGCCTGCTGTTCACAGACTAGATGCAGCAAAATTGTACCGATTAGCTTTGGAAAAGCCTTTCATAAGCGGAACAAGATATCATGCAGTTGCAGAACAGGGAATTCCGTTTAAAGACATTGCAACTTTTATTGCACAAAAATTGCAGATTCCAGTTGTTTCCCTAACAGACGGTGAAGCAGCAGAACATTTCGGCTGGTTTGCACATTTTGCAAAGCTTAGTAATCTGACTTCAAGTGAAGCAACTAAGGCTACATTAGGCTGGAATCCTCAACATCCAACCTTGATGGAAGATTTACAAAATGATGTTTATTCCTTTGAGATAAAATAGTCTGTAACTTTATATTCATTAAATTTGATTAAATATTAAACTGATGTATGATGCGCCAATAAGAATAAAAACCATCTCTCAATTCCATACTTTGCGTGGCTTGCCAAAGCCAAAACATCCGCTCATCAGTGTGATAAATTTTGAAGATATGGCGCCGGCTTTGGAAAGTGGAAAGCAGAGTTTGATGTTTGACTTTTATATGATTTCTGTTAAACGGGATATGAATCATAAATACAGATACGGGCAGCAGGATTACGATTTTGATGAAGGCGTGATGTTCTGTATGGCTCCACATCAGATACTGAGTGTCATTCGGGAAGAAAATGGCAAAAATCCGTCCGGATGGATGATGATGATTCATCCGGATTTTCTTTGGAGTACGCCACTGGCAAGCACAATCAAGAAATATGAATTCTTTGATTATTCTGTCAATGAAGCATTATTTTTATCCGAAGATGAAGAAATAAAAATCCAGCAAATTACTGATAATATCAAGCAGGAATATCAAACCAATATTGATAAATTCAGTCAGAACATTATTATTTCTCAGCTGGAAACGCTTTTGAATTATGCTGAAAGATTTTACCAGCGACAGTTTATTACGCGCCACAAAACGCATCATCAATTTTTAGAGCGACTGGAAATTCTGCTCAAAGATTATTTCGAAGGAAATAATCTCAAAGAACAAGGTTTGCCGAGTGTTCAGCTTCTTTCAGACAAGTTCAATATGTCGCAATACTATATGCGCAGTCTTTTGAAAACTTTAACCGGACAAACCACACAACAGCACATTCACGAAAAGCTAATTGAAAAAGCCAAAGAAAAACTCTCAGCAACTGAACTTTCAATAAGTGAAATTGCTTATGAATTGGGCTTTGAGCATTCTCAGTCTTTCAGTAAATTATTTAAAGCTAAAACTGATATTTCCCCCTTGGAATTCAGGAAGTCTTTAAATTAAAAGTTATTCTAAGTCTTCTTAATTTCAGTTAAGTTTTATTTACATGACTGAAAGTTTCTGAAAACAGAAGGCTGTTTCTTTTAAAAGGCCTGAATGCAGTTTAAAATCGGGGTATTATTCAAACCATGAACAAATGAACCCTCAAACTGTCCGTTCGAAGGTTCATTGACAAAACCACGTTTTCGTTTGCTTATTTTTCTCTCCTATTTCATCAGGCTGATATTGGTGAGACCACCGTCGGAAAGAATTTCCGTACCCACTATAAAGGATGAATCATCAGATGCCAGAAATACAGCAGCATTTCCGATATCCGAAGGCAATCCTTGCCTACCAACCGGTGTAATATCGATCCACATCTGCTTCACCCGGTCCAATTGCTCTTCGGGGACGATCTTTCCGAAAACCGGGGTATCAATAGATCCGGGCGAAAGCGTATTCACCCTTATTTTTCTGGGTAGTAAATCCAAAGATAAACCTTTGGCAAGCGATATGACAGCTGCTTTTGCCGCTCCGTAAATGGTCATCCCGGGTGCAGCCCGATGAGCAGCGCTAGATCCGATCAAGATAACCGATGCACCGTCATTTAGGTAAGGCAGGGATTTTTGGACGGTGAAATAGGTGCTTTTCAGATTGAGATCCATGTAACTGTCATAGTTTTCCTCGGTAACATCATTGATTGCGGCCATCGGCATACCATCAACTATACCTCCGGCATTTACTACGAGGACATCGATCTTGCCAAACCGCTCAATGGTTTTTCTGAAAATGTTTTCCAGATCTTTGTTAACGGTTACATCTCCTGTTACACCCACAAAGTCTTCGCCTAGTTCGGTGACCGAACGGTCCAAAGTAGCCTGGTTTCTGCCGGTAATTACACCCACTGCACCTTCATTTTTGAAAGCTTCAGCAATTCCAAAACCAATCCCACTGTTGCCGCCGGTAATAACAGCGACCTTATCTTTTAATTTATTCATTTTTAGTTATCTGTTATATTCCGTAAATACCTCCTGAAACCGAAATTTTCTCTCCTGTGATCCATGCCGCCTCATCGGAGGCAAGAAATACGGCCACTTTTGCTATATCTTCCGGCTGCCCAGTACGTCCAAGCGGTGTGGTGGCAACTAATCTGGCTTCAAATTCACTCCCAATAAATCCTGCACTGTGCGAACCCTCTGTTTCCACAACACCTGGCAAAATAGAATTGATACGGATATTTCTGCCACTAAGCTCCTTCGATAAAGCAATGGTTACGGCATCCAATGCTGCCTTGGTTGCAGAATATACACTCCCTGTTGGTAAAGGGGTATTACTTGCACCTGAACTGATATTGATGATATTCCCACCCTTATCGCCGAACAGCTTTAAAGCTCCCTGAATGGCAAAGACAGAACCTAAAACATTAATATTGAACTGCTTATGAAAAGATTCCTCTGATACTTGTTCAATAGGTAAGTATTGGTAAATGCCTGCATTATTTACCAGGATATCCAATGTACCGAAAGCTTCTTTTGTTTCTTCAAATAACTTGCTTACATCAGCCTGATTTGATACATCGCCCTGTATAGCAATAGCAGTTCCACCATTATCTGTAATCGTTTTAACAACTTTATCGGCGTCTTCTTTGCTTGATGCATAATTTACAACCACTTTCGCACCCTCTGCGGCAAAATGACGGGCTATAGCGGCACCTATTCCTTTTGATGCCCCGGTAACAATAGCCACCCTATTTTTTAATCTACTCATTTTATTGATTATTGAATTATTGAGCAACAAAGTTATGCTATGTTAATATATTTTAGTTACTTTGTTTCAAAAAGTAACAGTAACCTAGAGGTAACAAAGTAACATATGGAGTGCAAACCAATAGATCAAAATGATCGTAAAAAAGAGATGATGGCCATCCATGATTCGATGGATGTTTTAAGTGGAAAATGGAAAATCTACATCATTTCATCGATATGCCATTATAATAAACGTAGATTTTCCGACATTTTAAACGATGTTATCGGAATTTCAAATAAAATGCTCAGTAAGGAATTGAAAGAACTGGAGATAAACAAATTGGTCAAAAGAACAGTTTTAGACACGCATCCTGTCACCATTCAATACGAGCTTACCAAGCATGGCAAAACGCTACAGACCATAATCAACAATCTGACGGACTGGGGAATTCAGCACCGAAAGGAAATTGTTGGATGAAAGCCATTCGAGGCCTGTAGGTAGGTTCAACCCTGAGGGATAACTCCTGGTATGGAAGGGCTATAATGATATTCCCAGCCTGAAGCCCTTTTTACGTTTAACCATAAAGGCTATTTAGCCTCAAACAGGCTCATCCATCTTACATCCTGACGGATGGCGTCAAATTCATGCATCTGCTGGATGGATTTTTTATCAAGTTTGTTCCTTAAATTAAGCAAATTGAGAAAATCCAGGGAAATATCCTTGTACTTCTGATTAACCTGAACTTTATTGGCTATCACCGAAAAAAGCACAGCGGCTTCCAGACTCTCCTCATTGCTCATCCCATCGGCCAAAGTTGATGCAGTATTATAACTGTCATAGGTTTGTTGAAAATCTCCAGCCTTATAGGCAGACTTCGCACTATCAATCAGCACTTTAACATTCTTATCGATCTGTTTACGTGTGCGAACGCAATCCTGTTTTGTAGGCTTTGTGTAGGTGAATCCATAGCTAAGCGCATAATCTGCTAACTTGGACAATCCTAATTTTTCTCTTCTTTCGTCAACCTCCCATTCCTTGCGTATATCACGGAATCCACTGGCCATCCCGTTTGCAATCCAGTTCACCTGAGTGCCGAATTCCTGCAGATAGTTCAAATTGCAAAGCACCCTATCGGAAAGAAATGCGTAGTTTTCCAGGTTTATTTCCTTACTTTCAAGTAATGGTTTCATTTTTTCAAGGACTGTCCTTTGAAAGGAAATGTCATGGTCAGCATGCTGTACAATGAGCCAAAGATTATTCTGTCCATCCTTACCGATATCTGAAAGTTTAGGCCACCCACGGGCTTCAACAATATTTTTTGCTTCACGCCAGTTCTTTTGGTCCGATGCTCCAATCTCCTGATTAATTTTCTCTAATTCTTTTGCATCTTTAGTCTGTACTTTCTTATACCGTAATTGCTGGTCTGAAATTACCATCATATTTATTTTCCGTCGTAAGGCGGGATCGCCCAATTTTTTTTCATATTCCAGTTCATTCTTCACGGCTTGTGCAACAAGTTTGCCCCACCTTAGTAGGTCCATATGTTTCAGATAGTCAAAATAAGGATCTACCATTAACCAGAGAGATTCCGTCCAACCCTTATCTAACGCCAACTGTAGGTAATATTCAGATCTTTCTGCATTGCCACTCAGAGAATAAACTCCTGCCGCTTTATAAGCATTTGAAGCATCCGGATGCCTGACTTTAAAAGCTGTTTCGTAACATTGGATTGCCTTACCATAATCTTTTTGCAGATGGTAGAGGCTTGCTCTTGCCAATTCTGCGTCAGCGGACAAGCTCGACTGTGCAGAAGCAGTTATGTTCAGCACTGCAGTTATGAAAAAATACATCAGATATTTCATGTACCTAAGTTAATTAATTTTTGAATAGCCATGACTCGGAGCATTAAACTTCCTGTTCGTTTTTGTATTTTTGGGTTCAACCATCTACTGAAAATGTATTGCTTAGATTAAGATATATTCCACTTGTGTTATCGGTTACCCTGCTTTTTTTTAAGTTGCCGAACTGCCCCAAAAACACCGCAAGAAAAGGCGGAGGCTTTAATAGCAGCCATGTTTGAAGCACCCAAAAACCATACTTATGGTTATGAGGCTGGCGAATTCGGAAAACTCGACAGCGCATATTCGAGCTACCGGGATGATTCTGTTTACAAAGTATTTGAGGACAGTGTTTCTTATTATTTAGATAAGGGAACAGCTGCCTTTGGAAAGGTGGCAGATATTGGCTACCGAACAGATTCGACTACTGACAAAATTAAAAAAGAAAAATTGTGGAAACATTTGCTTGCAGCTTCTGATTCCCAAAAAATGTATAACGACAGCGCACACTTTTATTCGAAGAAGGCCCAATTTATAAGCGATCATTATAAACCATTCTTTAATGGATGGAAAATGAATCATAAATTTAGGGCCAACAATAATTTCGGTTTTCAGGCTGCTCAACAAGCTGTATTTTATTTTGATATGCAATTAACCAGGGTTACCAAATCTGAGCCTGTTGTTAAACCTTATAAGTAGCACCAAGGCACATCTTTTGGGTTAACTGGTTTTTGATTGGCAAGACCGGTCGTCATTTCCTTTAGTTAAGCAAAGGAAATGTCGATACCGCACACCGTGTCATCCCAATTCTTTTGTTTTTTTAAAAAATTGATTACACCAGGTTAACCTTCGATAAATCGGCACCCAAACCTTTGAGTGAAGCATAGGTCAGCTTGTCCATCGTTGCTCCTTCAAAACAGATCGTTTTAATGGCTCTGTAATATTTATTCGTAAGGGCGAAGGTAGAGCGGAAAGATACGTTTTTAAGTGTTGCACCTTTAAATGTAGTTTCATTAAGTGCTGCATTGTGAAACAATACTCCTGTAAAAGTCTGTCCATCCAAACTGAGTCCGCGCAGATCGGAATAGTCAAAGTCTACCCCCTCAAATATGCAGTTTTCAAAAACTGTTTTTCTCAGATCGGTCTTGCTGAGTTTTACCTCCATTAGTTTGGTATTACTGATTTTTGCTCCGGCCAGCTCTAAAGCATAGAATTTTGTACGCACCAAAATGGCCTGATCAAAATTAGCGGCTGTAAGATCAGTAGCCGACAGGCTGCAATCGGTGAGGTTTGCAGCTTGAAAACTGGCTTCATGTGCATCGCTACCCAGAAACGAACTGCCAGTCAGGTCAGCACCAGTAAAATCTGAGCCACGTAAATTACTCCCGTTAAATTTCAGTTTATGCGCAATAACGCCAGCAAAATCGGTTTTGGCCAGATCGTTCCCGCTAAAATTGGTCAGCAGCTGATGCTGATGTGAATTTGCTAAATTGTTTACCTCTGGTATTGTCTCTTCAACCGTACTAATGGCATTTGGAGAAGATCGGTTTTCTGAAAAATAATTGAGGTCTACATCCAGAATCTTGGCCAGTTGGTTCAAAGTAATAATATCTGGCATTGATTCTCCCCGCTCCCATTTTCCAACGGCCTGTGGGCTTACAAATACATGTCCGGCAAGTCTGGACTGAGACATGTTTATTTTTTTTCGTGCTCCGGCAATTTTGTTGCCGATCATTTTTGCATCCATATGTACTGTCTTTTTTTTAATCTTTCGACATTGCAAATGTAGCCGGCCTGTTAGCCAGATTCAATAAATCAGCCGATCATTATAGTTGTAATTACGCTACTTTTTGTTGCTTTTTAGCAACTGTAAGTTGTATTTAAGCCACAAGTGAATTTCTAAAAGCTTTAAGGCTTAATCCTCTCTGTGATTTAAAAAATTTATTCAAATGGCTTTCGTCTGTAAAGCCCAACTCATGGGCAATTTCATTGATTCGCATGTTACTGAAACGTAACCGTGCCTCAACCAGTTTAATCCTTAAATTGGCTATATATTGCTGAAGTGTTTCGTTGGTATGTTTCTTGAAATACTTACCAAAATAATTCTCAGAAATACCAAACTGGCTGCTCAATTTTTCGGCCCTTAATTTCTCTGGATTATAAATATTCGCCTGAATGTAGTTTAGTAAGGCCAGGGTTTTCTCTTCGGCATCTTCTTTAATGGCAGCGGGCAGGTATTTGGCAATATTTCGGGCTACCACAACAATCATCGTATCTACCATTTTAGCAATTAGCTCTTTATTATATAAATCACGGTTTACATATTCGGCCATCATCGCATCAATAAGCGACCGGATAAAAGGTTTATCTGAAAAGTTTTTTAGGATACAACCTGGTTGATGACTGGCATTCTGCAGGATATACTCCATCCGTTGTACATCATCGGTATGAAAATCCTTCGAACGGATGTATACATTTCCGAAACGTAGAAAGAAAAATTCGGTAGTGGTTTCTATCTCAAACGAATGGCAATCTTCTGGTGTGATCAGAAACATATGGCCGGCACAATAATCAAATTTATTGTTATTGATGCATTGCTTTCCTGTGCCCGATAAAATATATATCAGTTCAAAAAATAAATGTTTATGGCCTTCTTTCGGACATTCATCCAACTTTTTATAAACAATTTCAAAAGGTTCGTATAAAGTTTCTCTATTCATTTTGTGCTAAACCATAGCGCAAATTTACCAATTAAAAGCAAATTTATACCGAATAATAACGTAATATCGGTTTATATTTGCCTTACAGAAATCATAAAAATTGTATATTCATATAAAAAGACAATGAAAGCTATAGGATTTAAAACCTCACTACCCATTTCGGCAGAGGAAAGTTTTATCGAATTTGAAACAGCTGTTCCACATCCTAGCGGACGCGATATACTGGTTAAGATAAATGCAATCAGTGTAAATCCGGTAGATTACAAGATTCGCCAGAACAGTGCTAAAGATACCGTGCTGGAAACACCGAAAGTGATTGGCTGGGATGCGACCGGAACGGTAGAAGCAGTTGGAGAAGCAGTTACTTTTTTTAAACCTGGTGATGCGGTTTATTATGCTGGCGACCTTACGCGCAGTGGCAGTAATGCCGAATATCAATTAATAGATGAACGTATAGTAGGCTTAAAGCCAAGCACACTCAGTAATGCCGAAGCTGCTGCTATGCCTTTAACTGCACTTACAGCATGGGAATCGTTATACGACCGTATGCGAATCAGCGAGCAAAAAGATAAAGGAAAAAGCATACTCATTATTGGGGGTGCTGGTGGTGTAGGTTCAATTGCGATACAGCTCGCAAAAAAAATAAGCGGACTAAAGGTAATAACCACAGCCTCGCGTACGGAAACGAAAGAATGGTGCCTGGCTATGGGAGCCGATTTGGTAGTAGACCATAAAAACCTGACTGAAGAAATACGTACCGCAGGTTACCAGGAAGTAGACTTTATCCTAGATTTTGTTGATTTAAATGGCTATTGGGATGCCATAGTAGAATTGATCAAACCTCAGGGACATATTGTTTCCATTACCGGTTCAGCCACTCCTATTGCGCTGAATAAGTTAAAAAACAAAAGTGTTACTTTTTCGTGGGAGTTGATGTACACGCGCTCGATGTACCAAACCGATGATATGGAAGCGCAACACCATATTTTAAATAAACTTGCCGAACTTTTTGATAATGGTACGCTTAAAACAACGTTAAACACCATACTGAAAGGATTTACAGCAGAAAACCTAAAAGAAGCACACCGCTTACTAGAAAGCGGAAAAACGATTGGTAAGGTTGTAATCGAATATTAATCAGCTAACGGTAATATGCAGATAGTATGTTGCCATATTACCGTATTGCAATTGCCGTAAAACAAGAAAAGGCTACTCCTTTCGGAGCAACCTTCCCGTATTTTTGATCGATAAAATAAATTGGGCGGGTTATTTTTTCCCGCTCATATCCAGAAAAATGGATTTAATGCCTTCCAATAGCTCTTTTCTTTCACTTGCCAGCACCAATGGAAACCATTCGTCGGTGTGTAATTCTACAACATGCTCATGAATCAGGTAATGCCTGCCAGATCTAACCCTTCGCCGATTGCCGGGAATGACTGTTCCTGATAACATTTTGATTATAATTTTCGTAATCATCCTAATGTATTTCGGAGAATCCTCATATTTACAATCAATAAAAAGGATCCACAATCCGTTCATCGTATTGTATTGTATACTTGCTTTCATTTATGAAGCTTATTAAAGATGACTACTAAGGAATACCCGTTTTATAAACTAAAGCCCCAGGCGATTCTGAAGCCTACAAAGTTGTTCGTATGGTCGCAGTGATAGAATTTGCCATTGCTTTCATAGCGTAATCCTGCATCGATGTAATTATTGTTGTGCAGATAAAATATCATTCCTGCCTGCGGTGCGTATACAAATGCAGCCTTTTTGCCCTCAACACAATTTGTTTTATTTAAAAGGAAGGAGAAACCTATTTCTGACTGCAGATAAAGGTTACTTCTGTAGAAATATTTTAAGCCTGCTTTAACTGGTACAAGCTGTAAATCATCAACCAACCGTGAATAATTACCTGATACAAACATGTTATTAAACCCGGTATTTACTGAAGCATATAAAATGCTTTCGGTAATGGGAAATTCTGCCTGAACGGAAACGCCAAGCGGTGCTTCGTACTTTTTGGCCAAATAGCCAGTAGCCAAACCTGTTTCGATACCAACTGAGTACCGAACACCTGTACCACCATAAACCTGCGATTGTGCTTTAGCGCCTTGAAAAGCAAACAATGTTAACAGTAGAGTTAATGCGTTAATTGTTTTCATGATTTCGAAATTTTAGTGAATAGAAATCCATCACCATAAAGCGTGCTTATGGCGAATTATTTAGAGAGATACTATAAAAAAAAGGAAGAGTTCACCGGGGTGGTAACCCCTAAGAAGATATGGGTTTAAAACAAATTAAAGTACAAGCAATGGCTTAAGAAATAGACCTATTGTTATTTCTTGGCATAGTATGGTGTGCAACCGTTTCTGAAACACTCTTTTCTATGTTGTTATTGCTTAATATTTCGTTATATTTTTCAAGTAACTTGATGTATTTATTCATCCAGAAGTATACAGAATTCGCATCACCTTTAGTTTGATCCCCTGCATGTGCATCAAAAGCTTCATGGATATAGTTACTGTTTTTAGCAAAAGTTTCGGGTAACTCAACAGAAAAATCGTGGCCGATGACGGTACCTACTTTCCAAATAATTTCAGGGTTTAGACTTTTCTGATCAAACCAATTGTAAATAGTTCTTCTACTTACATTTAATTTCCGGGATAATTCACTTATTCCCATTCTGTCTCTGCGTACAACACGCTCAAGAACTTGGCCTACATTTAAACTCATAGCAGTTAATTTAATTTAAAATAAACATTTAAATTCGATCAACAATCTGGGACGACTATTACTATTTAATGCAATTTAATAATTATTTCACGAACAAAAGTAAAATAATTTTATTAGGGTATTTTTACGGTAATCAATTGGCAACCAATAGGTCTAATTCTTCAAATCTTGAATTATTACTGATGTAATCGGGTATAATTTCTTTCATTTTCTTCACCATATTCAAATCGTTGCCATCGTTATTCAGTACAATCAGATCTTTAATAATCTGATTAACGTACAAATAATTGTAAGCTACTTTTTGTGATATTTTAATTTTTGGATGATGGGTAGGTATAATTTCTTCATCGATAAGCAAAAGTTCTTCATACAGCTTCTCTCCGGGCCTTAAACCGGTAAACACAATATCGACATCCACATAAGGGGTTAAACCTGCTAGTTTGATCATATTTAAAGCTAAGTCAACAATCTTAACTGGCTTACCCATATCGAAAAGATATATCTCTCCTCCTTTGCCCATTGCTCCGGCTTCCATTACCAACTGAACGGCTTCCGGAATTGTCATAAAGTAGCGGGTAATTTCTGGATCTGTTACTGTAATTGGACCTCTTTTTTCTATCTGGCTTTTAAATCTTGGAATAACAGAGCCGTTTGAGCCCAAAACATTTCCGAAACGGGTAGTTACAAAGCGGGTGCGCGAAGCTTGTGTGGTAATTTCGCCAGTTGAAATAATTTCCGGACTGTTTAGTGACTGAATATAAATTTCGGCCAAACGTTTAGATGCCCCCATTACATTGGTTGGCTTAACAGCTTTATCGGTAGAAATCATTACAAACTTCTCTACGCCAAATTCCATTGATATATCGGCCATGTTTTTAGTACCCAGCACATTGGTTAAAATGGCTTCAGCTGGATTATTCTCCATCATAGGAACATGTTTGTAAGCCGCAGCATGGAAAACAATTTCAGGTTTATAGAGTTCGAATAATGTTCTGATCCGGTTTAAATTCTGCACATTTGCCATAAATATCTTCACGTTCGCATCCTGGAAGTTATCTTCCAGTTCAAGTTTTAAATCGTGAAGCGGTGTTTCTGCCTGGTCGCAGAGAATTACTGATTTAGGACTATACTGTAAGGCTTGTCGAACAATCTCCGATCCGATAGAACCCGCAGCACCTGTAACCAAAATACATTTACCACTTAAATCTTTCAGGATATTCTTTTTATTGAGCTTAATCGGTTCACGTTCAAGCAAATCTTCAATTTTCAGGTCGCGTAATTGGTGCGAATCTAACTTCCCGTACAACCATTTATCTGATGGTGGCACCATAATTACTTTAATACCCTCGTTAACACAGATATCGATAATTTTCTTTTTGTTTAAAGTGTTTAATGCATCTTCTGCAAAAAGTATCTTTTTTATATTGTGTTTTTCTTTTAACAGCGCTACTGAGCAAGAGTGATATACTTTTTTCTGCTCAAGGTATTTATCAACCCGATCTCTGTTGTCATCAATAAAACCTATAATATTCAGGTCAGAATCTCCATTCTGTTCTATTGCTTTTTTGATCAGGATAGCCTTTTTTTCAGATCCGTAGATCAGGATATTCTCTTTGGTTTCCGATTTAAGTTCTTTAAAAAACAAAAACACTCCTTTTACCAAAATACGCATTAGAATAAGCAGCGACGAAGAGATAAAAAAGTTTAATATTAATGCTTTATCCATTTGGTGCCAAAGCAATTGAAAACGTTGCGAAAGTATTTTATTTACGCTCACAAAGAGTAAACTGGTTACAAAAACCGCTAGGAAAACCCTCAAAATATCTTCGGTATTGGAGTAACGAATAATACCGGTGTGTATTCTTAATGAAATGAAAACACCTGCAGCGATGAAACAATAAAGTGCAACATATACAGCATTGCCTGAGTTAAAAACGTCGGTGTAGTTTAATGTATTGGTTAGTACAATGGATATAAACAATGTCCATACAACGATCATTTGATCAATCAATAAAATTAACCACCTTGAGTGTGCTCTGTCTGGAAAAAAGAAATTTTTCATAATTGAGAATCATTAAATATTTGTTTAAAGTTTATTGAGGTATCATTCTATAAAGAGGGAAAAAGTCAACATCTGTATGTATTTGGTTACCTGATTTTTCGACTAGCTGATTGTAAACAGCCTTATTCGCAACAAAACGCCAACTGTAGTAATCTAAAACCATATTTGAAAAACCAAGCTTCCATTCAAATAGCGAATCTTCTTTAAAACCTAGTCCACCGCCTAAATGATAGTATTTCATTTTCAATTTGCGACCTAACTCACTAATTTCATCAACCAAAAATTTAGCTGGAGAATTTTTAAGATAATTGGCATTAGTGGCAATTAAGTGGCCCTCTATAATGCCTTTGGTACACATAATGATACTGCCACAAACTAAATCATCGTTTGAATAAACCAGGATTAACCTACAGTCGAATTCTGTAGCTTGAACAAGCTTGGTAAAGTACTCTTCGGTAAAAAGATAAAAATCAGTAGCACTAATACGGTTCATATTAGATTGATAGAGCTTCGTGAAAGCAGCGATATCTTCTTGAGCGGTAGCTTCTACGGCAACATAACCAAACTTTCTACATTTCTTAATGCTATCTCTCGTTGTTTGCCTATACTGTTTCCGTTGCTCTTCTATACTTTGTTGCAAGTTAATAGCAACTGTTTTTCCATTTCCATATATGCCATCAGTTTTTTGTAACAGTATATTCTGATCAAAAAAAGGGTGAAGCCTGGAAAAAACAGAAACGTAGCTGCCTTTATATAAGAATGCTGAAAAAGCACTTAGAAAATTCTCTTTCAAACTGTCGCTCATATCGGTAAATTTCAGGTTAGAAACAGGACCTGAATAACCGTAAACGCAGTGCAGATCGTAATATGGTGTATCTTGGATTGCACGTTCCAATAACGGCATAGCGATAAAACTATTAGCTTCGCAATACACAAATAAAATGGGCCTTCCGTTAGTTGCCATAGCATGGTAGTGCCAGGTATGATAAAAATCATAATCGGCAGCCAGGCTGATATACTTTACCCAATCATCCCTTTGTTGTAAAGTTAATTGCAAAGTAGTACCTGTAGGATTATTTTCAATCAACATATCCATTTATTAAAAAGAAATAAATAATTAATTACTAAGCAATTACAGGACTACGGTAGAGTGGAAAAAAATCAACAGTAGAAAAAGGATCAAGCGATCTTTCGTTTAAAAGTGTATTGTATAATTCATTATTGGCAATATACCGCCAGCTATTAAATTCGAAACATAAATTAGAGAAGCCCATCTTCCAACCGAAAAGGTTGTCTTCTTTAAAATTAACACCACCACCAAGGTTAAAATATTTATAACCCAATTGTCTGCCAATTACGGTAATTTCATCGGTTAACAATTTAGCTGGCGATTCGAACAGATTAGCGGTTCTGGTAGCTAAAAGGTGCACTTGAATAATTTCTTTGGTACAAACTACAATGGCGCCCGATATGGCTATCCCATCTTTATACACCAAAAAAAGCTTGCTATCAAATTCATCAGAAGACAGTAGCGCCACGAAATAGGCATTATTAAAAAGGTAATGGTCTTTTGCACCTATTCGAATCATATTTTCGGTATATATTTCAGAAAATATGCTCGCATCATTAATATCGGTAGAAATTCTAACTTCATAATCGCGCTTTCGTAACCGCCTGATTTTTTCTTTTACGCTTTTTCGGTAACCCGCCCGTTGACTTTCAATGGTTGTGGTTAAATCGATTGCCACTGTTTTCCCATTGGCATATACTCCAGAAAACTTCTCCATTAACCTTTCCTGATTAAAAAATGGATGCAATCTGGAAAAAACAGTTACATTCTGGCCAGTTTCAAGAAACGCTATGAATGTATTTTTAAAGCGTTCCATAAAATCATCTTCCAAAGAATTGAAGTCCATGTTTGAAATGGGGCCTGTATATCCATAAACCGATGTAAAGTCAAAAAAATCGGAACCTGGGATATTTCTCTTCAAAAGTGGGAAGGCAATGTAATTCTCTCCTTCTTCATACACGAACAATATAGGCAAACCACTTTTATCTAAAGAGTGATAATACCAGGTGTGATAAAAATCGTAATGCAAAGCACGCTTTACATATGCAGACCATTCTTGTTTATCATCAATTGTAATAATTTTTCTCATTTTGAGCTATTAAATTAGGATAGATTTAAAGTAAATAGTTCAGTTTTCGGTAAGTAAAACAGAAGAATTAATTACCATTTTTATGAAATCTTCCTGCTGCGAAACAGGTTGAAAGCCTACTTTTTTATAAATAGAATAAGCAGCCAGGTTATCTGAATGTACTTCTAAAAAAATGTGTTTAAGGTTAAGGTTATAAAAGGCATATTTTAACAACATTAAAGAGGCGTTGTAGCCTATGCCCTTTCCCCAGTATTTCTTTTCGCCAATAAAGAGGTGAAATTCTGCGCTATCGTTTCCGATATCGAGCAACTGAATATTGCCAATGTATTCATTCGTATTTTTAACGCAGATGGCAAAACGTTTTTCGTTGGTCAAATTTAGTTTATTTAACAGCCATTGTTTTTCAACTTCCGCAGTAATTGGATCTTTTAACACAAATTTGGTATACGACCATACTTCAGGATCGTTTCTCCACTTGTACGACACATCAGCATCTTTTAATGTTAATGGCCTTAAGTAAATTTGAGTGTTCATATGAGCGGTTTTAAAGCTTTAACAATTACTTTCATATCGGCTATGCTGTAGCGGTGATCAATTGGTAACGAAACAAGATGTTTAGCCAGAAAGTATTCATAACTATCAACATGTGCCCATTCGTAAACATTAGGCCAATAGGTGGCTACAAATATTTTTTGATTGATGAGCTGCTGTTTAATAGACGGATCTTCTACCAGGAGTGGGTAAACCATCGGCACATCTTCTCTTGAAAAATTTAGCCTCAGGATATTTTCCTGCCCAAGTTGCTCATCCAGATAAGCAAAGTTCTTTCTTCTGATATCGGCACACTTATCGTAATCGATGCTGGAAAGAATGGTTTTTGTTAATACCGACATCATTTTGATTTCGTTATTGCACAGCTGCTTGTTATTTTCTATATAATCGGTATACCCCTCTTCAATATTGACATCGATACTTTTAATCAGGTGAGCAAACCGATCTGTTGATTGATCCTGTTTTAAATTTAAACCCAATGTATTAGAGATATTAAGATAGGCACCATCGGGTACGCCAAAAAACTTGCGGCATGAGTAGAAAGTATCGCAATTGTTTACCGGCTTAGAAAAAAATGCCTGGGCATTATCTATTATCAGGTTCTTGATTTTTTTAGCTAGCTTTTTAACAGTTTCCGTTTTAAGTCCGAAGTAATTGGTGTAAAGCAAGCAGCAATGTTCGCCTATTTCAAAATCTATTACCGGATCTAAATCTTCGTCTATATAATAAAAGTGATACTGTACATTCAATTTTTGAAGCGGCTCTAGTAAAACCTCGCAGGTATAGTATGGAAGATATATGGTAGCGTACTTTCTTGTCCTTAACACATATTCAAGTGCATTTCTGCCTGTATTAAGTGCAATTAAATCAGGGTAATAAAGCTCCCCCTTTGATAATTCGAGCGGGATGTAACCACCAATAGTTTTGTGGGAATGCGTTTCTCTTTCCATTGTTTTGTTCTCTACCCCTGATCTGCTTTATACATCCTGTTTTCTACAGGTCTGTAATATTCCTGTAAACTGGCCGGTACCCTGGCATTGTAACCAATAATCTGCCTTAAATCGCTGTCAATTTTTTCGCCAAATTCATATCCTAAAAATCTGGGATAATCGAATTGTTGTTTAATATAAGGCTTTGTAAAACCTAAGGTTAAAGCTCTACGCTGTTTGCGGGTGAAATTAAAGCCCCCTGCATGCCAGATATTGGAATCGAATAATATAATGCTTCCTTTTTTGGCAATAGCTTGTTTAGCGAAGGCTTTAAAGTGTTTTTCTTCAGGTTTGATATCCAATTTATGAGAGCCCGATAAAAAGTGTGTGGCGCCATTAAATATGGTAAAATCATCGAGCACAATAATCATCTGGATCATAAACTTAGATTCAGACGAAAATGTACGTACATCGCGATGGATATTCTGGATATAAGACTTGCTCTTTTTAGTGTTAATTACTCCATTTATCCCATTGAGAATATAGTTTCCGCCCAAAAAATCACGGATTTCTCTATGACAGTACAATTTACTCAAAAGCTCGATAGCGAAATTATCTTTCTCAAGCAAATGATGTAATGTTCCCTCCATATTTTCTTCAATTCCATTTAAAACCTGTATTTCTCTTCTTAACAGATAAGATGTTTCGAAACCAGTGGTTATTTCTGAAATTAATTTCTGATTGATTGCTTTTTCATATACAACCCATCCATACTCATCAATAGCTTCCCTAAAGTCGGCTAAAGTGGCTCGTTTGTAAATAAATGTATTGTTCACAATTTTAGGTTTAATTTATTTATTTGGTTAGTTATTGATGTGTTAAGGGTGGTTAGGCCTGCAAACGCATAATCTTAAAGAGCTCTGCATTTACGATATTCACATCAAATTTTGTTTTTGCAAATTCATGTCCTTTGTTTCCGAAAGCAATAATATCATCACTGTTATTAATAAAATATTCCATTTTATTGGCTAGTGCACCGGCATCTTTAACCGGAATAAGAAATCCGTTCGCCTGTTTAGGGTCGTTATTAACGGTTTCACGACATCCTACAGAGTCGCAGGTAATTACTGCCCTGCCTATGGCCATTCCTTCGAGTACGCAACGTGGAACGCCTTCTCCGTAATAAGAAGGAAGCACCATTACCGAAGAGCGCTCAATGTCTGGCCGCACATCATCAACCTGCCCTATGTATTGAATGGTATCTCCACTGGAAATTTTTTGATACAGCTCGGGGGCAATGGCATCAATATTCGGATCGTATGGCCCAATGAGTTTAAAAACGGCTTGTGGAAACCGTTGTTTAATTAATTTAGCGGCATCATAATATTCTTTAATGCCTTTTGCATTAATGAGCCGCGATACCATTAAAAAGGTTATGGGTGAGGTACTTGGTTTCGAATAGTGATAATGACTTAAGTCTACACCCGATCCGTTTACCACATAAACCTGGTGTTTTTTATTCAGGATTTTCAGATCGATTAAACGTTGAGAATCATCCTTGTTCTGAAAAATAATGTTTAAATGAGGATTGGGCTTCAGGCTCAACTTTAGTAATAACCTCGTTATTTTAACAATTAGTTTATTACTGGAAGAATTATCGGTAAAGTTATAACCCAAACCGGTAAGCATGGGGGCAATTAGTTTAACTTTGCATATTTTAGCTAAAAAAGAGCCATAAATAACAGGTTTAAAGGTGTAAGGAAAAAAAATATCAGGTTTTATTTGTCTGATGAGTTTATACAGCGAAAAGATAAATCTTAAATCAGACAAGATAGATACATTACTACCATCTAATTTACTTTCGTAGGTAATTACATTCAGTTCTTTCAGCTTACTTCGAACAGATTCTTGTTCAACTTTTGGTGTAAACACGTAAACCTGGTTATGTTGCTGCATTTTTTCGATGAGCTTCCCTCTAAAATCTAGCAGGGATCTGGAAGAGTCGCAAACGATAAAAATCTTTTTACTAGTTATATTCATCATGTCAAAATTTTAATTTAAACTGCAAAGCCACCTATCCAGGTGGCTTATTGCAGAAAAAATATGAAGGTTTTGCTTTACCTACCTCGCACCAGCATTTGCCGTAACAATTGCAGGCACACTCGCTGCATCGTTAAGGAATGATTTGTACTCATACTCTGGAACCCAGGTAGAAACTGCCGTCGTTATATTGTTTGCACCACATTTATCGTAAATATTGGTGGTAATACCGCTAAAATATCCTTCCGGATCACTTGCCACTTTTGTAGTTAATGGTTTAGCGCAATTTGAGAAATACTCGTTATCTGTTCTTACTATACCACCTGCTCTTGTACCGATTGAGTAACCTGAGTTGTTAAGGTGATAGTTGTTAAACATGTGTACACTGCCATAATTCATTGATGGTTCTCTTTCAGTAACATTATACCACATATTATGGTGCATGGTTACATGCAGTTTTCCTTTATCAGCTTCGTGTCCTTCAATACCACCACTAATCAGCACCGATAAGTTTGTATCGTGAAACTTACTCCAGGAAACGGTAACATAATCAGATTCTCTGGTAATGGTAATGTCTTTACCCCAGTACTCCCAGCCATGTGAACGGTCTGTAGAAAAGTCGCAATGATCTACCCAGATATGGTGAGCAGCTTCTTTAATTTGTACAGCAGCCTGTTCTACGTAATTTTTAAAAGTTATATTCTGGATTACAATATTGTTTACGGTATAAATAAATAGATTAACACCTTCAATAACAGCTCCTGATCTACCAATAATAGATTTATTAGATTTTACGTAAACCGGATCTGTACCAGCACCTTTAATTGTACCGCTGATATAAATTGTACGGGTAACATTATCACCAACTGCGGCTTTTAATTGCGCCAGCGTGGTTACTGTTGTTTCTACGCCACCCTGGCCACCAGTTGTTTTACCATTTACCAAAGCATAACCTACCAATGCTGTATTAACTGTAACATTTGCCGGTGGTGTTGGTGTTTGGGTATCAGCCGGAGGTAAAGCTGTACTGGTACCCCCCATTACGTAGGTATAAGTACGGCCATTCGTTCTCGGGTCGGTATTATCAGAGGCTGAAAATATCACCGTAGAACCCCAATGGCTAAACCTACCTTTACCTATGTTCCTTATATCATCGTGTAAGCTATGGGCTGGGCCAATTTCTACACCATTTTCAAATAATCTTAAAATTGATTGTCCTTTTGCACTTTCACTATCGCCACCTGAAATTGATTGTCCGATTTTGTAAGCGTAACCACCTTCCGATTTTACACCTGAAAGGCTTAATTTTCCTGTACTTCCACTGGTTGCGGCTAATACGGATGTTGAATCTCCTGAAAACAATGCTGTACTATCAGTTAGTGCATCATCTGCTTTCACACTTTTTTTACAATTACTAAAGAAAATAATCGTCGTTAATATTAAACCAATTAAACTCACTTGTCTAAATAATTTTGTCATTCTCTGCATTTTTTATTTTTTTTAAATTTACAACTTAACGCTATATGCGATAAATGAGTACATTTAATAAAATGCAGTTAAAACGCTGATAATTAAATAATAGGCCTAATATTCGACATTACTTATACTGTAAACCAATTGCTTACAGATAGTAAAATGACAGTTTAATAATTCAGTTTAATAAAATTTATTATACACCGAGTTTACACAATCATGACAAACTAAATTGAGATAACAGCTGTTTTAGATGTCAACTGTAAATTTGGGTGATAAAACATTGTAAACCAGTTTACAAAATTCTTTACACCTTTTTGTACAGAAACAGTGGGTTCATAATTTAATAAGTTTTTTAAATCATCAATATCTGCTGATGTTTCTGCCACATCGCCATCTTGCATGGGCATAAATATTTTTTGTGCGGTTATTCCGGTTTCTTTTTCAATTTCTTCTACGAAATCTAACAAGTTAACTGGTGCTCCTCTTCCGATATTAAACACAGCGAAAGGTGCTGCCGATGTAGCTGGATCAGGGTTTTGGTTATTCCAGTTGGGATTGGCCTGTGCTGGTTGATCAAAGACTTTTACAATACCTTCAATAATATCATCCACGTAGGTAAAATCTCTTTTCATTTCCCCGTTATTAAACACTTCGATAGGTTTGCCTTCCAAAATTGCTTTTGTAAACAAAAACAAGGCCATATCCGGGCGGCCCCAAGGACCGTAAACTGTAAAGAAACGTAAACCCGTAGTTGGTAAATTAAATAAATGGCTATAAGCATGTGCCATTAATTCGTTACTTTTTTTAGAAGCTGCATATAGTGAAACCGGATGATCTACATTATCATGAGCAGAAAACGGCATTTTTTTATTTAATCCATAAACACTCGAAGAACTGGCATACAATAAATGGCCAACTTTAAAATGACGGCTACACTCCAGGATATTTAAAAAACCTTTAATGTTTGCTTCTATGTAAGCATCTGGATTGGTTAAGCTGTATCGCACACCTGCCTGAGCAGCCAAATTACAAACCGCATCGAACTGATAAGTTTTGAAACAGTTTTCCAGGCTTTCTTTATCGCAGATATCTAATTTTATGAAAGTATAATTTTCATATTTATCACTTACTTGAGGAACACCATAAATCAAATCGGTATGGTTAATACCAGTTTGGGCCAAGCGGGCGTGTTTTAGATTTACATCATAATAATCGTTGATGTTATCAATACCAACAACAACATCCCCTCTTTCCAATAAGCGTTTTGCCAAATGGAAACCAATAAATCCGGCAGTACCGGTAATTAAAATTTTCATAAAATTTAAGTTTGAGAAACAGTTAAGAATGGCCTCAAAAAAGGCTTGATTATTTGTTTTTGGGATGCAAAGCATCCCATCAGAAAATGCGGTAATGGTTTGTTTATATTTTATAGTTTAGTTATGCTGCTGCAAAGCGTTTAAAATAGATTGAGCAAATATTTCTGGCCGTCGACCGTACAAATACTGCATCGCAGTTTCAGAATTTTGAGGTTGGTTTTGTTTTAATTTTTTGCCCATTGCATCGGCAAGGGCTTCTACATTATTTACTTCAACTTTGGCAATAGCAGGAATTTCGCTGATGCCTCCGGCGCAAAGTGTAGATACGACTGCGCTATTTACCGACATCATTTCTAGCAGCACATTCGGGAAACCCTCTTTTATGGAAGATACCACACAAAGTTTGGCCTGTTTAAAATAAGGAGCCGGATTATCTATCTGTCCCTTTAAAAAAACCGAATCACTTAAATCATTCTCCTGAATAATATTGATTAATGATGCTCTTTCTTTTCCCTCTCCCAGTACGAGCAATTTAAGTTTAGGGTGCTCCTGCTGAATCAGTTTAAAAGCTTTGATCAGAATTGAAAATCCTTTTTCGGGGATCAACCTTCCTGCAGAGCAGATAAAATCTAGTTTGGCATCGCCATTAATTAAAGGTTGAGCAGATTTAGCAATGATCTTATTAAAATCGATGGGATTGGGTTGAACCAAAATATTCTTTTTCGATAAAAATCTATTGTGATCAATCAGTTGTATTTTCATTAACGCGGTTTGGCAAACCACTAAATCTACAGCCGGATAACCCATGCGATAAATGATCTGATAAATGCGTTTTTTAATTCCGGTAAAACGGGTAAAAACAGAAGTACATTCGCGTACAATTAATTTCGATCTGAGATACCCTATCCGTTTTAAAAAACCCAAAAAAGCATTCAAATATGGATGTGTACTCATTACCACATCATGCTTTTTATATTTTCGGAGTAGCGGTATCAGTTTTACAAAACCCAAAAAAATTGTTTTTTTAGACAGGTATCTTTTGGGAATGCGTTCGGAAATTTTAAGTCCTGTAAAAGCATGTTTCTTTAAAAAGTACATTTCGCCATTAACAGCGGTCGCCATCATCAGCAGAACATTTTCAGCACCATTGGGGGCGTCGGTTAACGAAATGAAAATCATTCTTTGTGCTGCTGTGTTCATTTCGAATGGTGATTTATCTTTTTTTAAAATTTCGAACAATTTTTTTTAATGGCATCATCAGGCTCAACACTTTCCGCTTGCCATCAATTACAATAATGTTATTGGCGAAACTGATGTTGTGGAGTCCTCTGCTGTAAGGTTTATCGGGTAATATTTCGAATTTACTGGCGTTTTTAAATTCTTTTTCGCTGAGTATTTCAATTTCGTTAATCATAATTGAACCTCCGTACCGGTTAATTGGATTTTGTGTTGGGCGGTACAGCGATTTGCCAACTTTAAATAAACTCCCGGCAGCCCTGCAAAATTCTTTTTCTACAGGAATTGGATTCTGATAATGTCCCGTGTATTGACCGTTTAAAGTTTTTGAATGGTAAATGTACAGGTGATTGTGATCTCCGGATACGCTGGTAAAAAGCCAATATCTATTTTCATGATAAATAATCGAGCTATCTACAAAAGCTTTTCCACTAACCAGTACTTTTATTTTGATTAACAGGCTTGGGTCCTCCTGATCAACCTGATAGAGTGCTATTTCTTTCGCTTCTGATGTTTCCGGGACGCAGTATAAACAATCATTTTCTGCTATAAGATAGGGATAAGACAAATGGATTGCATCTGGCTTAATACCTTCAACTTTTTTCTTGTTTTTGAAGTCGAATCCGTCAATCATCATAATCTCGCCCTTGCCTTTCCAAAAATCCAGTTCTTCGTAATAGATTCTTGGTGCGTCATTTATACTCACCACAAAAGGATCAGCCGCATAATCGATATTATCTTCTTGCAACCAATTTACCGCCGTACCAAGCTTTTTTGTGCTGATCAGTTCTTCAGGCGTTTGATAAACAAAACCAATGTTCCATTTATCAGCTGCGAATATTTTATTAAAGAGGTTAATTGTTGCATTCATCTTATTATGCTACCAATGAGACTTTATCTGTGATTGATTTATTTTTAATTAGCCATTGAGAAAGCACCAGCAATTTCCAGATCTGTGGATACCTGTTCCATTTTCCGGTCATATGCTCATTGATAATTTCTTGTGTTCTTTTTACGTGGATGCCTGGAATGTTTTTCAAATTATCAGCCGATAAATTATCCATCACATAATCTTTTAATTCATTTCTGAACCAGTGTTGAAAAGGCATTGTAAAGCCAGCTTTTGGCCTATCGAACATATGCGCAGGAACACGATCGAACAATAAATCTTTTAATATCCGTTTTTGGTTTCCACTCGTGTATTTAAATGCTGTGGGCAGGCTTCTCGAAAATTCCATCACCCGATAATCCATTAATGGAGAACGCGATTCCAGCGAAAAGGCCATTGAAGCTCGATCTACTTTCGTATTGATATCGCCATTTAGATAGGTTTTGATATCAAAATCAGAAATACGTTCTAACAAAGGTTTAGCTGGATTGGTTAAAATATGCATCAATGGGTTATACTTGGCCAGATCGGGTTGTTTTACCCACGAATTTTCCATATTACCAAACATTTTTACGTATAATTTCTCTACGTCTTCCATAGAAATGCCCATGGCAATTAATTTATGGCGGTAACTTGGCGATTGGTTAATTAAGCTTGCCAATGCTTTTCTAATGCCATGTGGCGCATAAAATAGGCTGTTTACCTGTTTAATCCATTTATAACGGTGATAGCCTAAAAAAGCTTCGTCGCCAGCATCGCCACTCAACGCAACAGTTACATGTTTCCTGGTATTTTTACTGAGCAACATGGTAGGTATAGCACTCGAATCGGCAAAAGGCTCGTCATAAAAACGGTTAAAGTTTTCAATTAGCTCAATACCATCATTGTAATTACACTCAATGGTATAATGATCGGTACCTAAGTGTTTAGCAACCTGATTGGCATAGGCACTTTCATCGAAACCTTTTTCATTAAATTTTATAGAGAATGTTTTAACGTGGTCGATTTCCTTTGTAGCCAAAGCTGCAATTAGCGATGAATCTATACCGCCCGATAAAAACACGCCCAAAGGTACATCAGCATTCATCCTGATTTTAACCGCATCGGCCAAAATAAGTGCTAAAGCTTCTTTAGCTTCTTCGTAACTACCATCAAACTTGTTCTTCCAACCATAATCTAAGGTCCAGTATTCCGTAATTTTAAGCTTATGAGATTTAAGGTCATATTTAAAATAGTTAGCTGCTGGCAATTGTTTTACCTCTGTATAAACAGACTGAGGCTCTGGCACATAACCCCAAATTAAATATTGGCTAATGGCTTCTTCGTTAACACTTAGATCCCTGTTTATATTGATTTGCGAGGGTTGACTTGCAAATTCGAATGATAGATGATCGTGTGCATAGTAAAAAGGTTTTTTACCAAAGCGATCTCTGGCACCGAACAGTTCGTTTTTACGGGTATCATAAATCACAAAAGCAAACATCCCGTTAAAGCGGGTTAAGCAATCGACGCCATACTCCAGATAAGCTGCACATATTACTTCGGTATCAGAGCTGGTATTAAACTGGTAGTTTTTCCGTTCCAGATCTTTTCTAATGTCTTTGTAATTGTATATTTCTCCATTAAAAACAATATGGAGATGCATATACGAAAAGGGTTGATTAGAGCGGGCATCCAGATCGATAATAGCCAATCTGTTGTGTGCAAAAATAACCTGATCGTAACGTTGAACGCCTGTATAATCTGGTCCCCGAAAACTGATTCTTGCCATTTTCTCACGGATGGTTCCGTTTGAGTAAGGTATGGTTGTGCCGTATATTCCACACATAGGGATAATATTTTAGATTGTTAACTGATTAATTCTTCATATTGGGCGCTTATTTTATCAAGCGCACATTTCTGATATACATTTCGCCTAATCTCAGCAGGATTCCATTGGCCTTGAGTGCAGGCCTGGATAATTCGCCGCCTAAAGCCTGCCAAATCATCCTGCTCTAAAACAAAACCGTTAAAGCCATCGATAATTAATCCTGGGATTCCGCTCACTCTAAAGGTTACCACTGGTAGGCCTACGGTAAGCGCTTCTAAAACCACATTCGGGAAACCTTCAGTATAAGAACTCAGCACCATTAAATCATGCTGAACCATTACTTCGTGGAT
>NZ_LMZQ01000038.1 GCF_001442625.1 Pedobacter ginsenosidimutans | reverse complement strand
GCGACTGGCCACTTTCGTAAAGTTTGCGGTAATTGGCCGTAACAGCAGAAACCGCCTGACCTTCGTTTTGGTAGAACTGTGCAGTAACAAGCACAGCATCTGGATCTTCTTCTAGCTTAGAGCAGGCCGAGAGTGCTATTGCTAAAATGGATGCATATATTAAGTTTATCTTTTTCATTGAGATATCGATTGATTAAAATGTTAACCTTAAACCAGCCCTAACCGATCTGGCTATGGGATAAATTCCGGCATCGGTTCCTGGAGATACATTACTTCCAGAGGTAATTTCGGGATCGAAGCCTGAATAGTTTGTCCAGGTAAGGAGGTTCTGCCCGGCTACATAAAAATATACATTTGATAACTTTGCCTTAGCAGAGATCTTTTTTGGCAAGGTATAACCCAGTGATACATCTTTTAACCTCAAAAAAGAACCGCTTTCGATAAAACGATCAGAAAATACAGGTGCAGGATCTAATTTAGCTCTTGGAATGGTTTGACTGGGATTGCTTGGTGTCCACCGGTTTAAAGCGGTAGCCGAGGCATTTTGTTGTCCGGTAAACAGCTCTAAGGTTTGCATATTCGAGTTCAAAATGCTGTTACCATATGAGCCTTGTACAAATATTAACAGATCGAAACCTTTGTACTCGAAATTATTGGTTAAGCCAAAAATGAAATCGGGTTGTGCATTGCCAATAATGGCTTTATCTGCAGCAGTGGTAAATAAACCATCGCCATTAATATCTTTGTACAATCTATCGCCAGGTTTTGGCACGGCGCTACCCGTATATTTACCTTTAGTAACTTCTTCCCCTGTTTGTAGAATTCCATCGGTTACATTACCATAAAAGCTGCCTAAAGGTTCGCCAACTTTTACAATGTAGTTTCCGCTGATGTACGACTGTGCACCATTACCAATACTCAGCACTTCATTCCGGTTAACAGAAAAGTTTAAATTTGTATTCCAGATAAATGCTCCGGTAAGGTTGCGGGTATTCAGGCCAATTTCGAATCCTTTATTCAATACCGATCCATAATTTTGGAGCGATGTACCATAACCTGTTGTCCAGGGGATCTCTACATTTAACAATAAATCTTTGGTTTTCTTGTAATAACCATCTAACGTTAATTGGATGCGGTTGTTAAAAAAGCCGATATCTAAGCCAGCATCGTATTGATGGGTGGTTTCCCAGCCCAGTTTATCGTTCGCAATGCGGTTAGGTGCAAAACCCGTAGCGGTGGTACCACCAAAAACATAGTTGAGACTGTATAACGTTGCCAAAGACTGGTATTGACCAATCTCCAGGTTTCCAGTTGTACCGAAGCTGGCACGTACTTTAAGCTCACTGATTGTTTTTTGTAAGGACTCGAAAAATTTCTCATTACTGATTTTCCATGAAGCCGCTGCTGAAGGGAAGTAACCCCATTTATTTCCTTTGCCAAAGCGTGATGAACCATCTGCACGGATACTAGAGGTTAAGAAATAACGATTATCGAAACTGTAATTTACCCTGGCCAGGTAAGAATGTAATACCCATCTCGTGGCATCAGAATAAGGCGCTACCAAGGTTGCACCACTTTGCAGGCTGTTAAAGGTTAAATCGTCGGTTACAAACTTCTGGGCATTTGCCCTGGTGGTTTCGCTGGAAAATTCCTGTTGCGTAAAACCGATTACAGCATCTAAAGCATGTTTACCAAAAGCTTTATTGTACGAAAGGGTATTCTCATTTAACCAGGAGTAAGAATTATAAGTTCCCTTCCCGGCAGAACCACCAATGGTACTTCCTTCATAAATAGTTGATGGGATATAATTCTTTTCATTCACACTGTTTACATCAGCACCAAGCAATACTTTTAAATTCAGTCCTTCAATAATCGTGTATTCTCCAAATGCTGTTCCCAAAAATTTATTGGTGGTTGATTTATTGATCTGCTCTTTTAATGAAGCAATTGGGTTGGCAAATATATTTTCAAATGGATTACGAAGCGTATAAGCGCCAGAAGCATCATAAATAGAAGCGGTAGCGGGCATAATCAATAGGCCATTGATAATCCCCGAAGGAGACACATTGGCATCGGCTTTACTTCCGGTAATACTTGCACTTACTTTAAATTTTTCGAAAGGCTGGGCATCTACATTGGCCCTGATGCTGATCCTCGAATAATCGGTATTCTTTAAAATACCATCCTGATCAAAGTAATTTCCCGAAATAAGGTAACGTGTTTTGGGGTTACCGCCACTGATGGTGAGTTGATGGTTCTGCGTTGGTGCACGTTCGAATGCTTCAGCCTGCCAGTCTGTTCCTGTACCCAATTGGTCAATCTGCGCCTGGCTCAAATACTGGAAACGGCCTTTGGTTGGATCGGTATCGTACAAAGCATCGTTCCGGAGCAAAGCAAAATCGTGCGCATTTAAGAGGTCTAACTTCTTTCTTAACGATTGCGTACCATAACTTCCTTCATAGGTAACCGCACTCCGATCTGCTTTTCCCTTTTTGGTAGTGATAATCACAACGCCATTAGCGCCCCTCGAACCGTAAATCGCCGTTGCAGAAGCATCTTTTAAGATATCAACCGTTTCAATGTCGGAAGGATTAATGCTGGCCAATGGATTAAGTGGTGTACCACTCAACGTACCTGCCGAAGCCGAACTGTTGTACAAAGGGAATCCATCAAGCACATATAAAGGTTCATTTCCGCCTTGTACAGAACTTCCACCCCTTACACGGATACTTACACCACCACCCGGCTGACCAGATGTTTGGGTAACCTGCACACCCGCAGCAGCACCCTTTAACAATTGGTCTACCGAACTTAGTGGTTGTTTCAATGCCGATTTAGAAATGGAAGAAACGGAACCTGTAATGTCGCTTCGTTTCTGCGTGCCATAACCTACTACCACCACATTATCGAGCTGGTTGGCAGCTTCTTCTAGTTTAATTTCAATCGGACTTCCATTTGCTATGATTTCGATGGTTTTATAACCAATGTAACTTACTGTTAAGGTATAAGGAAACTTCTGCCCGGTTACGAACCTAAATTTACCTTCATTATCGGTTGCTGCAGAGTGGGTAGTACCATTGATGCGGATCACTACCCCCGGAATGGGTTCTTTTGTTTTTGAATCGGTAACCAAACCGCTGAGGGTAGAGTTAATGAGCGGTACGGTTTGTGCTTTAACCGCAATTGAAAAAATAAATTGAGCGATAATCAACATTCCTAAATGGCGCAACATCCGTAGGGAATGGACTGATAATCTGGATCGAACAGGCTTTTCCTGTCCGAAAACTGGTAACGAGACTTGCGAAGCCAACCCATAGGGCCACCTGACTTCTTCAAATTTTTGCATACTTTTGTTTAAGGTTAAGTGGTAAATTGATTCAGGTGCCAACGCCAATTGAAGACCTGTTTCGATGATTTAATCCAGGGGAGATACAGCTGTGTTTCCCCGTTTTTATATAGTTTGTAAAATTCTTATATGCTATCCTCCTATTGTTTAATGGTTTGTTTATCCTTTATCAATACCATACCTGCTCATTTCCTACCAAATAAAACTTTGTTCTGCGTATCTGTTATCGGATCTGGCTTGAAAAAACCAGACAAAGGAATAATTACAAGAGATGTCCTGTAAAATAAGGCAAAGTTCATAATAAGGATATATTTTAGTTTATGACTGATAAGTCAAAGCATTATTGTTGAGCGCCTGGCCATTTAGAAAGCCATTTTACAATAAGTTTAAGCGTAACAACAACACATTCGCATTGATTCGTGGTAATTCGAACAGTAGATAGCGTAGGAAGAAAATGAAAGAAAGTAAAATTTATTCATATCGTTATTTGCAGGTGGCAGGCAAATATAATATTTAATTCTATAAATCCTATAGAATTTATAGATTAATAAGGTTAATTTATTCCATCCATAGATATAAGTAAAGATTAATTATTAAAAAAGCTTACCCAAATAGCCTATGTTTCTTTTTACTATTTATAAATTCCCCTGATCAAGCTCGGTAAAGCAATGAGCAATAAAGGCATGGCTACTATAAAACCGCCAATCACAGCAATAGCCAATGGTTGATGCAGCTGTGCACCAGCTCCGATACCTAAAGCCAAAGGCATTAAGGCGATAATTGCCCCAATTGCAGTCATTAATTTTGGCCGTAACCGGGTAGAGACGGCAAAGGTTATGGCATCATCAACACTTTGTTTGGCAAGAGATTCTTTAAACTGCAAAAAGGTAAATATGGCATTTTCGCCGATAATGCCCACAATCATGATCAACCCAGTATAACTGCCTACATTGAGTGGTGTATGGGTTAAAAACAAGGCTAGATAGCTTCCGGAAATGCCCAGCACCGAGATCAGTAAAATGAGAAATGCAATTTTAAAATCTTTAAACAGAAATAAGATTACACTAGAAACCAACAAACTTGATGCGATAAGAATGGTGAGCAGTTCGGAGAAAGATTGTTGCTGTTCTTTGTATGCACCGCCATATTCGATATGATAACCCGAAGGCAGGTTTACATTGGCATTTACGGCTTTCTGAAGATCTTTCATTACACTTCCAAGATCCCGGTTATCGAGCCTTGCAGTAACTACCCCGATGGTTTGCAGGTTTTCTCTTGCTACTTCAGCAATTCCGGCTTTAAGATCAACCCTGGCCATCTGTTGAATGGGCACCGCTGTTCCATCGGGTAAGAAAATTTTAAGCTTGTTGATATCGGCCACGCTAAAAGTTCTGCTTCCAGGGTAAACCATGCGGATGGGTGAAAGTTGTTGTTTATCGTATAAATCGCCGATTAAAGTCCCCTGCATTGCGGTTTGGAGCTGCGATTGAAAGGATACCGGACTAACACCATATTGCGCCAACATAGTAAAATTGGGCTGGATATTTACTGTTGGCCCGGAGCGTACAATGCCATCAAATACATCGGCTGTACCACCCACATGCGAAACCAGGTCGGCTACCTTTTTAGATAAAACCTGTAGTTTCTCCTGGTCGTTACCAAAAATTTTCACCTCGATGGGTTGGGTAGAACTCATTAAATCGCCCAACATATCGCCAATTACCTGCCCGAAATCGATTACCAAGGCAGGTTGTGTATTTTCTATATGCATGCGAATCTCTGAGATCACTTCCTCTGTGCTTTT
This sequence comes from Pedobacter ginsenosidimutans, assembly GCF_001442625.1. Classification (GTDB taxonomy): domain Bacteria; phylum Bacteroidota; class Bacteroidia; order Sphingobacteriales; family Sphingobacteriaceae; genus Pedobacter; species Pedobacter ginsenosidimutans. Next base: position 49,844 of record NZ_LMZQ01000038.1, on the reverse strand, counting down.
TGTTCTATTATGTTTCAGCTGGATCAGGTAATCGCCAGTATTTGGTTCGGTAATAAAAAAACCCATCTGCGTTCCTGTTCTCCGCGAATACGCCTGAACATCAGGAATTTTAACAATTTCCTTTTCCACTTCTCTAAGCATCCTGTCGGTTTCTTCGAGCGAAGTGCCAGGAGGCGAAGCATAATCCAATACAATACTACCTTCATCCATTCCAGGGAGAAATCCGGTTTCTAAACGTGGGAAAACGAGCACAATCGATGCGATCAGCCCGAGCATAAATATAATCGAGATATAAGGTCGCTGTATAAAATAGCGCACCCAGTTTTGCGATTTAACCTCATGTACGACTACTTTTTTGCCGGTTGCGGCATGACTGCCCCCTTTACGGGTAAGTAAAAGATAAATCACAGGTAAACCAATCCAGGTAACAAAGAACGAGCAAACCAGCGTAATAATCATGGTATTGGTCATCACCTGAAAATAAGAACCTGCAACCCCCGTCATCAGTACAAAGGGAACAAATATCACGATCGTACTGATAGAAGAACCTAACATGGCCGGGAAAAGATAACTCACCGCCTTGCTCAATAACCTCATGGTAAGCTCTTCGGGGTGTTCTTCGTGTGTGCGGTGGATCTGCTCTACCACAACTATAGCATCATCTATAATTAAACCTATGGCTGCTGCAATGGCACCAAGGGTCATGATATTGAGCGAATACCCAATAAAATAGAGTACAATTATGGTTAAACAAAACGTAACCGGGATGGTAATTAAAATGGTAATACTTGCCTTGAATGATCTCAGAAAAATAATAGCCACCAAAATGGCCAATGCCAAACCAATTAATAAACTATCGCGTACACTTTTTACCGATTCGTTTACAAAATCGGCCTGTACGTAATAAGGTTTAATACTTACTCCCGCTGGTAGGATGTGTTTCAATTGTTCTACTTTGGTAAACATCTCATTAGAAAGATCGACCAGGTTGGCATTAGGTTGTTTGATTACTGCAATCAGGATTCCATCTTTCCCATTCGCGTTGATGCGGGTATATTCTACACTCTCCTGAATATTTACCTTGGCGACATCCATTACCTTGATAATCCGGTTGCCCTTTCTGCTCAACACCAGATTTTCAAGATCACTTTTGTTTTTTATAGTAGCATCGGTTACGGATAGGTACAGATAATTGTGATCGGCGAGGTAGCCGTTAGATTTTATAAAATTGGTTTGACTGAGTGCATTGCTGATCTGGTCTGGGGCGATACCCAGCGTCTGCATTTTCTGTACATCGAGTTCAAGCCAGTATTCTTTGCTTTTACCACCAATTACACGGATTTCAGAAACACCATCAACCTGCGAAAGAAAGGGTTTTACGGTATAAGTGGCAATTTTTTTCAGTTCAGCAGACGAATAATTATGGCTTTCTAAGCTGTATCCACTTATCGGAAGGATAGACGGGTTCATCTTCTCTACCGAAATATTAACCCCTGCTGGCAACGAAGCACTAATTTTGGCAATCTGCGATTCTATCCGTTGCTGACTCAGATCGATATCGGCACCAGGGTTCATAAATGCAGAAAGCTCGCAACTACCCCTACTGGTGGTACTCCTAACCAACTGAAGATCGGGTACTTGTTTTACCGCATTTTCTAAAGGCCTTGTTACGGTAACCACCATCTTATCAACCGGCTGTAATTCTGCGTCGGCAATAATTTTGATCTTTGGAAAGGTAATTTCCGGAAAAAGCCCCGTTTTTAGCTGGCTGAAAGCATAGACTCCACCTATTAGTATAATAAGCAATACTGCCAGGATTGGGTTTTTATGGGAAATGAAAAACTTGTTCATGGCTACTCCTGGATTTTAACTTTGGCGGTATCGGCTATTCCATAATTACCAGCCGTAATAATCCGGTCGGTTTTCGAAAATTTAGGATCGAGCACTTCAATTGTATTTTGGTTTTCGATGCCTTTTTTCACGTTTATTCTTACTGCTGTTGAATCGTTGATCAGTTTCATTACCCAAAACTCATCTTCGGTTTCGTTGGCCAATACCGCCGATTTTGGCAATACCTGGGCCTGTGCATGGTTTACTTTCGTTAACCTCACCTTCGCAATCAAACCTTCGGGAATATCTTTGCCTGCTCCCACTTTAAGGATATAACGTTGGGTCTGTGCTGATGAATCGACAGCAGGCATTGTTCCTGAAACCGTTCCGGTCATTTTGGTTCCGTCCGGTAAGATAATAACCAAGCTTTTATTCTGAGTGATCAGCTGATGATATTCGTAAGGCAGATCGAGCAGAAAAACCAGACTATTGCGGTTGCTGATGGTGGCCAAAGCTTCTCCATCCTGCACATAATCTCCTTTTTGATGATTTACCTGAATAATTGTTCCGGCTTGATCGGCCCTGATATTGGAAATACCAGAAAATTTAAACCCCGCATCGAGCTTATTTACGCTATTACCAATCGATTTTGCTTCTTTGGTAATTAAACTAAACAACAGTTGATGGCTCCCCACCTGCTTGCCCAATACGGCCTGGGCACTTTCTACATAACCGTTGATGTTCGCCTTTACAAAACTTTTCTCCAGATAGGCCGAAACTGCCGAAAGCTCCACAAATTCTGAAAGAGAACTGTCTCGGACAGTAGTTACCTGAACAGGCGTAATTGGCGAGGGCTCGTCTATGGTTTCTTCCGGGGCAGAATGATTACATCCCGAAAAAACAAACAGCGTGGCAATACCACTACACATTAATTTTAGATAGCTATTCATGGTTATCGGTTCCAGTAATTAAATTGGTTGATCAGTTTTAAACGGTTAATATTAGTTTGGCGTAATAAATTTTGAGCGGCCATATAGTTGTTGATCGCAATCACAAAATCAGCCACTTTTAAATCGCCTGTATGCATCAATTTACTGTCTACTTCGATCAAACCCTTGCTAAAACGGATCTGCTCGTTAATTTTTGGAAAGAGTGCATCGGTCTGGTTAATCTGCTGACGGATCAGATTTAGCTGTTGTTGCTGTTGGCGGACAAAAAAATCACGGTAACCGGATATGGTTTTAGCAGAAAGACTGAGTTTATTGTACTGCATTTTTTTTTGATGACCATCATAAATCGGAACAGAAAAAGTAAAACCAACACTTGCCCCAAAATTTTTATAGGGCTGCAAAACAAATGAAGAATTATACCCCCCATTTGCATACACCCCAAGTTTGGGTTTATAGTTAAAGTCGATCGCGTTTTTTTGATTGCTGTTTTTTAAACTATCGATATCAAAACGTTTGTTAAAAAAGCCTCGATCCATTGAGGTGCTCGCGGTCTGCAATTGGGGATCGGCTAACTTAACCTGTGTGGTATCGGCAATGCCTGCTAAATAGTTTAATGTGGCATAATCATTTTTAAACTGCAGTTCGGCCTGTTTTACTACCAGTTGCTGTTGCTGTAAAGTAACCAGAAAAGTTAAATATTCTGATTGTTTGTAAATATTGCTTCTGGTTAATTTTTTAAGCAGAGCTTCTTCTTGTTCGAGCAGCATAACCACTTCCTGATTAAAATCTACCTGTTCCTGACTGGCATAGGCTAGAATATATTGATCGGCAATAGCTCTTTGCAAATCATACAGTGAAAGTTGCCTGGCATATTTAATGGAATCGCTTTGGATTTTAATGCCCTCGAGCTGGTTATTGATTCGTTTCTTGTTCAGCAGATCATAATTCACATTCAGTAGCGCTTCTAGTGCCTGCCCATTGGTAAGCACTTCATCGTAACCGTAACCACGCACAATTGGCGCATACATCCCTGCAGAACTGGCCGTAACCTGTGGGCCTCCGGTAGCCCGAACAATCAAACTATCTATCCCTGCCGAATGTTGTTGGTTCTGAAAATCTTTAAGTACAGGACTTGTAAATGCAGCCTGTTTTAAATAATAATCGAGATTTTTTGACGGAATCTGAGCCACTGCCCCTACTGCCCAAAAGCTAACCAAGCATAAAATCAGGTATTTCAACTTTATATTCATTTTTGGATGATTTAACTCAAAAAATATTGAACAATATTAAAATCTGCCCGAAAACATTAAACCCGTGCTGCCTTGTTGATGGAAAGGCATAAACGTAAAATTCCCATCTTTTTTTGTAGTAAAAAGGCTTTTGATATATGGATATACAAGATAAGATATTTTTGTGGACGCAATTCCGAATCCAGCGCCAGCCACAACATCGCTAAACCAGTGTTTGTTGTTATACATCCGCAGTGTTCCAGTAGCAGTGGCGACAAAATAACCAGCATAACCAATCCATGGGTTAACATCTTTATACTCCTGGTGCAGAAATTCTGCCGCCATAAATGCAGATGCAGTATGCCCGGAGGGAAAAGAGTTTTCTCCATTTCCATTTGGCCGTTCTCTACCAACGCCCTGTTTCACAAAATGGGTTGAAACACCCATAATTGCAGCTGATGTAACATATAACATCGAAGCATCAAACAGGTTATGCTTGCCTTTTATACCCGACAAATTAAGTGCATATACGGCAGCCGCTGGTGCAAATTGGAGATAATCATCAACATGTGCGGCAAATAAAGGATGATCTTCCTGTAATTCCGTCCTGGTACTTAGATCCAATTGTTTTAATGCGCCATGATCGTAAACGGCGGCAAAACCATAGCCGGCAAGTAGAACTGGTGCAATGAATGCCGTTGCCTGAAACTTTCTTTTGGGAATCGGATGACCAGTGTACCATCTCCCTAGAGAATCTGCAGGAACATTTTTAACCGAATCCATATTTTGAGTATCCTGAATAACGATCGAGGCATAAGTTTGACTTCTGTAACTGCTCATAATCAACAGCATTCCTAAGAACCTTTTCATAGTTAAAATTTTAATCAAAACTATAATCGAATTATGGAGAAATTCTGAAGTTATCGGTTGGTACAGTTATTTTATAAATTGGGTATTTGGGAATGAGTAATCGCTTGTTACAGGTGGTAACATCTATCACCACTAAAAAATCTGCGGAAATCTTCTTAAATCTGCGGGCAATAAAAAATATGATAAAATGCTTCATTTTAAGCCTCCCGCAGAAAATATTCATCTCTGTAGGAATTGTTTCACCTTCTTTATCTTATACCCTTCCTTCACATTGACGTTCTGTATGAGTAATTGATAGTTACAGGTGGTAACACCTATCACCACGTAAATAAAGATTGCTTCACACCCATGCTGAAATCTTTGCTTCTGTTCGCAATGACGTATCATTAATCACCAAAATAAACTGTAAAAACATGTTCACCATTTTCTTCACGGTAATCGATGCGAAAGCCATAAAGATTACAGATCTGTTTGGTTATGGCTAAACCTAGTCCCATACCTTCTGAATCTACAGATTTTGAAAAACGATCGAATATTTTTGTTTGCAATTGACGCGCTTTCCCTGAATTGGAAATGGTTAGGGCCTGTTGATCGAGTTCAATATGAATATGCCCACCACTTACATTATGCCGCAACGCATTGCTAAAAAGATTGTTCAACAGAATATCTGCCAGGTAACGGCTCATTTTAACCTCAACCGGAGCAAGATTTTCTGTCAGGATCAGTCTGTCTTTTTCCAATAACTCCTGAAACTGGCGGCTTTTTGCTTCTACCATTTCTTTGAGTTCGATATTCTGAAAATCGGGGATCAGGTTATTTTCAATTTTGGCCAGCAACAATAAAGATTGATGCAGTCTTGATAATCTGCCTGTGGCATGGTAAATATCTTCCAGCAACGCCCCTTGTTGCGCGGTAAATGATTCCGTTTGCAATAAAGAATCTAATTTAGAATTGATTACGGCCAAAGGGGTCATCATTTCGTGCGAGGCATTATCGGTAAAACTTTTAAGTTCCTTATAGTCTTGCCGTACCCTTTCGGCCATGGCATTTACAGACTTATTAAGCTCGTTAAACTCATCAATTTTAGTTGGCTCTTGTTCAATGGTATCCATTCGGGTTACTTCGAAAGCTTTCATCCGGTTCAAAATAGAATAAAAGGGACGCCAAAGCCTGTTCAGTACAAATCGGTTAATTAGCAATAAGGATAAAAGCAAAACAACCGTAATTCCGAGTGTTATTAAAAGGATGATTCTAATAAGGTCTTCTGATTCTACCCTCGATTTGGTTATGGTTACCTCAATTGTTTTACCATCTAAGTGTACAACCGTAATCAGACTTCTCCCAGGTTCGTTTTCACGTTCTTTTGGGTTAAAATAAATCGTATTTAGAAATTCTCTTTCAGAAATAATCCCACTTAGTGTTTTATAAGATATCTGTTGATCGAGATAACTTGCAGGCAGCGGGAGTTTATGAAAAGTGTTTACATACTGGTTAATTTCATTTTCTTCAACGGCTAAATCACGATCTAATTTTTCGGTTAAAATAAAATGGATTACAACATAGTAAATAATCCCTGTAATGATTAATACAACGATAGAGGTTAAAATATTTGCCTTGTTGTAACGGTTGGAGAGTTTCATATATCGCCAAATTTATAGCCAATTCCATAAACAGAACGAAGATAATCAGCTGATCCGGCTTCGAGTAGTTTTTTACGGAGATTTTTAACATGGGTATAAATAAAATCAAAATCATCCGATAAATCCATTTCATCTCCCCACAGGTGTTCGGCCATGGCATTTTTAGTGACTACTTTATTGCGGTTAGAAAGGAAATACACCAACAGATCGAACTCTTTTTTGGTGAGTATTACCTGATTGCCTTTTACATTAATTTTCATTGCTGAAACATCTACAGTGATCTCATTGAAATGAATAACATTGTCACCATCAAAATTTTTCCTGCGGATAATAGCACTTACACGCGCTTTAAGTTCTGATAAATGAAAAGGCTTAACCAAATAATCGTCAGCACCAAGATCGAGTCCGGCAAGTTTGTCATCTAAAGAATGGCGCGCAGAAATAATGAGTACACCATCTCTTTTTTTCAGTTGTTTAAGCTTGGTTAATAATTCCAGTCCTTCGCCACCAGGCAAGCCTAAATCTAATAGAATACAATCGTAACTGTAAAGTGATATTTTCTCGTTGGCAGCGGCAAAATCTGAAGCATGCTCGCAAATGTTGCCTTCTCCTGTAAAATAGGCAAGTATACTCTCTAATAAAGCCTGTTCATCTTCAATGACTAAAATTTTCATTGCTTAATCATTTTGTTATTTAATTGGATATAAAGTAGTCATTAAAACCAGAAAATTAAAACTGTTATGTAAAACCTTTAGGTAAATCGCTGTATCAATTTTTCGATATTCAGGTTCTTTTTTTTCTGCAATATTTGTTTACCAAAGGTGGTAAAATATTCGTGCCCCGTAAGCATTTTGATGTTGATGGCATCCCATTCCCGATCTGTGTATACCAAACGAAGGTTTTCTTCCCATTCTCTTTTCAGCCTCGTGGCAAAATCAGTATAACTTTGAAGGGAAAAATGATAAAAATCGGCATCACATATTATTTTTTCTAAATCGGTACCTGGCAATTGAGGATATTTTGTAGCAAGAATGCAGTTGCTTACCAATTTTATCTGATGGCGTTCAAGACCATTTTCCAGCAAAAAATCTTGAGCCATTTTGGCACTGGCCAGCTCATGGCCAATGTATTGTTTAGTATAGCCAACATCATGTAAAAAGGCTGCCAAAATAAGCGTCAGCAATTCATTTTCATTAACATTACTTTGTCTACCAATTGTCTTAACACCATCTACCACCAGCAAAGTATGTTCAAAATTATGAAAGTACATACTTTTTGGCAATTCCTTTTCTAGAAGTTCTTTAACGAATGTTTCAACCTTTTTTAGCAATATTTCCTGCTCTTTTTCCATTTATCTACCAATAAACAATACAAGAGTATCTGCAAATTCTGAAGAAAAACTGTAGCATGAATTCCTGTTAACAAGACCTGGAAAGCCTGTTTCTTTCCATTGTATTAATAAATTGTTAAGTACAATACTTAAATGATACCTTTAGGCACTAACCAAACCTTCAGAATTCCTTCAGAATTGAAACTTACCTTCGCCAACTACAAAGTGTGGCCAGTTAAATTCAAACTTTGGATTCATCATTAACTATGAGCATTAAAGAAAAAACAAATAAATTACTCGATCATAGATTTGGACCAGTTTTTTTAGTTACAGTACTATTATGTGCCATATCGCTAACTACGAGGCTCTCTTTATTAATTTATAGTGTTTCTTCTGTTGATTGGTCGATATTTAATATCCTTAAAATTTTTGTTATTGGCTTGTTTTACGATCTTGCTGCTGCATCTTTTGCGGTAATTCCGATTGTAATTTACCTATGGCTGCTTCCTTCAAAATGGTACGCCAGCAAATTCAACAAGGTATTATTGTTCATTTATTTTTTCTTTGTTGTTTTTACGTTAATCTTCAATGCCATTTCAGAATGGTTCTTCTGGGAGGAATTTTCAGTCCGCTATAATTTTATAGCTGTCGATTATCTGGTTTATACCACAGAGGTTATTGGCAATATCCGCCAATCGTACCCGATCAACAGCATTATGGTGGGTTTGGTGATCGTCACAACCCTAATCGTTTATCTTTTAAGAAAATCTATTACAACATCTACCACCAATAAAACCAGTTTCAGCAAACGAACCATAATTGCCCTGATTCTTTTGTGCCTGCCTGTTCTTACCTATTTTGGGGTGAGCCATAAATTAAAATACCTGAGCAAAAACCAATATGTAAACGAGCTTTCGGGCAATGGCATGTACGATTTTGGCTTTGCCTTTTGGAACAATCAGCTCGATTACAATACTTTTTACAAAACCATCCCCATAAAAAATGCAGAATCTATTCTAAGCCATTTGCTTCAGCAAGATTCTACTGCTAAAAACGGAGCATTTAATAATACCTCCAGAACCATCAATAATTCAGGTACTGAAAACAAGATGAATGTGGTGCTCATTAGCGTAGAAAGTTTAAGCGCTGAGTTTTTATCTGCATTTGGCAATACACAGCACATTACCCCCCAACTCGATTCGCTCGCAAAAGAAGGTTTGCTCTTCAACAATCTATACGCTTCGGGAACACGTACAGTGCGTGGTCTGGAAGCACTTTCACTTTGCATCCCACCTACTCCCGGCCAATCGATTGTAAAACGCCCTGATAATAAAAACTTATTCACCTTAGGTAGCATATTTCGTTCGAAAGGCTATAATAGCAGGTTTATTTATGGCGGTTATGGTTATTTTGATAATATGAACGAGTTCTTTTCAAACAATGGCTATCAGGTAACCGATAGAAGTGCGCTTCAGGATTCAGAAATCCATTATTCTAATATCTGGGGTGTTGCAGACGAAGATTTATTTACGCTTTCGTTACGCGAACTGGATAAAGATTATAAAGACAGGAAACCATTCTTCGCACAGATTATGACGGTTTCTAACCACCGTCCGTATACTTATCCCGAAGGAAGAATTGATATTCCATCACACACCGGCAGAGAAGGCGCCGTTAAATACACCGACTATGCTATTGGTAAGTTTATACGAGAAGCAAAGCTGAAACCCTGGTTTTCGAATACCTTATTCGTTATTGTTGCTGATCATTGTGCTTCGAGTGCGGGTAAAGTACAGTTACCGGTAGATAAATATCATATTCCTATGATTTTTTATAGTCCCGGGCATATTGCACCAGGCAAATTCGAGAAACTCACCGCACAGATTGATATCGGTCCCACCATTTTAGGTTACCTGAATTTCAGTTACGACAGTAAGTTTTTCGGTCAGGATGTATTTAAAATGAAAGATAACGAAGAAAGGGCGTTTATAAGCACCTACCAGAGTTTAGGCTACATTAAAAATGATAAGCTGGTTATTCTCGATCCGAATAAAAAAGCAACTACTTACAAACCCGATTTTACTAACGGAAATGCTGTAGCCATACCAGCAGATCAGAAATTGATTAATGAGGCTATATCCAATTACCAGATGGCATCGTACCTCTACCAAAATGGTTTGTACGGTTTTGAGTCTAAAAAGAAACCTTAATAAATTTAGCCATGAGCATAAATATTGGGTTACTGATCTGGAAAGAGATGAAGGCAAAATCAATGAGTAGGAATCAACTTGCCGAGAAAATAAGTGTTAGCAAACATCGGGCAGATACTTTACTTAAATCGGCCTCGGTAGATACTAATTTATTAAAAAGGATCTCTATTGCACTTGGTATTAATTTTTTCGAATACTACCGTAAAGATGAGGACCTGGCTCAATTTGAAATCGATATCCTTGTCCAAAGTGATGAGGAGCTTAATGAGCTTAAAAATTTAATCAAAGAAAAAAACAAATTGCTCGAACTTTACGAAGAAACCATTAAAAGCCAAAAGAAGATTATTGGCACTTTAGAAAATCTTCGGAAACACTAATAATAAATTTAATTTATATATTAACTGCAGTGGCCACCCCATAATATATACTGTCATCCTGAGCCTGTCGAAGGACTAGGTCAAATAGTCTTAACAGAACGTTTCGACAAGCTCTCCGTAGGAGTCCTTTGGACAACGACAATGCGGATCGAATTTAACTTTTTGATCGGCCTCTGCAGTTATAATCAGGCTTCCAGTTTCCACTTTTTTGCCAATTCAGTATTAAATCCATCGTTTTCTTTAGGATTTGGCTCCCCTTTTCCTGTGGTAATCAACTTATACAAGCTTTCTTTTATATAGTTAGTCCAGGCTTCCCTGCAAATTTCATAACATTCGTACTGCGGTACCAAGCCCTCGTGCGTAAAAGTTACAGCGGTTTGTTCGCCTTTTTTAGTAATATCGAAAACCAACTTTGTACCGATCCATTCGCTTTTATCGGTTGTAAACTTAAAGTAGTTATCCAATATCAGCCAAACTATTTTTTGATCTGGAATCATTTCTACCAGTTTCATTTTACAGTAATGAATATCTCTATAATGATAAACGGATTCGGCGTTAATAATATCGGTATCTCCTTCAATAGCTTCCGACCACCATCCACTAACATTGGTGATTGCATTAAATACTTCATTCGGACTTTGATCTACCAAAATGGTGGCTGTAAAATCTTGCTTTTCCATTGTTCTGCTTGTTTTAAACAACTTGAGAATAATATTTATATCAAAGTTAACATACTGACAGCTAATTGATAGGATGTGTAGCGGACATTATAGCGGGTAGAACTAAACAAATTGCTACGATTCTGCTACATTTGTTAATATGCAATTACCTCCTCAGCATTTACTTCAGGGATTGGTGAAACACTATTTAATTATAGATCAAAAAACCAGTGTACAGCAGTATTACCGGATGTTTTCTGATGGTAATCCAGGCATAGTTTTTCATTTAAAAGATCCATTTTTGCAGTGGGATGAAGAAAATCTAATTGCGCAACTTCAGCCGCAAAGTTTTATTTATGGGCAACTCACTCATCACAATACCATAATTGCTACTGGCAATTTAAATATGATCGTTGTGGTTTTAGAACCTTATGCCTTATTTACCCATTTTCGTACCGCAGCTTATGAATTAAATGATCATGCCATACCGCTTGAAGATTTGTTTGCACAGGAAGCCCGCAACTTAGAAGAACAAATTCTTACAGCTTTAACAACAGATGCCGCCATTGGCATTATTGAAAATTTCTTATTAAAGCACATGCCTTCCCAAAGGCACTTGACCGCCGATTTTACGATGGCAATGAAGCTGATCTATCAGCATCAAGGTATCGTTAGTGTAGAAGACTTACTCAAAGCACTTCCTACAACCGAAAGACAGCTGGAACGTAAATTCCGTGAACATATCGGCAGTTCCCCTAAAAGATTTGCAGATACCATTAAGTTTCAGCACTTCCTTAAGCTGCTTCAAAAACAGCCCCATAAAAAGAAAATAGCAGCGTTGATTTACGAATCTGGCTATTATGATCATGCCCACCTCAACCGGAATTTCAGAAAAATGACCGGATTTACGCCTGCCCATTATAAAGATACTACCCATATGCTGGCGATCAACCTCATGCCCCTTCACTAATATCTTTGTCGGTTTTATACAAATTTTTCAGAATCGTACCAGTTAGCTTTGAACAGTTTAGTACTAAATACCTTAAAAATGAAAAATTTTAAAATAGCCACAGCACAGTTCGAAAATAAAAGCGGAGATAAAGCGTATAACCTTTCTGTAATTAAGCATCTAACCCAGCAAGCTGCAAACCAAGGTGCACAGGCAATTGCTTTCCACGAATGCTCAATAACAGGCTACACCTTTGCCAGGCACCTTTCTAAACAACAAATGCTTGAGCTTGCAGAATTTGTACCACAAGGCCCAAGCGTTATTCAGTTAATTGAATTTGCCAAAGAATTTAACATCGCTATTCTTGCCGGACTATTCGAAAAAGATGAAAACGACAACTTGTTCAAAGCTTATGTTTGTGTTGATGGAACTGGCCTGATTGCCAAACACCGAAAGCTGCATCCGTTTATAAACCCTCATCTTTTACCTGGCAATGCCTTTACAGTATTTGATTTATATGGATGGAAATGCGGCATTTTGATTTGTTACGACAATAACATTATCGAAAATGTACGGGCAACCACACTTTTAGGCGCACAAATCATCTTTATGCCACATGTAACCATGTGTACACCCTCTACCCGACCAGGAGCTGGTTTTGTAGACGCTAGACTTTGGGAGAACAAAGAGCAGAATAGCGATTTATTACGTACTGAATTTGATGGATTAAAGGGCCGAGAATGGCTAATGAAATGGTTACCCGCCCGAGCCTACGACAATGGAATATATGCCGTTTTTGCCAATCCAATTGGAATGGATGACGATCAGCTTAAAAATGGGTGTTCGATGATTATCGATCCTTTTGGTGATGTAATGGCCGAATGCAGGTTTTTAGGCAATGAATTTGTTATAGCAGAATTAAACCCCGACCCACTTACCAATGCTGGAGGATACCGATATATTCAGGCGAGGAAACCTGATCTGTACAAAGATATACTAGGTCAGCCGCATGAAAGCCATCAACAGGTTGCCTGGCTTAAAAAGAAAGATTGAGATTATCTGTTCATCCCTTCTGGCAATTTCAACAAAATCAGACAACATTTTCATGTTGTCTGATGATATATATTTCACTTTACTAAGGTAGAAGGTGCATATCCAAATTCTTTTTTAAAGGCAAAAGAGAAATGCGACAAATCTTCAAAACCCGATTCCATATATACCTCAACAGGTTTTTTATGCTTTTCTACAAGTTGATAATGGGCCAATTCCAATCTTTTTTGAGTTAGCCATCTTTGTGGAGAACGGTTAAATGCTTTTCTAAAATCGCGGTTAAAAGTCGATAAACTACGCCCCATAAGGTATCCAAATTTTTCTAAGGGCATATTGAACATATAGTTTTTTTCCATAAAGTCTACCAGATCAATTTTACCAGGCTCCCGAAAGTCAGAAAGCACATTATCAATTTCAGGATCGATAAACCGAAGAATATTAATGGCTTCATTTATTTTTAATGCAGCAATATGTTCTGGAAAAGTTTCCTGAAGATCAAAATAAGGGATCAAAGATGCCAGGCAGCTTTTTAGTAATGGATGATGGCTAAAACTCAATATTTGCTGTGATACCTGTACTTTATGCTTCACCTCTATATCTGCGTAAAAATCTCTTAACCTTTTTGCCGATAAATGCATTACCACTGTTTTATGCGGCAGCCCATCTTTTGGGTAATTGATGATTGTGGCCAGTTGATTTCGGGGGATCAAAAAAATATCCCCCGCATTAAACACATGTTCTTTATTGGCCTCAATAATTTTAGTTTCTCCTGAAATAAACCATATCAGCATATGGTTGTCGAAAACCACTTCAGTTTTAAACAACTTGTCTTCATAACAAGAGAGTTTAATCTCTGAAGTGATATATTTTGTTTGAAACTCCATTGTTGCTAAAATACAAATAATTGGTTTTAATTAATCGGCGTTAAATGTTATATCGAGCAATTCCTCACTCAAACTCCATAACCGTTTTGCATTTATTTCATCAACCGAATAAGACCTTACCCCATGCAAGGTGGATGGCTCAGACATTAAATGTTCAATATTACCCAAATCTAACTCCGCTATATCAGCATCCTCGCAATATACTCCCCCAATCTCATTAAGTAACGGGCTCGTAGCACACCAAACCGTTGTAGCAGCGCCTTGTGTAAGTTGTTTCAGTTTCTTTTCTACCTCCGGAAAAATATGGCCATCAGCATCATGAGTACCCATTTGCTGGTAAAGTTCCATAGGTGCTTCTCTTCCTAGATCGGTATGGTTAACCGAGCCGGGATGTACGGCATAAGCCCTGATGCCCGATTTCGCACCACGTACATCGAGTTCGACTGCAAAAAGGTTATTGGCGGTTTTCGATTGTCCGTAGCCCAATAAAGTTTCATATTGCCGATGTTCAAAGTTAGGATCTTCAAAATTGAAAGGCGCAATCTGATGACCATATGAAGAAACATTTACCACCCTGGCCCTATCGGCTTTTTTCAGCGCTGGCCATAATTTAGCAGTAAGCTGAAAATGCCCCAAATGATTAGTAGAAAGCTGCGACTCATAACCTCGTGCATCTCTACGCAGGGGTACCCACATAATACCTGCGTTATTAATCAAAAGATCAAGGGGCTGTCTACCCGCTAAAAATTTTCCAGCAAAGGCATTAATTGAATGATAGTCCATTAAATCCATAGCTTCCACCTCTACATTGGCTAAGCCAACTAAATTCCGCTTCGCTTTTTCAATGTCGCGTGCAGGTACAATTACCCTGGCACCTGCTTGTACAAATGTTTTGGTAGTTTCTAAACCTATACCAGCATAGCCGCCAGTGATGATCGCTGTTTTTCCTTTAAGGTTAATGCCAGCTATCACATCAGTAGTGGCAGATGTTGCATTAAATCCTGAGCCTATTGGCTGTTGTAATGCACCGTTGTAATTATTTTTACTTTCCATTTTTTTCTATTGTTTTATTTCACAACAAAAATAACGGACAACAACAGGCTTAGCTTTGTTCAAAACGCCAATCTTACTTTGTTTAAAATATCAACTTTTAACAATCAAAAGTGCAGTCGACAGCAGAAGTTAAACACCAAACTGCCTTAAATGATGATCAGCGTGTTTATAAGAAAAAACACCAATCTGGTCTTTTGTCATCTGTCCAAAAAAATCGTGGACAAAATCGGGATTATCATAGTTTTCAAATTCTTCGATGCACTTGATCAGAACCATTTGCTGTTGTTTCAGGTCTCCTTCTTTTTCTTTAATAGCAAACTTCCCTGCAGGCATATTTTTACCTATCGGTTTATCATCTTTCGTATTGCTTTTAAGCGCCATCCGGCCGAATAGCTTACCTAAAAAATCGACTTTATAAACCGGTTTATCTTTACCTAAAACCCATTCGAACCAGATGGTGCAATGTTTTGCCATTTGGTAAACATTCATTTTACCCCAAAGCCTGTTGCTGTTTTCGGTCAGTAAATTAACCCTATCAATTAATTCACTTCTTGTCGATGGCTCAAATACTGTTTTCATTACCAAAATTGTTTAGTGGTTGCAATGAAAAATAGTTTCCCGAATCGTCTTTAAATAAAGCCTCAGTTCCATAAAACTCTTTAGTAGGTGCTTTTATGAATTCAACACCTTTGGCTTTTAATTCTTCGTAGGTTGCAAAAATATCGTTGCAGGTAAGCACACCACAACCGAAAATCCCTTTTTTGATCAATCCTATTAATGTTTCTGCTACGTCCTTTGGAAACATTTTGCTAACCGTAACAGGAAACAAAACCAGTTGTAGATCGGGCTGCTCTGGTGGTGACACGGTTAGCCAACGGCTTTCTGGCCCCATCGGGATATCGTCTACCAGTTTAAAGCCCAATTTGTTTACATAAAAGTCATAAGCACTATCCTGGTTCAGGACGTGAATGTTTGTGATGGTCATTTTGGTAATCATGGTTCTCAGTTTAATTTTATAAATGTTGAACCAAATTTCAGCAATGATTTAAACAATCACTTCTTCATAATTGCTATTCTTCTAACCAGCCATGCTGCAAGGCAAAGCAACTGGGTACGAAAGAGACGGGTGATTTTTTAATGGCCAACTTTAATTGTTGCATCTGTGCCTGATAACTTGAAGGTGATATACCTACGTTGCGTTTAAAAAGTCCGCTAAACGAAGTTAAGCTATCAAACCCTACTAGGAAGCAGGTTTCAGAAACACTTTTATCTTCTCGCAATAGCTGCTGGGCTTTTTCAATTCTTACCCATGTAAGGTATTGATGTGGTGTTTTAGCATAAATGGCTTTGAAAAGCCTGGTGAAATGAAATTTAGAAAAACAGGCTTCATCAGAAATGTAACCAAGATCTATTCTTTCAGCATAATTTTTATCGATGAATAGTTTTGCCTGAACAATCCGTCGATATAGGTAAACTTTTGGATATTGCTCCATAATCGGTAAACGGTCTAATTTTTCGGTTTTAGAAAGT
Source organism: Pedobacter ginsenosidimutans (assembly GCF_001442625.1). Taxonomy (GTDB): domain Bacteria; phylum Bacteroidota; class Bacteroidia; order Sphingobacteriales; family Sphingobacteriaceae; genus Pedobacter; species Pedobacter ginsenosidimutans. The sequence continues at coordinate 33,283 of NZ_LMZQ01000038.1, read as the reverse complement.
TACGAATAATTTTAAGCTCGGCTGGATACAAATGATGAAAAGAATGGATTTGGCAGGTATTGTTGAACAGGAATGTTTTTAGAGTGGTTTAGAAATTCAAACTTCCCGAATGACGTACCTTATTAATAGCCTTAATTCCGCACTTGTAAAAACAAGATCCCGTTTGCCCGTTAATTTTGACAATTTCATTCCAAACAGCCATAATTTTAGTATATTAGGATAATCAAAAGGGATGATAAGCCAAATCAATCCATCTGATTTAAAAATCCAAAAAAAATATTCCAAAATCTACCTTTACGCCACATTTACCCCACGTTTAGGCCACCTTCCGGCCAGGCTTGCTGGGTACTTGCTTGCATACTGCTTCGCACTTGCTTTGGTTGAGTTATGGCCCTGGTGTAGATCAGGTAGGTCAAAGATTTGCTTAGCTTTAGATCAGCGTGTTAACAACAGCTAAATGGAATGTAAAGAGAAAGTTATCGTAAGGTATTGTTGGTCTACAGCTGTGTCGGAGACAAGATGTAGGCAAACCAACCCTCTTTAAAAAAAACATATCAGAATAAAAAATACATTTTTTGATTTAAGGCTATCAGATCATCTCCATTTCTTTTCTCTGGACGAAACGATCATTATCCACCCCTGCTTTTCAGAAGTTTAAAACCCCTAAAAATGAGCCGAATGACCGTTTTAACACGAAATGCAGTGACCAGTATTTTTGCAAATTTTGGAGGTACAGGTCTAAAAAAAAAGCCCCACATTTCTGTGAGGCTTTCTGTGATCCCGCTGGGATTCGAACCCAGGACCACTACATTAAAAGTGTAATGCTCTACCAGCTGAGCTACGGAATCATTTTGTCCCTTTCGAGGCTGCGAAGTTAGAAATTAAATCCATTCCTGCAAAGAACAATTTCAATCTATTTAATAAAAACTTAACATTAACGAAACAAACTGCGGCTAAATAATTAAACATCAGACTAGAACAACAAAAAATATATTTCTATTTTTTTGTTCACCATCATCAAAATAAGCCCTGCTGTAGAAAAATACATTTCTATACCGAAATCTGATCTAAGGTATTGGCTGAATAAAACCTTTGTAGTTATAAAAGTGATTTTTTATTTTCACTATTATTTCCATTTTTACAGATATATTACCATTCCCTTAATGAATATTGAAAATACTTACGGTGAAGATAAGTGGGCTGCATTTGGGGGCTTTTCGCCACTCATTACAGTTTTCAAATCTTATCATCCCCTTAATGATGAAATTGAAAAAATTATCAACGAGCAAACCTTCCCCATCCGATTTGCCAAAAACAAACACATTGCCTCGCCATTAAAGCGTAATCGATATATTTTCCTTATTTTGGAAGGAGCAGTACATGGTTACCTTAAGATGGGAAACAAAAAAATTACTACCTGGATTGCTGCCGAAAATGAACTGGCGGGAACCATCAGAAATTTGTGGGAGAATGAAATCTCTGATGAATATATTGAAACGATCGATCCTGTATTTGCAATTGCCATTCCGCACGAAATGTCGAAACTGCTTTACAACAAGTTTCTAATTGCCAATTATGTGGGCCGTAAAATGACAGAGATTTATTTCCTCGGAGCAACTGAACGTGCTTATATAAGCAGGCTGCCCACTGCATTGAAACGTTATCAAAGATTCCTGGTTTCCTATCCTCATTTAATAAATCGTGTGCCACTTAAGTATATTGCATCATTTATTGGCATGCGGCTCGAAACACTTAGCAGGATTAGGAAAAAAGCACTTACTGAAAAAGAATAGTACGCCAGGTTTCTTATATAAATCCCCGCTGTGTATCAACCGTTTGCACTTTAATTTTTGAATAAAAAATAGATAGTACTGAAGTCAAATAGGCCCGGTTTGGTAGAAGAGTGGATAAAAGTTTGGGTGATATCCCTATGGATTTCCTGAAAGCTGAAGTGTAGATAAAAATACAGCGGTACACAAATGGCTGTAGAAAAAGCGACCGGAAAAGTAGTGCCTTTCCTGATGAGATTTTTAGCAATTAAGTACATTTATTAAAGCAAAATCCGTCTCGTAAATTATTATTTAGGAGACGGATTTTGCTTAGATCTTATAAACCCCAGCCATATCTGATACGGGTTAACCCCGATTGATTGGTAGTTGTTAAGGTAATATTTGTTCCGCTTCCGCCACGGTTCTGAATACTGTAACTGTCGTTATCTCTAAGCCCGGGCCAGTACACACTGGCAACCTTATCGTTTCTAAATACATTGGTAGAACCAACTATATAGGCTATCTCATTATCGCTACCAACCGAACCGGTATAATTTTTACCCGTAGTCATCGCTGCACCATATTCGGTAACCACGGTACGGCTTGCATAATTACCAAAGCGGCTTCGCCAGTCGGCTTCCCAGGCCGATTGTGTTCTGGTAGCCCAAAATGCATAATTATGCAGGGATAAAAGGCAGCTCGAAAAGCGGCTATCTGCGCCAACAGCTGTTACATTTTCTGAATAGCCCGTACCACCTAAAAGAATCCGGCCTTTGCTTACATTGGGGTAACGGGAAAGCCATTCGGCATAAATAGTGGTTAATTGGGCCAATGTATAACCATAGGGCTCATTCATAGGTTCGAAATACACATTTGCATTACTTCCATATTTATTAACTACGGTTTGCCACATGGCCCAAAACTGAGTAGTGTCATCAATAGTACCATTATGGGAAGATGCACTCTCCCAACAAGCCAAAATCACTTTCATGTTCTTGCTTAGTGCACGATCTATTACGCCGGTATATGCACTCCACCACGAATCGGATACACTTGGCGGATTAATTGGTAACCTTACTGTATTTACACCCGGCATGTTATTTTGAAAACCCGTTAATATCGCATTTGCCTTTGCCGATACGGTGGTGTAATCATCACCAGCGGTTAAGCCTGAGGGGATTACCCATCCATCAACAAAATTGTCTCGGCCATCGGCCCAATTTACGCCTGCAATACCCGCTGCACCAACCGATTCTACATTTGCTTTTTGAGCATCTATAACTTCTGTTTTTCCGATACCAGGCGGAGTTTCTGTAATTAATTCTTTTTTTTCACAGCCCATTAAGCACGCGCTTAACATAACGGCCATTGTTGCGATTGACGTTTTAATTTTCATAGGTAATGATTTAATATTTGGTTAGTGAGGCGTTAACCAGATGAAAATCGAGATATTATTTATTTTTTAGTTCATTTAAGATAGGTTTAGATAAACTGTTTAATGTATGCTGTTTAGGTTTAAGCAGTTCGAAAACTACAATTTCATTCTTTCCCTTTTTAAGCCATTCTGCTGGCAAATAAATGGTCTGTTGTGGCCCAATGGCCCAATATTTACCCAAATTATGCCCATTAACCCAAACCAGTCCTTTTCCCCACTGGCGCATATCTAAATAAGTGTCGGCAACTTTTGTTAAATTAAAGGAAGCCGATTTAAGCACTGCCGCAGACAGGCTATTTACTTTTGGCTGTATTTTTTGGGTATCTATTTTATCAAATGGCAATGGATACATTTTCCATGATTTAATCTCCTCACCATTAAAAGTTACATTTTTAGTAATCCCTTTGTTATTTTTAAGCAGGTAAGGGCCAAAATTAATTCTACCTAAGTTTTCTACTAAAATATCAAGTTGTACCTTGCCAGCAGGAAGATTAACCACTAAACTATCTTGATAAAGTCGTCTATCTAAAACACCTACAAGTTTTTTGTTGATGTATACTAATCCGTAATCGCGCAGCTCGTTGATTTTAATTACGCCTTTGCGCCCACCTTTTATTGTACTGCTGTACAATACAAAACCATAAGGTTGGTTAAGGGCTTCGAAGGTTAATGGTTTTTCACTTAATTGAGGTTTCCCAACCAGGTTAAAGATGTCTGTTGATTTAGTAAAGGTAATTACAGGCAATGCAGCTGCCGGCTTGGCGGCAGGTACAACAGGAAGCGTTTGGTTTGCAGACAAATTCTTTTTAATTGCTTCGCGGAAAAGCATAAATTTTGGCGTCGCATTACCTGCCTCATCTAAAGGTGCATCATAATCATAACTACTAATCTGCGGTTCGTAAGCTGTAGAATCGTTATAATTTGCCCCATTCATAAACCCTCGTGTGGTACCGCCATGAAACATATACATGTTAATAGAAATCCCTCCTTTAAGTACGGTATCTAGTTTATTGGCATACGTTTTTGGATCTACCTGATGATGTTTTGTACCCCACCAATCGAACCAGGCCGGATACCATTCTGGCACAAAGTAAGGTCCGGCACCATTGTTATATTTATCGATCAGTGTTCTGATCTGAGCAGGATTATCAATGCCATTTACGCCTGGAAGCAAACCCGCTAAATGACCGCCTTCTAATGCAGGAACAGGATCGCAGGTAGAAAGCACGCCATCAAAACCGGCATCTTTAAAAAGCTGGGCATTAATTTTTAGGTATTCTTTATCATTCCCATAAGAACCATACTCGTTTTCTACCTGTACCATTAAAATGTTGCCACCATGGTTAATCTGCAATGGCGCTAAACGTTTACCAATCTCTGTAAGGTATTCTTTATACTCTTTTAAATATTGTGCTTCTTTACTCCTTACCTGTAAACCTTTAATGTTCTGTAGCCAAAATGGATAACCGCCAAATTCCCATTCGGCACATACATACGGACTAGGGCGAAGCAATACCCATAATCCTTCTTCTTTTGCAATACGTACAAATTCGGCAATATCATTATTACCAGAAAAATCAAACTGATCTTTCTGCGGTTCGTGTACATTCCAAAACACATAGGTACCAATGGTATTTAAGCCCATCGCTTTAGCCATTTTCATTCTATCGCGCCAGGCTTCTCTCGGTATACGGGGGTAATGCATTTCACCTGAAATGATCTGAAAGGGTTTATTATCCAGCAGAAAAACAGTGTCTGCAAGTTTAAAAGTGTGCTGAGCCTGTGCAAAGACACTAAAGCTGGAAAAACAAGTAATTAAAATTACTGTAATCTTAAGGAGTTTGAGGATAGGTTTCATTTAAGATATATTTAAAAAGTTAAAAGCATAGTTTTCCCATATCGATCTGTAAAGTGCTTTCAGCTCAAAACAAAATGATTGGGATAAAAAAATAAAGGAGCTTTATAATTACAGACTAAGAAAATTAATTACTAAGTATGGTGGTTACAGATTTAGCAGGAATACGAACACGTTTCGTATCCTTATATTGTTTATAGGGTGATAAATTGTATTCGGCTGAAGTAACATAAGTTTGTACAGAACTTTGCTTATTCCCTTTTACATCAATATCCAGATCGATATTATTTTCTGTAGGGTTAACGGCTACCGTTATGAGCTTTTTATTTTGCATATAAGACGATACATACAGCTGTGGTACTTTTTCTTCAATAGTTTTAACCTGAAGCCGCTTACTACCGGCACCAATAAAACGGCTATAATTGCCTAAAGCCCATAACATTTTACTCTCGTACACCTGGCCATCTGTTTTATTTTTATCGATATAAACCAGTCCATCTTTATAATCACCTGTTGATACAGCCAGCCACCATTGCCATGAACTAGCATTGGATATCACCAGATCATGATGGATTAACCTTGCAATAAACAAAGCGGTTACCATACCGAGGTCGCGTTTTTCACCTTTCAGCACATCATCACCCAGTACACAATATTCAGACATCCAATACCTTAAACCTTTTATCTGGGCTACCGCTTCAGCTGTTTTTTTACGGGTATTAATAAATTTTTGTTCAGGACTTGTTGTAAAATAGCTATGAGCAGAAATAGATTGATCTATATTAGACAGGTTGCCGACATAATTCGGAGATGAAGCATTAAAGAACTGATATACCTGATTTCCCTTTGTGGCATTTCCATTATCATATAAATAATCGAGCTGACCCGCCTCTCCTATCTGTATTTTGGTTTTAATCTGATTTTTAACGAATGCATCATTTACACCTTTATAAAGCTGGGCCAATTCGGTATTGTTATATGGGCAGCCTTCCTGTTTGTGCTCATTCCATTTCCATTGTGGCTCATTTGCAGGGCTGAGATAATCCAGTTCTATGCCTGTTGTTTTTTTTATTCCATTAATTGTGGCTACGAGATCGGCAGAAAATTCGGGAAGTTTATTAAAATTCAGGTTGCAGTTACCATCGGTAGAATATGCTTTTCCGTTTTTGGTAAAAAGCACATGCGGACTGTTTACAAAGCCGATAAACTGTTTTACACCACGGCTTTTAGCGGCATTTAAAAACCAGGTTTGTCCAGGCATTGCGTTCCAATCATAATTACCATCTGGTTGCAGAAAAGCGTATTGACGACGCCATTCGTCGCCAATATCGCTTGCCTTACCTTGGGCGGCACTGCCACCACCAATACTGAAACGCCACATATTAAGCCCAATACCAACAGGCTGCCCCATTTTTGTAATTTGGGTACTAAAAAGCAAATCAGCCATCTTATCCTTTTTCTCTGCAGGCCATAATCCGGCAAATTGACAAGTCCATGCATCAGAAGCGCCAAACCCTTCTATAGTTTGGAATGTAATGGCTGGATCGATCTCTATCTTTACAACAGCCTCTTGTGCAAGGGCAGTTTCGCCATAGAACAACATGGCCAGGCAGATAAAAAAACGGTTAAGGTGTTGATATGACTTTATCATGTAAAATTTAATTTCTATTTATTATAACCAGGGTTTTGCTCCAATTTACCACCTGAAGCTAAAATTTCGGCTCTTGGTATGGGTAACCAATAGTGTTTGGTTTCAAACTTGCGCCCATCTAAAGCAACTTTAGGTGTATAAGTAAATGTAGTACCTGTTTTGGTAATAATTATTCCGCCTGCAGGTTTGTTTTCGGTTACATCAGCAATTTTCCATCTCCTTACATCATAAAAACGGTGTTCCTCAAAGGCTAATTCTACTCTACGCTCGTAACGGACCGCATCACGCATTTGTGTCTGGGTGAGTCCAACGGCCAATGCAGGCATATTCACATCTGGCCTTGCCCTAACCATGTTAATGGCTTGCCTTGCCGACATTGTTGATCCTGCAGGAACAGCATCAGGGCCATAAGCCTCATTAGCCGCTTCGGCATAGTTAAGCAAAATTTCTGCATATCTAAAATAAATCCATGGCTGAAAACCTGCATTACCCCAGGGGTTTTGCAATGGATAAGCGTCATTCATAAATTTTTTAAGGTAATATCCGGTTTTTGTGGTGTTCCAGTTATCGTTTCCATCTTTACTATCTTTTCCTCCCGGAATAAAGGTTTCTACATTACGCTCGCGGTACGCGGCGCCATTGTATAAAATGGTTGCTGCAAAACGCGGATCACGGTCTTTGTACGGATTGTTCGCATCATAACCAGAGGTAGGATCAGTAATTGGTTTTCCATTGGCCATTTCATAATCATCTACCAGGTTCTGCATAGGCAAATTGCCTCCCCAACCCCCATAACCGTTTGGTCCGTTGGCAATTTCTAAGTGGGTATGGTTGGCATTTTTGGTAAACAACCTTGCAAAAATAACTTCATTGCTTTGGTCAGTTAAAAACAAGTTCGCATATCCACCTGTGTATATTCCATATTTATTTAATGAAATAACTGCCTGAGCTGCCGTAACAGCCGCCTGCCAGGTACCAGCATTATACAATGGACTTGCCGCATACAAGAGCAGACGCGATTTAAGCGCTAATGCCGCGCCTTTGGTTGCCCTACCCGTTAGCCAGCTGCTACTATTATCTAAAGGTAAATCTACTGCAGCCTCGTCTAGCTGTGCTGCTACATAATCTATAGATTCTTTAATCGAGGCGCGTTGAAACAATGCCGGATCCTGAAGATTATCGGAGAGTTCAGTTATCTTATCGCCCATTAAAACTACTTTACCATAATTGCGGATCAGATCCTGATAACGGAAAGCCCTGATAAATTTAAGCTCTGCGATTAACTTCTTTTTATGCGATGTGCTTATTGCAATTTTAGACAGCACACCTAGTGCGTAATTACACTCTCTGACGCCCCGATAACTCCTGCCCCAATATACACCCGCACTTCCTAAATTTTCAGGTTCCAGCTGCCCTCTTTGGATCAACCAGGTAGCATCGTCATTATTGTAAACAGATTCATCAGTAAAAGAACTCCACATACTATACTCAAAACCTCTGCCAAAACCTGGGGCAGACCCATCAGCTTCTTTATCCTGCAAGCGTGTACCAAGGTACCGGTTGGTTATATAAGCCTCTAATGCGGTTGTATCGGTCTCTATTGTAGAAGGCGAAAGAATATCGGTTGATTCTACATTTAAAATGTCTTTTTTACAGCCTGCAACGCCTATTGCAATCAAAAACAGGCATAAGAATGATATTTTATATATTGATTTGGTTTTCATGGTGTTTAAAATTTAATGTTAGCCCCGATATTGATGATCCTTTGTTGTGGATAAAACTGCCCGCTACCGCTGGTTCCTTCAGGATCGTAATCTTTTACTTTAGAAATGGTGAACAAGTTAAAGGCACTGGCATAAAGCCTTAATCCGGATACATTTATCCGATCTAAGAAACTGGCTTTAATGTTATAGGCAAGTTCTACATTTTTAAGCCTTAAAAATGAGGCATCATTTAACCAAAAAGTATTATTGAACTGCCCACCACTAATTGCATTTGAAGCGCGGTCGGTTACCCTTGGATAAGTTCCGTTCGGATTTGCGGCACTAAACCTGTTATCGGCCCAGCTGCTATAAAAGTTACCAACGCTTCCAGATTCTGGTAAAACGTATTGACTTACTTGTCCTTGACCTGATAAAACAAATGATAAATCGAAATTTTTATAAGATGCCCAAAAATTTAAACCATAGGTAATTTGAGGGGTATTACTATATGGGGTTCTGGTTTGATCATCGGCCGTTATTTTGCCATCATTGTTATAATCGAGATATTTAAGATCGCCAATCTTAGCACCACTTACATGGGGGTAAGCATCTAACTCTTGTTGCGTTCTAAATATGCCAATACTATTGTAAAGCAAGTCAACATTTAATGGTCTGCCCGTTTTGCGTTGATAATCTGGCGTACCACTGGCTTCATCGATAAAAATTACTTCGCTTTTTGCATAGGTTATATTTCCAGAAATATTCCATTTCAGATTCTCGCCATTATGGTTATAACCAACCGTTGCTTCGAAACCATTACTGTTCACCTTTCCAATATTCTCTGAAGGTACTAACGGCGTATAGTTCACACTCTTATCATCAAATGGATTTACAATACCCGAAGAACCAGGCAATGAGGCATTACGGGTGGTTAAGATATCAGATCTTTTTTGTTGAAAATAAATGGCCTCAATGCTAAAGTTTTTAAACAAAGTGGCATTAATCCCAATATCAAGCTTTTTTGCCACTTCCCAAGTGATGTTTGGATTTGCAAGCTTTACCAGGTTTACGCCTGGTTGTATGGTTGATGATGTGGCTCCCGGACTTTGGGCTACAAATCCATTCCCAACCAGTACATAGTTATCAAAATACTGGAACCCTTTTACGTTATCGTTACCCAGTGCTCCATATGAGGCCCTGATTTTTAAATTATCAATAAATTTAACATTCTCGCTGAACCATTTTTCCTTTGACATCACCCATCCTGCAGATGCAGAAGGAAAATAGCCAAATCGCTTACCCTCCGGAAATATAGATGACCCATCGATACGTAACTGTCCTTCAAAGAGATATTTATCATCATAACTGTAAGCCAAACGGCTAATTACACTTTTACGGTTATAGTTTGAGCTATAGCCCGAGTTCAGATAATCGGTAGCCGCCGCACCTCCCTGTGAAAGTTCGGGCAAATTGGTAGATAAGAAATTAAAGCGTTGTGCATCGAAATATTCTAAATGATTTTCACTTTGTTCGTAACCAACAAAAGCATTAATATCATGCAGGTTAAACCTACGGGCATAATTCAATTTAATATTTGAAGTAAGCAGCGATTCATTTTTATGGCTTTCGGTTAAAGTTGCTTTTTGATTGTTACCACCAACGATTACACTTTTGTAGATTTGTGAACCTGTATCGTATTGATACAACAGGTAAGGTTTGTTAAAACTTTTACTGAAAACATTTGATTTATCTGCCGAGAAAAAGCCATCTACAGAAAGTCCCTCTACCCCTGGTATAATAAATGTAGCCCTTAAGATTCCATTTAAAACCTGTGTAGGATTTTTATTGGTGCCACCGATATCGGTAACCTGCACAGCAGGGTTTGCGTTTTCTATCCCGGTTGTTGGTAAACCATTTGGATAATATGCCGCTGCAATTGGTTTTGCCCTATAAATGGATCTAAAAATATCGCCGGCTGCAACCTGAGGGAACAAACGATTTTCCTGTCTGCCTGATACCGATAAGCCAACTTTAAGGTATTTAGAAACATTGGCATCTATATTCGTACGGAAATTGTATTGATTGTATTTAGTTGCTCCATTTTTGTATAACCCATCCTGAGAAACAGTCCCTAGCGACATGTAATATTTTACATCTTCACTACCACCATTAATAGAAAGGCTGTGCTGGCTCTGTAGAGCTGTTTTTTCTAAAGTTTGATCCAGCCAATCGGTGTTAGGATATAACAATGGATCGGAACCATTACGAAATTTTTGGATCTGATCTGCTGTGTAAGACTGGTTAAGGCCACCTGCAGGATTCGAGTCGAAGCTAATTTCGTTCATAATCTGTGCATATGTTGCCGCATCGGCCATTTTAGGTAATCTTGTTGGCGAGCTAAAACCTTGATTAAAACTATAATTGATGGTTGGCTTACCCGTTTTTCCTTTTTTTGTAGTCACTAAAATTACCCCGTTGGCTGCTCTATTACCATAGATAGCAGCAGAAGCATCTTTTAATACCGATACACTTTCGATGTCGTTGGGATCTAAGCGTTCAAGTCCGCCAATTTGTCCCGGAATTCCATCAACAACAATTAATACATTATTGCTACCGGTAGTAGCAAGCCCCCTTACTGTAATGGTAGAACCATCAACACCCGGCTCACCACTGCGGTTATTTACAATTACACCAGAAAACCGCCCGGCTAATGAATTGGATAAATTTGGTTGCGGACTCTTCACCAGGTCGGCTCCCTTTACCTGCGATATTGATCCGGTAAGTGTTGCTTTCTTCTGCGTTCCGTAACCAACCACTACCAATTCGTTTAGGGTTTTGGTATCTGAACTAAGCTGAACATTAATGGTTGTTCTATCACCAACCGTTTGCTCCTGGTTGGTATAGCCTACAAAAGAAAAAATAAGCACATCAGTTTTGGCCGCAACATTAATGCTGTATTTACCATTTACATCTGTTTGCACCGCTTTTTCGGTTCCCTTAATTTTAACCGCTACACCTGGAAATGTAGCACCTGTTTCGTTTGTTACGGTACCCGTTATCACAATTTCTTTACGCTTGTTCTTTATCGCTGTTTTAACAGAAACTAAAGATGCCACTGCCGGTAAACTAATGGATACGATAAATAGAAATGCCAGTGTTTTAATTGTAAAGATTTTTGGCAAAAATCCTTTCAGAACTTTTCTTCTCATATTGGTTTGCACGTTTAATATTTGGTTAGCAGATCAATTTTATAACCTACCCAACAGAACCCTCTATCGGAATCGCGATTATAGCACTGCTTTATAGAAGGCTAAATTAGCGTCAACAAACAACTCCTATGGGGTACAAACAATCCAAATTAGAGGGGTAAACAAACCCAAAAACCCCAAAACAATGCTTTGGAGCCGATTATTAAAAAAATAGATGAATGGCTACTTACTATTTACCTTTTTTAACTGTGGTATTAATGTTATTGGAAAACGGCTTGCGGAATTTTTTAATGTACTGCGATGGGTTCATGTTAAAGAGCTTATAAAACTGCTCTCTAAAATATTTCGGATCGTTAATACCCACCATGTAAGAAGTTTCCTGAATGGTTTTATCGGTATTGATAAAAATTTCGGCAGCTTTTCTTAACCTGATGAAACGGATAAAGCCATTCGCTGACTGACCTGAAATGGATTTTATTTTGCGGTAAAGATTAGATCTCGACATGCCAATAGCCGCAGTTAATATATCGATATTGAAATCGGGGTCGATCAGGTGTTCTTCCACAATACGGATACAGTTATCTAAAAACTCTTTGTATTCTGCAGAAATTTTGGTGTTATTAGAATTGAGGGTAATCTCGTTATAAAAGTATTTTTGCAGCGCATTTTTACTCTTTAGTATGCTGGCTACCCTCGCTTTTAAAAAATCTTTATCAAAAGGTTTACTAATGTAATCATCGGCCCCACCTTCTATTCCTTTAAGCTTAACCTCTGGAGCAGAAATAGCGGTTAACAGGATAATAGGAATATGAGAAACGGCTACATCTTCTTTAATTTTACTACAAAGCTCTATCCCGGTTATACCATCCATCATTACATCACATATCACAATATCGGGCAATAATTCTTTTACCATATCATACCCATCTTCTCCGTTACTCGCTTCATAAAGGTGATAATCCATTCTGAAAACCTGTTTCAGGTATTCTCTGATCTCGATGTTATCATCAATAATCAAAAGTGTTTTCAAATCCACGGCGAGCTGATTATCAATCAATGGTTCTTCTGCTGCTTTTACAATATTATTTGCGGTTATTTCATCCTCTATTAACTCTTTAAATAACGATGAATCGGTATCTATCAATTCTTCCTGCAAAATTACCGCATCTTTAAAATGACTTATTCCTTTTAATAAAACAATATTAAATGCCGTACCTTTATTTTCAACGCTGGTATAACTTATCGCTCCACCGTGCATTTCTATAAAATTCTTAGCCAGGTACAAACCAATACCAAAACCTCCTTTTGGTGATTTATTTCCTGGATCCTGATAAAATTTTTCATAGAGTTTTTCTCCTGCAAAGCTGGTAATACCACAGCCTGTATCTTCTATAAGCACATTTATATTTTCCTGGTTACTTTTTACAATCATTTTAACCGTACCGCCTTCGGGCGTAAATTTTATGGCATTTGCAAGGAGATTAAAAAACACAATCTCTATTTTTTCCCTGTCAGCATAAAATGGGATCAATTCATCGGCGCATAAAAACTCAAATACAATATTTTTAGACCTGGCCTGGTGCACAAAGCAAAGAAATACTTCTTTACACAAACTCACCAGATTTACGGGAGCTACTTTTAATTTTCCGCCATAGGTATCTGCTTTTCTGAACAATAACAATTGATCTACCAAACTTAAAAGCCTTTTTGCATTTCGGTAAACAATATTTAAATCAGTGGTATCCACATTTTTATCGTTCTTGTATAAAAGCTCTTTAACCGGATTGATAATTAGTGTAAGTGGCGTACGAAACTCGTGCGATACATTGGTAAAAAAAGAAAGTTTCTTCTCGCTGAGTTCTTTCTCTTTTTCACTTTCTACATGAGCCAGTTTCACCTGAAATTCGAGGTTTGCGCGATGCTCACGGTATTTAAGATAGGCATAAATCATCCCAAAGAAAGCCAGTCCATAAATACAAAAAGCCCACCAGGTACGGTACCATGGCGGTGTAATGGTAATTAAAATAGAATTGCCCTCCATATTCCAGATGCCATCGTTATTTGATGCCCTTACCTTTAACACATACTTACCGGGATTTAAATTGGTATAGGTAACTTTATGCTCACTGCCACTGTAATTCCATTTCTTATCGAAACCTTCGAGAAAATAAGCATACTTGTTTTTTTCGGAAAGCGTATAATTAAGTGCTACAAAACCAAAAGAAAGCACGCTTTGGCTGTAGGGCAAAGTAATCTCCTTAGTCATGTACACCGGTAATTTTAGTGGAGAATCATCACCTGGCAGAATTAATTTATTAAAAATAGAAAAATCGGAAAAATAAACCGCCGGAGCCGTTTTATTATATTTTAGCTGTTGTGGATTGAAATAAACGATACCTTTACTTCCTGCCAGGTAAATTTCTCCTTTTGCATTTTTACAGATAGCGGCATTCGCATAAACACCGTCTTTCTCATCGTAATTTTTCACCATTTTGTTTACCGGATCAAAGAGTGAAATCCCCTGTTCGGTTGTTACCCATAACCTACCATTATTGTCTTCTACCAGATCGGTAAAAACATTGCTTGCAAAACCGTTTTGCTTTGAATATATTTCGAAAGTATCTGTTTTAGCTATATATTTATTCAATCCATCGCGGGTGCAGATCCAAACATTTTGGTGCGAATCCAGATAAAGGCTATTTACAATATTATTGCTAATGCCACCTTTTCTTGAATTATCGATCATGTAATTGCTAAACTTTCTGGTTTTAGGGTTAAAGCGGCTGAGCCCACTTCCGTATGTACCTATCCAAATATCGCCCTGTGCATCTTTTAATAGGCAGTACAAATGGTTATTACTTAATGAAGCCTGGTTTTTAGGGTCGTTAAAGTAATGTGTATAACTGCGGGTTTTATCGTTATACACTTTCAAACCAGCATCGGTAGCCAAATAATATTCGTTATTGTTTACCTCAATTAAATCTCTAAAAACATCTTCATTAAAAAAACTACCAAGTGCCGAACGGTGATGGTGGTGAACAAATTTATTTTCTTTCTCGTCGTAACGGTCGAAACCATTTTCGCCCATCACCCACAGCCTACCATTTAAATCGGTAGAAAGGTTAATAATATCAGAGCTGGATAAACTATTTGCATTACTGGTATGCTGCAGTTTAATTACTGAACGATTATCGGGATTATATTTAAACAGACCTTTGTTTGTGCCTACCCAAAAATCTTTACCATAACTGATGATGGATTTGATGTCGGCCTGTCCAAAAGGGAGGGAAATAAAATTAAATTTATATTGGTTAAAGTCTATTTTACTTAGACCATTTTTACCACAAATCCATATCATTCCTGTTTTATCCCGGTATAGCCCTCCATTGGCAAAAAATTCGAGTTCTTCTATTTTCTCCCATTTATTTAATTCGGTGTTTACCCAAAATAATCCGGCGTTTCCGCCAACCAGTATTTTTTTTGCACCCAAATTTAAAACACTAAATACTGAAGCGTTACCAGTGCCTTTACTACTGTAGGTGTTGAATTTCCCTGTTTTCGGATCGAATCTGAACAGATCGCCTTTCCAATAACAGCCAACCCATATCATGCCATCGGCATCTATACTAAGTGTCCAGATATCGTTTGGATTTTTTTCGCCCGCTATTTCTTTTTGCGTGTAATTGGTAAAGCGACGTGTCTGTTTATCAAATTTATTTAATCCTTTGCTCCAATTACCTAGCCATAAGTTACCTTCTTTATCTTCTGCAATGGCATTAACCGATTTTCCTTTTATGGCATTTGGATTTTTAATGTCCGGCTGATAAACTGTAAAAGATGCTGAATTTTTGTTAAAAAGATTAAAACCATCGTCGGTACCTATCCAGAGTTTATTTGTTCTATCGATAAGTAGCGACCATATTTTATTATTGCTCAACGATGTTCTATTGTTTTCTTTATGATAAAAACGCTCAAATTTCTCTGTTACGGGGTCGAATTTATTTAAACCGTTCATGGTAGCCACCCAGAAAACACCATTCTGATCTTCTACAACAGCATTGATATAGTTATTGGTTAATGATGTGGTATCACCAGGTATATTTACATAAGTTTTAAAAGAATAACCATCAAACTTACACAAACCGTTTTCGGTACCCACCCATATAAACCCCCGCTTATCTTTTAAGGCAGCTGTTGTGTTTTTTGAAGGGAGTCCTTCATTTATGCCGTATGTTTTAATTACATAATGGCCTGCTATTACAGGCTGGCTATCGACATGGGATGCCTGCGCTTTAACATGAGCAAAGAGGAAAAAAAATTGCAGAAGAAAACAAGTTAAACTAATTAATCTCATAGTTGAACAACAAAATTTGATGGGAGAATGCCTTAGCTAAACCCTGCCTCTTTTGAAATAGACGAGTTGTAAAGATACAATTTGCAAACTTATTACCGAATCTATTCTTGTGTTCAGATTAGTGCCAATAAAAAAGAGGCCGATTAAAAACCCACCTCTTTACAAAACTAACTACTACTAACTAGAATTTAACTGAATTGAGATTCTTATCTACTAAAATGCCTTCACTAATCTTAAGCCCGAACTGTAGCTTGCGTTTTGCCTTTAATTTCAGGATAAACAGATCGGAAGTTTCGTTTAAAGCATCTTTGTTGCCAATGTTTACAAAGGTTGGATACAAAACCTTAGCGCCATTGGTGTGCAGCCGATCGTTGGTCAGGTTATCCATCTGTTTGACATTTAAAGGCTGAACGCTTACAAAATCATAATCCTGTGCATTGTATGGTAATGCAAAACTTAAAGCATTTACTGATTTCAGGTTTATTCCCTTTACCTTAATTTCGATGATTTCGTCTTTGTTGTAAGCTTGTTTAGCGGTACTGATTTCCAGTTTACCTGCAACTTTATCAATTTTAGCATTTTTCACACCTCCTTCAAGCTGTGTAGCCACAACTGAAATATCGTAAGCATCAATCAAATTGTTTTTATTGATATCGCCATTGCTGATATAACCTTCAAAATCAGCATCACCTTTTCTTAAACCAGTATAATTGATGTAAGAAGTTAAATCGTTCTTATCAATTAAACGGTCGTTATTGATATCGCCCGGAAGATAACTTTCGGTGCCAGGAACCTTAAATACATACAACTCTCTACCAGAGCCAAAACCGCCTACACCATCAGCAACAGCAATTTTGATGTACCGTGCAGCAGGATGCGCAGTGAAATTGAATATTTTAATTTCGTCGTTATTGGCCCATTCAAATGCACCAGCTTCTGTCCAGCTTTCTTTATTATTGCTGTAAAATACTTTGCCTTTTAATAAAATGCCGTTTCCTCTTCCTGTGCGTGGCAGGTAGTGGAATTTATCCAGTTGATTAATCGATTTCAGATCGATAATCATATCAAAAGGAACTGCTTTAACGCCCCATTTGGTATGCCAGGTATTACCTTCATCAAAATCAAACAATTTATTGATACCAGAGCCTCCTTGATTTTCTACTGTAGTTTCGGCAACAATACCCTGAATAGCAAACTCAAGCGGATTGGTTTTAGTAGTTGCCTTAATTTCTGTCCAATCAGAATAGCCATCTTTGTTTACTGCACGCAATTTAAAGGTGTAAGCTGTTTCGGCCAATAAGCCATCAAATAATAAAGCAGTATCGCGGATAGTAGTATAATGCATATCGTTAAAATCGATTTCATAAAAATCTGCATTGCTCACTTTGGTCCAGCTTGGTGTTAGCGTATAGGCTTCTCTGTTTTTATCACTTACCCTTGCATTAACAGGAGCAGTTAATTTCCCTGTTGACATGCGTTGTTTATCTACAGGCTCAAATTTAAATCCGTTTATACTAAGTGCTACCGGTTTGATGGTAATATCAGTAGACTGAAGTTTAACCAACAATTGAGGATTTTTAACCATTGCCACTTTTTCAAACTCGCTTCCTTTTGTAGCAAAACGGTTTAAGTTTGGTGCAGCATCGTAGAAATAAACGTTAGACTGTTTTAAAAACTCGTCTTTTGAGTTTACTTCCGTCAATTTTATTTTACTATTCCCAACTTTTGCCGTTAACCTTTTCGGTTTTTCGGTAACGTTAATTACGAATTCAGTTGTTTTTTCTTTCACAAAGCCATCAAAATCGCCCTTTGCAGGATGAATGGTAACCAGGACATTGTTTTTTTGATTTAGTTCTGATTCGATTAAAGTAGAAGCACCATTCCCTAATTTATAGGCTTCTGTTGCACCGTCATCGTCGTATTCGGTAAACGATGTTTTTCCAAAAGGATATAATTCATAGATACGGTTTGCTTTATTGATTTCAGAAACGTTGTTATTCGGGTTCGTCATCGGAATAATGGCACCATTTTTCACAAAAACAGGCAATTTCCATAGCGGCGAGTCAAAGCTATTGAGAATGCTGTTTCCAGTATATTTTTCTCCAGTGAAATAATCAATCCATACTCCTTCTGGCAGGTAAATGCCATTGCGGATATCGTTACCTTTTTCGTCCGATTTGGTCGCCTGATAAATTGGAGCTACCAAGAAGGAAGGTCCATATAGATATTGATATTGTGTTGAAGCTCCTTTGGTATAGGCATTTGGATATTCCAGAAACATTGCCCTTATAATCGGCAATCCAGTAACCGCTTCTCTAGCTATTCTGTAAGTATAGGGCATCAACTCCGATTTCAGTTTTAAATAGTTGCGGTTAATTGAAGCTACAGGCTCGCCCAATGCATGCGGATATTTTTCGTTAGCACCCCAACCGTCCATGTTTAATTCCATTGGCGTAAAGGTTTTCCATTGGAAATCGCGGGTATTGATGGTTAGATTTTTACCACCGAAAATACCATCCATATCGGAAGTAATATTCGGTTGACCTGATAAACCAGAACCTAAATAGGTAGGGATGTGGAAACGGATATATTCCCAAACACCACCAGTTTGATCACCCGACCAAATCCCGGCATAGCGTTGTGTACCCGCCCAGCCATCTAAAGAAATGATAAACGGACGGCTAGTATTGCCATAATAGGGCATAATCCGGGCTACATCAGCAACCCCATTCAACCCGAACGAATAACCGGCACCAACCCATGCCACATCGGTTTTTAATACCCGAACGCCAGCATCTCTGACTTCCTTAATGATATCGCGCTGTAATAACGGACTTATCTCTGGTTTAGGGTGAAGATCAGATTGTGTCCAAAGTCCAATTTCCACGCCGTTTTTACGTGCATAATCGCCAAAACTTTTCAGGTTCTGAATGTTGCCATCCAATGTTTCGGTTTGGCCATAACCTGCACCGTAACCATCATTTGGAAGCACCCAGCCCAAAGGCATATCATGTTTTTTATAACGGTCTATCACCGCACGCGCTGAAAACTGATAATTGTTTTTTTCACCGTTAAGCGATTCTTTTATGCCGCCATTATCTTTCTGACTTTCTTTGTAGCGTTTACCATCTTCAAATAAAGTTCCTTTTTCGTCTTCTTTCCAAAAATCACGGTTATAAGCATTTAGATGTCCTTGATAGAAACCAAATTTTGGCAACAAAACCGGATTTCCGGTAAGTTGATAAAAATCGTTCAATAGAGGTACTGCTCCATCGTTAATCATAAAAAAAGCATCCAGGTAATCGGTTTCATGTGTCAATTTTACCAATCCTTTTTCTTTAGCACCAAAATTGTAATTTCCTTTACTGAAGGTATACCACATTACAGCATAACCGTTGGTAGACCAGTAATAAGGTGTTGGTGAAGCTACTCCCCCATCCGTCCAACTGTTTTGGTTTTCGATAGAAATGGCTCTTCCCTTGTGAGAGAAACGGCCGTTCTGTACGCCACCACCGTAAAAATACTCCTGTGGATTTTCTTTCAAACTAAGGCTTACTTTTCCTTTTTCGAATTGAATCGGCGCTAATTCTTCAACAGCCACAGCTTGTGTAGCAAGGTTGATAATTTTGATCAGCGAAGTATTTTTATCAAAAAGAACAGTAATCTTACCGGTAGATATGAATAGTTGATTATTCTCATCTTTAATATCCAGTTTTGAAACTGGTCTGCGTGGGTTTTCCACCAAGATTTTGGCTTCTGGTTTTGCTTCCGGATCGCGTATAAAACCTCCTGTAGGGTCTTCGAAAAGACGGAAAATATGATCACCGTAAAAATCTAATGTTAAACGTTGATTATCAGAAAGCAACAATTCTACTGTGGTGGTATTGATCTTTTTTGCACCAAGCACTTTGGTAACTTTTTCTGCTACCTGATTGGTTTTCTGAGCGGCTGGCTGAGCAGAAGCAAAAAATGGAGCGGCAATTAAAAAAAACGCACATGCCAAAACAACGCGCTTAGGTTGCTTTTTGGGATTGGTTATTTTAAAATGTTTTAAAAAATAATGCGGGGTCATTAAAAGTTTGATTTGGTTATGTGTTTATGTGAGCAAGCTGATAATTTTAGTTGCTAATGGGATAAAGTTAACAAACACATTAAAGGAACTGGCGCATTTTTAGGGACAAAAACCGCGCAATCGTTTGCCTATCTAATTTTTTACCAGAGATAGAGTGATGTTGTTTTCTATCATTAAGAAGTTAAAGGCATTAAGGTCGTAGAAGATCGATTTCATAGCTCAGATTCAGCGATCGTCCTCCTGAACCCGATAGCTATCAGGTTGTTTCAGGATCTTTCTGGTTAGCTTTTTTGCCAGGGAAGCACAGATTTGCACGAAACAATATTATTAGGAGTTATTTAATGTGGTCGTCATCCGATAGCTATCGGATCCCGCGCAGGCGGGAACCTTAAAGCGGTCGCTATTCTTTTCCTTTGCTCAGGCTTGCCTCGGTTAGCCACCGAAGGGCTTTTACTTTTTCCTTGATGAAAAAGTAACAAAAAATCAAGGCTTGGATCTGATGTCGGATAAATTCGTCAAAGCTTTTTGGGTCGCCAGCACAAGCTTTAACGTTTTCTCCTTCCATCATTTCCTAGGCCGATAGCATGGAGCAGATCGCATGGGGCATATTGCAGTATGCGGTAATTTGTTTTTTAGCCCTTTCCATTTCAGGGGAAAGGTGCCGATAGGCGGATAAGGGTTTTAAGGTAGTAAAGATTATTAAAGTTATAATATTGATGTTTAATGATCACTAGTCAATGAACTAATAAATCACTTCGGAGCTATTGTTCACGACATATAGGGGTTTAGTGCCTGTTACTGAATGCACTGTAGTGAATTTTATTTTCTCGGCATCGTTAACCACAATTTTTGCTTGCTCCGGCAAGGTAATATTCGTAAAACTTACATTTTTTAAGCGATGTAAAGGGTCTTTAAAACCGTTGATATCAATCGCTGCGCCTGCATTTGAAGCCATAGACATGTCGATATTTTTGAATACAAAATTTTCGAAGGTAGGTATCTGTGGTGCAGATTCGCCATCATTGTTGTAATTAACTGCTGAGAAGATGGTAATCTGCAATAGTTGGCAATCGGTTACGGTTACATTTTTTACATAACCACCTCTATCTTTTGTTCCTTTTATCTGCATGCCATGCAACAATTTCCCTGCTTTGCAATCTTGCACCAAAACATCGCTAACCCCTCCAGACATTTCGCTGCCGATCGAAATACCATGACCGCGTTTAAAGTCGCAATCTGTTATCCGTACATTTTTGGTGGGTTTGGCTACAAAAAAGCCTTCAGGATTTTTACCCGATTTAATGGCGATACAATCATCACCAGTATCGAAAGTACAGTTAAAAATATAAGCATCGGTAGAAGAATCAGGATCTATACCATCCCCATTGCGGATATTTACAGTTATGATGTTTAAATTTTGACAGGTTACATTGTTACTATAAATATAATGAATGGTCCAGCAAGGCGGTTCAGTAATCGTTAAATCAGACAGACTTATATTCTGACAGTTCATTAAGCAGACTAAACGGCCTCTGCTTCTTATTCCACTGGCTTTGATCATCGCATCACCAAGTTTTTTCCCTCCGCCACTGATGGTGCCTTTACCTGTAATTCTTAAATCTTTCACATTATAAGTTCCGTTGCGGTTGAGTGTACCTGCGTTGAGTAAACTGGCATATGTTTTAAGTTCCCAGCCTTCAAAACGGTTTAGAATCATCGGCAAATAATCTTCTACAACTGTTGATCCTTTTAATACACCGCCTTCTTCTATCAGGAGGGTCATATTACTTTTTAAATATAGCGCACCTGAAACGAAAGTCCCTTTAGGGATATAAACCGTGCCACCTGCACTACAGGCGTCTATTGCTGCTTGAATCGCTTTCGTATTACTGGCAATACCATCTCCTTTTGCGCCGAAATCTAAAATATTGTATACTTTCCCTCTTGTCTTTGTTTTAAAACGGATGGTATTTAAGCCAGCGGCATTATTTCCTTTAATATTTACACTTACTGTATACCAGGTATTTGGGGTCAAATTTTCTATTGTATAATTGGTTTTTCCAGTAGTACCGTGCACTTTACCATCTAAAGAGATTTGATAAATTATATTCGGCGCACCATGTTGTTTATCCCATAATAAGGCTAGACTATTTTCTGATAACGTACCTGGCGCAACCAAAAGATTAAACTGATTTATAGCCCTTGCACCAGCCTTAAACGACAGAAAAACGAGCATAAACAATAGCAACTTCTTGCTTATTTTATTGATAAGTATCGGTACAATCATGATGAGAAAATTATTTGGTTAGCGAAATAATTACGGGTACTGCAGTTATCTCTTTACAAATATAACTGGCTTATCAGATTAACTGTCATGCGCTATAGGGTATAATATTTAAAGCAATAATGTATTTATCAAAAATGATTTTTCTTTTCGATTTACGTAATGAAGAAACCAGAAACGAGGAGTTGCAAAAAAAACTTCAGGTTTCTATAAACACGAAAGTAGAATCGCAATTACCTATACTATCAAAAAAAATACAAAGCACACAAATAGTTTATTTTTTAGCACTAATTGATCATAGAATATTGGTTAGTTATATTTTAAACAAAACGTTTTTGGATTATAAACTTAAAAAATAATCGAATGGCAAGCATTTTGTAAGTGTTTGTAAAATTGCTTATTACAAATGAATTTCCCCCCATCAAAATCCTATAGCTGTGTAATTATAGATGACAGCCAAACGAGTATAAAAACACTTGAGCACTTTGTTTCCAAAATAAACAAACTCCAACTAAAGGGAAGTTTTACGGATGCAATAGATGCCATGGCCGCCTTTTGGACTTACGGGAAAATTGATTTTCTATTTCTGGATATCCAGATGGAAATATCAGGAATGGATATAGCCAGAATGCTTCGAAACAGCGTAAAATTTGTTGTATTTGTAAGTAACGATGACAATAATACCATTGATAAGGGCAACTGTTTTTTATTTAAACCGCTCGATTTTAGAAAATTTGAAGACACGGTGAATCAGCTGATTCTGACAGAACGTAAGGATAAAGAAATACTTTTGTGAGTAGCCCGCTGATGATATTCGCTTTTATCTTTCTTACCATTAAGCAATTAAAAACGTTAAGATTTTATAGCTCGGTCCCGGCCATCGTCCTCCTGAACCCGATAGCTATCGGGTTGTTTCAGGATCTATCCAGCTTGGGCTATTTTTTGCCACGGAAGCACAGATTTACACGGAATTTAATTTTGCTTTGATCTTTAGTCTTTAAGCTTCTACCTTTCTTACCATTAAGCAATTAAAAACGTTAAGATTTTATAGCTCGGTCCCGGCCATCGTCCTCCTGAACCCGCTAGCTATCGGGTTCAGGATCTATCTGGATTGGGTTATTTTTTTGCCACGGAAGCACAGATTTACACGGAATTTAATTTTGCTTTGAGTTTTAGTCTTTCAGCTTTACCTTTCTTAAAAATCTGAATAGTCTGTTGGGTAAACAAATTTAGTGTCGTTTTTAGAAACATTGTGCTGATACTCAGGCATGGCTGATAGCTTCTTCCAATAATCATCTGCTGAGAAAGCCTTCCAGTGCGCATCTCTATCGGCCTTATTTTCGAAAGTGGTTAAATACATTAGATTAGGCATGCGGCTACCGGCGATTACTTCGCCATAAAATACTGCATTAAAATTGAGTCTTTTAAACAACCCGATTTCATCGCCTTTATTAAACATTTGAACTTTATTCTTAAAATATTTCTCAGTAGGTGCCTCGTAACTTCTTAATTCGTACACCCGTTCTTTCATCGGCGATTTTAGATTAGGGAGCATAAAATGAGGAGCATCCTCAAAAGCCTTTAAAACAATAGATTCTAATCGCTCGTAAGGAGCCTCGGTATAAGCTGCATCAAGGTAAGTTTTACCGTCAATAGCATATTGTTTATCTTTGGCTAACTTTTCATCCAGCTCCAGAACGCCATTGAATGATTTCAAAGGAATAAATACATAAATAAGCTTTTCTATAACCACAGTCTGATCGCCTACAATTGGCTTAAACACGCCTACTTTTGTAATTCCATTACGGTGCAATGCGGGTAAATATGCTTTCTGCAGATAATCATCTACTGTTTTTTCTTGTGCATCGGTTTTCAAGTGGTAAATCTTGATCTGATAGAAATCTATCTTCGATGCATTGGCCACAAATGCACTAGATAACAGCACAAATAAAAACAGACAGGAAACTTTAATTCTTTGCGACATTGTTAAAGGATGATTAGATACAATGTGCCAAAGTAACAATTTATTTTTTAATGATTGAATTTTGAACGTACTAATGAACCAATGATTATTGAACCAAAACATTCGGATTTGGTGGTTCGGCATGCAATAAATGTTTTACAAAGAAGTCACGTTTACGCCTCCTTCCGTAAATACCGCCATCACTGTGTCCCATACCCGGAATGCTTAAAATATCGAAATCTTTATTTGCTTTGATCAATGCATCAGCAAGTCGATAGGTTGATTCTGGTGGTACGTTTTCATCGGCTTCACCAACAATTAGAAATAGATTACCTTGTAATTTTGCTGCATTGGTAATGTTAGATTGTTCTCCATAGTGCGGCCCTACCGGATAGCCCATCCATTGTTCGTTCCACCATTGTTTATCGATGCGGTTATCGTGACAACCACAGGCAGAAACCGCAGCTTTATAAAACTCGGGATGAAATAACAGTGCACCTGTTGAGCTTTGCCCACCCGCCGAAGTGCCATAAATCCCCACTCTGGTAATATCAGCATTTGGATATTTAACGGCCATGGCTTTCATCCACAATATCCGGTCAGGGAAACCTGCATCAGCTATATTTTTCCAGCATACATCATGAAAAACTTTAGATCGGTTAGCGGTACCCATCCCATCAATCTGTACTACAATAAAGCCTAATTCGGCAATGCTCTGCATTTCACTGGCAGGTAAGAAACTTTTGGGCACAAAACTATCATGAGGACCTGCATAAATATTCTCGATAACAGGATAAGTCTTGTTCGGATCCATTTTTGAAGGGAAGCAAACAATGCCCCAAATATCGGTTATGCCATCTCTTCCTTTAGCCACAAAAACTTCAGGCAGTTTAACACCGGTAGCCAAATAAATATCCGTTTGTCCATGTTCTATTTCGCTTACTTTTTTGGTACTCGCAGTTAACCTTAACTCGCTAACAGGCGGTACATTTACCTGAGAGTAAGTATCGATATAATATTTACGATCGGGAGAAAAGCTGAGGTTATGGTTACCTTTTTCGGGCGTAAGGTTTACCAATCCTTTACCGTCGAAACCAATCCGGTAATAATGGATAAAGTAAGGGTCTTCACTGGCATTCATTCCGCAAGCCCTAAACCAAACCTGGCGTTTAACTACATCTATACTATCGATATCCCTAACTACCCAATTGCCTTTGGTAATCAGCTTCTGTTTTCCGGTGGTGCCATTAACCAGATAAAGGTGTTGCCATCCATCCTGCTCACTGGTCCACAATATTTCATTTGTTTTAGGTAAGTAATGGGTATAAATGCGCCGCTCATAAATGAAGGTTTTTGTTTTTTCGTCGATAATGTTTTTTGTTTTTCCGGTTAAAACATCTACTTCAATTACCCTAAAACGTTGATGGCCGCGATCTACTTTCTCATAGGTATAATATCTGCTGTTATTATCGCGCCAATGCAATTCTGGTGCACCAAAGAAATCTATCGGATCTGCATCTACTTTAATGGCAGTTTTAGCCGCTACATTAAAAACATAGGGTTGATAAGCGGTAAAATCGTCACCAGGCTGTGCATACTCTCTCGATTTTAATTCACCACGTGTGGTACCAGGAACAGAACTTAATACATAATGTACTTTTTTAATTTCTTTCGGATCGATTTTATAGGCAACAATATTTTTGCTATCGGGCGACCATGCAAATTCGCCATATGGTTTATCGGCATTGCCATCGGTACTTAATTGGGTTTCTGCTTTGGTAGCTAGATCAACCACAAATATATTTCCACCTTTTATGAGGATTTCATTTTTACCATCAGGCGATTTTCTGGATTCACGGTTCCGTTGCCAGCGCGATCTGCTTTGCTGCAAAGGTCTTTTGGCATTGTAGCGATAAATTGTAGTGTCTTTGGTGTCCGCCAAACTGTAATCGTTCAAGTTTAATTCATACCATTTATCCTGTATTTTTAGTTTTGCCGTGTTACCCTGATCGGCGAAATACAGTTCAGCAAACTGCAGTTTTAATGGATTTTGCTTTTTACCCGTTACCTTTTCAATGTTCTGCGCAAGTTTCTCACTATCAAATGCAGCTTTACGTTTTCCTGTTAGCGCATCTACATAATAATATTCCCATGTTTTATTAGGAAGGTTCTTTTTGTACCAAAATGCGCTCCCGTCTTTTTTCCAAAGGGGAATAAGATCGTTATTAGTTGGGATATTGCGTAATACGGTATCCAGCTTAGTGGATAATTGGTAAGCATTTACCATTTCTGCAGCACTTGGTGTATAAGGATGTAAACCTGCTTGCTGTGCCAGCACTTGAAAGAAAACAAAACTTAATAAGATGGTGACTATTGCTTTTTTAGCGGTTAGGTAAGTGGTCATTACAGATTTTTTGTGGTAAATATAGTGCTACGGCCTTTCAGATTTCCTTTAGATTTTGATGAATAACATCAATATTTTAACCGCCCACATCAACCGCTTCTTTTGCTTTCAAATCCTGGCGGGCAATACTTCCTTTAATCAGGTAATAAACCGGTATACCAATTAACGTGATGATTAATCCAGGCCAGGTAAATTTAGGTTTAAAAATAATGAGCAATATACAAAATGCCAGTCCCATCACCATGTAGATGATCGGCAGCACAGGGTAGCCAAAAGCTTTGTAGGGTCTCTCGGCATCAGGTCGTTTCTTACGAAGGATAAAAATTCCAAAAATGGTGAGCATATAAAACATCACCACCACAAACGAGATCATATCCAACAGATCGCCATATTTTCCACTGATACACCATAAACAAGCAAAAACACACTGAATCCATAGTCCAAAACCAGGAACTGCATTTTTGTTGAGTGTACCTACTTTCTTAAAGAAAAGCCCGTCTTTGGCCATTGAGTAATACACCCTGGCACCAGCCATAATTAAACCGTTGTTACAGCCGAAAGTTGAAACCATAATCATTAATGCAATAATGATGGTACCAGCGGTACCGAAAATATGATTGGCAGCAGAAACCGCCACCCGATCTTTATCAGCATAAGCAATGTCGTGCAGCGAAAGTACGCCGGTATACATTACATTGGTAAGGATGTAGAGTACTGTTACGATAATGGTTCCTAAGGCTAAACTCAAGCCAATATTTCGTGCAGGGTTTTTAATTTCACCGGCAATAAAGGTAACGTTGTGCCAGGAGTCGCTACTAAATATCGAACCCACCATTGCTGCAGCAATGGCCCCGAAAGCCGCCAAAGTGGTATAAGAGCCAATATTTCCATCGGCAGATAACGGTCCTAAAACCCACATATTTTCCCAGTTGGTTTTCCAGATTCCTTTATCTAAAAAGAAAAGGCCAAACGCGATAAGGCCAAACAAACTTAGCAATTTGGCCACTGTAAAGGTGGTTTGAATTACTTTACCACCGTTTACCCCCCTATTGTTAATATAGGTGAGTAATATAATTACCCCAATGGCCAATAGTTGTGCCGGTGAAATGGTAAAGAAACCTAAATCTATGGCTACTAAATCTTCACTTAGTGCTGGCACGAGATATGCCGTAAACTTGGCAAATGCCACGCCTACTGCGGCAATAGTTGCCGTTTGGATTACCGTAAAAAAACTCCAGCCATATAAAAAACTGATCAGCGGATTATATGCTTCCTTTAAATAAATATACTGCCCGCCCGCTTTTGGGAACATTGCACTTAATTCGCCATAACTCAATGCGGCAGTAAGTGTCATAAAGCCTGTAATTAACCAAACCACTAACAGCCAGCCAGAGCTGCCTACATTTCGGGTAATATCGGCACTTACTATAAAAATACCTGAGCCGATCATACTTCCGGCTACAAGCATTGTTGCATCCATCAATTTAAGTGAGGGTTTAAATTGTGTGGTTTCTTTTTCAATCATAGGTTTTGTTGCTTGGTGGTTCAAATGGTTTGGTGAGTTTATTATTTAAGTTGGTCGTAAAAATGCCACGAGGTGGTGAAATCACGTGTTAAGGGCTGATTGGTTAAAGTAGCCCTGATCATTTCTACAGGAATTAAGTTCTCTTTAATCACCGCGTCGTGAAAAACTTTAAAGCTCATCTTACCACTATCAACCAATTCTTTTTTCAGCGCAAAAAGTTGAAGACCGCCGGTAAGGTAAGCTACCTGGTACAAGGGGCTGTAATCGCCTTTGAAAGATCTGCGCACTTCGCCTTCCGCATTGGCGCGTTCGTGCCCTACCCGATCGACCAGGAAATCGACACACTGCTGAGGCGTCCATTTACCAAGATGAAAGTTTAGTGAAAAAAGAATCCTGGCACAACGGTGCATCCGCCAGAAAAGCATTCCCATTTTTTCTTCAGGAGTTTTGGCAAAACCTTTATCGTAGAGTAAAAGCTCCCAGTACAAAGGCCAGCCTTCCACACTAAAAGGGGTTTTAAATGGATCGCGATAGCTTTTATAACGGTTATTGATAAAATATTGATAGTGATGACCCGGTAAGAGTTCGTGCTGTACCGTGCCTCTTGAAAAATAAGGATTATTACCACGCATACTCATCAACTTATCATCTTCTTCCATCGAATTTGTTGGATAAGAAATACTAATTTCGCGCCCGCCGGTAAAAAATGGATTCACCAATTGGCGCTCGGCCGACATCATTACCATACCCCAGGTTTCTTCAGCTAGAGCCGGAATATCGATCAGGTCGTTAGCTTTTATAAAGCTCAGAGCGTCATCCTGTAGTTTTACAATCAACTCGGGCTGTTTACCTAATGGTACGTAGCTATTCTTGATTTTTTCCTGAGCTTTTTTCCAGTCTTTACCAAAGCCCATTGCTGCTGATGCTTTTAAAAGTTCTTCATCGCAAAACTTAAATTCTTTTTCAGCAAGCTGGATCAGTTCTTCTGGTGTATAAGGAATAAGTTCTGCATTTAATTGCCTGATCAGTTCTTCCCTTCCGATGGGATTTCCTTTAATTTCTGGTTTGTTTGATTTTGCCGCAGGTACAGGATCTCCTTTATCGTTAAAAAACTTAGCGTAATTGGTCAAAGCGAGATCTAACCTTTCGTAAGGTTTTGGTGCCCACCAGGTAAAACCAGGTTCATAATCCATATAAAACTGATAAAAACCTTTTAAACGGTGTTTTAAGCTCAAGGTTATGGCCGTTGCCATCTTAAGCTGGTCGGCTTTGAGGCTTGCCTGCTTCGTGAAATTTTGGCTTAGGGCATCGATCTGCTTCGCGATTTCGTCCATCTGGGCAGCCAGTAAAGAACCATCTTTATAAGTCCCTCTTCTTCTCAGCTTTTCGAGTGCATAAATTGCATCAGCAAAGGTAAAATACTTCGACAGGGCATTGTATTCTGTTTCCTCTTTACCTAAGAGCCAAACAGAAGATTCTATCTGTTTTTTAAGGAGGATATAATCTACTTTGCCATAAATACTAAAGCCTTCAAATTTGGCCGATTTTAACTTGCTTAAATAATCTTTATTGATGTCTTGCAAGCGTTTTCTTTGTTCAGGGCTTTTAAAAGTAGTCATCGGAAAAGAATAAGTACCTCCTGCAGAATAAGGATAATAGAAATCGTTAATGGCATCTACATCCCTTTGGTAGCCTACTATCAGCGTACCCATTTCGCTGGTTTGTTCGTACAAACTTTCGTTTGAAGTTTGGGCTAATACAAAAGTACCTGATAACAGGCTTACCATTAACAAAAGGGCAAGGAACTTCAATTTGTTTTGCATTTAGAGTTGGTTAAATTTGGCGAATAGCATTTGCCTCCATTTGAAAAAATGGCTAGCTTTTTTTTTAAAAATAAAAGTGTTTTGTTTAGGCGCCTACGTAGCTCACCCTGCTCACATTATTATAAGTATCGATATATGCTCTTGGCGACTGACCAATAATACTTTTAAATACCCGGTTAAAATTGGTAATACTATTGAAACCAGCTTTATAGGCTACACCTGAAATGCAATCGGCTTTTTCTCCAGAAATAAGGCTTTTACAGGCATCGTTAATTCTAACTTCGTTTAAAAAGGATACGAAAGTATGTCCTGTATGTTTCTTAAAATACCTACAGAAGGCCTGAGGGGTCATAAACGCAGCATTGGCTACATCTTCTAAAGAAATTTGATTGTTATAGTTTTCGGTGATAAAGTTAATGATCTTACTCAACCTCATACCTTCATTTTCGGTTACGTTAGAAGAATACATATCCGAGCATAACGATTCTACATTCTCATTTAAATCCTGAAGGCTGTTAACCAATTTCAAAAAGTTAAACAGCACATCAACTCCTGATGCCTGGTGAACATTGAACATTTTGGTTACCATGTTTTTAGTAAATGCAGCAGGAATTTTGAAACCATGTTTGTTTTTAGCTAAAAAACCACTTGCCATCTTCATTTCGGGAAGATTGAACAAAGCAGCCAAAATCCCGTTAGGATTAAAGTAAATAGAACATGCTTTGATTGTTTTATTGTTATCAGCAGAGAAATATTCGGGGTTACTTTTAAAAAGATGTGGAAGTTTTGCCCCAATTACAAAAATATCGCCCGATCGGAACGCATGCATATCATTCCCTGCGATTAACGTACCCTCTCCTTTTTCTATATAAGTAATCTGCCATTCATCGTGGCGGTGCAGATACTGGTAAAAATATGGAAGTTCAATATGTTCCGATATCACACTCTTGTCATCGGGAACAAGCATGGTAAATGGTAATACTTTCATAATTTTGGTTTAGTTGGTTGAGTTTGATTATGAATTGAATGTATGAATATTAACTCAAATAAACCAATAAAACTTAAATAAGGTTAAAATCCTGCTATAACTTGATAATATATGACGGATCCGATTATGAATTTGGCAGCTCGTAAATTACTACAAATTTAGTTAACCTACTGTAAAGCAAGATCTAAGACGATTAATTTAAACTGATAAAGTCTGCTATTTTTGGATTAACAGTCAATTCTGCCATTTTTTTGGGAAATTGTGAAGAAACTGAGTTAAATCAAGAGTTTGTATCATAAATATAGGATTGTCATCCTGAGCTTGTCGAAGGACCAGTTTTAAATGTCTTACAAGGCGTTTCGACAGGCTCAACGTGACAAATTCGATTGAGTTACAATTTATGATACAAACCTCTTAGAGATTAAACCTTGTTGAATTACGATTCCAAATCATTTACCAATGACGGATGCTTAAAATCGGGCGTCATTGAGGGGAGGAACGACGAAGCAATCTTTTCAACCTGAGATGAAGATTGCTTCAGATAATCAAAATTGGCTTCGCAATGACGGCATCCCTAGAAAAATTTAATCCTTAGTATACTATCTAACAACTGCGAATGGCTCCATTTTTAGATCAGTAGCTATGCCTGAAGCAATCTGGCTAACCAACAAACCTGTTGCGGGGCCTAAACTTAACCCCATCATACCATGGCCGGTAGCGATAATTAGATTTTCTCTTTTTTCGCTTCTGCCAATGTATGGCAAACCATCAGGTGATGACGGACGGAAGCCATACCAGATATCTTTTTCTACTGGAAGTGCGGGTTTTAAATCTGGAAAATATGCTGGAACCGATTCTACAATCCCTTTAACCCTTTGCATATTAATACGGGCATTAATTTTATCTAACTCCATTGTACCGCCATACCTAATCTGCCCGTTCATTGGTGTTATGGCCACTCTGGCTTCACATAACAATGCCGGAATAGTTAGCCTTTGCTGAGGTTCCGGTTCCATAAAAGAATAACCTTTACCTGGCATTAAGGATATTTTAACATCGGCCATTTTAGCTACAGCAGGCGACCATGAACCAGTTGCTAAAACATACTGATCGGCTTCCCAGGCGGTATTGCCTGTAAAAACCTTCATAATGCGATTGCCAACTGTTTCAATTTTATCAACCTCTCTGCCTCGTTCTATCTTAACACCATTGTTCAACAAATACTTAAGCAAAGCATTCATCAACTTTGTTGGGTAAAGATGTGCATCGCAACGATAATGTACCGCGCCCAAAACATCTAATTTTAAATCAGGTTGCAATGCACGGCATTCGTCGGCTGTTAACACAGCCATATCCAAACCCAGTTCAATTGCCCTTGCAGCTAAATGCGCTTCTTCTTCTCCTGCTTTTTCCGTTTTATAAAATGCCAGAATACCATTGTTCGTTAATTCGAAATCGAAATCAGGCTCTTTAGCCAATCCTTCATATAGTTTTTTGCTCAGTAACGATAAATCGCGTAAAGGTACTGCCGATTGGCTCACGTGTTTTGCCGTGGCATGTTTCATAAATTTCAAGCCCCAGTTAATGAGGTTCCCATTTAAAGATGGACGAACATAAAACGGACTTTTACTGTTAAACATCCAGCGAATACCCTGTTTTATCATGCCTGGCGCAGCCAAAGGCACAAAATGGCTTGGCACGATCATCCCTGCATTACCAAAAGAGCAGTTGTCAGTAATATCTCTCTTATCTAAAACTGTTACTTCGTAACCCCTTTTCTGCAGATAATACGCTGAAGTTAGCCCTACAATTCCACCACCTATAATTAATACTTTCGACATTCTTTTAATTTATACTGCTGATATTCTTTTTAAAAACTCACTAAATCACCTGAAATCCATGTGCATATGGATCATCTTCGGCATCTATTTTAATGGTGTTGTAACCATAAATTTTTGCCCAGCCCTCTACACTTGGTATAATGGCTTTAATTCCGTTCAGATCTACAACTTCTTCTACTCTTCCAATAAACTTGCTACCGATAAAACTTTCGTGAATAAAATCTTCTCCTTGTTTTAATTTTCCTTTAGCAAACCACTGAGCCAAACGGGCCGAGGTACCTGTTCCACATGGCGACCGATCGATGGCTTTATCGCCATAAAAAACTGCATTCCTGGCTGTTGATGTAGGATCTATTGTTTTTCCGGTCCACAACACATGGCTACAACCATTTATCGTAGGGTCTAAA
>NZ_LMZQ01000037.1 GCF_001442625.1 Pedobacter ginsenosidimutans | reverse complement strand
ACCTGATGTGGTTTTCACACAGGATATATGCGAGGTGTGCAATATCGATACGGTTTGCACCGAGACAGCCGTAATGAAACTTAGTAAACAGCCAACGCTGGTACCTTTATCGCCAAATAACTTACAGGATGTTTTCGAATGCGCCATTACCATTGCCAGGGCTTTAGGAAAGGAAGAGGTAGCATTAAACTATCTGGCAGGCCTGCAAAAGAAAACAGATCATATTTTAGATCAGCTAAGGGCAAACCGTGCACCGTTAAAAAGGATTATGCTGATGGAGTGGATCGAACCGATCTACAATTGCGGACATTGGATTCCTTTTCAGATTGCAGCAGCTGGTGGCGTTGATATGTTGTCTAATCCTGGTGGCGACTCTATTGTAACCCAATGGGATAAAATCCTGAAGTATAATCCAGAGGTTCTGGTTATTGCACCATGTGGTTTTGATTTGAAACGAAGCATGGAAGAAATGGAGCTGTTAACATCAAAACCAGACTGGACCGATCTTGAAGCCGTAAAAAACAATCAGGTTTATATTGCTGATTTTGATATGTTCACCCAACCGAGCGTAGGTACGCTGGTTGAAGGTATAGAAGCTTTAGCCTGTATGTTTCACCCGGAGATATTTAAGGCAGACGAAAACATAGCCAAAAAATTCATCAACCACAGCCAGTCTGTGAAATCATTTAAATCTGTGTAGTCATATATGAAATTAGTTGTTTTAACAGGAGCAGGGATCAGTGCCGAAAGTGGGTTAAAAACATTCAGGGATTCTGATGGATTATGGGAAGGCTATAATGTTTACGATGTAGCCACCCCAGAGGCCTGGGAGAGAAATCCGGAATTGGTACAAGAATTTTATAACGAAAGAAGAAGACAGGTTTTAGCTGCAAAACCCAATCTGGCTCACCAGGTGCTTGCCGAGCTGGAAAAAGACTTCGACGTTGAAATTATTACCCAAAACATTGATGATTTGCACGAAAGGGCAGGTTCTACCAAGGTTACCCATCTTCACGGTGTAATTACCAAGTCTCAATCAGATAGAAAAGCAGATTTAACTTATCCCATCATTGGTTCAGAAATCAAAATGGGCGAGCTTTGCGAATTAGGTTCTCAACTTCGTCCACATGTAGTTTGGTTTGGCGAAGCTGTACCCATGATAGAAGTAGCAGCTAAACTCTGCAAACAGGCCGACTTGTTTGTACTCATCGGAACTTCGTTGGCCGTTTACCCTGCAGCAGGCTTAATTGATTTTGTACCTTCCTTTGTCGATAAATACATTATCGACCCAAGAACACCCGATGTAAAACGTTATAAAAACGTGATCAACATTGAGAAAAACGCTGTAAAAGGCATTACAGAATTAAAAGAAATATTAGCCAATGCCAGATAAAAAGCTTTGCATTTTTAATTGGAGCGGTGGTAAAGACAGTACATTGGCCTTACACCATGCCCTACAAGATCCTACTATCGAGATCCGTTATCTGATTACTACAGTTACCGAAAAATATAATCGTGTTTCGATGCATGGTGTTAGAGAAGCTTTATTAATTAAACAAGCTGAAAGTATTGGTATTCCACTGTATCAGATCCGTTTGAGCGAAATGCCCGATATGGAAACCTACGACAGTACCATGAAGCATCATCTTTCAAAATTTAAAGAGGAGGGTATTACGCATTCTATTTTTGGTGATATCTTTTTAGCGGACTTACGTACTTATCGCGAAAACAAATTAGCAGAAATCGGACTTAAGGCTATTTTCCCGCTTTGGAAAAAAGATACAAAACATTTAATTGAAGAATTCCTAAACCTGAACTATAAAACCATCATTGTTTGCACACAGCAAAATCTCGAAAATTTTTGTGGAAAAGTAATCAGCCTTGATTTAATCAGGCAACTTCCTGCCGATATCGATCCCTGTGGCGAAAATGGAGAGTTCCATACTTTTGCATTTGAAGGACCAATTTTCAAGAATAAAATCGCTTTCACCATCGGGGAGAAGGTATTCAGAACTTATAATGCTCCAGGTAAAACCACAACAGATGATGATTCACCTTGTTCAGCCACAGCACTTTCGGGCTTCTGGTATATGGATTTATTGGAATAATTTTTCTTTTCAAAACATTTTGGCATCATTTTTTCTTTAGTATTGGTAATTAACTAAATCACACAACATATTGAAACCTGTTTAGCGAGGTTAGGTAGCTAAACAAGCGTCATATTAAAAAATTAAGAGTTATGAAAAAGATATTGGTAGTAATCGCATTAAGTACTTCAGTTTTATTTGCTTGTAATAACAAGGCAAAAGAAGAAGCAGCATTAAAACAACAACAGGCCGAAAAACAATTGGCTATTAAAGCCGTAAAAGATAGTTTAAGGTTAGATAGCTTTAAAAAAGCCGAAGTGGCCAAAGTAGAACAGGAAAAAGAAGCTAAACACCAGGCAGAATTAGCTGCAGCTAGAAGAGCAAGCTCATCTAGATCTTATGCAAGCTCAGGTGGTGGTTCTAGCAGTGCTTACGGTGGCACACAACCAACTGCTAAGAAAAAAGGCTGGAGCGATGCAGCTAAAGGTGCAGTTATCGGTGGTGCAGCAGGAGCAGTTGGTGGTGCTTTAATTGACAAGAAAAAAGGTAGAGGTGCTATCATTGGTGGATTGGTTGGAGCTGGTGGCGGTTATTTAATCGGTAGAGGTGAAGACAGAAAATCTGGCCGTGTGCAACCTAAAAACTAAAAAAGGTTTTTAAAGATATATGAAGTCCCGATGTAAATCGGGACTTTTTTTGTTTTTACCTGTCCCTGGTCGTCATGCTGACCTGTAGCGGAGCGGAAAGCTACGGAGTAAATTTATCTCAGCATCTTTCTAATCATTAAATACATTCAAGCAAAATTGTATATACCGTATAAAATTCAATTGTATTTTTTATGCTTAATATAAAATGATCGATATATTTAACAAAAAAAAAGAACCAATGACAGATATCAATACTACCGCAGATAAAGGACAGATCCAACACTTCGTAATGTTCTGGTTAAAACCTCAACTAACCAAAACCGAGATCGAAGATTTCGCCAACTTCTTCGAAAGTTTAAAACCTATAAAATATATTAAAACGTTAAGTTATGGTTTAGCAGCAGGTACACCTGTACGCCCTGTTACCGATAACTCTTTTACCTATTCGCTAACCATTACCTTTGCTAATATTGCAGACCATAATGCCTACCAGGAAGATAAAGTGCATTTAGATGCCGTAGAAAAATTCTCTAAGAACTGGTACAGGGTAGTGGTGCACGATACCGTGATTGCTTAATAAGCTTTAGCCAAAGAGGCGCCGGGCATACAGAACATTCTGCGACGCGTCATCCTGAAGTTGTTTCAGGGTCTTTCCACCTTTAACCATAGGTGCGCACAGATGAATGCATATTTTCATTTATGCGCATTTTTTATTAAAGATTCATTTACGAACGGATCAATCCCACGATCCGTCATTTCGAGCACAGCCGGGAAATCTATTCTAAGTTAAGTAACGTGGAAGAGCTTTGTCATCATGAATTTATTTCAGGGTTACAAACAATAGATATTGTTCATTATAGGATGAAGGAGGCCCAAACCTCCCATTTATTTGGCAAAATAAGCATATAAAATTATATTTTGTTGCTACATATAAAAATCAATATATCAACCAGTTATATAAATTAATTTAAACAAATACTATTCACTGGAGGTGCTTTTCTTTCTAAAAACAATCAAATATTCAAAATATTATTTCGAATAGGTAAATAATATACTAAAAATCAATGAGTTACACCAATAAACAACTAATATTGATGCCTGTTATAGGCCGCTGTAAAATCAGAACGCATTAGCTTAAATCGCGCCACTACGGTTTGGATAAATTCTTCGTCAATAATTTCAAACACATCGTTAACACCACCTCCACTTAGATCAAGTTCAGCCAGTTTATAACTTTGCTCAAAGGTCCCCTGCTCAAACTTTACGATGTACTTTTGATTCATCGAAAAAATGGTAATCTTACATTCCGGATGCGGAAGTTCTGCCACTACTCTCATTTATTTTATATTTTTATTTACAATTCAACAGATACACCATTAAGCGTGCCCCAGCTATCTATAATCGAGAAACGGGCAAACAACTCTTCCCTGTACCATTCTCGCTCCCTGGTGAGCTTAATCACATCCGAATGATCAAAAGATTTGTAGGCATAGTTTTTCATACTCTCTGCATCGGCCCAAACCGAAAAGGTGGCCTGATCAAAAAATGGATTTTCGCCAATACCTGCCGACAAGATAAAACCAGGTGCAGTGCGCATGGCATCAGCCGCTCTTTTAATATTCTGTCTAAACTCTTTTAACTTGTTAAATTTAATCGCTGCCCTTGTAATTACAGCAATCTTACCTGTGTGGACATTACTTATTTTATCGAATTTAAATGGCTCTACAGCTGACCATAAGCCGTGGCTAGATAAAGGCTTTAATAAGATAGTAAAACTTTCAACTCCAAAGAAACCAAACCATTTCAGCACAAAAGAATCACGATAAAAACCATCACAATCGTTCCGGTTATCCCAGGTAGTTAGCACAGCCCAATGTTTGTAATCAGGAGCTAAATCTACCCGGGCATCTTTTCCACTCCCCATTAACTTCCAGAACCTGCAGCTCTTATTTAACCATAATGGTAATCGCAAAACAGCCATCCCTACAAATGCAAAAGGAATGGTAAAGCCACGGAATTTGGTAATGGTTAAGGCTACAATCATAAACTCACGGTTAATGATGCCAAAACTAATGATTTTAAGAATAGGTTATCATTCAAATTTTCGTCATTAAATCCACAATTAGCCTACATCTCACAAATCATAATTAACTTTGGTTATAGAAAATAAAAAATGGCAGAAGACTTAACCATCACCAGAAATACATCAAAGGAAGAGCAATATCAATCGATCATACCCCAGATAGACGCTTTACTTTATGGCGAAACAGATTTTATTGCAAACCTGGCAAATGTTGCAGCAGCACTTAAAGAACAGTTTAATTGGTTCTGGGTAGGTTTCTATCTGGTAAAGCAAGATGAATTGGTATTAGGTCCATTTCAAGGCCCGGTAGCCTGTACGCGGATAAAAAAAGGAAAAGGCGTATGCGGTGCCTCCTGGCAACAAGCAGAAACCATTATCGTTCCCGATGTGGAAGAATTCCCTGGTCACATTGCCTGTGCATCTGCTTCTAAATCGGAAATTGTTTTACCACTGATTGTTAATGGTGAAGTGATAGGCGTTTTGGATGTAGACAGCGAAGTGTTAAACAAATTTGATGAGACAGATAGAACTTATTTAGAGCAGGTTATATCAATTATATTAAACAGATAGTTAAGATAAGGTATTGAAACTAAGAGAAGAATATTATCTGAATGAAGACGTGGTGAGCCTAGCTAAAGATCTGTTAGGCAAAATACTCTATACCAAAATTGATAACGAAATTACCGCAGGCATCATCGTCGAAACCGAAGCTTATTTTGGCATAAAAGACAAAGCGTCGCATGCTTACGGCGGCCGCAGAACCAACAGAACAGAAACGATGTACAACAATGGAGGCATTGCCTATGTATACCTTTGTTATGGCATGCACAACCTCTTCAATATTGTAAGTTCTAAAGAAAACGATCCACATGCTGTTTTAATCAGAGGCATAGAACCTTTGGTTGGGATCGACATTATTGAGCAAAGAAGAAATATGCCGCATACAAAGGGTGCTATTTCGGCTGGCCCCGGCTCTGCTGCAAAAGCACTGGGAATAGATAAAACTTTTAACGCCAAAAATCTCACCGGAGATGAAATCTGGATCGAAGACCATGCTATCAGCTATAAAGATGAAGATATTGCCGCTACACCTCGCGTAGGCATAGCATACGCCAAAGAACATGCGCTGTTACCTTGGCGGTTCTTTGTAAAAGGCAACAAATACGTAAGTAAACCAAATAAGGTTTAATTAACGTAAACCTTTTAGCGTACTTCCTGTTTTTCATTATAAACAATTGAAAAGATGAAAAACGAGAAAAACATAGCCATCCTTAAAGAAATGGCAGAAAGCGTACGCACCTGTATGTTCACCACATTTTCCTCAGGAGGCGAATTCGGAAGCAGACCGATGGGTACCGCAAAAATTGAAGATGACGGGAGTTTATGGTTTTACACCAATGAATACTCACCTAAATCAAAAGAAATTTCTAAAGAAAACAATGTCCTGTTAGCCTATAGCGATCCATCTAACAATACTTATCTTACCGTAAAAGGTAAGGCTGAACTGGTAGATGATAAAGTACGCAAAGAAGCTTATTTTTCTCCGTTTATCAAGGCATGGTTCCCGGATGGAACAGAAGACCCAAGATTAATCCTGATTAAAGTTATCCCAGAAGAGGCTGAATACTGGGATGCTTCAGCATCTAAAATTGTCGTACTATTCAGTATGTTAAAAGCTGTAGTAACAGGTGATACACCCAATTTAGGTAAGCATGATACTATAAAATTTTAATTTCATTGCACAAATTGAAAAGCAGGCTTGGGAACAATACCTGCTTTTTTTGTAATATTGAGGCAATGAATTTTGAAAACAACTTATTATTCGCACAAACACAAGACGAAACCGACCAGTTGCGTGATTTCAGGTCTCAGTTTTTATTCCCAAACCACAACGGAAAAGATTTTATTTACTTGTGCGGCAATTCATTAGGGCTTCAACCTAAAGTTGCCAGCGAGGTTTTAAAAGGCCAGCTTAACAACTGGGCCAACTATGCAGTAGAGGGCTGGTTCGACGGAAACGAACCCTGGATGTTCTACCACAAGGCACTTAAAAAGCTAATGGCCCCGATTGTTGGCGCATTACCATCGGAAGTATGTCCGATGAATACCTTAACGGTGAACCTTCATTTGTTAATGGTCAGCTTCTATCAGCCTAAAGGCAAACGCTTTAAAATCATTATGGAAGGCGGTGCATTCCCATCCGATCAATATGCAATAGAAAGTCAGGTAAGATTTCATGGTTTCGACCCAAAAGAAGCGATTATAGAGGTTTTCCCCAACGAAGGCGAAGAAACACTCCACACAGAAGATATCATAGCTAAAATTAAAGAAAACGGGGATGAAATCGCTCTGGTATTATTTGGCGGAATAAATTATTACACCGGACAATGGTACGATATGGAAGCCATTACAAAGGCAGGGCATGAAATCGGCGCAATTGTAGGTTGGGACCTGGCGCATGCCGCAGGTAATGTTCCTGTAAAGCTTCACGATTGGGATGTTGATTTTGCCTGCTGGTGCTCATACAAATATCAAAATTCAGGCCCCGGGGGAATAAGTGGAATCTTTGTTCACGAAAAACATTTCAGCAACACCAAATTGAACCGCTTTGCAGGATGGTGGGGTTATCAGGAAAGTAAACGCTTTAAAATGGAAAAAGGCTTTATTCCAGAAGCTGGAGCAGATGGCTGGCAGGTAAGTTGTACGCAGGTAATGCCAATGGCTTTATACCATGCTTCGCTTCAGATTTTCGAACAAGCAGGATTTATAGAACCATTAAGAAATAAAAGTATTGCTTTAACTACATATCTTGAATTCATTATAAATGAAGTAAATAAGGAGTTAGGCATAATGCAATACAAAATCATCACACCTAATGTAGCTAAAGACAGAGGTGCGCAGTTATCCATCATCGCTCAACAAAATGGCAAACAGATTTTTGATGGCTTAATGACAAACTACGTACTTGGCGATTGGCGCGAACCTGATGTAATCCGCTTAAGCGCAGTACCACTTTATAACTCTTTCGAAGATGTTTATTTGGCCGGACAAGCACTTTTAAAAGTAAGTAAAGCTGTTTTACGATAAGAAGAAAAGGTTCATCAAATAAAAAACAAGAAAATGATCAATTACAACCCTAAAGATTGGAGCACCTTCATTTTTCACATCCACAAAAGTGATACCTTTAGAAAGCTGTGGCCATTAATGCTTGCAGTAGCTATTTTTTCAGGCCTGGTGGCATTTGCAGAACTCAATTTTTTTCAACTTTCTAAAAGCAGCTATGTTACCAATATCGGCATGATGCACAGCTTATTGGGCTTTGTATTATCCATGCTGCTGGTTTTCAGAACAAACACAGCGTACGACAGGTGGTGGGAAGGAAGAAAGTTGTTGGGATCGTTAACCAATGTGAGCCGCAACCTGGCCTTGAAAATAAAAGCGCTGAAATTAACAGAGGAAGATGTCCGTTTTTTCGAATACGGCATTCCAAAATATGCTTTTGCCTTAAAAGAACATTTACGCGAAAGAATGTATTTTGGTAAAAATAGTCTTTTAATAGAGGTTGAAGAAGGTAAACACGTACCAAACCAGATTGCAGGAAGCTTAATTAACAGGTTATACGAGCTACTCGAAAAAGGTGCTATTTCGCAGGAACAATTTATTGTGCTTTCAGGCGATTTTAATCAATTTACCGATATCTGCGGTGCTTGCGAACGCATCAAAAACACACCGATCCCATATTCATACAGTGCTTTTATCAAGAAGTTTATCTTTATTTACGTAATTACTTTACCTTTTGGATGGGTATTCAGTTTAGGTTATTTTGTGGTACCGATTGTCCCCTTTATCCTCTATGTATTAGCGAGTTTGGAACTGATAGCTGAAGAAATAGAGAACCCATTTGGGGAAGACGCAAACGATCTTCCTGTGGACCAGATCTGCACGAATATCGAAAAACACGTGGAGGAAATTTTAGGCTAATGATTAAAATTGCCTGGCATCCACTCTACGCACACCCTTTACCCGAAGGTCACCGTTTTCCGATGCTTAAATATGAGTTGATACCCGAACAGCTTTTACATGAAGGAACTATAACACAACAGAATTTATTTAACCCGGAACCCGTTTCGGAAGATATTATACTCCTGACTCACGAAAAAACATATTGGGAACAGCTTAGAGATTTAACACTTTCTGCGAAAGACCAAAGGAGGATAGGTTTCCCTTTAAACGCACAGCTTTTAGAACGTGAGCTGAGAATTACCCAGGGCACAATCGATGCCACCCATTTTGCAATGGATAACGGAATTGCCTTTAATGTAGCAGGTGGTACCCATCACGCAGGCAGCAATTGGGGTGAAGGTTTTTGTCTATTAAACGATCAAGCTATTACAGCTAATTACCTGTTAAATAAAAAATTAGCTAAACGAATCTTAATTATAGATTTAGATGTACACCAGGGAAATGGCACGGCAGAAATCTTTCAAAAGGAGCCAAGGGTGTTCACTTTTTCGATGCATGGCGATAAAAATTTTCCTTTCAGAAAAGAAATTTCAAGTTTGGATGTTCCTTTGGATGATGGTGTGCAGGATGAGGAATATCTGTCAGCTTTAAATGTAAATTTAAAAAAGGCATTCGAAAGGGCCAAACCTGATTTTGTATTTTATCTATCTGGAGTTGATGTACTTTCTACTGATAAACTGGGTAAACTGGCATTAAGCAATGCCGCATGTAAAGAACGCGACAGAATGGTGCTGCAGGCCTGTAAAGATAAAAATCTGCCTGTGCAGGTGAGTATGGGCGGCGGCTACTCCATCGATATCAGAGATATTGTAGATGCGCATTGCAATACCTACCGCCTGGCTTTTGATTTATTTGGATAAGCCCACGCACAAAACCATAATATCCTTATCTTCGCGGCCATATGTTGGATATTATTTATCAGGACGAAAATCTAATTGCAATTAACAAACCCCATGGGCTATTGGTGCATCAATCATCCATTGCAAGAGATGCCACGGAGTTCGCACTTCAGTTACTCAGAGATCAGGTAGGCAAGCATGTTAGTCCGGTGCATAGGCTAGACAGGAAGACAAGCGGGATCTTATTATTTGCTTTCGACAAAGCATCTGAAATTGCTATGCATCAGCAATTTATGAACGCAGAAACCGATAAAAAATACCTGGCTATCCTGCGTGGTTTCACACCCGATGCAATGGATATCGATTATCCATTAGCAAAAGAAAACGGAACCATGCAAGATGCTTTCACCTCGTTTAGCACACTTAAAAGAGCAGAGGTAGCAGTAGCTTTCGGTAAACATCAAACCTCACGGTATTCATTGGTAGAGGCCGCACCTAAAACCGGGAGGATGCATCAATTAAGAAGACACTTTAGTCATATCCTACATCCAATTATTGGCGATAGGACACATGGCTGCAACAAACAGAACAAATTCTTTAAAGATCAATGGGATATGACCACCATGTTGCTTCATGCCTCTGAGTTAGCATTCACGCATCCCATCACAAAAGAAAAAATCCATTTAAAAGCCGGTTTACACGATGAGTTTAAAAGAGTGATGGACTTCATGAAAATGGAACCCTAGCACAATTTTTGTCATCAAAATCTGTTTATATAACATCTATGATTAAATACTTACGTTTTACACTTCCAGTTTTAGCGCTTTTTGCAGCCAGTTGTTCTTCTGTTTATATGCCAAACGTTCCAAATACACCTATGTTAAGCAAACAGGGCGAATTTAGTGGCGGTGCGCACATCTCTTTAAAAGGCAATGCCAGCGTTAATGGCGCTTACGCCGTTTCTGATCATATTGGTGTACTTTTTAGTGGTTCGAGAATGAATAGCGAGAGAAAAAGCAAAGATTTCGGGCATAAACTTATAGAAATTGGTGGAGGCTACTTTGATACTTTTGGCCCGGATAACAATCGGAT
The DNA here is from genome assembly GCF_001442625.1 of Pedobacter ginsenosidimutans. Taxonomy (GTDB): domain Bacteria; phylum Bacteroidota; class Bacteroidia; order Sphingobacteriales; family Sphingobacteriaceae; genus Pedobacter; species Pedobacter ginsenosidimutans. Next base: position 19,614 of record NZ_LMZQ01000037.1, on the reverse strand, counting down.
TATTGAAGTTTATGCGGGCGTAGGGAAGGGCTGGAGTGATATTACTTTCCGCGACTATAAAAACGATATCCTCATCAGCAGCGAATTGCAGGAAGTAGATTACCGGAAAACATTCTTACAGGTTAATTACAGTTCGAAAAAGAAAAACAACCTGCGTTTATTCGGAACAGATTTCCCAATCAACTACGGTACAGCATTAAGGATTAGCCATATTAAGATGGATAGGTTCTTTTTAAACGGTATTGTGCAACCGAAAGAAGACAATATTTTCTTTGAACCGGTTTTCTTTACGCGTATGGCGCTCAGCAAAACTTTCCAGCTACAATATACCACCAGCAGTAATATTGGCTTAAAAAACCGTAAATACATGTCTGCAGGCAATTCAATCTTCACCATTGGTGTAGTGGTTAATGTTGGTGGGAAATAATATGAGTAAAGCTCCTTCGATAGGCTCAGGATGACACAACAAATAATTTAGCTAGCTATAATCCACCAATAAAAAAAATTGTCAGTCTGAGCCTGTCGAAGACCACTAGCAAAGATTCTTCGCTTTGCTCAGAATGACAATTACCTACCAAAGCCTTCGTTTTATTCTGAAAACGCCTAGGTAATAGGATAGAATCCGTTAACTTTTTTCCTATTTGTAGTTTTTTCTATCAATAACAGGTATCATTTGCACAAACCTTTCATTATAAACCCGATAGTAGTGGATGCCGATTCTTCATCGGCTGGAACGAATAGCGGGACTACTGCACCCCATGAAACACTGGCGTTCATTTCCAAAACCTGATGGCGCTGAAAAGGTAATTCATTTTGATTTTCGCAAAATAAATTAACCACTAGCAAAGCAGCCATTAAAATTATAACGCACCTACCTTCAGCGCCTTCGTTTTATTCTGAAAACGCATAAACAATAGGATAGAAGCCGTTAATAAACCCAGGGTTAATCCATACCAGATGCCATTAACGCCTAAGTTAAAATGAAAGCCTAATACATAACCAATTGGAATACCAACTACCCAGTAGGCTAAAAAGGTAATAAACGTGGGAATATTAACATCACCAACACCACGTAAAACACCTAAGCCAACCACCTGTGTGCCATCAAACAGCTGAAAAAAGCCAGCAATAATCAATAATTGGGCAGCAATGGGAATAACAGCGGCATCTTCCGTATAAATGAAGGGCATGATGTTATTGGCTAAAACAAAAATCACTGCGGTAACAGACATAAATAATAAAATAACATGGTAGCTGGCTATGGCAGATTTACGCAAATCGTCGAAATTTTTCTTACCAAAGTTATTTCCCGTTTTAATGGTAGCCGCAGAAGCTACACCACTGGCAATCATATAGGTCATGGCAGCTAAACTGATCGCGATTTGATGCGCAGCTTGCTCTACTGCTCCGATTGTACCGATAAGTACTGCAGCACCACTAAAAGCACTGATTTCGAAAGAGTATTGCATAGCAACAGGCATCCCAATTTTAGCAATTTTAATCGCCCTTATTTTATCAAAAAACGTGACTTTAAAACTGATCAGGTATTTTTTGAAATGCTGAGAACGCAATACATAAAAACACATTACGGTGGCCATTAAAATCCTATCAATCAAAGTACTTAAACCAACACCGCTAACACCCATCGATTTAATACCGAACATACCCTTCACGAAAATGATTCCTAAAATGATGTTGATGGCATTTCCCCAGATAGAAACAAACATGGCCTGTTTGGTAAATCCTAAACCTTCAGCAAACTGTTTAAAAGTCTGAAAAATCAATAAAGGGATAATTGAAACAGATAATAGATTCAGATAAGGTTTTGCGTAACGTACCACCTCTGGCGTTTGCTCCAGGTGGTCGATCACAAAAAATATCCCCAATTGAACCAGTACATATAAAAATATCCCCACACAGATATTAATAATTAAACTGTTTGATAAAAGCTTTCCGCATTCATCATAATTCTGACGACCGTTTTCCTGTGCAATAAGTGGCGTTAAACCATAGGAGATACCCAACCCAATTACCAGGATAAGCATAAATATGCTGTTCACTAACGAAACGGCAGCTAATTGAATGGTATCGGTAAAATGGCCCACAATAATACTATCGGCCATGTGTACCAAAGTATGACCAACCTGAGAACCTACAATTGGTAGTGCCAAATGAAGATTTTCTTTATAATATGGTTTATACTTGGTGTAAATTTTAGAAAACATAGGGTTGCAAAGGTCGCGTTTTTAAACCTCAAAAAGTAGAATTAATGAAAAGTTAATGTTTTGTTTTACAAAGGCGATCGTCATGCTGACCTGTAACGAAGTGGAAAGCTACGAAGTAAACCGAGCCTTAAGCGAGCTCACCACAGGTAATTTATTTTACAAGTAGATTTAGTGTTTTTAATTGCCTTGTAGCTACTACGCGGTCAGCATCTTTCCTGTTAGTTTTTTATATAATAAAACGCGGGTAAAATAGATCCTGAAACAACTTCAGGATGATGACCATCGGTAAAAAGCATCTTATCTCACCGCTGTAAAATATTCTTCTTTTTCTGAAGTATGCGATTTGATTACATTTGTTAAAATTAAATTAACCAGTACTTTTTGTGCCTTACGGTAAGAACTGCGCAACAGTTTACTAAACTCTTTCAGTGTAATCTTTTCGTTCTCTTCCAGGTATTCGAGCAGCTTTTTTTCATTTTCAGAATAGGAGATGAGTACACCATTGTTTTTATATTCCTGTTTCAACACTTCAAGAATAATGCGACTGGCGAGAACGCTTTTATCGTCTATGCGGATATAAGCCCACCATTTTTTTTGATCATCGAGTGCGTAATGTGGCTTAGTGTCACTTTCAGGAATATTAACTACCAATACCAATTTATCATCAACATAAATTTCTTCGAAGTAAGGCTCAATTGCCGGCTTGCAGAACTGATGTGCAGAAGTTAAAATCATGTATTTTTCTTCTTCTTCTGATTTTACCCCTTTAATAGATCCATCATCGGCTACGCCGATCAATAGTTTACCACCTTTGTTATTGGCAAAAGCAACCAGACTCTTGGCAATTTTCTCGGTACTGGTAATGGTTTTCTTAAAATCGAGCATAACGCCTTCGCCCTGCAAAATTAAACTCTTAATACTCGGCATAATCTAAAAAATTAATAAGCAACTCTAGGGGTTTCGCCCTGATGCAGGTTTCGGATATACACTTCATTCATCACAGTAGCACACAACTCACCATCCTTATTGGTAATTTCCATCGGGTAGGCTTTTACAAACTTCCCAACGGTTTTTAGTGCGTGTTCTGCTTCGTTCAACATCTCATCAGTTACGGTTATGGTAAAGTATAATGTAGAACGACCAGGTTTTAAATATTGTATAGAAGCACTTTTTAGCCAAACACGAACTTTAAAGCCTCTGCGCTGCATTAACTGATCGAACAATAAGGCATAAAAAGGATCTGTAGCTGCATAAATTGTACCACCAAAAATAGAACCGTTATAATTTTTATTCAAAAAACTCTTGCTCAGCTTAACCGTACAGCTTCTAAATTCATTTTCAAATTTCTGAACCCAAATGCGTTGAAAAAATAGGGGTGGGTAAAAACGCATTACCCATTTCAGGGTGTTTTGAGAAATAATCATATTCACTAATATCAGAAAGTTTTATCACCTTTTAAAGTTTTGAAGATCTTGTTTTAGTAATATTTCGGTAATTTAGAATTATGCATGTTTATGCTACCATTACCGATGCTTTAACAGATTTAGATAGTCGTGGTTATAATTTAGATTCCAATTTAACGGCAGAAAGATTTAATAAGTTAAAGATCCGCCATGAATAATACATTTATTTTTTTCGCAATGAACTAATAATCAATGCGATGGGTAAAAAATAAGCAATATGAAATAAAAAAAATTAAAACCAAATGATTATAAGGTTGTTAGGTTGATAGATAACAATAAAAACTATGAAAAAAATAATCTTAAGTCTTGCTTTTGCGGGTTCTCTTATGATAGCCACTTCAGCATGCAATTCGTCTAAAAATATGGCTGGTTCTTCAGACAGTACTGCGACGGATTCTACAAAAGTAATGGATACGACTAAAACGACGCCAGACACAGCATCAAAAAAGTTGCCTGACACCACAAAAATGCCACCTGATACTACGAAAAAAAATCCTCCTATGTAGGAATGTAAAAGCCACTCTAAAACAAGAGTGGCTTTTATTTTAAAAATCTATTTTAAATATTTGTGTTATTGCGTACTTTCAGCATTTAAACCAAATAATTAAATGGATCTTCAAGCAAAAGCAAACAACCGTAATGTAATTTTCCTGGTTATTGTAGCCGCTCTGGGTTACTTCGTAGATATTTACGATCTTGTTCTATTCTCTGTTGTTCGTGTTCAAAGTTTAACTGAAATTGGCGTTTCCCAGGCAAATATGCAATCTGATGGCTTCCTGATCATCAATTCTCAAATGTTCGGTCTACTTTTAGGCGGAATTTTATGGGGAATACTGGGCGATAAACTTGGAAGGATCAAAGTTCTTTTTGGTTCAATCCTTTTATATTCACTAGCCAATATTGCCAATGGTTTTGTTACATCGGTTAACAGCTACGCCATCATCAGGTTTATTGCCGGTATAGGTTTAGCTGGCGAGCTTGGCGCAGGGATTACTTTGGTTGCTGAAACCATGGATAAAGAAAAACGCGGTTATGGAACCATGATTGTGGGTGCTGTAGGTTTATTGGGCGCAGCCGTTGCGGCAACTGTAGCAGCCGAATTTACCTGGCAAACCTCGTACTTTGTAGGTGGCGGAATGGGCTTGGTACTACTTTTATTGCGTGTTGGCACTTTCGAGTCGGGCATGTTTAAACACGCTGCTAACCAAACAGAAGTATCAAAAGGAAATATCTTTATGCTGTTTAACAATTGGAAACGTTTTTCGAAATATCTCTATTGTATATTAATCGGTATTCCGTTATGGTTTGTAGTGGGTATCCTGGTTACCTTAGCGCCAGAATTTGGTAAAGCTTTAGGTGCAACAGAACCACTAAAAGCTGGTACCGGCATTATGTTTACCTATTTTGGAATTGCAATAGGCGATGTGGTTACAGGGTTACTCTCTCAGGTATTAAAATCGAGAAAAAAAACAGTCTTTATCTTCCACTTGCTTTCTGTTGCGAGTGTAGTTGTTTATTTAACCAGTTTCGGCTTAACGGGTAGCAATTTCATCTGGATCTGCTTGTTTATGGGCTTCTCGGTAGGTTATTGGGCCACATTTGTTACCATTGCATCAGAACAATTCGGCACAAACATCAGGGCTACTGTAACTACAACTGCACCTAATTTTGTTAGGGGCGCATTAATCCCTATTACATTCTTATTCGAATTTTTAACCCATAAATACGGATTAATTACTGCCGGATATTTAGTAATGGGAATCTTAACCCTGATTGCGATGTTTGGTTTGAGCCAGTTAAAAGAAAGTTTCAACAAAGATTTAGATTATCTGGAAGAATAACAGACTCTTGACTTCAGATTAAGGACTCAGGACTAAACCCCAATGTCAATAAAATGTACTATCTAAACATAAATCAATATAGCTGCCTGAATAGCTTTAAATTTGTATGGAAATAGAAAGAGCCATCATGTTTAAAGAAGAAGTAGCGGAACGGTATAAGCAAATTCAGGATGAAATTTGCAGGGGATTGGAAATTGCCGATGGCAAAGGAAAATTTGAAGAGGAACTTTGGGAGCGGAACGGTGGGGGAGGCGGACGCACCAGGATTATGCAAAATGGAGCAATTATCGAAAAAGGTGGCGTAAATTTCTCTGCGGTACATGGTAAATTGCCCGAAGCCGTAAAAAAAGCCTTTAATGTAAGCGAAGATGATTTTTTTGCTACTGGCGTTTCAATTGTGATACACCCAAATCATCCTTTGGTTCCGATCATTCACATGAATATCCGCTATTTCGAACTTAATGAAGAAACACGCTGGTTTGGCGGTGGTATCGATTTAACACCACATTACGTGTTCGAAAACGACGCGCGTTTTTTTCACCATAAATTAAAACAGGCTTGCGACGACTTCGGTACTGAATTTTACCCAAAATTTAAAACACATGCCGATGATTATTTCTTTATTAAACACCGTGAAGAAACCCGTGGTATTGGTGGTATTTTTTACGATAGACTGAAACCAGAAAATACCAATTTATCGTGGGAGCAGATTTTAGATTTCTCCATTAATATAGGCGAAACATTCTTACCAATTTATACTGAACTGATTGATCGCAACCGCGATAAAGAGTTTACAGAAGCCCAGAAACAATGGCAATATCAGCGCCGTAGCCGCTATGTAGAATTTAATTTAGTTTACGATTCCGGAACAAAATTCGGCTTAGAAACCAACGGACGGATCGAGTCTATTTTAATGAGCTTGCCACCACAGGCAAACTGGGGTTATAACGTTCAGCCAGAAGTTAATTCAGCTGAATACAAAACCCAACAGCTGCTTAAAAAAGGAATCAACTGGATCTAAATCGAAACTACTAAGCAACCGTTAAAGTTTCATTTTGAGTTAACTATTTAGTTTTCGCTGAGTATTTTTTTTCCGATCAAAAAATAAATTAAAGAACCGAAAAGTGGTAAGAACAATACTACATTGGTCCACATCCATTTTTGTCGTCTCTTATTGTATGGAAATTTCGAAATGTCTAAAATAACGTAAATGTTTACCAACATGATAAGCATTACGACAATAGCGAGAATTATTAAATAAGCGTTCATACGTAAATATAGTCAATTTTAAAATAAGGTTAAAGATGGCGCCACTTCATGAAAGCCAGATTTTAGTTTGCCAAGCCTGAAATCGTTTACCAGGTTGTGAGCCAGACGCGTTGGTTCAGGAATCCGATAATTTCGAACAGATTTTTTGATTATATCTAAACTTTCTTCTTGCGTTATTAAGTGGCCGGCAGAAATATAAACAGGAGCGCAATTGATCTTTGTTCTCAATGCAAAACCAAGCATTTCGCCTGTATTATTTTTAATTTCTGCAGTACTAAATTTGACATTTTGAGGCTGATGATTTTGTCCATGTAAAAGACTTTTAGCGCAGCCAATTGTGGCTTGGTTCGCGAGAATTCCAAAATGCGAAGCAACGCCCATACGGCGTGGATGCAAAATTCCGTTTCCATCAAGCACTACAACATCAGGTTTATTGGGTATCAATTCCCAAACCTTTAATAATGCAGGAACTTCTTTAAACCCTAAAAAACCTGCCTTATAAGGAAAACTGGTTTCGTAAGTTTCTAATGCAAATGATTTTAAAACCATTCCCGGATAAGTTAAGATCACAATCCCGGCGTACATGGTTGTACTGTTTTTATTAAATGAAATATCTGCGCCAGCAATCGTTTCAATTTTGTTAATTGGTTGAAACTTTAATTGTTTGGCAAGTTCAATTTGATATGCGGCGGCATCTTCGAAGCTATAGTGGTCGTACATGCGATATCTTATTTCTGTAACTCCTGTAAGCGTAATTTAACTTCATTTGAAGAGGGATTTAATTCACTGGCCTTTTTATACGAAGCGATAGCGTTTTGCTTTTCTCCTTTTATCGCGTATGCAGCACCTAAAGCCGTGAAGGCTCTTGAAGAAGATGGATAATTGACTGTATTCATTTCCAGTATCTTTATGCCATTATTTAAGGTTTTCGGGTTTTTCACCAACCACTGCGCCAGGCCGTTGAAATATGCTTCGTCAGGCAAAATTAGATACCCAAACTTTTGCGACAATCCTTTATAATGTTTCATAACGGTCTCTGAATTTATCATTTCATCACTTACAGGAGGAAGAACCCATTGATGATAGACAAATCGAAGTCCGTCATAGTACGATTTAATAGGGACTGTCATGTGGCTCTCAATTGGATAGCTCGCATATTCGAAATTTAATCCTTTGATGTTACGGCTTTTGAGTAGGGAATCAAACTTTAAAACATCTTTATGAAAAGGTGATTCTGGTGAAGAACCTTCATTTCCATCGCTAAAAAAAAGCGTTTTCGATAAAGATGATCCTGCTTTCAGTTTTTTATCAGCAAGTTTGAGAAGAAATTTCTGATCCCACCAGAAGGATGGGCTCACGGCAATATATGCATTGAACATATCTGGATAATTAATCAGACAATTGATAGCTGTCAGACCGCCAAATGAATGTCCTGCTAAAATGCGGTAAGGTTGAGTTTTATAATTCGAATTAACATAGGGCAGGAGTTCTTTCTGGATAAATTGGAAAAAATGTTCATTTCCTCCGCTATTCTTATAAGGTGCATTGGCACTGGTATCCGGTTTCCCAGAATAGTCGAAATTGCTTTTAGATGGAGTGAGGTCACGAACACGGTCTGTATTTGTTATTCCTACAACAATCAATGGCGGAATAACATACACATCTTGCCGACTGAGGTATTTAGAATATTCTACCATTTGCGTGAAATGATTGTCAGCATCCAGAACATAGATTACAGGATATCGTTTCTCAGGATTGTCGGGGTCTTTAGGCACGTAGATTAATATCTTTCGGTCTTCGTTTAAGATGCTTGAATGCATCGTTACAACTTCTCCATAATCAGATTTAATTGGTTCCACTTTTTGAGCATTTGTTTTAAATGAAAAAAGTAGAATTACGCACACATACACGAATTTAAAATAATTCAAAATTCTTAAGGAATTTACCTTTAGCAGCAAGTTTTGCATAGTAGACAGCATTATCTATTAAATATACAAATAACCGTATAAATCAAAGCAATAGCGTTATTTGTATATTTGTCTTATAATTAATATTATGTTAAGTTTACTTTTCTAACACCATCCTGTCCTCACAAATTACTCAATAAATTATAGCTCTTGAAGTTTACGGTTAAGCTCTTGCACTTTGTTTGTTACTCCCTTTTTAGTGTAGATATCGATCAGCAACTGTACTGTTTTTTTATCGTTCGGGTTAATTTCATTTGCGCGCTGCAAAGCAAATTGTGCACGATTGATTAGCCCTTTATATTTTTCAGTTTTATCAGCATCATTTTTGCTCAGGGTTTCATTGGCTGTATTGATGTAAGCCAAACTCAATTGGTACAATGCATCAAAATAATTTTGATCTGTAGACAAAGCTTTATCATAAGCTAAAATTGCCGTAGCATTATTTCCACCAACCTGTTGCAGATAACCATAAAGAAAATAAAGTAACTTATTTCCTTTTTCTACTTTTAAATTGTTTTCGATTAACCCCTGAGCTTTACTATAATTCTCGGTATCAAGCAATAGATTAATATAATCGTTTGTTAAAAAGCGATTGAACGGGTTAAGCAAAAGTCCATCCTCCAAAGTTTTAATAGCGGTTTCATTTTCTGATTTCACAACATACATCTGTGCCATTTTCTGAAAAACCGATGGGTTTCTAATTCCGTTTTCTTTTGCACGTTTAAAATAAGTTAAAGATTCGTCGTAAGATTGAATATTTAATGCGCAAATTGCTGTATTTAATGCCAATGTGGTATCTGCAGGAAAATTATCACATACTTCTTTCAAATCAGCAAATGCTTCTTTAAAATCGTTATTAAAAAAAGCTTCATTACCTTTTTCTTGTTTTTTGATGAGGATATTGTGATTAGAGGCTTTAATGAGACCACCATTATCATCATAACGATCCAAAGATTTGGCTTTTGCTACAGCCTCAACGGCTGAATCATAAAATTTATTTGCATTATTGGGATCAGTATCAATTAATGAAGCGAAAGAAGTAAGATAAGATTTTATAGACCAGGTTTCACTCCAGTTTTTAGTTTTATTATCTTTCTCAGCTGATTCTATTGATTTTAAGCCTTCTGTAATAATCGATAACTGTTTTTTTTCATCTTCTTTATTGGCAATTGAAGCTTGTAGCTTACCAACAGCATTTCTAGCGATAAGAATTTGACTTTTTTGCGCTACAGCATTAAAAGAAACGAAAATTAAAGCGGTTAATGATATTTTAAGGCAATTCTGCATAATATAAATAATGTGGTAAAACCGTAATAAACGATAAAAATAAACATAAAAAAAAGAGCTCCGAAATTTCAGAGCTCTTTTTTTGGATCGATCAATAAATTATTGTTTAGGCAATGCGTCTAAACGTTTCTTGATATCTTCGTAATTTTTAGTATCATTTCTAAAAGCATAGATCGTTTTCAAGGTTTCTAATGCGCCTTGATTTTTAGCATCAACCTCAAGTGCTTTTTTGTAAAAAGGTAGAGATTTATCTAACAGTGCATTCATTTTACCTGTTACTTCGTTAAATTCTTTCACTTTTTTAGGATCGATTTTATTTCTATCAGCCTGTAATTTTAAAGCCTGACTGAAATAAATGTTGCCTAACAAAACCTGATAATTAGCATTATTAGGCTCCTTTGTTGCCAGGGCAACTAACATTTGCTCAGATTTGGCAGCATCACCCCTATCAATATAAATCTGGGTTTCAGTTTTAATCCAGTCTGTATTTTCAGGGAATTTAGCAGAAGCTTCTTTAATAATAGCCAAAGCAGCTGTGGTATCTTTTTGTTTAGCTAATGTGGTTGTGATAATCTCAGAATATAAATCTTTAGATTGTGGAGAATTCAAAGAGATTACTTTTTTGAATTGGCTGATCATGTTTGGATAATCCTCACTAAGTCTGGCCGCAATACCTGCATTTAGATACATAGCGGTATCGTTTGGATTGATTACCGTTGCTGCCACAAATTTTGAGTAAGCAGTTTTGTAATCTTTTTTATTGTAAGCAATTACACCACCGTTTCTAACTGCGTTGCTGATATTGGTTTCAGCTAAATTAATATTATCTTTTTCACTCCCTTTTGTATCCAATTTCTTGGCTTCAACAACGGCATCCTGAGCAATTTTTAAGTTTGCATCGGCATTTGCAGTGCTTGTTGAATCCAAAATAGCTGCAGAAGAAGCGAATAAAGCGCGGTACGACCATGCTTCAGGCATTACTTTAGATTTTTCATCAGCAATTGCTTTGTCGGTATGGGCCAAGCCTTTAGCTAACGCTTCAAGCTTTTTTGCCAACGGAGTTGTAGCACTTGAAGAAGTTAGCTGGAATAAACCCCAGTCATTTTTTGCCGCTGTTATTTCACTTTTCTGAGCAAATGCAGAGCTTACCGCACCTGCTAGAACTATACTTAGAAATACTCTTTTCATAATTTTTATTCTAATCTTATTTTTAGTTAATTTTCTTCTTCCGTTTCGTTATCCGATTCGCCTTCTTCTTCAGTATCATCTGCTTCGGGAGTAGTATCTGCTTCTACTTCTTCACCGTCTGTAACTACAACATCTGTTAAATCTACTGTTTCTTCTTCGTCTTCTTCGTGATCAATCTTAGTTACCGATGCAATTTCGTCATCACCTTTTAATGAGATCAAACGAACACCTTGCGTGGCACGGCCCATTACCCTTAATGCTGATACCGGAATTCTTATTACAATACCTGAACGGTTAATGATCATCAAATCTTCGCTATCTGTAACGTCTTTTATAGAAACTAATTGTCCCGTTTTTTCAGTAACATTAATTGTTTTTACTCCTTTACCACCACGGTTAGTTACACGGTAATCTTCAATATCGGTACGTTTACCGTATCCTTTTTCTGATACTACTAACACCGTAACTTCAGGATTGTTTACAGCAATCATGCCAACAACTTCATCCTGATCGTGCGCAAGCCTAACACCACGTACGCCGGTAGCTGTTCTACCCATCGGGCGAACCGTACTTTCGTTGAAACGGATTGCCCTACCAGAACGCAATGCCATCACAATTTCGCTTTGTCCGTTAGTTAAACAAGCTTCCAATAATACATCACCATCATTAATGTTGATGGCATTAATACCATTTACACGCGGACGTGAATAGGCCTCAAGAGAAGTTTTCTTAATGGTACCTTTTTTAGTACACATAATGATGAAATTGTTCTCTAAGTATTCCTGATCTTTCAGGTTTTTAACCTTAATGTAGGCTTTAATTTTTTCCTCTTTCGGGATATTGATAATATTCTGGATCGCTCTTCCTTTACTGGTTCGTGAGCCTTCAGGAATTTCGTAAACCCTCAGCCAGAAACATCTTCCGGCTTCGGTAAAGAACAGCATATAATTGTGAGCAGTAGCCACTAGCATGTGTTCAATAAAATCTTCATTTCTTGAGGTACTGCCTTTAGATCCTTTACCACCCCTGCCCTGTGCCTTAAATTCAGTTGCTGGAGTACGTTTTACGTAACCTTCATGAGAGATGGTGATTACCACTTCTTCATCATCGATGAAATCTTCCATGCTCATATCTTCGGCCGAGTGAACGATAGTTGTTCTACGCTCATCACCAAATTTCTGACGGATTTCTGCTAACTCATCTTTGATGATCTGCATACGCAAACCTTCATCTGCTAAGATAGATTTTAAATGCTCGATGGTTTTCATTAATTCTGCATACTCTTCTTTGATCTTATCACGCTCTAGTCCTGTTAAACGACGAAGCGTCATATCCAAAATCGCACGTGCCTGAATATCGCTCAGTCCGAATTTTTCCATCAAGCCTAAACGGGCATCTTCGGGGGTTTCGGAAGCACGGATTAATTTAATTACTTCATCTAAATGATCTAAAGCAATTAAATAACCTTCTAAAATGTGTGCGCGTTTTTCGGCCTCTGCCAATTCGTAACGGGTACGGCGAACAATCACATCATGGCGGTGATCCACAAAATGCACAATCAAATCTTTAAGATTTAACATTTGCGGACGGCCTTTTACCAATGCAATATTATTTACACTGAAAGAAGTTTGTAATGCGGTATACTTATATAAGTTGTTTAAAACGATAGAGGCATTTGCATCACGTTTAATTTCGTAAACGATGCGGATACCATCTTTGTTAGATTCATCTTTAATGTTCGAGATACCTTCGAGTTTTTTCTCGCCAACCAGTTCAGCAGTACGCTCAATCATCTGTGCTTTGTTAACCTGGTAAGGAATTTCGGTAACAATAATTACCTCGCGGTCTTTAATACTCTCGATTTCGGCCTTTGCACGCATTACAATACGGCCACGACCTGTTTCGAAAGCTTCTTTTACACCCGTATAACCATAAATAATACCACCTGTAGGGAAATCTGGAGCTTTTACAAACTTCATCAATTCCTCGATTGTAATATCTCTATTGTCGATATAGCTTACCACACCATCAATTACTTCGGTTAAGTTGTGAGGTGCCATATTGGTGGCCATACCTACCGCAATACCGGAAGATCCGTTAACCAATAAGTTAGGGATTTTTGCAGGTAAAACGGTTGGTTCTTGTAAGGTATCATCAAAGTTTAACTGAAAATCTACAGTATCTTTATTGATATCGGCAAGCATTTCTTCAGCTATTTTCGAAAAACGTGCCTCAGTATAACGCATTGCAGCCGGAGAGTCACCATCAATGTGACCAAAGTTTCCTTGTCCATCAACCATTGGATAACGTAAGCTCCAATCCTGAGCCATACGAACCATGGTGAAATATACAGATGCATCACCATGTGGGTGATACTTACCTAAAACCTCCCCCACAATACGGGCAGATTTTTTATGTGGTTTATTACTGGTTACACCAAGATCGAGCATACCATATAAAACACGGCGGTGTACCGGTTTCAATCCATCACGTACATCAGGCAAAGCCCTCGATACGATTACCGACATTGAGTAATCAATGTAGGCCGATTTCATCTGCTCCTCTATATTAATTTGAATGATTTTGTCGTTCTGCTGATTTTCTAAATCTTCTGCCATAAATTATTATTCTCGCTACTTAAAACGATATTAAAAAAGGGTATTACTATAACCTTGCGAATTTAACAAAATTTAGCCGAATTAAGGCATTGTGGAAAAGTTTTGACCTTTGCTATAGGTTTTGAAACATCGCTGTATTTTTAATTCATTGAAGGCCAGTTTAAGGGCTTTTGTTTTTTTTTGCATTTGATTTTAACCTAGCAGGTTTGTAGAGAACTAAAATTTACAATATTAACTAATTCTGATACTTTTGCGTTTCAAATTACATACAATGGCAAACGGAAAGAAATCTGCAATGAGTTTTATTATGGTTACCCTCCTGATCGATTTTACAGGTTTTGGGCTGATCATTCCGGTTTTACCAAAACTTATTCAGGATTTTACGGGTGGTGGCTTCGGTTTGGCAGCAGAATATGGTGGCTGGCTCACCCTTGCATATGCATCAGTACAATTTATATTTTCGCCAATTATCGGTGCCATGAGTGATCGGTACGGACGAAGACCTGTGTTATTAAGTTCTTTGTTCGGTTTAGGTATCGATTATATCTTTTTAGCCTTCGCTCCTTCTATTGTTTGGTTATTTGTAGGAAGGATTATTGCGGGAATAACAGGTGCAAGTTTTACAACCGCACAGGCATACATTGCCGATGTTTCTCCTCCAGAAAAAAGAGCACAAAACTTCGGCCTGGTTGGTGCAGCATTTGGTGTTGGATTTATCTTAGGTCCGGTTCTAGGTGGGATTTTCAGTCATTTTGGCACCCGGGTTCCTTTTATGATTGCGGCAGGTTTATCTTTAATTAACTGGCTTTACGGTTATTTTATACTGCCAGAATCTTTACCTGTTGAAAAACGCAGGGCTTTTGATTGGAAAAGGGCAAATCCAATCGGTTCATTGTTAAGCATTGGCAAATACCCCGCAATATTAGGCTTAATGGCAACCTTATTCTTATTATACTTTGCCAGTCACGCTGTCCAATCCAACTGGACATTTTATACCATGGAGAAATTTAAATGGGATGCTGCATGGGTAGGCTATTCATTAGGTTTTGTGGGTTTGGTTGTGGGCCTTGTTCAAGGCGGCTTGATAAGGGTGATCCTTCCTAAAATCGGAGAAAAGAAAGCAGTTTATTTTGGTCTCATTTTATACATCATCGGCTTTGTAGCTTTTGCATTTGCAAGCAAAGGCTGGATGATGTTTGCCTTTATGCTACCTTATGGCCTGGCAGGAATCGGTGGACCAGCTATGCAGGGGCTAATTTCAAATCAGGTGCCTGCCAACGCGCAGGGTGAAATGCAAGGTGTTTTAACTGGCTTACAGAGTTTAGCAGCCATATTTGCGCCTTGGGTAATGACACATATTTTCGCTTATTTTATTGAAGGCAAAGCACCGGTTTATTTCCCAGGTGCGCCATTCATATTAAGTGCTGTGTTAACGTTAGCTGGCCTGTTTATTGCGCTTAGGTCGTTAAGAAAATACCATTAAGCTAAGCATCCAGTACCCTGTATTCGTTATAAGCCATAACCACATTGTAAACCAAAAGAATTATCCCTTGGATATTTACCAACTTATCAATGTCTAATTTAAGAATTGTAGCGACCAAAAAAATGACTAGAATTGATCCTAAAGATATAAAAAAGGAAAGCTTAAAAGAACGATAAAGCATTGATAACCTGAACAAGGTTTTTCTTTTAAAAAGAACTGGATCTTTAATCAATTGAACGAGATTGCCAAATACAAAAAACAAAATCAAAAAGATTGCGATTCCTGACAGCATTCCCTGGTTCAGGTTTGGAATAACGAGATAACCTTTATAAATAAAATAAGCAACTATCGCAATACAAAAGAACGCTTTTAATAACTGCCAATTCTTATTTTCTATAAGCCATTTCATCCATTTAAAATCAGTTTCAGATGCTTTCTCTTCTATTTTCGACCTTGTTTCGGGTGAAAAAGATATAAAAGGATTTATTAACCCAATGATAACAATCAGCATTGTACTTACAAACTGAAAAATACCATCATCAATCAGAATATTGATTCTTTCTGCGTTTAAAACTCCTGGTGTGAAACATGAAATTAAAATCAATGCAATTATAACCAAGTGAAAAACCAGAGGACTAAAATTCTCAATTTTGTTAGCCCCGTTATTTGGGTTATCCATTGCAGTTAATTTACCCGAATCTTTATCAAGATATTTATTCATTATCCGAATTGCGATAATGATGAAGAATATAGAGAACATTGAACCCAATAGAAAAGAATTTGGAGTGTATAAATAAGTTTTTTAATCAGATTATGAAATTAAAGCAAGGCATTGGCCAAGTTAGCCAGTTCACTCCTTTCGCCTTTATGCAAAGTAATGTGTGCGTAAAGCGGGTGGTTTTTCGCATTTTCTATGAGGTACGAAAGCCCATTACTTTCCGAATCGAGATAAGGTGTATCAATTTGGTAAATATCGCCAGTAAAAACAATTTTGGTATGTTCGCCCGCCCTCGAAATTATCGTTTTAACCTCATGTGGCGTTAGATTTTGTGCCTCATCAATAATAAAGAAAATCTTGGTAAGGGTTCTTCCGCGGATAAAAGCCAATGGCGCAATCGCTATTTTTTCGGTTACAATCAGTTCATCAATCTTTTCCGACATCTTATCATCGCCGATAAACTGCTCTTTAATAAACCGCAGATTATCCCAGATTGGCGCCATAAAAGGATCGGTTTTCGATTTTGCATCGCCTGGTAAGAAACCGATGTCTTTATTGCTTAAAGAAACGATCGGTCGTGTAACATAAATCTGTCTAAAGTTTTTACGCTGTTCTAATGCGCTTGCCAAAGCCAATAGTGTTTTACCTGTTCCCGCGTTTCCCTGTATGCTCACCAGCTTAATTTCAGGATCTAAAAGCGCGTGGATTGCAAATGCCTGCTCAATATTTTTAGGTTTAATTTTAAATATCGGATCTGTAGATACTGCAGAAATTGTTTTTAAACTATTGTTATAAAACACGTTTGCAGTTTTTCTCTTGTTTTTTAAAATATAAAAGTGATTAGCATTTTTAGGTGGCAGCTCTATTTCACTCGCATCAATAAAAGGTTGTTTTTTTACTTCTTCTATAATTTCCAGAGGAAAATTGCCTATTTCGGTCTTTCCGGCGTAAAGTTCATCTACGTTTTTAATTTTACCAGTTTCGTAATCTTCTGCATTTAAATCCAAGGCTTTTGCTTTTAACCTCAGGCAGATGTCTTTTGATACGAGTACTACTTTTTTATTTGGATATTCTTCTTTTAAACTTAATGCTGCGTTTAAAATCTTATGGTCTGTTTTGCCTTTTCCATATACTTCTTCTGCATTTAGGGTTAAAGGCTTCTCATTTAAAACTACCTTAAATTTCCCTGAATCGGGGCTTTTTAGCGAAATCCAATCGCTGATGAGTTTTTGTTTTGAAGTTTCATCAATAAGGCGGATAAAACTTCTGGCCTCAAAATTCCTGGTATCGTTACCGCTTTTAAAATTATCTAGCTCTTCTAAAACCTGAATGGGAATGGCTACATCGTGCTCATGAAAGTTATTTATCGCATCATGATCGTATAAAATAACCGAGGTATCTAAAACGAATATCTTTTTTGACGGATTGGAGATTGATTTACCTTTTTTGGCCATTTGGTAAATTTAATATTTTAGGGATAATATGTGGAAGGATTCACTATTCTTTTTTTGATCTAAAGATCAAAATTTTAGGGCAAAATAAAAACGGGGTCCTTCTTCTTTCGATTCAGTTCCCCGTTTTAACTTTAAAAACAACCGTAGTCGCATTTTAAAGCATCTAATTCTTGTTACTTTGATTTTTCCGTTATCGTTAGGTTTTGCAACTTTTGCGATTCGTGAAAATTTATTTCCAACTCCTCCGTCCGTAAACTTCCTAGTTTTCAATAATCTCTGTTTGGGCCTGTGCGATTTTCTTATGATCCAATCTTTCGATGGTTATATATATCCTTACTCGGTTTAACCCTTTCAGAAATTAATCGTTTTCCCTGTAAACATTCCGAAACAATTCCCCTTTCGGTTCTTTATCTCTTTTGGATTGTTTTATCAGAATTCAAAGTACTTCGTATTTGATATGATCTAATTTAGTATGAAAACACACATTTGTCAAGAGAAAAACGAACGTTTTTATGCACAAAGTTATCCACCTAAAATCGCTGGTTATCAACAATTTAATATTGTAAAAACGACGTTTTTGATTGCCTTTTGCGTGTTTGCTCTAGGTTATTAACATTTCTTAAATGATACTTACAAACAATTCATAACATTTTATTAATCAAACCATTATCTATTTTCTGCTTAAAAGTTTAAAAAAAGCAAAAAACTTAATTTTAATCGCAACAAAAAACTTCGCTATTATGTTATTTTTGTATCATGCAGATTAGGCAACCCATTAGAAATATACAAGACTTTTTATTGAGTACGTATTTTGCCGACGGTCTTCGCATCACCATTGGTGTACTGCTCCCCTCTTTAATTCTTGCCCAGTTTGGCATGTTAAAGTATGGCATGACTTTATCTTTAGGCGCTTTATGTGTAAGTGTGGTAGATAGTCCAGGGCCAATGGTACACCGGAGAAACGCGATGCTGATTACCACCGCACTCATCTTTACCTTCTCTATCATAACTGGCCTAACCAACAAAAACCATTATTTTATCGGCTTTTTATTGGCGGCATCGAGTTTTGTATTTTCGATGTTTTACATCTATGGTATTAGAGCTGCATCGGTTGGTACTGCAGTTTTACTGATCATGGTATTGAGTATTGATGATGTTCGCCCTTGGCAAGAAGTATTGTTACATGCGGTTCTGATTTTGGCAGGTAGCCTTTGGTACACAGGTTTAAGCTATTTTGTATACCGTTTACGCCCTTTCCGTTTGGTGCAACAATCGTTAAGCGATTCTATTCTGGAAGTCGCCGAGTTTCTGCGCGAAAAAGCCAAGTTTTACCATCACAATAACAATTACGAAAAAACCTATTCAGACTTGCTGCAGCTTCAGGTTTCTGTACACGAAAAACAAGATGCAGTAAGAGAATTACTATTTAGAACCCGAGAAATTGTAAGAGATTCTACTCCTGAAGGCAGATTTTTATTATTGGTATTTGTAGATATGGTCGATCTCTTCGAGCAGGTAATGTCTACCTATTATAATTACCAGCAGCTGCATGATCAGTTCGATAAAGCAGGTATATTATCAGATTATGAAATGGCTATTAAGCGGATTTCGTATGCCCTTGATGATATTGCTTTTGCCTTAAAAAGCGGTGGAACACCTGTTGTTTCGAAACGCTTGCTGATTGAGATCGAGAGGTTAAAGATCAAAATCAACGATCTGGAAAAGAACAATCAAAATCAGGAGTACAATACACTAGGTATTATTGCCTTGAAAAACATTGAGGTGAACATCGAAAATATACTGGCAAGGGTTAAAACCATATTTAGCTATTTTAAAATCAGAAATAGCAAAGATATCAGACAGGCCGAGGTAGATACAGAGAAATTTATCACCCGGCAAAAATTCGATTTTAAACTTTTTACAGAGAATTTAACCTATACTTCCTCTACTTTCAGGCATTCGCTACGGGTTACAGTGGTGATGCTTTTGGGTTTTATAGTGGCGCAGATTCTCAATTTCTCGCATAGCTACTGGATTCTCCTTACCATTCTGGTAATTTCGAAACCGGGATTTAGTTTAACCAAAGAACGTAATTATCAGC
>NZ_LMZQ01000036.1 GCF_001442625.1 Pedobacter ginsenosidimutans | reverse complement strand
GAAAGTCCCTTTTTTAACCGCTATTATTGGAATAATGGTTTGCAAACCTTCAATCAATTTAATAATCGGCTCATCGGGTAAACTGCCTGCGGTTAAAACAATACCTGCAATTTTTGGGTAATTGGCTGATAAGTTGGCCTGTAGTGCGCCAATAATGATATCGCCACGATCGCCGGGGGTAACAATAAGCAGGTTATCTTTTATGTGCCTTAAAAAATTAGGAAGCATCATGGCGCCTGTCACAAAATTATCAACCTGGTTATCCAATAGTTCGGATCCAAAAAGTACCTCACCACCTAGTGCCAAAGCAATTTCTTTCATGGTTGGACTTTGCAGGCCTGTTTCAGTAGGAATAACGGCGATAAGTAATTCGGCAGGCAATTGATTGGTTAAAGCTTGTTTAATACGGTCTGCTTCCTCTGGATTCACCATATTGGCCACTACACCTAATACCTGTACATCGCGCAACAGGAAGTTTCGGTAAATGTTGATGGCCGATTTAAAAAGCTGACTTGCAGTTTTGTTCTTTCCCGATACCACTATTAAAACAGGTGCACCTAAGTTTTTGGCCATTAAAGCATTCGATTCGAACTCAAATGCCATGCCTTCGCCTAAAAAGTCGCTGCCTTCAATTACAGTAAAATCATAGTTGTCTTCTAGCTTTTTATATTTACTGATAATGGTATTGATAATTGCGCCACTATCTTCTGCTTGGTGCAGCATTTCTTGCCGGGTAAAGGCAAAAGCATCCTCATACTTAACAGGGAGTGAGAAATAATCCAACATGGCTTCTACATGTTCATCTTTTTTATTCTGATCGTCTTGCGCAATAATGGGTTTAAAGTAACCTACTTTTTGGGTTTTAGCCAATAACATATTGATCATTCCGAAAGCAATTACTGATTTTCCGGTATAGGGTTCGGCTGAAGCAATGAATATATTTTTAGTCATAAATAAGGGTCAATGTATAGGAATAACCAATCACGGCCAATATAGTTGGAAATATCTATTTTAAAAACTAAAAGAGGTTAAGTTTTTAATTGTCTGATTAGAAAACCTGAGTCAGATATTTCAACAGTCATAAATAGGAAAGGCATGAATTGGATGTATCACAAATATAGGTTTGTTATCCTGAGGGGGTAATTTATTGTATAAAAATCAATATGAGTGAAGTACAATTGTTTCTCTTGCCCTACGGCGCGGCCCTGCCTCGGCTTGCCGCCGCCGAAAGGCTCTTTCTTTTTGGCATCAAAAAGAAACAAAAAATACCAGCTGAAAATTTTTCTTTTAAAGCCAGTGAAATGGCTTTGTCAGCGGAAACCGAAAAATTTGTTAGGCTGGATTAGGTAGAACGGGGATACCGTGCGATGGCCTAGCTAGATGGAAATACAAAATCTATAAAAAACTGATTAATAATTATTTGTAAAATAACGTCAATGGTGGACTGTCGAAGGACCAGCTTAATTGATAGTGAGTGTTTGCGATTCAAATTGGCCCCTTCTTACCAATGGTGGATTTGTAACAGCTAAACTGAATCGTTTTTATGCATTTGATTCAATCAATAACTTTAACATTTTTAGCCTGTGTATAAGTGGTAGGTTCACTTTTGCATCAGGATTAAGTTTTAAAGGCATAAAATGACTTTCCAGAAAATGGGCATAATCTGTAATTATGGTAGCCTGATTAAGATAAATTGGAACCTGCTGCTTTCCTGCCTGAGTAAAAAAATCTTCTAGCTGCTGTATTTCTTGGATGGTCATACTGCAAAGTTATCATTCTATTTTGAGCAGATCGAAATATTTTTTTTAACAGGTAGTATATGTCTAATGTTCAATCATAATGATTTTTAAAAAATGTCGGTTTGTACTTTAAGTCTATTTGTTTGCTAAAAATTTTAGTTTAAATTTGTTTTCCCTAATAATTGTTTTAGTATTCTAATCGCATTGAAAGAGCATGAACCATAGTGAAATGAAAAAAGATATCCTCCGTTCAGATATGATTCAGGATATTTCATCACTTAAAAAAGAATATTGCCGAAAGGAGACCGCGTGGCACCGCGATTGGAAATTGGCTTTTCCGCCATCGTTTAGAGAGGTTGCCTTTTATGATGCGGCCAATGCCGATATCCACCGTGCTGATATATTTACCCCATCAGGTTATACCATCGAATTTCAAAATTCTCCGATCACATTGGCCGAGCTTAATAGCAGAGAGTCATTTTATCCAAATTTAATATGGGTATTGAATGGTAAGAAATTTAAGGGATTTAAAATATTGAAACATTTGCCTGATGTAGATGACCCAAAGCTAAAGGATTATGAGTTTTGCCATTCCGATCACCTTTCGATGATTAGGAAATTGGAGGTAATGCAGGGGTTGCCCAATCCAAAAATACTTAATTTTTATCATCCCGAACTTCAGGGCATTAAACTCACCTCAAGCCTTTATTCCTTTTGTTGGAAACAGCCTCATAGTGTATGGTATTTGGCTACTGCAAAAATTATTGTAGACTTAGGTGGGCATTTTTTATATGAGCTAAAACAGCGTAAACAATTAAACGGAAATTATCCATACCTGAAAATGTTAAGTAGGAAAGCCTTTATCGACTGGCACACACCACCAGAGCTTTAATTATAATCTTCAAAAAATAAATTCGGTAATTAAGGATAAGAGCAGGAGAGATAAGAAGTGGGAAAAATAGCGTATTAAATCCCTTTTTCTTAAGAAATTTAATACGCTAAACCGCATTATTTCATGCTATCGTTAATTTTGTTGATCATCACCAAATGGCTTTGAACTATTGGTGCTGTTTTAGTCGCAAATGCCTTAAGATCTGCATCTTTAGCATCTCTTAATTCATCTTCCATTAATTTTAGTGTAGACTTATGGCCACTCACCATTGCGTCAACATAAGCTTTATCAAAATCTGCGCCTGATTTTTTGCTCAGGTCATCCATTTTTTTCTTGTGCTCATCGTCTACGGTGCTTGGCAGTGTAATGTTTTTTTGCTTTGCAATAGCCATTAATTCGGTGTTTGCCATGCCGTGGTCTTTTACCATCATGGTTGCAAATTCTTTAACCTGCGGATTACTGCTTTTTTCGAGGGCCAGTTTTCCCAGTTCTACTTCAGCCATCCCGCCTACGGCTGCCTGTGTAGTAAACTTCGCATCAGCTTCATCTACTGCAATTCCTCCGGTGGCAACTGCATTAGTTGAGCTGTCTTTAGCCATGTTTAAACTGTCGGCACTTTCTTTAGCATCCTTGTTTTCTCCGCTACAAGCTTGAAATGCCAATGCTGAAATGGCCATAGCATAAATTAACTTTTTCATATACATCGGTTTTGTTGTAATTAGATAACATGTTTTTGCGCAAAAGGGTTTTAAGCTTTTAAAATAATCAGGTGTTTGGTAAATGTCAGATGCTCAGCTGAGTAGGCTGGTTTTTAAAGCAGGAGTGGTGTCATGGTTTCAAATTTACTAATTCTTATTTGGACTTGATCTAAATAGAGGCTATATTTGCCGAAAACAAAAATGCCACACGGTTCAGACCCGTGTGGCTAAACCGGAAATCCGGCTCACCTTTAATCTCCATTAAAAGCCATGCAAATTAAGAAAATTTTGCTATTGGGCATGCTATGTGCCTGTGTAATTTTTACTTCCGCCCAAAACCGATTGTCGAGTATCTCGGGGCAAATCAAAACCAGTGACGGTAATCCGCTTCCCGGGGCTACCATTAAAATCCACAAAACTAATTATGGTACATTAACAGACCAAAGTGGAAATTTTAAGCTCTCAAATATTCCCCTGGGTAAATACACCATACAGGTATCTGCAATTGGTTTTAAAACACAGAAAAAAGAGATCAATGTAGCTGATGGCCAAATAAGCACTTTCAATTTCCACTTATCCGAATCTACCGAGCAAATGGAAACCCTAAATGTTATTGGTAGAACAGCCAACCAGCAAGTTAACCGTCAGGCGTTCAATGTAACCTCTATTGATGCAAAGAAACTGCACAACAGTACACTCGATATTTCTCATGCTTTAGACCGTGTTTCTGGAGTGAGGGTTAGAGAGGCCGGAGGCTTGGGTTCAAGAATGGATTTTTCTTTGAATGGTTTTACTGGCAGACAGGTTAAGTTTTTTATTGATGGGGTACCCATGGATAATTTTGGTTCATCATTCCAGATTAACAATATACCCATTAACCTTGCCCAACGGGTAGAAGTATATAAAGGAGTAGTTCCTGTTTGGTTAGGATCGGATGCATTAGGCGGTGCCGTTAATATTGTAACCGATAATACAACGAAAAGTTATATGGATGCCTCTTATTCATATGGTTCTTTCAATACGCATAAAACTGCTGTAAATGTAGGATATACTGCGCCATCGGGGTTTAAGATCCAGGTTAATGCTTTTCAAAATTATTCTGATAATGACTATAAGGTTACTACAGATGTTGCAGCTATTAATGGGCGTTATTTTAGAAACCAAGTGGTTAAACGCTTTAACGACACCTATCATAACGAAACTTTAATAGCCAGTGCGGGTGTAGTTAATAAATCATTTGCCGATCAGTTAATGTTTGGGTTAACCGTTGGGCAAAACTATTCTGAAATCCAAACTGGAGCAAGGATGGTTTCCGTTTTTGGTGATTGGCATAGAAAGGGCAGTATTTTAATGCCTACAGTTAAATATACCAAAAAAGATCTGTTTGTTAAAGGATTGGACCTTCGCGTAAATGGGAATTTTAATTTCGGTACAGAACAAAATATAGATACGGTTTACCGTCGATATAACTGGTTTCAGGATTATAAAGAATACCCTGGGGCAGGCAGCGAACGAGAACGTTCGATGTATAAATTCCGCAACAACAACGGATTGGCTACTGCAAACTTAAGTTATACTGTTGATGAGCATCATTCATTGTCGGTAAACAATGTATACAATAGCTTTAACAGAACAGGTTCTGATGAACTGTATCCTGATGCGGAGAAATATGAGCAACCACGGATAAACAATAAAAATGTATTGGGTTTAGGTTATAAATTCAGTGCTTCTGAGAAGTGGAACACTTCGGTATTTGCAAAACAATTTTATCAGTCAAATAAATATTCGCAAAGCTATAATCCAAGTGGCAACTGGGGCGATATTGCTTATTTAACACAAAAAAACAGCTATAGTAAAACCGGTTATGGCATTGCATCTACTTACTTTATTGTGCCTAATCTCCAGGTTAAAGCATCATATGAAAAAAGTTATCGTTTGCCAGAAACCGATGAACTTTTTGGCGATTTATTAAATCTTGAAGGGAATATTGCTTTAAAGCCCGAACAGAGCAGTAACTATAATTTAGGTTTTAGTTATCAGGCACAGTTAAACAAAATCCACCGGTTTAGTTTCGATGGAAATTTAATGTATCGCGATGCGAAAGACTTTATCAGACCATCTTTAAACAACAATCAAACGAAACAGGTAATGGACAACCTGGCCGATGTAACAAATATTGGTTTTGAATCTGAGGTGAGGTATTCATTTAAACAGCTATTTACTGCCGGTGTAAATGTAACCTATCAGAATCTAAGAAATAATACGAGGTTTGAACAGGGACAAACGATGGAAAGCCCTTTATTTAGAGACCGGATTCCAAATATGCCTTATCTCTTTGGTAATGCAGATGCCTCACTTTTCTTTAACAACGTGGGTAAAAAAGGCAATACCCTTACCCTAGGTTATAACGTGCTTTACGTTCATGCTTATTACTTATCGTGGCCGAGCCAGGGCACTTCAGAAACCAAATACGATATTCCCCGACAATGGATGCAGGATGTAAACGCTGTTTATACACTTGGTAATGGTAAATATAATATTGGTTTAGAATGCAAAAATCTGTTGGATAACCGCATTTATGATAACTTTTCTCTACAAAAGCCAGGCAGGGCATTTTATGCCAAGGTAAGATACTTTTTTAGCAACAACAGATAATTCCTAATCCTAAAATATTTTAATATGAAAACTAAATATATACTTCCTTTTTTAAGTTTATCCTTTATGATCACCTTTTCAGGTTGCGACAAAGAGCTGGATTCTTCAGAAGTTATAGATGTAGAAACCGAACTTACAGGGGCAACCAAATTTGTAATCTCTGCAACACCAATTGGTACTTCAGGCATTGCCGATTATTTATTGACGGCAAATTCTTTAGAATCGGGCATGGTAACCACTCAGGGAAACGGTATAGAGCAGGATGGATCTTACCGTTATTACCTTACACACAAAAACCGTTTTTTTAGTTTGTTATACGGACAAGGAAATCCAGGTGCTGTTACGTCTTACCGTTTAAATAGTGATGGAAAGCTAAATAAACTTTCAAATTTTCAAAGTGAAACGGTACATCTTTTTGCACCTGTGAAGGATGATGTTTTTACCATTAAAGTTCCAAGATCTGGAAATGAATTTGCAACCATGTTTAGGATAGATGCACGTAAATATCAGATTGTTGGTGAACAGCAGGTAAATATTGTAAAGCTTGCAGGCAATGGCGAAAGGGCTCACTTTACCTGGGCAACACAGGTTGGAGAAAAGCTATTTATACCTTACATGAGCATTAAAGGCGCTGCGCCAGATGTATTTGGTACTTCATATCCCGATAGTTCTTGGGTGGCCGTTTATAGTTATCCTGATTTAAAACTGGAGAAAATTATCCGTGATAACCGCACCAGTTATATCGGTGCCTATTTCGTAAATGGTTTGGTTGAAGCCGATAATGGAGATGCCTATGCTTTTTCATTTGCAGCGGCAACAAATGCAGGTATTCCGACCTCCAAAAATCCATCAGCTGTTATCAGGATCAATAAAGGAACTACCGAGTTTGATAAAAGCTATTTCTTTAACGTACAGGAGATTTCTGGCGGACACCATATTGCGGGGCAAACTTATTTAGGAAAGGGTGTTTTTATTCTCCAAATGTATGCGCAACCGAATTCGCTTTTAGGTGCAGCAAGAAAATTTGCTGTTGTTGATGTAATCAGCAAAAGCTTCAAATGGATAACCGGTATCCCTACAGATATCACCAGAACAACAACCATTAATAATTATGCGCCAAAAGATGGTAAAACCGGGTACATAGGCATCACTACCGCGAGTGAAGGAAGTTATGTGTATGTATTCGATGCAGAAATTGCAGCTGCAAAAAAAGGCTTAAGGGTTGAAGGTGGAACAATCACTGCCATTAATGCCCTTCAATATTAAAATAAAACTTATACGCTTAACTATACAGAACAATGGCAACGGTAAACAAAACTATTCCGGCAAAGAAAAAAAATAAAGATTCGCTGTTTAACAGAATCAATAAATGGCTTCACCTCTGGCTTGGCCTAATATCGGGTGTCATTGTTCTCATTGTGTGTATAACAGGCTGTATCTGGGTTTTTAATGAAGAAATTACAGGTTTACTGGAGCCTGAAACCAAAATTGAAAAACAGGATAAATCCGTGATTACACCATCACAACTGAGTGCCATTGCATTTAAGCTTTATCCTGAAAAGATTCCTTCGTACGCACAATACCAACAGGGAAGGGCGATCAGTTTAAATTTAAGGGGAAAAAAGGACGAAGGACGACGCGGAGGAGGAACCAGTTTGAAAATTAATCCTTATACAGGAGAAGTAATCAGCAAAGTGGTTCACAAAAAAGGAGAGGTCGATTTTTTTAGGTTTATCCTTAACGGTCACCGTTTCTTGTGGTTGCCATATGCCATCGGAAGACCAATTGTAAACTACGCAACCATGATATTTGTGGTTTTGTTAATTACGGGATTAATCTGGTGGTATCCTAAAAAATGGAACAAATCAACCCGCGATAAAAGTTTCAAAATTAAATGGGGCGCCTCATTTAAAAGGGTAAATCTCGATTTACACAATGTACTTGGTTTTTATTCTTTAATCTTCTTGCTTTTTATCGCGTTAACCGGAATGGTTTATGGCATTAAATGGTATAGCGAAGGTTTATATTGGGTAACCTCTGGAGGTGATAAATTAGGTGATTTCCAACGCCTGGAATCAGATTCATTAGCCGTTGGGAAATTTTACACGCCACAAAAAGCAATGGATCTGGCTTGGCAAAAAGTAATTCGGCGTCATCCAAAATCGCAGGGCTTTTACTATAATTTTCCCGATACTTCAAAAGCAAAAGCAACGATCAATATCACGGTTTATCCCAATACAGGTCAGTTTTACAATAACCAGGGGTATACCTTCGATCAGCATACTTTAAAAGAATTTAAACGCGAAGGCGTTTATTCTATTGCTTATGAAGAAGCTGGCTTTGGCGGGAAACTTCGCAAAATGAATTACGACATCCATGTGGGGAGTATTTTGGGTTTCCCAGGCAAAGTGATGGCTTTTTTAGCATCATTAATAGGAGCAAGTTTGCCTATAACCGGTTTTCTAATCTGGTATGGTCGCAAATTCAAGAAGAAAGCTGTAAAGCGCCCGTTTTAACCGAAAGCGGTAATAAGCCTGCTGGTTTTAAGCCGAGCGCTAAAATTCCGATAAAAAAAGTGGAAGAAGTTTTCTAAAGTTTCGTCATTTCGAGCGAAGTCGAGAACCACGTAGTGCTCAGCGAAGCTAAATCTATCTCGAGATAGATCTCTCCGTTCAGCTGCACTTCAGTCGAGATGACGACGATTTTATTAAACGGAAAAACCCGGACATTGTCCGGGTTTTCTTGTTTTAATACCTTACAATTTTACCTTTTTAGTTTTTGGTTCTGGTTTTTCAGGTAATTGTATCGATAAAATCAAATCAATGCTTTCTGAGTTGGTTTCATAATCGGATGCAATTTTTTCCCATCTTTTTAGTTCTGCCTGTAAGCTTTCGATTTCCTTACCCAATGATTCGATCTTATTCTGGATTGATTTTCTAACGTTTGTATTTGCCATAACACAAAATTATGATTTGATGGCATATCTTTAAACTTCTTTGCGATAAGGATGCCTGTAAAAAATGCTAAGTGTTCTCTTTCAATGAGTTTTATTCTTATAAAATTTTCAACAATAGTGAATAATCGCCGGATTTGCTTACAATACCAGATAATTGTGCAATGATTTGTTATTTTTACCCAACATCTCCAATAAAATATGAAGAAAAATAATAGCTGCGATCTTAAATCCTGTTTTATGTGCCAGCTCACATTAAAAGAGTGGCATCCTGCTATCGAGAGCCATAAACGAAATTTTATCGCTAAAAAGGGGGAAGTAATTATCAAAGAGGGCGATCCGGTGAGTGGTGTTTATTTTGTTACTTCGGGTAATGTAAAAGTGCATAAACAATGGGGCGATAAGGAACTGATTTTACGTTTTGCAAATGATGGAGCCATAATTGGACATAGGGGAATCAGCAGCAGCATTTCTACCTACCCAATTTCAGCAACTGCTTTAGAAACCACTAAACTTTGTTTTGTAGATATCGATTTTTTTAAAACGACCATAAAAGTAAACCAGGAATTTGCCTATGGTTTGTTGATGTTTTATGCCGATGAACTGCACGCTTCAGAAAAGAAAATGCGTAATTTAGCTTTAATGTCTGTTAAAGGAAGGCTTGCCGTGGCTATTTTAGGATTGAGAGATCAATTTGGCTTGGATGAAGAAGGATTTTTAAATTTAGCACTAAGCCGTCAGGATCTTGCTGCTTTTACCGGTGCCACTTACGAAACCGTTTTTAGGACAATGAACGAGCTGTTAGCAGAAAAGTTAATAATAGTGAAAGGAAAGCAAATTGGTGTTTTAAACGAGGCTGGACTAACAGATTTGAGTAGTAAATAATTAAGGTTTATAATTTAATTTTTTAAGATTCGTTGTTGTCACACTGAGCGTAGTCGAGGTGTCTTTTCAAAATATTTATTTCGCTTGGCTTAACTAATAACCAGTTTTTAATTATTGATATTATATGTTGGGAATCGTTTTATGTGGTGGGCAGAGTTTGCGTATGGGCGCTGATAAAGGTTCGCTCAGCCATCAGGATAAATTATGGGCGCAAGTGGCAGCTGATAAATTAAGTGCGGTTAATCTGCCGGTAAAATTTTCGGTTAATCCATCACAGCAACCAGCCTATATCGGTTATTTCGGGGATGAGCAGTTAATTGTCGATGATCCTTCGCTTGATATCAAAGGACCATTATTGGGGGTGCTTTCTGCGCACTTATTAAATCCTGAGGAAGATCTATTCTTATTGGCCTGCGATATGTTGTTGATGGAAACCAAATTGCTGGAAGAGCTAATCCATTCGTTTAAGACAGATGACGCTTTCCATGCTTACATTTTCACCAAAGATGATCAGCAGGAGCCTTTATGTGGAATTTACAAAGTTGAAGGTTTGAAAAAAATTGTACACTTGCTGCAAACCAATGGTTTGGCCAAACACAGCATGAAATACGTTTTAAGTAATTTGCAGGTTTGTGAAACTGCCATTGAGGACCAGGATTATCGTTATTTCAGTAATTTTAACTCCCATGCCGAAATAAATGGTTTATAATAGGAGCTCGACAAGTGAGTTGTAAAGATTGAAGATTTTAGGTTATTCTTAAATCTCATCGTCATGCTGAACTTGTTTTACAAGTAGAAGTAGTATTTTCAGTTGTCTTGTAGCTACTACGTGGTCAGCATTTTTTTGGGAGGAAAGGCCCTGAGATAAATTCAGGGTGGCGACCACACTAACCTAACATTGAACTTAAACAGTCAATATAAGTCATCAAATTCAGATTTACAAAAGCTGTAATGCCGATTGATCAATCTTAGTGAAATTGTCTTTCTCTCCTTCACAAAGCACACAACAATAACCTTCCGGTAAATCTTTAAATGCCGTACCTGGGTTAATGTTGTTTTCAATTTCGCCAATGCGCTCGTTGTACACCGTTAAACAGTTGTTACACTGGTATAAAAACTCGCCATCGTTTTTTATCGTTTCTTCAGTTTGAAAGCTCTGTTTTTGATTACCTGTTTTAATCGCATTTAAACGGTATTTATAAAATTTAAATATCGAACGTCTTACTTGTTCTGGTAATAAAAAGCTAGGATTACTCCTGCTAAAAATTTCCCCTGTACGCTCGTTGGGATTAAAATCCTTAGCACAAAGGATATCGTAAACGGGTAACAGTTTTATGCCCAGTAAATTAATGAGATGACGTTTTTGGATCAGGATACTACTAAAAACCTCACTTTTTTTGCGTGTTTTAATGCCAAAGCAGATTCCAAACGTTCTGGTATCATCAATGCTTAAATGTTTAACAAGGAAATTTTTTAACGCTAAACCTTCGTTACAATTGTCTTCCACCTGAAAGTTAAGTTCGTTGGCTGCATGCCGCATATTGATCTCAAATTCTTCGAGCAAACCATTCCAAAGGTTTTTGTCTTTTTCATCAATTCCTTTTATAATAATGGTTTTCCAGGAGGTACAGCACAACTGACCGAGTTTGGTATCTAAACAAAGCTGGCAGAGTTTCTTTAAAAATGGAATGCTGAACAACTCATCGCGCCTGTAAATGCCCAACCAATATTTGTTGTTGTACCGGTTTAAGCCTTCGTAATAAGGCAGGTTAAATGATGATAGCGATACCGTGTTTTCAGCAGGTTTAAGAATGAAATTGTCCTGATCTAAAAGTGCAAAGAGCTCTTCACCATTTGCTTGTGGATTATCTACAAACTGTGACTGATTGTTTTTGATAATACCCTCCAGCGCTTTGGTAACCTGGGCAATATGGTTGGTATAACAAAGCTGGTTCCATTCGTACGTTACATTGGTTTTTGGAAACCGGATAATCAAATGCCAATAATGTTCGGATTGTGAAGATGCAATCCAGTTAATATTGCCCGTTAGCATTGGGGTAAAACTTTGGTCGCTATCGCAGATATTGACTTTAACGGAAGGTTTAAAGTCGATATCATCTAAAACATCCTTGTATACCCCTTCAGTAAGCCAGGTTTTACGGATAAAAATCTCTTCAGCAGGATAAGAGCTGATAATATTAGGAAAATTGTTGGTGTCTACTTCATAATCGATCCCAAGTTTATCCATTTCACCTGTAAATATGGCAATATTATAGGTTGTAGTATCAATCAATAACTGTTGGCGGAGGCCAAAACGAACATATTGGATTCGTGCTTTTGTTGCTGCAACCAGAATGTTGTACAGGTTGCCCGGTGATATGATTCCGCCTGGAAAGTTAATGATGATGGTTTGATACATGGTTTAGCTATTTAGAAGTCCAAATTCTACTGCTGCCTTTGGAAAGTTTTTGTTTTCGTGCCCTGGTCTGCATAATTTCAAAAGCGCAAACCTTTGGATATTAGTGAGTTTTCGCCACTGGTTTATGGAGAGCTGCAAAGCTAATTCTGTCGCCTTTTCTTTTAGCATCGCAGGGATTTGATGTAAGTTTCCCCAATCGGGTAAGGGATCGATGGCCAGCGTGGTAGCTTGATTTCCAGTATATTTTGTAATCAGGCCAATCAGAAATTGATGGTACCTATCTGTTTGTTCCTGAGTTGAAACTGGTAACAAAGCCAGCTGGATTCTTTCTGAAGGATGAAATTTGCTCCATTCAGCCAATTTTAGTTTTATTCCTGCGGCATCCATTTTAAAACGTACGACCATCGGGATACAACGCACATTTTCTTCAATAAAATCTTCTTCGAACTTAAAATATTCAATCCCTTTTAGGTTTTTAAATTCTGAAGGGCTAAGTTTTGCTTTTATCATCTTTATTTGCTAATTATTCTGCCAAAGCAGGTTTAGGTTCAGTTTTTAATACATTTACAAAAGAATCTAATATGGCTTTCACCTCGGGTCTGCAACTGCCACAACCCATTCCAGCACCTGTTAACTGGCAGAGCTGCAAATGATCTTTACAGCCATCTTTAATTTTGTTGATCAGGTTGCCTTCGCCAACGTTATTGCAGCTGCATACGGTTTTTCCGATAATAGGTTCGGTTGTTTTGCCGCTCCTTAACAATTGAAGCCGCTTTTCGCTCAACTCCATTTTATTTTCGATCAGGTTCCTGAATTCTAAAAATTCACTTTTATCGCCAATTAATATGGCCCCAACCAATTTATCGTTGTGTACAATACATTTTTTGTAGTAACGTTTGGCTTTATCAATAAAAACAATTTCCTCATAAGTAGGGTCGTTGTTGGGGATTTCGGCCAAGCCTAATGAACAGAGCTCTAAACTGTGCATTTTAAGGATATTCATGAGCAGGCTGCCCTGGTAAAATTTAGCAATATCTCCGCAAAGAAATCGTGCCACTATTTCGGCCTGTTGTTCTGCCGCTGCGGTAATGCCGTACATCTGACCTTTAAATTCGGCAATTTCACCAATGGCATAAATATCTTTTTCGTTGGTTCTCAGGTATTCATCAACCACAACGCCTCTTTTACATTCTATACCTGCTTCTTTAATCAGTTCGGTATTCGGAACAGTGCCTATGGCAATAACTAAAGATTCACAATCGATCAATAAACCACTTTTTAAACGGATGCCCGAAATGCTTTTTTCTCCGATAATCCGGTCTACTTCATCATTGTAAAAAACCTCAATGCCTTTGCTGATCAGTTCTTCATGTAGTAATTGACTGCCCAATGCATCCAGCTGGCGACCCATTAATCTTGATATCCGTTGAATAATCGTTACTTTTGATCCTGTTTCGGCCAAAGATGTAGCCAATTCGATTCCCAATAAACCACCACCAACAATTACTACTTTTCCATTTGTGGTATCCACATGTTTTTTAAAACTGTCGGCATCGTTACGACTGCGCATGGTAAATATGCCGTTTAGTTTCGGGATATCTTTAAGCACAAAAGCCCTGCTTCCGGTGGCCAGGAGCAGAACATCGTAACGGTGGGTTTCTCCATTACTATCGATAACGGTTTTATTTTCTTTGTTGATCTTTTCGATACCTAACCCACGGTGCAGTTTAATTCTGTAATCGGTTTCCTCACTGTCGCTCATTTTAATGAGGTTATGCCAGGGTAAAGTGCCAATAATATAATCGGGGAGAAGTACCCTGTTGTAAAAAGGGAAATTCTCTTTGCTAAAGATCTCAATATCATCTTCGGTATTTAAAGCCCTGTAACTTTTAACAAAACCACAGGCACCAGCGCCGGCACCAATAACAATGATCTTTTGTCGGGCTTTTTGATATAATTTTACTTCTACAGCACTAAATTTAAAATCGGGTTCTTTGCTTTGTGGGTCAACCAGGTTATTGGTGAGGTTATTCACCCGGTTTAGATCACTTTTTAAGATTTTGCCCCAGTGCATCGGCATAAAAACCACTCCGGGTTTAATATCTTCCGAAAATTTTGCTTTTACACGAACATTTCCACGTAAACTGGAAATTTCGATAATATCATTGTCTTTAATGTGCCGAGCTTCGGCATCAATTGGGTTAATCTCTAAAAAAGACTCACTGATATGCTGGTTCAATTTATTTACCTTGCCTGTTTTACTTCTGGTATGCCATTGATCTCTGATTCTTCCTGTGGTTAAAATCAATGGATGTTCTGGTGTTAAAGCTTCCGATTGGTTTTGATCATCAAATGATAAAATATTGGCTTTTTTATCTGGTGTGTAAAACTGGTGATCGGTAAATAACCTGGCTGTTCCGAACGCATTTTCTTGCTTCGGATAAGGCCATTGAACGGCTCTTTTTTCTTTTAAAATCTCGTAATTAAGCCCGCTGATATCGATATTGGTTCCTTCGGTAAGGGCTGCATGCTCATTGTATATTTCGGAAGCGCTTTTGAAATCGAAACCGTGATAGCCCATTTTTTTTGCAAATCGACAGATAATTTCCGAATCTGGTAAGGCCTCTCCAGGTGCTTCTGTTACTTTGCTGAGGTAGGAGATGTAACGGCCAGCATTGGTCATGGTGCCTTCTTTTTCTACCCAGGCAGCAGCGGGTAAAACTACATCAGCATATTTTAAGGTTTCTACTTTGTTGCTAATGTCCTGAACAACCACAAACTTCGCTTTTTTTAATCCTTCTTCGGCTACACGAACATCTGGCAGGCTGATCAATGGATTGGTGCATAAAATCCATACCGCTTTGAGCTTTCCGGTATTCAGTTCATCGAACATCTCTGTTGCGGTTAAGCCCGGTTTAGATTGTATGGTACCCAATGGGATCTGCCAAAATTTTTCGACCTCATTCCGGTGGCTTTCGTTAGCTAAAACACGGTGTGCAGGCAATAAATTACTTAAACCGCCAACTTCTCGTCCACCCATGGCATTTGGTTGCCCGGTGAGTGAAAATGGTCCACTCCCAGGTTTGCCAATATGGCCGGTAATCAGGTTTAAGTTGATTAAAGAGAGGTTTTTATTGGTACCCACCACACTTTGGTTAAGCCCCATGGTCCACATGCTGATAAAGCCTTTTGCATTGCCGATATAAGATGCAGCCAAGCGGATATCACTTTCTTCGATGCCGCAAATTACTGCTGCTTCGGCTACTGAGGTTTCGAAAACGGCCGCATGGTATTTTTCATAACCGTTGGTGCTGTTGATGATAAAATCAGCGTCAATTTTTCCATCTTCAATTAAACATCTGCCGATGGCGTGGTGAAGGGTAATATCGGTGCCCGGATTGAGCTGCAGATGGACATTGGCAAGCGAGCAGGTCTGCGTTTTTCGAGGGTCGCTTACAATGATTTTTAAGTCTGGATTTTTTTGCTTTGCGGCTTCAACACGGCGCCAAAGGATAGGATGGCACCATGCTGGATTTGCGCCCGCAACAAAAATACAATCGGCAATTTCAATATCATCGTAACTAATGGGCACGGTATCTTCACCTAAGCTCATTTTATAACCAACAACCGCACTGCTCATACATAAGCGGCTGTTGGTATCGATATTATTGCTACCGATAAAACCTTTAATCAATTTGTTTACTACATAATATTCTTCCGTTAAACATTGTCCGCTTGCATAAAAAGCCACACTATCGGGTCCATGTTTTTTAATCAGTGTTTTAAAAACGGCTGCTGTTCTTTCTAGTGCGGTATCCCAGCTTACCCTTTGGAGAGGCATGTTTTTGTTGTAACGCATTTCGGGGTAAAGCAGCCTGTCGCTTTTGTCATTCGCCGTGTAATGAAGATTCATACCTTTGCTGCACAACATACCTTTGTTTACAGGGTGGTTTTTATCTCCTTCAACTGTTATCCGCTCATGGATATCTTTATTTACCACAATACCACAGCCCACTCCGCAATAGCAGCATGTTGTATTATTTAGCGATATATTCTTTTCTTCTTTCAAATGATCAACGGTATTGTAGGTAGATTTTTACTTTTGGTATGACTATTTACTCGGTGTAAGTACAAGGTCTTCTATTTCTGCGCTTTTCTGCGCCATAATGGTTCTGAAAATAAATACAGCAATGCCAATTCCGAGAATGATAAAACCGAGGAAAGTAAATGCACTGGTATAATCGATCAGGTCTTTTTGGATAGTATGCCCGTTTTCGATTACATTTTTAGTAGCATGACCAGCTTTGGCTTTAAACATAAATGCAATAAGCATAGCGCCAATATTTCCACCGGCACCTACAATGCCTGCCACACTGCCAACTGCAACTGGATTAATGAAAGGAACAAGGCTGTAAGTTGCTCCGTTAGCCATTTTTAAACTTAGACCGAAAACGAACATCATAAAAATAGCCATTCCAATATTGCCCGATTTTGCGAACCAGATCAGACCGATTCCTTCTATCAAAAGTAACAGCGCAAGTAAAAGTGTTTTGCCATCAAATCCCCAGGTTTTACCGATTTTATCAGCGACAATTCCACCCAAAGGTCTGGCAAAAACATTGATCCAGCCAAAAATGCCTGCAACCATTCCGGCTATGGCGATTGTAGCGCCAAATGAATCGGTAAAAAAGATCGGTGCGAAGTTATCAACCGTTATTTCTACACCAAAACAGGCAGCGTAGGCAATGGTTAAAATCCAGGTGCGGTAATCCTTTGCTGCGATTAAAAATGTGTTTTTAGTACTTTTTATGTTTTCGTCTTTTAAATCCTTAAAATCTCCCTGTGGGGTATCTAAAGTATAACGGTGATATAAAAATGCACATACTAAAAGCATTACACCAGGGAAAATCATGGCATAACGCCAGCTGTCTTCAGTGCTACAAAAGCCCAAAGCGGTAATGCCAGATGCAATTAACGGCATAAATAAATTGGCAGCGCCACCACCTGCATTACCAAAGCCACCTGCTGTTGCATTTGCGGTTCCTTTAATGTTCGAAGCAAACATAATGGAAGTGTGGAATTGGGTGATTACGAATGATGCGCCGATTACGCCAATGGCCAAACGGAAAAGCAAAAATGAAGTATAAGAATGGCTGGTTCCGATCAATAAAACTGGAATGGCACATAGTACCAAGAGCCAGGTGTAAATGAGTTTGGGGCCAAATTTATCAATTAACCGTCCGATGAGTAAACGGGCAATTATGGTGGCTGATACAGATGCAATCTGAATGTTGCCCACCTGATCTTTGGTAAGGTGAAGCTGCTCTCTTGCAATTTTCATTAAGGGGGCCATACCGAACCAGGCAAAAAAGCAAAAGAAGAAAGTTAACCAGGTGATGTGAAAGGTTTTCATCTGAACACCTTTGAGCGAAAATATATTTAATTTATCTAGCGGTTTAGTAATAGAGTTTAGTGTCATAACGATCTGTTTAAGCGTAAATAAATAAATGATTTCTTTTAAAATTTATAGCCTAAACCTACGCCAACGTTCCATTCGCCATTTTTGGCTGCGGTTTTAGGGTTGTAGTATAGCGGTACCTGTAAGGCTACATGGCGAAAGGCTGTTGTTAAACCAAAACCAAGGTTAGGGGTGAGGGCTGCATTTTTTGGCGCTCCGGCAGCAACTTTATCTTCTTTGATTCTTAAACTGGGTAACAATCCCAATAAAACGGTGTAAGGTTTTTTGCTGAATTTGATACTTGGACCTGTACAGTTTATAAAAGCACCATGATCAACGTATCCGGCAACGACAGTACCATCGAATAAAACGGCTTTAGTTTGCGATTTAGCTGAAAAAAAGAACAAGGTAAGTGCAAGGCAGCCTGTTGCGGCTACATAATTAGAAATCTTCATGTCGGTTTGGTTTGGGTTAAATTTTTTAATCAGAAAAAGTTTAAATCTTACTGGGTCAGGTTAAGATTTTGGCGTTGTGCCAATATAAACAGTTCCGTTTTCTATCTTTACAGGATAGGTTTTTATTGCGCATTCATCGCCGCTTAAACATTCGCCAGTGCTCAATGAGAATGTTTTTTTGTGGAAAGGGCAGGCTACCTTAGGTTCATCGGTAGCAGATCCAATCATTCCACGGCTTAATGCCATCTGTTTTTTATGCGGGCATTCATTTTGTGTGGCGTACCACTCATTTCTTCTGGTGAAATAGAAGAGTGCAATCTGATCTTCACCATGTTTTACGCATACGCCACCGTTCTCAATGGCATCCTCGACTCGGCAGGCTGCTAGCCAATTTGATTGTTCATTCATGATTTTTGGGTTTTATAAGGTTTGTAAAGATTATTTATTAAACTGTTTTCCATTCGGCGGTTCTTTTTTGTCCACGCATTTCAACAAATTCTATAGTTGGGTCTTTGTCTTCCGGTGCATTTACAAAATGAGAGAAGCGTTTTCTGATCGCAGGATTTTCTACAGCTTCCTTCCACTCGCATTTGTAAGAGGCAATTAAGTTTTCAATTTCATTTTCCCACTGAGCAGCCATTCCTAAACTATCGTTAATGATTACATTCCGCAGGTAATCTATTCCGCCTTCCATTTTGTTCAGCCAGGTTGCTGTTCTGGTAAGTGGATCGGCAGTGCGGATGTAAAACATCAAAAATCTATCGATGTATTTAATGCAGGTTTCGCTATCTAAGTCTGTTGCAAGTAAAAGGGCATGTTGAGGTTTGCTACCTCCATTGCCACATACATATAAGTTCCAGCCTTTTTCGGTAGCTATAATACCGAAGTCTTTACTCTGTGCTTCTGCACATTCTCTGATACAACCACTTACAGCTGATTTGAACTTGTGCGGTGCACGGATGCCCCTATATCTTTCTTCAATTCTGATGGCGAAACTCACACTGTCATGCAAGCCAAATCTGCACCAGGTACTTCCAACACAGCTTTTAACTGTTCTTAAGCCTTTTCCGTAAGCATGTCCACTTTCAAAACCTGCAGCAATTAATTCCTCCCAGATAATAGGAAGATCGTTAAGGTGTGCACCGAACATATCAATACGCTGACCTCCGGTAATTTTGGTGTAGAGGTTATATTTTTTAGCTACTTCGCCAATTACGATCAATTTATCGGGTGTAATTTCTCCGCCTGGAACCCTTGGTACTACTGAGTATGAGCCACCTTTTTGAATGTTGGCCAGAAAACGGTCGTTACTATCTTGAGCTACGCCATTTCCTTTTTTAAGGATCATTTCGTTCCAAAGACTTGCCAGGAGCGATGATACTAATGGTTTACATACCTCACAACCGTCGTTTTTGCCTAAGGCATCCAATACTTCATCGTAACTTTTTAGTTCGTGGATATGAATAAGGTCAAAAAGCTCTTGTCGGCTATAGTTAAAGTGTTCGCAAATTACATTTTTGATATACTTACCTTGTGATTTTAAGGTATATGTCATCAAGTCTTTAACCATTGGTAAACAGCCACCACAGCCTGTGCCTGCTTTGGTACATTTTTTCAGGTCATCGATGTTTTCGCAAGATCCATCTGCAACTGCCGAGCAGATATCCCCCTTGCTAACGCCTTCACAGCTACAGATCAATGCACCGTCAGGTAAACCTGTAATTCCGGCTCCGCCAGCAGGTTCGCTTCCTCCACGCGCACCCAGAATCAGTTCTTCAGGGTTTTCTGGTAATACAATCCGGTTATTAGAGGTCTGCAACAGCAGGTTATAAGCTGTTGCATCTCCAATTAATATACCTCCTAAAAGGTATTGCCCGTCATTACTAACATTTATTCTTTTATAAACGCCTTTGTGTTTGTTTTCGAAGATGATGGTGCGGCAGTCGGGTTCGGTAATAAAATTATCACCAAAACTGGCCACATCGATACCGATCAGCTTCAGTTTAGTACTCATATCAAACCCTGTGAAAGTTTTATCGCCTTCGCAAAGGTTTGCAGCCAGCACTTCAGCCATTTCGTAACCAGGTGCAATTAATCCATAAATCATTCCATCGTACAAAGCGCATTCGCCAATGGCAAAAACAGCTGGATCATTGGTCTGCATTTTTTCATCAACAACAATACCACCCCGTGGGCCAACCTCAATACCGCAGGCTTTTGCCAGTTCATCACGTGGTTTTATACCAGCAGAGATAACCAGCATATCTACATCTAAAGCAGTATCATCACTAAACTTTAGTGCGGTAATACGGCCATCGCCTTCAATACTTGTAGTGTTTTTATTTAAGTGGATCTGTAAACCAAGATCTGCGAGTTTAGATTTAAGCATGTCGCTACCTGCAGTATCAATTTGTCTTGGCATTAAACGCGGTGCAAATTCGATAATGCTCGTTTTTTCAATACCCAAATCTATTAATGCTTTGGCAGCTTCCAATCCGAGTAAACCACCGCCGATAACTGACGCTGTTTTGGCTTTTTTGGCATAACCGCTAATCAGGTCAAGATCTTCAATGGTACGGTAAACAAAAACACCTTCTTTATCGATACCAGGAATATTGGGAACGAAAGCACCCGAGCCGGTTGCAAAAACTAGAATATCGTAATGATAATCAAGGCCACTGGCGGTGTAAACTTTTTGAAGTTCGCGATCTATTTTAACGATTGGATTATTTAAGAAAAGGGTAATATTTTGCTCTTGATACCAGTTTTCAGTAGAAAGAGAAAGATCGTCAGCAGTTTTTCCGTTAAAATATTCACTTAAATGAACACGGTCATAAGCTCTGCGGGGTTCTTCGCCAAAAACGATAAGATTAAAAGAAGAGGTTTTTGATCTTAGCTTTTCGCAGAATTTATATCCCACCATTCCATTTCCTATTACGATTATTTGTGGTTCTTTCATAAATCTTAATGGTATTTTGTGTTTGTTGGTTTCTGTTGGTTGTTTTTTGTTTCGAATTATTTTTTTTATCGTTTTTTATTGATAATAATCGATTAAAAAATTCATATTTTGATATTTATATGATTTTTGATATTCAAATATAGGTTAAAATTAAATTAAAAGTTGTAATTGTGTGATTTTTATCATAAAAAATTTAATTTTTTAATAAATTTTCATCACTTTTATGTTTAAATAGTTAAATCATTAAAATTATGAATCAAAAAACTAACGATTTTGGACTTTTTATAATGGGTGGAGGTCCTGGAGATCCTGAATTGATCACTATGAAAGCTTTTAATGTGCTAAAAAGAGCAGAAGTTATTCTGTATGATAACTTAAGTAATGAGAAATTACTAGAAATTGCACCGAAAAATTGCAAAATGATCTATGTTGGCAAGCAACCTTATGGAAAATACACGCCACAAGAGAAAATAAATGAATTAATTGTCGAAAATGCCCAAAATTATCAGGTAGTGGTGCGTTTAAAGGGTGGAGATCCTTTTATTTTTGGCAGAGGCTTCGAAGAATTGATTTATGCGGAAGCCAGAGGTATCAAATGTCATTACATTCCAGGTATAAGTAGTATGCAGGGCGCAGGCTTTATTGATGTTCCTTTAACACACCGTGGAATTAGTGAAAGTGTTTGGATACTTACAGGAACTAAGAAGGACGGAAGTTTAACCGATGATTTAAAGTGTGCCATGAAAAGTTCGGCCACAGTTGTTATATATATGGGTATGAAAAAAGTTGGCGAAATCTCCAAAGCTTATTGTGATGCGGGCTTAGGTAATATGCCTGCGGCAATTATTCAGCATGCTACTTTGCCCAACCAAAAACAAGTGGTATGTTCAGTGCATAATTTACAGGAATCTGCTGAACAAGCTGGATTAACTTATCCTGCTATTATTATTATAGGTAACGTAGTGCAGGCTAAAGCTTATGCGAACTTAAATCAAGGAGAACTTTTATCAGCGTAGAAGGGTTCATTAGTTCGATTGGTCATTAGTTCATTTGTCCCTGATCATTACTGCATAGGTTAGATAGTTTATAGATTCACAGTTGATTGCATACGCGATAGCTAAAATCTTAACTCCCTTAAATCTTAATGGTCAGCCAAATAGATAACTGTCTAAACTTTACCAATAAAAAAGCCCACAAGGTTTAACTTGCAGGCCAATAATTAATATGGGTAGATTAATTTAAGGTCAATTCGATTACCGGGATTTCGAAGTCGGGTTTTTTCTTTGGTAGTTTTAATACTAAGTTATTCCCGGTCGATTTTTGAGTATCAATCTGTATTTCAGAGTTGTCATGTAAAAACTGCGCATATTTCGCCTTATCTTTATACCCATCCAACGTAATGTAGCCCGTATTTGGATATTCGAACAAATGCACATATAGTTTTTTGGTGTCGTTATTGTAAGTGAGTTTTACTCCTTCAGGCGCTTTAAATTCGGTTGGGGCGAAAGTACAATGGTAAATAGATTTCGAATTGGCGTGCATCCAAAGGCCTAGGCTATCCAAAGCAATGTTTGCTCTGTTATCAAACTCACCACGTGCCGTAGGACCAACATTTAACAGTAAATTTCCTCCATTGGCTACTGAAGTAATCAGTAGATCTAATAACTTCCTGTTACTTTTCCAGGTGTTTTCATCCCTATGATAGCCCCATGAACCTGAGAAGGTTTGGCAGGTTTCCCAAACTTTTCCACGGTATTTTTCCAATTCCTTCGGACTAACCTGTTCTGGTGTTTCGAAATCTGTACCATCTTCGTAATCATTCAGGTCCAAACGATTATCTACAATAATTTGCGGCTGCAGTTTTCTGATCTGCTTAAGCAATGCTACCGAACCCCAATCATCACGGCCTTTACCATGTTTGCCGGGATAAGAAAAGTCGGCCCAAAGAATGTCGATTTTTCCATACTTGGTTAGCAGTTCTGTTACCTGATCATATAAATATTTGCGGTATTTGGCCATATCCCGGTTCTTGTTTAGCGCTGTATATTCATCTTCATTATCATTGTTGGGTCTTAAGGGGTGATACTTGTCAACAGGAAAATCAGGGTGATGCCAATCGATCAGCGAATAATAAAAGCCTATTTTTATCCCCTCGGCACGGAAAGCCTCAACAAATTCTTTAACCAAATCTCTTTTGGCCTGTGTATTGGTAGCCTTATAATCAGTGAATTTACTATCAAATAAAGTAAAACCTTCATGGTGTTTGGTGGTTAACACGGCATATCTCATGCCTGCTTCCTTAGCTTCTCTGGCCCATTTTTTAGGGTTAAATAAATCGGGATTAAACTGATCGAAGTATTTCTGATAAGTTTCGTTGGTAATGTGTTCGTAATTTCTTACCCACTCGTGACGGGCTGGCAGTGCATATAGGCCCCAGTGGATAAACATGCCGAAGCGGGCATCGGTCCACCATTCCATTCTTTTGGTTTTTTGGGCAGCGGTTTCATTGCCTAATCGTTTTTGAGCAAAGCCAGGTAAGGTTAAGCCCAGTATGAACAAAGCTGATAAAATTGTTTTTCTCATTTTCGGTTTCTTTTGGTTAGTATATAATATGCTAATTTAGTGAGGCATACCCTTTCAAAATGATGGAATATGAGCAAAATATTAAGTTAAATTGGTTTAAGTTTTAATGGGCAAGGTTGAGGCTCTTAAAACTTTGAAGGTGGTATTCTTGTTTAATTGGCAGTGTTGTGAAACTTAATTTGACAAAAGAAACGATGAAAACTCAAAAAACACCTGCCAAACAAAACAAACAACCTGGGATAGAGGCAAAGATGGACCCAAGACCTGAAGTAATTAAAGCAAACTATAAGGGAGCAGGGAAACTGAATGATAAGGTTGCCCTGATTACCGGTGGAGATAGTGGCATTGGTCGTTCGGTAGCAGTTCATTTTGCAAGGGAAGGGGCCAACGTAGCGATTGTTTACCTGGATGAGGATGTTGATGCAAAAGAAACTCAGAAAATGGTTGAGGCCGAAGGTAAAAATTGTTTATTGATTAAAGGGGATGTTAAAAAGCCTTCATTTTGCAGAAAAGCAGTAGAAACAACGGTTAAAAAGTTTGGAAAGATCAATATTTTGGTAAATAATGCCGGCATGCAGGTTCCGCAGAAAGATCCAAAAAAGATCGACGATAAACAGCTGGAAGATACCTTCCGTACTAACATTTTTGGCTATTTTTATTTTGCGCATGAGGTATTGGAGTATTTTCAAGCAGGTGATACCATTATCAATACCACCTCGGTAACGGCTTATCGTTCTTCGCCAAATCTGATCGATTACTCTTCAACAAAAGGAGCAATAACTTCTTTTACACGTTCACTCGCTACAAATTTAGCCAAAACAGGTATTCGGGTAAACGCAGTAGCACCCGGACCCGTGTGGACACCACTTATCGTATCCACTTTTGATGAAAAAAAGATTAAGTCATTTGGATCTGAAACAGCCATGGAAAGGGCAGGTCAGCCCTCAGAACTTGGACCATCTTATGTATTCCTGGCTTCAGACGATGCTTCATTTATCACCGGACAGGTAATCCATGTAAATGGTGGAGAAGTAGTAAACGGTTAATTTCTTTACCTTTAATGATATTTAAACCATTTCCATGGCATCAGATCCACCTAAAGATTGGCGTTTTAAGCTTCATGAAGTTATTTACGAATCGAATACACCTGCAGGTAAAGCATTTGATGTTGGTTTATTGATTGCCATATTTTCGAGTATTATTGTGGTAATGCTCGATAGCGTT
This sequence comes from Pedobacter ginsenosidimutans, assembly GCF_001442625.1. GTDB lineage: Bacteria > Bacteroidota > Bacteroidia > Sphingobacteriales > Sphingobacteriaceae > Pedobacter > Pedobacter ginsenosidimutans. Next base: position 6,981 of record NZ_LMZQ01000036.1, on the reverse strand, counting down.
GTAGGTATCCATCAGCAATACGGCAAACTGTTTAATGTTATGGAATGGATTTTCGCTGCGCTTTTCACAGTCGAATACATTTTAAGATTGGTGAGTATAAGAAAACCGATCAGTTATGTGATCAGCCCATTAGGTATTATCGATCTGATTGCATTATTGCCGTCTTATTTGAGTATTTTTTTTATCGGTGCGCAATCTTTACTGGTTTTTAGGGCACTAAGGCTACTTCGCGTTTTCAGGATATTCAAACTTGGACATTTTTTAACGGAGATTAATTTTTTAACCCAGGCACTAAAAAACAGTGTAAGAAAAATCAGTATATTTCTGGTAACCGTTTTAACCATCACCGTAATTCTTGGTTCCATTATGTATTTGGTAGAAAAGCGCGAAAATGGATTTTCGAATATCCCCGAAAGTATTTATTGGGCCATCGTTACCATAACAACCGTTGGTTACGGCGATATTTCGCCCATCACGCCACTGGGTAAGTTTGTAGCTTCTGTAGTGATGCTGATCGGTTATGCCATTATCGCTGTCCCCACAGGGATCATTACTCATGATATTGCTGTTGCGGCCAGGCAGAAAAAAGAATTACCCGAATCTTGTCCGAGCTGTAGTAGGGAAGGGCATGATAGCGATGCCTTATTTTGCAAATATTGTGGATCTTCTCTGTTTAAATAAAAATGCCAGATAATTGTTAACCTGGCATCTTTATATAACGGAAATAAATTGGCTTATAACATTTCGCTGTCTTCATCATCGTATGCATTCGGATCTTTATCCAGTTCTTCTATATCCGATTCGTTATAATCATCCGTTTCTGTTTCGTCATTCTCATCTTCTTCGTCTTCCGGACCTTCAATTTCTTCATTTAATTGTGTGCCTTCGCCATCAGCATATTGCACTTCATCATCTGTATATTCATCGTCTTCAGATGGCTCAGGAGTAGCGTGACCATCTGCCGCATTTCCTTCCGAACGGTTGATCTGAAACTGTTCGATGTTTTGAATTTCTTCTTCTGGTTGATTGTTTTCTGGATTTTCCATAGTAAAAGTCTTTTATAGTAGAACAGATTCAGATCAGATTAAGTTTAAAGAAAATTTTAAATCTTAAACCACTGGTGTTGTAAGATTTTTAAAAGATGGATATGATTTGCCCAAACTTTTTAAATGTTAGAGGGGTTTTATTTATGCATTTACCTTAATTACTTAACCATGAAAAACCATTTCAATACCAGGAAAATAGCAGTAGTGGGAATGATTATTTCAGCTACTTCATTTAATGCTGTTGCAAAAGCTGACTGGCATTATGCAGGATCATTTGATTGCATTAATCAACAAGATAGTTTAACCACCGCGCAATTTTTGCAACAGGCAGCTATTGCAGGGATGAAAGAAGTGTTAACTGGTAAAATTGCAGCTGATAAAGCGAGCGATAAAAAGGTTAAAGCGTTTGGCCAGATGATGCTTGATGATCATACCAAGGCCAACGAAGAATTAAGGGGATTGGCAAAACTTAAAAAGGTTGATTTGCCAATGAATACGCCTGAAGGTGGACAAAGGCCTGATGGCAGGGTAGATTCATCACCTGAAAATATGAAAGATACCTCAAGAACCAAAAATGCGGGAGGTGAGGCAGGTAATACTGGTCTGGCGAAAAAAACTGCGAATGGTGCTACTGAAGCTGACGTGACCAATGCGATTAAAAAATTAAATAATTTAAGCGGAGCTTCCTTCGATAAAGCTTATATTGGGATGATGCTTGTTGATCATCAAGATGCGGTTGCACTATTTGAGAAAGCATCGAAATCTACCGATAATGATGTTAAAGCATATGCAAATAAATATTTACCAACCTTACGAAAGCATTTAAAACAAGTTAATACTTTGGCTGATAAATCCAATAAATAGGCTTTTTTTCTTCGCGTAGACTAGTAGCTATACTAAAGGATAGCACTATCCTCTGGTATAGTAATAGCTTTTTAATACTTCGTATCTATAATTTTGCCAGACATAAAAAGGCAAAAAATGAAAATATTACATCTTATATCAAGTCCAAGGGGCGAAGCATCTTTCAGTATTAAATTGGGAAATGCTATTGTAGAAAAATTACAGGCTGCAAATCCTGGCAGCAGTTTAATTACACATAATTTAACTGATTCTCCATTTCCGCATTTGGAGGAGGTACATATTAATTCTTTCTTTACACCACTCGAAAATTATACGCCTGAACTAGCAGAAGCAGTAAAACATTCTAACGAAGCCATTACCGAACTTAAAAATGCAGATGCAATTGTAATTGGCGTTCCGATGTACAATTTTGGTATTCACTCTACATTAAAGGCGTGGTTAGATCATATTGCTCGTGCAGGACAGACTTTTAGCTATTCAGAAAATGGGCCTGAAGGTTTAGTGAAAAACAAAAAAGTTTATCTGGCTATTTCTTCTGGCGGGGTGTATTCGGAGGGGCCGATGAAGGTTTACGACTTTACCGAATCGTACCTTAGATCAGTGCTTGGTTTTTTGGGTATGGTAGATGTTTCGGTTTTCAGAGCCGAAGGGCTAAATATGCCTAACCTGAAAGATGAGGCATTGGGTAAAGCAGTTGAAAGTATAATACTTTAAAAAAGAATGAGGATGTATAAAGATGTTAATTTTATCCTTCGACAGGCCCAGGATGATAACTTAATATTGAATACATCCTCATTTTTGCTTAATTAAGTAAATATTTATCTACTCTATTTACAAAATCGTTCAGATCGAAAGGTTTGTTGATAAAATCTTCCGCATCACATTTAGCCTTAACTGCATTCAAGTGGTTATTGGCCGACATCATCATTACCGGAATATCATGTGTTTTAATATTTCGCTTTAGCGTATTACAGATATCCAGGCCATTTCCATCAGGCAGCATAATATCAAGAATTACCATGTCTGGCCGGTGTTTGCTCATTTGAATCCAAAAATCGTTGGTGTTTGGACAAGTCTTTACCTCGTAAAGTTCTTCGATTAATAAAAATTCGATGATCTCTCTAATACTCGGATTGTCTTCTACTACATAGATGCACTTTTTCATAAGCTCAACTTTTGTTATATACATAACTAACCTAGCTATCAGATGTTTAAGATAGTTATGCACAATATTGGAGTTATTAACCTTCTCAGTAGCCTATGTCATGCGTTTCTATAATTTTTGTGTTGACTAAAAAAAATACAAAAATAAATTTTGATACTAATTTTTTTAGTATAGATTTGCTTTTGGAGAGACAGAATACTGGGAATATCTTAGCGGTAATTCCATGTATTTAATTGATGATTTTAAACAAAAAGCTTCTAGCTTGGTTTGTTTGCTGATATATTTATTTTTTCTATGACCGTTACCGTTTTAGCCATATTCGAAACAGATTTTAGACCAGATCTTTCATTAGGTAAAATCATGAATGAAAGACTGAGGATTGCTGCTGCAGATCTGCAGGATATTCATTTACAGCATTTACATGCCATTGGGCAGCGTAGTGATGATTTAGTGGTGTATATAAGTTATAATCCCAAATATAAAATAAGATGGCGTGTAGTTAACGACGTACCAGAGGATGTAGAAAACTTTGTAGCCCAAACCTGTGGTAATTTAGGTTATATCCACTGGAAAACAGCCTCTATTAATGTTTTTAAGGGAAATGAGTAATTGATGAATCTTCAATTTATTAAAGGATTTATAAAATACGATTAAACAAAAAACGAGTTGCCATTTGGTAACTCGTTTTTTGTTTTCTTTGGTCGTGAATGGATCTCAGCGTTTAAACTAAAAATCCTCCTCCCAATAAATCATTGCCTTCATAAAATACCGCAGATTGACCTGGTGCAATTGCCGAAACATTATGATCGAACACCACACGCATTTTATCTTTCTCCTGAACTATTGTACTTAACATCCCTGCATCTTTGTAGCGGATTTTGGTAATCACATCATTCATCGGTTCTTCAATGCTTGCGTATTTTATCAGGTTAATGTTGCGTACCATAGCTTCACGGCGTTCAAGCTCATCAGCTTTACCCAAAACTACAGTATTGCTTTCTGGGAGGATCTGTGTCACGAACATAGGCTCACCAAAGGCAACGCCTAAACCTTTACGTTGACCAATGGTATAAAAAGGATAACCTTTATGTTGTCCAACGATCATTCCATTACTTAAAATGAAATTTCCGCCAGCTACTCTATCTTCTAAATCTTCTACTTTATGTTTTAAGAAAGCCCTATAATCATTATCAGGTACGAAACAAATTTCGTAACTCTCTGATTTTTTGGCCAGTTCTTCCTGTCCCATATCTAAAGCCATTTGCCTGATTTCAGATTTTGCAAAACTGCCCAACGGGAATTTGGTACGTGAAAGGTTTTCTTGCGAAACCCCCCACAATACATAAGATTGGTCTTTGTTTTCGTCTTTCCCTTTTGAAATTACGTAACGGCCACTATCTTGCTGGCGGATATTGGCATAATGCCCTGTTGCAATAAATTCGCAATCGAGTTTATTGGCGCGTTTTAGTAATGCTTCCCATTTAATATGGGTATTGCACAAAACACATGGATTTGGAGTTCTTCCGGCAAGGTATTCATCAACAAAATTATCGATTACATAATCGCCAAACTCATCCCTGATATCAAGGATATAATGCGGAAAACCATAGTTTACGGCAAGTGTACGGGCATCATTGATACTGTCTAATGAGCAACAGCCAGTTTCCTTACTGCTACCACCAGAAGTAGCGTAATCCCAGGTCTTCATTGTTAATCCAATAACCTCATAACCCTGCTCATGCAACATTACAGCCGCTACCGAACTATCAACCCCGCCACTCATGGCAACCAGAATTCTACCGTGTTTACTCATCTTAAAAATATTGGATGCAAAAATAAGGTTTATTTAGCTGAAATTATTTAAAGCAAGTCAGTTACTTGTAAAAAGCGGTTGCTAAATTGCTTGGCTTATCTCTTAGATGCGCTAATGTGGCTGAGATGCTCAATATTATTTTGAAATGAATGGTTCGGTGTTAATGGCTGCCTGCTGTCCTGCTATCCCTTCAAGTCCTTCCCGATGAATCGGGATACCTCACCTCCGGACTTTCCGTTCTATCAGGTTTAGATCATAAAGTCTGTGGTCTTTGGCAATGAACAAGAACACGCATTAACTCCACAGGTTTTTGAAATAGCTGAGTTTAGCATCGGGATAAATTGCATTTTCAACAATTCGCAATGTATTTTTTGTTTTACTTAAACGTTTTAGTATTTCGTTTTGTGCATATTTGAAGATAAATTAATACCTTAGAATTTTCAACAAAACAAGCTAAATTTTAAACTCATATGATTAAAAAAATTATCCTGCCTTGTCTTTTGCTATCGGCCCTGGTTACATCGGCACAGCAGAATCTGGTGCAGTATGTTAAGCCCATTATTGGTACATCTAAAATGGGACATACTTATCCTGGTGCAACAGTTCCATTTGGTTCGGTACAGCTAAGCCCCGAAACGGATACTTTATCTTACGAAGTAAATGGAAAATACAATGGCGATGTATATAAATACTGTGCAGGTTATAAATATGAAGATAAAACGATTACCGGTTTTAGTCATACCCATTTTAGCGGTACCGGTCACTCCGATTTAGGCGATTTTCTCATTATGCCAACGCAAGGTAAATTACAGTTAAACCCTGGTACAGCATCAGATACTAAAAGTGGTTATCGTTCGGCATTTTCGCATGCCAACGAAGTTGCAGATGCAGGTTATTACAAAGTAAAGTTAGATGACGATAACATTACTGCCGAGTTGACCTCAACCACAAGGGTAGGGATGCATCAATATACTTTTCCTAAATCAGATCAATCGCACATTATCCTCGATCTGATGGCAGGTATTTACAATTATGAAGAAAAAACCGTTTGGACTTACGTTCGAGTGGTGAACGATACGCTGGTTACAGGTTACCGCCAAACAAATGGATGGGCCAGAACCAGAACCGTTTATTTTGCGATGAGCTTTTCTAAGGCTTTTAAAAACTACGGACGTAAAAGCTATGACGCCAAACAGGCATACAGAGGCTTCTGGGGCAAGTTTAACCAGGAACAGAACTTCCCTGAAATTGCTGGCAAAAAACTAAAAATGTTCTTCGATTTCGATACCCAGGAAGGAGAGAAGATCAAAATTAAATTTGCGCTATCGCCGGTTAGTCAGGAAAATGCCCTACAGAATATGCGTGCAGAAATTTCGGGCTGGGATTTCGAAAAAGTAAAGGCTCAGGCACAGGCAACCTGGAATAAAGAATTGAATAAAATACAGGTAACTACTTCTAACGACAATAAAATTAATTTTTACACCGCTTTATATCATGCTTTTATCAATCCAACAACTTATACCGATATTAATGGCGAGTATAAAGGTTTAGATCAGGGGATACATAAAGCTGAGGGCTTTACTAATTACACTACATTCTCACTTTGGGATACTTACCGCGCCTTACATCCATTCTTTAATATTATGCAGCCAAGCCGCAGTAATGATATGGTGAAATCGATGCTGGCGCATTACGATCAGAGTAGTTTGCATATGTTGCCAATCTGGTCGCATTATGCCAACGATAACTGGTGCATGAGCGGCTACCATAGTGTTTCTGTAATTTCTGATGCGATTATAAAAGGTACCTACAATGGCGATGCAAACAAAGCATTGGATGCCTGCATTGCAACAGCAAAACACCGCGATTACGAGGGAATTGGCTATTACATGGATAAAGGTTATATCCCGGCAGAAAAATCTGGAATTTCGGTTTCCAATAATTTGGAATATTCTTACGATGACTGGTCGATTGCGCAACTGGCCAAGAAATTGAACCGCATGGATGTTTACGACGAATTTATCAAACGGTCTAACAACTGGAAAAATAATTACGACAGTGCTACTGGTTTTATGCGCCCTAAACTGGCTGAT
>NZ_LMZQ01000035.1 GCF_001442625.1 Pedobacter ginsenosidimutans | reverse complement strand
GGCCTTGAGTAATGATGCGCTTTGGACGAAGATTGCAGATGATTTCAGAGCGGCCGTTACAGCGCTGCCGACAGATCAGAACGATAAGGGCAGGGTAAACAAAAATGCTGCAAAAGCATATCTGGCCAAAGTGCTGTTGTACCAGGCCTATACCCAAAGCGAAAATAACGCGGTAAGCAGTATTGATGCTGCTAAATTAAATGAAATAAACACGTTATGTGATGAGATCATCGCATCGGGCAAATTCAGCCTGAGTACGGATTATGCTAACAACTTTTTATCTGCTTCTGATAACGGCCCGGAATCTGTTTTTGCTATCCAGTATTCAAAAGATGATGGTACGCCAAAGGGGAGACTGGATTATGGGCATGCGCTTAACTATCCGATGAATCAGGAGTATGGATGCTGCGGTTTTAATGTGCCTAGCCATGATCTGATCAATGCTTTTAAAACAGGAACCGACGGATTGCCTCTTTTTTCCACCTACAACAATACAGATGCGGCAGCTTCTCTCGACTTTCAGAGCAGTTCATTCGATCCACGACTTGATCATACCGTGGCCAAACCAGGTGCACCTTTTAAATATAAGCCAGCATTTGTATTCCAGCGCTCGTGGTCAAGAGCACCGGCTATTTACGATGCGTTTGCCAGTATGAAAGAAGCAGTACTTCCTGATGATGCTTCTTTTCAGAAAGTTCCACCATTTATCGGAAGTTCGAAAAACTGGGAGATTATCCGCTATTCAGATGTGCTGCTTTGGAAAGCAGAAGTGCTGATAGAGCTGGGGCGGTCGTTGGAAGCTGTTCCGCTGATCAATCAGGTTAGAAACCGTGCAAACCTAAGTCGTAACCTGTTGAAAAATGCTGCGGGAAACCCGACTTCAAATTATAACGTTCAGCTTTATCAACCTGGGGTAAATTGTACCTGGACACAGGATTTTGCAAGGCAGGCCCTAAGATTTGAAAGAAGACTTGAGTTCGCTACAGAAGGTTATCATTTTTTTGATTTGGTGAGGTGGGGGATTGCTGCGCAGACTATGAACGCTTATTTTACGGTCGAAAAATCAAGAGTTGCCCATCTCGCAGATGCCCGGTTTACGGTAGGGAGGGATGAATATTTCCCGATTCCATTAAATCAGATTAACTTTAGTAGCGGGGTGTATAAACAAAACAACGGATGGTAATATTTCTAATGTCCAGGGAGTCTTCCCTGGATATTTGTTTAAATTTTAAAAAAATACAACATGAAAAACAAATCTATAAGATCGGTGTTCTTTTTGCTTTTTTGCCTGTTCTCTATCGGTTCTAGTGCCCAATCTACAGGAGGCGAAAAATACAGGCCAGCTTTCCATTTCTCACCAAAGGCACATTGGATGAATGATCCTAACGGAATGGTGTATTATAATGGCGTTTACCATCTTTTCTTTCAGTACCATCCCGGAGGTACAACCTGGGGACCTATGCATTGGGGACATGCCACAACCCGAGATTTAGTTAACTGGGAGGAAAAGCCCATAGCACTTTATCCAGATAGCCTTGGAACTATTTTTTCGGGAAGTATCGTAATTGATAAAGACAATACCGCAGGATTTGGCAAGAACGCTATGGTTGCAATATTTACGCACCATAACCAAAAGATCGAAGAGGCCAAGACCGGCCTGCACCAATACCAGAGTATTGCTTATAGTAATGATGAGGGCGAAACGTGGACTAAATATAAGGGTAATCCTGTGCTTCCAAACCCTGGGATAAGCGATTTTAGGGATCCAAAGGTGATGTGGTATGAACAAGGCAAAAAATGGGTAATGACCTTAGCTACAAAGGACAGGATCACTTTCTACTCCTCCCCAGATCTTAAAGCCTGGAAACGCGAGAGCGAATTTGGAGCCAACCTGGGCGCCCATGGTGGGGTTTGGGAATGCCCGGATCTATTTCCACTCAAAAGCAATGGTAAAACGGTATGGGTGCTTTTAGTTAGCATCAATCCCGGGGGCCCTAACGGAGGTTCTGCAACCCAGTATTTTACAGGAAACTTTGATGGGAATAAATTCGTGCCAAATTCTACAAAAGAGAAATGGGTGGATTATGGAACCGATAATTATGCAGGGGTTACCTGGTCTAACACCGGCGACAGGAAGATATTCCTTGGCTGGATGAACAACTGGCAGTATGCCAACCAGGTACCTACCAAGGCATGGCGTGGTGCTATGACACTTCCCAGAGAACTATCGCTCGCAAGTGTTGATGGAGCGTATTATCTTCGTTCGTTACCTGTAAAGGAAGTTTTGCCATCATTAAAGCCTGTTTATAAGAAAGGAACTGTTACTATTGATAAGGAGATTGACCTTTCTGCATATGCCAAACCTCTGGATGGGAAGTTCAAACTCGATCTTGGTCTTGAAAATACCAACAACTTTAATATTATATTATCGAACGTTAACGGACAAAAGCTGATTATAGGCTATGACAAAAAGAACAACAGTTACTTTATCGACCGGACACTATCTGGCGAAACAGCATTTGAAAAAGGATTTGCCAAAAAACATAGTGCACCCAGGTTACTGACTGGTAAGAAAATCAATATTAGCTTGATCCTGGATGTAGCATCCGTAGAACTTTTTGCCGATAACGGATTAACTGTGATGACAGATATCTTCTTTCCGGGTAGTGCTATTGAAACAATCAAGATTCAAAGCAAAGCTGTTAGTAAGTTAAGCAATCTTTCTCTGTCAAAGATTGACCAGAAGCAATTAAAATAGTATATGGGGTTGTAGCTTAAATATAGATTTGTCATCCAGAGGAGTAATTTATTTTATAAAAATCAAAATAAATGACAGGAGAATTTAAAAGATTAAATCTCCTCCGATTATCGTCATCCGATAGCTATCGGATGCGAGAAGGCTTTTTCAGCCGACGAAGCAATCTTTATTGAAAGGATCACTAGCATGAGAGATTGCTTCGTCGTTCCTCCTCGCAATGACGACCTTTCTATGAAGGTCTGTCAATGATAGCCTGTCGAAGGGCCTGTTAAACCTGTTAAATACGCTTTGAGGTGTTTCGACAAGCTCTCCATAGGAGTCCTTTGGACAACATGACAGCATTTGAAGTGAAATAACCTTTATGATAAAGCCTCAGGTCTATCCATTTCAGACTGCTATGCTCTTTTGGTATGTAACACTGTTTTTCTCCTTTTTCTTCACAGTGATTTTAAATAATAAAACCTTAATAAAAATCAACTAAAATAGTGCCTGTTCCTTAAGGTTGCTATTTTAGTTATTTAGGCTTGTCCTGCAGTACCCATATCTTTTAGCTTAAACGGAATTAAACCTGGGTTTAGTTTTAATTCCGAATTTTATTTGATAAAAATTTGTTAATCTGGTAGATATCAGTCAGGGTCAAGCAGAAAAGTAGCCTCAGCAATAAGGTTATCCTGTAAGCAAGCATCTCCATGCCGAAATAACGCGGCCAGCTTACCATCACCATGCAATAATCCTGCATTTAAAAAGCTTGCTCCTTTAGCACCTGGTGATTCGAATATTAATCATAGTTATTCCTGAAAATATTTTTTAAATACCTAAGTATCAAAGTTGATATCATGTGTCTTTATGGAAATCGGTTTTTAAAAATCTGATTTATAACCAAATAAATAACTTCTTATGAGAAAACTTTTACTTTATCAGCTAAAACTGATGGCAAAAAAGAGTCGTGTTATTTTCTTTTTTGCTATTCTGATTTTTATCGGTGCTCAGCAATCAAAGGCTCAGGTGCAAACATTGGTCCATCCGGGTATTCCTTTTACCATGAGCGACTTAAATCAGTTAAAGGCCAACATTACAGTGGAGCCTTGGCTTTCGGCCTACAACGCATTTAAAAATGATGGACGGTCAAAGCTCAGTTATGCAATGGCGGGGCCATATGCCACTGTAACCCGTGCTCCAGATTTAAATAATAATGCATGGAGAAACGATATGGTAGCTGTTCACAACCTGGCATTTATGTGGTGGTTTACTGGCGATTCGACCTATGCCCGCAAAGCGACCAACATACTGGATGCCTGGGCAGTTACCAATACCACCTGGGGGGGTAATGAATCTATGCTGGATATCGGCGACTACGCTCAATATTGGGCTACGGGTGCCGAAATCCTCCGCTATACTTTTCCCGGATGGACCGCAGCCAATACACAGCATGTAGAAAAATATTTTTCTGAAGTTTTATTTCCAACCTCATTTGTTCCATTTCCGTTGCGGGATCAGAACAAGGGGGCTATCCAATTAAAAATTGCCCTCGCAGCATCGGTTTTTTGTAATGATATTACCCGGTTTAACCAGTCGATTGAAGTGTACAGGATGGATGCCGGTGGAGGCATGCGTAACTCGCTGCCCAATGGCGAAGTAGGAGATACAGGCCGCGACGACCACTGGCGTATACAGGCAGCAGCCTTGGCATGGGGTGCAGAAGTAGCCTACAAGCAGAAGGTAGATATGTTTGCCGAACTTGATAACAGGGTATTGGCTATTGGCGAGCTGTATCATCAATATGCTTTTGACGGGGCTAGCATGACCTATATCCCCTTTGGGGGCTATGCCAGTTATTGGACCAACTGGGGGATTATGCCAGGAGAAAGGCGTGGCGACATGACCAATATCATTCATAACGCATATAACAGGCGCAAAGGAATACCTACCCCTCATACCGATAGGATGCGGGCTGCTTTAGGTGGAGCAGGAGGAGATTTCTTGTATCTGAAATCATCCGATACTTCCACTGCGGTTATTTTGACCCCTATATTTTATCCTTCCGAGCACGTGCAGCCAGTAAGTAACCTAACCAATATTGATATCGGTAATCCCGGACTGGCAGGCAGCGCATCCTTCAATAATGGGATCTGGACCCTTAAAGGTGCCGGAAATTCCACCAGTAATGCCTTCAGTTTCAACTTTAAAAAAGTTAACGGCGATGCTGGTTTAGTTGTAAAAGTTGATAATATGTCGCTCACTACCGGAGGCTGCGGTGTCATGATACGCGAATCATTAGCGCCCGGTTCCCCTTTTTGGGATCTTTTTCTCGGGGCAAATGGCGGTATCGGAAAGCATGGACAGCCCAAAGCCCCCTGGTGGTTAAAAATTGAACGTGTAAACACCCGCATATTTGCGTATCACTCGCAGGATGGCGTTAACTGGACGAATCTTAGTTGCTGGTATTCAGCAACCGGTTTCCCGGGAGAGCTGTACCTCGGTTTTTACACCATCTCTAATAATACATCTTTACACAATACAGCTACGTTCAGTAATGTAGGCTATAGCCAATCTGCACCCGCGGGATCTCCAGAGATTAGCAGCGCTACTACTGCCACAACCACCATTGGCCTACCTTTCAGCTATAACATCAATGCCAGTGCTAATCCTACAGCTTATAGTGCCAGCGGTTTGCCTGCAGGGCTTAGCCTGGATGCGGCTACCGGTATTATTTCCGGCACGCCTACGGAGCTAGGACAAAGCGAAGTAACACTAACTGCTACCAATACTAGCGGCAGTGGCACTGCAACTTTGATCCTGAAAGTGCTCAATAATCAGGCTCCTGCAGCGCCCGCTCCAGTTGCGGCATCGGTTGTTAATAGTACACAGATCAAACTTAGCTGGCCAGCTTCAGCCAACGCCACCAGTTATTCGGTAAAACGTTCGTTAACAGCGGGAGGCCCATATACCACTATTCAGGCAGCTATTACGATCACCAGTTTTACAGATCCCGCTCCTGCGCCTGAAGTAAATAACTATTATGTGATTACAGCATTAACAGGCAATATGGAAAGTGGTAATTCCAACGAAGTTTTCGCATCTGTGCCCCCAGCAATTCCCAACCGGCCTACCGTGGTTAATCAAAGCGACCGGATCAATCTTACATGGGACGCAGTTTTAGGCGCTGTTTCGTACAAGGTGAAACGTGGTACAGTAAGTGGTGGTCCTTATACCACCATTGCAACAGTTAGCACTACCGCCTACGAAGACACAGCTGTTACCAGTGGCAGTCCATACTACTATGTACTTTCTGCTGTAGGAACTACAAAAGAAAGTGCTGATTCGCCAGAAATCTTTGCTAGTCCGGGTACGAGTTCTTCAGTATGGAGCCCAACACCCCTTACAGATTCATTGAACCAGGCAAGTAACTGGAGTGGAAATACGCTTCCGGTAAACCCCGCGATAATAACATTCAATACCACTACCGATTCAGTTCTGACCAATAACATAAACGGGCTGGTAGCATCGAGAATACAATTCGAGGCTGGAGCTAATGCCTATACTATTGCAGGAAATGCTTTAACGATAAAGAATGACCTGGTTAATAACTCATCACAGCCTGAAAAATTAACGATGCCTATCGTTTTAAGTGCTCAATTAAATGTGGCTGCAAAAACGAACAGCATCCAGCTGAATGGCATTGTAAGTGGAACCGGAAGTTTACTTAAAACAGGAACATCAGCACTTGTGATTTCCGGAGCGAATACTTATTCGGGTAATACTATTATCCGGGGAACAAGAGGTTATGCCTGGGGTTCAACTGATGGCATTCAGGTTATGGGTATAGGTACAGGCACTTCAGGCGCTCCTACAATAGGTCCTTTGGGAACAGGAAAAATCATCATGGAAGGCGGTGCTTTATATACCGGATCAACTACGGAAACAGCCACTTTATACAATGATATTGAGGTACCATCAGGTCAAAGTGGCTTCTTTTATGAGCGCATGGGCCATTTAAATTTATATGGGAAAATTTCAGGGAGCGGTACGCTATACAATGACGGCTCTGATAATTATGCTACGATTAGTCTCTTCGGTGATAACAGTGGCTTTACGGGTACTTTCATTACCAAACTTCGCAGCGGCAATCACCGCCTGGCATTTGCCACACCACAATCGGGCAGTGCGAACGCTAACTGGTTGTTGGATGCTCAAGGTGTTGATTGCCATAGGATTATGTTTGTTTCTGGAGTACTTGAATTTGGTTCACTTTCAGGAAGGGGCGGTATCCGCTGCAATGTTGCAGGAACACCTATTATCAGGATTGGAGCATTGAATAACAACACCAATTTTAGTGGAACAATGGCCAATGCATCTGGCACACTCTCAGTAGAAAAAGTTGGAACAGGAATTCTAACTTTCTCAGGAAACAGTACGTTTGGAGGAACAACAACTATTTTAAACGGAACATTTTTATTAAATAATGGTTCTGCAGGTACGTATAATAGCCCTATTATTGCCAAACAAGGCTCATTAGGTGGAGGTGGAAGAAATACCAGTACAATAACTGTTGGTACCGGTTCTGGTACAGGAGCTACATTAGTGCCAGGCACTGATGGAACCATCGGTACTTTAAGCACAACAGGACTTATTACCCTAAATACCGATGCCACCTATAAAGTTGATGTGAATGGTCCAGCTGCTACCGCTGACAAAGTGATTGCAGGCGGCGCTTCATTAAACCAGTCAAGATTGGTTTTAAACAACCTTGTTTCAGGTTTATTGCCATCGGGAACAAATTTTACCATTTTGGAAAATACAGGTGCTAATCAAATTAACGGTATTTTCAAGGATCTACCTGAGATGTCACTTATTTCGGAAGGCAGCTATAATTTCCGTATTACTTATAAAGGAGGATCGGGTAACGATGTACAATTGCTTGACGATAGAACCGTCCCGGTAACAATTACCAGTGCATCGGCAGATACTGCACTCATCGGCAAGAATTTTTCTTATACAATTACAGCTGTCAAATCGCCAACCAGCTTCAATGCCACAGGTCTTCCTGCCGGATTGAGTGTAAATGCTGCTACGGGTGTGATATCTGGAATTCCAACCGAAGCCGGGCTTTTTAATGTTACATTAATCGTTTCAAACGAGACCGGAACAGATACTGCAGCCCTTTCATTAAGGATACTAAGTACTACGGTAAGTGGCGTTTTAGTTGCCTCTGGTGATGCTAAAAATATCATAGAATGGGATGCTATTCAGGGTTTTACTTATAACGTTAAGCGTTCAGCCACATCGGGCGGACCTTATGTTATGATTGCAAATGTGGGCACTACCAGATTCACTGACACAAATATTAGCAATGGGGCTTCTTATTATTATGTAGTTGCTTCGGTTGATAGTATAGGAGAAATGCCTTCAAGCGCAGAGGTGGTGGCAACACCAAACGTGGGTCAGTTGACGTATCTGAAATTTGACGAAGCCAGCGGAACACGGGGTATCGATAGCTGGGGAGCTGCTCATAGTGCCTTAGCAGCCACAGCAATCCGGAATACCGGAAAGTACGGAACATCACTTAAACTGGATGGCACAGCCAACGCTTATGCTACGCTTCCAACAGGAATAGTTAGTGCTTTAAATGATTTTACCATTTCGACATGGTTAAAGATGGATGCAAAGACAAACTGGATGCGGGTGTTTGATTTTGGTACTGGAACCACTAAATATATGTTTCTATCTATTCAGGCAGGAAGTGCTAATGTAATGCGTTATGCTATCAAAAATGGAGGGGCTGAGCAGGTTGTAAGTTATAATTATAACTTACCGCTCAACACCTGGACACACTTTGCCATTACCCAATCTGGCAATACCTGCACAATGTATATCAACGGAACTGCTGTTGCTTCCAATACGGGCCTTACAATCAAGCCTTCTGCTATTGGCAGCACAATGCTGAATTATCTGGGTAAATCGCAATTTAACGATCCGTTGTTTAATGGTTCGATTGATGAATTTAAAATCTACAGCAGGGCTTTAACCGCTGCAGAGATTGCTCAGAATATGAAGTCGGGCCAGAATATTATATTTAATGCCCTGGCAGAAAAAGGACCTGCGGATGTCGATTTTGATCCCGCTGCTACCGCAACATCAGGCCTTCCGGTAACTTATACAAGTTCAGATCTATCGGTGGCCACCATTGTGGATGGAAAAATACACATTGTTGCTGCCGGAACTTCAAACATTACCGCTTCACAGGCTGGCAATACAGATTATACGGCAGCACAGCCGATAAGCCGGGCATTAACAGTTAAAAATCTACAAACTATAAGCTTCCCCGTTATCGCCAGCAAAGTTACAGGCGATACAGATTTTGATGCTGGCGCAACAGCAAGTTCGGGTTTAACCGTAAGCTATAACAGTTCGGCCCCCAATGTTGCAACAGTAGTTGATGGACAGCTACATATTCTAACTGCGGGTACTACAACAATCACAGCTTCACAGGCCGGAAATGCCCAGTACCTGGCTGCAACCCCTGTATCACAGGTATTAACCGTTAAAAATGTACAGACCATAAACTTCGCTGCCATTGCCCCGAAAGTTCTTGGCGATGCAGATTTTACCCTTGCGGCTTCCGCTTCTTCTGGTATGCCTGTAAATTTTAGCAGCTCTGACGAGCGTGTAGCTACGGTTATAAATGGCGTGGCGCGCATCTTAAAAGCCGGAACCACCACGTTTACAGCCAGTCAGCCCGGAAATGAAACATACAATTCTGCCAGTGTTACTCAAAACCTAACTATACTGCCTTTAAATTTAAAGGTTTTATCGGCTGATGGGGATAACGGACAGCAATCAAACAATGTAATCAGACCAAAGCTAAAGATCGTAAACGGGGATACCACTTCAACCAGTTACAGCATGCTTACAGCCCGGTACTGGCTTACGGCAGAAAATTTTGCAGGCATTAATACCTGGATAGATTATGCGCAGATGGGCAATAGCAAGGTTAAAACCAAATATGTTGCGCTACCCCAGCCAAGAAACGATGCATATGGCTATATCGAATACAGTTTTGATGCTACAGCAGGAACACTTACCGCTGGTGCCAATTCAGGCATTATCGAATCGGGCCTTGCCAACTCAAACTGGGCAAATTTAACCGAAAGTAACGACTTTTCTTACCGTGCAGGCTCTACCTACGCTGACAATGGCAAAATTACCTTATACAGAAACGGAACCCTGATCTGGGGAACCGAACCGGAGCCTGTAACCGGAACCAAAAGCGTTAAAGTACTTACAGAGAGTAAAAATGCCGGAAGCAGCACAATCAGTACCTATTTAAAAGTGGAGAACATGGGAAATACTCCAGTAGATTACAAAGATATCTCCATCAGGTATTTCTTTACCCCTGAAAGCGCAGCGGGCCTGAACTTCTGGGTAGACTATGCCAATTTGGGAGCGTCTAAAATCCAGGGACAGTTTGTCGCTATAAATCCGTCACTAAGCACTAATGGTGGTACATACCTGGAACTGAAAGTAGATTCGAGTGCCGGTAAGCTATATCCCTTAAGTGGAACAGGAAACATCCAGTACCGGATTGCCAAGTCAGACTGGTCAGCGTTTAACCAGTTAAATGATCATTCTTACCAACCTGGTAATTTTGCTGAAAATAACCATGTGTGTGTTTACTACAAGGGAGAATTGATTTACGGCATAGCGCCTACCGGTACAAATAACCAGTTAGCCATTGCAGCACCAAAAGAATCCAGCACTATTTTACCCAGTAGTACTGTAATTTATCCAAACCCGGTAACAAACAATAGGTTTAATATTACCACAACTGCAAACCTGTTAAAGAAGGATGTAGAGGTGAAATTAGTTGATTTAACCGGACGCACCGTGTATTCAAAATCTGCGGTTAACAATTCAGGCGATATAGAAGTACAGTTACAGCGGCACGTATCTGCGGGGCTTTATATTTTGCTTCTTAATAACCAGTACGTAGGCAAAGTGCTTATCAATTAGTCTTTGATTAATTGATATCCGTTCAGGAAGGACGTTTTTAATTGATGCCCTTCCTGATTTTAGTGCAGCCAGCGGCTGTCTTAATTTAACTGCTAAAAACGGAGTGATAGTGAAAAACCCAATAAAAAATGCTTTTACCAGAATAATCCACCATGGAAACTGAAATGTGCAATGGATCCATATCTATATTTCAAATGTTATGAAAATACGATCAAACAATACGTCTACGAAAAAGTGGACTTTATTAATTCTCATTCTTTTGCATCAAGTAGTATCTGCGCAGTCTATAAACGGTATCCAGACAGATGCCAGCGCCAGGAACAATATTTACACTGCGGTACCATTCCTGTTGATTACGCCACAGCCAAGATCAGGAGCAATGGGAAATGCCGGCGTTGCCCTTGATCCTGATGCCAATTCGACCGTTATGAACACTTCTGCGTTGGCATTTCTCACAGCGGGAGATTTCGGTATCTCCTGCTCTTATAGCCCCTGGCTCAAGCAGCTGGCCCCTGATATGAGCATCTCGTATCTTAGCGGGTACTATAGGGTGAACCAACGGAATACAGTATCTGCATCCATTAGGTATTTTTCTATGGGGGATATTAATTTCAGCGACGAAAATTTTCAGAATCTCGGTGTTTATAGCCCCAGTGAAGCTGCATTCGATCTTGGTTATTCGCTCAGGCTTGGTCCGGATTTCGCTCTTGGCGGAAATGTACGGTATATCAGCAGTAACCTTTTTGGCGGAGGAACAGTTAATGGAAACAGAGGCTCGGGAAAAGCCCTGGCTGTAGATATTTCTGCTTTTCAGAAATCGGATATAACGTTGGCAGGCACTCCCGCGATTTTAAGCTTTGGCCTTAACCTGTCCAATATCGGCACAAAAATGACCTACCGCAATACTGCCCAGTCTTACTTCCTTCCTGCCAATATGAAGATAGGATCTGCACTTAAAATAGGCGAAGGCCAGAACAAGCTTACATTACTGCTTGATTTTAATAAACTGATGGCTCCAACGCAGCCAGTTTATGGTCCGGATGGGAATATAGTAAAGGGCAGGGACCCTAACCGTTCGGTGCCATCGGGGATTTTTGGCTCTTTCAGTGATGCCCCAGGAGGCTTTCGCGAAGAATTAAAAGAGGTTGGCATATCAACGGGCGCAGAGATGAGTTTCAGGGATGTTTTATACCTCAGGGCCGGCTACTTGTACCAGCACCCCGAAAAAGCCAATACCTCTTACCTTACCCTTGGCCTTGGAGTCCATTATAGCAGCCTTTCCCTCGATTTTTCATACCTGGTAGGATCGGGTTATAATCCACTTCGGAATACCTTGCGGTTTGGTATACAAACAAAATTCAGGAAATTTAAGTAAGCCTAAAGTCTTTAAGGGCGTCTGCAGGGTTCCCATATCTTGGAAATGTTATGTCCCGTTGGTTGGCTAACCAAAAGCTAATTAGGAAGGCTATCTATTGGCTTTGGACATCAGCAGAGCTCACTGAAATATTTTTGCGCAATCGATTGCTTAAATCGATTATTTTACGAAATTCGTATAACCAAATATTAATATTTTAATTCAACCACAAATATGTGGGGCATTAAAGAATCAATTGCGCTGGTGATGATGATGCAAAGATTGATGGACACTGCGTAAATACCATTTTATGTCTCTTATTTCGCTGATTGCCAGAGGTAAATTATTTTCTTATTCAATTAAATTGTTCATAATTGCACTGATATTTCATGAGAACTCTGAAGCCAGAATGAAGCGAACGATCTTCCTTATTTCAATCTTTCTTTTCTTGTTTTCTTGTGCGAAATCACAAGAATTTGTATTTACGCCGCTTAATGTTCTTCATGGACTGAGTGACAACCAGGTTCGTTACATGCTTCAGTTGCCTGACGGACGTATGGTTTTCAAAACGACCGGTAATATCAATATCTATGATGGGGCAGGGTTTAAGTATATTCACCGGGATTCACAGCGCAGATATCCGTTAAAAACATACGATGGTTTTTACAGGATTTATCTGAGTGGCGATTCCATACTTTGGATAAAGGACTATAAGGAACTTTTACGGGTTGACCTGCGCAAAGAGAAGTATACACAGGATTTAGCAGGTTATTTCAAAAAGATAGGTTTTCCAAAGCCAATAGATAATTTCTTCATGGATACAAAGCAACGGCTGTGGTTGCTTATTGGTGACAAACTCGTGCTTAGCGATCATACTCAAGAATTCGAGCTGTCGCAGGATCAGGGAAGATTGCAGGATGTGAGCGCTCATGAAGAAAAGCTGTATCTTTTCTACAGTACAGGAAAGGTGATCTGCTACGATCTGAATTCGAAACGTAGGTTGTACAGTGCAGCTGCATATCCCGGTACGCATTACGCTAGGTTTGGCAATACTTCCTTGGTCGTTAAAGGGCGCAATGGTTTTTATCAGTTGCGAAATGGAACCCACGGCGGGTTCTTTTTCTTTGATCTTCAAAAACAAGCCTGGAGAAAAATCCTTGAAACAGAATATACCTTAAATACCTTAGTGGTGGATGCTAAGGGTAAAGCATCTATCAGTTGCGCCAAGGGGATTTGGATAATTGATTGTTTTAGTAGTGAAAAACGGTATTGGCCGCTGCTAAACAAAACCGACGGAAGTAAACTGAATACAGAGATCAGTACACTGCTTTACGATAAGCAGGGTGGATTCTGGCTGGGAACCGTAAATCAAGGAATCCTTTATGATCATCCCGAAAGGTATATTTTTAAGCATATCGGCGCATCGTATTTTCCAGGTGCCTTATTAGGCGATATCATGGTAAAAGCATTTGCTGAGGACGTATCGGGGGACATTTACCTGAAATGTAAATCTGGATTTTATCGTTACAAAACCGCTTTAAGTAATGGTAATGCACTTGAGAAAATTGATGTTTTTTCGATCCCCCCACCAGTACGCCATAAATTGGAATATCCTCAAATGTTGGTGGATTATAACATAGACCATACTGCAGAACTTACTGATTCGAGAGGCTGGAAATGGATAGGAACGGGAGACGGACTGAGATTATTTAAACCTTCCGGGGAACAGCATGTGTTTTATACTAAAGATGGGTTGTCAAACAATTTTATACAGGCGATATTACAAGACAGCCATAACAACATCTGGATCACCACCAGTTATGGCATTAACAAGGTTCAGATTGATTCAATCAGTGGAAATGTTCACTTTACCAGTTTCGATTCAAATGCTGGCACATTAGATGGTGAATATACGAATCAGGCTGTTTACGAAAGTTTGAGCGGTGATCTTTATTTTGGAGGAATAAATGGGTTTAGCATTTTGAAACCCAGTCGCCTTTTGCAACGTAAGCTGCCGTTTAAACCTGTTTTTACTAATCTGTTCTTAAAGGGAGAAAAGGTTGAACCGGGCAAAAGTTACGGTAATCGTGTAATTTTAATCAATAGTGCACCCTATATTAAGAAGATACAGCTCGATTATGACCAAAACTTTCTCACTTTTCAGTTTTCAGCGCTTAACTATCAGAATCCATCTCAAACCCTTTATCGATATCAGCTGATAGGGATAGACAAGTCCTGGCGGGAAACCTTCAGTCGCAGGGAAGATGGCGTAAACGGGGATGGTGTTCTCGAAATATCGTATACCAATCTGCCTCATGGTAATTATAAGCTAAGGGTGATGGCTTCTAATAACAATAAAGAATGGAATGGACCAGTTTCTGAACTTGATCTTACTATTAATGCCCCATGGTGGCAGACTTTGCCCGCAATAATCTGTTTCGTAGTATTGGCTTCAGTCTTGATATCAGCAGCAATATTTGCTTATATTTCTCACACCAGAAAATCATTGGAACGCACTCATCGGGAAGAGCTTTTATTACTCAGGATCCGTAGCTTAATTGATCAGCAAAATGTTCTTCTCTCAGAAAAAGAGAACCTCCCTGCAGCAGTTGAGGAGCGTAGCGACGCTTCACAATCCAAAATCGGTCTCAACCAGGCCGAATCTGAATTTTTAGAAAGGGCGATGAAGCTGGTAGAAATGAATATTGAGGTTACAGATTATTCAGTAGAGCAGCTCAGCCGTGATCTTAATATGGACCGTACCGGACTTTACCGAAAACTCATCACACTGCTTGATAAATCGCCATCACTGTTCATTCGCAATGTTCGCCTGGAGAAAGCGGCACAATTAATTTTGGAAGGTAAACTCAATATTTCAGAGATCACTGAAAGGGTGGGGTTCAGCAGCTCAAGCTATCTGGGTAAATGTTTTTTTGAACAGTATGGATGCAGGCCTTCGGAGTATGCCCGCAAGGTGAAAAATCAACGCCATTGATACTTTTTGCAACATAGTTGTTGTCTTAACATCACCGCTCAGCGGTATGTTTGCTATGATCAAATAAAAACTTTATGATGCTTATGAAATTTTACAACAAAGCAGGTGGTTTGTTTATGCTTTTTGCATTTTTGCTAACCATGAACGGATGGGCACAACCCATACAAAAGACTGCACAAGGGCTGAAGTTTGCAGCCCGGCAAATGGATATCTCAGTTGAGTTTTACTCAGAAAATACGGTAAGGGTTTACAAAACACCCATTGGCAAACCCTATCTTAAAACCAGTCTTTCAGTTGTGGCGGTACCAAGTAAAGTAGCTGTGAGGTATGCAAAAAAAGGACAGAATCCAGTAATAAAAAGTAGCAAAATTCAGGTAGAGGTAAATGTAGAAACCGGAGGGGTTTATTTCTATGATGCTTCGGGCAAGGAACTCCTGCAGGACAAGGATGAAGGCACACAGTTTTCGCCTATAAATGATGCCGGAACCTCATCATTCAAGGTCAGGAATGCTTTTTCGCTGGATAAAGATGAAGCTATATACGGTGTGGGCCAGATCATGGATAATAAATTTAACCGGCGCAATTCCTCACATCTGATGAAAAATGAAAATATGTCAACTTATTCGCCATATTTTCTTTCTATAAAAGGTTATGCGGTATTCTGGGACAATTACTCGATTTCTAAATTTGAGGACAAACCAGAGGAACTATCTTTTGAAAGCCTTGGTCACTGCGCTGATTATTATTTCATGTTTGGTGCCAATACGGATGGGGTAATCTCAGAATTGCGTGGACTAACTGGTAAAGCTCCAATGCTTCCGCTATGGGCTTATGGATTCTTTCAGAGCAAGGAACGTTATCATACACAGGGTGAAAGTCTGGATGTTGTTAAAAAGTACCGGGATCTGAAAGTTCCACTGGATGTAATTATTCAGGATTGGCGCTATTGGCCCGAATATAATAAAACAGATAGCGCCTGGAATTCACAAACCTTTGATAAAGAGCGTTTCCCAGATCCAAAAAAATGGGTTGATGAGATTCATAGTTTGAATGCGAAGCTCCTGATTGTAACATGGCCGGGCTTTGGTCCGAAAACACCTCAGCGCAAGGAGTTCGATAGTAAGAACATGATCATTAATTTTGATACCTGGCCCCCGAAAAGTGGCGCAAGACCTTATGATGTATTTAATCCAAAAGCACTTGATATCTACTGGAAATACCTCAATAAGGGAATATTCAGCTATATTGGTAACGATGGATGGTGGCTTGATTCAACAGAACCTGACCACATAAACGTCAAAGAATCTGATTTTGACCTCCCTACCCATTTAGGCAGCTACAGAAGTGTGAAAAACGGGTTCAGTCTGATGCACAATAAAGGGATTGCAAGTAATCAGCGCGCTTCAAATCATGATAAGCGTGTGGTGATCCTTACCAGATCAGGCTTTATTGGCCAGCAGCGTTTTGGATCCAACACCTGGAGTGGAGATGTTACATCGAGTTGGGAGATGCTTCAAAAACAGGTGCCGGCAGCTTTAAACTATACCTTGATGGGGATACCTAACTGGAATAGCGATATCGGTGGTTTTTTTGCCGGACGTTGGCGAGATAATGGTGGTAATAAAAATCCTGAATTTCAGGAATTATATGTCCGCTGGATGCAATTCGGGGCTTTCAGTCCAATGATGCGTTCTCATGGAACCGACTTGCCACGGGAGATCTGGAATTTCGGTGAACGTGGCTCATGGTGTTTTGATGCCCAGGAGAAATCCATAAAACTCCGTTATAAGTTGTTGCCTTACATCTATGGTACATCATGGGATGTAAGCGAAAATAACGGCACCTTTATGCGCCCATTGATCATGGATTTTATTGCCGATCAGCGTACGCATGAGATTGGTACTGAATATATGTTTGGCCGCTCGATTCTGGTTGCACCGGTAACGAAATATCAGGTAAGAAAATCTCCGGTTTATTTACCTAAAGGAAGTGGCTGGTATAACTTCTGGACGAATGAGTATAGCGTAGGAGGGCAGACTGTTGAGACAGACGCTCCTGTTGATATCATTCCATTATATGTGAAGGCTGGAGCTATCATTCCATTCGGTCCTGATGTACAGTATTCTACCGAGAAAAAATGGGAGAATCTTGATATTCGGGTTTATGAAGGCGCAAATGGTAGTTTTACACTTTATGAAGATGAAAATGATAATTATAACTATGAAAAAGGGGCTTACACTACCATTGTGTTGAAATGGGATCAAAAATCAAGGACATTAAATATTTCCGATAGAAAAGGAAGTTATACCGGAATGTTGGCAAAGAGAAACTTCAATGTTGAGCTTATCACTTTGAATGCTAATAAAACCGGTGCCAAAACAAAAAATGTCAGATCAGTCGAATATAAAGGGGAAAGGATTTCTATTAAATTTTAGTCGAATCTTATCAGAAGTACACACGCAGTAGGGAAAGCGGTTGTTATTGTTAACACGGCTTTTCCTCTATTCGCTCTTTTTTAATTTACCGAGTATATCAATTGGTATTTATTGTCAATAAGTTACACACATTGCCCAGACATCAGGTTTTTAGGTTAATTATCATGCTTTTTTCAAGGTTTTTGGTTTTATGCCTTCTGGTTAGCTTGATGAGTGTATTATGCTTATTTTACAAGGCTATGTTAACCTGAACCGAAACTATAATAAGGATATCCATCACCGGCATGCTTCACATCTTTTTGGTTTATATCCGGGCCGGGAGATCTCACCCATAAAACCTGAATGTTTTGCGGCAGCACGAAAATTCCTTAAATGGGAACGAATGTATTTTGCAGACAAATCTGCCAATAAGGATAAATGGAGTGAAGACCAGTTCCAAAAAAATACCGGAGGCTACGAGACTAAGTTTAAAACCAGTAAAAATAAAACGTATCTATTGACCGCTTTATAGCAAAAAAAGTTGCGGTAGATGTGGTTTTAGCTTTTAACTTGAAGACTAGCGAGATAGACCACTGTCCTTCTACAGCCTGCCATTAACAGATTCTAATAGAGTGGTCGTCATCTCGGCTGGACCCGATAGCTATCGGGTGCAACGGAATGGAGAAATCTTTTAAACGCTAATTTCAAGCTTATATCCTTTGCTACGTATAACAACAATATTGATATTCGGATCAAGTTCGAGTTTTTTTCTAAGTTTTGATATAAACATATCTAAACTACGCCCTACAATAACACCTTCATCTTCCCAGATCTCTTTTTGTAGCCGGCTTCGCTCGATTGTCTCGTTAGGAGACATGGCAAAAATGAGCAGTAAACGGGTTTCCGTTCCGGTGAGATCTATTGTTTTTCCATGTATTGTGAGCTTCCGATTCTTCGCATCGAACAATACTGAGCCTAAGGTGAACATATTAGTATTCTGAACATCATTGGGTAAAACTCTTCGCGGCTTAACCGATCTAAAAAATATAAAACCAATAAATGCTAAAAAAGGAAGACCACCGAGAATATAACCTTTCGTTGTTGCATTTACACCTGTTGGTTTGAATTTGATGTTGATCCTGTAACATGCTCTGGGTTGCGCTCTTCTTTTGCATGCTATAATATCATCTTTTTTGTTTTTGGATATAGCGTATCCATACACCACATCCGTACCGTCGCAGTTCAGAACATTAACAACATAATCACTCGCCAGCGGGTCTTTGGCCAACAAGCGCTTGGTTGTATTAACCAACGAGTCGGTTTGGAAAGTAAGGTGCTTCTCAAATCTGATTTGGTATTCATTCCCGGCGATCTTTTCTACCGGAAGCACTCTTGACGTACTATCACCCGACTGTAATAGTAATTCATGCCCGATCCGGCGGAGCAAAACTTCCCTTCTGGCAATATCAAAGTCATTACTGCCGGTTATTCTGAAAGCCGCACAGATTACAGAGATAAACGAGAGTAATATCAATCCGAACAGGTATTTGTGTTTCCCGGAGAGGAGATTTCGACTAAGATCCATTTGTCAAGATTTTATTTTACAAAGTTTACATTTTTATTTACAATCCAGGTTACCCGGGCTGAAAAATATCAAAGTAATTTTACTGAATCAAGTTTGATAGCATATGAAAAATAAATTATGTCTTATCCGATCAGACTTATCAAAAGAATTTATGTAATTTAATTAACCACAAAAATTATGAAAAAAGTAATTTATGCGCTGATGTTACCACTGGTTGTGGTGAGCGGACTAGTATTTGCTAATCGTGAAATCAAGAATGAAACTAGGAAGCCGTCTCCAGGACCGCTTTCTGTTGCTGAAAGGCAAGCCGAAAGGAAAAAATGGGAGGCTACACCTGATGGTATAAAGTACAAAAAATGGGAGGCTTCTCCAGAAGGTAAAAAAGTGCTTACCGGTGCTGCTAAAATAAGGGAGCATATAACTGCTTTTACCAATATGGAGGCTGTTGTAACCTCTCTTTCCCTTCCCCCAGGATCAAGATTAGGTTTTGGTGTTATGGCCAGGATTAATGGTGATGATTATATTGTAAAATTTGAGCCGGATAAGTCTCAGCTTGAGCAATTGCATAGCCTGAAAGTTAACGACAAAATAATTATAAGAAGCCATAGCGTATCGCATGCGCCTAAGTATTCATATCCAATAGTATCTTGCGAATATGTAGAACGAGATGGTAAAGTAATTTTTCAACGTGTTCCCCGAAAAGGAGGTTGCTGAGTAAATAAATTATACTTATATACTTTGTTGTTGATGCTTGTTTTTAACACTTCCTGTGTGGGACAATCGTAGCAAAAAAATAACAGCTGAATCCAAAAACTTAAACAAATAAAGCCATACATTTTGTGCCTAATTGTTTTGGATTAAAGTTAACATCGGGTATATACCAGGAAGAAAGTTTTTCGAAACATGCTTCCTGGTTAATCAGATTTCTTACTCGTAAGTTTTATCAATCAAAAACGAAATAGCATCTTCAATTTCCGATCTTCCTGCTGTACTTTTTAGGTCCAGTCCACAAAAAGTACAATCATTTGTAGTGGCGTAAATGTCTAGATAGTAAATTCCTGATATTAGCAGTGCAATAATGGCCCTGTATCTATTGGAATTTTCTTTGAAGTGTGGATCAGTAATACTTTCAAATAAGAGTGCACCATTTTCTTCGCGGTCGTTTGCGAGTTTTTTTAACGATTTTCTGTTCTCTATTAATCCCCAAAGCAGGATTTTCTGCAGTTCCTTATTTTTGAAAACATGATCAAACTGAGCGCGCAGCATTTCTTTAGAAAATGTTTTTCCACCGTCGTTAATCATAGGGCCTCCTGGCTCATCTTTCACATTGCTCCAGAAATCCTGCGAGCGGATATATTCATCAATGAGTTCGTCCTTTCCTCCAAAATAATTATAGATCAGTTTTTTGTCTAGGCCTGCAGTACGTGCGATATCGTTAACCTTAAGGCCTGAAAAGCCTTTGGTATGGAGTATTTTCTCAACCGCATTTAAAAACTTCTGCTTGCTTTTTTCCTTGTTCCTTAACGATTTAACCACTGTTTTCTGTTCCATTTGATGAAAAATAATCGTGTTGGAAAATTACACAATCAATTTTAAATATTTTTATCACCGATTGGTGATATATTGTATATTTGTTCAGCAGAAGAGATATGCAAAATGATTGTGTACTTCTTCACAATAACCAAACTACATTAACTCCACCTCAAATAATATGAAAAAGGGAATTCCTATTACCGAATTATCTGTACAAGAATTATATAAAAAGAAGCAAAGTTTGCAAGGTGTACTGATTGGGCTGGGCTTGGTACTGCTTGCTGCCAGTGTGATCATATTTTATCTTGCCTTTTCCTCCAAAATGCCAAAAGTGCTTGTTATAGTTCCAATTTGTTGTTCGCTAACATTTTTGCCAGCATTTATTAGCCTAAGCCAAATTAATACTGAAATTAAAAACAGAGACTCCAAACAATAGTTATCGATGTTGCCAGACTGTCTAAATTGTACTGCTCCGGTTACGCAGAATTACTGCGCAAACTGCGGGCAAAAATCTACTGCACACCGTTATTCCATTAAACATTTCCTTGCACATGATTTTATTTATGGTGTTTGGTATATAGATAAAGGCATTTTTACCCTAAAAGGTCTCTTTGCGCGGCCAGGGCACAGTGTCCGTGAATTTATTCAAGGGTACCTTATTTTAGTTTTGTGACGCTCATCCTGCTTATTCTGACGGTATCAGGTCTTATTGCGCTGTATACACACGGCCATATGTCTGATCTGATGCCTCAGGGAAGCAGAGCGATGATGAATAATCTAGAAAAATTTATCTCTGGCCATCCAAAACTGATACTCACTATTGCTATTTCTCGTTCCGGCTTCTTACTACTGTTTGCCATTTTTGATCGGAATGGTATTTATCATTGTTAAAATGAAGCATTGATAATTTTTTATCTACCTATTAAAGATAACCCATAAGTTTTAGCCTTTTTTAATTTTATAGCTGGCAGCCTGCGTATTAATATTGCTTCATTCACTTTCCATCTTCTTTTTTCGTAACTTATATACAAAAATGGTATTTTTCGTCGATGGATGTAATTGCAAATTTCCCTACGCTTGATATTAGTGAGTTTTGGCCCGAGCAAGATTCGGGGAATAACTTGCTGTATCATGAAATAATTGGAAAAAGGCATATCGAAAAACCACACAAACACGATTTTTTCCTTTTTATGCTTTTTGAGGAGGGCAGGGGCATACATACCATTGATTTTATAGATCATCAGGTTGCCGGAGGTCAGTTGCACTTATTGTTTCCAGAGCAGATCCATAAATGGGAGCTCGGCGAAGAAACGCATGCCCATCAACTGATGATCAGTAGAGGTATATTCGAAACGCTGGCCAATTCTTTACGTTTTTCATTAATCTTATACCAAAATTATCCGGTTATTAACCTAAGTGCCGTAGCTTACGGAAAAATCCTATACGAATTTCAGAGCATCAGATCCGAACTCCTAAAGCCTGCCATACTATGGGAAATTATCAATGCCAGGATCAGGCTTATTGCGCTGATGATTAGTGAAGAGGCAGAAACATTGTTCAATAACCAAACGGTTTACCAAACCAAACCTGTGTTGTTTAAATACCGCTCGCTGATTGATATGCATTATAAGAAGGAAAAACTTGTTGGATTTTATGCCGATCAGTTAAGTATTTCGGCAAACTATCTGAACATGCTCTGCAAAAAACATTTTCACGTATCAGCCACCGCACTCATTCACGAACGTTTAATCCTCGAAGCAAAACGGATCTTATTAACTACCCAAAGGCCTATTAAAGCAATTGCCTTCGATCTCGGTTTTTATGATGTGGCTTATTTTTCTAAATTCTTTAAAAACCAAACCCGCATTACCCCACGCGCATTTCGCGAGCAGTTATGAATTGAGCAATATATAGGCTGTAAATTCGATAAATAAGTACTGATAGTTATAAATGGTACAATTTTTAATATAAATCCTACCATTCATAAACATAACAGAACGTTATTTTTGTAATAAAGATTCCTGTTATGATAAACCCACATTCGATCTCGAGAAAAGACTTTATTAAAAGCTCATCTATTTTGCTTGCAAGCACCTGTTTACTGTCAGCAGAACAAGCCATTGCAGATGAAAATGTAGACCGTTTCTCAGGAAAAACATTAACCTTAAAAAATGTTAGGCTCGAAACGGGATTCGAGTATGATCAGGATGAGGTAATTAAAACAAAAACCGAACTTTTTATTATTGAGATTGAAGACGGTAAGGTAAAGAATGTTCTTCCTAATAACCCTAATGCAAAAGCAATCGACGCAAAGGAATTGTTAATGCTCCCGGCTTTCAGGGATATGCACATCCATCTGGATAAAACCTATTATGGATTGCCGTGGCAGGCGCATTTGAAGAAGAACAGATCTGTAAAAGATATGATTGCTTTCGAGCAACAGATAATTCCTGAACTGTTAAAAACTTCTATACCACGTAGTGAAAAATTAATTGAGTTACTTCAATCTTACGGAACAAGTTATGCAAGGTCGCATGTAAATATAGATCCTACCTCGGGATTAGACTCGCTGAAGCATTTAGAAACCGCATTATTGCATAAAAAGAAATCTTTTCAGGCAGAGTTGGTGGCTTTCCCCCAGCATGGCATATATTATACTAAATCTGCGGAACTGCTGAAAGAAGCAGCCAAAATGGATATAGACTTTATTGGTGGCCTTGATCCAACTTCTATTGATGGCGGTATTGAAAAACACATGGATTTTGTGGTGCAGTTGGCGCTAGACCATGGAAAGGGGATTGATATCCACCTTCATGAGTCGGGCGAATCTGGTTTGAAAACAATCGAATACCTGATTGATAAAGTAATGGAAAACCCAGCGCTGAAAGGAAAAACCTATGTGAGCCATGCTTTTGCTTTGAGGTATCTCGATAAAACCAAAACCGAAGAAATTGCTGAAAAACTTGGCGCTGCAAAAATGGGAATAGCTTCAACTATTCCACTATCTGGTAACCCAATGCCCGTCCCTGCACTGTACAAGTATGGTGTAGAAGTGGTAGCAGGTAATGATTGTATTATTGACCATTGGAATACTTTTGGCACAGGAAGCATTTTGCAAAAGGCCAATATAGCAGCTCAAATTTATGGCTATCGTACAGAATTTGAACTTTCAAGGATATTGAAACTGGCTACCGGCAATATTCTTCCTTTAGATGATAAAGGAAAAAAGCAATGGCCAAGTGTAGGCGATAAAGCCAATCTAGTGCTGGTTGATGCCAGTTGCTCTGCAGAAGCCGTGTCAAGAGTATCACCTGTTAAATCACTCATCCATGATGGAAACCTGGTCTTCTGATTAAATGAAAATGAATTGCAATATTTCTGATAGAATAAAAATGTAGTGTTCAAAAATCTTATCTTGATTTTACACACAAATAAATCTTAAGGATATGAAAATCACATTAGACACAAAATCCCTTTTGTTAGGGTTTTTGGGCGCAGGCTTAATGTTTACGGCCATCAGTTTTAAAAACGGACAAGATCAGAGTATCGGAAGATACCGCACCCAAGTAGGGGCGAGTGATTTAGTCGTAATTCTGGACTCTCAAACGGGGAATTACATTATTGCTCCCGGTATACGTGATTTTGGAAAAGTACAATGGATTAAAGGCGAGTTTAATAAAACATTTAGCACAGCGGTAGACAATAAAAAAGAGCCGAAATAGTAGAGGACTTCATAATTAAATATCAATTACGATTTTTTATTTATTTTTTTTATTTGTCATCCTGAGCCTGTCGAAGGACAATCAATGTGTTTCGACAGGCTCAACATGACATCTTAACTTGAGCAACAATTAGTTTATTTCACACTTATCCGCTCAACTATTGGTTTACCTGTCGATTCTTCTGTACCTTCCACTTCAGCATATTTTACATTCGGAAGCCAGAAACTGCCACCCTGAATCCTGATAAACAATCGTGTAACCCTGATTATCCGGTTGTTTAGGGTTACCGAAACGCGATAGCTTTTATCACTATACCTTTGCAGGTAAAATGGTAATTTTTTATGTGATACAAATCTAAATTCATACTTGTCTGCCCCCAATTCCTTCGTATCGATACCATAGGCAAACTTCCGTTGGATATAGCCCAGGTCTTTTTTCTGTCCTTTTTCACCATAGCGGATCCAATAAACCTGAATAGGAGCATTAGCATTAATGCTGCCATTTTCTTTTAGGTTTAGTGCATAAATAAGGGTGTTGGTATTTGGGTCACGTTGAAGATAAAAAAGCATGTGATCTACATTTTTAGGAGTAGGAAAACTGATAGGGGATGGATCTTTCGATTGTGCCCATGTTTGGGGTGAAAGGAGGAAAAAGGTTAAAACTATAGTGAATAAGGTTTTGAGTATAATGGGTAGTCTAGGTGGTGTTGAATACATTTTAGGCTTGTTATTTAAAAGAGCGTTTAAGCTAAAGGTTTGAATAATTTTTAGGTGTCGGTTTTGGGTTGATCATGTGGGATTTCTTCATTGGTCTCATTAAGCTGTTCATTATAAAGCCGGTCTGATTCTGCCTTACAATGTTCATAATCATCTAATTTTTCGCAAGAAGTGTTTCCGTGGATCTCAAAAAAATCCCTGATGGATGGATAATCAAAATAAACTGACATATTATTAAATTTAGGTTATCAATTTTGGAAGGGATAGCCATTGATCGTTCGCCGAAAACAGTAAAGGGATCTGTTTTCAAACTCATCTTTTCTGCTATTGCAGAAGGAATTAGCACCTTGTTAATCAACAGGTTGCTAAGACATCAAAGGGCCATTCCCTACGTCTTTCTTGATAAGTATTAGACGTCATGGACGGAATCGAACCGCCGTACTAGGTTTTGCAGACCTTTACCTAACCACTCGGCCACATGACTATATGATCTTTTCAAGCAGCTTTAGATTCACTTTTTGAAGAAGACTCAACAAAAGTAAAAATTAATTACTATAATTTCTATAGAAATAGTAGTTTTTTTGTGGAATTTGTGATTGTTAAGCTCGTTTTATGATTTAATTTGTTGATTTTTAGCTGTTTGTGTTTGTGAAATAAATTGCAGATAGATCCTGAAACAAATCCGATAGCTACCGGATCAGGATGGCGATCGCATTCTCAAAATTTGTCATCCTGAGTGCAACGAAGAATCTTACAGTTGACTTTATATTCTTAAATAATTAAAGATTCTTCACTACGTTCAGAATGACAAACGCCCTGCTTAAATCAATAATTGTAAATTATTTAGCTGTAAATCAGTTATTTATAAATAAAGTCTATAAAATCTATAGGAATACTTGTTTAACTTAAACGAAGTTTATACTTTTACAAAAAAATATAATAGTTCACTAGCAAATTTACGTTCAATATGAAACTCCGCAGACAACCTCAGCCATATCCCCTGATCAATTATTCAGATCAGTATAACTGCTGTTGCCGCTAATATAAACTAAGATACAGATCACCTGCTAAAGGTTTTCATTCAGATATTCTTATTTAAAAATCCTGGTACCCCGGGGCCTTTTGATAGAATATTATGGTGGTCATGTATTTCAGTCAATAAGTTGCCGGGGTATCAGGAACGGCCTAACTAATCACCACCACTAGTTTAGGTTATTACTCTAATTAATTCACCACCATTAATTAGTTGATTTATACAGAAGAAGGGAGAGTCAGTACTCGTTGAACTTCTAGCAACTTTCCATAGGAAAAAGTGCTCAAACTGATCTAGCAATAGATTATAAATTAACCAATAACAAGTAAACTCACGTTTCCTGTTAGGGATTTCATTAAAAGCATAACAGTTGTTTAAACAGCCTGTTTCCATGCTATATGGTTTTCTGTGGGAAAAATTGTGCCTTGTTATTAAAAAACTCTAAAACGATAGTGTTTAACTAATAATGATGATTATGAAAATGAAAATTTCCTCAAGAATTGCATGCCTAACCACCTCAGTCCTGTTACTTGGAGGTATTGCATCTGCCAGGGTGGCAAAACCATTTCCAAAAGAAGGGATTTGGAGGGGCGAGTTTAGTGTAAGCGAATCAAAAGTGCCATTTAACTTCGAATTAAAAGGTAAAAACCCTCAAACAGCCATCTTAACCTTAATTAATGGCTCCAGACGTGATGATTTCCATGTAGAGAGGCGTGGTGATGATTCCATCTATATAAAAATGAATACTTACGATGCCGCTTTGGTGGCAAAAATAGAAACCGATGGAACATTATCAGGTGAATACCGCAGTCTGGTACCTGGTTTCAGGGGTAATTCACTTCCTTTTGTGGCAGAGCACGGAAAAAATTACCGCTTTGTAGAACCTGGAAAAGATATTGCACCAAAACACAATATCTCTGGCAAGTGGGAAATAAAAACCTACACCAAAGAAGCCGTACCAGCATCTATCGCTTTATTAAAACAGAACGGAAATAAACTTACCGGAGTAATTATGACCGTTGTTGGCGATACCCGCGAACTTGAAGGCACGGTACAGGGGGATGAATTTGAGTTATCTGGTTTTACTGGACCAAGTCCTTTTATTGTAAAAGGAAAAATAAACGACGATAATAGCATCACCGGAGAACAGGGCTTTGGGATATATAAAAACCTAAAATTTGATGGCCAGCGCAACGAAAATGCCGAGCTTCCTGATCCTTACAAACTTACTTTTCTTAAAGAAGGCTATAAAAAACTTGATTTTACCTTTCCAGATCTAACGGGGAAAAATGTTTCCTTAAGTGATGATAAATACAAAGGTAAGGTCGTAATTATCGAGACGATCGGTACCTGGTGTCCGAACTGTACAGACCAAACAGTTTTTCTTTCGCCATGGTTTAAAAAGAACCAAAAACGGGGTGTAGAAGCTATTGCAATTGGTTTCGAGCAAAAAGATGATCTTGAATATGCCAAATACACATTGGGTAAACTGAAAGAGAAATATGGCATCACTTACGATATCCTGTTTGGTGGCATTGCCGATAAAAAAGTAGTGGCCGAAAAACTACCTGCGCTAAATAAATTCATTGCTTTTCCAACAACCATCATTATCGATAGAAAAGGAAATGTGAGAGAAATTTATACCGGCTATACCGGCACTGTAACCGGAAAATACTTTGACGATTACGAAACCAAGTTCAATAAAGTATTAGATGAACTGATTGCAGAACCAGTACCAGAAAAACTGGCCGCTGCAGAAACACTAAAAAGTAAATAACCTAAACCAACCAAACCAAAAATGTGAGGCTGCAGCTTATTGCAGCCCATATTTTAACCTACACTTAAAACTATAGAAGATGAAAACTTACTTTGCTAAAATGCAGGTGCTGGCACTGGCATCGCTCGTTTCTACAACTGCCTTTGCTGTTAATAAAGTACATGAAGAACCAAAAGTGGCCAAAAAGTTTATAAAAGAAGGAATTTGGCGTGGTGTTTTTAAAGTTGCCGAAACAGAAGTCCCCTTTAATTTCGAACTGAAAGGAAAAGATGCAGCACATGCTACCTTTACGCTGCTAAACGGTACGCGGAGAGACGATTTCCACATCAAATACCTGGGGCAGGATTCGCTGTTTATTAAAATGAATACTTACGATGCAGCTTTGGTGGCCAAAATTGAAAGTGATGGCCGGATCTCTGGCGAATATAGAAGCCTTGTGCCGGGTTTGCAGGGCAATGCTTTGCCCTTTACTGCAGAGCAAGGTAAATCTTACCGTTTTGTTGAGCCGGGAAAAGATGTTGCGCCTACAGCCAATTTAACGGGTAAATGGGAGTTTAAAGGTTTTTCCAAAGAAGCCGTTCCAAACAAAGTTGCCATATTAAAACAAGAAGGGAATAAACTTACCGGTGTAATTATGCAGGTAACTGGCGATAGCCGTGAGCTGGAAGGTACCGTACAGGGAAACCAGTTTGTACTTTCTGGTTTTAGCGGACCAAGTCCTAAAATTTATAAGGGCACCATTAATGAAGATGGAACACTTTCGGGCGAAATTAGCCAGGGTATTTACGACAACTTAAAGTTTACCGGGGTAAAAGACAGTCAGGCAGAATTGCCAGATCCTTATAAACTAACACATTTAAAGGAAGGCGTTAAAAAACTTGCTTTTACTTTCCCTGATCTGAATGGGAAGCCTGTTTCATTAACGGATGACAAATACAAAGGTAAGGTTGTAATTGTAGAACTGGTGGGTACCTGGTGCCCAAACTGTACCGACCAAACCGTATTCCTTTCACCCTGGTTCAATAAAAATGCGAAAAGAGGTGTAGAAGCCATTGCCATTGGTTTTGAGCAGAAAGATGATCTTGAGTATGGAAAATACACACTTGGTAAGCTTCGCGATAAGTACAACATCAAATACGATATCCTATTTGGCGGATTGGCCGATAAAAGATTGGTTGCAGATAAACTTCCTGCATTAAACAAATTCATCGCTTATCCAACAACCATTATTATCGATAGAAAAGGAGAAGTACGCGAAATATATACGGGTTATACCGGAACCGTTACAGGTAAATATTACGATGATTACGAAAAAAAATTCAATAAAGTTCTGGATGAATTAATTGCAGAACCAGTACCATCAGCTGCCTATTTTGAGGCACAAGCCAATGGAAAATAGCTAAACCACCTAAACTAAATACCATATATATCATGTTACAGTATAAAACGATTGCACTTATCGCTACCACAGTTGTAGCTTCATCTTTCACAGCTTTAAAGGGACCTAAACCTAAACTAAAGGTAGCTACCGAAGCCATATCAAGGAAACTGGTAAACTATAAAGTAAGCCCTGAACAAAGCAAACTCACCTGGTTAGCTAAAAAGGTAACTGGAGAACATTCAGGCACCATCAATGTAACTTCTGGATCATTGGCTTTAGATAATAAAGTGCTAAAAGGCGGCAGTTTCGAACTCGATACCAAAACCATTGCGGTTACCGATCTTACCGATAAAGAAACCAATGCTAAACTGTTGGGCCATTTAAAAAGTGACGATTTTTTTGCAGTAGAAAAATTTGGTAAAGCCACTTTCAACATCACATCGGTGCAAAGTACCGGTGCAGGAACTTATGATATTAAAGGAAAGCTCACCATTAAAGGCATTACCAACGAAATCAGTTTTCCGGCAACAGTTAAACAAGAAGGCAATAAAGTAATTGCCAATGCAAAAATTACGGTCGATAGAACCAAATATGATATCAAATTCAGGTCTAAGAGCTTTTTCGAAAACCTAGGCGATAAAACAATCTATGACGATTTTGAGCTGAATGTACAGCTCGTAGCCAATAATTAAAAATCTCTCTTGTTAGGTTAGTTGAGATGGGAGGATCTGGTATTCTCCCTTCCGCTGGCTAAACAGGTAGGTCCGTCATTCGCAACCCGATAGCTATCGGGTTGATTGGGAACCACGATTGCATCGAAGATAATCGTAATGCAGTAAGCTTAACCAAAAGCTTTAAGATTCCCGCCTGCGCGGGAATGACGACCGATTAATGAAGATTACAATATTTCGATTAAGGGATGTCAGTCTGAGCGTAGTCGAAGACCCATTAAATAAATTCCGAACCAAAGAAATTAATGAAAAGAAGCAAAATAATAATTTCCCTGAGCTTAGTTTTAGTGGTGTTTTTAATGGCCGGATTTGGTGCAGATGATCCCACTATAATTAATAGCAAGGAACGTTTAGGCGAAAAACTGTTTTTTGATCCGATCCTTTCTAAAGACAAAAGCATTAGTTGTGCCTCCTGCCATAAACCGGAGTTTGCTTTTGCAGACACTAGTGCAGTAAGTTTAGGCGTAGGGGGAACAAAAGGAACGCGTAATTCGCCTTCGGTAACCAATCTTTCGGGCAGGCCAAGCCTCTTTTGGGATGGCAGAGCTGCTTCATTGGAAGATCAGGCTTTGCAGCCCATCATCAATCCGGTAGAAATGAACCTGCCCATTGCCGATGCCATTGATCGCTTGCAAAAAGACAAGGATTATTCAGCCTTATTCCAGAAGATTTTTAATTCGCCGCCTACACAAAAGAATTTGCTACTGGCCATTGCTTCTTTCGAAAGAACATTAGAAACCGCAAACAGCCCTTACGATCGGTATATTAATGGTGATGACAAAGCCATATCCGAAAATGCAAAGCGAGGCAGGATGTTGTTTATCGGAAAGGCAAACTGTAACAATTGCCATTCGGGCGAAGATTTTACCGCCGACCGTTTTAAAGGAATTGGCTTATTTAACGAATTAGAGCTAAAAGATCAGGGTAGATTTGAGGTAACGCACAACCCTGAGCATAAAGGACATTTTAAAATACCTGGTTTAAGGAATGTGGGAATTACTGCACCATACATGCACAATGGAATGTTTAAAACGCTAAAGGAAGTGATCCAATATTACAATAATCCAGATGCGGTAATCAAAAATGGGAAAAACAGGGATCTCTCTTTAAACAAACCACTGGGTTTGAGCGAAACTGAAATAAACGATATAGAGGCTTTTTTACTTTCGCTAACCGATGATAGATTTCAAAAACAAAAATGATTAAATAGGCATAGCCTGATCAAAAACCTTTAAAATTTAATTTTTAACACATTTTTCCACTTAAAATAAGGTGGATGGCCATTGGCATGTCTATTCCAAAATAAACAAAATGAAGATAAAACTACTTTTAATATTGCTGTTAACTACAGTCGTTTACTCAAAATTATTTGCCCAGCAAAGAATCATCACGGGGGTGGTTGTTTCTGCAGAAGATAAAACGCCATTACCCGGGGTATCTGTAAAAATCAAAGGGCTCGATGGTTCTACAGTTACCGATAAGGATGGTGTATTTAAAATTTCTACCAAAAACGGGAGATTTATCGAGGTTTCTTATATCGGTTATAAAACCGCTACCATTGAAATTGGATCATCTACGAAATTGAACGTTTCACTCGAACAGGCCGACAATACCTTGAGTGAACTACAGATTGTTGGCTCACGGAATGCCAACCGGACAAAACTGAATTCACCCGTTCCTGTTGATGTGATTGATTTAAAAACACTGCAACAAAACTCTCCACAGGCCAGTGTAACGCAATTGCTTCAGTATGTATCGCCATCTTTCCACTCATCTGTTTCTGGTGGTGGCGATGCCGCATCGGCAACTTCTACTGTACAGCTGAAAGGTTTGGGGGTAGATCAGGTGTTGGTTTTGGTAAATGGTAAGAGAAGACATAAAAGTTCGAATATCAGTTGGGGTGGATTGGGCAATGGTGCTACCGGATA
>NZ_LMZQ01000034.1 GCF_001442625.1 Pedobacter ginsenosidimutans | reverse complement strand
CTACGCTACATTGACATCTCTTTTAAGAACTTGCTGACCTGGTAAGCCTCACGGCCGGTCACTTATATATCTTCGGTTTCAGTTCGTTCAAGTCTTGTTCGTCTTAAACGTGTTTCCATCCGTTTCAATCTTTTTTCTGTTACCTTTCCGGCATCCGCCGTTCCGGTTTTTCCCGCTTCCTTTCGGTTGGGAGTGCAAAGGTAAGGAACTTTTCCGAACTTCCAAATAAAATAAATTTTATTTTTTCGTCTTCTTTTTTTTCCTTCCTCTTATTTCAATATGCCGGTGTTGACCAGCTCCCCGTTCTTCCGATCCGGGCTGCAAAGGTAGCAATCTTTTCTTCTCCCGCAATATTTATTTTAAAATAAATCCTTGCCTGCGCGCTCCAATGCCGTCCTTTCAACCAAAACCCTTCCTCCGAAGCGGGATGCAAAAGTAGAAAAAATCAACACTAATGCAAAGCTTTTCTAACGATTATACAAAGGCTTTAGGTAACTCCATGGTTTTCAACAGGAAAAAGTTTTACAGATAGCCAAACTTTTTAAGGAAACAGGTGTTTAGGGACAGCTGCTCCCCTTCAGGCTTCCGGAGTTTTCCCTGCGCCCAGCCACTTGAAACTTCGGAAGACCCTGCCATCTAAACCCGATAGCAGCGGGCATCCCGATTTAAGCACTGGTTTGTGTTATATTTTGGTGTGCTTGCTTGTTTCACAGGTTTTCATCGGAATAAAGCGGATAG
This sequence comes from Pedobacter ginsenosidimutans, assembly GCF_001442625.1. GTDB lineage: Bacteria > Bacteroidota > Bacteroidia > Sphingobacteriales > Sphingobacteriaceae > Pedobacter > Pedobacter ginsenosidimutans. The sequence continues at coordinate 32,332 of NZ_LMZQ01000034.1, read as the reverse complement.
CGGGAACATACCTATATAGCAGCACTAAACCTGCTTTGCTAAAAAAACATGAAACATATACTATATAGTGTAGGAATAGAACCAGCCTGGCCTGAATAGACTTCCTAACCATCTATAATTATAGTATAATTCGCTACAAACAAATACGAACAGCTATATATGTTAAAAATTGTTAACTGTTATATTGTACTGAATTGCTTTGCATAGCTTAGCGGCCAATTGTTTTTATTGATGTTATCGTATTATTAATTATCTTTGCAGAATGTTTAAAGTTAAACACTTAATTATTTTAGTATTTGTTGCCGCTCTGGGTATGGCGGGTTGTAAAAGTCGTTTCGAGAAATTGAGAGCGAGCAATGACGTTGCAAAAAAATACCAAGAGGCGCTTCGTTTGTATAATAAACGCGATTACAGTAAAGCATTGGTGCTTTTTGAAGATCTTTCTCAAAAATATCGTGGCCGTGCAGAAGCTGAGGATCTGAACTATTATTATGCTTATACACTATATAGATTAAGTGATTATACAACCGCAAGATACCAGTTTAAAAGTTTTGCAGAAACCTACCCAGCAAGTAAAAATGCAGAAGAAGCAAGATACATGGGAGCGTATTGTTTCTATTTAGAATCTCCAAATTTCTCTTTAGATCAGGAAAATACTTATAAAGCTATAGATGCACTGCAATTATTCATCAACTTGTACCCTACCAGCGATCGTGCTGCAGCCGCTGGCAAATATATTGCTACACTAAGAGGCAAGTTAGAGGATAAAGCATTTGAAAATGCTAAAATGTACTTAACTACCGGGCCTAGTAATGTAGATAATTACAGAGCAGCGGTTATTGCCTTAAAAAATGCGCAAAGAGATTACCCAGATATTAAATATGCTGAGGAGATGGATTTCTTGATGATTAAAGCACAATATTTATACGCAAAAAACAGTTATATCATCCGCCAGGAAGACCGTTATAATGAAGCACTTGCTTTATATACTGAGTTTACTGAAAACCATCCTGACAGTAAATACACTAAAGACGCAAAGGTACTTAAGGATGATGTAGAGGCAGGGATTGCGGTTACAAAACAAGAACTGGCATTATATGCCGCTGATCAGGAAAAATACAAGCAGATGCTGATTAGAACTGGGAAATTAAAGGATACCGTTTCTACAAAACCAACTAATGCTGATAACACGAATATTAAAAACAAGTAATACATGAATACTAACAAACCTGCTGTACCAAATACTACAGTAACCAGAAACGTACACGATTTAGATAAAACTACAGATAACTTATACGAATCTTTAGTGGTAATTGCTAAAAGAGCAAATCAGATTTCGAACAACGTTAAAGAGGAGTTACACGGTAAATTGGCAGAATTTGCTTCAAGCAACGATAATTTAGAAGAAATTTTCGAAAATCGCGAGCAGATTGAAATCAGCAAACATTACGAGCGCATGCCGAAGCCTGTTTTGGTTGCTATTGATGAATTTTTAAACGAGAAAATTTATCACAGAAATCCTGCTAAAGAACAAAAGTAACTGGCGTAGCGCATAGCGTTTAGGGCAAAGCGTTTAGCACTACGCTCTATGCTCCGTGCCTTATGTACTCTGCGCATTATGCTAAAAAATAAAAATATAATCCTTGGCGTTTGCGGTAGCATCGCAGCATATAAGTCGGCTTTTTTGGTTCGGCTACTTGTAAAAGCTGGTGCAAACGTAAAGGTTATTCTTACCCCTGATGGTGCTAATTTCATTACACCACTTACCCTTGCTACGCTTTCTAAAAACCCTGTTTATACGCAATACTTCGAAGAAGAAACTGGCGTATGGAGCAACCACGTTGAGCTGGGCTTATGGGCCGATTTAATTATCATCGCCCCAATAAGTGCCAACACGCTGGCCAAGCTGGCAACAGGCATCTGCGATAATTTGTTAACAGCTGTTTATCTTTCAGCCAAATGTCCGGTTTATGTTGCCCCGGCAATGGATCTGGACATGTGGAAACATGAGACTACACAAGCTAATATCGAAAAGATTATCAGTTTTGGCAATACGGTTATTGCGCCTGCCAATGGCGAACTTGCCAGTGGACTTTGGGGTGAAGGCCGAATGGCAGAACCCGAAGAAATTGTTTCCTTTCTGGATAGTGCCATTAAAAGATCGATGCCTTTATTTGGCAAAACGGTAATGGTTACTGCCGGTCCTACGTACGAAGCGATTGATCCGGTACGTTTTATTGGCAATCACTCATCAGGCAAAATGGGTTTCGCTCTTGCTGATGAATTAACCAGGCTTGGAGCGGATGTTACATTAATTGCCGGACCAACTGCACAAAAATCTACTCAAATGTTAAAAAGGATTGATGTAGTAAGTGCTCAGGATATGTTCAATGCCTGTTCATCGGTATTCCCTAATACTGATATTACCGTAATGTGTGCTGCTGTGGCAGATTATCGCCCTAAAGTGGTTGCCACTCAAAAAATTAAAAAACAGGATAGTGATCTTGTTTTGGAACTGGAAAAAACAACTGATATACTCGCTTCTTTAGGTACGGCAAAAAAAGCGCACCAGATTTTGGTTGGTTTTGCTTTAGAAACCAATGATGAAGAGAATTATGCGAAAGGCAAACTAGAGAAGAAAAACTTAGATCTGGTGGTTTTAAATTCTTTAAATGATAAGGGCGCAGGTTTTAAATCAGATACCAATAAAATTACTATTTTTAACAAAGCTTTAGAACGGACTGTATTTGAAATGAAATCGAAAACAGATGTTGCTAAAGATATTTGTGCTGCCATTTTAAAAATTGCAAAATGATAAAAAAGATTGTTTGGATATTGTTATTGGTTGGTTTCGGGAAACTGCATGCACAGGAGTTAAATGCAAGGATAACTTTGCTGGCTCCCCAGGTTTCGAATATCAGTAAGCCAACTTTAGATGCTCTGCAAAAAACAATCCGCGATTTTTTAAACAATAACAAGTTCAGCAACGAAAGTTATAAGCCTCAGGAACGCATTGAATGTAGTTTTGTGATTACCATCAATTCTTGGGATGGCGGTTCCGGGTACACTGCGGAAGCGCAGATCCAAAGCAGCCGTCCGGTTTTTAACAGCTCTTATAATAGCACTTTGTTAAATATGAGTGATAAGAATTTCGATTTTAATTTCAATGATGGCGCTACAATCGACTTTTCCGATCAGAATTATATTTCCAATATCAGTGCCCTCCTCACCTACTACGCTTATACCATCATCGGAATGGATAAAGATAGTTTCAGCAAAATGGGCGGAACTCCTTTTTATAAAAAAGCACAGAACATCATTAATCTGGCGCAAGCCTCGGGCAATACCGGCTGGAGAGCAGCTGATGGTTTACGCAATCGTTTTTGGTTTAATGAAAATGTTCTGAATCCTATTTTTAGCGAGCTGCGCAATTTCATCTATAGCTACCATTTAAGCGGCCTCGATCAGCTAACCGATAATGATAAGGGTTTAACACAGATTGTTGCGGCCCTACCTGCCCTTCAACAAATGGATAAGCAGAAACTGGGTTCCATTTTCCCTAATGTTTATTTCGCATCTAAGGCCGAAGAAGTAACCAATGTACTTTCTAAACTAAACGGCCAGGAACGTATGAAAGCTTACAATATGTTGGCAGAAATCGATCCGGCGAATATTGGCAAGTACGAAGGACTGAAGAAAAATTAGTTTTTTGGGTTAACTGGTTAATTGTTTAAATCGGTTAATCGTAAAATAACTTTCAGTTAACCAGTTTCAACAGCTAACACTTAAGGAGTTCTCTATTTGTGATGGTTGTTTTTGGGAAAGCAGTCTCAACATTTCAATTAAAGCCACTCCTGCTTTCGTTCATACGCCTGCAGGCCTTATCCACGGGCCGGTATCCACATCAATCAGGTTTAATAACCTAAGTCAGTTTTTCATAGCTGGTTTTTTCCTTCAAAAGCCAAATAAGCATGCAACATTTGGCGTTTACGTGTGTCTTATACCACAGTTAACCAATTTCGAAAATTAACCAATAAAGTTAAAAATTTGTTAAAATATTTTGATATTACGAATATCTTCGTACATTTGAATACGAAATAATTCGTACAACTTGTAACATATGACTAATCATAACATCAAACCAACAGAAGGTGAAATGGAAATCCTCCAGGTGCTTTGGCAAAAAGGCAATGCAACGGTAAGAGAAGTTCATGAGGCATTGAATAAAAAAGACTCCGGGTATACCACAACCTTAAAACTGATGCAGATTCTGCACGAGAAAGGAATGGTAGAAAGAGATACCAATCAAAAAACACATATCTATAAAGCGCTTGTTAGTCAGGATAAAACTGAAAAACAATTGGTTAACAAAATGATCGATAACGTATTTAACGGATCGGCAGCGAGATTGGTAATGCAGGCTTTGGGTAACCACACCGCAAGTGCAGATGAAATTGACGAAATAAAAAAATATTTAGATAGCCTAAAGTAAGGTTAGCGTTGAAGGTTGAAAGGTGTAGGGTTTAGATCCCTAATTAAACATTAACATTTTCGGATTGTCCCCGTATAAAAAATTAAAACCACCGTTATGGAAACTTTATTACAACAGTTCATCAAAGCATTTGGCTGGAGTATTTTAAACTCACTTTGGCAAAGCGCCATTATTTATGGCATTCTATTTATTGTAATGCTTAGCATTCCGAAGCTGGCGGCAAAACATAAGCACAACCTTGCTTTTGGCGCCATCACTTTAATGTTTATTGGCTTTGGCTATAATTTCATTCATCAGTTAACATTGAATGTAAATAATCAGGCTCCCGCAATCAATGCACAAAATATACAGGTTTACCAATACTTTAACAACCTACCGCCAAGTTTTAGCAGCAAGGCAGAGCAGTATTTCCCTGTTGTGGTCGTATTTTACATTATTGGCATTTTACTTCAGTTATTCGTAATCGTTAAAGGCTATGGTCAGCTTTCAAAACTAAAGAGAGAGAGTTTAAGTGCTATTCCAGATAGTTGGAAAACCATTTTCGAGCAGGTAACGGCCCACCTTAAAATCAATAAAGTTATCCAGTTCCATTTATCTTCTATTGTTAACGTGCCTTTGGTTATCGGTTATTTAAAACCTGTGGTATTATTTCCATTGGCCTTGGTAAACCAGTTAGACAACGATCAGGTAGAAGCGATATTAATCCATGAGTTATCACACATCAGAAGAAACGATTTCTTATTGAACCTGATTAAAACAGCCATAGAAACCTTATTATTCTATAATCCATTTGTGTGGATGGCAGGTAGATTTATACACATTGAACGCGAGCATGCCTGCGATGATCTGGTATTAAAAATTACCGGAAAACCACTGAATTATGCCCATGCCCTACTTAAACTCGAACTATTAAAAGACAAAAACAGTCCGGCTTATGCATTAGCAGCAACAGGCAAGACTCAGAATTTGTATCAACGCATAAAAAGAATAACCAACATGAAAACAAATTATTTAAACGCCAAACAACAAATGGCAGCTCTAACTTTAGGAGTAGCCTGCTTGTTTTCTATTGCCTGGATCAATCCAACAGAAAAGAAAAAAGAAAATAAAAAAACGCCTAAAATGGAGGTTTTGAGTGTGATCAATCACCATGATGTAAAAACCATTGTTTGCGCTGATACCACCAAAAAACGTAAAATTAAAATTGTAACCATTGATGCGGATGGTAAAAAAACCGAATATAACTCGGTAAAAGAAATGCCTGATAGCCTGAGAAAAGATTTTTACAGGGATGAGCTTTTTGCAGGGAAAAATATCTACAGACTACATACCGACAGTAATTTTAAATTTAAGTTCAACGATTCGCTTTTGCTTGCAAAAATACATAAAGAGTATAATTCACCAGAAGCACAAGCTAAATGGAAAAAATTTGGCGAAGATATGGCCAAACAATATAACTCACCAGAGGCACAGGCTAAATGGAAAAAATTCGGAGAAGATATTGCCAAACAATACAATTCACCAGAAGCACAAGCCAAATGGAAGAAATTTGGAGAGGAAATGCAAAAGAAAATGAATTCTCCTGAAGCCCAGGCAAAATGGAAAAAAATGGCTGAAGATATGAACAAAGAATTCGGTTCGCCAGAAGCACAAGCCAAATGGAAAAAAATGGGTGAAGATATGGCTGCCAAAATGAATACGCCAGAATTTAGAGCACAAATAGAGAATATCAGGATACATGCTTTAAAATCAGGAGATATTGCAAGATTATCTAGCTTAAGCAGATTACATTCTGATTCTCTATTTAAAGCCAAAGGTTATCAACTTTCTCCTGATGGTGTAATTTTTAAATATAATGATAACTCGAACAGTAAGGTTAGACAAACTGAGGAGTACAAAAAATTGAAGGAAAAATTCGATAACGAAGTAAAAGAGCTGAAAGAGAAAATAGAGAAGAAAGAGAAAGAGAAAAAAGTAGAAGGTGGCAACAAAAGCTCACAGGTAACTCCGGCAGTGATGTTATACAATAATCAGGATTTTACCAGTGCTGTTAAAACCTTGAACACATTAAATGCAGTAGTAACGTATAAAAAATCTGATTTTACCAATGCCGATCAAATAGCTATAAAAAGTTATGTTCAGGCAGCCAACTTAAAAATTACAGACAATAATACAATTAGTATTTCGATAAAATAAAAACACATAAACCAAACAGATCATGAACAGCGAAGATTATTCTTCGCTGTTTTTGTTTTGTATTCACCTGTTGAATAAATTTTAATATTTTTGCTTAGCTATGCTACAAAAACTTTCTATACGTAATTACGCATTAATTGACAGTCTCGATATCGAATTTGATAAGGGCTTAAATATTATAACAGGTGAAACTGGCGCTGGTAAATCTATTATTTTAGGGGCATTATCGCTAATTTTAGGTCAGCGGGCAGAAAGCAAGTACTTTTTTAATCAGGATAAAAAATGTGTGATAGAAGGAAGTTTTGCATTGGCAGATGAAAACCTGAAAGAACTTTTTGAAGAAAATGATTTAGATTTCTCGAACGAAAGTATGCTGCGTAGAGAGATATCTATAGATGGTAAAACCAGATCGTTTATTAATGATACACCGGTTAATTTATCAATTCTTAAACTAATTGGCGAAAAACTGATCGACATCCACTCCCAGCATGCCACCCAAGAGATTAACGATGCCGATTTTCAACTGTTAATTGTCGATTCCTTAGCTAACCACCAATCGCTATTGTTTAATTACCGCAGCGGATTTAAAAAACTAAGACAAGATACCAACCTGTTGAAGAAATTGGTTAGTGAGGCAGATGAAGCGAGAAACAAGCAAGATTATGAGCAATTTCTTTTTAACGAACTCGAGCAGGCAAAATTACAGGAAGGTGAACAGGAAGATTTAGAGCAAGAGTTAGAACGTTTAACACATGCCGAAACCATAAAAAGAGCCTTACTCACCGCTTCCGGTTTAATTAACGAAAGTGAACCTTCTGCCCTCCAGATTTTAAAAGAAGCTTCGTTGCAACTACAGAGTATAGAAAAATTCGATCCTGCAATTAATGTGCTGTACGAACGTTTACGCTCATCGATTATTGAAATAAAAGATATTACCGATGAGGTTTCTACGATAGAGGAAAATACCATACACAGTGCCGATCGGTTAGAAATTGTAAACCAAAGGTTGGACCTGTTTTATACCCTGCAACAAAAACATAGGCTTGCCAATAATACAGAATTACTGGCACTTCAAAATCAGTTGGAAGAAAACCTGAACAAGCTATTATCTTCTGATGAGCATATCGAAAAACTGCAGAAAGAAATAGATCAGCTTAATAAAGAATTACATAAACAGGCCGGTCAATTAAGTGCCAACCGCAAGAAAGCAATTAAAGTGGTTGAGGAACAAACCCGTATTACTTTGAAACAGGTGGGTATGCTTAATGCTAAATTGGTGTTAGATCAAAAACCATTGACCGATCTGAATAAAGATGGTTTAGATGAAATAAATCTCCTCTTTACGGCCAATGCTGGTCAGGCCCCTGCGCCGGTAAATAAAGTAGCATCTGGTGGTGAATTATCGCGACTGATGCTGGCGATAAAAGCACTACTGGCTAAACACACTTCGTTACCAACTATTATTTTCGACGAGATTGATACTGGAATCTCTGGTGAAACTGCGTTAAAAGTTGGAGAAGTAATTGCCGGCTTAGGACAGAACATGCAGGTAATTTCGATTACGCACCTACCGCAAATTGCGGCTAAAGGCATGTCGCATTACTTTGTTCATAAGAATGAAGACCACGGAAAAACCACAACAGGCATCCGTAAACTTAAACAGGAAGAACGTATCGGTGTAATTGCCGAAATGTTGAGTGGGAAAAACCCAGGTTCATCTGCCATGGAAAATGCACGGGAGTTACTCGCCTAATTCTTACATTACGTCATCTCGAGCGGAGTGCAACGTAGTCGAGAGATCTATCTAGGCAGATCTCTCCATTCCACTGCGTTTCATCCGATAGCTATCGGATCGAGATGACGACTTTTCTTATGGATTTGTTAATGGTAGGGAAATGTTGTTGTGCTGTCAGATGTTCCTATCTGCCAGCTAAAAGAAAAACGCCAATAATTTTACATCGGGCATTAAACAAAACTAAATAATTAGTTTATATTTAATCAATGAAATCTTTTCTACTTCTACTTTCATTATTAATCGTCGGTAAATTTTGTTCTGCACAACAAAGTTATATCCTTTCGGGCATGGTAAAAGATAAACGTGGTGAGCCTTTACCCGGGGCAGGCGTATATGTAAGCGGTTATAAAATTGCAACAGTTTCTAACAATGATGGCACCTACACACTACCGCTAAAACTTGGTAACTACGATATTTTAGTACAATTAATCGGCTATAAAGCTTTAAACAAAAATGTAGTGATTGCTGATAAAGCCGTAAAACTGGATCTTACCCTCGAAGAAAGTATAACCCAATTGGCCGAAGTAACCATTAAACCCGATCCGAACAGGGAACATTATATTGCCATGTTTAAGGGGTATTTTATTGGCACCACCCCCAATGCCGAACAATGTAAACTTATCAACCCGAACGTACTGATTATCGATTACGATAAAGAGGAACATAAACTTACAGTAAAAACCACCCAATTTCTGATTATTGAAAACAAGGCGCTTGGATACCGCATTAAATACCTGCTGAACAATTTTGAATACGATAGTAAAACCAGGATCGTTTATTATGAAGGTTTCCCGTATTACGAAGATTTAAAAGGATCGGCACGCCGGAAGAAAATTTGGGAGCAAAAGCGAATTACCAGTTATTTAGGCTCTCCGCAACACTTTTTTAGATCCATTTATCATCACCGCGCTACCGAAGAGGGATTTATTATCAATAAACTGGTTACAGTATCAAATCCGGACAAACCTTCCGACAGTATGATTAACGCCAACATTAAACGCTTAACAAAAGTACAGAATGGCTTAACCCGCACATTAACTTTTACACTTGGAGATTCTTTGAGCTATTGGATAAAAAAGAAAAACCTTCCAAGTGGGATTTCTATTTTAAGCCGTGCTCCGGTAACGCAGGATACATTGGTACACGTGAAGAATCAAAGTATTAAAAGCTTCAATTTTACTGATCAACTTTATGTTGTTTACACCAAAGAAAGGGAAGATCCTTCTTATGCCAACCGGATCGGCTTGTCGATTGCAAGGCCATTAGATATGCCAGATTACCAGATTTCTACCATCACCTTGCAAGTTGTTCCGGTATATTTTTATGAAAACGGATCTATTTACAACCCTCGTTCGATGATTTATTCAGGTTACTGGGGCTGGGAAAAAATTGCCGATAGTGTACCCATGGATTATTTGCCGCCAGCAAATTTGGAGGGGAAATAAACTTCAATTCCCTTAAAGGAAAGGCTGTTCTTTGGCTTAGAGACCAGGTATTTCTTTATTATTTTTGAAAAGCAAATACAGTACTTTTTTGGTTTCGAAAGCCCCGCCCTCCGTTACAAATCCTCGCCCTCATGCTTCGGGCTGTGGTTTTTTCACTTTGGTCCGGTTTAGCTGGCAGGGCCAATAATACTATTGAGGGTTTTGGAACCACGCAGCACCTACCCTTGTTAAATAAACCCGACAGAGCGGGTAGCCCACAGTGAAGCGTAGCGTAACGAGGACTACAAGCGATGGCGGGACTGTTCTAGCCATGAAAAACAGACCTTTCGTTTCCAAACCCGAAAACATTTCCTGCTATTCACCTGGTCTATTTTGAATAAATTCTCTTTTTAAAGATCCTTCGCTGCACTCAGGATGACAAATTTCATTTGCCCGCTCGCAGCTCGAATGACGATTATTTGTAAATGTTAAATTTGTTAAAAATCTTTTGCGTTTTTAATAAATATTACGCCTTTTGGTTACATTCGTCTCTATGATTAAAAGCCTTTTAGTAGCCCTTATGATAATCATGTTGGGTACTAATGCCATTGCTCAAAACACCTTCTCGATTAGTGGTTTGGTTAGGGATCAAAAAGATGGATTACCTGGCGCAAGTATCTATTTAAGTGGATATAAAATTGCTACAGTGGCTGATAACGACGGGCGATTTAAATTATCAAACCTCAAACCCGGCAGTTATGATCTGCTCGTTCAGCTGGTTGGTTATCTCCCCTATTCTAAAAGTGTAATCATTTCTGATAAATCGGTGCAGGTAGAGCTGGTTTTGAAAGAAAATGTTGCGCAGCTGGAAGAAGTTGTAATTAGGGCCGATCCAAACCGTCAGAAATATATTAACCAGTTTAAAGATTTTTTTATTGGTAAAACCCCAAATGCTTTACAATGTAAGATATTAAATCCGCAGGTTTTAAATGTAGATTTCGACATTACCAAAAGTACTTTAACGGTTTCTACAACCGAGTTTCTGATTGTAGAGAATAAAGCTTTAGGTTATCGGTTAAAATATATGCTCGACCGTTTCGAGTATAACTCGAGAACACACATTATTTACTATTCCGGTCACCCGTTTTTTGAGGAATTAAAAGCATCGGCAGCTAAAAAGAAAAAGTATATCGCTGCCAGAGAGGTTGCATATTACGGTTCTTCGCAACATTTCTTCCGTTCGCTTTATGCCAACAAAACAAAAGAAGAAGGATTTATCATCAACAAGATGGTCAAGGTGCCTAACCCTAACCGGTATCCTGAATATTTAATTAATGCCAATTTAGAAAAGATTAAGGCCGTACCCGAGAAAACGGGCATCAGGCAGAATAAAGGTAAAATAGATACCGCCCTGCTCGCCTTTTGGACCAAACAAAAAGAAATGCCCCGAACCATTGATAAATTTTCGAGAGCGGAGGTACTTACCGATACATTGGTGCACTATTTTAACCAGAACTTAAAATACCTTAGTTATACAGATGCATTGCTGATCCAGTACACCAAAGAAAAGGAATCTCTGGCTTATTCAAATACCGGCTTCTGGATATTCAGACCTTTAGATGTGCCCGAAAATGAAATTTCTGTTGCCAACTTAACCGGCGAAGGCGTTCGTTTCTATGAAAATGGTGGCATTTACGACTCCCGATCGCTCTTGTACGAGGGCTTCTGGGCTTACGAAAAAGTGGCCGATATGGTGCCGATGGACTATATACCGCTACCTAAGAATAAGTAAAGGAATATGTGAGATGAAGGACTGATCCAAAACTAAAAATGTTGAAAAGTCATTCTTTTCAGAAACCAAAATTGCTAATATTTTTAGTAATTTTAATCTATGATTGGCGAAGAAGAAAAACAATATTTTAAAGGACGGGGCGCTCAAGTTAATCCGCATAACAAATTTTTAAAAGATGTTTATGTAAAGGAACATGATGAAGGGATAGACGATTGGGAGGAACACGATCGTAAAACCTCCTTTATTTTTGAAAATTCGAAAACCATTGTAAACAAAGTTGACAGCCCCGATGTAGGCATGGCTTATTCTTTAAATCCCTACCAGGGCTGCGAGCATGGCTGTACTTATTGTTATGCCCGCAACTCACATCAATATTGGGGTTATAGTGCGGGAATAGAGTTTGAGCGGAAAATAATTGTTAAAAAAGAAGCGCCAGCACTATTTAAAAAGTTCTTAGAGAAAAAAGGCTGGGATGCCACTACCATTTCCCTTTCTGGCAATACCGATTGCTACCAACCTGCCGAAAGAAAGTTTAAACTCACCAGGCAATTACTTGAAATTGCATTGGCCTATAAACAGCCCATTGGTATGATTACCAAAAATTCGCTTATTCTTCGTGATCGGGATATTCTGCAAGAAATGGCGAAGTTAAATCTCTGCATGGTTTATGTTTCCATTAATAGCTTAAACGAAGATTTACGACAGGTAATGGAACCCCGAACTACAACTGCCAAACAGCGGTTAAAGGTGGTAGAAGAATTGAGTAAAGATGGAATTCCTATGGGGGTTATGGTTGCCCCTCTTGTTCCTGGTTTAAGCGACCATGAAATTCCGAAAATCCTAAAAGCCGTAGCCAATGCTGGTGCGCTAAAGGCCGGTTATACCGTTGTAAGGCTAAATGGCGCTATTGGGCAGATATTTGAAGATTGGCTGCGCAAAAACTTTCCTGACCGTTTTGATAAAGTTTGGCACATGATTCAGAGTTGCCATGGTGGTCATGTTAACGATAGCAGATTTGGCGATAGGATGCGTGGAGACGGCAATATCTCTCAAATGATCAGGGATAATTTTAGGCTCCACTGTCGCTTAAATGCCTTAAATGTAAAGGATATTATTTTAGACCACACTTTATTCAAAATTCCGAGTAACCAGGCGAGTCTGTTTTAAAAATTTTGAGGAGAAAGCCCTCAGCGCTCAGGGCCGTGGTTTATAATCACGGCCATCTCAACATTGTTAGTCCCGATTTACAATCTGGATCTTCGAGGTGCTTTGTAATCAGCCTTAGTAAATTTGTAATCCAGCTTGATAAAACTTAGTTTTAACACCATGAACATTGCATTAGTAACCTACCTGGATAAAGGGGCCTATGATAGCGCCACAGTTGAAAGCGAGGATGATAAACTCTTAAATTTCTTACAAGAAAAAGGATTAAATACTGAAAAAGTAATCTGGAACGATCAGCAAGTAAACTGGGAGGACTATTCGCTTGCCATTTTAAAATCGCCATGGGATTATTTTGATCTGATTGAAGAGTTTTATATTTGGCTTGATGAGTTGGAAGAAAAAAAAGTAAAATTACTTAATCCCATTGAGGTTGTGAGGTGGAACGCAAACAAACAGTATCTGCAGGAGATTGAAGCTGCCGGATTAAAGATTACACCTAGTTTTTTCATTCAAAATAAAGAAAGTGTAAATCTTGAGCATTTCTTTGAGAAATTTAACACCAATAAGTTAATTGTAAAACCCTGTGTGAGTGGTGGTGCAAAAAATACATTTAAGGTAACTGTAGATAATGTGACCGTGGTCAATCAAAAATTAAACCTCCTTATTCAGGAAGAAGATTTTATCATTCAGCCTTTTCTACCAGAGATTCTGGAAAACGGTGAATGGTCTTTCATTTTCTTTAATGGAGCGTATAGTCATTCCTTAATCAAACAGGCTAAACCTGGCGATTTTAGGGTGCAGCCAGCTCATGGTGGATCTGTGCATCCACAAAAACCCAGTGAAGATTTGATTGCAATTGCAGAGCGATACGTAACCCTATTTGCCAAAAACTGCCTTTATGCACGAGTTGATGGTACTTTTGTTAACGGAGAATTTTTGTTGATGGAACTGGAACTGATAGAGCCTTTTCTGTTTTTGAACACAGAACCTGAAAATTATGAGCGGTATTATAAAGCGTTAATGGATTTGATGTGAATAATAGCGTTTAAATAAAAAAGTCGTCATCTCGACTGAAGCACAGCGAAATGGAGAGATCTATCTGGTTAGATTTAGCTTTGCTGAGCACTATGTGGTTCGGCCGCGCTACACCCGATAGCTATCGGGTCCGCTAGAAATGATGATGTTTAGTCTTACTTATTTTGCTGCAAAAACCTGAACCCAATAATTATCCGTTTTAGCTGCCCCCATTTCTTTAAAATTTGCATTCATGATATTTTTGCAGTGATCTTCACTTTTTATCCAATCGTTAAAAACCTGCACTTCGGTGCTTTGGCCAACAGCAGTATTTTCACCAACTGATGTCCAATTGTACCCGGTAGCTTTAACCCGAGCTCCAACGTTATCACCATTGGCGGATGTATGTGTTAAGGTTTTAATAGACGCCATGTACTTACTGTGACCAATAGCAGCAGCGCCCAAGTTAGGGCTCCAGGCTAGTGCTCCAAAAGGAGGCATGACAGTTGTCCCACAATTGCAACCAGCTAAACGGGTGTCGTTCACCAATTTTAACAAGGTTTCGTTATTGATATTGGTTGCCGTAGAAAGTACAGGAGGATCATTTGTTCCTGGCGAATCATCAGTTCCTTTTTTACATGACAAAACACAACATAACGCTAAACACGCTAGTGAGAAGGTAATTAGTTTCATTAATAGGGAATAGTTTAAGGAAAGGTACAATGATTTTCTTAAAAAAAATTAATTTATACCCATCTTTTTCATACATCAAAAACCACTAAGCGTTAGCCGAATATATTTTAAACAAAAAAACTCCCGATTTTCATCGGGAGTTTCTTATTTATTTACTTGAAGAATCTTCTTCTTTTTTCGGCTCTTCTTTTTTCTTTTCGCCTTTTTTGTGATTGATTGAAATCAGTTCGGTAGTTTTATCATAATCAATTTCTAAAACATCACCTTCAGCGAGTTCGCCTTTAAGGATTTCTTCAGCAATTGGATCTTCTAAATATTTCTGAATTGCTCTTTTTAACGGACGAGCACCAAAATTACTATCAAAACCTTTATCAGCAATATATTCTTTAGCATTATCAGTTAATGCAATTTCATAACCAAGGGTATGAACGCGACCGAATAAAGCTTTTAACTCGATATCAATAATTCTGAAAATTTCATCTTTACCTAAGCTATTGAATACCACTACATCATCAACACGGTTTAAGAACTCAGGAGCAAAAGCACGTTTTAATGCACTTTCGATTACACCGCGACTGTGAGAATCTGCCTGGTTTGTTTTCGCCGCTGTAGAGAAACCAACACCTTGACCAAAATCTTTAAGTTGACGTGCACCAATATTAGAAGTCATAATGATGATTGTATTTCTAAAATCAACTTTACGGCCTAAACTATCGGTTAACTGTCCTTCATCCAAAACCTGTAATAAGATATTGAATACATCAGGGTGAGCTTTTTCAATCTCATCCAATAAGATTACTGCATAAGGTTTTCTTCTTACTTTTTCAGTTAACTGTCCACCTTCTTCATAACCTACATATCCTGGAGGCGCTCCCACTAAACGTGATACCGCAAATTTCTCCATATACTCACTCATATCGATCTGGATCAAAGAATCATCACTATCGAACATGAAGCGCGCCAATTCTTTCGCCAATTCTGTTTTACCTACACCTGTTGGGCCTAGGAAAATAAATGAACCGATTGGTTTTTTAGGATCTTTTAATCCGGCTCTTGTACGTTGAATCGCTTTGGTTAATTTCTTGATCGCATCATCCTGACCGATAATTTTCTCAGCCACTTTATCGTACATGTTCAACAGTTTTGCGCTGTCTGTTTGTCCTACACGCTGAACAGGAATACCAGTCATCATTGAAACAACTTCCGCTACATTATCTTCTGATACTTCATAACGTTTAGTTTTGGTTTCAGCTTCCCACTCTGCTTTAGCTTTATCTAATTCTTCAATTAGATTTTTCTCCGTATCGCGCAGTTTCGCCGCTTCTTCATATTTCTGGCTACGTACAACCTTGTTTTTCTCTAATTTGATATCTTCAATTTTAGCTTCGATATCGATAATATTCTGAGGAACGTGGATGTTGGTTAAGTGAACACGCGAACCTGCTTCATCTAAAGCATCAATGGCCTTATCTGGCAAGAAACGATCAGAAATATAGCGCGATGTTAAAGTAACGCAAGCTAAAATAGCTTCATCAGTATAAGTTACACCATGGTGTTCTTCGTACTTATCTTTAATACGTGTTAAAATCTCTACAGTTTCATCAGGTGTAGCTGGCTCTACCATCACTTTTTGGAAACGACGGTCTAAAGCACCATCTTTTTCAATGTACTGACGGTATTCATCTAATGTTGTGGCACCAATACATTGAATTTCGCCCCTTGCCAAAGCAGGTTTGAACATATTGGATGCATCTAATGATCCTGATGCACCACCAGCACCAACAATGGTATGGATCTCATCAATAAATAAAATTACATCAGTAGATTTTTCAAGCTCGTTCATCACGGCTTTCATACGTTCTTCGAACTGGCCACGGTATTTTGTACCGGCCACCAATGATGCCAAATCCAATGTAACCACACGTTTGCCAAAAAGCACACGTGAAACTTTACGTTGTACAATGCGTAGGGCAAGGCCTTCTGCAATTGCCGATTTACCAACTCCTGGTTCTCCGATTAAAATTGGATTGTTCTTTTTTCTGCGGGATAAAATCTGCGATACACGCTCAATTTCTTTCTCGCGGCCTACAATAGGGTCTAAACGACCTTCTTCAGCAGCTTTTGTCAAATCACGGCCGAAGTTATCCAAAACAGGGGTTTTAGATTTTATATCTGAAACCTTTTTAGGCGTACTAAAGCTTTCTTCTTCGCGATAATCGTCATCGCCTCCTGTAGAAGCACTGTTCGAGATATCATCTCTGAAACCATTTTTATTCACTTCAACCTCCTGTTTAAAAACATCGTAAGTAACACCATACTGCAATAAGATTTGTGAGGCGATGTTATCATCATCTCTCAAAACCGATAACAGCAAATGTTCGGTACCAATTAAATCGCTTTTAAATATTTTGGCTTCTAAATAAGTGATTTTTAAAACTTTTTCTGCCTGTTTTGTTAATGGAATATTGCCTAAGTTTACTGTAACACTCGAAGTACCGCGAACGGCATCTTCAATTGAGCGGCGCAATTTACCGGTATCAACCCCTAACGATCGTAAAATTTTTATAGCCATGCCATCGCCTTCGCGGATGAGGCCCAATAATAAATGCTCGGTTCCGATGTAATCGTGCCCTAAGCGGAGCGCTTCCTCCCTACTAAAAGAGATTACATCTTTAACCTGTGGTGAAAATTTTGCTTCCATAATACCTTTCTTAACAGCTACGTCCCTAAACTATAAAATAACTTTATAAAAACGAACGTACTGTTTTCTTTATTTTATCAACAATTGCGCCATATGGGTGGATAAAGAGGCTTTTGAATGCCTGAGAACCCAAAATTCAATGTAAGATTATCGTTTCGATAAATATTATTTTATTTATATCTATCTACGTAATAAGTGTTCTAAAGGTTTTAAAGGGACATTTGCCAAAAACATCCGGTTAAAGATATTTTATTGTCGGTTTATTGTAAGGATTTTTTCGACATCAAAAACTGACAATTTGTATCTTTTTACTTAGGCAATTTACAAGTTTTGACAGAAAAACAAAAAGAACGTGACATCATTTAACAATTTCATTAGATAAAAATCAACAAACTAATCCGATCAAGCGTACCTATTATAACCTTAATACGAAGTTAACTGTAATTAGGTTGTTTTTGTTTTCTAACACAGTAGTTTATTGTAATCCATTTATCATAAATATAAACCTATCTCTTAATACAGAAACCAACTACGGGGCTTTAGTAGTTTCAACCATAAGGCGCTTCGGCAAACTGCTGTTTATTATTTGAAGATAACTTCTGTAAAAACTGTAATGGGACATCGGCAACACCAAGTTTATCACATTTTGCAACCACATCATTTAAATCGAAATAACCAGATAGCGATTGATAAAATTCTACATCAGTCTGCTCAAATCCCATAGTCCAATCTGTAAAACAACGCTGCTCATATTTGCCAATTTGCAGTAAAACAACCGATTCATGACGTTCGTCATTTACGATTTTGTTAAAAAGTCTGCGAATGATCCGTTCATCTCCTTCAAGCAATTGCATAAACCTCCCCTTACTCTTTGTAATTTGCAAACCTCTTACATATAATAACACCCCGGTAATGTTATTCCGATTATTAAAATCTCTGCACTGATTAAGCAAAGCTTTAAGTTCATGATTGTTAAACAAGCTGCTGGCTATGCTTGTGTAAATTAAATAAGAAATGGGTTTTAAAATTTCAATCTCTAATTCCATAAGGTAATTAACGCTATTTTTTTTTCTTAAAACGCAGCTATTATCTGATTATTTCCACAACAATTCTAGTAAAGCACGATCTCAACCACTCAAATTGAACAAAAAATCATCCTCAAAACCATTACTTGCCCTAATACACAAATAATCTAAAAAACAACAAGCATAACTCCTGCTTTTATTTTAGTCGCAAAAAAACTTATCTCTTTTCTATATAATGTACTACCAAGCCATAGAGGAGCAAACGTTTGCGCTTAATAATATCGCCAATATAGGCATACAATATTTATCACCCTTCAAAAAAGGCTTAAATAGTAAGCACATCATCCATTATATACAATTTAAAGCAAACGTTTGCGCTGCATTCGCGGTTTGATCTTGATTTTTATGGTTATAGTTTAGTAATAATCATTTTACTAAAAAGTATATTATTAATGAACCTAAGAATAACTTTTAGCCCTCCCTAATCTGATTAATGCCCCTCAACAGATAACAAAACAGTAACTAATCTAACCTAAAAAACATGAAGAAAATTCTCTTAATGATTTCCTTTATTGCGTGTATTTTCGTAGTAAAGGCACAAAACCGTACTATTTCTGGTACGGTAACCGATAGTAAAAAACTCCCGCTTCCCGGAATTACTGTAACCGTGCTAGGCACAAAAACTGCCGTACAAACAGATGCAAACGGAAAATATGCTATTAGCGCTGATGATGCGAGTACCCTTGAGTTTAAAGCCTTAGGTTTTACCACACAAGCCATTAAAGTTGGTACAAATACTTCTGTAAATGTTTCCTTAGTAGATCAATCTACTGAGTTGGATGCTGTAACCGTTGTAGGTTATACTACAAAGAAGAAATCGGAAATTTCGAGCGCGGTAACCACCGTAAGCGGCTCTCAGCTTAATGATGTAACCTCGGTAAACCTCGGAAACCTGCTACAAGGTAAAGCGCCCGGTGTAGTAGCGAGTTCTGCCTCTGGAGATCCAACAGCAGGATCGAATGTGGTGGTACGTGGCGTAGGCAGTATTAATGCCGGTACGGGACCACTAATTGTGGTTGACGGAAACATTGGTGGTACTTATAACCCGGCCGATGTGGATAACATTACGATATTGAGAGATGCCGCTGCTACAGGTTTATACGGATCGAGAGCTGCCAATGGGGTTATTATTGTAACCACCAAAAAAGGAAAGGCAGGAGAAACCAGATTCAGTCTAAACTCTACCATTGGTATTGCAAAGGCTACTACTGGTAATTTTAAGCTAATGGATGCCCAGCAACTTTACGACTACCAGAAATCTTTCTTTACTACCCCACCTGATGCTTCGGTACTAAATACCAATACCAATTGGTGGAATGAGGCTTTTAGAACAGCAATGGTAAATAACCACACGCTAACCGCATCTGGAGGGAGTGAGAAAACACAATTTTATATCTCAGGTAATTATTTTAAAGAAGAAGGAACTTTAATCAACAACGATAAAACACAATATAGTTTAAGGGCAAACCTTACCTCACAGTTGACAAAAAAACTAAAATTAACGGCCTTATTAAGCGGAATTGTTATCAATGATAACTATAATCCTGAAAGCGCCGTTTACCAGGCTTATTTAAATATGCCCTACGATCCTGCTTACAATGCAGATGGTATCCCAACCGATCCGCGTAATATCCCTTCATGGAAAGGTAGAGACCGTTCTAACTTTTTACAGAGCTTGCAATACAATTACTCAAAAGCAAGAAGTTATACTACAACAGGCGATATAAACCTGGATTATGACCTACTCAAAAACCTAACGGTTTCTAGTTATAACAGGGCCACAATTGCCAGCGGCAGATCAAATAGTTATGCCGATAGAAGAAGTCAGAGTGGTGCAGCAAACCTGGGCACTGTATCTTTAAGTAATACCTTTTCTACTACACTTTTATCATCGAACAGAATTAAATACAATGTAAATTTAGGTAACCATAGCCTGAGTGTTTTAGGAGTTGCAGAGATAGAAGGTTATAAATATGATGCCAGCGGAATTACTGCAAAAGGTTTACCAGCCGGACTGGATGGGATAAATACGGCAACAGAGATTAACAATAAACCCACGGGTAGGTATGATCAGTATCAAAATATAAAATACCTGGCACAGGCTGATTATAGCTATCAAGGTAAGTATTATTTCGTTGGCTCTGTAGTTAATGAATACTCTTCCCGATTCGGAAAAAACAATCCTGCTGCAACTTTTTATCAGGCAGGCGCATCGTGGATTTTATCCAATGAAGACTTTTTAAAGCGCAATACTACGCTTACCTTTTTAAAACTAAGGGCCAGTCTTGGTACTACTGGAAATCAGAATTTCAGAGCAGATAACAACCTCGATGGCCTATATGAATCGCTAGGCTTGTATAACTTAAACGCTTCAGCTTCGTATAATAACCAAACAGGTGCCTTCCCTACACAAATTGTCAATCCAGATTTGACCTGGGAAAAATCGAGAGCATACAATTTAGGCCTGGACTTTGGTTTATTTAAACGTATAGACATTACCATTGATGCCTATGATAAACGTAACTCTGATCTGTTATTTGCTGTTCCGCTTCCTGCAACAGTTGGCTATAGAACCATTAGGAGAAACGTTGGCGCAGTAAGAAACAGAGGTATTGAGTTTACAATCAACTCCAAAAACATCCAGCAGAAAGACTTTAATTGGGAAACCAGTTTTAACATGTCGTTCAACCGCAACAAGGTTATGGAATTAAACCAGGGCCTGTTAGTAGTGAATAGTGGCACACAGCCGATAGCATTAGGCCATGATATGGATGAATGGTATATGCAAAAATGGGCAGGTGTAAATCCAGCAGATGGTAAACCACTTTGGGAAAAATTAGACGACCCTACGGGTGTAACCAGTACTTACAACCAAGCCACCAGACAATATACAGGTAAATCATCAGCACCAAAATTTAGTGGTGGATTGACCAATACATTGGCTTATAAAAACTTTACCCTTTCGGCCTTTTTAAATTTTGTGTATGGCAACTGGGTATATAACGATAGTCGTTTCTATTTCGATAATGATGGGGTGTACGAAAGCTATAATCAACAGGTATTACCTAAAGGTTCGGTAAGATGGACTACCCCTGGCCAAACTGATGCAACCCATCCGCAGGCTAAATTTGGTGGTAATCTTCAATCTCACCAAAGCTCTACACGCTTCTTAGAGGATGGGAGTTATTTAAGATTGAGGAATGTAACCATAGGCTACAATCTACCGACTAATTGGTTAAAAAAAGCATCGATAAATGCGGCCCGTTTTTATGTCAGCGGCGACAACTTGTTTACGGCCACCAAATTTTCGGGCGTAGATCCTGAAGTTGATTTAACTGGTGGTATATCATCTTTCAGATACCCAACCAGCAGAAGGTTTGTTTTTGGCGTTAACCTAACATTCTAATTATTAATAAGATTATCATGAAAATATACCATAATAACATCATAAAAATCGCTATTGCGACCAGTATTATTTTTACAACATCCGCTTGTCGTAAAACATTTTTTCCTTCGGATAAAGTAGAAGACAATGATCTCTTGACTACCATTGATGGTATGCGAACAGCCACTTTGGGTAATTATGCTACCTTAAAATCTCTGGAATACGAAAATAATTACCATTGGCTTGCCGAGCTCCCCTCTGATGAAGTGGCTCAGGGACAGGGCTCATCGAGCGATGTAACCAATTTGTATAAATATACCCATTTGGTGAATTCTGCCAACGCAACCGCATATTTCCAACAAGCCTATTACATTGCCTCAGCGGCAAATAAGGTTATTAAAGTTATTCCTGATGGTTCATCTGCAGAATTGCTGCAGATTAAAGGAGAAAACCTTTTTTTAAGGGCTATGCTCCATTTTAATTTGGTAAGGATGTTTGGAAGACCTTATGCACAAAATCCAAGCACTAATCCTGGGGTTCCAATTTTGAGTGAAACCGTAAGCGATGCAGATGCTTACATCATCAAAAGAAGTACGGTAGATCAGGTTTACGATTTTGTAATCGCTGATCTGTTAAAAGCATCGCAATTGATAAAAGATGAGAAAGGTAATAGTTTTGCTTCAAAAATGGCTGCTTATGCACTCCTATCAAGGGTTTATCTGTACGTGGATAACAATGCCAAGGCCTTAGAATATGCCAACCTGGTAATTGGTTCAAACAAATATCAGTTACTTCAAAATGCTGAATACCAAACCTATTTTAGGGTTGCACCAGAAACGAACAAGGAAAGCATTTTTGCCATAAAACATACCAAAACTGAGAACTACGATTATTCCGCTATTGGTTCGTTATACTATAGTGGTGATGCCAATGGTAATGCACTGGGCCAGGGAGAAAGCGGATGGGGAGAGATTTATGCTTCGGTAAAGTATTATAACTTCCTTAATAAATACCCTCAGGATAAGCGTAAGAGTTTTATTTCTCCTTATATCGTTAACGGTGTTCAACAGTTAAATCCGAAACTAACCCCCGCTACTCCAATTTACTACGTTAATAAAAACAACTTGCAAGAAGGGGTTACCAATTTAACTTCTCCTGTTTACCTCCGTTTGGCAGAAATGTACCTAAACAGAGCGGAGGCCAATGCCAAGCTGAACAATACTCAATTGGCTTTAGATGATGTGAATGTAATTAGAACCCGTGCAGGAATTCCAACTTATACTTTGGCAGATGTTACGCCAACGCACAGCATTTTAGATATAGTACTGGAAGAAAGATGGTTAGAACTTGCTTTTGAAGGCCAGCGGGCTTACGACCTGTTTAGAAATAACCGCTCAGTGGTAAGAGATTACCCAGGCACACACTCTACTATTAATGGCTCTGTTAATCAAACCATTAACCCAACTGATGCGCGGGTAATTTATTTTATACCACAAACCGAAAGAGATAAAAATCCTAATTTGTCTCAAAACCCTTAGCAAAGGGCAAATCTCATGTCATTAAAAAAAAAGCCTTTCAATCGTGAAAGGCTTTTTTTTAATGGTGTTTGAAGCAAACCATAAGTTGATTCTGAATTATTTTATTTTAGAATAAATCAAGTCACTCCGCAGTATTTTCGTAATTATTCCCGATTCTGTTGTATTATTCAATTTATCCTGTACATCGCGGTTAATATTATTCATACTTTGAGCAGATAAAACCCAGTTCATTGGTGCGTTTTTTTCTGCAGCAGTTAGCGGTGCATCTATAGCAAAACCACTACCGTTTTCTTTTAAAAACTGTTTAATTCTAAATCTGCTGATCTTACTGTTTCCGGATCTTGTATTTGTAACCGCATTTAATACTTCTAAAAGCTCATTACCGAAGTTAATGTTTGGATTTGTTTTATCTTCTTCACTAAATAGCAAAGTGATTACAATGGGCGTTATCTGGTTGAAATATGGGGATTTATTTTTTAATAGCTCAAGTATTTCTAACATAGAGGTACTCCCAGTGTTTTCTACATATCCCCCGTCTAAATAATGTAAACGAGGTTTTTGGTTTGAGCCACCAATTTTTGCGGCAGGAGAAAATAGGGGGAAACGGGTACTAAAATTTATCGCAGTACTATAATTTAAATTATTCACTCTATCTGACAGCAAATCTCTTTGGTTTTTAAACAACAAACTATCAGGTACGAGATTACTGATCCAGCATTGCAATCCTGTTTCAACTTCTGTTGTATTGATGATAAATAATGGCTGATCTGGTTTTGTTTTTTTTGCGATGAAACTTCTTGTAAATATATTTTCTTGTTTTTCACCAACCACCGATTGATAGGATTTTTCCCAGGATTTTTCAAGCGCAATAGAACGGTCAAATAAATCAACATGCCAAGGCAGAAATAGGTTGAGAAAATCACCAAACAGCATTTTACCTATTATGGGAGATAAAGAATCGCGTAGGAAAAATCTTTTAGATAGCTCGACCGATTTTGCTGATGATCCATCATCGTTGCTTTCAAAAATTAGTGCATTATATAAACCCAAGCCAACAGCACCACCTGAAACTCCTGACATTGCAAAAATTGATTTTTTAAAATCGACATGATGCTCCTTTTCTAATTTAGCACCCAAACCCGCTAAAAATAGACTTGTGTAAGCTCCAGTGCGCAGGGCACCACCTTCCGCACAAATAAAAACAACCGGATATTTATTCAGCTGTTTATTTTTTGGAATTTGTTTGTCAATATTTTCTTTATAGACAACAAATCGTCTATCAAATTGATTTACAACAGTTTGTCGATCATTGGATTTATGTTGTTCCATACGGACCGGATGATCCTGATTATAAATAGAGCATAATAAAAGAATAAGAATCAACAAAAAACGTACGGAAATTTTCCATTTTTTCAGTAGAGATTTATCCAGGTACAGAAGTCCCATGTAAATCCCGGTATAGCAAGCAAATGCAAAACAAATTAAAGCGGGCGCTCCTATCCAGGGGAAAACAGGCCAATCCCCGGGAATAAAGCAGATCAAAATAAACACCGACAAAGAAATCCCGGCAAACAGTTTAATCTGATTGTGCAAACCTTTATAAAATATCGACGGAATTTCGTAGGTCCATTTATATAGCTCTCCTCTGCCTTTTAGTATTTTTTCTCGATCAATTAGTTTAAAAGCGGCGGGAACAATGCGTGTTTCAATGAGTATTTTTGGATTCTGGGGAAATCCCTCAGTAAAATCTTTTTTGGATTTTGTAAAATACTTTGAGAAAGCTAACAGATCTTCTTTATAAGGTCCCTGAAAATTAGAAGGTTTTGGTAATGTATAAATAAAGTCTTCATAAATTCCATATAATTTCCTCAGATATTTCTGCTCCTGATCGGGTAAAGAGCGTTCTCCAAGCTTTGTTTTTAAATAAATGCCGGCACTTGCCTTACCGGATTTACGAAAATATTTATTGGACAAGAAAGACATTAACCAATAAATGAGAATAAAACAAACACCAAAACATAAAACCCTAGGTATTTTTTCCATATAAGTGGCCGTAACCATACTCCAAACCATCCCGACAAAAACGATAAAAGACGGCCACAATAAAAAAATTGCGGCAAGCAATTTCTGAACAGTTTTCCGCCACATCACCCTATCATCACTGAGGTTTTTACCCGAATTATCGGAAATGTAAATTGCGTAACGGACACTGAGTTCTGAAACCATACTCCATGCCGTAATTCCAAGCATCAAAAAAATGAGCGGCCAAAAATTCCAAGCAGATAGATTTTCTACAACGAGTAAAAGTGTATCCCTTCCCTGTGGTAGCAATAAAAAAATAAACCCTACTAAAAATGCTGGTACGATAACAAAACCGATGCTTGAGGCTACCGAAATCAAGTCATGAACCAATGTTCTAAGGGTTAAACGCTTAAAACTAAAGCGAATTTCGAATATTCCTTTTTCGAAAGCAGGAACAAAACTGCCTATAACTGCTTTAGTAAAATTGCTCATGTATTGATTAAGTGTTATTTGAGAAAGATTGATAGAGAATTAATTAGAATATATATTTAAAAACTCCATCTGAACTTGGGAATATACCCCGTATTTCGAGAGTAGAAATGTAACCGCCATTTGTTAAATACCAGTCTGCAAAATTTTGCCCCTGATACATGTTAACACTACCATAGCCAACCCGGCCAAGATCATCCTGCCAAAAGAATTCTATAACCAGGTTACTGGCTACATTCTCACTTGCATTAAAGTAAGCTATTGTACTAGTAACATTAGCTGAAGAAATAAAATTATCCTGCTGGTAAACACATGTTCCCATTTCACTAACGAAGGTTATCCCATCATTGAAATTGAGTTGTACCCTGATCCAAATACGGTTACCATCCAGATTAAATGAGTAATATCCAAGATCCGCTGGTGAACCAGATGAGTTTGAGAATACAGGGTCTCCTATTTGCACAGTACCGGCAGCACCACCGTATCTATAAAGGTTGCCACCTGCCATCGGAATTGCACAGGCATCATTATACGATGACGTTTGAAATGCCAATAGGTTATCAGTATTTATTACTAAATAACTTATAGCGCATGTTCCTACAGCATTGGCATAACTCTCTTTAACAGAATTACCATAATTAAATGCTTGATTATTGGCATCATCCTGACTGATTGTGGAAGCAAACTGACCGGCAGGAACTACCAATCCTACCGTACTGCCCGCATAACCTGGCGGACAATCTGTTTTAGTTCCATATACTATAACCTCTGAATTATAAAATCTTTGTTGAGGTGGGCATACCGATTCATCTTTAACTGGCCCAATATAATCTTCATCAGAGGAAATATTAGGTTTTGTTACGCCGGTTGCAGATCCGTTCGAGATTATATATTGCTCTAGAGTGGAATACCCCACATATCCTGTATTTGCCATAGTTAATAGGTAATAACAATTCTTCCTGATTTATTTGATTTATAGTAAGTAACAAATCCCACAGCGGTTACCATATTTATGTTATTTGTCCAGTGAGGAGGATCTGGTATATATTTTGGGAATTGAATAGATTGAACAAGGACACCACCAACATTCTGAATATCAAAGCCTACCTTTTGCATGGTACCACCTAAATAGGTTACAATCTCCATATCGATATTTCCACTGCTCTTTTGGCCATACCAGGCCGCAGCCATTCTAAGTGTAACAGCTGGTAGATTCGGGAAATCCTGAGTTACTTTTGAAAAATTAACCAATATTGCCTCTACGCCATTATTAGATGTATTATCTCCGGCCCAACCAATGTAGGCATTTTGATAATTCGCACCAGATGGTAATTCGTAAGGAGATCGACCATATCCCATAAAAACATTATCCAATGATGTGCCAGTATTGATGTATCCAGTAAAAGTATCCAAATCACTACCCGCACCTAATGCCCACTTATATCTTACAACCAAATAGTCAAATTCATTTAACGTTTCATCTGGAGCTTGAATACAAGATGGTGAAACGCCACGCCAAGCAATAGCCTGTAGCTCTGATTTTAGAACCAACTTATTGTCATTAACAAGCGGTGCAATTTTCAAGAGGTTGTTTGCTTCTGATCGAGTTAAACACTTGTTGTTAGGAACCAAAGATTTTCCGGTTTTTAACTTTAGAATTTTATCATTTATAGCCTCTTGCAAATTATTACCAGAAACAGTTTGGTTTCCTGTTAAGCTACTCCAACTCATATGCCTTGTTTTAAAAAATTAATTTCTTCCTGTAATCGTTTAACGTCATCTTCTAGATTGGCAACCTTTGCAACCAAAACCTGAGTATAGCTTAATGAAAGGATACCGTTACTATCACTCTTAACCGTATGCGGCATTGAGGTTTGTACCTCTTGTGCAAAATAACCGGTTTCTAATTGATCATTTTTGAAATAGGTGTGCGCTTTTATATTTCTGGCATCAAATATCTGATCAGTTTCTGTTTTTAGCCGCTTATCTGAAGTATCATAAAAACCTCCGGATGCACTTACTATGCCATTAACGGTTATTTTATTATTTGTAATCTGCAGGGTATCTTGGCCATTCCCGGTCCTGAACACAAACCCTCTATTACCATCAGTCATCCTGAAGTACATATTATAATCATTACCGCCATCAGCTGAAAGATTACCGCCATAAGTTGTGGTTTCTCCCATCCAGATTGAGTAAGCACCAGCAAAACCACTTTCCCAAAAACCTATGCCGTTCCCATTACCAGCGCTAACGTTAATGCCACTCCCATTTATTTTAGTACTTCCCACCCTAAATTCAGCGTCCGTTCTCCAGCCCCCATCATTTTCACAATAAGAGCCCCAAGCTCCTCCCGTGGTTAGGAATCCTATTCTGTTGCTATTGGTATGTAAAACCCTAGTGGCTTCATCAATATCGTGCATTACTAATGAGGATGATCCTTTACCGTTACCTAAATGCACTTCTCCATCTGTTCTCACGAAAAACACAGGATTGTTCCTATCACCAAAATGGAAACCAGTAGCATCTAAACTACCAGCAGCGCCCCAATTCTGATAGTATGCTATACCGTATTCAGGATCTGAATGTAATCTCCAGATATTGTTATGCCCTTGTGTATAAGTTGCATTCCCGAAACCTCCATTACTACCCGTTCCTGCACTCAATTTCCCGTCAAAATAACCATTGCCATTTTCTAAACTAATTGCAGAGGTTACATTTCCATTTATCCTAAATACAATTGAGTGGGCATTTCCGTATTTTGTACCATACTGATAACCGATTCCGTACATGTTCTGGATGGTTGCCCAGTTATCACCAATGGTCCAGATAATTTTATCAGTAGTACCATTTTGATCATAATCGCCTGCCATTCCCCTAAAACTCGTAGATTTAAACGAGTCATTATTAACTACCATTCTACTGGCATTTACTTCATTGTTAACCAAAAAAGCTTTTCCGTTATAGACCCTTACCCAGGTACTGTCCTCCATGTAAATGCCGCCTTGATGGGTTTCATTTATCCATCCAGAATTTCCGTTACTTCTAAACCAGTTTGAAGCACTAACAGCACCTGCAAAACCACTATCATAACCAGTCCAAATCCTTCCCCCTGAAGTAAATATCTGGCCATAGGTATAATTAGCCGAAACATCATTAGCTCCATATACGTTATTGGCAATAAAGTTTTGATAACCAGTTCCGGGATTATTTGTGATAGCTATCCTACCATCACTTTCAATAGTAATCTGGCTGGCTGCTACGCCTCCCCAATGAAAGGCGAGCCTTGGAGCTAAAAAGCCCGTGCTTGCACCGTGTTGACTTTCTCTTAATTGAAGTGCTGCATCAGAAAATGCTGTACTTGTATTTGTTTCACTCCAGAATTCAGCTCCTCCATAATTACGGATATATTGCAACTGCAATTGGCTGGTATTGGCTTTTGAATTTGGATCAAAATTATTTGTTCGCCAAACATCCTGCATATTGTATAATGCCTGATTGTTTGACCACCATTGAACATTGCCATCCGCAGTCCAATGCAAGCCTGTGTCACTATCACCGATAGCCAAAGTAACTGTTGGTTCTGAGCCAAATGCATCGGATGCACCTAAAAAGGTATTGCCATATGTTTTAAACCTTCCTTTAGACTGTAGTTTACCATCAACAACGAATTCTACAAAATAATTATTTGCCCCATTGCCGTATTGAAAAGGATTTCGGGCAGAATTTGCATTAGCACTTTCGAGATATAAAACATTAGTACCTGTTGGGTCTAGTCTGAACTGAGGTCCGCCAGAGCCACATCTATGAAAGGCTAATGTTGGTGAAGAATCTGTTACTCCAGACGAACTGTTTACAATTTCGATACTATTTGTTGTTAAAGCCGCACCAACCCATGAATAATTGCCGGTATTAGCACCGTAGTTTGCCCAGATCCTTTCAAAATTGACATCATTATTGGTTGATAGCCGCTGATTTTCTTTCTCTTGAGCCCAAACGCTGAAATTACCAGAATGTAAAATGGAATGTACAGTGCCTATTCTATAACGATAGGTAAGTGTTTGATTTGTCGCATCACCATCCCAAAGCCTATGCTTTTCTCCTAATGTATCCTGCCATACCAGATCGCCGATATCATTCCCACCATTTGAACTCAATATTAAATCGGCACCACCGTTAACAACAAGTCCAGCAAAATTAGCTTGGTTATTTGTACTTAACCGCTGGTTTTCTAGAGGCTGATATGTTCCTGTGAATGAATCCTGAAACGCCAATTCCCTCCAACCTGCAGTAATAGGGTTCGATCCGCCTCCATAACCGCAACGGATAAAATGTCTGTTTGAACTATCACTGGCCAATTGGGTAGTAACATTGGTCATATGAAATACCGCTATCCCACCATAGATACCACCATTAGGTACATTTGCCCATTCACTTGGATTATCAGCTGAATAGATATCATAAAATCCCTGGGTTATCTGATTATTCAGGTTTTTATTTTCAAATCCTCTTTCCCATCCTTTAAAGTATCCAAACCCCTCAGCACCTAATCCTAAAAAAGCCTTAACGGCAGAAGAACTATACAATCTATGATAGCCATCATTATTATAATCTCCATAAAGACCTCTTATCTGTAATGTACCATTACCATCCATATTGGACGATGCTCCAGTTGTATTGATGTATTCTGAAAATAAAAATCCATTACCATCTCTATAAGCTAAACTATTACCTACTGATGAAGAATTCGCATTTAAAAAGGCGCCACTGCCCAAGCCTAAAAAACCTTTAACAGATTCTGGCGTGAAAGCCCAAATAAAATCATCACTACCTTTAGCTCCATATATTACAGACGGAATATCATTTTGTGCATAATCTTTTGATGATGTCCTAATAAATCCTGAGGAGTTATATTTAATAATTTCTCCAAATTGAATTGGATCATTTCCTCCGCTTGCATTTAAATAAGCAGCAGAGCCTAGCCCTAAAAACTGTCTTACCTGTGGAGCGTAACCCAATTTAAACTTACCATCCCCCACATCACGTACTGCAATAGCATTTATTGGATTTCCTGTATCCGAAATATCTGTGTTAAAGTTTGCTAACCATCCACCCCATCGCTCTGCATCTGCTGCATGATCCGCACGATAAACATTAACACCCGCACCATGGTTCGAATGTAACTGCCAGAAAGTACCGTCCCAATTATTCTCTAACCAATAGGTTCCTTGATGTGTTGTTGACTGTAATTTTGTAGCATCCTGACCAAAAGACAATATTCTATCCCAATTACCAAATGATCCTCCTGATTTAGACCTCGTCCATAATTGGCCATCGGCGGAATAGACTAATTGATTAGCATACAATGGGTTATTATTTGTAGAAAACTGTATTCCCTGCCCCCAACTATTTACATTCGGCTGGTTTAAAGTGTTTGAACTTAATGATTCTAAAAGCTTAAAGCCAGTAACATCGTCAAAGTTGCTTACCCCATATGTTTTCCAGTTATTTGAAAAATCGGCTAAAGTTGCATACGCAACATTAAAATTGGCCGGATTGTAAACATACATATCACCTGGGGCATTACCTCCCCATAACCAATTGGGTTGTCCATCTTGGCCAGACCAATGAAAACGCATGTATGAACTATCATTACCGATTCTTTCAGCAAACTGTGAAGTCGTTGCAGTTGTAGCATTACCGGTTATAGAGGAGGACAATACATCACCGTTATTCAAGTAGGCAAGTGAGCCTAATCCTAAGTTATTATTAAAATCGCTTAAATTGGTAGGCCGGTCGGTAATATTTGCCCATATATGGGTATGTTCTATATTGCTTTTGCTTGCCGGATTAAAATTCCCTGCATTCCAAACCACCCAGTCAGCGACAAAAACTCCGTTTGGATTGCTGATTCCAGCAGGGTTTAACGCTCTAAAAGATATTCTGTCGAGAGGGGCATCATTCCCAATTTCTATTCGAAGTTCCTGATTTTCGCTGGATAGTTCATCATTAACCCTTGCGATATATATTCTTGCCTGATCTCCACCACCACCAAAAAAATCATTCCCAAAAAGCAGGCCATCAGGAGTATTGATCTTAAATGATGGTGCCTCCACCTGACCAGTAAATACATCTCCTGTCAATTCAGCAAACCATTCTTCAGCTTGCGGTTTGGTTATCCAGTTTCCATAATTACCTAGGTCATTTATAAAGTGTGTCAGGTTTGTCGGCTTTCCTATCACCCCACTCCAGTTTACTGTTGCTGCATTGCCGCTAATACCGATCGCCCAAACGCCAGATGCATTCGAGCCGTTACTGTTCGCCTTGCCATCCAATACAGCCTGTTGAGCAGCAGAAACAGGCTTGGCTGCATCACTCGTGTTATCTACACTGCCTAGCCCGATATCTCCTTTGCCAAGCATTACAGATCCCTGCCTCCCGTTTACGCTGGTAACCTTATTGTTATTGTCTACACGTTCCCAAACATTGCCATTGGAGATGACCCAGTCGCCTATATTCAGTTCCAGTCCCTGTTGGTTGCC
>NZ_LMZQ01000033.1 GCF_001442625.1 Pedobacter ginsenosidimutans | reverse complement strand
TAAACCCAATTTTGTTGTTATCTGGAACGAAAAGGATCCTGAACTGGCATTGAAACCTTCAGGATTAAAAAAAGTATCTTACAATATTCCCACCTGGAAAACCACAGACAGTAGTCTGGCCGATTATCACCAACAAATTGTTAGTGCCAGTGTTGCCGGAGATGGATTTGACGATAAAATATTAAGAAGCGCTAAGCAAGATAGAACGGCCAATATCTATCACGCGGGAAAAACACATTTTCTTAGCGCAATCAAAACAATCAGTTCTGGAGATTCTATTTGTTTTATCTTTCCGGAACATGCCTTGTTTACGCTAAAAGCCTGGCTGATTAAAAGTAGTTTGCCTTATCCTAAAATTGAATTTTTGTTTACACCTAAAAAGAACGGTTTTTATAGTGTTGGATATATCGGGGCGCCATCTTTTAAAAGTGATCATGTTGATGAACTATGGCAACCCCTGATCTGGACTGAAAAACGGGTTCCCCTGCAACCCTATCTAACTCCGTCGTTTATGGCAACAATCCCTGCTACACTGGTGAATGACGGGTATAACTCGATAGGTGTACTGGCTGCCTCCAGGTATTTGCCTTTTCAACCTTTACCGCTGTTAACCAACAGCCAGTTCGGAATCGCACTTCTAAATAACAAATCAGAATTACAGCCCCAGGTTTTCGCTCCTATGCCGGGTGGTTTCAATTCCCAAATGATGGCAGGACATTCTTTTGAGTTTTCAATGAGCCTTGTTATTGAACCCTTGAGCATCACTAAAACATATGAGCAAATGGCAACAACTGTGTTTGGATTTAAGGATTACCGGACCAATGCTACCGTTTCTATGAATACAACTTTGGATAACCTGATTGATTATTCAAAGACCCGTTATGCCTGGTTTATCGATAGCCTGAAAGGATTTGCCTATGCTACGGATGTGCCTGGCGCAGTAAAAAATGTTTCAAGTCTGAACCCGCTTGAACTGGCTATTGTGAGGGATGATCAGGAAATGTTTGATAAAAGGGCATATCCTTTAATGGAGTTTATGTTGTCGCGCGAAAAGTTCCTGTTTGCGATTGACAGCAATCAGAAAATCCAATCTCCATCCAGGAAGTTGAAGGGGCCTATTGCTCCATTATCCGAATTACAGGTTTTATCTGATGTTTTTGGCGGGAACAACTCTTTTTATACTACGATGGCAAAAAAAGAGTTCGGAACGGCGCGTGTCAGGAATCTTGATGAAGAGCAGAAAGGCCGCAACTGGGTCAATGCGATGTTTATGTTTAAACTGACATCCGATTCCGCTTATTTAAGTTTAAGCAAGGCCCTGGCCGATAAATATCTGAAAGAAAGGGTAAATACAAGGTTGAAGGAGTTTGGTGATCCCCTGTTTAGTTCCAACTTCTTCTGGCCAACTTTTACCAATAACTGGTCTGCTCTTTTAGAATTATATGAACTTACCGCCAATCGCCGGTATTTAGAAGCTGCACAGGATGGAGCCAGGCATTATACCTTGTTTACCTGGATGACACCTGCTATACCGAATGATCTGGTTACTGTAAATAATGGAGGGAAAGCACCGATGTATTGGTACCTCAAATCAAAAGGACATCATCAAATGTATTATCCCGAAGAAAAAGTGCCTGCATGGAGGCTTTCTGAGATGGGGCTTACACCAGAATCATCGGGAACTTCAACCGGGCACAGGGGTATTTTCATGTCTACCTATGCGCCCTGGTTGTTAAGGATAGGCTATCATACAAATGATCCGTTTTTAATGAATGTAGCTAAAGCTTCGATTGTTGGCCGTTCCGAAAGTTTTCCGGGATATCATATCAATACAGAAAGAACTACAGCCTACGAAAAGGCCGATTTTCCACTCCACGAGCATAAGGACCAGAGTGTAAACTCCTTTCATTACAATCATATCCTGCCCATGGCTTCTATGCTTGTTGATTACCTTGTTTCAGATGCTTATGTGAAAAGTGGTGGCAGGATAGACTTTCCGAGTGATTATATAGAAGGATATGCCTATTTGCAGAATAAGTTTTATGGCGCTAAGAAAGGACGGTTCTTTCAGTTCGAAAATGTGCAACTCTGGATGCCTTCCCGTCTGTTGAACACAGCAAATATTGGTTTAAACTATGTCAGTGCAAAAAAAGGAGATACACTTCTACTTGCTTTTATGAACCAATCAGGAGCGGATATCAGCACCCGTGTTTCTGTAGATGCTTCCAGGGTAGATTTTTCAGGCAATACTGGAGTTCAGACTTTATACCCATCAGTGCAGGTTTTGAATTTAAAAGATGGCACTTTCCAGATCAATGTCCCTGCCGGCGGCATTACTGCACTGGCTATCCCGGGCGTAAAAATCAGCAGTGCTTTTCAGGACCAGATCCTGAATGTGAAAAAAGATCAGAGAAGTGATGATATCAATATCCCGGAAGGAGATACAAAGGCATTATTGTTTAAACTGGGTGCTTATGCGCAAAAGCTTTTTGTATTTCTTCAGGAAGATGATACAAAATGGAAGAAGGCCAGGTTAGTCTACAAGATCGATGGAGACAAGGAAAAGATTATTGATAAAAATGAATATCCA
Organism: Pedobacter ginsenosidimutans; assembly: GCF_001442625.1. GTDB lineage: Bacteria > Bacteroidota > Bacteroidia > Sphingobacteriales > Sphingobacteriaceae > Pedobacter > Pedobacter ginsenosidimutans. The sequence continues at coordinate 31,468 of NZ_LMZQ01000033.1, read as the reverse complement.
TTTGAATTTACAGTGCCTGTTGATCAAGATAAAGCAGTTCGTTTTTACCTGGAATTAACAGATATCAATGGAAAATTGACGAAATCCAAAGAAAAGGAATTGGGCAAATAATATTTATTTCCCACAATAGCCTTTTGGATATCAACAGGTTTTCAGGTTGACTCCCTGATGATCAGTTCTGTTTTCAGCACTTTTGTCACGGCCTTCCAGTCGCTCACATCCCTGTTGATCTGATCAATCAACAACTGGGCTGCGGTCATCCCGATCTCTGCAATCGGTTGAGCGACAGTTGTTAAGGAGGGGGCCATCAGGGCCGACGCATAATCGTTGCTAAAGCCGATAATGGCAATATCTTCGGGAATTTTTAAGCCTCTTTTTTTGATAACCTGAATGGCTTCTATTGCCGTTGGATCGTTTACCGCAAAGATCGCATCGGGCGGGTTTTCCATATTTAACAGGTGGTTCACATAAATCTTAACTTTCGAAAGGCCCAGATCGTATGAAATGATGAGTTCCTCATCTATTTCTATATTGTTTTTCTTAAGTGCAGATTTATAGCCATCCAACCTGCGCTCACTTATTCTCAACGAAACCGGACCCGCAAGGTGGGCAATTCTTTTTCTGCCATTTTTAATCAAATAATCAACGGCATTGTAAGCGCCCTCAAAATCATCCACAATTACTTTGGGAACTTTCATTTCATCGCATACACGGTTGAAGAATACGATTGGAATCCCCTTTCTTTCAAAGATCTTTAAGTGGTCATAGTTCTTGGTCTCGCGGGTAATAGATACGATTATACCATCAACCTGGTTAGCCAGCATCACTTTGGTGTTAGCTACTTCAGTTTCGTAGGTTTCGTTTGATTGGCTGACAACGGTATTGTAGCCAGCCTGGGTAGCTACTTCCTGTGCGGCTATGATTACCTGTGGGAAATAGGAACTCGAAAACTCGGGAACGATGATGCCTATGGTATTTGTTTTTTTACTGATCAGGCTTATGGCAAGCATGTTCTTTTGATAATCTAGCTTTTTTGCCAGTTCCAATACCGCTTCCCTGGTTTTGAGGCTTACATTGGCATGGCCTGTTAAAACCCTTGATACAGTTGATTTCGACAGGTTAAGTGCCCTGGCAATATCTATAATGGTAACCTGGTGCTTTTTCATCGTTAAAATATCTGGTATGATGCAATCACAAAATTGATTATTTCCAATATACAACATATTAATTGATTGGGGAAAGGATTTTGGGAATGTTCCCAAATATTGGGACCGTTCCCAAAACAATAACTTTTTTGAAAGCTGCGAGGTTCTTTTATTGTACCTTATATTTGAATTAACCATTTATAAATCTCGCCTGTAAAAAGGTCAAAAACATCAAATTTGAAAAAAGCGATATTATTTATCAATCTACTTCTTCTTGTATCTGCAGTGAAGGGGGAGGTTTTGAATACTGAAATTAAAATGATCAGTCCCGCTGGTCATATTTCAGCTGAAATATCTCGAAGTGACGGACGTTTATTTTATACCGTAAAGGCTGGTCAGCGGTTACTGGTCAATAATGGCACAATGGGGCTGGTTATTGACGGCATTGCATACGGGAGCCGTGTTAACAGCCTTTCTATTTTAGCAAAGCGTACAGCCAGTACGGGAAATAAAGTGTATCATATATACACATTGTTGTTAGAAGAAGCAGGAAGAAAATATAACATCGAATTTCGGCTTTCAAATGAGGGGGCTGCCTTTCGGTATATTTTCGATAGTAAAACAGCACAATATGTTACCAAAGAGCTTACAGCTTTTGTGCTTCCAAAATCGAGGGTATGGTTTTTTGAGCGGAATAGTGCCTGGAAGCTGAAAAGTTACGCAGGGTTATGGCAAAATACCACGGCAGATAGCCTGGATATAATATCAAGCCAGGGGCCGGTACAGGGAAAACCATTATTATTCGAACTTCCGGGTAAAAAATACGCAATGCTTACCGAAGCGGCCTTGTATAATTATAGTGGAATGCGTTTCAAGGCTTTGAAGAATAGGGTATTACAGGTTGATTTTACAGAAAAGAACGGGTTTAAGGTTACGGGCAACCTGATTACGCCATGGAGGGTTTTATTGTACGCCACAGACCTGAATACGCTGGTGAATAGTACGATGATCAATGACCTGAATCCTGAACCAGATAAGCAATTGTATGCTTACCAAAGCTATATAAAACCTGGAAGATCAGTCTGGAGCTGGATCACCAGGGATAAAAACTATATGCAGCCTGAGGAAGAAATGAAATTCATAACAGCTGCCAGCGAACTGAATTTTGAATATACTTTATTGGATGAGGGATGGGAAACGATATGGCCCGACAAATGGAAGCAGTTAAATGAAATATGCAGTTTCGCAGCAGGTAAAAAGGTGGGCGTATGGATATGGAAGAACTCAAAAGCACTTAGAGACCCCTCAAAAAGAGACAGTTTTCTGGATAGTGTGCGCAATGCAGGTGCTGTTGGTATAAAAACAGACTTTATGGACAGTGAGGCAAAAGAACTGATTGATTTTGAAATCGGATTTTTAAAAGCCTGTGCAGAAAGAAAACTGATGGTCAACTTCCATGGCTGCCATGCGCCTACAGGAGAAAGTAAAACCTATCCAAATGAAATGACCAGGGAGGGGGTCCGTGGGATGGAACTGAATATCATGAAAGAACCCATACCGGCCTGGCACAATGCTGCGCTACCTTTTACCAGGCTGGTACTCGGCCATGGTGATTATACCCCCGGCTTGTTCTCTAACAAGGCCAATACCACCAATACTCACCAGTTAGCATTGTTCTATCTGTTTAATTCCTCCTTCCAGTGTATGGCTGAGAATCCGGTAAAATTATTGGCAGATAGCCAGTTTAAGCCTGTTATTCCCTTGCTGAAAAAACTACCTGTTACCTGGGATGAAACAATTGTACTTAAATGCAGTGCCATCGGCGAAATTGCGGCCTTCGCAAGAAGGAAAGGAGATACATGGTATATCGCTGCAATTAATGGTTCAACGGAAAATAAAGAAATTTCTTTCAATGCAGATTTTTTAAAGACGAAGAAAAAATATAAGGTTATCGCGATAAACGATGGACCCAATGGCAGTTTTTTGAGAACAACGTCAACAATTGATGCAACTGATGTTAAAAAAACAGTAATTGGCCCCAATGCCGGACTGGTGATGGAAATCAGTCCCTCAGGTAATTAATTCTGATTATGAAAAAACATATCCTCTCTATCATATTGATTGTATTTTCAATGGCTGCATTTGGCCAGTCGAATATACAGTCGCTCTCCGGTGCCTGGTCTTTTGCCCTTGATCCTTTAAAGATAGGGGCAGATGAAGGCTGGGCAGCTCCGGCTTTCCCCGATAATAAACTGGATAAGGTTACCGTACCACACTCTTTTTCTGTCGACAAACGATATTTCTTTTATACCGGAACGGCCTGGTATTTTGAAAAATTCGACGTCAGGCCCATTGGTAGTGGTTTTAGGGCATTTATAAAATTTGATGCAGTCTTTTATAAGTGTAAAGTATAACAGAAAGAAATAAGACAGAATATTTTTATGATCACAAATCAAGGAGGCGAAAAGAGGCAGCTGCGATCTAACGAACTCGCGGCAGATATTGCCATTATAGGAGGCGGGGTATCAGGAACCTGTGCCGCAATTACCGCTGCAAGGCAAGGGTTAAAGGTTGTACTGGTTCAGGACAGACCCGTGCTTGGCGGAAATGCGAGCAGTGAGGTAAGGTTATGGATGCTGGGCGCTACATCACATATGGGAAATAATAACCGCTGGGCCAGAGAAGGTGGTGTTGTGGATGAACTGATGGTAGAAAATATGTACAGGAACCCCGAAGGAAATCCGTTGATTTTTGATACGGTTTTGCTTGATAAGGTTGTTTCAGAACCTAATATTACCTTATTGCTGAATACCGGCGTATATGATGTAGAGAAATCAGCTGCAGATGAATTGAGCGCCGTAAAGGCCTTTTGCAGTCAGAATTCTACCGAATATATGATACACGCACCACTTTTTTGCGATGCATCAGGAGATGGCATTGTTGCTTTTTTGGCGGGTGCGGCATTTAGAATGGGAGCAGAGGCCAAAGAAGAATTTGGAGAAAAGTTTGCGCCTACAAAAGAATATGGGGAACTGCTTGGCCATAGCCTGTATTTTTACAGTAAGGATACCGGCAAGCCTGTAAAGTTTGTAGCCCCTTCCTATGCACTGGATGATATTACAAAAGTGCCCAGGTTTAGAAATTTTAATACCAGAGAATACGGGTGTAAACTTTGGTGGCTGGAGTATGGGGGGAGACTGGATACGGTACACGATACAGAAAAAATAAAATGGGAACTCTGGAAAGTAGCCTATGGTGCTTGGAATTATGTAAAAAACTCAGGCAATTTTCCCGAAGCCGAAAACCTGACGCTAGAATGGGTAGGTACCATACCGGGCAAAAGAGAGAGCCGCCGTTTCGAAGGCGAATACATCATCAAACAACAGGATATCGTTAATCAGCAGCTGCATGATGACGCTGTTGCATTCGGTGGCTGGAGCATAGATCTTCATCCGGCAGATGGGGTGTTCAGCGAGAAACCCGGTTGCAATCAATGGCATAGCAAGGGTATTTATCAGATTCCCTACCGCTCTTTATACAGTCGCAACATCAAAAATCTATTTCTGGCAGGAAGGATTATCAGTGCAACACACGTTGCCTTTGGCTCTACAAGGGTTATGGCCACTGCGGCACATGCTGCACAGGCGGTTGCCATGGCGGCGAAGATCTGTAAAGACAAAACTCTGTTGCCAGCGCAGATTTACCATAAAGGATTTATACCTGAACTTCAGACCGAGCTGCTGCGCAGTGGGCATCACATTCCGGATCTTGTACTCAATGATACGCTCGATCTTGTACGCAGTGCGCAGGTTACTGCATCCTCCGAGCTGTTGCTGACAGGTCTTCCTGAAAGTGAACTGTTTAAACCACTCGAGTTTTCTGTTGCACAGATGATCCCCTTAAAAGCAGGTGCAATCGGGACCTTTGTTGTACATGCAGAAGGAGACGCGGCAACGGAGCTGGAAGTAGAACTTAGGATCAGCAGTAAAAAGAGCAACCATACGCCAGATCTAACCATAGATAAAGTTTCACTGCCAATAAATGTCGGTCGCAATTGCCTGAAGATCAGTTTTGATGCGGTAATGCCTGAGGAAAGTTATGCGTTTCTTACCTTTATGAAGAATCCTGATGTTAAACTGCATTTCTCAACGAAACGGGTTACAGGGCTATTATCCGTGTTCAACGCCATTAATAAGGAGGTATCCAATTATGGAAAACAAAGTCCACCAGAGGATATCGGGGTTGATGAGTTTGAATTCTGGTGCCCCAAGCGCAGGCCTGAAGGGCACAATATTGCATTTAACTATCAATATAGCATCAATGCTTTTGGTGCTGCAAATGTTACCAATGGTATAGATAGACCCGTTTCTGCGCCAAATGCATGGGTGGCCGACTGGAAGGATAAGAATCCGGCATTAACCATCAGTTGGAAAGAAATCAAGACCGTTAAACGGATCGAGTTGTTGTTTGATACTGATTTTGATCATCCGATGGAGTCTGTCCTAATGGGGCATCCGGAAAATGTGATGCCGTTTTGCGTAAGGAATTATGTAATTAAAGATGATAAAGGAACCGTTGTTTTTACTAAAACCGATAATTATCAAACCAGGAACATCATTGAGTTAACCGAGCCTTTAAATACCAGGAGTCTCACGATATATTTGGAACATCCTTCAGACGAGGTACCTGCGGCTTTGTTCTCCGTGCGTTGTTATCAATAATACTAAATAGCAGATAAATTAAATGGGAAAATTAGATTTTGTGGTAATGGCGGTTTTTGCCTTACTTATATTCGGTATCGGACTTACATTTACCCGTGTGGGTAGTAAAAGCGGACAGGCTTTTTTCGAAGCCGGGGGAGAAACACCCTGGTGGATCAATGGCTTATCCTTGTTTATCAGCTATTTTTCGGCCGGAACCTTTGTGGTTTGGGGATCTATCGCTTATAAACATGGGCTGGTTGCCAATGCAATACAGTTAACAATGGCCATCAGTGGCTTAATTGTCACCTTTTTTATTGCCGGAAGATGGAAAAAAACAGGGGTTGCAACCGCGGCTGAATACATTGGCAAACGTTTCGGTGCGGCCGAAAAACAGTTTTATACCTATATGACCTTACTGCTCAGCCTGTTCACTACTGCTGCAGTATTGTATCCGGTTGGTAAGATGGTGCATGTAGCCACTCCTTATTCACTGGAAACCTGCATTATTGTAATCGGGTTGATTATTGTGGTATATACAGCTGCTGGTGGATTATGGGCGGTTTTAGTGACTGACGTAGTTCAGTTTGTAATACTTACAGCAGCGGTACTGATTGTGATCCCTATTGCTTTTTCCCAGATCGGCGGACCGGCAAACCTTGTGGCAAAAGCCCCACCACATTTTTTTGAGCCTTTTAACCAGGACTATACCTTTGGGTTTATGCTTGCTTTTATTGTTTATCAGACCTTTTATATCGGTGGAAACTGGTCGTACGTGCAACGTTATACCAGTGTGTCTAACCAGAAAAACTCAAAAAAGGTAGCAGGTATATTTACCATATTGTATTTTGTAAGTCCTTTTATCTGGATGATCCCACCGATGATCTACAGGGTGATCAATCCAAATCTCCAGGGACTGGAAAGTGAAGATGCATACATGATGTTGATCCAAAAAGTAATGCCGGCAGGTTTGATCGGGCTTGTGCTTGCCGGAATGGTTTCTGCTACATCCAGTAAAGCCAATACAACGATTAATATGGCCTCGACTGTTTTTGCGCAGGATATTTATAAAAACCTGCTCAGGCCGAAAGCTTCAGAAAAAGAAGTGATCTGGATGGCCCGATTCTTTACCCTGGTTTTTGGGGTATTAACAATTGTTGTAGCCATTTGGATTCCAAGCGCCGGAGGAATTGTTGAAGTGGTTTTAAGTACTGCCTCTATTGCAGGGGGAGCATTGTTTGCACCAATCATCTGGACACTTTTTTCTAAACGTCAAAGCGGATTTTCAGTCGTTACCGCCACCGTGGCATCATTGCTGATCAACCTGTTTTTTAAGGTGATTATGCCCGGTATATGGGGTTTAAAGCTCGACCGTACCATGGAAACCTGCATGGGGATGGGTATTCCCATAGCGGTTCTTTTGTTTTTTGAAATATATTATACAGCGAAGGGGCGTATTTCCATTAAGGTAGAAGAAATGGAGCAGGAAAAAGAGCTTACCGCGGTCCGGGTTGTAGATCCGGCCCTCCATATTGAGGCTGCAAAACAAAATAAATTCGGGATAGGTGTTATTGCACTTTCAATGGGTATTGTGGGGATAGGCATCGGAATACTTGGGTATATCGCAAAGGATTTTTCAATAACCGTAATGGCTGTTGGTGGCCTAATTCTGATATCGGCAGGGTTAATATGGCGGGTAGCCAGTAAAAAGTTAGTTGTTTAATGTAAACAGTACAAAAGTTTTTGGAGTGTGTGCTTTTTTACGATTAGGAGTAGAACCCTATAAATACATGAAAGCCCATCCAAAGGCGAGGTAAAAACAAAAATTTATAAATATGATACGATTCTTTTTAAAGTACAAAGGCAGCAGATTATTCATTTTTTTGCTTGTTTTTAGTCTTAATGCTTTCAGCCAAACCAATAACAATACACTACACTTATTTGTAATTGGAAATAGTTTTTCGCAAAATGCAACCACTTTTCTGCCTCAAATGGCCAAAGAAATGGGTAAAAATTTAATTATTGGTAGGGCAGAACTAGGCGGTCATTCTTTGGAGCAACATTGGGGTTATGTAGAAAAATTTGAAAAGGATTCAACTGATGTTAAAGGAAAGCCATACGGAGGTAAATCGTTGAAAATGTTATTGTCGCAAGGTATTTGGGATGTAGTGACCATTCAGCAATATTCATACCTTTCCAGCGATTCATCAAGCTACAATCCATATGCGAAAAAGCTTGTAGACTATATTAAAAAGCTTCAACCAAATGCAGAAATCGTGATTCACCAAACCTGGGCTTACCGTGCTGATGCGAAGAAATTTGGGAGAGTTGGGCCAGCGCAATTGGCTAAAAGCCAGTTGGAGATGTGGCAAAAATCTCGTGAAGCATACCGCAAACTAGCAAAACAGTTTAATGCCAGGGTTTTACCTGTTGGCGATGCGTTTGAAGAAGTGGCGACCAATAAAAAATATGGCTATAAAAAGGATACAGCTTTCGATTTCGAACATCCTGTTGCATCCAATTTACCTGATCAAACTCATTCTATCAATGTGGGCTATTTTTGGAACAAACAAGAATTGGCCTTTGATCCAAACCATGCGAATGATGCAGGGAAATACTTAGGCGGTTTGATTTGGTACGGGATACTTTTTAAAGATTCTCCGAAAAAAATAGGATTTAAACCCGCATCTGTTTCAGATGATTTTAAAAGTTATCTGCTTGAGGTTGCGAGTAAGGTTATAAGGGTTTCCAAAAACTGATTTTTGTTTGTTCCCACTCCTTGCAGAATATCTTGACCTGATTTAATAAACGACTGGGAATTTCCCTGACCATTTGGCCAGGGAAATGCAATTTTAATAAGATACAAGTGTTGTAATACTTGATGCAGAAAGGTTAATGCCAAAGCTTCCGCCCGAAACCGCGAAGCTGTTTGAACCAAGATTTGTTGTACTTGTTGTAAAATAGCGGTTGAATCCGTTAACCGAAATCCCGGTATAGCTAAAGGGCTGATAAGTAACAGCTGTATTTTGGTTTATGATAACAAGTACTAATTTTGTTCCGCTTTTGTATGCGGTAACATAAACACCAGTACTTGGATTTGAAGTACAACTGATTTTGGTATATCCCGGGCGGACATATCTGGCGTAATGTGCCATGATGTAACCTAATTTTTGAATATTGCCGCTTTCGCTGATTGGTCCGTAACTTCTTCTGATGTACCACCATACATATGCACTCCATCCTGCATTCATGCAATCATGGATCTCTTTAGCTGCTGTCATTGCATTTGGCCAATCTTCCCCACTTATGCTAGAATTGGTATAATGTTCGGTCATCCATACTGGTTTGCCAATATTCCCCAGGTTATAAGGTGTTTTACCATAAATGTGGCCGCATACAAAACTGGTTTTTGATTTTGCAGTTGCATTGCTGAGATAGGTATTAATATAAGTCTGGTTCATTTGGAACGGTTCAGGTGCCATAATCGGTGCGCCGCAATTGCTGCCCTGTGCAGCAACAAAGTCGGCTACTTCCGGAGCCGTAAGCTCCATAGATTCGTAATTGACCTGATAATCCGGCTCATTCGTGGGACTAATGGCGGCGAGGCCGCCAACTGCACTATTGAATGCACTTAAATGTGCGGCATAGGCAGAATAAGAAGCTGTTTTGATTTTGCCGCCTACTACACTTCCATTGGTCTTCATCGATGCGGGTGCCGACCATGCTGAGGCAATGGCTGAGCCTCCATATGACTTGCATGCGTCGATAGTTGCTTTTTCAGCAGAAAACTCTGTGGAGGAATTTGGAACACGTACGCGGACTATGCTTAAACCTATGCCGTTTGTCGGTGAAAATGCCGTACTTCTTTGAGTACTTGTTAAGTCCCCCGTCCATGCCACAATATTGGCTCCACCGAACCCTTTTATAGACTGTTGTACAGTAGAAGCGTTAATTTCGGCGGTACCTTGTACAGCGAGAGCTGTTATGCTTCCCTTAACGGAGTCTGATCTGAGCGCTGTGATGTTTTTTTGCAGAATTAACGGTTCTGTCTTGTTGATTTCATTTTTTGAACAGCCAGCAAATAATAGTGCTGCAATGAGCACATGTGAAATTTTGTTTCTCATAAGTAGATTTGGTTAGTGATTTAATTAATCAATTTTAAATAAATCAAATGTTAGCAGATACTTCATATGATTTTTTTTCTGACACATATGTTGAAAGACTGAGGTTTTGTTGTCCTCCCACATCAAGAGGATTTGACTTGCTACATTTGACCAGAGGGATTTATTTGTCAGATTTGAACAGAAACTTTTAAATTTGAATAGATGAGCTAACAAGTGTTTGATGATTCCTTTAGGAAAACGGCTATAGATTTATCCAATAGCCGGAGGCTATAAAAGAGATTGCTGATGAGCTGGGCATCGGCCAGAGCCTTCTGAGTAAATGGAAGCATGGGGTAATAGCATGCAAACAGGTCTCCTCAGTTCTTCCGGAAGATCAGAAACTGATCAGGAAACTGCAAAAGGAGTTGAAGGATGCCAAATAGAACGCGATATAGTAAAATAGCCAATAAATGTAGATATTTAATTTATGTCTTGTCCGTATGTCATCAAATAACCAATACCAATCTGGCAGTGCTACCCGTTTACGCAGGCTCATTGCCTTGCTTACCGTTTTGCAGACTAAGCGAATTGTAAACGCAACTCATCTTGCAACCCGGTTTAAAGTTAGCACAAGAACTGTCTATAGAGACATCAAGCTATTGGAAGAGGCTGGTGTTCCGGTTTTTACGGAAGAAGGAAAAGGATTTTCGTTGGTAGAGGGCTATAAAATATCCCCATTGTTGTTTACAGAAAGCGAAGCAGCCGCTGTTATCACCGCTGAAAAACTTGTTGCCGGTAATAACGATGCTTCACTGGTTAGAAATTACCGCAATGCAACAGACAAGGTAAAAGCTGTGCTGCGTTATGCGGAAAAAGAGAAAATGAACCTACTTTCTGAACGTGTAAAAGTGTATGTTAATAACGACGAGAAGCCATCGAGTAGTCACTTAACAGAGTTGCAACAGGCACTAACAGATTATAAGCTCATTAAAATCCAATATTGCGCTTTAAAAGAAAACGAAATTACCGAGCGTGTGGTTGAACCTTTTGCTTTGTTTTATGCAGCAAACAAGTGGTTGCTACTTGCCTTTTGCCGGTTGCGCAAGGATTACCGTTTTTTTAGGGTTGACCGGTTCCAGTCCTTTCATATCCTTGCCGAAAGATTTGAGCCGCATAAAATGACGATCTCCCAATACCTCAACGGACTGGCAGAAGAAAGCAGAAATCCCTAGCCCTGCAGCTTTTTTTTGTTTCCTGAACCGTAAGGTTATTTCAGCTTCTTAATTTATCTAAGCACACACCGGTTAATAAAAAATCCAAAGTTGAAAGCACCTATGACAGAGGGTTGTCACAGTAGCTTGTAGTTTTGATCTATTACGAATTTAACCTATAGCATTATGAATATCATATCTGGAGGAACAGGGCAGATCGGATCTGCCTTAGCTAATGCCTTGCTTAAAAGCGGCGAGGCGGTAACCATTATTTCTCGAAGCTCGAAGTCTGCAGCTGATTGGCAAGCTAAAGGAGCAAAATTTGCAGTTGCAGATATTTATGACACCGAAGGTTTGAACGGGATCTTTAAGAAAGGAAAAAACATTTTTGTATTGAATCCACCTGCTGACCCGTTGACGGACACTGACCTTCAGGAAAGAAAAACGGTCACTTCCTTAGTGGAGGCCTTAAAAGGAACGCAGGCAGAAAAGATAGTTGTTGCCTCGACACTAGGGGCACAGCCTGGCAGCAGGATTGGTGATCTCAATACATTATATGCGCTGGAGCAAGGGATAGGGGCCCTTGGATACCCTTATCAGATCATCAGATCCGCTTATTACATGAGCAACTGGGCGTCATCGTTACCGATCATAAAAGAAACCGGCGAACTTATATCGTTCTTTCCAAAAGCGCTTAAGATACCGATGGTTGCGCCTCACGACATCGGGGAATTGGCGGCAAAGTTTATGACAGCCAAGAACGGACCGGAGTTGAACGCCATAGTTGGCCCGGAACGCTATTCACCACAGGATGTGGCAGACGGATTTTCAAGTGCACTGGGCAAAAAGATAAGTGTAAAGGTAATTCCGAAGCAGAAATGGACAGATGCTTTTAAATCAATGGGATTTTCTGATGAGGCCGCTGTGTCTTACGCGGCTATGACCGAAATAGCAGCTAATGATATCAAGGTGCCGAAGAACGCTGTAAAGGGAAAAATTACGCTACAGCAGTATATCGATGACCTGGTAAAAGGATAAGGCAGACAGTAAATTTGTTATTAATACCTTAACAGGCAAATAATTTAACTATGAATTGGATTTTATTAGCAATAGCCGGCCTATGTGAAGTCGCTTTTGCATCATGTCTCGGTAAGGCAAGAGAAGCGACCGGAAGCGCTGTTTATTTATGGTACCTTGGTTTTTTTATAACCATGTCTCTTAGTATGCTTTTATTAATGAAAGTTACACAGACTATGCCTATTGGAACTGCCTATGCTGTTTGGACAGGTATTGGCGCTGTAGGTACAGTAGTGGTTGGCATACTTGTGTTTAAAGAGCCAGCTACTTTCTGGCGTCTCTTTTTCCTGAGTATGTTGGTGATATCCCTGATTGGACTTAAACTTGTAGCGGAATAGTTTTGCAGCCTTATTTTACATCAGGGCCGGGTGTTTAAATTGTTTTTATTGAAGCCTGCTAAAAGCCTTAAAATTCAATAGTGAGCTGATACAGGTATATTAAAGCATGGTAAATTTCAACAAATACCATTTATATGGAAGAATTAATTTTATTTATACAATCTATTATTGATTTAGATTCGGAGGAAACATATAGCATACAAAAACTCTTTAAACCAAAATCATTAAAAAAAGGTGATTTCTTTTTGGCTGAAGGTCAGGTCTCAAAACACATTGGCTTTCTGGTGAAAGGAGTGATGCGCTATTATATCAACCACGACGGAGAGGATAAAACGTATGAATTTGCAAAGGAAAATGAATTCATTGGTAATTATGAGAGCTTTTTGCCTAAAGCACCTTCAGTAAAAAATATCCAGGCACTAGAAGATTCCGAAATTTTCCAGATCTCTTATGAAGACCTCCAGCTATTTTACAGATCAGTAAGACAGGGAGAGCGGTTCGGCAGGATTGTTATAGAAGCGGTTTTTATTAAAACATTAAAAGGGCTTAGTTCATTGTATACCGGTACACCAGAACTTCGGTATGAGGAATTCATTAAAAAACATCCAGACTTACAGCAAAGGATTTCTCAATACCACATCGCATCGTATGTGGGTGTAAAGCCTCAGTCACTGAGCCGTATCCGTAAAAGAATTTTTAATCAAAAGTGATTAGTTAACCCAGGTGCATGAACCGGAAGGGTAGATTGAAGAATTTTGTATCATCATTTAAATCAAAAATCATGATACAAAAAATTGCAATCACAATCACTTTTCTAACCGGGTTAGGAATGATTTTTTTAGGAGCCAGATTTCTTCTTTCTCCAGAAATAGCCGAAGCTGGATATGGCTTACACTTTAACGAACAGGGAGACTATTCTTTCCATTACATCAAGGGTATCCGTGACCTGTTTTCGGGTATTGTAATCTGTTTCCTCGTTCTAACCGGGCAAACAAAAGCGCTAGGTATAACACTTCTGGCAGGCACAATTATTCCTATTGCAGATATGCTTATTGTACTGAGCAAAGATTACAATACTATAGCGGCGGCAATACCGCATATAGCTGCAATGATAGTTTGCGCTATATTTGGTGCCATCCTATTGTTTAAGAAACCCAGAACAAAAGTAGCGAGCACAAGCGGATTTATTAAGCTGATCAGCACTGTGGAAACCTGCAATGCAAGTGTAATGGAGCTGAACATCCTTCCGGGCGAAAAAACGCCCTGGCATTATCATACCCTGTTTTCCGAAACATTTGAAATCATAAAAGGTAGCTTAGAAGTAGGTAAAGGGAAAGCCGTATTACAGTTAAGACAGGGAGAGGTAGCCACCATTAAGCCCAATGAAAAACACTATTACCACAATGTTTCTGAAGAGGAGTGTATCATTAAAGTAACTATTAATCCGGGCAATGAAAATTTTGAAAAAGCGCTTTTCATATTAAAAGGACTTTCGAATGATGGATTGGCAAGTGTAGCAGGGACACCCCGGAAATTTAAGGATCTGGCTGTTTTCGTTTCTCTGAGCAATTCAAGAATGCCTGGGGTCCAGAAAATTGCAGAACCCATATTCAGGTATGTTGCGCAGGCAGCAGTAAAAAAAGGATATTTGGATAATCTCGTAAACAAATACTATAAACAGTAAACAACTTAAAACGTTTTCTAAAGGTACCAGTATTGTATGTTGGTGCCTTTTTTTGCTATATCATTTAGGTTTAAGCCGGATGAAGACACAATAGTGATCCAATACAAGTTTGGCAATACTGCTATCTGCAACTTTGTAATATCATCATTACGGTTCTATATCCCAAATTAATTGTGGCCTGCGGATAATCATGGTTTCTGTACAAAACTGAACCATTTCCGTACAAAACCGAACCCTTCCAGTAGGGAATAGTAGCTAGTTTTGGAGTCACCAAATACAATAGCTAGAAATTATTATGAGATCGATAGGCGAACATTTTCGCATACTGTTGGAAATTCTCCAATACCTCAAACAGCATAGAAATACCGGAATCCTGACTGAAGGAAATTTAAGCATCATTAAACCATTGCCCGGTCAGTAGAAATCAATAATTAAATAACAGGTATAACTGATGAAACAAAAAATATTACACCTATTCCTTTTAATGTTCCTAACTATCCCCGTAATCGCCCAGAAGAGGCTTGGTGTTAGTTCGCCCGATGGGCGGTTGCAGGTGGCTGTCCTCCTTACTGATAGTATTGGCTATCAGCTGCTTCACGATGGTAAATTGATACTAAGTGCTGACGCCATCGCTATGAAATTGGGTAATGGAAACGCCTTTGGGATAAAATCCCAATTGAAGCAGGCCAAAACCACGCTTGTTAAAGAAAAAATTGACGCGCACTTTTACAAAAGAAGCCAGATAAATGACGAATATTCTGAATTAACACTTGATTTTAAACAAGATTTCAAACTGATTTTCCGTGTTTATAACGAGGGAATGGCCTATCGTTTTGTATCCAGCGGAAAAAAGGACTTCATTGTAAATGAAGAGCTGGCATCGTTCCAATTTCCTAAAGATTACAAAGCCTACATTCCATATGTGAAAACTAAGGAGAAGACGCTCGAAGGACAATATTTCAACTCATTTGAAAACACATATGACTACAGTCTTCTAAGTGAAATGAACAGCAATAAACTTGCTTTCTCGCCGATGGTGGTAGAACTTGATGGTGGGAAGAAAGTATGTTTAGCGGAAGCAGATCTGCAAAGCTATCCTGGTATGTATCTCTATAATCCCGATGGCAAGACAGCGCTAGAAGCAAATTTTGCAGCTTATCCGAAGTATACAAAGCAAGGCGGACATAACCAGCTGCAACAGATGGTAACCTCCCGCCAGCCTTTTCTGGCTAAAAGCAAGGCCCAAACAAAATTTCCCTGGCGTATTGCCATTGTAACCACAACTGATAAAGCATTGGCCGACAATGATATGGTTTATAAATTGGCTGAACCAAGCAGGTTAAAAGATGTTTCATGGATAAAACCAGGAAAAGTTGCCTGGGAATGGTGGAACAACTGGGGATTAAGCAAAGTGGACTTTGTTACAGGGGTAAATAATCAAACCTATAAAGCTTATATCGATTTTGCATCAAAAAACGGAATTGAATATGTTATTCTCGACGAAGGCTGGGCGGTAAATCTGAAAGCTAGTTTATTCGAGGTCGTACCCGAAATTAACCTGAAGGAGCTTGTTGCCTATGGGAAATCTAAAAATGTAGACCTGATTCTTTGGGCTGGATACTACGCTTTTGAGCGAGACCTGGAAAAGGTGTGTAAACATTATTCGCAACTGGGGATAAAAGGTTTCAAGATCGATTTTATGGATCGTGATGACCAGGAAATGGTCGATTTTCATTACCGTGCGGCAGAGATAGCTGCTAAATATAAACTGCTTGTTGATTTTCACGGAACCTATAAACCAACAGGCCTGAACCGTACTTTTCCTAATGTAATCAATTACGAAGCGGTTAACGGCCTTGAGCAAATGAAATGGACAGGGCCTGAAATGGATATGGTTACCTATGATGTTACCATGCCCTTTATCAGGATGGTTGCAGGACCCGTTGATTATACCCAGGGAGCCATGCGCAATGCAACCAAACGTAGCCACAGGGGAATAAATGATGAACCGATGAGCCAGGGAACCCGCTGTAGGCAGCTGGCCGAATATGTGGTATTCGAATCGCCTTTGAATATGCTTTGTGATCGCCCCGATAATTATGAAAGGGAGCAGGAATGTACTGATTTCATCAGCGCGATCCCTACAGTATGGGACAACACAATTGTGCTTAACGGCGAGATTGGACAGTATATTACTACCGCACGCAAAAAGGGCGATACCTGGTATTTGGGATCGTTAACCAACTGGGATACCCGCAAGCTGGAACTGGATCTCGGCTTCCTCGGTACAGGAGATTATGTTGCAGAAATTTATCAGGATGGTGTAAACGCCAATAAAATCGCATCCGATTACAGAAAAGACCGGATCAGTATTCCTGTCAATCGCAAACTATCCATTACCATGGCACAGGGTGGTGGCTTCGCAATGAAAATCATTAAAAAGTAAACCAATAATTTTATGAAGCTAACCAAAACCATTTTTTCTTTACTGATACTGCTGTGTTGCTTGCTGTCGAACACTTTTGCACAAGAGATTCTGGTTAATGTACATGGAAGAAAAACGCAATCTCTTAATGGGAAATGGGATGCCATTATAGATCAATACGATCAGGGGAGGAAGAACAAAATTTACCTGAACAAAAAACCTGTAGGTAAAACAGATTTTTATGAATATTCCTTTGATGCTGGCTTAAAGCTAAATGTACCATCTGATTGGAACAGCCAGTTGCCGGAACTGAAATACTATGAAGGTACCGTTTGGTATGCAAAACATTTTGATGTACCCAAAGACCATATCGGCCGCTTATTTATCTATTTCGCAGCAGTAAGTTATCGCTGCAAGGTATACCTCAATGGAAAAGAAATTGCTGAGCATGAAGGTGGTTTTACGCCTTTTCAGGTTGAGGTAACGGACTTGGTCAAGAAAACAGATAACTTTTTAGTCCTGGAGGTAAATAATACCCGGACAACTGATGCCATTCCTGCAAAATCGTTCGATTGGTGGAATTATGGAGGCATCACGCGCGATGTGATGTTGGTATCAACGCCCAAAGTTTATATTCATGATTATTTTATTCAGCTGGATAAACATCGCAACAATCAAATCAATGCTGTGGTTAAAATTGCTGGTAGCCAGGTAAATGTAGCGGTAACTGTCGAACTCCCTGAGTTGAAAATAAAACAAAAGCTGGTTACAGATCAACGGGGAATAGCCAGAGCTTCAATCAGTAATGTAAAACAGCTGCAGCGCTGGTCGCCTGAATCACCAAAGCTTTATAATGTACGCATATCTACTGCCGAAGATATGATAAATGAAATGATCGGTTTTAGAAACCTCGCTGTAAAAGGAACCGGGATTTACCTCAATGATAAGCCGGTTTTTTTAAAATCCATCAGTTTTCACGAAGAGATTCCACAGCGAAAAGGCCGAGCTTTTTCTGAGGCCGATGCCGTGATGCTTTTGTCTGAAGCGAAAGCATTGGGCTGTAACATGATCCGTTTGGCGCATTATCCGCAAAATGAATATACGGTGCGTGCGGCCGAAAAAATGGGATTTTTGCTGTGGGAAGAAACACCAATCTGGCAGGGAATTGATTTTGAAAATCAGGAAACCAGAAAAAAGGCTGGAACCATGATAAAGGAAATGGTGATGCGGGATAAAAACCGGTGTGCGCTCTCATTTTGGGGTATGGCAAATGAAACACAGCCCTCAAAAGCTAGAAATGAATTCTTGAAATACCTGATCAAATGTACGAAGGAGATTGATAGTACCCGATTAATCACAGCCGCATTCGATTTGGTGAAGTTTGATCGCAACAGGCAATGTTTTGTTATGGACGACCCTTTCATTAAGGAATTAGATGTGGTGGCCATTAATAAATATATGGGTTGGTATCATCCCTGGCCGGTTACACCTGATAAGGCCATTTGGGATGTAGCCAGAAATCAGCCTTTAATTATCTCCGAATTTGGCGCAGAAGCCTTGTATGGAAAAACAGGAGACGCCGATACAGCAAGTTCATGGAGCGAAGATTATCAGGCTCAGCTGTATAAAGACAACCTGGAGATGTTTAAACATATTCCAAACCTGCGAGGAATTTCTCCCTGGGTATTATTCGATTTCCGATCACCTTTCCGTTTCCACCCCACTTACCAGGATGGCTGGAATAGAAAGGGCCTTGTTTCAGACCAGGGATTCCGCAAAAAAGCCTGGTATATCATCGCAGATTATTACAAAAACATTAATTAGACATTTATGAGTAGGTATATTTTAATACTTCTTTTTACAGGACTACTCTTTGGCAATCTGGCCAATGCGCAGCCATTCAAAACGGTGGTTGAAAACGTCCTTGCTTTTTCAGAACAACAGCGCATTTTAATGGTGCAGAAATATGAAAATGAGGCAGGTGTACTGCCAGGATTAGAAATTATTGCACACCGTTTTATAAGTGATTTACCTCTGCAGCGTGTAACATCGTCAATATAAAAGAGAATAGAAATCGAAATAAATTTATAGATAAAAATTTTAGTGGTAATTTCAAAATCCAATACTTTACCTGCTTCTCCTTACCTTATGGATATCCGGAAAATCATTTGTTTGCTATTTTGTTTCAGTGCATTTCTTCTAAAAAGTGCATTTGCGATTGATATTTCCAGATATCGTTTTCACGTGATGCCCGAAACATTCTATTACGGAGGCATTCAAAGCATCACTAAGGACAGTCTGGGGCGAATCTGGTATACCGGCCCTGATGCTGTTTTTATGTATGATGGGAACAGTTTTTATCAGTTAAACGAACTGGCCTCATTGAGTAATCCAAAGGTAAAGTGGGCTTATGGCTCGCTTGTAACCGATAAAAAGGGCGGATTGTTTTTGGCAACCAACCATGGCCTGTTAAGATTTAATTACGAGCAGTTTAATTTTGATTTAATTCTTCCAGGGAAAATCCGCTCAATCTGTCTGCATGATGATGGTAGTGTCTATATGCTTTCGGGCGATAGCCTGTTAAAGTATAACCAGCAAAACAAGGCTGTCAAAAAAATTAAACTGCCTACCAGCAAATATTTCAATAGCGTAATTAGTTTGAAGGGTAATATTTATCTCTCGCAGGAAAATTTACTATATAGGTTTGATACCAAAACATCGCGCTTTAACATTTTTGCCGATTTGGGCAAAACCTCTTATGTAGTTAACGATGCAGTGGCCTATCAGGGCGATTACTATTTCCTTACACAACGCGGTGGTATATTCATTACCGATGCGAAGGGAACAGTTAAAAAAAATATTCCAATAGTGGCCGGAGGGAACCAGGCAACTATGGCTAAAAAGATTTTCATCGATCAGGTTGGAATGATGTGGATAGCTACACAGTCGGGACTCTTGTTTTACGATCCGAGAACAGAAACAAGCAAACTGCTCAAAATGAACCTGAACGATGCTTTTTCCCTGCCAAATAATTCGATCTGGACCATTTACGGCGATCCAGATCAGGGTGCCTGGATCGGAACTTATGGTGGTAAAATTGCTTATTGTTCACTCTACGATGCATACGTGCGCTATTTTACACCGAGCCCTGGGGGACTTAATCATCCGGTAGTAAGCGGTTTTCAGGAAGACGATCTGGGCAATGTTTGGATTGCAACCGAGGGTGGCGGGCTTAACTATTGGAACAGAAAAGAAGATACTTTCCGCCATTTCACCAAAGGCGAAGCCAACTCCATCAGTTCCAACATGGTAAAGCGCTTAAAATTTGATCCTGAGCGAAAACACCTGTTCATATCTTCTTTTAATGGTGGCATTTCTGCCTATGAAATGGCTACCGGGCGCTTTAGCAACCTGAACATACGCTCGCCAGAAAGCAAACTGCCCTTAACGGTATATGATTTTGTACGCGATGCCGAAGGTACCTGGTGGATGACAGATCCTGATAAAACCTTCTTTCACCGGAAAAAAAACCAGCCAGCGTCAGCAACTGAAATTGTGAAACTTATTGCTTTAAATGGTCAACCTCTGGATGTAGAAATTGAGGCCATTTCGCTTGATCAGCAACAGCATTTACGGGTAGTTAGCCATCAGGGTTTGTATATTGCAGATCCCCAAACCCTAAAAGTGCTGCGGCATTATGTCATCAAAAATGGCCCGTATGCGGTTAATCACCTCTGTAGTTATTATGAAGCTTCAAATGGCGATCTTTGGCTCGGCACTTCCGGAAGAGGAGTTAACATTTTAAAAAGAGATGGCCGATACCTTAATTTCAATGGTGCAAACGGTTTCCCTCCAAAGATTGTTTTCGGTATTCTTGAAGATGATGCTTCTGGAAATATTTGGTTCAGCACCAATGAAGGACTGTATTTTTTCGATCAAAAAAACCAAAAATTTGAAAAAGCCAGGTTTTATAAGGCAAATAGTTGCGGCTCTTTTTATCTAAGATCGGCCTATAAAACTAAAAACGGAGAGATGTTGTTTGGAGGAACAAATGGCTTTTTACTCTTTGATCCGCAATACCTGAACAAAAACCTGCAAAAGCCAAAGGTATTTTTTACTGGCTTGCTCATCAACAACCAACAGGTAAGCAACATTTCCAAAGATTCACCATTGGTAAAAGATATTTCTACTTTAAGCAATCAGGAGAACGGCAGGATTTCACTCTCCAGTAATCAGTCAAACATCGAAATCCGGTTTTCCTCAAACAGCTATCTATCGGCCGATAAAAATCAATTTTCTTATCGCATGGTCGGCCTTAGCGATAAGTGGCTCAAGATCAATACCAGTCAGCACGCTGTACAGTTTTTTAATTTGCCTAGTGGCGATTATACTTTTGAAATAAAGGCCTCTAATAATGATGGGCTTTGGGGCAGCGAGGTTTCGAAACTTTATTTTCATGTAAATCCGCCGTTTTTCCTGTCATGGTGGGCTTACTCCATCTATACTTTAATTGTACTGGGGCTCCTGTTTTTCATTATGCGTTACTTTACCAATAAAAAGGTTTTTAAGGAACGGCTGGCTTTAGAAGCGATGAAAGAACAGAATATGCGGGATTTAAACCAGGCGAGGACAGATTTTTTCACTAACATTTCACATGATCTGAAGACACCCCTTACCCTGGTACTCGAACCCCTTAAACAATTAAAAGAAACGGTGCAGAAAAACGACCATGCCAATGGTAATATGCAGTTAATTGAGAAAAATGTTGCCCGTATCCAACGTACAATCAGCCAATTGTTGCGCTTCAGGGAAATCGAAAGCCAGAAAATAACGTTAAATCCTCAGGTTGGAGATTTTATCAGCTTCGTACACGACGTTTTTGGCCTTTTTGAACTTTATGCGAATAAAAAGGAGATTGAAACCAACATAACGGCACATGAAGATCATTTATATGTTGCCTTTGATTATGATATTATTGAGAAGATTTTGACCAATCTTTTCTCCAACGCTTTAAAATATACCTCGAACAAAGGTTATGTTGGTGTACGTATTTATCAATCTACAATGGAGGAAAAACTGCGTGTGGATGTTATGCCAGATCATCAGGACCGGGAATATATTTCTGTGGAGGTATTGAACACCAGTATTGGGTTTTCCGAAGCGCAGATTGCTACCTTGTTTACCTCTTTTAACCGCTTGTCGTCTTACCGGCCAACTTTTGAAGAAAGTTCAGGGCTAGGCCTTGCCATTGTTAAGGAGCTTGTGGATGCCATTGAAGGGAAAATCTGGATGGTGAATAAAACCAATAAAGTTTCTTTTACCATGATGCTCCCACTCAAAAAAGAAACTGGCTCCGGCGATATACAGTCAAGCGTATACGATTATACCATCTCAGAGATAGACGATATCCTGTTAGAAGCTGAAGAACCCGATCATACGCTGAAAAATGCCAGAAAAGCCACCAGTATCTTACTGATTGATGATGATCCTGATCTTCGGAATTATCTGGAACGGCGACTGTCTGAAAAATACAATGTATACATGGCCAGCGATGGAATGGAAGGTATTATTAAGGCCGAAAAAATCTATCCACAACTCATTATTACTGATCTGGTAATGCCTAATACCAATGGGTTTGAGGTTTGCAGCCATTTGCGGCAGAATTTTAAAACCAGCCATATTCCAATTGTAATGATATCTGGTATGGGCGATGTACACCAGAACAAAACCAAAGCGCTTGAACATGGGGCCACGGTTTTTATCGATAAACCTTTTGAAGTGGAATACCTCATTCAGCAGATTGATACCATTTTGAAAAACCAGCAAGAAATGCGCGAAATGTATAGCAAGCGCCTGGTGGTCGACCCAGCTAATGTTACCATTACCTCAATGGATGAGGAACTGCTGATTAAGGCCATGAAATTTATTGAGCAGAATATGGCCAATCCCAATTATTCGGTCGACGATTTTGTATCGGATATGAACACCGGAAGAACAATTCTTTATCAAAAGATCAATGATATTGTTGGCATGTCTATCAAAGAATTTATTTTAAACATCAGATTGAAAAGAAGTGCCTACCTGCTCGAACATGCAGATTTAACCGTGGCAGAAGTTGCTTATCAAACCGGGTTTAACAACGCAAAATATTTTAGTGTTTGTTTTAAAAAACAATTCGAAACCAGTCCGTCTGAATATAAAAAGCGCTACAGTACTGAAAGCAATACGATGTAACCATGATGGGCGATGGGCATATAAGCTGTCATATTCGGCATAGCAAAAAAATTTAATATCATACATAAAGGGAGCAGTTGCATGATTTCAGCATCCCATTTTAACCAAATAAAATACCATGAACCATTTAAAGTTTTTTCTTTTCATTTTTATCACAACATGCCTTTTAAGTACGCTGCAAAGACAGCAGGCACTTGCGCAAAACCAACTTAAGGGCATGCACCCACAACAACAGATTGATTTTGTTAAAAGGCAGCTCAAAGCCAAAAAAGAGCCTTATACATCAGCTTATAAAGCGCTGATCAGCAAAGCAGATTCTGCCTTGCTGGTAGAACAGCATGCAGTAACAGATTTCAGCATCCCCGGATTTTACCAGGACAAGGATGGCCACCGGAAAACCTCACTGGCACTTCAGGTAGATGGTTTCTCGGCTTATAGTTGTGCTCTGGCCTATCAACTGAGCGGTAAGACCAAATATGCCGATAAAGCGGTTTATTTTCTCAATGCATGGGCATCTATTAACAAAAAATATTCACAATTAGATGGTTCGCTGGTAATGTCGTACTCTGGCACCACCCTAATGATCAGTGCAGACCTGCTTAAAGATTATAAGAAATGGAAGCCGAAAGATGTTGCGCAATTTAAATTATGGACCAAAAACGTTTTCCGGGAAGCGGCAAATAGCATTCGTTTCCGCAACAATAACTCAGGCGACTGGTCCCGGCTGGCTTCCATACTGGCTGATACCTACCTCGATGATCAGGAAGATCTGCAAAAAAATATTGCGCTAATAAAAAATGATCTTTTCGATAAGCTTGCGCCCGATGGTCACATGGTTGAAGAAGTAAAAAGACAGGGTAAAGGAATCTGGTATACCTATTTTTCGCTGGCTCCGCTAACTGCTTCGAGTTGGGTAATCTATAACCAAACCGGTGAAAATCTTTTTGCCGCAACAAAAAACGGTGCGTCATTTAAGAAATCGCTTGATTATTTGCATTACTATAACCAGCATCCTGAAGAATGGAAATTCTTTAAAAATCCTGCTACGGGAGCGGTGTATACAGAAACGGGTTTCTGGCCGGCCAATCTTCTGGAAGCCATGAACGGCATTTATTCCGACGCGGAATATGAGAAATACCTGGCGCCATATCGCCCCATCATGTATCCGAAACACGATTATGCCTGGACATTTCCAACACTGATGCCTTTACGCTTAAACGGATACCAATAAATCCCCCCCCATGAAAAAACACTTATTAAAACCCTTCTTAATGGCCTGTATATTCTTCGCCGGCTTATCTGTAGTAGCACAACAGCAAAAACAGCCTATGCCGCCAGCACTCACTGCCGATGGTTTCAAACTGGTATGGGCCGAAGAATTTAATGGCAATGGCGCACCAGATCCGGCTAACTGGACCTACGAGCTTGGATTTGAACGCAATGAAGAACTTCAATGGTATCAACGCGAAAATGCCAGGTGTGAAAACGGAAATTTAATCCTCGAGGCAAAAAGAGAAAAAAAGACAAATCCTAATTTTAAGGAAGGAAGCAACGATTGGAAGAAAAACCGCAAAGAAGCCGATTATACTTCGGCCAGTATCAAAACACAAGGACTGCACAGTTGGCTTTATGGTAGGTTTGTGATGCGCGGTAAAATTGATATCCGCGATGGCATTTGGCCAGCCTGGTGGACATTGGGAATAAAAGGATCGTGGCCTGCAACCGGCGAAATTGATATGATGGAATATTACCGGAAAAAATTGCTCGCCAATATTGCCTTTATGGGAGCCGATCGAAAAGATGCCTGGTTTAGCACGGAAAAAAATATCGATTCCCTGGGCGGCCAAGCCTGGGCAGATCAATTTCACATTTGGCGAATGGACTGGGACGAGAACAGCATTGCACTTTATGTAGATAACCAGCTCTTAAACAAGGTGCCTTTAGATAAGTTAGTGAACCAAAATGGTACCAATATTAATCCTTTCAAACAACCACATTATATGTTGCTCGATTTAGCAATAGGTGGAAAACAGGGCGGAGATCCTTCAAAAACGTCCTTTCCGGCCAGGTTCGAAGTAGATTATGTAAGGGTTTATCAAAATAATAAAATAAAAAACTAAAAATATGAAATATATGAATTTTAGACATCTGCTTTTAATATTAATACTTACCTGCTATTGTGGATACAGCGCTTTTTCTGAGCCAACGCATGCAAAAAGAGATTCGGTTCTGCAAAAGACAAACATTTTTAAAATGATGCAGCGGGTGGCAGACTGGCAATTGGATACCTGGAAAAATAAAGGTTTTAACCATAGAAAAGCCGACTGGACAAATGGGGCCTGTTATACTGGTATTTTCGCTTTTGGCAACATTCAAGGTAATGATCATTATCTTAAAACGCTGGTAGATATTGGCGATGAGCTGGGTTGGAATACCGGACATTTGCGCTTTCATGCAGACGATTATTGTGTGGGGCAGACCTATGCTCAACTTTACAGTAAATTTAAAAAGAAAAAGATGATTGCACCGTTTATTTTGCAGGCAGACAGCATTGTAAATAAACCACATGACGAACCTTTAAACTGGAAAAATAGCATCCAAAACAGAGAGTGGGCCTGGTGCGATGCCCTTTTTATGGGGCCACCTTCTTTAGCTTATCTGAGCACCGCTACCAAAGATGAAAAGTACTTAAATACAGCGGTAAAACTGTGGTGGAAGACCACTGAATTCCTCTACGACCCAACAGAGAAGCTGTTTTTTAGAGATGAAAGTTTCTTTAACAAAAGAGAAAAGAATGGTCAGAAAATATTTTGGTCAAGGGGTAATGGATGGGTTTTGGCTGGTTTGGTAAGGGTGCTGGAAAATACGCCGAAAAACCATCCCGACAGGGCTAAATTAGTACAACTCTACCAAGATATGGTGGGTAAAGTTGCCAGCTTACAGCAGCCAGATGGTAGCTGGCATGCGTCATTATTGGATCCTGCGAGTTTCCCGGTTAAGGAGATGAGCGGTACAGGTTTCTTTAGCTATGCAATTGCCTGGGGCTTAAACCATGGACTCCTGGAAAAGAAGCAATATCTTCCTGTGGTAGAAAAATCATGGAAAGCTTTGGTATCTGCTGTTCATGATGATGGCATGCTGGGTTATGTGCAACCTATTGGCGCAAGTCCGGATGCCGTAAATGCAAACAGTACCGAGGTTTACGGTGTGGGTGCGTTTTTGTTAGCAGGAACTCAATTGTATCAATATTTAAAATCGCAGGAGAAGGCTCATAAAAATTAACAAGAATGAAGATTAACATCAAAATACAGCGATCTCCTTTAACTAAATCTACAGCTTTTTTTCTGCTGTTGATCTGCCTGGTTACCGATCTTTTTGCTCAGAACCGGCAGGATACCTTACGCGTATTTATCATAGGAAATAGTTTTTCACAAAACGCTTCGGCCTTTTTGCCACAAATGGCTAAAGAAAGGGGGAAAACCCTCATTATCGGGCATGCCGAACTCGGCGGGCACTCACTCGAACAGCATTGGGGTTATGTAGAAAAAGCAGAGGCCAATGTAGACGATCCCAAGGGCAAACCTTATAATGGTAAATCTTTAAAAATGTTATTGGGGCAAGGGAATTGGGATATTGTGACCATACAACAATATTCTTTTCTCTCGGGCGATTCCTCGAGCTATTATCCCTATGCCAAGAAACTGGTTGCCTATGTGAAAGCATTGCAACCTCAGGCGCGTATAGTCATCCATCAAACCTGGGCTTACCGTTCTGATGCAAAGAAGTTTGGGCGTATAAGTGAAGGCCAAACTGCTAAGAATCAGGAAGAAATGTGGCAAAAATCCCGTGCAGCTTATCATCTCCTTGCAAAACGGATCGATGCCCGTATTTTACCAGTTGGTGATGCTTTCGAAATGGTGGCTACCGATAAAAAATATGCTTTCAAGCCCGGTCTTTCATTTGATTATGATCATCCAGTTGCGCCAAATTTGCCAGATCAGACCAATTCGCTAAATATTGGGTACTTCTGGAACAAGGATCAATTAAGTTTCGATCCTAATCACGCCAATGATGCCGGCAAATATTTAGGCGGATTAATCTGGTATAGCATATTGTTTAATGATGATTTGAAAAATAGCGCTTTCAAGCCCCAGGGGGTATCTGATGACTTTGCAGCTTACCTGAAAAAAGTGGCAAGCAAAGTAGTGAGGAAAGTGCAGGATGGACAATAAGGATATGATATCCGCAGATTAAAATGATTTCCGCATTTTTTGCCCTCAACATCAGTGTGAGGGCAAATTTAATCGAAATAATGCTCAAACTGTACAAAACCAAACCATTTCCGTACAAAAGTGAACCCTCTGTAAAGGGTAAGTAATATAGATTTGTGTTAACCAAATAATAAACCCAACTAAGTATGATAATCCATTTCTCAACCATCCCGGCTATTGCCAATGAGGAAAACACAAAGTCTAAACTACAAGTCAGTAAAATAGAATGGCATAGGTATTTAACTGATATTTCACGGCATAAGGTTTAAACCAAACGGCAAAATCAAATAATTGCTATTGTAATGCTTTCATATCTCTTTTCTTAAAATTCAGCTAATAAACCCGAACCTTTTTTTGGATCATGAGGATGCTTATATGGTATCCTGAAGGTGAATTATGCGTGATAAAAGCGTAACCATATTAATTCGACATTGATTTTGCCTGAAGCATAAATGTAAATAAAAATGAGCCTGCAACTTTAAAATCAGATAAAGAAAGCTCATCCTTTTCGAAAAAAAATAATTCTAACCATATATCAAATAGATGATAAAAAAAATAAACCTCAGGCCCAAAAGCTGGTTTTTCGTGGTTATTGCAGTTTGGTGTCAGGCACATACACTTGCTGCCGAGCCAATTAGAATAACCACCAGCGCTGTTATTACATCTCCCAATCGATTGTTTCAGGAAATAACCGGAATAGTTAAGGATGAGAAAAACCAACCGATTCCGGGTGCAACAATCAAAATAAAAGGAACTAACATCGGCGTTCAAACCGATCTGGATGGAAAATATAAAATCAATGTTAACCGTGGTCAGGTACTTGTTTTTTCTACCATTGGTTTTGAAAGCAAGGAAGTAACTGTAGGTGCTGCAAGTGTAATTAGTATAACTTTAACACCTTCAAGTAGTTCGCTTAATGAAGTGGTGGTAAATGGTTATTCTACACAAAGAAGATCAGCCGTTACCGCTGCCATCAGTACCGTTTCAGGTGCCGATTTATTAAAAGCACCAGTAACCAATGTTAATAACGCTTTGGCTGGGCGGGTACCTGGTTTGGTCGTACAGCAAACCTCGGGCCGGCCGGGAATTAATGGTGCAGCTTTGTATATCCGCGGACAGGTTTCTCCTTCAGCAACAGCACTTATTATTGTGGATGGTGTTGAGCGGACTTCTTTCGGCGATATCGATCCAAACGAAATTGAAAGTATTAACGTACTTAAAGATGCATCATCTACGGCTTTATATGGTTTAAAAGGCGCTAACGGCGTATTTGTAATCACCACGAAAAGGGGAGTAGAGGGGCCGGCAAGGGTAACCCTTTCGGGTAACGTGGGCATTGTTAGTGCTACATCCCGTCCTGAGATTCTGGGCGCCTACGAAAGCGCGATGTTGCTAACCGAAGGCCAGCTTAATGTTGGTGAGCCCCGTACTTTTACCGATGAAGATTTAGCCACATTTAAGGCAGGAAACGGTAATCCATTACTTTACCCAAATGTAATGTGGTACGATGAACTGGTTAAAGACCATTGGATGCAGAACCAACAGAACCTGACCATATCAGGCGGTAGTGAAAAAGTAAAATATTTTACCTCTTTTAGCCACCTGCGCGAAGATGGAAATTTTAAGGAATTTAAAACACCTTTAGATTATTCTACCTCCCCAAGCTATAGCCGTTATAACTTCAGGGCCAGGGTTGGCATAGATCTTACCAAAACTACAAATTTTGAAGTTAACCTTGCAGGCAGAAACGAGCACCGCTACAGTCCGGCAGGTATGAGCGAATACAACGATCCTGCAGGTGTGGTGAGCAATGGTATAGAAGGGCTTGTAGGCAGGGCCTTGAAAATGCCATCGTGGGCAGCCCCATTTTTTAAAGAATACATCAACTCAGACGATCCGAAAGTAATTGCCTTGGATGGAAACTATAACCACATCGTAAATTATGGGCTGGGAGGTGTAAATGCTTTCAATCCTTACGCTTTGTTAACTTATGGAGGGTATGCTTTTACCGATAACAATATTGCAGAATCGATTTTTACGGTACGCCAAAAACTTGATTTTATAACAAAAGGCCTGAGCTTAAAAGCCCAGTTCGGTTACGATGCCACACAATTATCAGGAAAGTTGCAAAGAGGCAGTACAGGATACCTCGAACTAAACAGATCAACACTAGCGCTTACACCGGTTGGTGGAACTTACAATGATTTTTTTGGCGCACCAGCTTATTCAAGAAGTGGTTTTACCAAAACGAACTTACAGCTGTTTTTAACTTATGGCAGATCATTCGGCAAACATAATGTGAGTGCTAATTTAATCGGTCAGCGCGAGCTGCAGGGCTCAGCAGCGGCAGCTGCCCCATATGCCAATCAAGGCATTATTTCGGAGGCCACCTATAACTACGGCAATAAATACTTTTTAACTGCCAGCGCCACCTACAACGGCTCGGAGAACTATGCCAAAGGCTATCGCTATGGTTTCTTTCCTGCGGCAACTTTAGGTTATAATTTGGCCAATGAAGATTGGATGAAAAAATTTACCTGGATCAGCATGCTCAAAGTACGTGGTTCGATTGGAAGGGTAGGGATTCCCAGTCCGGGTACAAGCCGGTTCTATTATCAGAATAGGTTTGGGGCGGGGGCAAACGTCGTATTTGGAAACCCAAACAGCAACTTCAGTGCGCCAACCTATACCCAATTGCAATATGGTAATCCATTTATCACCTTTGAGATCTCGTTAAAAAGAAACATAGGGCTCGATCTCTCTTTATTTAAAGATAAGCTGAACATCACGGCAGACCTTTTTGATGATGAGCGTTCGGATATTTTAACTACCCGATCGGCAACAAGTTTTGCCACCTATGGAGCCACGGTTCCAAGTACCAATTACGGTATCAATTATAACCATGGGTATGAACTTTCGGTAACTTATCGGGATAAGATTAAAGATTTTACCTATTCCTTCACCGGAAACCTGAGTTATGCGCGTAATGAGCGTAGGGTATTAGACGAGGCGCCCGGTCTTGCAGAAAATCTGCGGGTATCTGGCAAGCCCATTGGTACTTATTTCGGGTACCATGTGCTTGGCTTTTATGCAGACCAAAAAGACATTGACAGCAGTCCGCTAAATAAAATTACAGCCTATCCTTCTATACCGGGCGATTTTAAATATCAGGATGTAAACGAAGATGGAATAATCAATAACCAGGACGTAGTGGCCATTGGACATCCAAACATTCCTGAATACAATGCCAGCTTAAATATGCAGTTCGGCTATAAGGGATTTCAGTTGTCGGCATTGTTTAATGCGGTAACCAATGTGAGTTCTAACGTGGTGTTCCAAAGCGGTGGCCTTAACCAGTATTATGCACCGATGCTGGAAAGATGGACGCCTGGCAATACCAACGCCAGCTGGCCGGTAATCCGTCCGGGCCTGAATGCAAACCCTAACGAAAGTTTGAACGATTTTACCTTGCAGGATGCTTCCTATATCAAACTGCGAAACGTGCAACTCAGTTACAGTTTACCTAAAAAATGGATAACGAAACTTCGGTTAAATAGCCTTACGGTATTTGTTAGCGGGCAGAATTTAAAAACATGGACTAATTTCTATGGTATAGACCCTGAAAATAGCTTGTCGGGAAATGCTTATGCTTCATCAGTCGCCACCATTCCAACCACCAAGGTCTTCAATTTTGGTCTTAATTTATCACTCTAATTAAAGGTATAACATGAAAAAAATCATATATCTCTTGCTTTTAGTTGTCTTGTCAATTGGTTTTTCCTGCAAAAAGGATTTTCTACAACGCGATGTGGGAATCCAGAGCGACCTCGAAGAGGTTTTTAAAGATCCGCTATTAGCTTCCCGTTTCGGCGATTTTACCTATACGTTTTCCATTTCAGATTATGGCCGCCTGAGCGGTTATAAGGGCATGACCTCACAATTTACAGATGAATCTATTGTTAATAACGGTCAGATAGAGGTAGCAGCGATGAATAGCGGTCAGTTTTTAGATCCCGGGGCCTCTGATGTGACAGGTATTTATGCACAAATGTACAGAGGAATCCGAAATGCAAACCTGATGCTGACCAACATGGATAAAACCCCATGGACAGATCTATACAATCCTAATTATATTAAAGGTGAGCAACTTTATCTCCGGGCGTATTTTTATTTTGAGCTTTTAAGGCGCTTTGGCGGGGTGGTCATATTAACCCAACCTCAGGATTTTACTGAAGCCTCAACTGATCTTCCCCGTGCGAGTTATGCAGAAACATTGGTGC
>NZ_LMZQ01000032.1 GCF_001442625.1 Pedobacter ginsenosidimutans | reverse complement strand
TTAAGGCTATATCAACCTCGAATTATAAAGAAAAGGAAGAAGTAGAAAAGTTATTTGCGCTTGTAGAGGATGTGGCTTCTGGCTTTCCAACTGGCGGAAACATTACGGCTGTAGAAGCTAAACCAAGAAAGGAACCACCTCCATTATTGCATGACTTAAGCAGTTTACAGCAAGAGGCCAATAAAAAAAAGGGATACACTGCCGATCAAACACTTAATATTTTACAAAACCTGTACGAGAGTAAATTGGTTTCTTACCCGCGTACCGGATCGCGCTACATTGGTGATGATGTTTTTGCCGGAGTTCCAGATTTGATCGCAAAATTCACCGATCATGCTGATTTTGGAAAACAAGCGCAGTTTTTGCAAACCATTACTTTAAATAAGCGAAGTGTTAACGCTAAAAAAGTAACCGATCACCATGCTGTTTTACCTACTGGCGAACAGGCCTATGGGCTAAGCGCAGATAAACAGGCTGTATACGATATGGTTGTTGGTCGTATGATTGAGGCTTTTCACCAGGAATGTATTAAGGAGTTAACTAAAATAACCATTCAATCGGGAGTTACCTTTGTGGCCAATGGAACGGTAATTCGCTCTGCAGGCTGGCGGGCTGTTTTTAATGACCCTGAAGATGACAAAAAGGATGAAGACAATGCCGCCTTACCAAAGGTTGCGGTTGGAGAACAATTGCCTATAACGGAAAAATCTCTTTTAGAAAAGCAGACTAAACCAAAGCCAATGTACAATGAGGCTTCGCTATTAAAAGCGCTCGAAACATGCGGCAAAGAGATTGAAGATGAAGAATTACGCTACGCCATGAAAGATAGCGGTTTAGGTACTCCGGCAACTCGTGCATCCATTATCGAAACCTTAATCACCAGAGAATATATTACAAGGGAAAAGCGGAATCTTGTACCTACCAATAAAGGTTTGGCTGTTTACGAAGTAGTTAAGGATAAACAGATAGCACAGGCTGAACTTACCGGACAATGGGAAAAAAGGTTAGAAGAAATACGCTCAGGCTCATCCGTAAAAGATTTCAAATCAGAAATCACTGAATATACAAAAATGATTACGAACGAACTGCTGATTGCCGGAGCAAGCATATCAGGGAAACTCACAGAAGAAAAGAAACTGGAAAAGGTTTAGCTTCAACTTGCGCCATATAATATGAAGCAGATATAAAAAGGAACCATTTATGGCTACAACTCCATAAATTCCCAGGCGCTGTGGTATGCACCCAATTGTTCTGCATATTGAATAAATTCAGCATAAAAATTAGATTTCGATAATGTAGCGCTATCGCCAATAATAACCAGCTTTTTCCTCGCCCTCGTCATGGCAACATTCATTCTCCTTGTATCTGATAAAAATCCGATACTTCCATCGCCATTACTCCGGGTCAGGCTAATATAAACCACATCACGTTCTTGCCCCTGAAAGCTATCAATGGTATTTACTGCAATTTTATTGCGATATGGATTTAAAATTTCATTTTCCTGAACCAACGCATTTAAAATCTGAACCTGCTGTTTATAAGGGGAAACAATAGCAACAGACGGAAAGTTGTCTGTTAAAGACTGATCTGTCAAATTATTTACTAAATGCGTTAAATGTTTGACCAAAAATGCAGCTTCATCAGGATTGGTTGTACTTGTTCCATCTAATTTTTCGTCAAAACTACAGCCTGCCGTATCGATAAATTGAATCGGCTGATCGCCAGTAAACAATAAATGATCGGCAACAGAGTGATGCGCTATTAACTCACTTTTGTAAAATACCTGAGATGAATACCCCATAATATCTTTGTTCATTCTATATTGCTCTTTTAACAACACAACTGACTCTGGATGAAGATTTACTGCTTTTTCTAGTAAAGTATTACTTAAACCATTTCTGGCCGCTTCATTTGATTTTATGGTTGGAGAAAGCTGAAAATGATCGCCAGCCAATATTACTTTCTGAGCTTTTAAAATCGGTATCCAACAAGCAGGTTCTAAAGCCTGTCCAGCTTCATCAATTACAATGGTATTATACTTTAAATTCCGAACAGTATAGTGGTTGGCTCCCACCAGGGTGGCGGTAATAATCTGTGCTTTAGTAAACAGATTATCCATAATGTACTGCTCTGTTTTTTCTACTTCTTTTCCAATTTTATGCGCTTCATCAAACAAGGCCTTACGTTGATCGCGTTCTGCTTTGCCAAAACTCCGCTTGTATTTGTGGGCCATATTTTTATACTCGCTGGCTTGTTTTTTTAAAGCCTTAATCGTTTTCATCTCCGGATGCTCGGCCATCTGATGATCAAGAGTAGCAGCAAGCAATCTTTCTGAAACCCTTGCTGGATTACCCACACGGATTACTTTTAGCCCTTCAGCAGCTAACTTCTCAGTAAGTAAATCAACAGCAGTATTACTTGGTGCTACCACCAGAATTTTTTGATCGTTGTGTTTAACCAACGATTTTATAGCATGCACAAGTGTTGTTGTTTTTCCGGTGCCTGGCGGACCATGAACCACAGCCAAATGATCAGCTGCAATAATTTTATTCACCGCTAATTGCTGCGAGTCGTTTAGTGTATTTGGAATGATAAATTTCTCTTCTCCCTGAAATGAAGGTTTTTCTCCTTTCGTTAAAATACGGATCAGTTTATTTTCTGATTCATTTTCTGCCAAATGCGTAGCCTGTTTAAGAGCACTCTGCATTTCGTCGTAACTGTTATTATCAAAAAGTAAGTCTACACCGAGTTTGCCATCTCTGGTCCAGTCTGGTAGTTCATCAACACGGAAGCTGATTTTCATCCTGCTACCACTTTGGTGATTTATAATCCCCTCTATCCGATCTTCTTTGGCATCGTGATTAGAAAATAATACCACAGCAGAACCAAAACGGAACTGATGAGAAAAATCCTGATGGGTAGTCCTTTCCAACTCTACAGTTAAATAATCGCCACGGCCTATTTCGGTATTCCTGATTGCAATAGGGTACCAGGTTAAACCCAAGGCCCTCCTATCGGCTGCCGAAGTATTTTCAGTAAGTTTTAAATACGATTGTAAATCTTCGTTGCGTTCGGTATCGAGCAGATCCTGGAGTTTTTTGAAATATTCTTTTGGCAAGGATAAATGGCTTAATTGTTGAATTTCTAGATTGTTAAATTGTTTGCCTGATAACTGAAGACTGCTAATTGTAAACTGTTTACTATAAAACAAGCTCCTTATGCAGCCTTAACAGCGTTTCTTCGGCATCATCGCAAAAGCCAGGATGCACTTTTGAGCATTGCACTACCGTGCTTCTGGTTGCCGTAAGCCACCTAAAACGAGAAGCCTGGTCATATTGACCAATGGGACCTGATCCTTTTGCAGACATACTTATTCTTTCAAAAGCACATAAGTTCTCTTTTAGCTCTTCTAAATCTATCTCCGCAGAAAAAGCCTTTAGCCTTGTCTCATCCAGGGAAAAAACACTTTTTAGAAATTTTTGCTTGGCACAGAACAAAATAATGCCAACATTAATAAATTCTTCACGTTCTACCCTAGGCATTACGCGAATCACAGCGTACTCAAATAAGAATTTCCCTTGCATGCTGTGCTTCTTTTAAGAATATAGTTGAATGAGTTAACCTGGTAGTAAGGAAATGCGTATAGGCATTACGGTGTGCTGCTTTGCTTTCAAAGTTCGTTTCGCCTTCTAACCAGTCGTCAGGGATTAAATTAATAACAGATTTGATCTTTTCAGGGCTAAGTAGTTTGCTGAATTCATCATTTACACTTTCGAGTTCAGTAGCCCACGGTAACAATACGTGATCTTTAACCAAAAAGAAGGGTTTAATAGCCTGTTCTTCCCAATTTTGCCAAGAATGATGAAAATATAATGCAGCACCATGGTCGATTAACCAAAGCTCCTTATGCCACAGCAACATATTGGTGTTTCTGCAGGTACGGTCCATGTTGGTTAAAAAACAATCTAGCCATACAATCTGCGAAGCAAGTTTAGCATCAACGGTAGTTACAGTCGGATCGAATGTTATTGCGCCAGATAAATAGTGTAACGCCAAATTTAAGCCCACGCTGGCCTTTAGCAGATCCTGGATTTCTTCATCGGGTTCTGTTCTCCCAAAAGCTTCATCTAAATTGGCAAAAACCAATTCAGGTACACGCAAACCTAAATAGCGGGCTATTTCGCCACCAATTAGTTCGGCAATTAAAGCCCGGGTCCCCTGTCCGGCTCCTCTAAATTTCAGTACATATAAAAAGTTATCATCCGCCTCGGCAATAGCAGGCAAAGAGCCACCCTCGCGCAAAGGCGTAACGTATCTGGTTACATTTACCGTTCTAAGTTGTAAATCGTTCATATCTGCAGATAGAATGACCATTTATTTTATTTAGGCACAATTCTAAACTTGCTGCAAATTTAGCAGAATTCCAACAATAAATTGGTCAAAGTTTAGTCGTAAAGATTCTGATGGGAGGTCTGCTGATCAATCGTTAAAAATAAACAGTTATTTTTTTGAAGCGCAAAGCCAGTAGCCATTAGTGAGGGTTCAGTCCTGCTGTGCATTCCCCCGAAGAAAAATCGGGGTCCATTTCCATCAGGACTATATGGCTAGAACAGTAATTTATTTCAAAGTCAGGGTGTTAAGTGAGTTGGCTACTGCAGGGAAAACGAAGCTAAGAGCAGGGACCAATTAACTTAAACCCGACCATAGTGAAATGCCCCGGTTCTTCATCGGGGCAGAAACGGGGACGGGATTACCTTAAGCGAAGAACCACTCCAATTGCTTTCCAAATCATAGAGATAATCAATTTATTTTGACGCTCTCCTTTGTTCAAATGAGGTCTTAAAGTTTTTACCTTCCATACAGAACTCCATCAGATTGCTGAATTCTTTGATCCCTGCTAATCATGCCCCAAATAAGCATTTCCTGCAGGCGTCATAGCAGACGACCATTGTACCGATTCGCGGTTAATTTTAATCAGGCCCATGCTTTCTAATTCTTCATACTCTTCTTCCATCCCACCTAAAACCGAAGAACTAACCTGTTGATTGATTACCTCTAAAAGAGATATAATTTCTGATCTTTCCATAACAATAAGTGATTAGATATATCTTAATTAACATAAATATACTCAAAATGTTTATCGCTTAACTAAACATTTTCAAGGCTTTAAGGTTGTACTTATACCTGAATTTGATTACCATGGAAGCACACATATATTATCTCTTTGTAATGGCCTTACCCGTAGCTTGCATCGCATGGACAGTTACCAAAGAAGAAATATTTAAAGAAGCACGTGAATTTTGTGTAGACCGTTCGAAGAATTGTAATAAGTTGATTAAACGAAAGTTTTTTTATGTTTTTACCTGCGAATATTGTTTCAGTCATTATGTAACGGCAATCTTGCTTTTCATAACCAAATTCAAGTTAATTTATCCCGATTGGCGTGGTTATGTTATTTCCTTCTTCGCTATTGTATGGATTGCCAACGTTTATATGAGTTTGTATAACATCATCAGAATTGACCTTAAAAAGGAAAAAATTAAGGTAGCGAAAGA
The DNA here is from genome assembly GCF_001442625.1 of Pedobacter ginsenosidimutans. GTDB lineage: Bacteria > Bacteroidota > Bacteroidia > Sphingobacteriales > Sphingobacteriaceae > Pedobacter > Pedobacter ginsenosidimutans. The sequence continues at coordinate 50,474 of NZ_LMZQ01000032.1, read as the reverse complement.
AGAATCGGAGCTTAAAAACGATTAAAACCATTTTTAAATGCAGCTGTTTTTTAAGGTGTAAACCTAAAGTTATGCCATCATCAGTAATCAACTATTTTAGTTATGATGCAGCTGCTAAAATACTTAAAATCATATTCGTAACAGATATAGTATACCGCTACAAAAATGTTCCAGAGCGGGTTTATAAAATGTTAAAAGCCTCTGGATCAAAAGGACGGTATTTTAACAGCAACATTAAGGATAAATTTAAATTCCAGAAACTCGAGGAAGAATAATATGCCCGAAGGTCCATCAATAGTGATATTAAAAGATTTAGTCAAAGCGCTCCATTTGGGTAACCCAGAAGTACTGGAAGTGGCAGGCAATGCAAAAAATTTAGACAAGGATAGATTGCTCCATGAAAAGATCCAGGATTTTAAGAGCTGGGGTAAACATTTCCTGATCTGTTTTAACGATTTCACAATCCGTATTCATTTTATGCTATTTGGCAGTTATTTAATTAATGAGCGTAAAAAAGCGCCATTAAAATTGGGACTGATCTTTAAAAAAGATGAATTAAACTTTTATACCTGCAAAATTGACCTCCTGGAAGGAAATGTTAAAAAACATTACAACTGGGAAAACGATGTAATGGCTGATGAGTGGGACAGCAGTGCAGCTATTAAAAAGTTAAAAGAAAAACCCCAGGCGGCGGTTTGCGACGTATTGCTGGATCAGCAGATTTTTAGTGGAGTGGGTAACATTATTAAAAACGAGGTTTTATATCGTACTTGCATACATCCCTTAACCAAAATTGAAAATTTACCACCTGCAAAATTAAAGGCAATGGTTAAGGAAGCCAGAAATTATAGTTTTGATTTTTTAAAATGGAAAAAGGAAAATACATTAAGTAAGCATTGGGAGATATATAGTCGGAAAGAGTGCCCGCTTAAACATAAGATGGAGAAAAAGGAACTCGGCAGAACACATCGACAGACTTATTTCTGTAAAAAATGCCAAAAACTATATGTCTAGCTAAAAAATATTTTTTGGCTTAAAATTCCCCACTCAAAAACATAAATCACTAAATGTTAAGCGTTTAAATTATAGTACAACTTTTATCAAAACAACGAACTATAATCTTAAAGTAAAAGAAATGTTAAACTTTTAGGAATTCCCTAAACTGTTCCTATATTTGTCCTCGAGAGCGTTAATTTAGATACGGGTATATGGCTTAGGCTGTATGCCCGTTTTTTGTTTTAGCCGTTGACGCATGCGTTATAACTTTATCCAGGCAGATTCTCAACCATGGCGTATAGGCACTTGGATTAACTGCAATATCCTGTGCTAAGGCCTCCAAATCCATATACTTAAAGGCTTCTACTTCATCATAATTTACAACTGGTAATTCATCACTCATGCCAAAAAAAACATGATCTACCTCGTGTTCTGTTAACCCATCTTCAAATATTGCTTTGTATGTAAATTTAAACAGATAGTTCAATTCACAGCCCATCCCCATTTCTTCCATCAATCTCCTTTTTGCTGCGTGGATATTACTTTCTCCAATCCGCGGGTGACTGCAACAGGTATTCGTCCACAAACCTGCAGAATGATATTTGCTCATTGCTCTCTGCTGCAGTAATAGTTCGCGTTTAGAATTAAAAATAAAAACAGAAAAGGCACGGTGCAATACACCTTTTTCGTGCGCTTCCATTTTATCCATCTGTCCTTTCGGCACATCCTCCTCATCAACCAGAATAACTTGTTCTTCCATTTAAATTACATTTAACTTATTACGAATAATAGAATCAAACATCAAACTAATTTTACGCGTGTTCGAAATTCTTACCCTTTCAGTCATGATTTTTTCAGCACTTAAACGCTTTATCTTAGCGAATAACTTTTTGTAATAGATATAGGACAAATATACGCCATTTCTGGATGCTGTGGGCAGTAGCTTAATACCAGTTAATGCGAGTGCAAATTCTGCTTCGATTTCTTTTTCGATTTCTTTTTTTTGATAATCGCAGAATAGGGCTAAATTAACGTTTGGAAAATAATTCCGGCTAAGTAACTGATGATCAGCCTTAACATCCCTCAAAAAATTAACCTTCTGAAATGCAGAACCCAATTTCATGGCGTAAGGCTTCAATTGTTGGTAATCTACATCGCTACCATTGGTAAAAACCTTTAAACACATCAAACCTACCACTTCTGCGGAGCCTAAAATATATTCGTTGTAAAGTTCTGGCGTATATTCTTGAGTAGAAAGATCCATCTCCATACTCCTCAGAAAAAGAACAATCAGTTCCTGATCTATCTGGTATTGATTTACAATCCTTTGGAATGAATTTAAAATAGGGTTTAAACTAATGCCCTGGTTAATGGCTTCGAAAGTATCCTCCTTAAATTTTTCTAATAAAAAATTCTTGTCATAATGATGGAAACTATCTACAATTTCATCTGCTAAACGTACAAAGCCATAAATGGAGTGTATGGGTTGACGTAGTTCTTTGCCAAGAAAATAAATACCATAAGAAAAGCTGGTACTATACAACTTAGTGGTAAGCCGGCTACAATCGGCAGATAGTTGATCAAAAATTTCTTTCATGTAAAACAGGGTATTGTATTGTTTTTTCAAATTCATCGAGCGTTTTAAACCAGTTGATGTGATCGATATTGGTTAGTTTACCGATAACCTCACTATTACCCGCAAGATGGATCTTAGCGGGTGAACATATTTCAGACAATTGATCTATGTATTTTTGTGCAGCAGGTTCCGATCTCGACTTTGTCATAAAAAGCAAAACATGACCTACATTTAATGTAGAAAATATTCGCTTAATCGAATCCAGCGGAACTTTGCTGCCTAAGAAAATAACTTGATGATGATACATCCTCAGCATATAACTGGCGAAAAGCAGCCCAATATCATGATCCTCATCTTCCGGTAAAAAAAGAAGCCAACTTACGCCAGTATGACTTGTTAAAGGAAGATTATTGATATGCGTAAATATTTTTTGACGGATAATGTTTGATAAAAAATGCTCGTGTGCGGGGCAAATATCGTCTTTTCGCCACATTAATCCCAAACGGACCAACAATGGATACATTATTTTCCGATAGCAGTCAGAAAGTCCTAACTGATCAATGCTTTGATCAATTAAATGATTAAATGAGCGCTCATCAAAAGCCAAACCATACCTGATAAGTTGCGAAACATAATCTGCCTGCTCGTCATCCGTGGGGTATGAGAACTGTTGATCGAGAAGTTTATCAATCGCTTCATCAGAAAGGCTGCAGATTTTAGAAATTTTTAAACCACTTTTATTTAAGCTTACAATGTTTAATAGTCTTCGGAGCTGCTTATCATCATATAAACGCGTATTACCTTGAGATCTCATCGGACTCAGCGCATTGTACCGCTGCTCCCAGATCCTGATGGTATGAGAATGGATGCCCGAAAGCTGTTCAAGATCTGAAATAGAGTAAATCATTATTTTGTTTAAATATATTCAATAAAATCTAAACAAAAAGATGAAAGAAAAGTTTTTTACTATTTTTACTAAATGTGCAGCAAATGTATCGTCGGGTATTTCAATGTTGATAGTTTAATTTAATCCATGTACATTAAAGAACACAGTAATTTGAACCGTAGATTGCGGTTAAATTAGAAGAATATGAAGTGATGGGGTTAAAATACCTTTTCGGTTAGCAATACACCTCTTTCACCATTACCTGTTTCGATGGTATGCACATTTTTATAAGAATGGCTAAAGAAATCGTAGCCATGTTCCCTTTGTTTAATAGCGACCGTACTTAGCGGATAGCTCAAGTTAGTTTGCATGCAATGTAAACTACCGTTAGCCAGTAGAAGAAAATCACAGTCGTAACCTTGCTCCTGCAGTTCAATAACCTTTTTAGTAATAGACACGTTTAATCTATTGGCGGTGCGGATTCTATTTTTCATGGGATATTGTTTTAGGTAATTAGGGATGATTATTTTGGTTATTAAATATATCTATTAATAACTACGATTCAAAACACAATATATTGTTATACAAGCAATTAAATAAATTTGTTTTATTCTTTTTATAAAAACCTTTCATCACCGATTTTTCGCTGATCATCTTCCTTGCATAAAAAAACATATACGTATCATATTTACTACAAAAACCAACTAAACATCGTTGCAGGCCTAAAATAATTTCTTTATTTAAAAAGCAACATATAATTTCGTTTAACCTTAAAACACACCTAATGAAATTAACATGTATCGTAATTGATGACGACATTCACGCCGTCAACGGTATAAAATCATACATCAATCATCTCTCAAACATTCATTTGATAAACTCGTATACAGATCCGTTACAGGCATTAAATGAAATTACTGCAGGAGATCATGTTGACATTGTTTTTATAGATGTTGATATGCCTATGATTTCGGGATTAGAATTATCAAAAGCAATAAGACATAAAACAGACAAATTAATTTTTACCACTTCGCATTCTAAGTATGCCTATGAAGCTTTTGAAATGAATGCAAGCGCTTATTTATTAAAACCATATACCTTTGCCCGTTTTGCAGAGACCATAAACAGATTATTTCCCCTTAGCCCCAGCTTACCGAATATCAGTATCAAGCAAGAGGATGATTATTTCTTTGTAAGGAATAAAAATGAGAAGAACAACTTAATTAAAGTAAGGTACACCGATATCGTTGCAATAGAAAGCCTGCAAAACTATGTGCGGATTTTCACCTTAAACGAAACAATCGTGTCATACATTGCACTATCAGAGATAAAAATCATTTTAAAAGATTATCAGAATTTTGCCCAAGCACATCGTTCTTTTATTATCGCTAAAAACTACATTGAAAAAGTAGAAGGCAATACTTTAAAAATGATCAATGATCTAATCATCAATATTGGAAATAGCTACCGTGAGAGCATACAGGACTACATAAAAGAGAAAACGATTAAAACTAACCGCTCTTAAACTAATTTTTTAGTATTTTCGTTATCTAAACAATTAAACGCTTACGGTTTTATTGTTTAGCATATATAGCCGTTCCTCAATTAACTAGCCAATGACGCTTATTGCTAAAAAAAACAAACTACACAAAATTTCAACCTGGTTTTCCGACAAAAGACTTCACATTTTAGGTTGGACCATATTCATATTTTATGAGGCTATAATCATCGGCATCTTTGTTGGCAGATTCTCTACACTGAGCACTTATGTTATTTTTTATAGCTTAAACATCGCTACATTTTATTTCCACGCACATGTAGTTTTGGCTTTTGCCCTGAAAAAAATTAATGAAAGATGGTGGAAATTACCCCTGTTTATTTTAATCGAGCTGGGTGTTTATTTAATACTAACGGTTTGTTTAGATTATATCGTAATTAATTATACCGATTATAATGGACCCATTAAACTGATATTTAACGCAGCTTTTTTTGCTGCACCGATTTATCGTGCCATATACTTTATGTGCTTCGCTACCAGTTATTATTTTCTCCTTAATTTTCTAGAAGAACGGAAAAAGATTGAAGACCTGGAGAAACAACGGTTAAATAACATTATCCAAATAGCTAAATCAGAAAATGCTTTTTTAAAGGCACAGATACAACCTCATCTCTTATTTAATACGCTCGATTTTATTTATCAAAGCGCTAAAGATTCATCTCCAGTTGCCGCAGAAGCCATTCATTCTTTGGCAGAGATGATGCGCTATTCGGTTGACGGCAATAAGGATAAAGAATTCATTTTGCTTAATGATGAGATTAATCAGGTAGAGAACCTCATCAATCTGCATCAGCTCCGTAAAGATCACCATGTACAGCTTCGTTTCTGGTACGATGATGAAATACGTAATGTTAAAATCATTCCTTTAGTGTTAACCATTTTAGTAGAGAACATGTTTAAACATGGCGAACTGCTTACAGCATCACATCCTGCCGAAGTGAGTTTGAGAATTGAACATAATCAACTTATTATAGAAACTTCAAACTTAACAAAGGCAGTTAAAGATAACTCAGGCTTAAGTTCTGGCATGGAAAATATAAAGAAGCGTTTAGAATACACCTATGGCAAAAATGCTGAGTTCAGCTATTTTACTGATTCAAACCAGTATTTCAAAGTAATGCTAGTTATTAAAATTAAATAAGGAAACCTACTTTAATAATTTTAGTTTAAAATTTCAAATTACACAATAATTTCAAAAGAAAAACTGATTTTCCTTGCCGAATACATAAAAATCCGTTTCGAATGTGTTTTTTTTTCATTTTAATGGTTGAAATTGTAATTTGCATCAACTAAACCTATAAAAAATGTCAATAAGTTGTATCGCTATTGATGATGATCCTCATTCCCTAGAGAGTTTAATAGCATATATGGAGAAGCTGCCTGATTTAAAGCTTATCCAAACATTTACCGAACCGCTCAAAGCTCTAGCAGAAATATCGGTATCTAATCCTGTCGACATTATTTTTATGGATGTCGAAATGCCTTCACTTTCAGGAATCGAATTAGCAACCCTATTAAGGCAAAAAACAAAACACCTGGTTTTTACTACGGCACACCCAAGGTATGCCATTGATGCTTTTAAAGTTGATGCAGATGCTTATTTGCTTAAGCCCTACTCTATTTTACATTTTACCAAAACAATAAACAACCTCTATCCAACCGGAAAAAAAGCACAACATCCTTTTTCCGTTTTCGAAGATCATTTCTTTTACATCCCCTTACAAGGAGAAAATGCTGATTTAGTAAGAATAGATCTGAATGAATTGATTGCAATAGAAGAAATGGGGGAAGATATTCGATTTAAAACTACAAAAAATGCTTTTCTAAGTTCTAAATCTAATTTTACCAAGACTTTGAAAATGTTAAAAAAACATTCGGCATTTATCCAGGTTAACCCTACTGTTGTTATTGCAAAACAGCATATCAAAAGTGTACTCGGCAATAAAATACTGCTTTCTGGCGAAACATCCTTTACTGTTTCTGGTACATATATAGAACTTTTCGCAAATTTTATCAAGAACAATTTGCTTCAGGAAAAACCACGTCCCGGCACAATAATGTAGTCTTTAATAGTCTGCCATCAGCTTCGAATCAATTTTTAACGCATAATCAAAACATTACGCCTAAAATTTTGTATTAGGATAGTCTATTTTATTATTAATTAATTGATTTATCTGTTTTGAAAAGAGTGTTGGTTGTGGATGATGATCCAGATGTATTAGAAGTTTTCCAGGATGTATTAGAAACCGAACATTATAAAGTTTATCCGCTTCTATCACCACGGCATATTTTTAAAACAATAAGAGATTTTAGTCCCGATCTGATTATTCTAGACATTATGTTAAATGGAATGGATGGGCGTGCTGTGTTTAAAGAGTTAAGGTTAAACCCCGAAACAGAGCATATTCCCATTATTATGGCATCGGCCAGGTACGATGAAAATTATATTACATCACAAAAATATCATCCCGACGATTATTTAGAAAAACCCTTTAATATGGCAGATTTGCTCCAAAAAGTAAGTGCTTTAACCGAAAATTAAAAAATCAGATATGAAATTAAAATTACTATTATCTCTTCTGTTGTTATGCGCAACAGTATCAATCAAAGTAAAAGCACAAAGCAGACCTGACAAACTCTATTCCATGAGTGGAATTGGCTTTGCATTCCCAATGGGCGAAACTTCGGATTATTTTAAACCGAAATTCTCAACATCATTAGGCTTAAATTTAGGTTTGGGCGAGGGTGGCTTGTTCTTGTACCCCAAAGCAAGTTTACATGCTTTTACTTTTAACCAGATAACGCCAGATGCGGGTTATACCTATACCTTACAAAAAGGCAGGGCAACCACTTACTTGCTAAATGTTGCTTTAGGGTACCGTAAAATTGTAAATAAATGGGCTTTTTATGGTTTTGCTGGTGCCGGTGGTGGTTTTATTCTAACGCCTCAGGCTAGCGTTAATACCACAACCCTGCAGGTTACCCAAGATAATAAATCAAATGGTTTGGGTATTGCCGAAGGTGGAGCCGGTATTGAATATAATATTGGAGGTGCCAATTTATTTGTCGAGGCCAGTTACATGTATGGCTTTAGTAAAATTCAGAACAGGGCTTTTAATACGGTACCAATTTCTATAGGTATTAAACCTAATTTAAGCAAACTATTAAGTAAACTTTAAATATTTACATACAAAATACCAGAGCGGTTACGTTAAATACATAACCGCTTTTTTTATGCTAAAGAAATAATCAAAATTATTTTCATACTAATTATTTTAGCATAGATTTGTATTTCAAATTAATTTAATGTTATACGCAGTTGTAGATATCGAAACCACTGGCGGTCATGCCTCAGCAAATGGCATTACCGAGGTTGCCATTAACATCCATGATGGCAATGAAATAGTTGAATCTTACACTACCCTAATTAATCCGAAGCAGCCTATACCCGTTTACATTACGGCACTTACAGGTATTGATGATAACATGTTGTTGGATGCCCCAACTTTTGACGATGTTGCTTTACAGATTTACCAATTATTAAACGATAAGATTTTTGTGGCGCACAATGTAAACTTCGATTATTCCTTTTTGAAGCATCATTTGGCAGCTGCAGGATATGATTTACAATGCAAAAAGCTTTGTACGGTAAGGTTGAGCAGAAAACTAATTCCTGGTAAATCTTCTTATAGTTTAGGGAAACTTTGTACAGCCTTGCAGATACCGATTCAAAATCGACATCGGGCAGTCGGAGATGCAGATGCAACCAGTATCCTATTCAATTTATTGCTAGAATACGATCAGGAAGGCATAATAGCAGAAATGCTGAAGAAAACATCGAAAGAGCAGGTTTTACCGCCGCATTTAGATAAAGCTTCTATCCTGAGGTTACCTCATCAACCTGGTGTATATTATTTTAAAGATAGTAAGGGCAAGATTATTTATGTTGGAAAAGCTAAAGACCTTAAGAAACGCGTAACCAGTCACTTTACAGGCAATACACCTAACCGGCAACGCCAGGATTTTTTACGCACTATACATCATGTAGACCATGTAATTTGTGGTACCGAATTAATGGCCCTCATTTTAGAAGCCAATGAAATTAAACGCCTTTGGCCTGAAAACAACCGGGCAATGAAGCGTTATGAGCATAAATATGATTTATATGTTTTTGAAGATCAAAACGGCTATTTGCGTTTAGCCATAGATAAACATAAAAAAAACAATAACGCCTTCCAGAGTTTCAATAGTCTGTTGGAAGGCTATAATTTCTTAAACCAACTGGTTGATAAGTACCAGCTTTGTGCAAAGCTCTGCTACCTGCAAAAAACGGCCACTAAATGTTATGCACACGAAAATGGGCAATGTTTTGGCGCCTGCAGTGGAATAGAGACTGTTAGTGTTTATAATAAAAAATTAAACACAGCATTAGCCGATATCCAGAAACAACAACCGAGTTTCGCATTGGTGGATGAGGGCAGAAAAGACAATGAGTTTAGTTGTTTAGTTGTAGAGAATGGAAAATTTTATGGAATGGGTTACTTCACCGATAAGAATTATCTTGCTGATGGTCTGGCTCCAATCAAAAATGATCTTTCTATCTATCAGTCCAACAGTTATATCTTAAATTTAATTCTGAATTACGCGGAACAACATCCACATAAATTGTATAAATTGTAACTTATTACATTACACCCATGGATTCATCAACTTTTATAGCTCACTGCCTATCTTTTGATGAAGTTATTGAATTACCGCATTTCGAAAAAACTTCTTTCCGTATAAATAAAAAGATCTTTGCTACACTAAATATTCAGAAAAGGCAGGCAACATTTAAATTATCGGAAATTGATCAGTCTGTTTTCTGTGATTTTGATCCGAACAGAATATGTCCGGCTTCCGGTGCCTGGGGCAAACAAGGCTGGACAATTTTTGACCTAACAGCATTAACAGACGAAATGCTTATCGATGCACTTACACTTTCTTATTGTAACGTAGCGCCTAAAAAGCTTTCCGAAAAATATAAATATTAAGTACAATTAACATTATGAGCTGAAATTCCCTTAAATGCCTTATATGGCAAGAATCAGCACAATAACTTTACTAACTAGTTAAGCCTATGAGATTATAAGAACATAAGCTAATAAAGCACTATGATTTATAAGGCGCAACATTGCCGCAATACTTTAACCATGTAAGGAATAGAAGAAAATATAAGTAATTACAATAACCTAATTGTCTCAAACAGCCCTGTAAATTTTCTTTTTTGGCAAGGGTAACTCTATTGCCGCTTACCTATCTTTACTTACATCAAAATATAAAACGTCATGATAAAATCACTTTGGATAAATCTTCCGGTAAAAGACATTAATAAGTCTAAAGCATTCTTCACGCAACTCGGTTTCACCCTTAACCTACAGTATGGCGCCCGCGAAGATTCTGCTTGCTTTTTAGTAGGAGAAAGTAATTTAGCAATTATGCTTTTTGAAGAAGCTTTGTACGAAGGTTTTGCGGGTACCAATATTGCCGATAAACGGAAGGGCGGCGAAGTATTATTCTCCTTTGATGCAGAAAGTCCAGAAGAAGTAGATGAGCTGGCGCAAAAGGTGATTGCTGCCGGTGGCACACTTTATGCCGAGCCTGGCTACAAAGACGGTTGGATGTATGGCTGTGGTTTTGTTGACCTGGATGGACAAAGATGGAGTATTCTTTATATGGATATGAGTAAAATGCCCTTGGGTTAATTTTATCATTCAAAAAAATAAAATAAAATTTGCGTAATCGATTACTTACATTTATATTTGTAAGCAATTACTTACGCAATTAATTTTATGAGAAGAGATGTATTTCAAGCCATTGCCGATCCTACCCGAAGAGAAATCATTAATCTGATTGCCCATAACACCTTAAATTTAAATGCAATTGCCGAAAATTTCGACATGAGCCGACCTGCCATTTCACAGCATATTAAAGTTTTAACAGAATGTGGATTAGTAGAAATTACCCAACGCGGCCGTGACCGGTACTGTAACATACAATTTCAAAAGCTAGCAGAAGTATCTAAATGGGTAGAACAATACCGTATTTTTTGGACAAGCAAATTAGATGCTTTAGAAATACACTTATCAAAAGACACTAAATCAAAATAAAGATGAAAGACGAACCAGTTATTGTAGAACGGGTATATAACGCCCCTATCGAAAAAGTTTGGAAAGCTTTAACCGATAACAATGAAATTAAACAGTGGTATTTTCAATTAGAAGACTTTAAACCCGAAGTAGGCTTTAAGTTTGAGTTTTCTGGTGGACCGGATAATGGGCCTCAATATTTACATCTCTGCGAAATAACAGAAATTGTTGAGGGAAGGAAACTAGCCTACACCTGGCGATATGATGGCTATCCGGGAAATTCGGTGGTAAGCTGGGAGTTATTTGAGCAAAGCGGGCAAACCAGGCTAAAATTAACACATAGCGGCATAGAAAGCTTTGCTGAGAACGGGCCAGATTTTGCCAAAACAAGTTTCAATGGCGGCTGGACTTATTTTGTTAATGATGCCCTTAAAAATTATCTGGAATCAGTAGCATAACATTAAGTTCCATGCAGAATCAAAAAAGATTGTCCTTCGACTCCGCTCAGACTGACAACCGCCTTAAACTAAGTTATATACTCGTGGTAGCATCTCACTACGACCTAAAAGCACCTATACTTCTTCTAAAGCGGATTTTATGGCTGCATAAATATAATCGAGATCTTCATCGCTGATTACATACGGTGGGAGGATATAAATAATATTGCCCAATGGCCTTAATATGATTCCTTTATCTAAAAAATACGCATACAATAAATTACGGAGATTACTTAAATAAGAGGTTTCATTTCCAGTCTCCCACTCAATTGCAATAATTGTTCCTGTTTGCCTAATGGCCTTAACTTTAGGATGCATTTTAATTTCTTCAAGAAAAACAGCATGTTTAGCTTCTACGCGCTTAATATTCTGAAGTGTTTCACTTTTCAACAAAATATCCAAACTAGCCAAAGAAGCTACACAAGCAATCGGATTCGCTGTAAAAGAATGTCCGTGGTAAAGTGTTTTTAATTTATCGTCACTTAAGAATGCTTCAAAAATCTCATTCGTACAGGTGGTTACCCCTAATGGCATTGTTCCACCAGTTAAACCTTTGCTTAAACAAATAATATCAGGCTTGTTAGTTAACTTCTCGCAAGCGAAGTAAGTCCCTGTCCTACCGAAACCTGTCATTACTTCATCAGCAATGGTTAAAATTGCCGCTTCTTTACAGGCAGATAAAAGCTGATCTAAATATTTAGCTTCGTACATCAACATTCCACCAGACCCTAAAATGAGTGGTTCGAAGATAAAACAAGCAGTATCTTTAAGATTTGAGATATGAGATATGAGATGTGAGATGTTATTTTCGTTTGGCAGATCGATAAACTCGACATCGAACAATAGACTGTTAAAAGCATCGGTAAAAATACTGCGGCCGCTAACAGACATGGCGCCAAAAGTATCGCCATGATAGGCATTTTTAAAGGCTAAAATCTTCGTTTTTGGTGTGCCCTTATTGTCCCAGTACTGGAGGCACATTTTTAAGGCTACCTCTACCGCCGTTGATCCGTTATCGGTATAAAAAACCTTATCTTGTTTGCCAGGCAATATGGGTAAAAGCCTTTCTGCAAGTAGTACAGCAGGCTCGTGCGTAAAACCTGCAAAAATCACATGTTCAAGCACACTGAGCTGTTCAGCTACTTTTTGTGCAATATAAGGGTGTGAATGACCATGAATATTCACCCACCAGGATGAAACCGCATCGATATACCTTTTTCCATCCTCATTAAAAACGTACACCCCTTCTCCCCTAACAATTGGGATGTGGGGGAGTGCATTTTTCATTTGGGTATAGGGATGCCAGATCACCTTTTGATCGCGTTCAGTTAAATTGAGTTTGGAATCTGGGGTATGGAGTTTGGACGAATCGGGTATCATGATTATAATTTAACTGAATATTGATTTTTTAAAAGCTGGCCTACGGTTTTATCTGTTTTAAAGGTAATATCTTCAATATTTAAATCTTCAATTTTCACCCACCTGAAAGCCTGAAGAATTTCACCTTCTCCATCGAAATCGTAAATAACATCTTTAAAGGCCAACTGCAAAGGCGCTTTTTCTTTAACGATATAATACACGCTAATTACCTGGCTATCGTTAAATGAAGATTTTTCAAAAAAATCTGTGGTATAAAAATGAGATAATACTTCAATTTCAGCATCGCACTCTTCCACAAACTCACGTTTTAATCCATCGATTAAGCCTTCGCCAAGTTCTAAACCACCACCTGGAAACTTACTGAAACGAAAGCCATATTCTTCCTCATCACTTATCAAAACCTCATTATTCTGGTTAATTAACAATCCATAAACCCTAACGTTAAAGTAGCTCATTTTCGAAATGCTTTTTATTTTTGATTACTATTTCTGGCGTCCATACAATTTCCTTTTTAAAGGCCTCTGCCCTCACCGGACATTCACTCATATGGCAATAATGGCAACACTCAGGCAAACATGGATCTGCATGAATAAAGAGTTCTGCTTTACGGACGCCGTTTTTATTGATCAGTTCATCAATCTGCGAGATTTCGCGGTGAACTTTATTTAAGTCAAAATAATAAGGCAACGTTACATGGCAATCGATATGAAATTCAGGGCCATATTGCTGGGTACGCAGATTGTGCACATCAATCCATGGGTTGTGCCTGTTCTTTTGTAAAACATCTACTACTTCTTCAACAAGTGTAAAATCGCTTTCATCCATTAATCCACCCACCGAACCACGGGTAAGCTTATAACCAGAATAAACGATATAAAAGCCTACCAAAAAAGAAAGCAGGCTATCCAGCCAAATAATATTTGTTAGCTGAATTAATATTAAGCCAATAACAATTGCTCCGCTGGTATAAGTATCAGTTAATAAATGTTTACCATCAGCTTGCAATGTAACCGAATGCTCATCTTTACCTACATTTATGAGGTATAGGCCCACAATCAGATTAATCAAGCCCGTAATACCAATAATCAGCGTTCCTGTTAATAGTTCCCCTACCAAATGAGGATAAATAAGGTTGTATGATGATTTAAAAATAATAACCACTCCCGCAATCAAAATCAATATCCCCTCTACAAAGGCCGAGAAAAACTCAACTTTTCCATGTCCATAAGGATGATTTTCGTCGCGTGGTTGCGTGCTTAGGTAAATGCTATAAAAGGCGAAACTCCCAGCTATTACGTTTACAATACTCTCTGCTGCATCAGTTAAGATCGCATTTGAACCTGTAATAAAATACGCGACAAACTTGGCCAACATCAGCACCACACTCACCACCAGAGAAATTATTATTGCTTTCTTTTTTACCGACACCAGGATATTTTTTTCAAAAATACGCTTATCGAATAAATTAAATGAGAAAAACTATGTCTTTTTTAGTGCAGAATAATATTTGGTTTATATATTTGCGCTCAAAGTAATTAACCATGAGCACCTTATCCAAAAGAATCAACAGTCTATCTGAATCTGCAACCCTTAAAATGACCAAACTTGGCCGCGAATTAGCGTCTAAGGGCATTAACATCATTAGTTTAAGTGTTGGTGAACCCGATTTCAATACACCTGATCACGTAAAAAATGCTGCTAAAAAGGCATTAGATGAAAATTATACGCGTTATTCGCCAGTACCAGGCTACCCTGACCTGCGCCAGGCGATCGTAAACAAGCTAAAAACAGAAAACAATCTGGATTATGATATTTCTCAGATCGTGGTTTCAACGGGTGCAAAACAATCTTTATCGAATGTTATTTTAACTTTGATTGATCCTGATGATGAGGTAATCATCCCAACTCCTTACTGGGTTTCTTACTCAGAAATGGTAACCCTGGCAGAAGGAAAATCTGTTTTTATCGATACCGACATTGAAAGTGATTTCAAAATCACACCTGCTCAGTTAGAAGCAGCTATTACGCCAAAATCGAAATTATTTATGTTTTCTTCGCCATGTAACCCAACAGGTTCGGTTTATAGCAAAGAAGAATTAGCAGCGTTGGTTGCCGTTTTCGAAAAACATCCTAATATCTACATCTTATCTGATGAGATTTATGAGCACATTAACTTTGTTGATAAACATGAGTCTATTGCTCAATTCGATAGCATTAAAGACCGCGTCATCATTGTAAACGGTTTCTCTAAGGCTTTCGCCATGACCGGCTGGAGATTAGGTTATATTGCCGCTAATAAAGAAATTGCAGCCGCTAACGATAAATTACAAGGGCAAACTACTTCTGGAACGTGTTCTATCGCGCAAAGAGCAGGAATTGTTGCTTACGAGCAAGGTTTAGCCAGTGTTTTAGAAATGAAAGAAGCATTTTTACGTCGTAGAGAATTGGTTTACAATTTATTAAACGAAATCCCTGGCGTAAAAACAAATCTTCCTGATGGTGCTTTCTACTTTTTCCCAGAAATCAGTTCTTTCTTCGGTAAAAAAGATGCTGATGGAAATGTAATTAAAGATTCATCAGACCTGGCTTTATATCTATTAAATGTTGGTCATGTAGCAACTGTTGGTGGCGATTCGTTTGGTAATAATAACTACATTCGTTTATCTTATGCAGCATCAGACGAGAGTTTGGTTGAAGCATTAAGAAGAATAAAAGAAGCTTTAGGTAAATTGGCTTAATCAATTTTCAGTTAGCGGTTTTCAGTTAACTTCATATAAAGAGAAACCCCTCGTTAATTAAATTTAGCGAGGGGTTTTTCTTTGAATAATCGTCATCTAGACTGTAGCTTATCGATTTTTCATCGAAAGCGAAATGGAGAGATCTATTGCAGCAGATTTAGCTTCGCTGAGCCTTCGGGTTCTCGACTCCGTTGCACCCGATAGCTATCGGGTCCGCTCGAAATGACGATATAGTGTTTGGAAAATGGAAGCAAGCATTTCATCGGAGCATCCAGTCCTTCTTTCCGTTACAAGTCCTCGCCCGATAAAGGATCGGGCTTGCGGGCTTTCCACTTCAATAAGGTTTATGAATCAAGGGATTGCAACTGAAACCACAAACGCTGAAATTGTAAACTGAAAACTAGCTCCTTATCGCCTCTACCGGGTCCAATCTTGAGGCTGAATATGCTGGCCAAAAACCAGAGATAGTGCCGATAATAATCGATATACCAATACCTAAGGCAATATTATTCAAGCCCAGTATAATGTGAAAATCTGTGGCCGCACCAATCCCCAGGGCGAGCAGAAAGACCAGTAATAAACCCAGCAAACCGCCTAAAATACAAAGCGAAATAGATTCAAAAATGAATTGAAGCAAGATAAAATAGTTTTTTGCACCTAACGATTTTTGGATCCCGATAATATTGGTACGTTCCTTAACCGATACGAACATGATATTGGCAATACTGAAACCACCCACCAGGATCGAAAACCCACCAATTACCCAACCGGCTATATTTACCATTTTAAACATCGAATCTAACTGGTTAGAAATAATGGTAGTTTTATTTAGTGCAAAATCTTCTTCCTGGCCAGGTCTGATCCTGTGGATAGAGCGCATTAAACCTTTTAATTCGCTTTCTACCTCTTCCAAGCTCACATTATCTTTACCGCGAACAGTAATTTGTGGGCCATAACGTTCACTTTGGATATCTAAAACACCTTTTGCAAAAGCAATTGGAATATTTACGTTTTTATCAAGAGAAGTACCTAACATGTCCTCCCCTTCTTTTTTGAAAACACCAACAACAGTTAATCTTCTTCCTAAAATCTGTACCTGTTTACCCACGGGCGCACCGCCATCAAAAAGTCCGTCGGCTATATCTGAACCTAAAATACAAACAGGTGAACCGTTTTTACTCTCATTTTCGGTAAAATACCGTCCGTCCTGAAGCTCAAAATTCCAGGTTTTATTAAAATCGTGTGATGCCGCCCATACCGAAATCCCTTCTACTGAGCTACTTCTGTATTTGATCGTCCTATCGTTAGTCGATATTTCGAATGTAACGCCTTGTGCATTTTCAATTCTCTCGCGGAGGGCCTCAAAATCGCGCAACGAAGGTTGAGGACGGTTCATATATTTCCACCAAGGGTAATTGTCGCCAAAACTCCAAGGCCATTTTTGAATATAAATGGTGTTAGAGCCCAGTTTATCTACACTGGACTGCAATTTGCCGCGGAAGGTATCTACCGCAGAAAATACAGCAATAATGGTAAAAATACCAATTGTTATAGCCAAAAGCGATAACATGGTGCGTAATTTATTCTGGCGCAATGCATCAAATGCAAAACGGAAACTCTCGCCTATTAGCCTAAAGATTATCATAATTAAAGGTTAGATGCAAAGCTTTTGAAAAGGTTACAGCTTATCTTCAAAACTAATTAATTTTATGTCTACAATGCATTAATCGCCCTGTATTATTTGATTTAAAATGATTAAAACATAATATACATAAATTGCGTTTGATAAAATACGAAAAAGAAAAATTAAATTCGTATTTTTGCACCTCAAAAAATTCATCAAGAATGAAATTATCACAATTCAAATTCAACTTACCTGAATCATTAGTAGCCAACAATCCGGCAGAACAACGAGATGAAGCTCGCCTAATGGTTTTACACAAAGACAGTGGTAAGATTGAACATAAAATTTTTAAAGACGTTTTAGGTTATTTCGATGACAAAGACGTAATGATATTAAATAACACTAAGGTTTTTCCTGCCCGTTTATATGGCAATAAAGAGAAAACCGGTGCAACCATCGAGGTTTTCTTGCTACGTGAATTAAACAAGGAATTACGTTTATGGGATGTTTTGGTAGATCCGGCACGTAAAATCCGTGTTGGTAATAAATTATATTTTGGCGACGACGATTTATTGGTTGCTGAGGTTGTAGATAACACTACATCACGTGGCCGTACCATCCGTTTCCTATTTGAAGGCACTGACGAAGAATTTAGAAAAAACGTTGAAATTTTAGGTGAAACTCCACTTCCCAAATATATTAAACGTAAAGCTACTGCTGAAGATAAAGAACGTTATCAAACCATTTTTGCTAAGCACGAAGGTGCCGTAGCTGCTCCAACTGCAGGTTTACACTTCAGTCGCGAGCTGATGAAACGTCTTGAACTTAAAGGTATAGAATTTGCAGAAGTAACGCTACACGTTGGTTTGGGAACTTTCAGAACTGTTGAGGTTGAAGACTTAACCAAGCACAAAATGGATTCTGAGCAGTTTATCATCGAGCAAAAAGATGCGAACATTGTAAACAAGGCTTTAGAAGAAAAAAGAAAAATCTGTGCGGTAGGTACTACTTCAATGCGTGCTATCGAATCGGCTGTTTCTGCTAACAGAACATTAAAATCGGCTAACGATTGGACCAGTAAGTTTATCTTCCCCCCTTACGATTTCAGTATTGCAAACTCAATGATTACCAATTTCCACACGCCTGAATCTACTTTATTGATGATGGTAAGTGCATTTGGCGGATATGAAAACGTAATGAATGCTTACGAAGTTGCAGTAAAAGAAAAATATAAATTTTACAGCTATGGTGATGCCATGCTAATAATATAGATTTGAGTATTGAGATGTGAGATTTGAGTTAATTCAAGTCTCATATCTCGAATCTATAATCTCATCTCTTAAATATGAAATACTACGCTATAATTGTAGCAGGCGGTTCTGGCAATCGGATGCAAACGGAAACCCCAAAACAATTTCTACTGCTCAAAAACCTTCCGGTTTTAATGCACACCATAAAAGCTTTTGCACAAAGTGATACTCAACCTAAAATTTTATTGGTTCTAAATAAAGATCAACAGGCTTACTGGGCTAGGTTATGCGAAGAATTTAATTTCCATGTACCGCACCAGGTTATCGATGGCGGCACGGAGCGTTTTCACTCAGTGAAAAATGCAATACATGCTATCGAAGAAGAAAGTTATGTTGCCATTCACGATGCTGTTCGTCCACTGGTTTCCAAATCTCTTATAGACAACTGTTTTAATGAAGCTGAGCTACAGGGAAACGTTATTGCAGCCGTACAGTCAAGCGATAGCGTACGCTTGCTTAGAGACGATAAAACCACGGCATTAAAACGTGATGAAATCTATTTAGTACAAACGCCACAAACTTTTAGCATTAGCATTCTTAAAGAAGCTTACAACCAAGAGTTCGATACTCACTTTACAGATGACGCAAGTGTGGTAGAATCTATTGGTTATGAGATAAATATCATCGAAGGAGAGAGAGGGAATATTAAAATCACTTATCCAATCGATCTGGAGCTTGCCGAATTGCTGTTAAAAAATTAAAATATAAAAAGGAGTTTCAAAAATGAAACTCCTTTTTTAATCCATCTACTTAAAGTATTCACTACTTCTAAACCAATGAATATCGGTGCGATATATTTTTTACGCCGCCCGGCCAATTATTTTAAGCAGAATTGCAATAACTGCGATTACCAATAAAACGTGAATTATACCGCCAACGTCTCCGAAGCCGTGAAACACAAATCCTATTACCCATAGTATTACCAATACTACTGCGACTAAATACAATAAATTTCCCATAGTGTTAATTTTTTAGCAATGTTATATTATTGATGTATTAACACTCGGCTTTTCACTTTTGTTTAAAAAATGTAATTATTTTATCGGCGCGGCTGGATACGCGTGAAGATGAAGGCATAAAAAAAAACCTTCCGGTTTAGCTGGAAGGTTTTTTTATAGTTTCTAATGTTTAGTATTCGTCCTCATTAAAGAAGAAATCTTCTTTAGTTGGATAATCTGGCCAAATTTCCTCAATGGTTTCATAAGGTTCACCATCATCTTCTAATGCCTGTAAGTTTTCAATTACTTCTACTGGGGCACCAGAGCGGATACCATAATCAATTAATTCGTCTTTAGTTGCAGGCCATGGTGCGTCTTCCAAGTGCGATGCTAATTCTAATGTCCAATACATATCGTCAATTCAATTAAATTCTTGTTCTTATTATTGCGCAAAGTATATTAAAATTTTTGAGCAAAACAAACTTATTTTTCCACTATTAAACCCGCGGAATCCAAATGTTTTCTTCCGACTTAAAATACACGGTCAGTTTTCGTGCCAAAACGAATAAATAATCGCTTAAACGATTCAAATAAACTGTTACGCGCTCATCTACAAAGCTATTTTCTGCAAGTTCAACTGTAAGCCGTTCTGCCCTTCTACAAACACATCTAGCAATATGGCAGTAAGAAACTACAGTATTTCCGCCAGGTAAAATAAAATGTTTTAAAGCAGGCAGCTTTTCGTTCATCAGATCCATCTCATTTTCCAACAAAGTAATATCAGTATCGTGCAGATCGGGGATTTTCATTTTAGAAGTCTCTGGGTCTGCCGCAAGCGATGAGCCAATAGTAAATAATCTATCCTGAATTTCTTTTAGCAGTTTCTGGTCGTGAGCCTCAATATCCTGGCACATAATTAAACCTACGTACGAATTTAACTCGTCAACAGTTCCATAGGTGTCTATCCGTAAGTGATACTTAGGTACTCGGGTACCTCCTATGAGTGATGTTTGGCCCTTATCGCCGGTTTTAGTGTAGATTTTCATATTGGAATAGTTTAAGGTGAAAGGTTTAGGGCTTTCAAAGCCTTATGCCCTACGCCTTACGCCATCAACCTCAATTGATTTTCTCCCAATCGCTGCCAGTATCTTTCAAAGCTTGCAAACGTGGAGATACATTTTTTATATCTGTATTTAAATAATCGTTTTCGATCAAACCATCACGCATACGTACAATACGGTGAGCATGCTGCGCAATATCTTCCTCATGCGTAACCAGAATAATGGTGTTCCCTTTACTGTGGATTTCTTCAAGCAGGCCCATTATTTCAATTGAGGTTTTGGTATCTAAGTTACCTGTTGGCTCATCGGCCAAAATAATAGATGGATTATTAATCAAAGCCCTGGCTACGGCCACACGCTGACGTTGACCACCTGATAATTCGTTTGGCTTATGATCCATACGATTGCCTAGACCTACATTTTCCAATGCTTTAGCTGCTCTTGCATCCCTGTCTTTTTTACTTGTTCCGGCATAAATTAAAGGTAGGGCAACATTATCTAAAGATGTAGAACGTGGCAATAAATTAAAGGTTTGAAAAACGAAACCGATTTCCTGGTTGCGCACTTCTGCCAGGGCATCATCACTCATGTGACTCACATTTGTTCCATTTAAAACATAGGTTCCGCTTGAAGGTGTATCTAAACAGCCTAAAATATTCATCAGGGTTGATTTACCGGAACCGGATGGGCCCATCAATGCTACGAATTCGCCTTTATTGATATCTAAAGAAACTGATTTTAAAGCGTGAATCACTTCAGATCCAATAACATATTTACGGCCAATTTCTTTTATAGTGATGAGTGGTTTCTCCATGTTTTTTCTTTTTTAGACAAGCGTAGCGGGTAAGATGTTACAAGAGGGTTAAAAATTACTATATAAATGTTAATGTTAAAGATGCCGAATTAAATTTAGCATGGTGGATACACCATTATTTTTCAATAATTTTTGGTACCATAAAAAATTGGTCGGTATGCTTTGCTGCATTTTTCAAGCCATCAACCGTAGCTATTTCCTGCTTAACCACATCTTCTCTCCAAACATTAACCGATTCGTTCATATAAACCAATGGTTTTACGTTTGAAGTATCCAGTTCATTTAACTTTTCCATGAATGACAGAATTTTGTTCATTTCAGGAATTAATGTATCCACCTGTTTTTCATCAATATGAATTCTGGCCAGATCGGCTATTTTATGGATGGTTTTTGCGTCTAAATTCATATTTATACTAACTTACTATCAATCAATCTGTAAACCTTTTCTTTCAATACATCAGAATCAACATCAGCCAAAATTGATGTATTTATAGGTTTGTGGACGTAAATATCGCAAATTCCTGGCTTACTTCCATACTTTGCTCCATCATCCCAATTAATTTTCCAAACATTGGTAATACTTACAGGTACCAGTGGTATATTTTTATCAATGGCCAAACGGAACGGACCATTTTTAAACTCGCCCAACTTTGGAGGATAATGGTCATCTATTTTACCCTCGGGAAAAATAATCAGACTCATCCCCTTTTCTAAGTTCTCGCCAGCTTTTTTAAAGGCTTTAAAAGCCGAAATCTTACTGTCGCGGTTCACAGAAATATCGATGGTTTTAAAAAAAATGCCCAAGACGGGATTATTCAACAATTCATCCTTTCCCATAAAGTGAAATTTTCCATGTCCCATGATACAGAAAATCATGATATCCAGGTTAGAGGTATGGTTGGCACAATAAATATAAGTTTGTTTGGGATTTAACTTTTCTTCATATTGATAACGAAAAAAAACACCTGAAAACAGACTGCACAAAAAACTGTTGGCTTTTCTGAAAAAATTGAGCGTACTATAATACTTCTCATTACGTGAGGTAATGTAATATATTGGATAGAACAGAGCGAAAAAAAACAGTATCCAGAATAGAAACCATATCCGGTGTACTTGTCTTAGAAAATAAATCATAGATAACCAAAAATATAAAATAGTTTGATATTTCAAACAACTGATTGCATTGGGCTAAGATTATGGTTGTATAATACCAATCACTGGCGAAACCCGTTCTAAAGATCTCTCCTCCAAAGGAGTTCCTTCGGAACGCTACGGGAGATGACAACTATACATATAAACTGTAGGACTTACCAGTATTCAAAAAAAATCTTGCCATTAAAATTGAAACGATTTATGATTTGCATGTATTTTATTTTTAATTTCGTGCCATTATGAAAGAAACAGTGGTGAGCGGTATCCGCTCAACAGGAAAATTACATTTGGGTAATTATTATGGTGCAGTTAAAAACTTCGTTCAAATGCAGAACGATTACAATTGCTACTTTTTTATCGCCGATTTACACTCCTTAACTACACACCCTACACCAGCCGATTTACATGGAAATATTAAACATGTTTTGGTTGAATATCTGGCTAGTGGAATTGATCCAGAAAATAGTACCATTTATATACAAAGTGATGTTCCGGAAATTGCGGAGCTTTATCTATACTTAAATATGAACGCTTACATGGGTGAATTGGAGCGCAGTACTTCTTTTAAAGATAAGGTACGTGCCAACCCTGATAACGTAAATGCAGGTTTATTAACCTATCCGGTATTAATGGCTGCCGATATTTTAATCCATAAAGCTACCAAAGTACCTGTTGGAAAAGATCAGGAGCAACATTTGGAAATGGCGCGCACTTTCGGAAACCGTTTCAACAGGTTATACAACACAGAATATTTCCCTGAACCTTACGCTTTTAGCTACTCTGACAAACTCGTTAAAGTACCTGGTTTAGATGGTAAAGGGAAAATGGGTAAATCAGAAGGCGAAGCCAACGCAGTTTACTTATCTGATGATCCTGAAACTATTCGTAAAAAAGTAATGAGAGCGGTTAGTGATGGTGGCCCAACGGAAGAAAACCAACCAAAACCTGAACCTATCCAGAATCTTTTTGATTTAATGAAAGTGGTTTCGAGTGCCGATACACTTGCACATTTTGAAGATTTGTATAATAAAATGCAGATCCGTTATGGCGATTTCAAAAAACAACTGGCAGAAGATATGATCATTACGACTGCACCTATGCGCGAACGTATTTTGGATATTGCCAAAAATGATTCATATTTAAGGCAAGTGGCTAAACATGGTGCATTAAAGGCCCGCGAAAGCGCGCAAAAAACCATCAGAGAGGTTCGCAGTTTAATCGGGTTTAAAAGTTTTTAATAATTTTAATAGATTTGAGAAGCGAGAAACTAGATTAGAGATATTAGATTTGAGATTAATTCTCAGTCGCATATCCCGAATCTAGTTTCTCACATCTCTAATCTCCAATCTAAAGAAAATGCACATAGCAATTGTAGGAAATATAGGTGCCGGTAAAACTACCTTAACAGGTTTGTTAGCCAAGAATTATGGATGGGAAGCTTTATACGAAGCTGTAGACAATAACCCTTATCTGGAAGATTTTTACAGCGATATGAAACGTTGGAGCTTTAATCTTCAGATTTATTTCCTAAATAGTCGTTTTCAGCAAATTACTGACATTGAAGTAAATAAACGTAACGTAATCCAGGATAGGACCATTTACGAGGACGCACATATTTTTGCAGAAAACCTGCATGATATGGCTTTAATGACCACCCGCGATCATGATAATTACAGGGCTATTTTTGATAACATTACCTCTTTTATTAAACCACCCGATTTATTGGTTTACCTGCGTGCATCGGTACCTACATTGGTTAATAATATCCAACGTCGTGGTCGCGAGTATGAGGCAGGTATCCGCATCGATTACCTGTCTAAACTGAACGAAAAATACGAAGCCTGGATTAAGGGTTATAACCTGGGTAAATTATTGATTTTAGATAAAGATAAATTAGATTTCACCAACAACCCAGAAGATTTAGGTACAGTAATCCAATCTATTGAGGCTGAAATAAATGGATTATTTTAGAAACAGAATAACATTTTTCTTTTGGGGCAAAAAAGATGGAAAGGATTTTGAACATGAAAAACCTGAAAACTGGAAATGGGGAATTTTTTATTTCGCCAAAAATGACTACAGGTTTATTGTTCCAAAACGAAATAATGCAATGGGCTATACACTCAATTTTGCCCACCGAACAACTTATATTGTTTTGATTTTGATTATAGCCATTGGTATTTTATCTCGGATTTTAAATAAATAGTATGTCTAAAATTATCGGAATTATTCCTGCACGATATGCCTCTACCCGTTTTCCGGGAAAGCCTCTGGTAGATATTGCCGGAAAAACCATGATCCAAAGGGTTTACGAGCAAGCATCGAAAGCCGAAAGCTTATCGAAAGTAGTAATTGCCACTGATGATGTACGGATTGCCGATGAAGTAAAACGGTTTGGTGGAGAGTTTATCTTTACCTCAACTAATCACCAAAGCGGAACCGACAGATGCGCTGAAGTGATTGAAACTTTACCTGGGTACGATATTGTGGTCAACATCCAGGGTGATGAACCATTTATCGAACCTGCTCAGATTGAATTATTGGCAAGCTGTTTTACTGAAGAAAAAGTACAACTGGCAACATTAATCAAATCTATCCAGAGTCAGGAAAGTGTATACAATCCCAATAGCCCTAAAGTGGTAATCGATGTAAACGGTCGCGCCATGTATTTTAGCCGTAGCCCAATTCCTTTTATCAGAAATGGAGAACCAGGTGTTTGGGCAGAAAAGCACCAGTTCTACAAGCATATCGGAATTTATGGTTACCGAACAGAATCGTTAAAAGCCATTACCAAATTACCACCATCTTCTTTAGAAATTGCCGAAAGCTTAGAGCAGCTTCGCTGGATCGAAAATGGATTTTATATTCAAACGAAAGTAACTGACTTAGAAACAGTTGCAATAGATACACCAGAGGATTTACTGAAGCTTAATAAATTGCTTAAAGCATTGAAACTGGAATAATTGGTTATAAGTTTAGGGCTTAGAGGTTAGTGCTACTCCCTAAACCCTAAACACTCCCTAACCTATCTAATCAACAGTTCCATCTGAATATTACATCGCGTGTACGGTGTGGGCTTACCTGCCACTTTTTGGAAACCTAGTTTATGGTAAAGATTTATTGCAGGCTTTAAAATGGTATTGCTCTCTAAATAAATTTTAGATGCACCTAACGATCTTGCCTTATCAATAATGGCATTTGCCAATAGAAAGCCTACATTTTTTCCCTGAGCTTTTGGCGATACCGCCATTTTGGCCAATTCAAAATCATATTCGCCATCATTCATTTTTACTAGTGCACAAACGCCTAAGGGTTCGCCTTCGTAGCGCGCAACCAGTATAAAACCTCCATTATCTAAAATATAGCCCTGCGGATTATCCAAAGCTTTATAATCAGTTTCTTCCATGGTAAAATACTGTGAAATCCACTCTACATTTAACGACCTGAATATTTCCTGGTATTTGGGCTGATAATCTACAATCTCAATTTTTAAGCTATCTCTTTCTTTTTTCTTTTCCATTACCCTTCTCAGCAAGTTTTTTTGCTCCAATAAAAACTCCCACTCACCTATTGCTTCCCAAAGTTTATTTTGTGACTGGGCCGAAATCTCTTCAATGGCAGCATTTACATCAATCAATTGATCTTCAATTTTTTTAGAGATCTCTATCCCTGCCAGAGAAAGGCTCACCACATTCCTTCGGCCGTCGGTTTTATCTTTTCCCTCTTTAACGTAACCCTTTTTTAGCATTTCGCTAATGATTTTACTCACCGATGGATGAGAATGACCAATATCTTTAGCCAGTTCGGTAATCGTTTTTTCTTTCTCTTGTGCCAAAGCATAAAACACAGGAAACCATTTTGGCTGCATATCAATATTATACAACTTATAAATCTGTGCAGCATCTTCAGTCACCTTATCGGTTAACATTCTTAACCTACTACCTATAGCCACTTTACCAGTTTCTTCGAAAAAATTCATAATAATAACAATCAATTACGTAATCAGTTACGCAAATATAGAAATTTAATATTTGATCACAAATTTTTGATCTGTAAATCATTCAATTTAAATTTTTACTATTTTAGATCGATTTACCACTTATGAAAAGAAAATCTATACCATTGCTCCTGCTAGCTATTATTTTTTTTGCCTGTAATTCGAACGGCAAAAAGGAAGCTAATGCCATTGAGTTTAAAAATGTTAACCAGCGCCTTGCCAAATCTTTTTCCGATTTAAAACGTTTGGATACTTTTAAGATCGAACTTACTGGCCGGAAACCTGAAGAAATGGTATTGAATTTTACGATCAAAAATGCCGACGGAAAAGAAATTTACAATACCAAAATAAAAGGAACTGAGTTATTGGGCAGTACAGATCCAAATGTTGATCTTTCAAAAGAAAAAGACCAGATTATTTTCCTGAAAACCATTGCTGATGATTTTTTTAGTGATGATAATTTTCTAGAGCCAGCAGTAATGCCCGAAGATAAAGCCGATAATTATACCCCGGACAAAGCACTTTATGAAGAATTAAAAAAATCGGGACTAAACGGCTTTAAGTATCGTTTAGGGAAAGAGAACAACATTTACATTGCCTGGAGCGAAAAAGAACAGAAAGTAAAGATTTATTATAACTGTTGTTAAGGATAAAATAGAAGTTAGAAAATTTAGAAATGAAAAGATCTGAATTTATTGCAAACCGATTAAGGGAGGTTTTTCTAAATGGGTATTGGATTGCCAATACCAATTACAAGGAACAATTATTAAGTATTACCTGGCAACAGGCTACGCATCAGATAGCAGATTTAAATACAATTGCAGCTTTAACCTATCACATCAATTATTATCTGCTTGGTATTTTAAACGTATTTAAAGGCGGACCTTTGGAAATCAAAGATCAATATAGTTTCGACATGGCGCCAATACAATCAGAAGCAGATTGGAAAAAACTGCTGGAAGATTTTTTGACAAATTCGGCAATTTTTGCCGATGAAGTAGCGCAAATGCCGGATGAAAAATTAGATCAGGTATTTGTAAACGAAAAGTATGGCACTTACCTAAGGAATATAGAAGGGGTGATTGAACACAGTTACTACCATTTTGGGCAGATTGTATTGATCAAAAAGCTGATTTTGGCGGCAACAAAATAAATATTACCACTGATGGTGAAGCGTATCAATCTATAATGCCTTCATTAAACGCATAACTTCTACTCAGCCTCTTCTTTTTAAGGTAATTAAGACCAAAAAACAGGTGATTAGTATGAAGGGCGATACCATAACCTACCAAGGCAGATAGAAATTTTATTAAAAAGCGGCTTTGAAGGATTTACGGGCTTACCTGGAATGATATTAGGCCTGGCTCGTTATGAAGATAAAAAGAACCCCAGAAAGATAGAAGATATTAAAAAAGAACTCTACACGCTGGTACTTTAAGCGGCCACCTCACCTAAAACAGTCACTATCAGAGATATAATATGACGAAAAAATATTCTGGCAAGTATCTAATCGAGCGATAATTTTTTGTACCTTTGTATCCCGTACAAAAACAATTAAACAGGCTCAAAACACCTGGTTAATTCCACAAATTATCAATCATGACAAAGTATATTTTTGTTACGGGCGGTGTTACTTCCTCTTTAGGTAAGGGCATCATTTCCGCATCTTTAGCTAAACTTTTACAGGCACGTGGCTACCGTGTAACCATTCAAAAATTCGATCCGTACATTAATATCGATCCCGGAACTTTAAATCCATACGAACATGGCGAATGCTTTGTAACTGAAGATGGTGCTGAAACCGATCTGGATCTTGGTCATTATGAGCGTTTCCTTAACGTTCCAACATCACAGGCAAATAACATTACTACCGGCCGTATTTACCAGAACGTAATTAATAAAGAGCGTAAAGGTGAGTATCTGGGCAAAACAGTTCAGGTTGTACCTCACATTACAGATGAGATTAAACGCAACATGCGCATTTTAGGTGATAGTGGTGAATATGATATTGTAATTACAGAACTTGGTGGAACTGTGGGTGATATCGAATCGTTACCATTTATTGAGGCTGTTCGTCAGTTTAAATGGGAAGAAGGCAGTACCAATGCTATTGTTATCCACTTAACCCTGGTACCTTATTTAGCTGCTGCCGGCGAGTTAAAAACCAAGCCGACACAACACTCAGTTAAAGCTTTGTTGGAGTACGGAATACAGCCGGATATTTTGGTTTGCAGAACTGAGCACCACATTAGTCCTGAGATCAGAAAAAAAATTGCTCTATTTTGTAACGTTAACATCAATGCGGTAGTCGAATCGATGGATGCATCTACTATTTATGATGTGCCATTGTTGATGTTAAAAGAACAATTGGATAAAACTGTTTTATCGAAATTAAAATTACCGACCAAAAGCGACCCTGATATGGAAAGCTGGAAAGATTTCCTGGGCCGTTTAAAAAATCCTACGGCAGAGGTTAAAATTGGTTTAATCGGTAAGTATGTAGAATTACCTGATGCTTATAAATCAATTATAGAATCTTTTGTACACGCGGGTTCGAAAAATGAATGTAAGGTCAAGGTAGAATATATCCACTCTGAAGGTCTTTTCCCTGATAATGTAAAAGATAAATTAGGTCACTTACAAGGTGTTTTAGTTGCACCGGGTTTTGGTAGCCGCGGCATTGAAGGTAAAATTGATGCCATAAAATATGTCCGCGAGAATAATATCCCTTTCTTCGGAATCTGCCTGGGCATGCAATGTGCTGTTATCGAATTTGGACGTAACGTTTTAGGTTTGAAAGATGCACATACTACAGAAATTGAAGAAAATGCTGCCAATCCGGTAATTAACATGATGGAAGAGCAGAAAAAAATAACAAATAAAGGTGGAACGATGCGTTTAGGCTCTTATCCTTGTGATATTAAAAAAGGAACAAAAGCTTTTTCTATTTACGGTAAATCGCACATCAATGAGCGCCACCGTCACCGTTACGAATTTAACAATGCTTATTTAAAGCAATATGAAGATGCAGGAATGATTGCGTCAGGTATGAATCCGCAAACCAATTTAGTTGAAATTGTGGAGCTTAAAAATCATCCATTTTTCGTTGGCGGACAGTTTCACCCAGAATTAAAATCAACAGTTGCTAATCCTCACCCACTTTTTGTTAAATTTGTCGCCGCTGCGATGGAGTTTGCGAAAAAGAAAACGAATTAAAAGCAGTACATACATAAATAATGGATAGAAATACCTTTACAGGACTGTTCCTGATTATGATCATTTTGGCAGGATCATTCTACTTTTTGAAGCCGAACGAGGCTGAAATGAAAAAAGCCAAAGAAACAGAGCGTTTAGATTCTTTGAAAAAAGCTGGCGTTACACCAGTGCAAAAAGATACCACTAAAACAGCGGCCATTGCTAACCCGGCTGTAGATTCTTTAGCCTTAAAAGGCCCTTTTGGTACCGCAATAACTGGCACTGAAGCCAACACTGTTCTAGAAAACGAGAATTTATTAATCACTTTAAGCAATAAAGGCGGTAAAATCACCTCGGTTGAAGTTAAAGGTCAGAAAACCTTTACCGGTAAACCACTGATTTTATTTGATGGTAACCAGAACAAATTTGGTTTAAACCTGAATGCTGCTGGCAAAGTAATTAATACCAACGATTTATACTTTACACCAACAAAAACCGGAAATACAGTTACCATGCGTGCCAGTTATGGCACCAACGCATATGTAGAATATGTATACGATTTAAAAGCATTAAGTAACAAAGTAGCTTTCAACATCAATTTAGTTGGCTTACAACAAGTAATTGCAGGCAATAGCATTGGTTTAAACTGGCAGACTACTTTATTACAGCAAGAAAAATCGATCGAAAGTGAGCACCGTTATTCTGCTCCTTATTACAAGTATTTAGATGGTGATGTGGACCACCTAAGTGTTTCGAAAGATGAGAAGGAAGATTTATCGAAAGGTAAAATCCAATGGTTCTCATTCAAACAGCACTTTTTCTCAGCTTCATTGATTTCAAAACAGGCTTTCGATAAAGGAAGTTTAGAAGTTAAAATCCCAACAGCTCCAGGCCAGGTGAAGTTTTATGATGCAAATATGCAATTGCCTTATGCACATACAGCCAACCAGGTTTATGAAATGGAATTCTATTTCGGAACCAATAAATTCTCTGCCTTAAAAGCTCAGGGATATGATTTAGAGCAGCAGGTTGATATGGGTTACTGGCCTTTAAAATACATTAACCGTTTTATCGTATTACCTGTATTTAACTTCTTAAACAGCTTTGGCTGGAATTACGGGTTAATTATTTTGGTATTAACCATTTTATTAAAACTTGCTTTATCGCCACTTACTTACAAGTCATACCTATCAATGGCTAAAATGAGGGTATTGAAACCAGAAATGGACGAAATTAAAGCTAAAGTAGGTGAAGATAACCCAACATTGGTTCAACAGGAATATTTAAAATTATACAAGAAAGCAGGGGTAAACCCGCTGGGAGGATGCTTGCCAATGGTATTACAGTTGCCTTTGGTAATGGCCTTCTTCTTCTTCTTCCCGAACTTATTCGAGTTACGTGGTGAGAGTTTCCTTTGGATGAAAGATTTATCTACTTATGATGAATTTATCAAATTTGGCGTAAAAATCCCTTTCATTGGCGATCACTTAAGTTTAATGTGTGTATTGATGACCATCTCTACATTGATTATGACTTATTTTAACAACCAGGTTTCTGGAGCTACAGGTCAAATGAAATACATCGGCTACATTATGCCAGTTATTTTCTTAGGTGTGTTGAACAGCTACCCTGCCGGATTAAACTATTATTATTTCTTGGCCAACTTAATGACTTTCGGACAGCAGTTCTTAATCCGTAAAATGGTTGATGATGATAAAATCCACGCTTTGATTCAGCAAAACAAAGCCAGACCAGCTGATGAGAAAAAGAAAAAATCTAAATTCCAACAACGTTTAGATGATTATATGCGTCAGCAACAACAAGCTAAAAAGTAGTTTAGCCTTTAATGATATGAAAACCCTCGATTGCTTAAAACGATCGAGGGTTTTTGCTTTGGGCTGAGCGATAAGCGTATGGCGTAAAACTGGGCACCACAACCTCTAATCTCCGACCAGTAACTTCCCAACTAAATGCTTTTAATTGTAATATTTGGCATACAAGTTTCCTAATCAGGTAAAAAATTCCAATTTTAGGTGATTAAATCTCAACCAACAAATTAATTAACTTTTAAAAATGCAAAAGAGACTAACTATTATTCTGTTTTTCGTTGTCAGCTTTGCCTACGCACAAAAGAAACCTTTAGATCATTCGGTATATGATACCTGGGAATCAGTAGGAACAAAGCAATTATCAAATAATGGGCAATGGGCCATGTACAGCATCTTACGGCAAGAAGGTGATGCACAATTGTACCTTACCAATATTAAAACGAATGCGAAAATTAATATACCAAGAGGGATGAACTCACAGTTTAGTAATGATTCTAAGTTCGCTGCTTTTAACATCCGTCCCTTAAATAAAGATTTACGTCAGGCTAAAATTAAAAAGAAAAAGCCAGATGAATTACCAAAAGATTCGTTAGGCATTGCCAACCTCACCACCAGTGCCATTACAAAAGTAGCAAGGGTAAAATCTTTCAAATTCCCTGAAGAAGGTGCAGGTGTACTGGCCTATTTAACTGAAAAGCCAGATACGGCAAAGAAAACGGTAAAATCTGCTGAGAAAAAAGATGGCGAAACTGATTTTGCTGATGATGAACCCGCCGGAAAAGGTAAAACCGAAGAAGGAACTGATTTAGTGGTAAAAAACCTTTTAACAGGCACAGATAAAACCTATAAATTCGTTACCGATTATTATTTCAGTAAAGATGGCAAACAATTGGTTTTTGCCTGTAGCGGATCTAAAAAGGACAAAACGGCTCCACAAGGTGTATTCTTGCTAAATACAGAAAAAGGCACATTAAAAAGCCTAATTAAAGGTAAAGGAAGTTTTAAAAACTTCACTTTTGATGAGGAAAGCGAGCATGTGGCTTTTGTGGGCGAGCAAAGTCCGGAAAAACAGGAAATAAAAGATTACAATATTTATTACAACTCTTTAACAATTGATACAGCGCAGATACTGGTTGATTTTGATATGCCAGGACTACCTGCAAAATGGTCGGTTAACGGCGATGGTAAAATAACCTTTAGTAAAGATGGCAAGAAATTGTTTTTCGGCATCTCCCCTATCAAAAAACCAAAAGACACCACTATCGTAGATTTCGAGGTGGCTAAAGTTGATGTTTGGAATTACAAAGACGATTATCTGCAGCCTATGCAGCTTAAAAATGCAGATAGAGACAGTAAAAAAAGCTATTTATCGGTGATTGATGTTTATAGCAGCGATCCTAAAGTAATTCCATTAGCGGATTTAAAATTGCCTGATGCCAATCTGATTGCTGAAGGTGATGCAAATCAGGTTTTAGCATCTACAGACTATGGCCGCAGGATCGAATCACAGTGGAGTGGTTCTACCTCAAAAGATTATTATCTGGTTGATACTAAAAACGGCCAGAAAAAGAAAATCATTGATAATTTAAGCGGTTATGCAATGGCTTCTCCTGGCGGAAACTATGTTTTATATTTTGATAGAAAAGCAGGTAGCTGGAATACTTATAGTGTAACCACTGGAAAAGTAACCGTATTAACGGCTGGATTAGCAGAAAAGTTTGTTGACGAGGAAAACGATGTACCGGATTTACCTTCCCCTTACGGTTTAGCAACATGGACTGAAGGTGATAAAGCTGTTTTAATTTACGACAAATATGATATCTGGTCGTTCTCACCAGATGGAAAATCGGCGCCTAAAAATATTACGGCTGGTTTTGGAAGGGCCAATAACCTTACTTTCCGTTATGAGAGAGTACAACAGGATAACAGATTTGAACGGAATGCAGATAGCAAATTTGTAAAAGCGAACGAAACGGTTTGGTTAGATGGTTTTAACAATTTAACTAAAGAAAACGGGTTTTACCGTACCAACGTAGGTTCAGCTAAAGCGCCAGAATTGGTAGTAATGGCTAAGTTTAAATATTCAAATCTGCTAAAAGCTAAAGATGCTGATGTTTACATTTACGATAAAGCCAATTATGTAGAATCGCCAAATGTTTATATCACTACCGATTTCAAAACTGAAACCAAATTAAGCAATACTAACCCTCAACAAAAAAACTACAATTGGGGCACAGCTGAGCTGGTTAAGTGGACCACGCCAAAAGGCTATAAAGCTGAAGGTATTCTTTATAAACCAGAAAACTTCGATCCAAATAAGAAATACCCGATGATTGCTTATTTCTACGAAAAATTGACGGATGGTTTATATACCTATCAGGCGCCAGCTCCTACTCCTTCACGTTTAAATATTTCTTATTTCGTGAGTAATGGATACCTGGTTTTTGCACCCGATATTAGTTATGAAACTGGTCATCCAGGCAAATCGGCAGTTGAATTTATCAATTCTGGTGTAGAAAGCCTGAAGAAAAATAGCTGGGTAGATGGCAGTAAAATCGGTATTCAAGGTCAAAGCTGGGGTGGTTATCAAGTAGCTTATCTCATTACACAGAATAACATGTATGCTGCCGCTTGGGCCGGTGCACCTGTAGTTAACATGACTTCTGCTTATGGTGGCATCCGTTGGGAAACGGGTATGAACCGTCAATTCCAATACGAAAAAACACAAAGCCGTATCGGTGCAACACTTTGGGAAAAACCAGAATTATATATAGAGAACTCACCACTATTTATGTTCCCGAAAGTAAATACCCCTGTTGTAGTAATGGCTAATGATGCAGATGGAGCTGTGCCTTGGTATCAGGGTATTGAAATGTTTACCGGTCTGCGTCGTTTAGGTAAACCAGTTTGGATGCTGAACTATAATGGTGAAGCGCATAACCTGGTTCAACGCCAGAACCGTAAGGATATTCAAATCCGTGAACAACAGTTTTTCGATTATTATTTAAAAGGTGCAAAGGCTCCAGCCTGGATGACAAGCGGAGTACCTGCAACTGAAAAAGGAAAAACCTGGGGTTTTGAACTAACAGATGATAAACCATAGTTAGTCGGAAGTCCAGAGTCAGAAGTCCAAAGTTAAAAAAGTCCATGGTTGATAGTAGATCTATTGGTCATGGACTTTTTTGGTTGATGGGTTGGATACTCAAATAATATACTGTTAAAAGATTTCCTATTGATATCTTTAATTTATAGTCGTCACCCTGTCCCGAATCTTCGGGATCAGGGTCTATGCAGCAAGAACGATGCTGAAACAAGTTCAGCATGACGATCGAGTTAGGTAAAAGAGGTAAAATTGGTCATTACAAACAAATACAAATCGAATACAGGCTACTATGAAATTCGGGTTAAAAAAGCTATTTTCACATCAAAAAACTAAACAACCCTAATGGCATTAAGCAGAATTTGGTCAGCATTTATTATCGTGGCTATTGTTGTAGCAAGTATTAAATGTTTCTTTTTCGGACATAGCGATATTTTTAACTGGATGGTAATCGGTAAATCATCAGATCCGTTAAACCCTTTAAAATTAGATGGCATTATCGAAACCTGCTGGATTGCGGTTGACCTTTGTATTAAATTAATTGGAACACTAGCTTTATTTATGGGTTTAATGAGCATCGCCGAAAAAGCAGGTGGTATCCGTTTACTTTCCAGAATTATTGGTCCTTTCTTTTCAAAACTCTTTCCCGAAATCCCTAAAGGACACCCATCTATGGGCCACATGATCATGAATTTTTCTGCCAACCTGTTAGGCTTAGATAATGCAGCCACTCCATTTGGTATAAAGGCGATGGAAAGTTTGCAGGAACTTAATCCAAATAAGGATGTTGCCAGCAATTCGCAGATTATGTTTTTATGTTTGCATGCCGCAGGTTTATGCTTAATTCCCGTTAGTGTAATTGCCATTAGGTCAACTCAAAATGCACAAGACCCAACCGATATTTTCATCCCTTGTTTGATTGTAACTTTTGTTGGTACCATGGCCGCCATGCTCATTGTATCCTTTAAACAAAAAATAAACTTACTTCAACCCGTTATCATTACCTGGGTATTAAGTATCTCGGCAGTAGTTGGTTTACTGGTTTGGTACGTAAGCAAGTTAAATGCAGAAAGCATAAAATCATTTTCAGGCTTATTAAGCGGTGGGATAATTTTATTGATCTTTTTATTGATTGTATTGGGTGCACTATATAAAAAAATTGATGTTTTTGATGCGTTTATTGGTGGCGCCAAAGGCGGATTTGAAACTGCACTGAAAATTATTCCTTATTTAGTTGGAATTTTAGTCGCTGTAAGCATGCTGAGAACCAGCGGAACTTTTGATGTGATCATGAGCGGGATTAAAAATGTGTTTGTATTTTTGGGAGCCGATACCAAATTTGTTGATGCTTTGCCAACAGCTTTAATTAGGCCTTTAAGTGGTGGTGCTGCCCGAGGAATGATGGTAAGCACTATGATCTCTAGCGGACCAGATTCATTTGCCAGTAAATTATCAGGTGTTTTTCAGGGTGCTTCTGATACGACTTTTTATGTTGTAGCGGTTTACTTTGGTTCTGTAGGAATAAAAAATACGCGTTATGCCATCGGTTCGATGCTGTTAGCTGATTTAGTTGGGGTTTGTACAGCCATAGCGCTTAGTTATATGTTTTTTGCGTAGATTTTAACCACAGAGTGAACAATGATACAAAGTTCACAGAATTGGATGTGTAATCAAAAAACTAAAAGATTAATCTACAGCTATCCGCTTAAATCTGAGGAAACACAGAATTAGCAAGACGTTTGCGGAATAGATATCCTGTTAATGATTTCATCAATAGCATCAGGATCAATCGCTACGTTTTTGGAAGCACACCACTTTTCTGTTTTGTTATCTAACCAGATACAAAAAGAGTGATAGCCATCTAAAACAACGGCATAAGTTTCGTGAAAATCATCTTGAATACGCATGCAAAATCCCTTAAAAATTTTGCCTCTAACAATGAATTGCAGGGTGGAATAATTTTCTAACATGGCTCATTATATTTTTGGTTAATTTACAACAAATTATAAACGAGAATGTTTCGTTAATTTAAAGGAATTAATAATTAATTCTTAAACTAGCAGGAAAGGCTTAACCTATGTTTAACATGTTCGAATAGCCTTTAGCTATTAAACGCTTTTTTGAAGGTAAAAATATCTCGCATTGCAGATTTAATATTGTGCGTCCTCTTTTTACAATTGAGGTTTCTGCAACAACTTCGTCGCCTTCACTTGCAGGGGAAAAATAATCGATATAGTTATTTATAGTGGTATAACGTTCGTTTAATCCCATCGTAAAAACAGTTGCACCAATTAAATCATCAATAATACCTGCTGTTACACCACCATGTAAAATTTGATAAGGATTGGTCATTTCTTTACGGATGGTATACTGGCACACCAATATGCCATGCTCTGCTTTAACTAAAACAGGGGCCAGCCAGTTCATAAAGTTAGAGGGCGAATCGGTAATTACCTTGCCAATTGATTGCCTTAAAAAAGCTAAACGCTGTTCGCTTAAAGAGGGTTCCATATCGGGTAAAAATAGGTAAAATAGTTTATTAGTCCATAGTCCATAGTCCATAGTCCATAGTCCATAGTCCATAGTCCATAGTCCATAGTCCATAGTCCATAAGATGGAACGGTTGATAGAAAAAAGGTTTAATGGCAAAAAGAAAATGGAAGATATAAATACCTCCCATTTCCTAAACGAAACATTTAACCCTAAAACATGATTATATAACCTTGCTATAGTTCTATTAGAAGCTTATGGTCAATGGTTTTTGGTCAATAGTTTGTAGCCATTATCCACATTTCTATCTGCAGATATTTTATTGATCATAAGCCATTAACTATCAACTATGATCCGTCAACCATTTCATCTTACACTTTCCGGCCTTAAATCGGAATAATAACTTTAAAACTTAAGTTCCTGCCCATATTGTAAATTCCTGATCTGCCATTGGCCGAAGGGTTATAATATTCGAAGTATTTTAATCTATTCAAATTGGATTGGTATGCGACATTGAAAATATTATCTGCCTGAAGAAAAATATCACATAAGGTCTTTCCTTTTTTAGTTTTCAGTGTTGATCCTATTCCTCCATTGATTAAGGTATAACCTGGAGTAAAGGTTTCGGTATCATCTAAAGCATAGAATTTATCCTGATCAGCGAAAAAAGCAGCATCAACTTTAATATAAGGTTTATCAAAAATACCTATAGCCTTTTGAGCGGTCGTCTTGATCTCTGTTCTCACCTGCAATGGCGGAATAAAAGGCAGATATTTAGCTTCCCTACCATTTTTATTTAATAATTCCTGATTCTGGTTCAAGCCAACCACATAAGCCAAACTATTGTTAAAACTTAACCATTTCATAGCTGAAGGATGTAGATTTACCGAAATTTCTGCACCATATAATCTTGCTTTCGACTGCTGATACTGATAAGTTAGGTTTCCAGGAACTATAACCACCGGATTTCCGTTGGCATCGGTTAAGCGCGATTGATAAATGTAGTTCTGAATATTGTTATTAAACAGTTCCATACTTATTTCAGCATCTTTTAAGTAAGCAATAATGCCAATATCTTCCTGAAGGTTAAATTCTGGTTTAAAGGTCCTGTTGCCCAAATACACAATGTGCGCACCGGGATCTAATCCATTAGAACCGATTTCTGTAATGTTTGGTGCACGGTATCCCCTGGCAATATTGGCCTTAATAAGCAGTTTTTCAGAAATGTTATAGGTTAAACCCAAACTTCCTGACAAGCCATAATAGTTTTTATCAAAAGATGGGAATTGCAATTTTCCAGTGGCATCAGTTGAACTCACCTGTTTACCAAAACCTGTTTTTGCATCGGTACCTACATAAAAATCACGCCAGTGTATATTTCTTCTGTCTATCCTGATTCCTCCTGAAACATCGATTTTACCCATCGATTTTTTTGCGAAATAAAAAGCACCGATATCGAAAAGATCATAATCGGGAATGGGAAAATCGGTAGCAGCCTTGCTCCTGTTCCCCTGGTACATGCCATTTACCCCGATGGTACTTTCGATACCTGCAAAATCTGGAAGGTTGTATTTAAGATCATAATTAAAAGTGTTTAATACTACATAAAGCCCGGCCTGACTTGACAATGTTGGGTGATTATATTCTCTCCTTACACTTTGCTGTCCGCCAATCAATAAATTTAAATCACTCGTTCCAAATTTAAACTGACTGGTATTATAAAACCGGTAATGTTGAATGTGCTGATGTAAGGGGTTAATGGAGTAGGTATTCAGATCACTTTCAGGTACAATAGGTCTGTTTTTAATATCATCTCCGTCATCCAAAACCTGCCTGGTAAATCGTCGCGATAAAGAATCTCTGCTACCATCAGGAATTTCCATCAAATTATCATAATAGGTAATAGCTGTTTTAGAAAAACCCCAGGCTTTATCTACCCTGGCGCTGGCAGATAAATTGTATTCTCTAAACGCTGTTCCGTAAACCAATCCGTCAATTTTGTTTTGGTAATTATGTGCTGTTTTCCCGGTCGCCCTAAACGTATATTTCCAATCGTTTTTAATGTAAGCTAGTCCGATCGACGAACCGATCATCCCATTATTGCTTTGATAGTTTGCGGTAAAATCACCTTTCAACTTACCATCTTCAAAATTCGGACTGTAAGGAATCATATTAATTACACCTGCTAAGGCATCAGAACCATAGGTTAAACTGGCCGGCCCCTTTACAACTTCGGCTCTGGTAATACCATATTCATCTACCTCGATACCATGTTCATCGCCCCATTGCTGCCCCTCCTGCCTTAAACCATCATACAAAGTTAATACACGGTTATACCCCAAACCCCTAATAAAGGGTTTAGATACATTTGGCCCCGTGGTAACTGCTGTAATGCCCGGAACGCCCTTTATAATGGCTTCGATCAGGTTGGTATTTACATTTTGGTCCATTGATTTTTTGGAAAGCACAGCAATAGGTACAGGGCTTTTACGCAGCTGTGTGGCCCGGTTAACCCCTGTAATTACCACATCGCCTAAATCAGATGCTAAGCTTAACAGATCAGCGTTAACCAGTGTCGTATCTCCTTTTAGCGTTACTTTAATTCTTTTGGATTGATAACCTATGCCCGAAAAAATGAGGTCGTAATTTCCGGATGGAATACCATTTAATTGATAGGTACCGGAAACATTTGATTTGGTGGATCCATTAGATCCTAAAATTTTAATGGTGATATTTTCTACAGGTTCATTTTGGGAGGTGACCAAACCTTTAACCATAACTTTTTGCGCGATGGCATTTAGCGATATAAAAAAACAGAAGCAGTATAGTAAGAAGGGTTTCATGAATATAAATGGTTTGTCTAAATATAATTTTAGACAAAACTAAATTTTAATTTAAATATATCAAATAAAATATTTAGATAATATTTAACAAGCTTAAAATCAAAACATTTAAACAAAAAAAACAAAAGCGCTTAATGTTGAATGAAGGGTGTTTTTTTTCCGAATTAGAATAATATTTATGAAGACATTCCATCATCCATTTTATATCTCCAATCTTACGTTCTCCACCTCATACAACTTTCCTCCAGGGCCATTTGTTATTCCATTGGTCAGGTTAGCACCTTTCGTTTCCGGTTACTTCTTTTTTAAAAAATTTAATCGATTTTGAATAAACAGCGACGATACTTATCTAGCTGATTATAAACAGCCTGCACTTGCTGTTCACAAATCAATGCAAAGTGGGCAGAAAAATCTTTTGAATATTTTCAACCATATCCTGCAAATACACCGTTATTATGATTATCATTGAATACAAAAGACTGAATGAAACTATAATACCTGAAGGATTGTTGTACCTAAAGGAATTGTAAACAGTGCTAATCCTATAAACAGAATATATGTTGGTGATTAATAATTTCGAAGAGTATGAATCGCATCTAGGTAAAGAACTAGGTGTTTCGCAATGGCATACCATAGACCAGGAGCAGATTAATAAATTTGCCGATGCAACCTTAGATCATCAATGGATCCACACCGATCCTGAAAAAGCTAAAAATGAAGGGCCATTTAAGGCAACAATAGCACATGGATATTTAACCTTATCCTTAATTCCATATTTATGGAAGCAGATTGCGGATGTGCGCAATATTAAAATGGAAATCAACTATGGTATTGAACGTTTTAAATTTGGTCAGGCAGTTTTAGTGGATAGCGAAGTGCAGCTAAAAGCAAAATTAAATTGCATTAGCAATTTGAGGGGAATAACCAAGGTAACGATTCAAGCTACACTTGTAATTAAAGATCAACCCAAACCAGCATATGTGGGTGATGTAGTATTTTTGTATCATTTCATCTGATATCATTCAATTTTGGCTACATAATTACGCTTAGTTTTCATACCGAGATTCTTGATATCGGGCAACTTGATTTTGGCTAACGACATTTCTAACAATATAGACGCATTTCGTTTCCTGGCTTCGGTTGCTATGCTTGAAGTGACATGTTTCAAGGTATTCAGTGCTGCAAAATACTGACGATCCAGTGTTTTAATGGTATTTATATCGCGATTTTCCTGTTGGTATTCCAGGTTTGATTTTTCACAACAATACTGCTGAATCTGATCTAAGTTTGCTAACTTTTCGGTTATTATAGATAGTGCTGATGCTGACAGCTTAAGCCCTTTAATGTCAACAACTTTACCATCCTTAACTAAATAATTTAACCCATTGAATGATATGGTTTTGAGTGGAGTATTGTTAATGATTGCTGTGGGTTTGGGAAGCTGTTTTTTTGAATTAAAACCATCTTTAATCAGTGCTTTGTTGTAACTAAACCGATCGGTTAAAAGTGAATCAATTAACTGGTTGCCATCTATTCTTTCACCATCCTTTATTTGCTCAGATGTACTTGTACCGATAGTATGTGCAACTATCAGATTCTTATTTGGGTTGCAACTAAGACAAATCAATAAAACAACCCATAAAAGCGGCAAACTTTTATTTTTCATATTCAACAATTA
This sequence comes from Pedobacter ginsenosidimutans, assembly GCF_001442625.1. GTDB lineage: Bacteria > Bacteroidota > Bacteroidia > Sphingobacteriales > Sphingobacteriaceae > Pedobacter > Pedobacter ginsenosidimutans. The sequence continues at coordinate 8,684 of NZ_LMZQ01000032.1, read as the reverse complement.
ATCAAATGCAAATTATAGAATTAGCGGTTTATTGCACTTCACAATTGATGGACAATTTGCTTTACAATTTTTTATGCTGTGCTGTAGAAAAGTATATTCTTGCCTGCAATTATATTGTTTTAATGATCAGCTTCATTTAAAACATTTGAGCACAATTTCTATTTTTATAAGGTTATTTGACTTACCGAATTACAAAAAATGTTTTTTTTAGATAACTATTTTTACGGCACCAAACAAACAATTTTAATGTATGCGTAAAACTAGCATAACTTATGTTCTATGTGAGTAAATAAAAGCTATTTCTGACACATAACGGGATGGAAACTTCCTGCTAAAAAGAGCGCTCTCTTTCAGCAATCCTTAATGTTGGTCCTCTTATAGGAGCCAGTTTATCACAAACATGAGAATACAAAAATGGACCAGCCGTGCTGAGCTTCAAACGCTCCGGGAGGGTGATTATATTACATACGAATCATATTCGGGACGGATAAAAAAAATAGAAGTGCATCACTTTAGAAACGAACAACATTTTTATATCAAGCTTTACAATTTAAAACAAACCATACTGATTATCGCATGATCAATATCCAGAAAGGCCGAGATCATTTTTAATGATCCGCATATAAATTATTCTAATTCTCAAGCTAACCCAACCTTGGTTAGGCAGGCGTACCTTCTTTTTTTTCGCGCATTTATTTTAGAACTAAGAACAGCCTATCGTACTGGCGAATACACAAGACGATCTGTGTAATTTTAATACTTTTGATTTTACAATCAACGTCTCCCCCACTAATCTCTTAAATTAAGTGGCTTTTCTGGATACTTTCTTTGAGCAACGTAAATTCGTAACTATCCTGGGGAATAATCCGCCTTAAAGATTTTAATTTTTCGGGCACAAACCTAAACCTGATCTTACCATAAAGATCCTGATAAACACCAATTTGCTCGGTTATCTCGCGCACCATAAATTCATATTTCTGGTAGGTTTCGATTAGTTCCTGTTTAAGTTTTTTAACTTCATCGCATCCATCAGGATCAGTTCCGATCATCCTTTCCAGTTCTTCAAGCTGATCAAGAAGACCGATCAAATTGGCCACTGTAGTCTTACTTATCCCTTTCAAACTCATAATTATTCTTAAAAAAAGATCTTAAATTATTGCGACAGTAATAAATTACTTTCAGTTTTTATGGGCAACAGCATATTATTGTGCCCTTTAAACTTAAAACATTATACCACTTTAACTTGCTTAGATCTGGAAACAAAAAATGCAATTAGAGCAGACGATACACAGGCTAGCGCAGTTACAATAAAAATGTTGTTGCTATCGCCTGTAATATCGATTACATAGCCCAAAAATGGCTCACCAATTGCTGCAAACAGATAACCGCACATATTCATGATCCCTATACCTGTACCTGTAAGCCTACTACCCAGCATATCTGGACTTAAAGGCCAGTAACAAGCCTGTGGTCCGTATACAAAGAAGCCTGTTAAAAGCATTAAAATACTACTGAGAATGATTTGTTGCGTAGGCACAATAAAAATAAGAAGTGAGAGGATTGCACTTGCCGACATTCCAACTACGATGGCTTTTAAGCGGTTTCCTTTAAAAAGGGTATCAGATAAAACACCAAAACATAATGCCCCAATGGCCATACCAACAGGCAACAGAAATGTAACCCAGATATTGCCAGGGTTATCTTTCCAGTTTTTACCTAAAAAATGAACTGGAACCCAAAATATCAGTCCGTAACGGGCCATACTCTCAAAACCGAAAGATAAAGAGGTAAGCAAAAAATTTTTATTTCTGAATGCTGCCTTATAACGGCCGAGCCAATCTGATTTATTTTTGGCCATTGGCTTATGACTATCATTATCTTCTGTATCAGGCCGATCTTTTGCGATAATGAGAAATATGGTTGCCGTAACCAATAGCAATAGTACGGGTAGGCGGAACAGCATTCGCCATTCAATTCCCTGTTGCAAGAGCACAATTGAAATAAGGTAGGTTACTGCAGAAGATAATCCGGCTGCCATGGTATAAAAGCCAAATGCCTTGCCCCGCTCATGCTCGTCCCACCAATTATTGATCAGTTTCGCACCTGGTGCCCAAGCCATAGACTGGAAAAAACCGTTGAGCCCCCAAAGTATCATAATCACGGTGGCCGTATTTGAAAAACTTATCGCAATATTGGTCATGATTGATAAATAAGCCCCTGTTACCACCATCAGTTTAGGGCTCAATTTATCGGCAAGGTTACCATTAATAAACTGGCCTATAGCATAGCCGATTAACATACAAAAGCTGATCCAGCCAATGGTACTGTAGGATATATTTAACGAAGCAACCATGCCCTTTACAGCCCAGCCGAAGTTGTGCCTGCCCGTGTAAAAGAAGAGGTAACACAGCATAGTTACCAATAACATTTTCCACTTCTGTTTATTCGCGCTATTACTCTTCATTATTGTTTTTTCTGGCGACGTTTATGCCCACTCTGATGGGCTTATCAGCCACCGCGTAATTAAAGGCTGATTCTGTATCTTCCAAAGAAAACTCTGCTGAAACAAGTTTTTCAAACGGAAACTTAGCATAGTTGGCTTCTATAAACTTTACCGCTTGTACAAAGTCTTCGTAGTTATAATTGTGGAGGCCTTTGATGGTAACGAGGTTACGAACAATTTGCTCTGCATTAACCTGAACCTCCCTTGTTTTAAAAACTGCTCCGATCCAAACTGCTGTTCCACCAACAGTAAGTGTTGCAAGCCCCATTTCCATTGCATCAGACGAACCACTCATATCGAAAGCCACATCAATATCAGTTGGAAGGTCTGCATTCTGGCCTAAAAGATGTTGAACATTAGCTCCGAATGCTTCGGCTAACTTTAAACGTCCCTCATTTACATCCGCTACATGGATTTCTTTTGCTCCATCGGCACTGCACATTGCTACACATACTAAACCCAACAAGCCGACGCCAGAGATTAGCACCTTTTTTCCTTGAAGGCCACCTGAAAGACGGACAGCACCTGCAACTGTTGCCACTGCGCAATTTATGGTAGCGGCAACTTTAAGCGGAATTTCTTTACTGATTTTAATTACGGCAGTACCATGCTTTAATACACAGTGGGTTGAAAGTCCTCCGTGAAGCGCATCTGCTTCGGTAACTTTAGCATGCCCATATTTAAAAAGACCATCAGCCTTTTGAGGCATACCTCCTTTTGCCCTTACCGAATCTGCATTGGAAGCAAATATGCTCCAGGTTACCCTATCCCCGATTTCAAGTGGATTTCCTAAATAATCTTTTTGGTTATGTTCTGGATGAAAGGCCAGTACTTCACCCACAATTTCGTGGCCCAAAACCGTAGGTACAGTTTCACTCCTCAACCCACAGAAGGTATGCAGATCACTTCCGCAAATCGTGGTATAAAGGTTTTGCACAAGGATTTCGCCTGGATTAAGTACAGGAATAGCTATTTCTATCTCCTCAAGAGCCATTCCTGATCCATTGAAAACAATGAGGGTTGCATTTTTCATATTTATTTTTTTCTGTTAATTGACATCTAGCTATTCTGGTCCACCCTTTCCTCATGACCAAACAATAATGCAAAAATGGATTTTTAATGTTTAGCGAAAGTAAACAAATGTTAACATAAATGTTAACTATTACTAAACATTTGTTTAGTAAAAATACTGATAGTATATTTGACGCCAAAGTTCAAAAAATTAATTTATCTAATTTAATAGAAAGCAAATGTACCCTGAAATTAAAATGGTAGTATTCGATATGGCTGGCACTACAGTGAACGAAAACAACCTAGTTTACAAAACGCTAATGAATGCAATAAATGCCGCTGGTTTTTCCTATACCCTTGATCAGGTTCTTGCTGTTGCAGCCGGAAAGGAAAAGAAAGAAGCAATCAGATCGGTACTTAAAACTTACAAAGGTTCTTTTGATGAATCAATGGTCTTCGATATATATGAAGAATTTATTGGCAAACTGAAACTGGCATATGAAACTGAGGAAATTTTACCTCAACCAGGTTCGGTTGAACTTTTTGAAAAACTTCGCAAAGCAGGAATAATTTCGGTACTTAATACAGGTTATGACAGGGTTACTGCCGAGGCTATCCTGAGCAGATTGGGCTGGAAGGCAGGTACCGAATTTGATACACTCGTTACTGCTTCGGAAGTTAGCCAGAATAGGCCTGAACCTGATATGATTTTATTGGCAATGAGACACCATGGTCTTACCGATGGTAAATCAGTTGTTAAGATTGGAGATTCAAGTATTGATATTGAAGAAGGCAAAAATGCAGGTTGCGGCCTAAGCATTGGTATTACCACAGGCGCACATACACAAAAACAATTAGAAGAAGCTAAACCTGATGCGGTAATAAACAATTTAATGGAGATCTTGACTTTGGTAACCAAGCAGAACTAAATAATTGAAATGATTAAATAATTACAACCGATATGCTCACATACAAATGAGCGGCAAAGATTGGAATTAAACATAAAGGCTTCTAGCATTATAGTAGAAGCCTTTACATTAGAAATCATTTGAGTCCTCAAAGCTAATTTCCATATCAATGTTTTTTGGAATAGTCTAAAGATCCCTCCTCCAGAGGAGTTCCTTTGAAACACTGCGGTTGAGATGATAACACCTCGCAGCCTGTAGCCGTCACACCAACGTTTTCTAAAAAACTAAACCCTTTTGGATGAAAATCTTACCTTTATGATACAGCCACTTTTTAATTCAAAGCCTATTAGTTATAGTTAGGGTTCTGGGTCATCTGAGGATTAGCCAGCAATTCCTTTTGCGGAATCGGCCATACCATATCCCGGTTGGCCTTTGCAGACCTAACCTCTACATTTACGGGTTGATTGGTTACAGGATCTATAGCACCGTAAACCTGACCGTTCATTACCTGTTCGAATATTTCCCATCTGCGGATATCATAATAACGCACCCCTTCAAAAGCCAGTTCTACCCGCCGCTCTCTCCGTACCAACTCCCGGAGTTTTTCCTGGGTATTGTATACCGCCGTGTTAACATTAGGCATACCCGCCCTATTCCTGATCTCATTGAGGTATTTAACTACATCGGGGTTACTATAATCATTAAGTTCTACCAGACACTCCACATAGTTTAACAATACTTCAGCGTAACGCATAATCATATAATCCAAAGTTCTAGTGCCCGTCTTATCCTTCGGATCGAGATATTTATTTATCCAATAGCCTGTTGCGGTAGAGTTCTGATCTCCCAATTTATCGAGACCAGCTTCAAAAGGTTTCAGCACCACACCAGTGTAAGTACTACCAGGCAGGATAACAGAAGCGATAAGTCTAGGGTCGCGATTGTTTTTATAGTTTGGCTCTTTGGTGTATATGGCTAATGAATCGGGACCAAGCTCTGCCAAAGTTTTTCCTTGTTTAGTTTCATAGGCGTTAACCATTGATGCAGTAGGTGATACCACTGTTTTACCACCAGTGCCCTGTGGTGCAAAGGTATTCCATTGGTTACCTGCACTTGTAATTTCCCTAAAAAAGATGCGTTCGTTGTTAATTTCGCCAGTATAAAGGAACAGGTCTGCATAACTGGTTTTTATCGTGGTACTTTTACGCAAGCTGTAATCTCCCATATCGATAATCTTTTTGGCAGCATTTTTCGCACGTTCATAGTCCTTGTTATATAATGCAAATTTAGATATCAAGCCCCAACAAGTGGCAGCCGACATACGTTTAAGATCCACGTTATCTATATATTTATTAGGAAGAGCACCGCTATTTGCGCATTCGGTAAGTTCAGAAACCACAAAGTCGTATACTTCTTTGGCAGTACTCCTCGGAAGATAACTTCCTGCAGGGGTTACCGATTGTTTCATGATGGTAATTCCGCCAAAAAACATCGATAGCTCCATATGGTAATAAGCTCTTAATGCCCTGGCTTCTGCCAGATATTGATTTTTTAGTTTTTCAACGGGCATATAAGCCCTATCAATATTTTCCAAAAAGCGGTTTGCTCTTCTGATATCACGGTAATCGTCATCCCAGATTCCTGTTCCCACACCCCAATTGGCACCTTGAAGACCTTTTACATAAGATTCATAATCACCACGAAGGCTCTGTCTGGCTACAGCGTTATCGCTTAGTGCATCTAAAAACATCAATTGCCTGCCAGATGATCCGTCGGGAATTCCGGCATATATCGAGTTCAATGCTGCAGTAATGTTTGCTTCGGTATTCCACCAGGTTTCATCATCTACATCTGTCGGATTATCGTGCGTAAGGAATTTTTCGCATCCACTGAAAATGATCAGCAGAAGAGAGAAGAATAAATAATATATCTTTTTCATGTCCTTTAAAAGTTAGAATTTAATGCTAAGTCCAATAGTATAAAGTTTTACCAGTCCATAGGTCCATTGGTACCCCCTGCTTTCGGGATCTGTAATCTTAACAGAAGTGAAGGTGAAAGGGTTCTGGGCATTGAAATAAGCCCTTATAGAATTTACGCCTAGCTTTTTTACCAGCGGAGCCTGAAAACTATAACCAAGCTGAAGGTATTTCACCCTTAGGTAAGAACCGTTCTGGAACCAGAAATCAGAAGATACCTTGTTGTTGGCCGGTGCGATGTTCAGCCTCGGGAAACGGGCATCCGTATGCTGTGGTGTCCAGTAATTATCAGCATAATAAGTTGTTGGAACCCCGCCATCAGCACTAAAGTCGAATGGATAGGCAAACATACCATACAATACTGCATCTGATTTTCCTGTTCCTTGTACAAGTGCTTCCAGATCGAAATTTTTGTAGGCGATACGGAAATTGGCAAAATAGGTAAGTTCGGGTACGGGGTTACCAATAAGCCCTTGATCACCCAAACCGATTACCTTATCTCCGTCGATATCCAGGTATCGGATATCACCTGGTTTTGAATTAGGCAGAACCGGTATTAAAGGTTTTCCAGTGGCGTCGAAATCACTAGCCTGCAACAAGCCGTTAGTACGGTAGCCAAAAATTCCATTAATAGGCCCACCCACTCTTGATATTGTTGTGGTGGTAATGATATCGCCACCCTGAAGCTTGCGAACTTCGTTTTTATTATAAGATAGTCCTGGTCTGAACGAAATATTAATGTCCTGCCCAAGCCTGTCGTTGTAGTTCATTGATAACTCCCAACCACTGTTCCTTACCTCCCCTGCATTTACAGGAACATCAGACTCGAAACCGCCAACCAGCGGAAGGGTTGGGTTAAGGATGATATCTTTAGTGAGTTTATCATAATAATCGAAGGTCAATTCGAGTTTATTGTTCTTAAAAAGTCCTACATCCAAACCAAGATCAAGCATGTTTACGGATTCCCAGGTAATATCCGGATTACCATAGGTTGTTTCTACTCCGCTCGAATTATTGATCAGCGTTTGGTAACGGTACAAACCTATATTATCGTTACCAAGCTTACCGTATGAGGCCCGGATCTTGAAATTATTGATCAAGCTACTTTCTTTAAGGAAGTTCTCATTGTGGAGGTTCCAGCCAAGTGCAACAGAAGGGAATACACCAAACTTATTTCCGGGACCAAACCGGGAAGAGCCATCGGTACGGATTGTTCCCTCCAGCAAATACTTATCTTTGTAAGAATAATTTAATTTTGCATAACCCGACATGATGGAGAATACCTCCCACGCCCCGCTATTGGTTTCTTCCTGCGAATAGCCACCGAGTGCAAATAACCTATGATCGCCCCAGTCAAGTGTGTAATCTGCTGTTAAACCAGCATAATAGTAAGTAGTCCTTGCCATAGTGGTAGCCCGCTGCAAAGCCCACGTACGCAGCAGGTTGCCGGTAAAATAATCGAAGTGATTAAAATTCTCTCTGGTATCGCGTGTTACATCACTGTTCAGGCGGAAGCTAAACTGTCCTTTCAGGTTAAAGTTTCTGAACATCTCCCATTTGGGCTGAAGGTTAATACTGGTTTGCCCAAACTCTGCAGCCCGTTTACCGCCCACTTCGGCATAGGCCAGTGGATTTACGATATCAACATATTGGCCATAGAACGTTCTTCCATCCTTTTCAGGGAATCTCGGGATAATGGTTGGCGGCACCCGGTACATATCCTCAAGAAGCCTGTTTCCGGTATTGCCGGTTGCGCTAATTCTATTGGGCTGCTGGGTGTCTCTTTTGATGGCAAGCAGATCCAGGTTAACCTGAAATTTATCACTTAGCGAAATGGTGGTATTTGCACGGATATTGAAACGCTTCATATTACTTAGCGGAATTATGCCTTTCTGATAAGTATAATTGCCTGTAAGGGCAAAACGGGCAATACTACTTCCTCCACTGAGCGATAATGAGCTACTCGTAATGGGCGCTGCATCATCGATCAGCATATCCAACCAGTTGGTATTGGCGAAGGCTTTTCCGTTGTTGGCTACCGGATCCATCCCATTTCGGGTGTTATCAATCTGCTCCTGAGTAAAAGGCAATGCATTGGTGGGATTGTTATTATAACTTGCCTCATTATACATGCGCATATAAGTAGGCGCATCAACCGTGGCTGGTAGCGCTGAGGCATGTTGTACGCCGTAATAGCCATCATAAACTAAGGATACTTTTCCAGGCACACCACGTTTAGTGGTCACTACGATTACCCCGTTCGCACCACGAGAACCATAGCTGGAT
>NZ_LMZQ01000031.1 GCF_001442625.1 Pedobacter ginsenosidimutans | reverse complement strand
AGCGGATCAACTGATACCGTTCAGCGTGCTGCACCCTTGTTTTGGGAACGTGGTGGCAACAAAGCCGTACGATGGGGCAAATGGAAACTCGTTTCTCCGGCAGGTTTAACCGAAAAATATGAGCTTTTCGATATCGAAAAAGATAGGGCAGAAAACGCCGATGTGGCTGCTCAGCATCCCGAAATAGTGGCGCAGTTAAAAGCCGCTTATGTAAAGTGGGCTGCAGAAAATGGGGTAGTAGATTACGAATTGCTTAAAACCGCACCCGCCCGGCCTGCACAGGGAAATAATAGGGGCAATCAGAATTTTTAGCATTAAATAAAGAAAAAGATGAACAAAGTAATATTAACATGCGTAGGTGCATTAATGGCCATCCAGGGTTTTGCGCAAAATGCCAGGCCGGCAAAGCCTAATATTATCCTGATCCTGGCCGACGATCTGGGTTATTCAGATCTTGGTGCTTATGGCTCAGAAATTAAAACGCCCAATTTAGATCGCCTCGCCAACGAGGGGCTTCGGCTAAAAGAATTTTACAACAATTCCATTTGTGCACCAACACGTGCTTCCTTATTAACAGGGCAGTACCAGCATAAAGCAGGGGTGGGGTATTTCGCCAACGATTTGGGGCTTCCGGCCTATCAGGGTTATCTCAATAAAGAATCGCTTACCCTGGCCGAGGTGTTAAAAACCCAGGGTTACAATACTTTAATGTCGGGCAAATGGCACGTGGCCGGTAAAGATGTAAGCTTTCCCTGGCAACGCGGTTTCGATCATGTAATGATGTCCGAAAATGGAAGTTATTTCGATCAGGGCGATTATGAAGGGGGTAAAAAACGCGCATATACCATTGATGGGAAACCTTATCCATTAGAAGCGGGTAAATTTTACCAAACCGATGTAATTACCGAGAATGCCGTAAACTTTTTAGATCAAAGCGCTAAAGACAAACCCTTCTTCCTGTATTTAGCCTATACCGCGCCACACTGGCCCCTACATGCCCTGCCAGAAGATATTGCCAAATACAAAGGCCGCTATGATAAAGGTTGGGATGTACTCCGTGCCGAAAGAATTAAAAAACAAAAAGAACTGGGTATTATTGATGGTAATTCTACCACCTCCGAGAAAGATGCCGATATCTATAACTGGAACAAACTATCGTTCGATCAGCGCAGCCAGTGGGCCAAAAAGATGGAGATTTTTGCCGCCATGGTAGATCGTTTAGATCAGGGCATTGGCCAGGTTTTAAATAAATTAAAAGCAACCGGAGCCGATAAAAATACCATCATCCTATTTATTTCTGATAACGGTGCCCCTGCAGAAGATCTGGTAAAATGGTATAAAGGTGCAGTGCGCAATTCGGGCCCAGTGGGTACCATTGGTTCTTACGAGTCGCAAAGCAAAAACTGGTCTTATGCTTCAAATTCGCCATTAAAAGCCTTTAAAGATTATATGTACGAAGGTGGCATCAGCTCGCCGTTTATTGCCTGGTATCCGGCTAAAATTAAACCGGGTACCCTAAAAAAAGGTACAGGCCATATTATCGATATTGCCCCAACTTTTTACGATCTGGCCGGGGCTACTTACCCTAAAAGTTATCAGGGTGTTACACCCAATGCACTGGCGGGTAAAAGTTTGTTGCCGGTGTTGTTTGGTAACGATAATGAACTGAAGCGCGATGAACCGCTATTTTGGGAACGTGCAGGCAATCGCGCAGTACGCGCTGGTAAATGGAAACTGGTATCTACCTGGCCAGGCTACAACTGGGAACTGTACAATTTAGAAACCGACCGCGGCGAAACCACCAACGTAGCCAGGCAAAACCACGATGTGGTAAGCAGGTTATCTGTAGCCTATTTCGACTGGGCAAAAAGAACAGGTGTGGTAGATTTTGCCACGCTTGAGGCCAAAGAACCACAATCAATGAAAGAGTTCCGTAAAAGTAAAGTACAGGAAGTTGTATCAGAAGGTTTTGGTTTTTAGTTGATTTTTTTAAAAATATCAGTCTAAGGGATAAAATATTAATGACAGGAGGTTTTTAAGGAGATAAATGATCTGGAAGTATCGTCATTTCGGCCGTAGTGTTCCGAAGGAACTCCTTTGGAGGAGAAATCTTTTAATTTCATTTCAATAATTTGATTCAAAGATCTCTGCATTCCGTTGCATTCCATCCGATAGCTATCGGATCGAGATGACAACCTTTCTTTTGAATCTCTCAATGGTAGTCTGTCGAAGCCCCTATTTGTAGCCTCCAATTCCGCTCCTAATTTTGGAGGGGTTGGGGGCTGCAATTAGAAGAAACAAAAAACATTGTCATCCTGAGCTTGTCGAAGGACAAATGTCTTTTGTTTCGACTATTAAAAAATACCTTCTATTACATGTTGCCATTTTCATCGGTTGGGCCGTAAGAACCAATTCTTCTCCTTTATGTATAGTTTATACCAATTTCATCGGCAGGTTTGGGTAGTCTGCAATTAGTTTGCGCATTTTCATTTGAAAACGAACATTCTACCTCCGTGGGTGCTGCAGCCCCGTTATTCACTCCAATCTTTTTATTGCAAATTTTGTGCTACCAGCAGCAATAATAGGAGAGATGGGTCTTAAGCAATAAAAAGGATTTCCGTTGCTACTGGGTTTATTGGTGAGGGGGGGTGGTTCTTGGTCATATAACCCGCCTTGTTAATAAATTATCTGTAGCCAGAATACACTTATAATATACAATTTTGGCTGTGAATAAATAAAATATTGGCAGCCAAAATAATGTATTTAATATGTGTTTTGGCTGAGGATAAATGTGGTTTTTGTCCCAATAAATTTCCTCGATCCAATGTACGGTAATATAAAACGCGGGTGCAATAATATAAAACGCGGGTGCAATAATATAAAACGCGGGTGCAATAATATAAAACGCGGGTGCAATAATATAAAACGCGGGTACGATAATATAAAACGCGGGTACGATAATGTAAATCGCGGGTGCGGTAATATAAATCACGGGTGCAGTAATATAAATCGCGGGTAGGATAATATAATAATTGGGTCGATTTAATAAACTAAGGCATTGATCTAGTGTTTTCTTGGTCATTACACTTAATAGGAGTGTTGAAAACAGGTATTTTAATTACTAATATTTTTAGTATTTTTGTTGTGGCCAGATGTTGTGAAATTAGAAACACGTGGTTGTATTACATAAACTAAAATTGTATGAAAGAGTTATTCGAACTTATAAAACGCTATTTATTGAAAGAGGCTGCAACTTTAAATCAAATTACTGACAAACCTAAGGAACGTAAGAAGAAGTAAGAAGCTATATTTAAACTAGCAAAATGAAGCCTAAAGAACTTATACGTAAAAGCGAGTTAGAACAGAAACGGGAGAACTATAAATATGAAGAACCAGCGAAGCCATCGGTAACTTGCTATGCTATCTATCAGCAAGCAAAAGCTGCTAAGCATTGGATATACGATCCTGAAATTAAACGTTGGCAAACACCTGAAGAGTTTTTAGAACTTGAAAAGAGAATTAGTGGCGGCGAATCTAAGCGGTTAGAGCGTTTACAGATTAAAGATCCAATGATGGGGATAGATGCTGCTTATGAACAATTGCAGTCGTTAAAAGATAGGATGGAAGTGTTTGTTAAGAAAGTCATTATTTATTATAAATAGAAAAGAATATTAGTCTTTCCAATGTTTATAAAATCAAATTGTCGATAAATAGCTGAAAATATGCATAGTTGACTTATTATATTTGTTTCATTAACATTTAAATTATGCCTTATAAAAATTTAGCACTTAATTATATCCGAATCCTACAAAAATATTTTCCTAAATTTAGAATGCTGGCCGAGGAAAACTGTGAAATTATAACATTCGTCGAACACCAAGAAACTGAGGCATGGATTTTTGAATATTTCGATAAAGAAAGAGATCATGATTTCAGCTTTAAGGTATTTGATTTTAATTATACAATAAACGTAGGCGTTAAATGCTCAATTGAAATGTTACCTTATGATCCGAATAAAGTAACGAAAACAACTTTTGGTGTTTATATAAAAGATGTAGAAGCTCATTTTATCAACTGGATTTCATTCGTTAATGCATACAATGATTTAGTGTTGAATTCAAAAGATAAAATAAGGAATTATTATGAAGATCTTTATTCTGCTGATTTTGAAATACTAGATGAAGATGCTGATTCTGTCCCTTTTGAATTAGAAAGACAACTACTTATTGAGCAATTTGCTATTCTATGCATCGATGTTTTGAATAGAGATCCTGAATCAAACAGAGAATTAATACAGGATGCAATTGAGATAAGAGATACAGTCCAAAACAGTACTAAAAAAGAGATAATAAGAAAGATATCAAAGTTTTTTGCAAAAATTGCTAGGAAAAGCTTGCCATTACTAAAAGAACTTGCTTCTGAGGCGAAGAAAACCATTTTTAAAAAGGCAATAGAATTTGGATTAAAAGAAATTCAAGAAATTTTAATAAAAGGATATCATTTACTAGATTAACTTTATATAATGCTCTCCCTACAACAACTTAAAAACTTAAAGAATAGCCAAGAACCAAAGGAGACAAAAGGGCTATTAGAATCTTTGCCGTCTATAGTGGGGTATATTTTAATTCTTTCTTCTGTTTATGGAATTTTAAAGCTTCACTTTTTTTATAAAACATGTTTAAAGATCCCAATTTTTCAATATTTAGAAATTTCAGAAATAGTATTGTTCGCGCCATCGGTTGTTGCATTTATTTGCTTTTACGTAACAGTCATGTTTTTATTTACGGCAGTAAGCAATGGACTTATTAAAAGTAGATTTAAATGGATATACTTATGCCTCATTGTTTTTGCTGCAACATCCTTCCTTTTCGGAAGTGTCTTAACTGATCCTAATGTGTCTTCATCTTCTCAATTTTATCTACAGATTTTATTGGCTTATATTCCTTTCATAATTTATATGATATATGTTTTTATAAAACTTTGGGAAGGTAAAGTCAGGTTATTCAGAATTAACAAAAACATATTTATTTATTTGCCCGCTGTTTTAATTCTTTGGAAAGCGACCTATGACTCTTTCTATGAAAATTATGTACTAAAAAGTACACCCCATTATCAGGAACTTAGGCTAAAGCTAGTTGATGGGAGCAATGTTATTTCAACTTCAAAATTTAAATTTATTTCTAGGACAAAAAATAATTGGTTCTTTTACGATCTTAATCGTACAGTGACTAGAATTATAGATAATTCTGATGTTAAAGTCGCGGAATTTCAAAGTACAGCAACTCAGCTTAAAAGCCATGTTACAATTTATATAGAAGTAGATACCATTAATGGTACAAAAAAAATCATTAAAAAAGATTCTATTTCCTATTAGCCTCTTTCTTGGGTATTATAAGATTAGTCATTTTCAGTTTGCCAATAAGTTTTGAGAGTGCATAAAAAGCATAGAGTATAAGTAGAAATAGATTGTGTTTTTATAAAATGTTTTTAATTTTTCTATAATATGGGTAATTATTTTCTTACTTTTATAATGCGAACACAGTTGGAGAAATCCAATTAATAATTTTCTTAAACAATATACCTAGGCATACCGGTGAAAGTCCGGCAACTCATCGGTTTTCCGACTGTGTTCGCGGTGACCTGGGCTTTTATTTAAATTTTTCAAAATGCGAACACAGAAAAATCAAATTGCTTTAACTGAGCTTAAGTTCAGTTATCAAGCGTTCAAGCGGCCTTTAGATGTAAGTAAGGCTAAGTTTTCTTTTAAATTTTTAAAACGTATCAGTGGTAAACCACTACCCAATCATGAAAATGAACGATATGTGTTATTTGTAAACGAAAAACAGCATGTTTTTTCTTGGTACAAATTTCAAGATTTTGAGAAAGGCGGTAACTATGTGCAACAAATAATAGGTTTAGCACTAGCGTGTAATGCTTATGGTATAATCATTTTGAATTACAGTGACGAGAGGCCACTTTTTATAGATTCTGTTGATGAACTCTTTGTAAGCATTTGTTTTGATACCTGCGAAAAAGTAAAAATTGATATTATAGATTATATAATTTGTAACCCGAAAACATATTTGAGTTATAGAAAACAATGTCTTAAAGATTAAAATATAAAGGCTGTTTCGATTAATCGAAACAGCCTTTATATAAAATTATATGTCAAATAAATATTATAAACCTAATGTGTTCTTTTCGTTTTACTATAAATTGACCAATGACTCAGTTTATAAGCTAATTTATAATCATAAATCATAAATTTTTGGAATTCATAGAGCCCAAAAGAAACTTTTGCAGTGTCGTTTTGAATAATAATTTTCCCAAAATCAACTCTTATTCTATTATCATTAAAGGAAGTTGGACTAAGATTGATCATATCTTCATTCTTTTTATCAGAATTAATATAGCTAAGATTAAATTTATCAGTTTTGACTGGCCAACTCTCGTTAACCAGCTTTGTCTTAATGATGAATATAGTATCTGGTTTCGGTACTAAATCCTTAAATAGTTGTTTGTCATCTAATATTTTGGTTATAATTTTGTTTGTATCACTTGCTAGAGTAGGTGATTTAATACTACTTTTACATGCTATTAAGCAAAAAAATATCAGGAAAAGGTATGTTTTGTTTATCATTTTTATTGTCTGGACTTTACTCTATAATATCTTAACCATTCTTGTGCATTTGCAGGCTCTAATCTATTAGAACCAGGGGCTGTAATAATATCTTCGAAGTACCAGCCTGCTTCATAAGAACCTTTACCTGTAACCACGCCCGCCATTCGTTTAGGTAAATTATTAGCATCTCTGCCAAAATGGACAAATTCATGTAATGTCGTTATTGTCAAAATTAAACCAATTGCCTGATATTTGGTAGGGGTATTAGCTATATCTAAATCGTTAACGTATCCGTTATCAATCTTCAAAATTTTATTTTTATTATCAAATTGTCCTACAACATCGTTACCATCAGCATCTTTTAGGTTATTGATAACTATTACTTTAGGGCCTTTTCCTGGTTGCATTAGTTCCTTAATTCTTTTTTCTGTAAGCCCTGTTGTTAAACTTAAAGCTTTAAGAATATTAGGGTAATGAGTAAGAAAATTTGGTAAATCATTAACTAACGCTTTAAATTTTGGATAGCTGTTTAATTCTGAAGCATCTAAGTTTGGCAAAGTAATATTTAGCGCATTACTGTCACTCAGCTCTTTAAAAAGGACTTCAGGATTTTCAATTATATAAATAACTGCCCATCCAGCAAATTCCTTACTTTCTATTGAATATGCATTGGTGGCCAAATAGGCTTTTATTTCATTAGCTATTTCCTGATGACTACTTAGGAATATGCTTTCTCTTGTGTTTAAGCCTAATAAATTAGTTAATAACTGGGCGCTTGATTCTGTATACGTCCAACCACCTCCTGAGTCTGGAAACTGTGATTCAAAACTTACTATTTGTCCACCTGTTCCGATGTAAAGAGTACTAGGTGTACCTGAGGAATTGTTGCCAGAACTAGGGACAGTGCCATTGATCTTATAAATGTACCCTACCTCAAACAGGCTGGAGCTTTCGTCCGGCTCAAAATAAACTGCGCCTAGTTCTCCATTTGACTCTCTTATTTCGGTTATCGTACCTTCATAGGTCTCTCCATTTTGAAGCGTTACCGTTGTATGGAAAGGAGCTTTAACAGTCAAGCCCGCGCCTCTACAATACGCTAAAAACTCCTCCTTATCGCTTATAGGTACTTTACAATTCAGACAATTAGGATCTGTCCCAAAGTTTTTTCCCCTGCTAGTATCAGTTGGTTCTTCCGGACCTCCGGGTACGAATCCACCCTCTTCACCCTCACCATCATAGGGATTATCGCTCATAACCTGACATAGTTTTTGGTCATACCCAATGATCTTAGTTTCACATGATTGCCCTCCACCCTCCAATTCAAAGCAAAAATTCCCGTAGCGCGGAGTGCTTCCACATGGGATTGTAGTCTCGGTATGTACACCTTTACCAAATGGATTGAAGGTAGTGTACTTCATATCAATCTTTCCATTTGTATAACGCCAACCAGTATTAAAAGCTCCGGTTATATAGTAATATTGGATGTTACCATTAAACCCAGGCGCTTTTTTATAATGTATAACTTGAAGATTTTGTTTATTGTCTGCGGCAATAATGTTCATGTACGCTCCACTGGTTGCGCCAGAACTTTTATCTTTAATCAAGACTAATTTGAATAAACTTCTTTTCTCATATTCTTGAGATTTTGATTTGTCTATTTCCGTTAGTGCTGAAAAAATGTGATTGGGATTGCTTAATGAGACTTCGTAAACTAGGTTGCCTCTATTGTCCTCGAAAGAAATCACTGTATTCCAAAGAGGTGTTAATCCTGGTAAACTTCCTGTTTTAGCTGTAGATTTAGCCTTTTCAATATCGTACCAGTTTTTTAATTCTGAAAGTTGATTGTCTGGTAAGTCATTTGTTAAGTCTTTTTTGCACCCCGCAATAATTAGCATTATCATTAGGTAGCAGAATCCAAATGCCTTTAGGGGCATAAAAAGGGCATTGTTTTTTTTCATCGTTAATTTAAATTTTTAGAAATGAGAGGGATGAAGCGGCAAACATACAGCAACAGAACTGTTACTTAAAGTTAAATTGTTAAATTTTACGCGAAACTATGTCGGTCATATGTATATAGCGCGATAATCACCTGTAATTTTAGTTTTTTTTACATATAATGTGTTTTAGTATAAGATATTAATAGACTTAATCTAGCTCTGACAATTCACAATTTAATTTGGCAACAAAAAAGCTACCTTTAAAAAAAGGTAGCCTGAATCAAACTATTATAGAGATATATTAAAAAATATTTACAAGTTCATTCTTGTAAAAGTTAGGGCTAAAATGTGTTTACGTTGGGGGTGATCAATATTTAAAGATGCTTTAATATAACTTTTAACACCTAATACAGTATCGACCAAGCCGATTTGTTCTGTATGAAAGATATTAAATCGGTTCCTCCGTGCATCATCAACAGGTGTCTTAGCAATCGCAACAGCTGTTATATTGTTCTCCATACTCGTTAGTAGGGTTTGGAAAGAGGCAATACTGATATCTTCTTGAGTAGGTTCGTAAACTTTACTCGTGGTTAGCACATCAATGTATTGTTTAAGATTCTCCACTCTATTGTCGTATGATACCCGCGACTTAGACGGACCAGTTGCACCATCAGCGGATATGCTATTTTTCCCAATTCCTCTTAAACGATCAGCAAGTGTTTTAGCAGTTTGTAGCTCGGCAGGATTATCAATAGCTGCCTTTAAATAATTATAACTTCTGGTAATTAATGCATTTAAAGATTTGAAAATGAGCTCTTGCTCATCAACAGCTTTACTATAAACTGGCAAAACCAAACTTAGGGCACGAGTGGCATCGTCGGCATTTTTAGATAAGATTTCTAAGGCTTCTACTGAGAGTTTGGGTTTGGGAGGATTGTAATCATCCCCAAGGGTTTTTAAACGGATAATTAAATCTTTTAAATTGGCGGCTTTTTTTGCGTAGCCGCTTTCTGAATTCGCCATAAGCTTTTCTAATTTAGGTAGGTTTTCAGTTAATTGTAAGAGAATATTAAAATTTAAAATTACCCTCTAAAAATGTAGTAGACAAAACCTTGCCCTAATTTTCTCATTTGGTAATCTTAAATAGGATAGCAAGTAAGCCTGCCATCAAATTTTCAATTGAACCCCTTTTAAATGGTTCGAAAACCCTGATTTAAGCTCTAATGCTTAGGTGAAAAAATAACTTCTGCGCCATTATATGTGTGCAAATAAAACTGTAGAGGTTTTTGCCTCATTTCCCCATTTTGCGCTGCCTTTGTGGAAATACTTCCTCATATTTTTTATTATTTCTACAGTATGGCCTTGGTAAAGTGTAAAGCCTTTTAAATAGTGGTAAAAGGGCTAAGGCGAAAAGCTTTAATTACCATTTGCCAGGCAATGTGCAATTGTGGCAAAGGCATTGCAGCACAGCTTAAATACGCCAAGTAAATAGATGATTTGCTTTGGGCTTAGATAATTGGTAACGTAAAAATTAGTCAATCGTTTGCGCTGATATTTATGTTGTAATGCTCATTTGCTTGTTCTACTTTTAAACAATACAAATCAACAAAACCGAAAAGAACCAGCACAAATGCGTATCCATTTGCTTACAAAAACACTTGTTTTAGGGCTATTAATAAGCTTATCTATTAATAGCTGGGCCCAAAAAGAAAACACCTTTGCAATAGGTGCCGAATCTTTTGAGCTTAATGGCAAGCAGTATGTAATACGCTGTGGCGAAATGCATTTTGCCCGTATACCAAAAGCCGAGTGGAAACAACGTTTGCAAATGGCGAAAGCCATGGGCTTAAATACAGTATGTGCCTATTTATTTTGGAATATACACGAAAAACAACCCGATCAGTTTACCTGGACAGGGCAGAGCGATGCTGCCGAATTTTGTAAACTGGCAAAAGAGGTAGGTTTGTATGTAATATTAAGGCCAGGACCATATTCTTGTGCCGAATGGGAGTTTGGCGGTTTCCCCTGGTGGCTGCTAAAAGATAAGAGCATCCGTTTGCGCACACAACATCCATATTTTTTAGAAAGAGCCAAAAAGTACCTTTTAGCCGTAGGCAAGCAGCTTGCCCCATTGCAGATTAGCAACGGTGGCAATATTATTATGGTGCAGGTAGAAAACGAGTATGGCAGCTATGGCAATGATAAAGATTATATGAACATCATTAAAGCCAATTTACACGAAGCTGGCTTTACTGTTCCTTTATTTCATTGCGATGGGCCTTCGCAGTTAAAAAACGATCATCCCGAAGGTTTGTTCGCAGTGGTAAATTTTGGAAGCGGACCAGAAGCTAATTTTAAAGCCTTAAGGGCCATACAGCCTACAGGGCCGTTAATGTGTGGCGAATATTACCCGGGCTGGTTCGATAGCTGGGGCAGGCCGCACCACAAAGGCGATACCCAGCGTATTGTAGCCGAGTTAAAATACATGCTCGATAATAAAGCATCATTTAGTATTTACATGGCACATGGCGGAACAAGTTTTGGTACTTACAGTGGTGCCAATGCACCGCCTTACCTGCCACAAACCAGCAGTTACGATTACGATGCCCCTATTGATGAAGCCGGAAATACAACCGAAAAGTTTTATGCCATCCGTAAGTTATTTGCCAATTACCTGCAAGAAGGGGAGGTTTTGCCAGATGTACCTGCAGCAAACAAGATCCAGAAACTACAAGCTGTTACGTTCTCTTCAATAGCTGTACTATCCAAAAACTTGCCTAAACCAGTATTGGCCGATACCGCAATGCTGATGGAAGATTTAGACCAGGATTTTGGTTGTATAGTGTACGAAACCAATTTAGCCGCAGGCCAAAAATCGAGCCTGGTGTTTAAAGACATTCACGATTATGCATTGGTATATATCGATGGTAAAAAGATTGGCGAACTGGATAGGAGAAAAAATAAATTCAGTATCGAAATTCCCGCTCGCCCGCGCAAAAGTGTATTGCGGGTTTTGGTAGAAGCCACGGGCAGGGTAAACTACGGTTACCAGATGCACGATCGGAAAGGGATCCATGGCGAGGTATACTTAACTGAAAATGGAAAACAGACCGCTTTAAAAGGCTGGAAAAATTATCCCATCAGGCTTGGTGAGGTAAATATTCCGCTCCGTTACGAAAAACTTGGCAGTCAACCTGCTGCAGCTGCTTTTTATAAGGGAAGTTTTAATGCCGATAAATTAGAAGATACTTACCTCGATATGGGTAAATGGAATAAAGGCTTAGTTTGGTTAAATGGAATGTGTTTGGGTAGGTACTGGAATATCGGCCCAACGCAAACCATGCTAATACCAGGCAGCTGGCTTAAAAAAGGAAAAAATGAAGTGGTGGTGTTCGACCTCTTCGGAACAGAAAAACCAGCATTGAGCTTTTTAGATAAACCGATTTTGGATGTGGTGAACGAAAAACAGCCTGAGCTGCACAAAAAAGATAACCAAAAATGGGTTTCGGGTGCACAGCAAGCTTATGCTGAAGGCAGCTTTGTGAACAATAATAAATGGCAGCAGGTTAGTTTTAAACCTGTAACCGCCCGTTATTTTTGTTTGGAAGCACTATCTGAACAAAAAGGACAGCCTTATACCTCGGTTGCAGAAATTGTACTGCTTGATGATAAGGGGAACGAAATTCCGCGCAGCGACTGGAAAATAGTATATGCCGATAGTGAAGAACTGGGTGGCGATGATGGAAATGCCGCTAATGTTTTCGATTTGCAGTTTACCAGTATCTGGCACACACAGTGGGAATCTAAATCGCCAAAACCACCACACCAGATTGTAATAGACCTGGGTAAAAACTACACCATAAAAGGATTAAAGCTATTACCCAGACAAGATAATGCCAATGGAAGAATTAAAGATTACAGATTATATTTTAACCAAAAACTTTTTAAAAACCTTTAGCTCATTAATGCGCTGTAAGTAAATGGGTTTTGGTGTTTAAAAGTGCGAAAGAATAGCAAGTAAAACGTTTGTTCAGTATTAACCGGATCAATTAAAAAACTAAACAATAAATATTTAAATAACACAAATGGAACGTAGAGATTTTATCAAAAATGGTGCATTTACGGCTGCTGGTTTAACCATCCTGCCAACCGGAAGTTTATTTGCATCATCAGACAGTGGAAAAGTAAGAGTAGGTTATATCGGTGTTGGTGCACGTGGTATGAGCCATATTTCTGAAGGTGCCTTAAGAGATGATGTAGAAATTGTTGCAATTTGCGATACCCAGGAAAGTTCACTTAAAATCTGCCGTAATTTTATTGCCAAAAAAGGCAGACCGGCAGCAACAGAGTATACCGGTGGCTTAGATGCTTATAAAAAACTTTTAGACCGTAAAGATATTGATGCCGTAATTATTGCAACGCCATGGCAGTTTCACCGCGATCAGGCAGTTGATGCCATGAAAGCTGGTAAGTATGTAGGTTGCGAGGTAATTGCAGGTTTAAGTGTTCAAGATCACTGGGATATTGTAAACACTTCAGAAAAAACAGGCATGCCTTACATGACCTTAGAAAACGTTTGTTACCGTAGAGATGTAATGGCGGCTTTAAACATGGTTAGGCAAGGCCTTTTTGGCGAACTGGTGCACCTTGAAGGTGGTTACCAACATAACTTAAGAAACGTACTTTTTAATAACGGTAAAGATTATTATGGCGGTGGGGTAGAGTACGGGCCAAAAGCATTGAGCGAGGCACAATGGCGTACGCAGTTTAACATCGATCAGGATGGCGATTTATATCCAACCCACGGTGTTGGCCCTTTAATGCAATACGCTAATATTAACAGAGGAAACAGCTTTACCAGCCTGGTATCGTTCAGTTCTAAAGCAAGAGGTTTGGCCGCTTACGTAGAAGAAATGTCGCCGGGCCATCCTAATGCTAAAATTAACTATAAAAATGGTGATGTTACCACTACACTGATCAACTGTGCAAACGGTGAAACCGTAATGTTAAGTCACGATACCCACTTACCTAGGCCGTATTCTATCGGTTTCAGGGTGCAGGGAACAAAAGGTCTTTGGATGGATGTAAACAAATCAGTTCACATCGAGCATAAATCAAAAGATCATGCCTGGGATAAAGCTGATGAATGGTTTGCTAAATACGATCACCCACTTTGGAAAAAATATGAGGCAGAAGCTGTAGGTGCAGGTCACGGTGGTATGGATTGGTTCGTATTTAATGGATTTATCCAGGCAGTAAAACAGAAAAAACAAACACCTATTGACGTATATGATTCAGTTACCATGAGTGTAATTATGCCACTTTCTACCAAATCGTTAAAAGAAGGAAATATGCCACAAAAATTCCCTGATTTTACAAAAGGAAAATGGAAAGATCGAAAAAATACTTTCGCTTTAGACGATAGCGGCTTTTAGTCTCGATTGCGGGTATTGCTTATGGCTTGCCCGCATATTTTAATACGCAACTTTATTCAGGTTGATCAAGTGGTTTGCCTGAAACAATTTTTATTCAAATATATATTAACATCTTATGTTTCAAGCAGTTTTAGGTGCTTATGGACTTAACGCAGAAAAATTTAAAATTGAACCTTTCGGCTCGGGCTTAATTAACCATACCTGGAAAGTTTATAGTGAGAAATTAGCCTATATCTTGCAAGAGGTAAATACGGAGGTTTTTCGCCAGCCTCAAAATATTGCTCAAAATATTGAGACAATAAAAAAATATCTTGATCAAACAGCCCCTAAATATTTATTTGTTGCCCCAATTGCGGCTGCAAATGGAGATGATTTTGTGGTTATTGACGATCATTTTTACAGGGTTTTTCCATTTGTGGAAAATTCTTGCTCTATTGATTTTGTACATCAGCCTGAGCAGGCTTACCACGCTGCTAAGCAGTTTGGTAAATTTACCAGGATGCTTTGTGCATTCAACGTACAAAAATTAAAGCCCACTATCGAAGATTTTCATAACCTGCCTTTACGTGTAGAGCAGTTTAAAAAAGCTTTAGAACAAGCTAGCGATGAAAGGATTAGTGAGGCAAAGTTTGCTATAGAGGAAATTATCAGACATTACGATATAGAAGAGCAGTATGTACACATGGTAGATAGCGGTGCGCTTAATTTACGTGTTGTACACCACGATACCAAAATCAGCAATGTATTGCTACAGGCCGAAACTGGCGTGGGTTTATGTGTAATCGATTTAGATACCGTAATGCCCGGATACTTTATCAGCGATGTGGGTGATATGATGCGTACTTATCTCTCAGAAGCCAATGAAGAAGAAAAGGATTTTAATAAAATAGCCATTAGAGAAGACGTTTTTGCCGCAATACATAAAGGCTACATGGAAGAAATGGACCAGGTTTTGGCCTTTACCGAAAAACAGTTCTTTATTTATTCGGGTAAATTTATGATTTACATGCAGGCGGTAAGATTTATAGCCGATTTCTTGAACGGCGATATTTACTATAAAACAAATTATGCTGAGCACAACTTGGTGAGGGGCTTAAATCAGATCGATCTGTTGAATAAGTACATTGCCAAAGAATCGAAATTTGAAGAGATTATTAAGAAGATTAATGAAAATAGAGTAAGCGACTCTAAAACAATATTAAACTAATAAGGTAAGGCAAGGTGTTCAGTTTTTATGCTTCATCGTTTGGGCTGGACATCCTTTTTACCTTTATTAAGTAGATTTCAAAAAAAACATCTTTTTTACTGCAAAAGCTCATGGTCTGGACACATCTTTAGGAGCAGTTTTAGGCGTTTTGCTAGCTTCAAATAAAGCGCAAACGTTTGATAGGTTAAACCGAACTGGTTGTGAAAGGGTAAGAGCGAGCCATTAAACCCTTTGTTCTTTGCCAAGTGTTTCAAAATAATCTTCTTCTTCTGCATCAGAAGCGTCTAATTTATTGATTTTAAATACCCAATACTTCATTAGCGGATAGTTAAAACCATAAGAAACAATGCTATCAATTAAAAGTCTGCCAAGTTTATAATCCAGATTTAAACTTCGGTGCAATAAGTAGGTACCTGCTGATTTTAACGAAATACTTCCTAAAACCACGGTGAAGAAACGGATCAACTGGCCACTTGTAGAGCTGCAATAGCCATCATCGGTTTTAAATGCCCAGTAACGGTTGATGCAAAAATTAACCATTCCGCCAACAGTTCCCGAAATCAAGATCGAAATGGTAAAATGGATATGCAGCCATTCGGTTAGCAGGATCATTAATCCATAATCGGTAACGCCACCAGAAAAAGCTGATACCTGTGCTTTGAGGAAAAGTTTA
This sequence comes from Pedobacter ginsenosidimutans, assembly GCF_001442625.1. Lineage (GTDB taxonomy): Bacteria > Bacteroidota > Bacteroidia > Sphingobacteriales > Sphingobacteriaceae > Pedobacter > Pedobacter ginsenosidimutans. Next base: position 19,334 of record NZ_LMZQ01000031.1, on the reverse strand, counting down.
ACAGATGCCCAGGTCATTATAGCTTCTCCTCCTTATCTTTAGCGTCGCCCGCTTTCAAAAGTTTAAACGTATCGATAATATTGATCACCAATAACAGCGATACCATAGCAATTGCGAAATAAGTAATGGCACCTGTAAATAAAGTTTCGGCAATTAAGATAAGCGAAATAATTACGCGTAATTCCGTCGGGCCTAAATAGCCAGAATCGATTTGGTAAAAGCCTGTAATTTTATAACGCAGTTGAGAAATAATCATAGACCAACCGTACAATACCACAAAAAGAAATGCGAAAATCTGTGTGCTACCATCAGCGTAATAATAATAGCCCAAACCGATGAGGATAATGCTGAGCCAATCCATCACAATATCGAGTGCAAAGCCATACCATTTCCTTGGGATTTTACGAAAGTACGCCAATCGGCCATCAAGCGAATCGCCAAGCCAGTTGATCATGAAACCTAAAATTCCGATCAGCAAATAACTTTTTGCATAAAAACCAGCCAAAATAAAGCTTAAAAATACAATCAACGATCCGAACATGCCAATCCCTGTCATCATATTGGGCGTAATCCACTTAGGAACCCTTTGAAGCAAAAATAAGATCAATCCCTGTTCGCTTTTTCTTAAAATATTTGTCCTTTCGCGGTCTGCAAATACCCTTTTGCCATCTAAATGGCCTTCTTTTAGTTTAATAATAGCCTCCAATTTAAGTGCCGGCCAAAATTACGCCAAAGAGAATGGCTGTTTCTGGTCGGTAAAATTTTAAACTGATCTTCTTTGGAATACCTTTAGAATAATCAGTTATTCGCTTTAGCTTCCCCGATCTGACCAGGTAAGTAAACAATAGGGCAAATAACATAAATTTATTTTACAATTCCGGCGAAGCGCTGATAAAATACTGTTGGACTATTCTCATTTTTTGGCGCGTATTTACCTGCGATGATAGGTACGTAAATTACACGCCTTCTGCTTTCCTCTCCTCGAATGGCCGATTCTGCCACCCTGTGCCACAGTCTTCCATCGTGGATGGTTAAATCTCCTGCTTCTGGCAATATCGATACCTCTTCAGCATCAGGTTTATTATCCAGGAAATATTTTTTGCGAAAGAGCATTTGGTAAATACTTTGTTTATGGGTGCCAGGGATAATTTTTAATCCGCCATTTTCAGGCTTTAAGGTACTCAGGTGAATGCCCACATTCAGCATTGGGTTCAGTTTAGTGCCGTAGAAGATATCCCTTAAACCATCCGTATGCCAGCCCATTTTGCTGAATTTGCTTTCTGGTCCGTTAATGTAGTGGTTAAATACCATTCCGTCTTTTTCTTCTGTACCTAAACGTGCGCCATCGCCAGCCAATTGAAGCAATGCGTTAAAGCGTGGATCTAATAGGAGACCACTTAGCGTTTGATGCTGTTGGTTAATAAAAGCAAACCGTTGCACAATTGCTGAGCCATCAAGATCTTTTCCGTATTTAATTGGCACGCCGTTTATTTTTTTAATATCTTCCTGTATCCATTTTTGTTCTACTTGTTTAGAAGCATCAATAATGGAAGAAACTGTTTCGGGTTTGATGAAATTCTTGAAATGGATAAACCCATTTGTGTTAAAAAAATCAAGCTGTTCTTGTGTTAATTGTTCAGATAAGGTAAAGGTTGGATACGATGTGGCCATGTGTAAAAATTTAAAAGATTTAGGAAAAAGGATAAATTGGAGATAGAGTTATGCGCAGCAACAGCACATTCGCATTGGCGAGTGGTTCGGTACTGGAGGAAAATAAAACGTGTTTGTTTTATTCGACATAGTCTATAGAATTAGTAGTATTTAATACAAACGTAACATATTTTTAATATTCCAAAGAATTTTATTTGAAATTTTTTAAAATATTTTTTTTGGAGGGAGTTGCAGTAGGTAGAGGTGCGCAAATAAATGCTATTGGAGCGGTTTTTTATCTGTGGTGTTGGATGTTACCATCCGACACTCAGCTTTATTTTAAATGAAATATATTTTTACTATTGGAGCGCAATTGCAGTAGTAATAGGTTATTTTGTTCCCATTTTCCGCTTATACGCTTCGCTTCGTCGTGCCTCCTTGCTGCAGGGTAGCGCTTCAATCGGGGCTAGATGGCCTAAACAGTATTTCATTTTTAGGGTTGTATAGTGTACCCACCTTTGTTCCTAAACCCGAATGTAATGAAAAGCCCGTAAACGAAGAATGAGTGCGGACTTGGAATGGAAAGCGGGACTAAAAATGCCAAGCACGCAGAACTGCTCATTTTCAAATCAATTTTACAAACTATGTCTATTATCAGTAGAAAGATCTGTTTTCCAATGTAATCTCATTTGAGCTTCTATGTGGTTTCCACACTTCGGACCTCAGACCTCTAACTTTCGGACTTATCAAGTCTTGTAAATCCCTGCGGCCATTTTTTCGATAAATCCCTTTGGCAGGATCCTGTTGGCATATACACTGATGATATTGGTAAAACCAGGAATAATTTCAGATTTTTTGGCAAACATTCCTTTTAACGCGATTTCAGCCACCTCATCAGGTCTCATGTTAAACTTTTCAGCCATTTTGTTAAAGGCGTCCAGTCCGGCCCGATGGGCAAAACCAGTATCAACAGGGCCAGGGCTTAGGCAGCTAACCGAAACAGGACCATCTTTAAGCTCGAACCTCAAAGCCCTGGTAAAAGATAAAACAAAAGCTTTAGTTGCCGAATAAATGGCCAAAGTTGGTACCGCCTGGTAGGCTGCAGTACTGCAAACGTTAAGTATATAAGCTTTTTTTTCTGTTGAAAGGATTGGAAGTAATAAATGGCACAATGAAGTTACAGTAGTCATGTTTAATTGACACATTTCTAACTGGGCACTTAAATCCAGTTCTTCAAATTTTCCCCACAATCCATAACCTGCATTATTAATCAGGATATTAACGGCGTAATTTTTTTCTGTTATCCAGTTGTATACTGCTTTTGGGGCTTGGGCCTGGCTAAGATCAATTGACAAGATATCTACTTCAACACTATATTGATTTTTAATCTCCGTTTGTAAAGAAATTAATTCGTTAGCTGAGCGGGCAATAAGCAACAAGTTGATTTTTCTCCTGGCCAGCGCGATGGCCATAGATTTGCCAATACCTTTACTGGCTCCGGTTATCAGTGCGTACTTCATCTTTGTTTCCAACATTTTTTTACTCCAAACGGTTTAACGCAAATATCAAATAAATTAAATCTTATGCCTTATTTATTTTAAAATGGTGAATGATTAAACACCATGTAGGTATCTTTTTTGAGTTATTATTTTTAACAAGTCTAAATAATGCTAGCTTTGCCGAAATTTAGAATTTGCATGAAACACCAATACATAAAATTTTTCGCCACTGCTCTTATTATGTTATCCACTATTACCCTCTTTGCACAGGCAGGGAAGGGAACAATTAGTGGAAAAGTTATCGATTCGTTAGGGAACAGTATACCGTTTGCCAACATACAGGTTAAAAAACAAAATCTTAAAACCACTTCAGGTAAAACCGGTACATTTAAGTTAACGGATGTTCCTGCAGGAAACCAACAGTTCAGGGTTTCGATTACAGGTTATGATCAACTGGAACAGACCGTATCAGTTACTGCAAACGATACAACGCAGGTAACTTTTGTTTTAAAAGAGCAGCGCTCAGAATTAAATGATGTGATTGTTTCGGCAAGCAGAAGGCCAGAATCATTATCGCAAACACCATCTTCGGTAACGGTGCTTACCACAAAGGAATTAAATACGCAATCTACAATTAGTCCGAATTTAGCCAACATACTATCTTACAGCGTACCTGGATTGGGTTTTTCTACCAATCAAACGGGCAACTCTGGTCAAACTTTGCGCGGTAGAAATGTTTTGGTATTAATTGACGGTATTCCGCAATCTACTCCATTAAGAGCAGGAGGAAGGGATATCCGCAGTATCGATCCTTCGGTTATAGAACGTGTTGAAGTTATTAAAGGTGCTACCGCCATTTATGGTAATGGTGCAGAAGGAGGTTTGATTAATTACATTACTAAAAAAGCAGATAAAGGAAAATCATTCGGAGGTTATTCTCAAGCCGGAATTACAGGAAACTTAAAAGGCGATAGTACCATTGGCTACCGTTTTTCGCAACAGCTTTACGGCAAAACAGGCAAGTTCGATTATCTGGTAAGCGGCATGTTCGAAAAAACTGGCGTTTTCCGCGATGCAGAAGGTTTGGTAATTTCGCCAGAGTATGGTTTAGGCGAGACTAAATCTTACAATGGTTTTGTAAAAGTAGGTTATAACTTTACTCCAAAACAGCGTTTGCAGTTGATGTATAATTATTTCAGCTCCAGGCAGCATTCTAAATATTTAACCAAAGATGGTGTTTACGGTCAATCGCCGGCTATTGGTATTTATGGAACAAGATTGGGTGAAGATGAAGGAACAAGATTTAACCATAATGCTAATTTACAATACACCAATCAGCAGATTTTCGGTAAAACTGATTTAACGGCCAATGTATATTATCAGGACTTTTATACCATTTATTCTAACTCTGCATCATTTTTCGGTAGTGGCCAATCGGCTATTACCTCTACAAAAAAGGGTGCAAGGGTAAACCTGAACACACCTTTTAACCTTACAGATCAGGTACCAATGCAATTGAACTATGGTTTGGATTTAATGAATGATAAAACTGCTCAAAGTTTAACTGATGGCCGCTTATGGGTACCTAACATGAATATGGTAAACTTTGCACCTTATTTACAGGCTTCTGCAACTTTCATTAATGATTTAACAATAAAGGGCGGTTTAAGGGTAGAAAATATTAACATTGATGTAGACGATTTTAATACCCTGGCTACTGGTGCAAACGGTGCAGGGAGTATAGCGGTGCAGGGCGGTAAATTAAATTACAATGCTTTAGTGTTTAATGCTGGCGCACGTTATTCGAAATTTAAGTTTTTTAACCCTTTTATCAGTTATGCACAGTCGTTCTCGGTATTCGAGCTGGGTAGGGTATTAAGGGCCGCAAAAAGCAATACCTTATCGCAATTAGAAACTAAACCAATCATCGTAAATAACTACGAAGCTGGTTTTAGCAGTACCGTAGGTAAACTGAATTTCAGTGCTGCTTACTATTACAGCACGTCTAAACTGGGCGCCAATCTTTTAGAAGTTAATGGAACTTACATCTCTCAACGTATTCCAGAGCGTGTATATGGATATGAAATACAGGCAGATTATCAGGTTCTACGCGATTTAAGCATAGGTGGTAATTACGCACAGGTAGAAGGAAAAGGCGATGTAGATGATGATGGTAATTTTAACGGAGAGAAAGATGTATATTTAAACACAACCCGTATTCCTCCATCAAAAACCACCGTTTACCTTAAATATTCAGGTATTAAAAACTTAAGTTTAGATGTAAACTGGATGCGTGTAGGAAATCGCGATCGCTTTAAAACCAATGCAGCAGGTAAATATTTAATTGGCGAAGGTCCGGTAAAAGCCTTCAACTTATTTAATGTTGCAGCAGTATATCAGGTTACACAGCCTTTAAAAATATCGGTAGGTGTAGAGAATTTATTGAACAAAGTTTATTATCCTGCCATTTCTCAGTTTTATGGCAGCAATGTAAATTATGTGAGAGGGAATGGGCGCAGATTTAACCTATCATTAGGCTACGCTTTTTAGACCATGAAGAACAGAAATTTTAAAAATACCATCAGGAACATTCATCTCTGGCTCGGCCTGGCGACTGGCCTGGTGGTATTTATTATTAGTGTAACTGGCGCGCTCTATATCTTTGAAGAAGAGATCAGAGATTTTACACAAAAAGATTTTCGCTACGTAGGGCTTCAACAGAAGCCTTTTGTAGGTTTAGATCATATCATTTCAAACTTCGAAAAATTATCGCCCAAAGATCAGTTAAGGCTGATCAGAATTGAAGATGGGTTTTCAAATGCAACGGTAGAAATTACCACCAAAAAAGGTATTGTTTATTATTTTAATCCTTATAATGCCACCCTGGTAAAAAAAGGAGGCGAAGATTGGCTTCAAGTTGTAGAGCACATCCATACCTCCCTGTTGCTAGGAAAAACAGGAAAGTTTATCATGCAATGGTCGGTGGTTATTTTTGTGCTGATGCTGATTACGGGACTGGTACTCTGGTTTCCTGGTCAAATGCGGTTATTAAAACAATCTTTAACCATTAAAAGAAAAGCCTCGTTTAAACGGTTAAATTACGATTTACACAACGTATTGGGCTTTTATGCATCAGTTGTGCTATTGGTTACTGCTTTGAGTGGTTTGTACTTTGCTTTTAAGGAGGTGAAAAATGCGGCTAGTTTTTTTACCGGGAGCAAATTAGGACAAGGTAAAGCGATTGTTTTAGCCAAACCTACACACATCGATTCGGTACCTGTACGTTACAATAAAATTTATACTGAGGCTAAAATTAAATACCCTGGTGTTATTTCCACTAGTTTTTCGCTGCGTGGTAAAGGTGAACTGAGATTAAGAATGATTTATCCCTACCGCTGGGCACGCAACCAGAATACTTTTTTTTATGAGGAAGCTACAGGCACAATGATCAGGGCTAAACTGTATAAAGATTTTAACGGAGCCGATTTAATAGAAGCCACCAATTACGATCTCCACACAGGCAGGCTTTTAGGATTGCCAAATAAAATTCTATCCTTTTTAGCGGCTTTGGTTGCAGCAAGTTTGCCGATTACTGGTTTTATCATCTGGTGGAAGAAAAGGAAAAAGCCTCGGAAAGCTAAACCTGTTCTTACCTCAAAGTAAATCGAATCTAAACCGCAGTGAAACCAGTTCTGTATTAGAACTTAAGCCATTTAAATAAGCTGCTCAGCATATGCTTTAAGCTGGTTCAGCCCCGATTGGCAGAATTCCTGTTGCATGGTTAAATCAAGGCTTGCAACGGGCTCAAAGATTTCGGTAAGCGTAACGGGGTTGTTTCCTGTAAAGGTGATTAGGCTTTTCCGATCATCGTCTAATGTATAAGCAAGCCGCTCATGCTCAATAATTTCGGTGTAAGTTCCTCTAAAATCGAAACGCTCGCTTCCATCTTTCTTAGCCATGACATATAAAAAGCCTCCACCTTCGATTAGGTTATTTTCAATTTTCTCATTGACCCATTCATCAGATGGAGCATTCCACTTGGCAATGTGTTCAGGCTCATTCCAGATTTTCCAAACCAGACTAATGGGCTTATATATCTGAATACTGGCAGTTAAAGTATTTTTAAGATCCATAGCGCTTTATTTTTTTATAAAAATAACTGCCTGTATGTACAATTTAAGTGGCCATTAAAGACAAATTTAGAGGTAATTTGAGCAAGGGGTTAAAAGAAAACTAAAATAAAAACAGCGATTTTTCCATCTGTTTTTCAGGCTAAAGGTGTATGATTATCTAGATAAAGCAAACAAAATTGCTTCATCGATGTAATTATAGTTCCTCTAACACGGGAGTAATTGGAAAGGGGTAAACATGGATGTGGCTACCCTTTTCTCTTTTGACAACATTTTAAGCAGCGAACTTGTTTAGTTCATTTTGTTCAGCTTTTTTGCTAAATCCGAAATTAATAACGAAATGTTTTACAACAAAGAACAAAAGAGAAGATACATTTGCAGATGCTTAATTGGTTTCGGCACCCATTTAACGTCTTCCATTTTCCTTCCCTCCATATTTTTTGTACCCTTGTAAAAAAATAAAAATGGAGAAACCACTTGTTAATATAACTTATTGCCCCAAATGTGGCTGGATGCTACGTTCGGCTTACATGGCGCAAGAAATTTTAACCACTTTTGTAGACGAGGTAAAGGGGGTAACTTTAATCCCGAGTGAAACATCGGGCGTTTTTACTGTTCATGTTAGCGAGAAACTAATTTTCGATAGAAAGCAGGTGCAACGTTTTCCTGAAATTAAAGAATTAAAACAGCTTATTCGGGATGAAGTGAACCCAACCATGAACCTTGGGCACTCTGATGTTAAATAGCGAACATTTAAGTTTAAGGATTCTAATAATGACTCAAATAGTTAGTAGACTATATGATTATTTAGGTCGCGAACAGATTTTGGTAAATCGTTATCTTAAAGCCAAAATCAGTTTACCTGATTTGATTCTGAAATAGTAGGTTAAAGAAGTTCTGCCTTTTAAAACTTCAATAGTTTTAATGGCGCCAGAACTGCCCCATGTGTCAGAAATAAGATCGCCAACCTTCAGTTGTTCTAATCTACTGATGGGCGTCAATGCATCAATATGTGTCATAGTAACAAAAATAAGCCAATATATTTTTGTTAGATAGGATTTTTGTCTCAAAATGTACATTTCACGTTTATGTGTAATAATAAATAATACAGATTTTTGTCTGTAAATGAGTAGATATTGTTGAGGAATAGTTAATATATTAGGTGGAAAACATCAAGAATAGGACATAGCATTATCTTTAATGTAAGAGAAATCTTACGATTTTTACTATTTAATCCTAACAATTACCGATAGCTGAGTTTTAGGAAAATATGTATATTCGTTTCCTGCCATGCATACCACGGTACGGTTTCTCTATGTTCCTTATTCAGAAAAAAACTGCTTGCTTCATATTTTTTTTATGGATGGGCGCAGGTATTTGTTTTGCCCAGTCTACAACTATTCGCCTTAAATATTTGGGTGTAGAAAGTGGCCTGTCTAATAATGTGGTAAACTCTTTGTACCTAGATCATTTTGGATTTATGTGGATGGGTACCTATGATGGATTAAACCGTTACGATGGCTATCATTTTAAGGTTTTTAGAAATGGATGGGGAGATGAACATTCATTAGTAAATAACCATATTACGGTATTGAATGGAGATGCGAAAAACAAGGTTTGGGTAGGTACGCAAAAGGGCATTTCTTATTATGATTATGCCGATTCCAAGTTTCACCAATTGATTTATCTAGACAAGGGAAGAAAAAATGAAGTAAGTTATGCTATTAATTCCATAGCAATAAGTAAGGCTTTAACTGTTTATGTAGCTACTGAAGAAAAAGGCCTGTTTATGCTCGAAAAGAATAGCAGCATAGCAGAACGGATCCCATTTGGCAAAAATTTCGATTTTACTGTAAAGGCTCTATATGTTGATGAACAACAAACCCTTTGGCTTTTTATAAAAGATGTGGGGCTTTGCAGATATGATAATGATAAACATAGACTCCGTTTAGTAACTGCTGCCGTACGCTCAGTAACATGCATTACAAAAGGCACTAACCAAACACTCTGGATTGGAACAGAGCACGGACTTTTTCAGTTTGATAAAGCCAATAGTATCCTCACCAAGTTTAACCAGCATTTAAGCAATGAGAATATTATGAGTTTGTTGTTTGATCGGCAACAAAAACTCTGGATTTCGACTGATGGTGGAGGGATTGCTGTTTACAATACAAAAAATCAAAAAACAAATTACCTATCTGCAGGAAAAGAAAAGGGCTTATTGAGCAGTAATTCTGTTGCCCAGGTTTACGAAGACCGCGAATCTAGAAAGTGGATCGCAACCTTACGTGGTGGGATTAACATCATCGATCCAGAAAGCGAGCAGTTTACCACCATTAAACATGATCCATTAAAAAGCAATTCCTTAATTAATAATTTTGTACTTTCCTTTAGTGAAGATGAAAACAAAAACATTTGGATCGGGACTGATGGTGGTGGTTTAAGTGTTTGGAACCGAAAGCAAAATACTTTTGCTAATTATGCCAAAACCAGCGATCCAAACTCTTTAACCAGTAATTTTGTTACCAGTATTTTAAACGATGCAGAGCACAACGTTTGGGTGGCCAGTTTTAGTGGCGGAATAGATCGTTTTAATAAAACAACCGGGAAATTTGTTCACTATAACTGTTATAATACCTTTAAAGGCGTTGATGATATTAACATTTGGAAGCTTTATCAAGACAAACAGCAAAATATTTGGGTAGGTACCACAAAAGGTGGTGCATTGTATCGTTACAATAAAATTGCCGATAAATTTGAACTTTTTGATCATAATCTAAAGGATATCCACAGTCTGTTCCAGGATTCGAAAGGCAGACTTTGGGCAGGGAATTACACCCAACTGATCGAAATCGATCCAATAAACAAAAAACATAGCTATACAAAGATCAATTTTGCCATTAGGGCCATTCAGGAAGATTTTAATCATCAAATATGGATCGGCACCGAAGGCGGAGGTTTATTGCTTTTTGATCCTGAAACCAAAAAAATAAAGCGGTACATCCAGAGTGATGGATTGCCAAGTAATTCGGTGCTCAATATCCTTCAGGATGCCCAAGGTAATTTATGGTGTAGTACTTATAATGGCTTATCAAAATTTGATGTTACGCACCAGAGCTTTAAAAACTATTATGCTACCGATGGTTTACAAAGCAATCAGTTTAATTATAATGCAGCATTAAAACTTGCAAACGGTAACTTTTTATTTGGTGGAATTGGTGGCTTCAACTTGTTCTCGCCCGACAGCATTAAGAAAAATAAACGGATACCTAAAATGGTGCTGACCGATTTTAGGATCAATAATATTCCGCTCGATCAGGATTCAGGTTATAACGACATCTCTGTTGTTAATTTAGCACGCATAGAAATCCCATTTAGTGCTGCGGTGATTTCTATCGATTATGCGGCAATAGAATTCTCTTTTCAGGATCAGATTTCTTACGCCTATTACCTGGAAGGTTGGGATAGAGACTGGAATTATGTGAACAAATTAAGTACAGCCTATTATTCCAGGTTAAATGAAGGTGAGTATAAACTGCACATTAAAAGTACCGATACCGAAGGTGCCTGGAGCAACAATGAAAAGATTGTAATAATTAAAATTTTACCCCCTTGGTACCGTACCTGGTGGGCCTATACCATTTACCTCATTATAGGATCGTCATTATTTTATCTTTTTCAAACCTATCGTAACCGTCAGAGAAGATTAAAACACGAGGTAGAGATTACCAACCTTAAAATGGAGCGTGAAAAGGACCTGAATGAGAAAAAACTGAATTTCTTTACCAATATTTCACATGAGCTGAGAACACCATTAACCTTAATTGTTAATCCGATTAAAGATATTATCCATAAGAAAGATCCAGGACAAGAGAAGAACGATTTAAATATTGTTTACCGCAATTCGAGGCGTTTGCTAAGTCTGGTAGATCAGTTATTGCTGTTTAGAAAAACAGAAAGTGAGAACGATGCTTTGAAGATTGTAAGGATCAACCTCTACAAATTTACAAACGAGATTTTCCTTTGCTTTAATTATTTGGCAAAGCAGAACCATATCGAATATACTTTTGAGTGCGAGGAAGAGGAGCTGGATATTTATGCAGATAAAGACAAACTCGAAATCGTTTTTTTTAACCTGCTCTCCAATGCGCTTAAATTTACCCCAAAAGGTGGTTTTGTTAAATTTAGTGTTAAAACCCTTGGTATGCGGGTGCAGATTGAGGTGAGTGATAGTGGTCCGGGCATACCGGCGCATGTGGGTGAAAAGTTGTTTGATAAATTTTATAAGGTGATGTCGAACGAATCGCTGAAGATGGGTTTCGGTATTGGTCTTTACCTGGCCAAAAACTTTGTAGAATTACATAAAGGGAAAATTTCGTTCCGCTCCAATCAGGGGATAGGTACCATATTTTTGATCGATATCCCCGTTGGGGAACCAAACTTGCAGCAAAGCGGTGTTTTTCAAAACGAATTAACCTATGTAAATGAGCTCATTGCACAAGAGGAAGAAGCAGAAAATAACGATGCCGAGAGCGTGGGCAACCTCGAATTGCTCATTTCAGATTTACACTCGATTTTGGTTATTGATGACAACCCCGAAATTATTGATTACATCAAGCATATTTTTCAGGATAATTTCAAAATTTACAAGGCCGAAAATGGTACAGATGGGCTGAAACTCTGTAAAGAATACCTGCCTGATATTGTAATATCTGATGTAAATATGGATGGCCTTAATGGTATTGAACTCTGTAAGGCGATTAAAGAGGATTCTGCCTTGAGCCATATTCCGGTAATTCTGTTAACCGGCGATCCTAGTCCGGAGGTAAAACTTAAGGGAATCGAAGTTGGTGCCTACGATTTTATCAGTAAACCCTTCGATAAAGAGCTTTTTACAGCCAAAATTAATAGCATTATTAAAAACAGGACCAATCTTCAGTCTTATTTCTACAATGAAATAACCTTGAAGAGTGATGCCCATAAAGTATCTCAGGAGGATAAGGGCTTTCTTCAAAAGTGCATTACCATTATAGAAGAAAACTTGATGGAAGACAGTTTTAACGTAAAAACACTGGCGTCTGATCTTGGAATGAGCCATTCTAATCTCTACAAAAGGATCAAGGCCACTTCAGGTCAGTCTATAAACGGTTTTATCCGTTTTATCAGGCTAAGAAAGGCTGCCGAATTGTTAATCAATACCAATTTAAATATTAACGAAGCTGCCTTTAGGGTAGGTATAAATGATAGTAAATACTTTCGGGAACAGTTTCAAAAGCTGTTTAAATTAACGCCGTCAGAATTTATAAAGAAACACCGAAAAAGTTTTCATAAATATTATAATATTAACGCCACAACATAAAAGTTACGCTATTTTTTACTTTTAAAGGCACTTATCTTAAAACGCCCCCTGCAAAGTATGATTTAGCCCCCTATGTAAAGCTTAAAAAAATCGGTACTTCGGCTTTCACCAAATGTAAGAAACAGAGCAGCCTAAAACGTATAATGTATCAATCCCTAAATAAAAGTATATTTCTAATCTGCACGTTCATCGGCATTAGCCTGATGAGTATTGCACAAGAAACACAACTGAGTACCATTGCCAGTAACGGCTGGGCAAACAACTCGGTAAATACTGTTATTTTCCGTAAAAATTCTTTAATCAGCTTTAAAGATAGCCAGTATGCTGCTTATTATGATCACGAACAAAATGTGGTATTGGCCAAACGCAAAATCGGCTCAACCCGTTGGATATTAGTTACCACGCCCTATAAAGGCGATGCCACCGACGCTCATAAATCAATTAGCATTATGGTAGATGGTGATGGTTTCCTTCATATTGCCTGGGGTCAGCATAATAACAGTCTAAACTATGCCAAATCAGTTTCAGCAGGTTCATTAACCTTAGGGAATAAAGAAGTTATGCTTTCTGCAAAGGAAAGTAAAGTCAGTTATCCTGAGTTTTATAAGCTGGCCAATGGCGATCTCTTGTTTTTTTACCGCGATGGCGGCTCTGGAAACGGAAACCTGATGATAAACCGTTATAATCTGAAGACCAAAAAATGGACACGTGTACAGGATGGAATGATTGATGGCGAAGGACAGCGAAATGCATATTGGCAGGTAGCCGTAGATCAGGTTGGCACCATCCATTTATCGTGGGTGTGGCGCGAAAGCCCTGATGTAGCCAGTAACCATGATTTATGTTACGCCAAATCAAGTGATGGAGGTTTAACCTGGTTAAAATCTACCAATGAAAAATATAGTCTTCCCATTACTGCTACCAATGCAGAATATGCACTTAAAATTCCGCAAAAAAGCGAGCTGATTAACCAGACATCAATGTTTGCCGATGCCAAAGGCAAGGTATTTATTGCTGGTTATTGGCGTGGAGCGAATGAAACCGGTCCTCAGTATCACCTCGTTTTTAAAACAGATGGCAGTTGGGAAGTAAGCAACCTTAATTTTAGAAAAACGGCTTTTAGCTTAAGTGGTACTGGTACAAAACAGATTCCAATTTCGCGACCACAGATTATCGTTTGGCCAAATGGAAAACATTATGCTGCGGGATTGTTGTTTAGGGACGCTGAACGAGGTAATAAGGTTTCAATTGCTTTGAACGGTGAGCTTGGATCAGGAAACTGGAAAATTAAAGACCTTACTGAAACAAGTATGGGCGATTGGGAACCCACTTACGATACTGAACTTTGGAAAAGTAAAGGGATTTTGAGTCTATTTCTGCAGCATGTTACCCAGATAGATGGAGAAGGAAAGGCTAACAAGGAATCAACAATAGTGCAGGCCCTAGATTGGAAACCAAAAAATAAATAGCGAATTAACCTTAAAATGAAACTTACCATTATAAAATATAACTTTTCCCTACTTGCTTTTTTGTTCTTGTCATCAATAAATCTGGTACATGCACAAAGCAAAAAAACAGTAAAGGTACCCGAAGAAAATACAGCTTATTTATTTACCTATTTCACCGGAAACGCTAAAGCAGAAGAAGCAATCCGTTTTGCTGTGAGCACCGATGGTTACCATTACAAAGCTTTAAATAACAATAATCCTGTCATTTCATCCGAAAAGATAAGCAGTACCGGAGGCGTACGCGATCCGCATATTTTACGCGGTGAAGATGGCAAAACCTTTTACATGGTGGCTACCGATATGGCTTCGGCCAATGGCTGGAACTCGAACAGGGCAATGGTATTGCTTAAATCAAATGATCTGATCCATTGGACATCGGCAGTTGTTAATATTCAAAAACGCTTTCCAAATAACGAAAATCTGTTACGTGTTTGGGCTCCACAGACCATTTACGATAAAACTGCCAAAAAATATATGGTTTATTGGTCGATGAAGCATGGCGATGATCCTGATAAAATTTATTATGCTTACGCCAATACAGATTTTACAGATTTAGAAACAGTCCCAAAACAGCTCTTTTTTAGCCCAACAAATAGCGCTTGTATTGATGGCGACATTATTTATGATAAAGGGAAATACAATTTATTCTTTAAAACAGAAGGAAATGGCAATGGCATAAAAAAAGCGGTTTCCGATCAACTAACCACAGGTTATGTGCAGCAAGATAAATATTTACAACAGACCAAAGAGGCTGTAGAAGGAGCTGGTGTTTTTAAACTGAACCATAGTGACGAATATATCCTGATGTACGACGTATATATGAAAGGCCGCTATCAGTTTACTAAAAGCAAAGATTTGGCAAACTTTAGTGTAGTGGATCGAGATATTACCATGGATTTTCACCCCAGGCACGGAACTATCTTGCCTATTAATCAACAAGAGCTAAACAGGTTGCTCAATCAATGGTATACTGTTGAATCTGTTTTGCAAAGCGCACATAATAAGGCAATCAACCAAAATAACATTGTTTTAGATACTGTAAATCAAAAACTTTATCTGCCTGTAAATTACGGAACTGATTTAAAGGCTTTTGATCCGCAGTTTAATACCTTTAATCAGATCAGTATCGCGCTAAAAGGAAAATTAGATTTTACTAAAGGCTTTGTAAAAATTAAGGTAGGTATTGCCAATCAACAGCCTAAAACTTATTCGGTAAGCGTTGCTGTAGCCAATAACCCAGTTTTAAAAGGTTATTACGCAGATCCGGAAATTTTATATTCCAATAAAATGGGCAAATATTACATCTACCCAACCAGCGATGGTTTTAACAACTGGAGCGGTACCTATTTTAAGAGTTTTTCATCAACTGACCTTGTTAACTGGACAGATGAAGGTAAAATATTAGACCTTGAAAAAGATGTTTCGTGGGCAAAAAAGAATGCTTGGGCACCTACCATTGTCGAAAAGAAAGTGAACGGCGCTTATAAATATTTCTACTATTTCACAGCAGCACAGAAAATTGGAGTTGCTGTTGCTGATCATCCGGCCGGTCCGTTCAAAGATAGTGGAAAAGCTTTAATTTCGAGCAAACCAAAAGGAGTTAAAGGTGGGCAAGAGATCGATCCGGATGTATTTAACGATCCTAAAACCAATAAAAGTTATCTGTATTGGGGAAATGGGTATATGGCTGTAGCACCATTAAATGATGATATGGTTTCGATTGATACCAATGAGATTAAAGTTATTACACCCAACAAGGGTTTTAGAGAAGGTACCGAGGTTTTTTATCGTAATGGAAAGTACTACTTCTTATGGTCTGAAGATGATACCCGGAGCGAAAATTATAGGGTACGTTATGGCTTCTCTGATTCGCCTATAGTAAAAATAACCATTCCAGAAAATAACCTGATTTTGGCAAAAGATGTAGCACAAGGTATTTACGGAACAGGGCACAACAGTGTAATCAAAGTTAACGGTAAAGATGAATGGTATATGGTTTACCATCGTTTTACCCGACCAAAAGGAATCTCAATGGGAAGTGCTGCAGGCTACAACCGCGAGGTTTGTATCGATAAAATGGAATTTAATACTGATGGAACCATTAAACCTGTAATACCAACCGTAAAAGGCATTAAACCAATACACTAATGAAAATAAAATTGTATCAAGCACTTTTCTTATGGTTGTTTTTTAGCAGCACAGCTGTAAATGCACAAACTTCAACTTCAAAAGAGGAAGTGCTCGAAATGATCGATCGTGCAAATACCTACTGGCAAAGCAATAATAAACCAGAAGTACGTGCTTTTTGGGATCATGCAGCTTACCATACCGGAAATATGGAGGTTTATGGAATTACCAAGAACGAAGCTTACCGTAAATATTCAGAAGATTGGGCCGTTTATAACAAATGGATGGGTGCAAAATCCACTAATAAATCCAACTGGAAGTATAAATATGGCGAAACTGATGAGCATGTGCTGTTTGGCGATTGGCAAATCTGCTTTCAAACCTATATCGATTTATACCACTTAAAACCCGAAGGATATAAAATTGCAAGGGCAAAAGAGGTAATGCAATACGAAATGAGTACACCCAATAACGATTATTGGTGGTGGGCCGATGGTTTGTACATGGTAATGCCTGTTATGACCAAACTTTATAAAGTAAGTGGAGACCAAAAATACCTCGATAAGCTGTACGAATATTTCATGTATGCGAATAGCATTATGTACGATAAAAAGGAAAAACTTTATTACCGGGATGCCAAATATGTTTATCCGAAGCATAAAAGTGTAAACGGCAAGAAAGATTTTTGGGCAAGAGGCGATGGGTGGGTGTTTGCAGGTTTAGCAAAAGTGTTAAAAGATCTTCCCCTTAACGATCCACATCGGAACGAATACCTGAGCAAGTACCAGAATATGGCCAAAGCAATTGTTAAAAGCCAGCAGTCAGAAGGCTATTGGACCAGAAGTATCCTCGATCCGCAACATGCTCCTGGACCAGAAACCAGTGGGACAGCCTTTTTTACTTATGGTTTGTTATGGGGGATAAACAACGGTTATTTAAAAGAAAAAAACTATTTACCTGCAGCACAAAAAGCATGGACATATCTAACCAAAACAGCATTACAACCTGACGGTAAACTGGGTTATGTACAGCCGATAGGAGAGAAAGCCATTCCGGGTCAGGTGGTTGATATAAATTCTACAGCGAATTTTGGCGTAGGGGCCTTTTTATTGGCTGGCTGCGAAATGTATCGCTATTTATCAAGCAAAAACTAATTTTTTACAAGAAAAAAATGAAACTTAAAAATATTTTAATTACTGGTTTATTGATCATTTTGGCTGGTGGTTCTGCATTTGCGCAAAAGAAAACCAAGAATACCAAAAATGCGGTTTTAACCGATCGGCAGTTTTGGTTACAACAGATGGATAAGATGGTGAAACCCGTTTTGTATAACCTGGCTAAAGACAGCCTGCGTATTGCGATGCCAAAAGTTACTTCTATCCATATTGATAATAAAGAACACCGCATTAAAGTACAATATGTAGAAGTTTTGGGTAGGGTTTTAAGTGGTATTGCGCCATGGTTGCAGTTAGAAGGAGGTTCTACAGAAGAAGTAGCTTTAAGGAAACAGTACCGGGAGTGGGCCATTCAGGGACTAAAAAATGCTTTAGATTCTAATGCCAAAGATTTTATGAATTTCGACATTGGTGGGCAACAACTGGTAGATGCTTCTTATGTTGCATTGGCTTTGGTACGTGCGCCTTGGTTGTGGGAAAACCTGGACAAGAAGAACCAGGAACTGATGATGAAATCGATCGTTACCACCAGAAGATTCAAACCTGTTTTTTCTAACTGGTTACTGTTTTCTGCCATGAACGAGGCTTTTCTGGCTAAGTTCGGTTATAGCTGGGATCCGATGCGGGTTGATTATGCCCTACAGCAAATGGAACAATGGTACACAGGCGATGGAATGTATACAGATGGAACATCCTTTGCTTTCGATTATTATAATAGTTATGTTATCCACCCTTATCTGGCTACCTTGGCCAATATCATTGGTGCTAAAACGAACAGTTATAAAGAGATGTTCGAGAAGATTAAAAAGCGCAATGAACGGTATGCCATCATTCAGGAAAGATTAATCAACGCCGATGGCACTTACCCTGCAACTGGTCGCTCCATCATTTATCGTGGTGCAGCATTTCATCATTTGGCAGATATGGCCTGGAGAAAAGCATTGCCAAAACAGTTAAGTCCGGCTCAGGTACGTTGCGCTTTAACCGCCGTAATCAAAAAAACTTTAGAGAGCCCTACTACCTATAAAAATGGATGGTTAACCATTGGTTTATATGGCGATCAGCCAAATCTGGGCGATTTCTATAACAACCAGGGCAGCCCATATATTGCTTCAAATATATTTTTGCCATTAGGTTTGCCAGAAGCAGACCCTTTTTGGGCCAACCCGGCAGAGAAATGGAGTGCGCAAAAGATCTGGAATGGCGAGAATTTTGAAAACGATCATAGTGCCAGTTTAAAATAAATAGCAGATAGCTATACAATTGAAAAAGATGTGAGTAAATTACCGTCTTTGTAACGTTAAAAATTATTTGATTAAAATGATGAATAAGAGAATCAGTTTTGTTTTAGGATTTATCGCCTTCAGTTTAGGGCTAAATAGTTATGTTTCAGCACAACAAACATATACTTCTTTTACTCCCGGTAAACTTTGGAAGGATGATAAAGGTGTTCATATTAATGCCCATGGCGGAGGCATCGTTGAATATAAAGGCGTTTATTATTGGTTTGGTGAGCATAAGATTGAAGGTGAAAAAGGCAATACGGCACAGGTAGGCGTACACTGCTACTCATCAAAGGATTTATACAATTGGAAGGACGAAGGTATTGCACTTCCAGTTTCGGAAGATTTGAAAAGTGATATTGCTAAAGGCTCGATCCTGGAGCGCCCAAAAGTGGTGTATAACAAGAAAACCAAAAAGTTTGTAATGTGGTTTCACTTAGAACTTTTAGGCAAAGGTTATGCAGCTGCAAGATCAGGTGTTGCAGTGGCCGATCGCCCAACCGGGCCATATACTTTTATCAAGAGTTATCGCCCAAATCCTGAGAAAATGCCTTTCTATGCAGCAGGAACAGCAGAAAAAGATATGGTAAACTGCCAGCAACC
>NZ_LMZQ01000030.1 GCF_001442625.1 Pedobacter ginsenosidimutans | reverse complement strand
GATATTAAGCGATCTGGAGCAGTCCCTGGCACTCTTGCCATTAACCAATGCCGATTGGCCTAATCCTGCCGCGCAAGCTAACAGGGCTACGGGGGCTGCCGTTATGGCCCTTAAGGCGAGGGTGTTGCTATTTGATGCCAGCCCATTAAATAATCCTGGTAATGATTTAACAAAATGGAAAAAGGCCGCAGCCGCATCAAAAGCAATTATAGACCTGAATAAATTTTCACTCGAGCCTAACTATGCCAACGTACTCACTGTGGCAAACTCTAGTGAATACATTCGGATCTGGCCCCGCGGAGGCCGTGGATTTATCGGTACCTACCTCAGCGATTTTTTGATTCCTACAAGTTATGGCGGAGCACAATCTAATCTTTCACCTGTTCAGAATCATGTTGATCTTTATGAAATGGCGAACGGCAAACCGATTACCGATGCCACATCGGGATACAATCCGCAAAATCCTTACCTCAATAGAGATCCACGGTTTTATGTCAACATCCTTTATAATAATGTTACCTGGCAGGGGCGCGCGGTACAAACCTGGCAATCGGAGCCAAATGCACAGGGAATTATCACCTATGGAACAGATATCAGCACAGCCACTTCCATTACTAAAACCAGCTATTACCTAAAAAGGCTATGGCCTGAAGCTTCGCGTTCGGGCTCAACAGCATCGGCGCTTCTGAATTATGTTTTCTACAGGTATGCCGAAGTACTGATCAATTACGCTGAGGCTTTAAATGAAGAAGCAGGTCCAACTGCTGAAGTATATAACGCGGTAAACGCCATTCGTTTGCGGGCTAAAATGCCGGCTTTGCCTGCTGGTTTAAACCAATCTGAAATGCGGGAGCGCATTAGAAATGAACGTGCCATAGAGTTTGCTTTCGAAGACATGCGCTGGTGGGATATACTCCGCTGGAAAAAAGGACCGGAAATCGTGGCGCAGCCGATGAAAGCCATGAAGGTGATTAAAAATGCCAATGGATCATTCAGCTACAGCGTAATAGAATTGCCCGCATTTAAAAAGGTATTCAACAATAACATGTATTTATACCCGATCCCGAGAGCAGAAATGAATAAAACCAGTGGCGCCTTGAAACAGAACCCAGGCTGGTAGTTATTCAGTTATATATAATTTAAAAGATAAAAAATGACAAGATATACTAAATGTTCAGGCATAATTTTGGGCATCATATGCTATCTGTTTACCTGCACAGCTTTAGCACAAAATACAAATCAGGAGGTGTCTATCACAAAGGAAAACGATGGACATACAGACTCAACTAATAAATTGATAGAAATTCCCTTTGGTACCCGCAGTAGGGAAGAACTGAATTTTGCTCAGAGTTCGCTTCGGTATAACCAGCTCACAAAAGTGCCAATCAGTAACCTGTCTGGTTTACTCGCCGGAAGGTTGAGCGGTTTTTTGTTCAGATGGACAGGTAATCAACCTGGTGGCGGAAACGTATCCTACCAGATCCGTGGAAGGTCATCTTATGCGCAGGGCTCAACACCGGCTTTCCTCGTAGATGGAATTGAACGTGATTTCGAAGATATGGATATCAGCGAAATTGAAAGCGTAACCGTATTAAAAGATGCTGCTGCGCTAAACTGGTATGGCCTGAATGGAGGGAATGGCGCCATTCTGGTGACAACCAAAAGGGGCAAAGTTGGCGAAAACCTAATCTCTTTCGATGCCCAGGGTGGTTTTCAATCGGCCAGTAACCTGATCAAGCCCTTAAATGCCTACGATTTTGCCACCTTGTACAATCGTGGCTTAACCAATATCGGGCAAACGCCAGCCTACAGTGAGGCAGCGCTCGATGCGTACAAAAATCATACAGATCCCTATTTGTATCCTGATAACAATTATTTAGATCGTTTTTTAAACAAACGGGCCGCTACCCAAAGGTATGCACTTACTTTTAGTGGCGGGAGCAACAAAGTGCGTTATTTTAGTTCTGTTAGTTACTTTAATCAGCAAGGACTTTTTAAAGAAACAGAAACGCCCAATTACGATTCCAATTATGGTTATAAACGTTATAACTTCAGGATCAATCTGGATTACGATGTGACCAAAACACTTACGCTCACTTTGTTGGCAGGCGTTAGAAGTGAAGTGAGGAATGATGTTGGAGATGGTACTGCAACTGTATTTAACAACCTGTATAATTTGCCGCCCAATGCGTTTCCTATTTTAAATGCGGATGGATCTTATGGTGGAACTTCGCTCTTTCAGAATAATCCACTCGGTCAGTTACAGGCAACAGGATTTTCGCGTACCACCACAAATATTTTACTGGCCAGTATCATGGCCGATCAAAAACTGGATTTTATAACGAAAGGTCTTTCTGCTAACTTATTCTTTTCTTACGATGGCTATGGCAATTATGGAGATGGATTATCTGAAAATTATGCTGTTTTCAATCAGACAGTTACACCAGTACAAACCTATCGTACACCTGCGGTAATTGCCTATAGAACTGCAGCATTCCAAACCAATACCAAAAATAATGAGCTTTGGTTTGGCTTCGATTATAACAGGACTATTGCTACAGATCATCAAATAAAAGCTAATGTACGTGGGCAGCAATATATAAGTGCAGCAGTAGATCGGTTAGACTATCGTTCCCGTATGCTTGTTGGTCGTGCCGATTATAGTTTCAGACAGCGCTATATGCTGGGTTTTATCGCAAGTTATTCAGGATCAGAAAATTACGCTTCAGGAAGACGTTTCGGGTTTTTTCCCGCAGTATCGGCCGGATGGCTTATCTCCAAAGAAGATTTTTTTAAAGATGCCTCAGCTATCAGCTATCTTAAATTCAGAGGATCTTACGGTCGTTCGGGCAACATCGGACCAACTTATGATGCTAGCGGGAATATCGTTAGGCTACCTTACCGCACGCTGTTTACCAGAGATGCGGGACCATTTCTCGGTTCTACTTTTTCTACTTCAACAACAGCAAGATTGGTAAGCCCTGCTGGTAACCCACTAACCACCTGGGAAAAGGTTGACCGATTAAACCTGGGTACAGATGTAGACTTTCTCAAAGGGGCACTTTCCTTCTCTTTTGATTATTTTGATGAAAAACGGACAGACATTTTGGGCCCTGCAAATTTACCGGGTATCGTTGGGATAGCCATTGCACAGGTAAACTCTGGGAAGGTGAGCAGTAAAGGATTTGATGCCAGCGGTGCTTTTAATAAAAGAATCGGTGAAGTATTAATCAGTACCAATGCCAACTTTACATATGCTAAAAACGTGATTTTGGAAAGGACCGAAAATGTATTGCCCAATCAATCTACAATAGGGCGCTACGTAAATGGCGGAAACTATTACATTGCTGAAGGTATTTTTCAAAACCAGGCAGAAATTAATGCAAGCCCAAAGCAAACCTTATCTAGCCTCGTGGTACCCGGCGATCTTAAATACAAAGACGTTAACAACGATAATATCATAGATGCAAATGATGCTGTATCAAGCGACTATACCGATATTCCGAAAATATATTACGGCTTTGGTTTTAACATCAGGTATAAACAATTTGATCTCGGTGCACAGTTTCAAGGTGTAGAAGGGCGAACAATTGATCTTTCGGATATTATGTATGCGGGCCCTAATGGATTGAACCAGTTGAGTTTAGATACCTGGACGCCTGCTACTGCGGCTACAGCGAAATACCCACGCGTTGGAATCTCCGATAATGGGAATAATACCGCAAATTCTACCTTTTGGTTGTATTCAGGTGATTTTTTGAAGCTTAGATCCGCCGAAATCGGTTATAGCACTTCAAATAAACTCAACCAACGCTTACGTTTTAAAGGCGCAAGGATTTTTGTAAGTGGCAACAATATTTTTACCATCTCCAAACTCAATGCGCTGGATATAGATCCCGAAACACCCAATGCAGGTCGTTTCTCCTCTTATCCCTACGTAAAAACCTTTGCAGTAGGCATAAATGTCAAATTTTAATTCAACATGAAGATGAAAAAGAAACTATATGGTATGTACATCCTTCTGGCAGTTTTGCTAATGGGCCTTGGCGCTTGTAAGGATGAATTTTTTGAACCTTCGTACAGTGAAGGCCCTGTAAGTGAGGAAGCAATCTGGAATACCGACAGGCGTGTGCGGGAGTATTTAAACAACGGATACAATTATATGCTGGCCAGATATAATGTTGACGGTTCAGGCGCATTAATGGCCAGCGGAAGTGATGAAGCTGTAAATTCAAATTTAAATAGCAACATAAACGTTTTCAATAATGGTAACTGGAGCAGTTTAAGGACCTTCGATGAACAATACACCAATCTTTATACTGGACTATGGGTGGTAAATACATTTCTGGAGCGATCACCAACGGCGGTTATTTTTCCGGCAAGCGATCTGCCTGCGCTAAGGGGAGAGGCCTTCTTTCTGAGGGCTTTATTCCATTATGAATTATTTAAACGGTATGGCGGAATCGTGCTCGCCACCAAATCCTTTTCGCCGGTAGAAGATCTGAATCTTCCACGAAATACTGTTGATGATGTGGTAAAACAGATTGTTAAAGATTGTGACTCGGCAATCAGCCAGATTCCGGCAGCTTCTACCAAAGATTGGGATGCGGCCAATTATGGCCGTGCTACAAAGGCTGCGGGGATGGCACTAAAAGCTAAAGCCCTGTTGGTTTATGCAAGTCCGCTTTATAACCCGGGTAACGAGCTGCAGCGGTGGCAGAATGCCGCGAAAAGTGCAAAAGATTTAATCGATTTAAACAAGCACAGCTTGTTGAGTACAGCGTTATTCCCGAGCTTATGGGACTATACCACCACCGCTACTTCTTACAACAATGAGGTTATCTTCGCCACACCTGCAAGCAATACCAATACAATAGAATCAAATAACGCACCCATTAGCTTCACAGGTGGATTGGGAAGAACAAATCCTACACAGAACCTGGTCGATGCTTTTGAAATGACCAATGGCAAAGCCATAACAGACCCTACATCAGGTTATGATCCGCAAAATCCGTATGCCAACAGAGACCCACGTTTAAACCAGTTTATTGTATATAATGGAGCAAATTTTAAAACGGGAAGTTTAACACGTGCAGTAGAAACTTACGAGGGCGGGCGTGATAATGTTCCTTCCAATGTTAACAGTACAAAATCAGGCTATTACCTGCGTAAGTTTCTAAGTGGCAATGCAACTTATAACATCACAGGTACCACAAGCGTAAGAAGGCCATGGGTATTGTTTAGGTATGCAGAAATCCTACTGATTTATGCGGAGGCTTTAAATGAATTTGGAGGTCCGAATGCAGAAGTTTATAATGCCATAAATGCTGTGCGCGCCCGTGCCGGGATGCCTGTGCTATCTGGGTTAACACAATCTCAAATGCGCGATCGCATTAAAAATGAACGCCGTGTAGAATTATGTTTCGAAGAGCAACGGTTTTTTGATGTGAGGCGATGGAAGGATGGGGAAAGTAATTTTAACGGACCGGTTAAAGGCATAAAAATTACCAAGGTGGGTACTACGCTAGCTTATAGCCCTTTTGTAATTGAAAACAGGACCTTTACCAGTAAAAACTATTGGTATCCTTTTCAGCAGTCTGAAATCAATAAAGCAAATAAACTGATTCAAAATCCAGGGTATTAAGTATGATGTATAGCTTAAAATTTTCTCTTCATCAAGGCAGATGTGTAATAAACGATTCGGTAAGAAAAACCATGTTTTTTTTGCTGGCGCTAATCCTATTTTCAGGTAGCTTACATGCGCAGAAAACGGATAAGTTTATGGGAGAGATTGTCAATTATGATGAAAGCACTGTTCCTGCCTATACCTTACCCGAAATACTGCTCACCACAAAGGGAGAAAGGGTGAAAAACACCTCGATTTGGGAGAAAAAGCGAAGACCTGAGCTTTTAGCCCTTTTTGAAGAACATGTTTATGGAAAAACACCCGGCAGTTTTGATAGTTTAAAGTTTATTGTAACGAATGAAAAAGCTGATGCGATGCAGGGAAAGGCCCATTTGAAAGAGATAAAAATTACCGCCTGGAATAAAGGGAATTTGGTATCCTTTCCTGTGGTGCTCTTTATTCCAAATAACCGGAAGAAACCAGCTCCGGTATTTTTACTGATCAACAACCGGAGCAACAGAAATACCGATCCTACAAGAGCAGAAAAGAGTACTTTTTGGCCTGCAGAGTTAATGATCGACAGCGGTTATGCTATCGCTGCTTTTCATCATGGAGATGTAGCTCCTGACCGTAAGGATAGCTATCAGAATGGTGTATTGGCACATTTGTTTCCGGCAGAACTGGAAAAAGATAATGGAATGAAAGCAATCGGCGTTTGGGCATGGGCAGCAAGCAGGGTAATGGATTACTTCAAAACCGATAAAGAAATCGATTTTAACAAAGTTGCGCTTGTAGGGCATTCGCGGGGTGGTAAAACGGCTTTATGGGCTGCCGCCCAGGATCAGCGTTTTGCAATGGTGTTTAGCAGTTGCTCAGGCAGTACAGGCGCATCGCTTGCAAGGCGCAAATATGGCGAAACAATAAGCCTGATCAATAAACAGTTTGGTTATTGGTTTAATAATAATTACAAGAAATATAGCAACGATGTAAACAGTCTGCCGGTCGATCAGCATATGCTCATTGGCCTCATTGCCCCACGGCCTGTGTATACCACCAATGCTACCGAAGATAGATGGGCAGATCCTTATGGCTCGTTTTTGTCATTAGAGAATGCTAAACCTGTTTACGATCTCTATGGTAAAAAAGTTGCCCTTCCCAAAGATATGCCCGCGGTGAACAGCCCGATAATTAATTCGGCTATGGGTTACCATTTCAGGGAAGGAAAACACGACCTCAATGTTTACGATTGGACAAATTTTATCCACTTTGCCAAACTCCATTTTTAGTTAAGCTATTGGATGGATGTTAAGGCAATCCGCTATTTTACAATATGTTGTGTTAATGTAACTGAAAAAAAATAAGATTGGTTAGTTTTAGTTGACGGAGGAACGCTGCAAAGCGCCTCCGTTTTTTGTTTTCTGTTGATATGCAATGATTTATCAATATTTTTTGAAAGCGAATATCAGTTTTAATATCCTTCGGGGCATTTTTTTTCTTCTTGTACAAAATTGAACCATTTCCGTACAAAAACGAACCCTTCAGTACCCTCTTGCCGTGTATTTTTATCACAACCAAATTATATTCTTATGAGCCAATATCTTAAATTCCATTAACCGGGAGCAAGGTGAAATGGAGGCTAAGTGTAATTAAATGAGTCCAGATTGGATGCATTAAAGATCTCTTTTGCCTTTCCTAACCAGCGTGACATCATGCGCTGATCACCGATTTTTTTAGCCCCATCATTATGATTCAAAATAACGATCTGTCGACAATCGTGCTTCGATTTATAATGTCTCTTTACGTCAATCCCTTATTTAGGTAGCAACTGGTGCGCATATAATTTTAGCGAATGGCAAAAATTGGCCTAAGCTTTCAGAAGCTTGCTGTATTCAAATTTAAAGAATTTTTAAATCCAATAATTTAATGTTTATTACCATGAAAAAACTAAATTTAGAAAAGACCGCAAAGGTTGCTTTGCTGGCATTTTTATGCTTGCACATGCTTTCGTGCACTAAAAACAAAGACGAAGATCTGCTAGAAGCCTTTAACAACGGAGCGGAAAAAATGGCTGTTGTTGGTGCCGTCAATAACGTACTGATCAGGCCTGTATACAATAGTACAGCTGTATTGCGCAATCCGTTAAACGGATGGGTGATGTATGGGAAACGTGATGCGCTGGATACCTATTGGGATAGCCAGTTTTTTGTGCCAGAATTGGGCGCTAATGTAAAGGCAATTGATTATGCATCTGCCTGCTACATCCGTACAAGCTGGCGGTCCCTTAATCCCAGCCCAGGTGTTTATGCCTGGAGAGACCTGAGTTCACAGATCGGTAAATTAATTAATGGGGTTAAAACCAGGGGATTACCCATCGCATTTCGGATCGTTGTAGACGGGCGTGATCAGGGAGAAAATACGCCTGCTTTTGTGTTTAACGCAGGAGCTGGGTATTGGTTATCAAACCCCGCCGTGCCTGCACAGAAAACCCCTTACCCTCCGGATCCGATATTCAGGCAGTATTACACCACCTTCATCGAAGAACTGGCAAAAGATTTTAATGATCCCGTTCGTACCTCTTTTATCGATGCCTATGGTTTGGGCAAATGGGGAGAAGCACACAATGTAGTGTATGCAGAACCCGGTACTTTAACTGCTGCACAAACAGAAACAGCTAAAGAAGAGGTTTTAGACTGGATTATGGCATTATACAACAGAACTTTTACCAAAGTGCCGCTGGTAATCAATTACCATAGATTAATAGGCCATCCTACGAGTTGGGGGGCAGCAAACGCCAATAGTGATAGGCTATTGGTGAAAGCGATCAATCAAGGGTACAGCCTGAGGCACGATGCCTTCGGAATGACAGACTATTACCAAAGCTGGGAGAAAAACTTCGCTGCAACCTGGAAACATAAACGTCCGATTATTATGGAAGGAGGATGGATTGTGAGTGGTACCCACCGTTACTGGATCGACTCGAGCGGACAATATCGCGAAGGGCATCCTGAGGATGTAAGGCTGGGCGAATTTAACAGGTCGGCCGAAGCTGCAGTAAACATGATGGATTTTAGGGTTGGAGAAACGACCTCATGGTTTCAAACCAGCTTTCCGCTGGTACAACGGTTTAATGCAGAAGGAGGCTACCGTTTATATCCTGATGAGTTATCATTGCCAAATGCACTTGCCAATGGTGCCACTGCTATTTTGAGCCATCGCTGGAAAAACATGGGCTGGGGTTATTGCCCTAATAATATCCCTCAGTGGAACTATAAGTACAAAGTTGCCTTTGCTATTCTGGATACTGCCGGTGTGGTAAAAAAACTCTTTATTGATGAAAACGGTGATCCTTCTAAATGGCTGAAAGACAATCCTATCACTTATAATTTCACCACAACGGCAATCAATTTGCCTCCTGGTACTTACAAATGGGCTGTAGCAATTGTTGATAAAACAAATTTAAATAAGCCCGGCATTGCACTTGCTGTAACTGGCACCTTTAAAAATGGATGGCTTGAACTTGGTAATTTGCAGATACAGGCAGAAGCACCGATTGGTCAAACAGTAAAATTAAAAGGCCCCAACAACCTGTTTGTATCCGGCGAAAATGGAGGAGCGCCCATGAGATGTAACCGCGCCAGCGCTTCCGACTGGGAAACTTTTACTATTATTGACGCAGGTGGAGGAAAAGTTGCCTTGCGGAGCATGAACAAATATGTCTCATCAGAAAATGGGGCCACAACCGGGATAACCTGCAATCGGACAACGATCAGCGATTGGGAAAAGTTTGATTGGGTGGTTAACGCCAATGGAAAAATCTCACTTAAGGGGAATAACGGCAAGTACATTTCTTCTGAGGGCGGGCAATCGGTAATGAAATGTAACAGGGAAACTATCGCAGGCTGGGAGGCATTTGCGTTGGAGTAGCAAATGTGACAGCATATCCCTGCAGGCCATTTTGAAAGGGGAAATCACTCTTTAAATAACCGGTAGTTTTCGAAACTTGCTAGCCTCCATTATGTGTCCGCCCCGTTATAACTTGGGCTGCACTATAAAAGAAATACATGATCAATACGGCCTACACCATGCACAACAGGTGCACTCAGCGGATAGATAAAATCAACGTGGTGGCTTTGATTACACATTATAGCCTTCCTTTCCTGGAAGGCTATTTTTATTCCAATAACCATCATTCCCTAAACGCTGAATGGCTATTCTTCAGTCAAGGGTATTTAAGAGACACTGATCAGATCGGTGCATTGTTTGCAAGCGGGTAATGGGCTACAACTGTTTTTTTCTTGGGCTGCTTGTTTTTACCTGTTGGGGCAGTGACATTCAGTACAGTGATAAACTTTGTCGGATCCCCGGTCGATTCATAAACCACTACCTCGGCGTAATCTGGTTGCGTTATTACATCTGGACTGTTTTTTAGCATATCAAAGTTTTTGATTCTCAACTGGCCTATAAGATGATCTTTGTCGTGAACGAAAGGAATGATGAGGTTTGGCTTCCGCCGTTTCATCCACTGATCGTTCAGTTCTGAATAGGGGATCTTGACATGACCGTTCCAGGCAACCAAAATGGTACCTCCCGTGATCACTAGAAATTCACCTACCCATATTAGCCAGAGCAGAAGCCCTGAGACATTGTCGCTGCCCTGGATGCGGAAGGTACCCACTTCGTTTAATGCTATAATTTCCTTAAATAAGATTCCTGGATGGACAAACAGAAAAGCCATATCTCCAATCAATTGTTTGACCTCTGCCTGGCTCAGCTTAAAAGTGAAACCGCTACGGCTGTACATAACGGCGTCAAAGAAAACCCATTGAATATAAAATGCAAGCAGACTACATACGATGGCAATGATAAGGGCAACCTGGATGTTCCTGATCTTACCGATCCTGATACCCATGTCGATCGCCAGGCCCAGGAGCATGCCCATAGAAAATGCACAGATGGCGATGAACCAGATATTCGGGATCAACTGGCACAGGATAATATAAAGGAGCGGAAGTATGAGCGATGCAATGATGCCGATGGCCAGGGTTGTTAAAATGCTTGAGGGCGAGGCATGGCCTGCAGGAGTGTATTTTTCTTCCATGTGAACGGTATTCAGATTTTAATTTCAAACAGCAGTAAAGGATATTTGTTTGAGCGGATCTTTATAAGGATGTATTTTTTTGTTATCGTTTTTCTTTGTTTCGGAAATGATGAAATGCCCATACAATTTATGTAAAATATAGATCTAATTATTAGTTATCAATAAGCCGGTTAACACATATTTGAAATATATTTGTGATATGTTCAATAGCGGCATCTTTTTGCCTATCATCATTATTTTAGGCATAGCCTACAGCATCCTGGCGAAAAAACTGACGGTTCTGGCCGCTTTTACGGGCGGGATACTGGCATGCCTTATTTTTAGCGCTGCAGGTTATTCAGGACTAGCGATGATGACCATGTTTTTTATTCTCGGTTCTGCTGCCACCTCGGTGGGCCGGCACAAAAAGCAGGCTTTCGCAACCATGGAGGAAGAAAAAAAAAGCCGTAATGCAATGCAGGTACTGGCCAATGCCGGGGCCGCGGCCATTGCAGCTATAGTGACCCTATTTTACCCTCAACTGGCTTTTTTGATGCTCCCGGCCATGGCGGCAGCCTTTGCCTCGGCTACAGCAGATACCCTGTCTTCCGAGCTGGGGATGGTTTATGGAAGACGGTTTTTTAATGTTATTTCCTTTAAGCCCGACCGCTGCGGAATGGACGGTGTGATCAGCCTGGAAGGAACGCTGATCGGTATCGCGGGTAGCTGTATTATTGCCAGCATTTATGCCCTGGGATGGGGATGGAACATCAGCTTTTTCTTTATTGTTCTTGCAGGTACGCTGGGTAACCTTACTGATTCCATACTTGGGGCTGTGATGGAACGGAAGGGATTGATCGGGAATAATGCGGTTAATTTTTTGAATACATTGACAGCAGCGATTGTGGTTGTGTTGTTGGAGGTTTTTCTTTAGGTCGGGGATAGGCCAGGAGGCTCCTTGAGTTCGTTTGTATTAGAACTGCTTTATGTATAAGCTTACTCCCTCGAAATAAATATAGTTTTCCTGTTTTCGCCTTATTGAACAGTGAATTTAGGCTGCTTAAAACCAAGTCGACATGAAGATTGTTTAATTTCAAATCATAATGGAGAGAAAAATAAGATGGGAAGGCTTAGAACACAAGTTCCTCGAAAATTGTACCTTAACGGAAACAGATAATGGTGTCGCAATCACATCGATTATTACGGGCCAGGTTAACAACCAGGAGATTAAAATCTCCTATAAAATTCTCACGGATACGTTATGGAGAACCTATTTCGTAGAAATAAATGTCATATCGGGCAGAAATGAAAAAATAATTCTTCTAGAGAAAAAAGGTGCTTATTGGCTGGTTAACAATGCGATTGATCATCGATTTGATGGTTGTATAGATATTGATATTTCATTAACACCTTTTACCAATACATTGCCGATAAGAAGGTTGGTTTTTGATGGGCAATTGAGCAATAGGATCGAGGTGATATACATAGATATTATTGCTGACATTATAATACCTGTAAGGCAGTATTATACCAAAATATCAGATTCGGTATACCTATACGAAAATGAAAAATCGACATTTAAGGCCGAGCTAAAAACCGATCCGTATGGCCTGGTAATCGAATACCCAAAACTATTCCGAGAAAAATAGCACCATCTATTTCTGGTCGTTTAAATTCATTTCGGGCTCCTCCTTGATTTCAATCTCTGCATGGAATGCCTGTCGAAAAGGCCATATTTAATTAGCCCTGCTTTACCGTTGTTTACCCTTTCTTGCTACCAGGTTAACCCCAGGGCCTGTTTTGGCCGATCGGCCACACTAGTTATGGTTATGCTGCCCTTAAGCAGGCTGCCACAAACAGCCCGGTTGTTGCAGCGCGGGCCAACTGTAATGGTCTATTTAGCTCAAAATGAGGCGTCAATGCTGAAAAGTCGCTAGGTTTGGGCATGGATTTAAACATACAGGTATACACAGCTTTTTTCATTAAAAAAACAAAATTATGATAACGTATTCAAAAAAATATAACTGTGTCAGTCAGGTTCCTTTAGCTACAGCCATATCATTAACTGGTCATCGCAGCGGATATATCAGCCATTATGGGTTTGGAACATTATTTTTCTTATTTTAGATGGATATTTTCCATATGACTAAAAAGCTGTTATTTATTTGGTGTTAAGCAGCTCCCCTGACATAGCCAATTATGACAAGAACTTATATACTTTTTGTTGCTTTCTTTATTCTTTTACTGCTAACAATTCCATTTGATATTGCAACCTCTGTGGTACCTGGTTGGCATACGACAGTTTTTTCGCCGTACTTTATATGGAAATTCATTGTTGCAATTGTTTTGGTCCTTGTGATAATAGGGTATTGGTTATTGTTTAGCCGGGTAGATAGAATAAACTGGGTTTTATTTACAATTCATATCGGACTAACAATTCCGGCAATAGTTTATCCTATGATTTCATCTATCGTTTTGGACGAAAAATTAATAAATCATAAAGGACTAATCAAAGCAATTGAATTTCAGATGAAGCTAATTCCTGTTATATGGATATTTTTTATTATTGGACAAATTTTGTTTCTCATTTATGCTATCAGGACAATTAAGGCCGGGCGTGCTCCAGAGATAATACCATAGGTAACCTATAATAACATCTACAGTGGCTGTCTTTTTGGTTGTAAAAGAGTTGTTCTAGCTAGTCTACAATTGTTTTTATACCGTTCATAGCGTACCAGATTTCAGTCCAGGTTTTGGTTGCAAAGTGGGAAAGATTGTAAAATTGTTTGTAGGTTAAAAAAAGCTTAAAGCGCAGTGTTTTGCGTCTAAATGCAATCTTTGCAGTGA
This sequence comes from Pedobacter ginsenosidimutans, assembly GCF_001442625.1. Taxonomy (GTDB): domain Bacteria; phylum Bacteroidota; class Bacteroidia; order Sphingobacteriales; family Sphingobacteriaceae; genus Pedobacter; species Pedobacter ginsenosidimutans. Next base: position 21,784 of record NZ_LMZQ01000030.1, on the reverse strand, counting down.
TCAATTGTGGAGAGAAGATGAGACAGCGTAAACTGGACAAGTACGGAAATAGGTTATAACTCATTTCTATAATTCTTCGAAAAAAATAAACCTACAATTGCCCTTCTTTTTTGAAATTAAAGGCAGTTGCAATGAGAAGTGAAAAGGATTATTCAAAGCCGAAACCTTTCAAAGTTGGTGGTACTGTGTTTTTTTAAAAAAATACTGCCAGAATACCTTAAAAGTATCCTGGCAGTATTAATCTAGCTATCTTATTTGTAGCTTAATTGGCATCCCACCATAAGCGGTCGGTAATTTTTGCCTTTTGTTGTGGCTGTGGATTAGCGGTGATTTCTGAATTTGGATATAAGACCCTCCTTGGGATATCGGATAGGGCATTTTTAACTTTTGTTAGGGCTGGATAACCGGTGCGGCGCCAATCGGTAAAATTCTCTGGGTTGAGGAAATTTGATATGAACTTTTCTTCAATGATCAGACGTAGTGCATTTGAAGAATTTAAGGTACCCCTCGAAGAAAGATAGCTGTTAACATCGGTAGTACCTACTCCTAATTTTTCCATGTGCTGCTTGATACCGTCTTGGTAAAATGGCTGGGCAGTGGATGCTCCTGAAACAATAAAAGTTGCTTCAGCCTTTAAAAATAGTGCCTCGGTGTAATTTACCAAATAATTATTGGCATTGGCACCTGCATAAAAATCGGCAGGGATTGAGTAAGCCTCCAGACTTCCAATTTCGTCTAAACCAATCTGCCGGCCCGTATATAAACCGGTTTGTTTGGCGGGTTTAACCATTTTGCTTAATCTTGGATCGTTTCTGGTAGTAAAAGCATCAACAAAGGTGTTGGCAAGCACAAATGTAGTACCTGGTAAAAAATTCTGCTGCCATGGATTTTCTGCCCCTGCTGCACCAGCGAAAGCAATTTTAGCATCATCATTATTGCTTTGCATACCATTAGTTAGTGCAGTCAAAGCCAACTGTGCCTGCGCAGCAGCCGTATTTCCTGGAGCTTTGGTGAGGTGCATGTAGTAGCGTGCTTTTAAGGTGTAGGCGAGTTTTTTCCATTTTGCCATATCACCTGAGTACATCAGATCGTCACTGCCAGGTGTTAAACCGGCATTGCGGCCAATATCTGCAATCGCATCATCTAACAAACGCTGTATCTGGGTGTATATCTGTTGCTGGGTATCGTAAACAGGATTGGCTACATCAATTCCCTTGAAAGCCTGGCTGTAAGGGATATCTCCCCATGCATCTGTTGCGTAGCCCAAAGTATATGCAGTGAGTATTTTAGAAATCGCAGTATAATTAAAATTGCCGTTTGCAGTTGCTTTAACATTTAAGAGGTTTAGGTTGTTCAGTGTGCGCACGTATACGTTGCTCCAGTCACCGTCCATATCAATATTATACATCTGATAAGTGCCAAAATTTGGTGCTACCTGGTTCAGGGCCATTACCTGCAGGTATTGCTGAAGTACCACACTTAAATTCCCATCACCTGATGCGTTGATATTCTGGGAGATCAGCATCTGTACTGGTGGCAGCATGAGTGATTCCTTTACATCTATCGGTCTGTTGGGGTCATAGTTAACATCTATGTATTTTTTGCACCCGGCAAAAGCCATCATAAATGCAAAACTTAAAATGAAATATATCTTTTTCATGTTGATTCTTTTTATGTATTGGGCCTATAATGTTAATCTTAAACTGAAATCTACCGAGCGGGATGTTGGGGTTGAGAAGGAATAGATCCCCTGAGATCCGTTTGAAGAACCAAAAGAACTTACTTCTGGATCGCCTCCTGTAAAGTGTGGTGCATATATCCATAAATTTCTGCCTGTAACCTGCAAGCCAATAGTTTTGAAAGGTGTTTTTTGCAGCCATGTTGGTTTTAGGTTATAGCCTATGCTAACATTCCTCAATTTTACATAAGTACCATCCTGGATAACTGATTCCAGCACGCCATTGGCCCGCTGGTAATAGGCCTGTCCTGAAACAGACACCGTATTGGGTAAACCTGTAGTCGCATTTACCCCCTCAACAACACGTGGGCCACGGTCTTCGGTAACTTTTGGTGTGCCATAAAAATAGCCGTAACCATCCACATTGTTCTGAATATCGCCTCCCTTTTTCATATCAAAAGAGAAACTAAGCGTAAACTGTTTATACTTGAAATTATTAACTATGCCGGCCATCCAATCAGGATTGATATCGCCGATTATACCTTGTTCATCTGCAGCAAATGGCAGCCCATCATTACCGATTAACAGTTTTCCTTCACTGTTTCTGGCATAGCGGGTACCAAAGATTACCCCATATGGCTGGTTTGGAAAAATAGTGGTAAATCCGTTGCCAATCTGTGGCAGGTTCCCGGAGATCGAAAGGACCTTATTTCTGATCCTGCTATAATTAAAGGTCAGATCCCAGCTAAAATCCTCCGTTTTAATGGGTTTTGCATTTAAAAGTAACTCGATACCCCTGTTACGCATTACGGCTGTATTTACACTCGTATAGTTAAACCCGGTTGACGGTGCCAGTGCTACAGTGGGAATGATCCCGTTTTTTGTCTTTTTATCGAAATAGGTAACCTCCAGACTTAAACGGTTTTTAAAGAAACCTGTTTCTAAACCGATCTCAAATTCGTTGATCCGCTCATTTTTTAGGTTCGGATTGCTTAGGGTCTGACTGATCAAAAAGCCCGACTGCCCTTGATAGGGGAAGGCAATGTTTCTTACCGTCTGTGATTCGTACGGTGTAAGCAGGTTATATGGCCCAATGCTGGCATTCCCTACTGTACTGTAGGATAATCTTAATTTCCCAAAGCTCATGATATCTGAAAGTTCTTTCGAAAAGAAATTGGAAAAGATAAAACTTGTAGCAGCAGAACCATAAGGGTAAAAACTGTTGTTTTTGGCCAGCACCGAAGTACCGTCGTACCTTCCGGTAAGGGAGAGGATTAAGAACTTTTTATAATCGATATTGGACTGTAAATAGAATCCTATTTTTCTGGTCAGATAACTTGTTTCTTTAAAATTTATATTTGATGTAGATCCGATATTATCAAATCCCGGAACGGTTATACCCAGGCCGTTGGCATAGGCAGTTTCACTATAGGTTGATAATATGTTGTTGCCCAATAGTGCATCAATGGTAAAATCACCAAAACTTTTGTTGGCACCGATGATCAGGTCATTGTTATATTGTCTGAAATTGGTGTTGTTGTTTACGATCCGGCCATTAGGGTTCGAAACCGAGAGTAACGATTCATGATATTTGCCCTGTTCAACATAAACATCGGCTCCAAAACGTTCAGTAATAGTTAGCCAGCTCAATACTTTGTAATCAGCATTAAAAGTTGGTAAAAACCGGTTTACTACCGAGGTATTGCTGATGTTATCCAATACCCAATATGGGTTGTTCCTGGAAAAACGGAACAGCCTCTGCGTGCCGTCCGGGTTGAGGGAAGGCTGTAGATTATAGGAAACTGGAGCGGTAAAAATAGTCCATACAGGGCTTTCAAGGGCATATCCTTCAGGTAGCCTGTTGTTTTTGGTATTGGCATAGTTGAGTGAAAAAGTAATATTGAGATCCTTTAATATCTCGGTGCTGAATTTCCCAAAAACGGTATTCCGGTCAAAAGACGTGGTAGGTACCGTTCCATCCTGCGCAAAATTGGTATATGATAGAAAATAAGAGTTGTAAGCCCCGCCACCGTTTATGGCTACTGTGTTCGTATATGTTTTTCCGGTTTTGAAAAATAGATCAGACTGATCGTATACCTGTGCAGGCTGTCCGTTTATTTTCAGGGTATCCATCCTTGCTCCCCATGAAGTACTTGTTTTCTGGTTCACGCCATCAAAATATACGCCGTTAGATCCTAATGAATATTTATTCTGGATTTCGGGCAAAAGTGGTTTCTCCATAGAAAATGATGATGAAAAGCTTAGTGAAGGCTTTTTGTTCAGGCTTCCTGCTTTGGTTGTAATGATAATTACCCCTTTTGCACCATCAGATCCATATAGCGCTGTTGCAGCACCACCTTTTAGCACATTAATGCTTTCAATAATATTAGGATCAAGATCGGCAATACGGTTGGTGCCCGGGCCAGAATTCAGGTTTCCGGTTTCATCATTGTTTACCGGGATACCATCGATAACCATTAAGGCTTCGTTGTTTCCATAAAGGGAATTGGCCCCCCTAATTACAATCCTGGACGAGCTGCCGGGAGTACCCGAAGAACTTGTAATCTGAACACCCGAAACCTTACCGGCCAGGGCATTTACCAGGTTCGGCTCTTTGGTTTGGGTTAATTGCTCACCTTTTACCTCTTGAGAACTATAGGTGAGGTTACGTTTTTCCCGCTTTACACCTAGTGCAGTCACCACAATTTCGTTAAGGCTCTGCTGGTCGTCTTTAAGTACAATCACCAGGTTGTTTTGTCCTGTATAGGCGAGCTCTCTGGTCTGGAAACCGATACCGCTAAATACAAGTACTGATGGGTTTGTGCCTTTGATGGAGAAATTTCCCTGTGAATCTGTGGACGTTCCGAGGGATGTACCCTTTATTTTTACGGAAATGCCAGGCAAAGCTGCCCCTGCTGCATCTGTAATTTTTCCGCTTATGGGCACCGTTTGCGCATGGATCTGCACAAAACAGAGCAAGGCTATGGCTAGAAAAGCAATTTTGAGTTTGATCATGATTTTGTTTAGTTATTAGTCAGATCAAATTTAACTGTCTTTTAATGCATGTAGATCGATGATTTTATCATGTATTAACCATAAATTAACAGGAATGTTACATCTTTGACAAGGCTGTCGCTGTTTTAATTGATAAATGATAGGATGTTAGCGGTTTTCCCAAATAAAGAGAGATTGTATAAAGGGATTGGCTTCCATTAATTTATGGAAGCCATTTTTCAGCTATTAGCGCCTGGTTCCTATTTTAATGTAACATCCAGATAAACAGAATGACGCCCGTATGTTTCATAAAATGGTTTGAAAACCACATCATCAATGGTGAACTGTAAAGATTGTGGATCACCCTTGATTGATTTGCCAATATCTTTGGCATCCAAGGTTACTTTACGCCAATCTTTTCTGGCTTCTGGTTCCTGCGCTGCCAACAATATTGGCCCGTAAAACAGACTCGCTATATTCTGCTGATCCATAACCGGATCCAGGTGGAATTGGAATGGCATCTTTAAATCTACAATATCGCCGCTTTTCCAGCTACGGCTTATCTTTAGGTAACTACCTGGCTCAGCCTGAAACTTTTGTTCTTTACCGTTGATTTTTACAAAAAATCCTTTGGTAGCCCAGCCTGGTACACGTACATGGAGATCAAATTTTCCACTGCCCTTAATAGTCAAACGGGTATTGTCTTCTTTTGGAAAATTTGTGGTCTGTTCTACTGTTATTTGGCGTTCTGTCCATTTTAGTGTTGAGGGAATATACAGGTTTACATAAAGCGCCTGGTTATCTTTACTTTTAAAGTAAATTGAATTTTGTAGTTTGGTGCTGCTCTCTATTGCAGTGCCGTTACAGCAGGTAAAACCTGTCATATCCGCATTGCCAAATTGTTTAACAGATCCTGGTCTGAGTGGTACATGATAGGTATTGGCAGGACTGTTCTGGGCAACAGATGCCAGGATATGATTGTACAAGCCACGCTCATAATAATCCATCAGTTCTGCCCGCTGATCGAAGAGAAACAGGTCTCCGGTCAGTTTTAGCATATTGTAGGTAGCGCAGGTTTCATTCTGCCCTCCTTCAGAGAAACCGTTTTCGTACAAGGTAGCTGGCTGGGCAATAAAACACTCTGCGTTGGCAGGGTTACGTGCACCTGCAACTCCTCCGATACTGTACATGTAATCGTCTACCATTTTGTGCCAGAAGTTATCCGCTATACTATAATATTCAGGTTTATTGGATACCCGGTACATTTCGATACTCCCTACAACCTGGGGTATGTGCTGATTGGCATGCAGACCACGGAAAATATCTACGTTTTTGGCTATTCCGTGCGAATGTACTGTATCACCAAAGAAAACCTTTATATTATCAAATAATTGTGCTGTTTTCAGGTATTTCGGATCATTTGTAATCTGGTATAAACGGGCCATTGAATCATTCATGCCGCCGTACTCGCCGGCAATGTAGGTATTCCACATCTTAATAAGCGTTTCCTGAGGCAGCTGGCTTAAGCGGGTGTACACCCAGTCACTCATATCAGTAGCTATTTTAAGTGATTTTTTATTACCACTTACCACATATACGTCTATTAAGCCAGCCAAAATTTTATGCAATGTATAATATGGCGCCCAAACCTGGTTCTTCTGTCCTCCATACTTAGCTCCCTTTTCTAACATGATAAACTGATCGGGAGGGTAAGCGCTGATGAATCCTTTTCCCCAGTTCCAATAATCGGTACGGATGCCCGATGCACTAAGATCAGAATCATAATCTGATTTGCCCGGACCATGCGGAACAGCGCTCGGATCAGATACAAAGGTGGAATCTGAATTTTTAGGTTTACCCGACAATTGTGATAATTCATAGAGCGTATTGATCATATACTCCATTTTTTTTGAGAAATTGGCCTGCAGTGTCTTGTCGTACCCGGTGCCGGCGTAGGCCTGGGCAATTGCCGAAAGGTAATGGCCTGTGGCATGCCCCCTTAATTTGGTATCTTCACTGTCCCATACACCCAAAGGTTTTGCTCCTTCGGGTTGTTTCTGGCCAAAAGCTTGTCGGAACATATACAGGAAAGAATTGGGATCGGTTTTAGCTAATGTTTTGATAAATTTATCGCGGTTTTCGATAAATTTGGTTGCATGGCCATGAACGTCAGTCTGCAGAGAAACCCTGTTTAAAGCAAACGGCTCTAGCTTTAAGGCTGGTGCGGCTGATTTTTTAAGTGCTTTTACGGTTACAAGTGCCTTTGGCTGAAAAACCGTTCCCGCTACACGCCCGGTAACGGTGTAACTTCCGGGTTTCAAAACCTCGCTATTATCAGTTGGAGAGGGCCACAGCACACGTACTTTTGGACCTTTCATCTTATTCTGGTAGGTGCCTGTTACATAACTGGGTAATCGTGGTAAATTTCCTACTTCTGTTTCTACCTGAATATCTGGTACATGGGCTAAATAAGCATTGTAAAGCTGTGGCGTGCCTGAAGAAAACTTTGGAAGATCATCTTCACGCTTACCTACATTTACTACGCTTTCCTGAGTACCTCCCTTGGCATTGCGATAAATTGCGGCAATCTGCCCCGCACTTAACGGAACCCGATAAATACGGAAATCATGTATCATGGCATTCAGATAGGGATCTCCAGGTACTAGCGATTTTCCGATATACAACAGGTTTTTTGCCACTGATTGCTGATCGAATACCGTTGTTAACTCCAGCGGGATATTCTTAACTTCGGCCACTGGCTTGCTATCCACATAGGTCACCATAGATTTTGATGGAATATCGATCACAATGGTAATATAAACCCATTTATTCAGTTCTAATGCTGGCGAAACCGCTCCGTTTTTATTGTTTTCCTTTGCCGTGATCAATGTCTGGAAATCTGCCTGAGCACTGGTTCCAACAGGGGCCGCAAAAAAATGTTTGGTTACATCTTTCCCGAAATCAAAAAAACGCTGGCCCGGTTGCTTCGAACGGAGGTATATCCATCCTGATATGCTGAGCGATTCTATATCTGTTAATGCTTCTCCTGGAATTGTAACAAACGAATTGTTATCCCCAGAGAGCGACAAAACCTTTCCAAATCGGCTGTCATTGATAAATTTGACCCCCTCGCCCTGAAATTTGGCATGAAAATTATTTCGGGACCAGTCTTTGGCATCTCCATTAAAGATATAACGCGCACTCATTCCCGTTTCACCGATCCCGTCTAATATCTGGTCTCCATTTTGTGCATTGGCAGTAGTGATACCCATGGCTAAAACAGCAGGGAACAGGATGGTACGCAAGAATACTTTGTATATTTTCATGTTTAAATCATTTTATCATTAAGCCCTTCATTAGACCTGTTTATATCAATGTATTTTATATCCAGATCTTTTGATAAGTGTAGATGAATTTAAAGAATATTGAATAAAATAACCCTTAAAATTCATCGATAAAACTATGAAGAACCTCTGTGTTTTTATGATTCTTTTTTATCTGATAGCTACTAGATATTAACAAGTACCCTGCCGTACAACAAAATAAATTACCTTCAGGGGGCTCGCTTAATGCTCGATTTACTTTTTAGTTTTCCGATCTGCTACATCAAAAAGCCCAGATTGGGGTGCTTGGTTAAAATACTAATGTTATGCATCAATATACAACGGAAATCTGGGTTATGCTTCGTTTATATTTACATCCTGATCCATCAAGTCTGGTTTTTATAGGCCGGGATATCAATATTAATTATGAAAAACATTTATCTAAACCTCTTCATTCTTTTTCTCCTATGCTGCTCTTTCCAACCTGTAATGGCGCAATCTCAGCATTTGGCCAAGGGGCAGGGCAATCCGGTTATACCAGGTTATTTTGCAGATCCAACAGTTAAAAAATTTGGCGATACTTATTATATTTATGCAACAACCGATGGCAATGGAGGCGGGTTCGGACCATCACAGGTATGGACTTCAAAAGATTTTGTGAACTGGACCATGCAGGATATGAACTGGCCAACAACCCATCATTACTGGGCACCAGATGCAACACAGGGCCCAGATGGAAAGTATTATCTATATTACTGCCAGCCCGTTGAAATATTCGGTGCGTCTTCTGCAACACCGGTTGGCCCGTGGACATCGCTTTTAGCACCCGGAAAACCAATAGTTTCAAATTTTATGGTACCCAAGGTGATTACACTTGATGGACAGACTTTTAAAGATGACGACGGTAAGTATTATATGTATTGGGGCACCTGGGGTATTTATCCGGGTCATGGTTGCGGTGTTGGCTTATTGAATGACGACATGAAGTCGTTTTCAAAACTTGCGCAGATCCCGAATACCGATGCGAAAGACTTTTTCGAGGCTCCGTTTGTATTTAAAAGAAAGGGAATCTACTATCTTACCTATTCATCCGGCTATTGCGAAGATGGAACTTACAGGGTACAGTATGCGACTGCAAGCAATCCGATGGGACCTTTTAAGTATGCCCAGGATAATCCTATCCTCGCCACAAATGGCGACGGGACGGTGCATGGGCCAGGACATCAGTCTGTTCTGCAGCAGGGAGACGATTTCTACCTGGTTTATCATCGCCATAATAACCCACACAACGACGGTGGCTATCACAGGCAGGTAGCGGCAGATAAAATGATTTTCGATGAAAAAGGAAACATACTCAAGCTGGTACCTACACATTCCGGAATCGGCTATTTGGCAAAAAATGCAAATCCGCACCCAAATCTGGCGCTGGGCAAAGCCGTTGTGGCCTCTTCAGCTTATGATCAGGATTTTAAACCAGAATTTGCATCCGATGATAATAACGGAACTTTATGGAAAGCCAAAAACAATATCGGTCCTTCGTGGCTCCAGATAGATTTAGGTAGGGCTTATGATGTTAAAAGTGTGCACACTCAATTTGAATATGCTACATGGTACTATCAATACAAAATCGAATATTCGCTCGATGGCAAAACATGGAAATTGTATGCTGATAAAAGTAAAAACACACAGCATGGAAGTCCGATGATCGATTTTGGGAATGTTAAGGCCAGATATCTGCGTACAACAATTTTACGGACAGAATATCCGGGCTTAAACAAGGCGATATGGAATATTAAGGTTTTCGACAATGCCGAATATAATCCCGTGATGAATACCAGCATCAAACAGTGGGAATCTTTGCAACGTTTCGAACCGAAGGGACTGTTAGTGGATCTGAACTTTGATAACCTTCGTGTAGGATCAATAGCGGCCCATGTTCAAAATAATGGAAAATTAGCTGGTGTGTTTTCTGCTAACGGAACAAATAAGCCGGTTACTTCAATGATAGGTGGAAAGAAAGCTTTGGTTTTCTCTGGCACCGAACGCTTATTATCGTCCGTTCGTGCACCTTCATCTATGCTGGGGAACAGCAGTTATAGCGTGAGCATGTGGGTGCTAAACCCAGAAATTGATAAAGAAGAAACAATCGTTTCGTGGACAGGTAGGGGTGGTGTTAATTTAAGTAATGCTGCGGCAGGTTATGGGAGTAGTAAAGGTGCAGGCGCTGCCACCCATCTGGGCTGGGCCGATTTAGGATACAGGAACTTACCGAAAGCAAATGAGTGGCATCTGATTACCATGGTTTTTGATGGGACAATGGAGCGTATATATGTTGATGGGAAATTGGATAGGGCAGAAAGAAGGATGCTTTTCGTGAGTAATCTTACCAGATTTCTTGTGGGCGGCAATGATGATGGAACTTCAGGATTTTCTGGTGCGCTGGCCGCTTTGAAAATTTATGATGTTCCATTAACCGATACAGAGATTAAAGCAGCCTATACAAAAGGCATAACTAACCGTACCGTTCTGTACGCAGATACAAAAAACCTTGAATATGGGGATTTAGCAAACTGGCCCAACAATGGGGCCGCTTTGGGAGAACTGACATGCAAGGGGAATGTGGGAGTTGACGATATTAATGGGAAAATAGCTGCTGTATTGGCTAATGGTAGTAAAGTCCTTATGGGAGATAGAATTACAAAAAAGGTCGATTTTTCAAAACCATTTAGTGCTGTTTTTTCTCTTTTGCCTGCTGTTGGTTCAAAAACAGATCTGTTTTTTGGTAAAGGAAATAAAGCCGTAAGGATAGTGGGTAACGGAAAATGGCAACAGGTAATCTGTTCTTTTTATCAGGGAAAGTTTCAAGTATTTATAAACGGTAAACCGGCCAATTATGCACTGGTCCGTAATAATCAAAACGACCAGCGTATTTTGATCGAATCTTCTGGCGGAGCACCAGGCGCCGCAACAGCACTATCATCAATTTCAATATACAGTTATGGCCTTGATCATCCTGGTTGCTTAAAAGAATTTAATTTTTGGGAACAAACCTTAAGCACTGGCAACTTAAAAGCATCATTTGCTTCAAAGCCATCAGCAGTTACGCCAAATATGGTCTACATGGTTGCAGATAAACCTAAACTGCCAGGCAGTGATCTCGAATATCTTTTTAAAAATGATAAAGATAAAGGGGATGCGAAATGGTTGCGGTCATCAGATTATATTGATTTTTCAGTCTTTCCACAAAGCAGTTATAGTTATACTGTGAAAATCAGGGATAACTTTGGAAATGTTACCCAAACATCTCTTCCCTTTGCTGTTAAAACAGATTCTTCACAATTTGTGATCAGAAAACAGCGTGGGGCAGCCCGGTCAGTTCCGGCAACAAAAGATGGCCTGTCAGGAACTTCCTGGGATGGTTTATTGGGAAATGCAGATACAGTTACACAACAATCGGGTATCCTAAAGATGGTTTCGCACAATACATTTTGGGATGGATCGGAGGCAACTGGGCCCTTTGCCTACCACAATGTGGAGGGTGATTTTATCGCCGAGGTAACGCTTTCAGATATGCTGGGGCTCAGGGAGAAGAAAGCTTATGGTGCAAATGAGGCAGGTATAATGGTTAAAGCTTCAACAAATGGAAGAATGCTTTTACAAAACGGCATTATGCCAGGCTGGGGCGTTGGAAATATTGTTACCGACCTTGGGAATGGTGGCAGAAGGCAGACGAACAACCTTTCTGGATGGGCTTTTTACAAACATCTGCAGATACAGCGGGCAGGAAATACATTTTTTATGCGTGGCAGCAGTGATGGAAAGGCTTGGGTAGATCTTCCTGGCAGCCCGTTAAAAAGAGATGATCTGGGCAGTACTGGTATACAGGTTGGTGTTTACCATGCTACCTATGGTGATGCTTCTGGTTATGCATCTTTTAGCGGTTTTAAGATTATCCAAAAGAAATAAATGAACATTGAAACGTTGGTATAACGTTTTGCTATACCAACGTTAATTTCTTGTTATTTTGATGACGACTTTACGTATGGGATATTCTTGCCGTAATAAGCGTCTGCTGGGATGTGATGGCCGGGATATACCTGTGCAAGAATATCGTATAAGGTAGGATCGTAAACTTTTAAATCATCAGGGTTTTGAACCCTGATATCCCTATCATAAAACCCATAGTTAGACCAGAACCACCATTGGCTTCCTTCCGCCCAGTATTCTTCAACCGTATTAATGGCGTACTGTCCTTTGTAAAGTCCTTTTTGTTTGGCCGCTTCATAAGCCACTTGGATCTGTTTGTAAAGCGCCGGATCTGCTACACCTAGGGCGGCCATTACATTGTGGCTCCATTCATGTACCAGGATATTTTCCCCATAATACCTGGTTCCGGGATAGCCCAGGATATTTTCTTCTGCACAGGAGGTTTGTATACCACCCATTCCACGTGCGCGTTGGTTCCAGTAACCCTTATCGGTCATACTGGCAATTCCTCCTGGTTTATTGTAATTTTCCCGTTCGGCAGGGGTTAGCCGTTTATCAGAAAAGGCAGGTTTTTTCCAGTTGCTGTATTCCGGAAGATCGGTCTGCATTTCAGACCAGGCCATGATGCTTAAACGTGCTTTCATACGGATCATGGCCATACGCACATCTGGTCGTTTCAGTAACATGTAATTGATCACATCACGGCCAACCAATAGGGCAATATTTGTAACCTTTGCCGATGAAACAACTGGAATGCCAAAGGCATCGGTATATTTTTGGTAGAACTTTGGATAATGCAGTGAATCGGGCGGACTGCTGATTGTAAGTTGCTCAAAGCTAGAAATTAATGCTTTCTCTGCTGGCTTATCCTGTGCCTTAATGTTGTTTCCAGCTAAAAATATGGTAAGGGTTAAAACCGTTTTAAAAAGGTAATTATTTTGTTTTGACATTTGATTGTATACTATGTTTCGGGTTTCCTACATGTTATTTCTTTTGTATCACAGATTTAATTTCTGCTAACGTGGTACCTGTAAGCTTAATTTGATAAGGCCATTGTTCGTCGTTTTCATCTTTTCCATCGGTAATATGTTCCCAGTGTGTAGTTGGTGCGCCACTTACCACAAGCCATAAATATTGTGTGTTTTTTGGTACGCTAAACTTGGCTGAGCCTTCGCTGTTATCGTGGATTTTTCCATAAACACGTTCGCCATCATATTTTACGGCAAGGAAACTGTACCGCCAACCGGCATAAGCCAGGTTTACTTTTCTAAAACCATTTGCTCCTGCCAAACCTTTAAATTTTAGTTTGATTTCTGTTCCTTCTTTGGGAGTATTTAATCTTATGCCGTTATATCCGTAGTTTTGTGGACAGTTGCCCGGCAATATCCGGTACCAGGCATCTGGCAATGAATCTAAAACTGTTGCATGTTGGTTGGCATAAGTTTTGGCTGCTTTTTTAGCCTGGTCTAAATCCCAGGTGATAAATTTAGCTGCAGCCTGATGCATTTCATCGTTAAACTTTTTCTGGTTGGTTCCTGTGATCCGTTTGTAGGTCATAACTGCATCTTCGCCTTTTAAAGCTTGTTGCCACAGCTTACCAATAAACTTAATTCCATGTTTGTTGGTCCAATACTCCAATACATATGGCGAGTGATATTGATTGGTCTCGTGCAGAAATGCATAATGAGTTTTTTTTAGGTTGGCCTCCAAATGATAATTTTCAAAAGTCATCCATTCCGGATAAACATGCCAGAGCATAAATTGAGAGGTCATTTCGAAAATAGACTGCCCACGGCTTCCTTTAGCTGCCGAAGAAAAAGCCCAGGCACCATCGGCATTAACCAGATATTGAAACGAGTGGCCTATTTCATGCGCCAATGCGCCGAAAGGAGCTTTGCTGATACGGGCCAGGGGAGTCCAGGCAATTCCTATTTTATTTTCTTCCCCGCCACCAAATGCTGTGCCTTCCTTTCCCTTAAACACAAAAATCAAAAGTTTGTACCGATCGGTTACAGAGTTCCCTTTATTCACAAAACCCAAGGTATCCACATAAAAATTGTAAAACCGATCACATTCTTTTAAAACCTGATTCATATCCAGACGGGCAGCAGGATCAGTATTTTTAGAAAGATCCGGCCCAAATTCTTTCGACCAGAAAATGGCAATATTATCTGATTCGACCATTCGTTTATAACCGAATTCATGCTCATCGTTAGTGAAATCATTTCCTTCGGGCACCATCCATATTTTAGCAGGAATATAACGTTGTTTTGGCGTGTTAACTGTTTCTGATAAGCTAGGATTCGTTGCCTGGCCCCATACTGTGTTGCAGAAAAGCATCACCAAAAGTGATGCAAAGGTTAGCACCTGGTGGTAGTTTGGGGCAGATGCCGATCTCTTGGTAAGTGATCTATTCTTAGTTAATAAATAACACATATACTGATATTTCGATAAAAATTACTGATTTAGCTTTAATATAAAATGTTTGGCTTAAAAAGAAAAACCCAGAGTCGTTTTGCCGATCTGGGTTTTATCTTCAACTAACTCAACTAGGGTTTTTTAGTAATACCAGGAATTTGGATGGTTACGGTGTAACTGCCCGCTGATAATGCCTTAAAACCAAAAAATACCGGATTTGCATTCCTGTTTTCTACGGTAAACCGTGCGGGGATGCGGTAATAATTTCCTGTTCCGTTATTTCCATCCTTAATCGGGAAACCATTTGGCAGATCTATAAACTCCCATTCGAGTGCAGTGGTTGTTCTTACCACAGGGAAATATGGGTTCATTTGCGAAAAATTACCTCTATCTCCCCTGGTGATTACCTGTCCGGCGGAAGGATCAAAGGCAACGCCATTTTTGTCTAAAAATAAAAACCTGATCTTGTTAGGTCCCTTGTTGTCGTAAGTAACGGTTACGGGCAGATTTACCCTGTCGCTGAAACCTGTTTCTGCATCAGGATCAGAGGTGGTGACAAACGGGCCGGCATCAAGCGCAAAATATGTCTTGGGTAATAGCTGTATCCTGCAGGCATTTAAGATCTGGCGGGTACCTTTGATGTTGCTTACCTCAACATCGATTACATAATTTCCGGTGGAAACAAATGCTGTTGCCTGGGAGAGGGATATCCTTCCCCCAATCTCGCTGATCTCTAACGGTAAAGCAGGTTTGAGCACAATTTTTTTGTTTACCAATGCAACGGTTGAATCTGCACTGGTAATCTGACCGAGAAACTGTTTAATGGTAAATTCTTTTGTCATCTCTGGCGCTGGCTGCCCGGTGTCTGCGTTTCTGATAGCAAGAAGTTTAACCTTCACTGGCCCCGTGGTTCCGTCTAATTCAAGCGCGTTGGAATTTGTTACATTTCCCTGGGTAGCAATTAAAGGGTTCGGACTATAATACATATAATCGCTGATGAAACCCTTTTCAACCTTTTTACAGCCAAATAAAATGCCGGTCAAAGCTAGAACAGATATTGATGAAATTAATAATATTTTCTTCATGGTTGTACCTATTGTGATTCCCCGTTAGAATCTGATGAATGTATGGTTATTGCTTAGCACATGGAGCATGCCGCCCGATGATGGTTCGATATCAGTTGTTTGGCACTGTGCTTTAAGATCTACGTTTGGATCATTGGGCTGAGCAACAACATTTGGCGGATCCAGGGCACCCCTGACCTTTATATAATAGAGATAATATATTGGTGCAGATGACCAGGATTCGGCTGGCTTTGGTTGCAAAATCCTTTGGAACGCTGTTTGCGTATTTGCTGCATTATTCACAATGGTTGCCTGTAGGGGTGCTGTCATTAATGTTATCCTTGACTTTGAGATGTAAATCCTAAGCGAATCAGCGCTAATATCCTTATACATATCGGTCAGATTATAGTTATTGTTTTCATCAATACGTCTGACAGAATCTCTTTTTATTTTCAGATAACTGTTGATGGAATAGTTGGTCGGGGCAAAAAAAGTTGCAGCACCATTTACTTCCTCTTTCATATTATAATGATCAATCACCATAACCAGCGTATCAAACAAGTGATATTTGTGCTGTTTGAGATAATCATATGTTGTTAGTGGGGTTTTGCCAACACTTAATCCGCCGTCTGTCAGGTATTCACTCTTCTTACAGCCTGTGAAATATGCAAGCCCCAGGCTGCATATTATAAAATACAACATTTTATTTTTCATTATTTTACATCTTTGAGCTCCAGAACGGAGTTTGTGTTAACTTTTTGTTTATAACCATTAACGCAGGGTCTATCGGCCAATAATATTTACCAGCATCAAAATCACTTTTGCTCATCTTATCATCACCGAATTTAATAATACCGGTTTTTCTCCCAAGTCTGACCAGGTCATAAAAACGGTGCCCTTCCAGGAAAAGTTCTCTTCCCCGCTCGTCTATAATAGCTTCAAATAAGTTCGAATTTGCCCCATTCCAGGCACCTACACCAGCTATCTCTCTAACTTCATTTAGTACGGTCCTGGATTGATCAAACTGGTTCAACGCCGCAAGTGCCTCTGCTTTTAACAGCTTTATGTCTGCTAGCCTAAAAATGATGATGTTATTGTGAGCAACCGGGGTAATTACGTTTTGGCCGTTAACGTAGGTAATATTAGAATACTTGATACAGATCGGATCTGTTGAATTCGTCAGTGCGAAAGCATTGGAATACCGCTCATCGTCCGGGTCATCGAAAAGATTCTTTAACGTAATCGTATTAAGCGGAAAAATTGCATTTCCGGTATTTGTGGTCAAATATGGACTTTTCAAAGTATAATTTGCAATATTGAAGACATTTCCTTCATTCTCTCCGCTCTGAGCAATCTCAAAAATGCCCTCGGTAGACTTACCTTTGTATATGTTTAGATAACTATCCCTGCTTACATACTGATAAAAATTTTGGCCGATAATCTTGTCTGCGGTCAAATTACAGTTCTGGTAATCGCCCTGCCACGCATAAATATGAGCCAGAAGGGCATAAGCTGAACCTTTATTGGCCCTGACGGCTCTATTTGTTGCGTTCGCATAATCCCAGCTCAATAGGCTTATAGCCATGTTAACATCACTTAAGCACTGCGCTAAAACTTCAGATGCCTTGTTGCGTGGAATATCAACCGCATCTGCAATTGCCCCGGTCTGGGTTACCAGGGGAACATCTCCCCAGATTCTGGTCATATAGAAATAATTGAATGCCCTTAAAAAATAGGCTTCACCCAATAGGTTGTTCTTTGATGTAGAAGAAGAAAATTTATCATCTGGTATGGTTGGGATAAACTTGATACAGCGGTTAACCTGATCTATAGCACTATAAAAGCTGTCATACCTTCTCATCTGCATCATTGGATCTCCTGTTTCTGCAGCTGCAACGGCTATCGACCACCTTATTGTGGAAATGTTGTCGAAACGATAAGAAGTCACTGAAGTGAATTCATCGGTTGGCAGATCGCCATAGGCATAAAAAGCAAGTCCATTTGCCTTATTCAAGGTTTTTCTCAATAGTGCGTAACCTCCTGCTATACCCTTGTCCGCATCGTTCTCATTTTTCCAAAAGGTAATATCGGTAGATGTGCTGATGGGTTTTTCATCAAGAAACTTTTTGCATGAAGTTGCCATGCTCAATCCGATTGCACAGCATATATATATTGTTAGTCTTTTCATTGTAGTAATGTTTAAAATGTTAAATCAATGCCGAATGTGTACTTTTTAGGAATGGGATAGTCGTTTCCTCCGGAATACCCATCTACTCCCACAGCTTCCGGATCAGGCACAGTAGATTTAGACCATACTTTTACATTGTCCATCACGCCGTAGAACCTGATCATGTTCATGCCTATTTTTTTTGTGAGTTTTTGAGGCAAAGCGTAACCCAGCCTGATGTTTTTGATACGTATGAAACTTGCATTTTCGACATACATGCTCTGGCCAATGTGCCATTTATCTACCGTATTGGTTATGAGTCCAGGATATTTGGCAATATCTCCCGGTTTAGACCAGAAATCTGAAACATTAAAATTTGATGCCGGTCCAGATCGGGGCCCCCAATAGAAGTATGGATCCGAAGTTCCGGCATCCTGAAATTTGTCTGAAAGATAACCATTGCGTAGGCTGCGACCTGAAATGAAAGTGACCAGAACATCAAGAGAAAAGCCTTTATATGAAAATGAATTGTTCATACCACCTGTAATATCCGGATTTGGGTTTCCATATGATACATAATCATTATAATCGATGTTGTAATCTCCATTCTGATCGGCCCTCGCCGGATCACCAGCACTATATTGTGCCCCACCGAAGTGGGTAATCCGCTTGCCTGTCTTCGGGTCTACAGGAACATCGGCGTCTGTTGAATAGATACTTTTAACGTCCCAGACCTTATAGGTGAACAGAGGTTCGCCAACGCTCAATGTCTGTTGTAGCCAGGGTGGCCCGAAAGTGAAATCTCTTCCCCCGTTTGGCAGTTTGGTAATATAATTATCGTTGTAAGCTATATTGAAATTGGTTGTCCATTGAAATTTTGAGGCTGGACCGAAATTTCTCGTAGTTAAAGTTAACTCAACACCCGAATTGCGCAGATCAACATAGTTATTTGAGATTTGAGAATACCCGCTGGTAAGCGGTACGGCCACCTGGAATACCTTGCTTTTAGAGTCCCGGATATAATAATCGGCTGTTAAGGTTATCCGGTCCTTAAACAGTCCTAAATCGATTCCCGCATTGAACTGTGGACTTCTTTCCCAGCTGATTGAACTGGCCGAAGCTGCCCCGTAATAATCTGGGTATAATACCTGTGTGCCATTATAGGTATTCTGGAAGCCACCTACACCATTTGCCAGTACTGATGTTGGATAACTTGCATCACCTATTAAAGATTGGTATTGGGCATAATAGGCTCCGGGATCATTGCCGGTTACTCCATAACTGGCCCTAAGCTTTAAATAGGAGAGAATATTCTTCACCGGGGAGAAGAAACTTTCCTCAGATGCATTCCACCCTGCCGATATCGATGGGAACGAACCCCAGCGGCTATCAGCACTGTATCTTGAAGATGCATCGGCACGGTAAACGGCCTGCAAGAGGTATTTTCCCTTGTAATCATAGACAAAACTTCCCATCCATGATAAACGGGAGCGTTGCTGGATATCATTACTTACAAACAAATTTGGGCCGGCGGCTATGCCTGTAACCGTTTTTACTGCATCCGAATTTCCGATGCTGGAGCTGTAGGTGTTATTGAGTATGTTTTTTTCCATTCCCTGTAGCAGGACAATGTTAAAGTTATGCCCGCTCTTCAGTGACTTGTAGTAGTTCAATGTGTTTTCCAATTCCCATCGGTTAGTTTGATAGATATATCCATAAGCTTCATTCTGGCCGCTGGAACTTAAAAGATTTGGTTTAAAATAGCTTCTTGTATTATTGTTTACATTGTACGATATCGTGCTTTTTAAGTTTAAGCCAGGTATAATGGTGTATTGAGCCATTGTATTACCGTTCAGACTGGTGGTTTTATCATCGTCCCTGAGTTCATCGTATCTGCCGGTATATAATGCCTGTTCTGTAGGACCGATACTCCAAAAGGATGAGGGAAAGCCCCAGGTAGTGAATGGGTATTTGTTTTGGTCACCTTGACCATGCTTGGCCTTGGTTAGGCCGACAAAAAGATTTGTCTGGATCAACAGTTTTTGGGTAGGTGATACCTGAAAGAACAGGCTGGGCGTAACCCTGTTGATATCATAACCTTTCATTACCCCTTCCTCAAAATAACGGTTGAAAGAGAATCTGTATGAATATTTATCCGTTGCCGCTGCTATGCTTGCATCAATATTGCTGATGTTTCCCGTTTGAAGAAATAATCCCTGCCAGTCTGTATTGTTGTTGAAGGCAGTATTTAAACTGTCGGTCAACATCATATTCAGGTTTTTGAGCCGGTCATACGATGCGTTACCTCCATAGAGTAAGTCCATTTTCAATCTTCTCTCTGCAGTACCTGTTTGGATAGGCTTCAATGCGGGTTTATTGGCAATTCCGAAATAGCTTGAAATTCTAATCTGAGGTGGCGCGCCAGCTATAGCCCGTTTGGTCTTAACAATAATAACGCCGTTGGCAGCCCTGGCACCATAAACGGCTGAAGCAGATGCATCCTTTAGCACGTCAACAGATTCGATGTCGTTGGGGTTGATCGCCTGCAAGGGACTGCTCCCATAGGCTGACCCAATGTCATTTACATCATAGATCACGCCATCAATAACGTATAACGGTGAGCTGCTTTGACCTAAGTTTACGTTGCTTGCACCACGGATGTTAACAATGTTGTTTCCTCCAGGTTCGCCCGAGGTACTTAAAACGGTTAGACCTGCGACCCTTCCCTGCAGCATTGCATCAAAAGTAGAATAAGGCGTGTTTTCAAAATCTTTTCCCTTTACAGACGAGATCGCTCCAGCGGTGTTTCTTCTCTGGATGTTCTGATACCCTATGGCAACCACCTCATTCAAAGAGTTGTTATCTTCCGCAAGCTCAATATTTATACCTGTCCTGCCTGCAACAGATATTTCTTTTGACTTATAGCCAACAATACTGACCGTCAAGATCGAAGATCCTTCCTTTAAGGTTAACGAGAAGTTTCCCTTAATATCCGAAGAGGTACCATTAGTTGTGCCCTTTTGTTTAATAGATGCCCCGGGTATGGGCTCGTTTTTTCCATCAGTTACCGTACCGGTAATTTTGGTTTGTGCAAAGGTAAGAAAAGGCATCACCAGAAATATAAGGATGCTTAATAACTTACCCCACCTCAAAGTAAAGTTTAATTTCATTAGCTTATTGATTAGTTTATTAGTTTTTTTGGTTAGTTTAAGCGTTGTTATAACGTTTATAAATTTACCATAGTAGGTGCTTGATTATAACGAGTATATTACCTGATTTAAATCGTTTTTTAACCTGTATGGGTAACTAATCATGAGGTTAAAGCTTTAAGGATCAAAGAGCTTGGTTATCTTTCGGTTCTTTTATAAATCTTTTTATTAATAAATGATCTTGAGGCTGGACTCCATAAAAAAACTCCCTATCTCAAATATTGAAATAGGGAGTTCTAATTGAGAACTTTTATTACAAGTTATTTTACTGCCCATTCGTGTACGCCAGTTGCATGCTCGGCAGGTAATTGAATTTCCATTCTTAGGGCAGTTGTGTTTACGGGCTTAAATTTTACAGTATTAAATTTATCTTTACTAATCTCGTAAGGAGCGGTTGTTTCAACGGGTAGCCATTGATCTCCTTTTTTATATAATAGTTTATAAGAAACCGGAATTCTGCAACCACCCCAGGGACTATCATCATACCAATAAACTTTAGATTCACTTACGGTTTGTTCAGATGCAAAATCGTACTGTATAAACTCATTGGTGTTTTTGGCTGGCCACCAGTGCAAATAAGGAAAGTTGGTATCTTTTGAGTCCGCTGGTTCGTACTGATCTTTTATTGCAGAAAACATTCTCTTGTTTTTAAGCGAAGCAGATACCTTACTCGTACTGGCAATGGTTGGAGCCGGTTTTGGTCTGGCGGCCGATTGTTCATAAGGTATCCAAACAGTCATTTCGCTTGGCCCCCGGTTTGCCCAAGCGTAGTAGGGGATGGCCTTAACATCCTGGGCGGTAACCAAAAGGCTATCACTGTTTATTTGCCGTTTTGTGCTTTGGCCCTTAATATTAATTACGCCAACGCCATTAAGTAGGTTTTGCTCATAATGAGAAGAGGCAATGGCATTTTTATCGATCATAATATTCTGCACCAGGCTGTC
>NZ_LMZQ01000029.1 GCF_001442625.1 Pedobacter ginsenosidimutans | reverse complement strand
CGGGCAGAAGTAACACCTGGGATTATCCGAATGAAGATGAAAAAGTTTTTAACCGTTATTTCGAAAGAAAGGTTAAACCACAAGTTACTGAGCTTTTAAGTAACTATGGCCCGATTGGTGCAATTTGGTTCGATACGCCCGAACTCATCAGTAAAACAGAGAGTGCAGAACTTAAAGCGTTAGTTCATAAATTACAACCAAACTGTTTGGTAAACAATAGAATTGGAAATGGTTATGGCGACTTTTCAATTTCTGAACAGTCTTTGTCTCCATCATCAAAAAAAGCATGGGAGTCTTGTTTAACCATTGGCCAAAACTGGGGCTACAACAAACATGATAGTGTTTGGAAATCGCCCGAAATGCTGGTACGGCACTTGGTAGAAGTAGTAGCTAATGGTGGCAACCTGTTGTTAAATGTTGGCCCAAAAGGTGATGGTACCTTTCCGGATTGGGCAACTGTAAGATTAAAAGCTGTAGGTAAATGGATGGATATTAATCATGAGGCCATTTACGCTAGCCAAACATGGTTGGCTGTAAAAGAAAATAGCTCAGAAAAGAGTGATAATATCTCTATCGAAGAAAGCAAAAACGCCATTAAGGATGCTGTTTTCGATGGTACACCAAAATCTGTAACGCCAGATGTTTATTATACCTCAAAAGATAAAACTGTATACGCTTTTCTAAGAAGCTGGAAAAGGTCAGATGTACTGCTAAAACAGATAAACAAAAGCACAATGTCTGTTAAAAATATCGAACTTCTGGGAAACAATAAAAAAATAAAATGGACAATAAACAACGAGGGGCTTGGCCTTGATTTACCAGGTGATTATAAAAAAGGGAACCAAATTCCTGTTTATGTATTAAAAATAACAACCAATTAATGAGGTTATTACATATATTATCTGTGCTAATTATTTATTCAACGGCATTTGCACAGCAACCGGGAATTATTCCTATGCCGATGCGTTTTGTAAAAGGCAATGGCTACTATACCATAAATAATTATAGTAGCATTAGTTATAATAACGAACGGCTAAAAGCGATTGCTTACTATTTTCAGAACGAATTATTAAGTCAAAAAGGAATTACCGTTCAGCAAAAAGCAAAATCGGCAAGTATTGTGCTGGTACTAAAGGCCGGAAAAAAACATGCAGATTCATGTGCTTATCAGATCAGTATCAAACCTGACCAGATTATCGTTTCCGGTACACATTCCAATGGAATTTTTTATGGGGTGGTTTCGCTGTTGCAACTGGCACTAACCAATAAAAACAACCAACTTCCTGCTGCTGAAATAAGTGATGCACCGGTTTATGGCTGGCGTGGCTTTATGCTCGATGAATCTCGGCATTTTTTTGGCAAACAAAAAGTAAAGTCTATTTTAAACTGGATGGCCTTTTATAAACTGAATACCTTTCACTGGCATTTAACCGATGAACCTGCCTGGCGCCTAGAGGTTAAGAAGTATCCTAATTTGGCCCTTATTGGTGGCATTGGAGATTATCTAAACCCCAATTTGCCAGCACAGTTTTATACACAAGCCGATATTAGGGAAATTGTGGCCTACGCTGCCGAACGCTACATTAAGGTTATACCAGAAATTGATATGCCCGGGCATGCTAGTGCAGCCAATAAAGCCTATCCAGAATATTCAGGAGGCGGTTCAATAGGGCACCCAGAGTTTACCTTTAATCCTGGCCTGGAAAAAACCTACGGTTATTTAACCGATATTCTAAAAGAAACCAATGTGCTTTTCCCTGCCGGATTAATCCATTTAGGAGGAGATGAAGTGAGCTATGGAAATGAAAAATGGAAAAGCAATCCAGATATTTTAAAACTCCGCGAGCGCGAAAAGCTTAAGGATGACGCTGCGGTAGAACACTATTTTATGAAACGCATGGCCGATTCGCTCTACCGATTAAACGCCAGGGCTATTTTTTGGGATGAAATGGCCGAAGCCGATCTGCCAAAAGAGAAAACGATTATGTTTTGGTGGCGCCAGGAAAAACCTGCCCAGCTCCGTACTGCTTTAAGTAAAGGTTATCAAACGGTTTTATGCCCGCGTTTGCCACTGTATTTCGATTTTGTTCAGGATAGTACCCACCAATACGGTAGAAAGTGGAACAAACTGTATAGCCCCATTGAGCAGGTATACCAGTTCAATGCACAGTCTTTTGCCGAAAATGAAAAAGAAAAACAGCTTATTTTAGGTATTCAGGCTAACCTTTGGGCAGAAACAGTAGATAATGACAACCGTTTAGATTATTTACTTTTTCCTCGGATTGCCGCCCTGGCAGAAGCTGCATGGACGCCGCAAAATCATAAAGATTTTAAAACCTTCAGTAATAATCTAGCCCAGCACTTGGCACTTTACAGCAAAGCAGGACTTTATTATTATCATCCTTCAAAGCCCTTACAAAACCCAGAAATACCGGTTAAGAGAAAGAAACCATTAAATTATAAGGATTAATAAGAACACGAATAAAATTTGAATATGAAGAATATATTAAAGTTTGTCTTGGTTATTGTTGCTTCGATCGCTGCAGTAAATCCTGCAGATGCACAATGGACTGGGCCAAAGAGCAAGCCTACAAAAGAAGTTGAAGTTAAATACGGACCCCTAACACCACCACACCGTACCGATGCCGACATGGAAGCCTTTCGCAGTTATGGTTTAGGGCAGTTTATCCATTGGGGAATTTATTCTATCGCGGGTAACGAGTGGAATGGGATAAGTGCAAGGGGAGGTGCAGCAGCATCAGAATGGATCCGCTCCTGGAGTGGGCCTACGGCACCAAAAGACTGGACTAAAACTTACGATAACCTGTACAAACAGTTTAACCCGAAAAACTTCGATGCCAAACGCTGGGCCAAACAAGCTAAGGATATGGGCGCAAAGTATGTGATTTTTACCACCAAACACCATGATGGCTTTGCACTTTGGCCAACCAAATATTCTGATTACAGTGTTTCTGCATCACCTTATAAAAAGGATATAGTAAAGCAGATTGTAGATGCCTATACCGCTGAAGGTATTGATGTATATCTCTATTTCTCTATTTTAGAATGGAATAACCCAAATTATATGGGTAAAGCTCCAAAAACAGAGGAAGAGAAAGAAAAATTTGGTAAATTTTTAGCTTATACCCGAAACCAGCTTTTAGAGCAGCTGGATAACTATCCGAAAATTAAAGGTTTCTGGTTTGATGGTACCTGGGATGCCTCGTGGAAAAGCGCCTATGAATTTACCTACAATCTAGAAAAAGAACTTCGGGAAAAACATCCTGGATTAATTATCGGCTCGCGTTTCCGTAACGATGAACATGGCTCAAGACACTTCGATTCGAATGGCAATATTTTGGGTGATTACGAACAGGGCTGGGAGCGTAAGTTACCTGCAGAATTTGAATGGTTAAACGGTAACGATTGGGATGCGGTAATGACCATCCCGCCAAACGGTTGGGGATATATGAAAGATTGGTCGGGAATTTATACCAAAACTACCGACGATTTATTGGATATGCTGATGCGTTCGGTATCAATGAACGGCAATTTTGTACTAAACTTTGGCCCCGATGGCAATGGAAATATGCATCCCGAAGAGGATAAAATTGCAAAGGAAATCGGCGAGTGGATAAAAATAAATGCCGAGGCAGTATATGGGGTACGTCATGCTGCATTAACTCCCTCTAAATTGGGCTACTTTACTCAAAAAGACAATAACCTTTATTTAACTGTTTTTAATCAACCCGTAAATGGTATTGTGCGCATTGCGGTGCCTAAAAATGCCAAACAGGTTCCAGGTACAGCTGCACTTTTAGTAAACAGCAAGAATTTAGCTTTAAAACAAGCGGACATTGGTTTGGATCTGGATAAGAATACCTATTATGATGTAATACTGCCAAAAGATTTTCAACCCAACAAAGCATTTGTAATTAAAATAAAACTGGTGGCGCCAAAAGCAAAAGCAGCAAAGTTAATGGATGCAAAAATGTAGCCTCGATGAACGGTTATTTCCTTAATTTTTTTGAAGTATGATTTAAAGAAAACTGTGCTGTTGTAAACGATCAAACCAGGCTTTGCGATAAATAGAAGCAAGGCGAGAAGGCATAAACCAGTTTTGATAGGAAGATTTAAATGTAAACGACATGGTAATGAATAGGTTGATTAGTGCCCGAATTTACTGTCTATACCAAGTGTACATTAGACTGGTTATCTGATGTTACGCCTTGTAAATACATTTATTTGGTTAGTTAATGATTGCGTAGCGATGGATGTTTCTACGCAATCTTAATTTTAACCCAATGGTCATACATCCATATCATAATTATCAAATCAAATAATCCTTAAGCCCGATATCTTAATATAAATCACAGGTGCGGTAATATAAATCGCGGGTGCAGTAATATAAAACGCGGGTACGGTAATATAAATCACGAGTGCAATAATATAAATCGCGGGTACGGTAATATAAATCGCGCTATTGGCCAGATACATTTAATATTGAATTAAAACTGCACTGTAACTTTAACAATTTAATAACGCTAGCTAACTATCTTACTAATAACATCGGTTCATCTTTGTTAAAAGGCACTAATCAAATAATAGGATAATTTAAGCACAATGATATGAGACTGATTTCTTGCGTAGCGCTATTAATGGTTATACCAGCAATTGGACTTTTAACCAAAGCGAATAAATTTACTGGTGATAAAGGGTCTGAAACCCCAGTGCATGAGCATATTGTAAATGATTCAGCCTCATTAAAATTGCTTAATCACGTTGATACGGCTGCTAAATTTGAAGGTGCATCTGTTGTATTTGCAACTGATTATCGATTGAGTTTTTTTAAGCCTATGTGTCCCCACTCAACTCCTTTATTTACAAGGTCGTTGTTAGAAGTAGACTTGGCTCATTAGTTCTCTTGTTTATTAGTCGCTTTCATGTCCGAAAAGGTGGCAGATCATGTGGTGTCAGATATTTCTATCTGACACTTCGTTTGATCCTTTATTCCAATTCTAAAACGGTTCTCTCTGCCAGATGGTAACATCTGGCAGCACGTTTAAGTTCGAAAATCTAAACTATTTACCTTCCCACCAGGCCAACGGAAACTTAATCTCATCAACCGAGCTTGCAATCATATCGGGTTTAAAAGCATAATGCCCTAAAGTATCTTTGCTTGAGATGCCCGAAAGTACCAGAATGGTTTTATATCCCATTTGAACACCTCCTTGTATATCTGTTTCCATGGTATCGCCAATAACCGTAGTTTCGCTGGTTTCCAATCCTAGAAATTTACGTGCCGAGCGCATCATCACCGGACTTGGTTTACCTGTAACAAATGCTTTTCTGCCGGTTGCTTCTTCAATCATAGCAGTAGTTGCGGCAATGCCTAAATTATTCCAACCTGGTTTCTTTGGCGATGGATCTCTATTAGTGGTGATAAATTTAGCTCCGGCAAGAATCATATCAACCGCACGCTGTACCATTTCGAGCGTAAAGTTTCTACCTTCTCCCAGTACCACAAATTCTGGATCGGTGTTTACCAAAGTAATACCGTGATCGTGCAAACTGCTTAATAAACCACCTTCTCCCAATACATAAGCGGTACCATTTGGGCTTTGATCGGAAAGGAATTTACCTGTAGCCATTGCGCTCGTATATACATGGCTTTCTTCTACTTTTATGCCAAGCCCTTTTAGTTTACGCACAACTTCTAAAGCCGTTCTCTGACTATTATTAGTCATAAATGCAAAAGGAATATCTTCATCAATTAAGTTTTTAATGAATTTATCAGCACCAAATATCAATTCTTCCCCGCTATAAATCACCCCATCCATATCTATTAATAATCCTTGTTTCATGTTTTGTAGATTTAATCTGTTTATGTGCAAACTTAATATTTTCTTGTTCAATCATTGTTAAGATAAAGTCTTTCGGTGGTCAGTTTTTAACCCAAACTTATCCTGCTAAGTTTGAATAGTATTCCTTGTACTGAAGGAAGCTGCCTGTTTGAGTATGTTAATTATGCGGCAATGCCCGATCGGCAGATTGCAGTTAGCACAGGGCAATACCGGATTTTTTTGGCTACGAAGAGTAATAGCTTCAGCACCACACGGATATATATGCAAGCACCAATGCAGGGTGATAAATTTTTATTAACTGATGTTGATATTTCGGCTGGAAAGGTAAAACATCTGTTTTCTTGTGCTTCATGCGATTATTTCAACTTAACTCCAATTGCAGGTACGGTTAAAGGAATTAAAGTGGCTAACACTAATAGTTCAGCAGAAAAATGGTTACTTGATGCACGCATTGTTGTGGCAGCCGAAAAATCTAAAGTACCTGTAGATACCATCCACATTAAACAATATTTTAATTTAGCCGCAAAATAAGATGAGGCGCTTATGTAATAATTAAATGTACATAGGCGCCATTTTTCGCCAATAATGGGGGCGGTGTGCATTGCTCTCCCAGGTATGAAACTGATTGGGTATACCTTTCTCCCATAACAGGCTGCTTAGATGCCGGTTTCCACTTAGAAATGGATCTGTTTCACCTACGGCAAGAATAATTTCCATGTTTCTGACTGCTGATAGCAATCGATCGTCGTTTAGGTTAGCAATATATTGCGCTGGCATATTAAAATAAACTTTTTCGTCGTGAAACCCGTTCAGCAGATCTCTAAAATCGCCTATATTGTCTGTAAGGTCATATCTTCCGCTTATACCAACAGCTTTTTTAAATAACCAGGGGTATTTCATGGCCAGGTTTATAGCATGGTAAGCACCCATGCTGCAGCCAGCCGTTTCTACGTAATCGCCATCATTTTTCTGATAGATAAGCGATAATACTTCTTCGAGGAGATATTTTTCATACTGTAAATGCCGTTCTATCCGTACCGATGGAAACACCTCATCGTTATAAAAGCTTTCTCCATCTATGCTATCCACACAGAAAATTTGGAGTTCGCCATTTTCAATCCGCGCACTTAAAGAAGCTATAATTCCCCAGTTTTCGTAATCGTAAAATCTGGCCATACGGGTAGGGAAAAAGATAACTGCTCTTCCGGCATGACCGAAAACGAGAAGCTCCATATCCCGTTGAAGATTATGGCTGAACCATTTATGATATTCCCTGTTCATTAGCTGCAATTCTTTTTGTGGAAAATTAAGGCATGTATGTTATCAGGATATTAATTGCGCGTAATGATTAACCTAATTTCTCTTTAACAGTAGTTGCCCACAAACGATAACCTTCTTCGCTCAGATGCAATCCATCGTGATCGTAAAGTGAAGGGTTTGGGTTGCCCTCTTTGTTGAGCATTTTCTTAAATACATCAATAAATTTCCAATTGCTATTGAGTTTAATAATTTCGCTTTCGATGAGGTTATTGGTATATCTAAACTGATCGGCCATTTGCCAGCGGGTAAGGCTGGGTTTTAGCGATATAAAATAGCAGGGCAGTATGCCAAACCGCTGATTAACTTTAGCCATCAACTGCTGGAAAAAGATAAATATCTCCTCAGGGTTTCTTCCATCGCCAAGGTCGTTATCGCCAGCATATACCACAAGTGCCTTTGGCTTGTAGTCTATCATAATCCGCTCAAAAAACCATACGCATGCAGCTAATGTAGAGCCGCCAAAGCCTAAATTGGTTACTTTCATGTAATCAAAATCATCTTCGAGACTATTCCACAACCGGATAGATGAGCTGCCATAGAAAATAACACCAGGATGCTCCCGATCCAAGCGATGCGTCCTCTCTAATTGTTTAACTTCTTCTTCGTACCAGTACATATGGTTAAAGATAAAAAGATCTGCCTCTTGAAGAAATGTATTGTATGTTAAGTTTATGTTATTAGGTGTTGGTTTACTGGTTCATTAGTCATTTGTTCATTGGTCATTTGTTCATGCGTATCGCACAATTTTACAGGCGCTCAAAACTTAATGCCCTAAACTTCTTAATGATGAAATAAATAGGATTTAAAGATTTTTACCATTAAGGTAATAAGAACATTATGTTTGAATTATCGCCCTTAAATTAATAGCCACTAAATTGTTTCCGGTTGTCCCATTTTTTTTAGGATGCGGTAGTGGGAGCGAAGTGCCGATAAGAATGTGCTGTTTTCATGATAAGGCAATCCAAATTCTAACGCAGTTTGTTTTACAATGATGGAGATCCGACCATAATGTACATGGCATATTTTAGGGAAAAGGTGGTGTTCTATCTGTCGGTTTAACCCACCAAGAAAGAATGCTGAGATTGGCGATTGGGTTGCAAAATTAGCTGTAGTACGCATTTGGTGTTCGGCCCAGGCTTCTTCCATATTGCCTTCTGCATTGGTTATTGGAAAAGTGGTTCCTTCTACTACATGAGCCAATTGGAAAACCAGTCCCATGGTTAAGCCCTGAGCCATGTGTAATACCACAAAACCGATTGCAATCTGCCACCAGGCAAGCGGCATTATCAGTATAGGTAAACCAATAAAAATAAAGTAGTACAAAAACTTATAGAAAAAGAGGTTAAAGTATTCGATCTTCGGATGCTTGTTCTGACAGGCACCCACGCTTTTCTGGAAAAACTTTTTATAATCTTTACGAAACACCCAGGAAAGCGAAGCCAAACTATATAAAGGGAAAGCATACCATTGCTGGAAACGCTGATGTGGTTTTAATTCATCTTCTGTACAGATGCGTATAAGTCCTGGTGCTACTTCAATATCTTCGTCGTGGCCAGGTATATTGGTATAGGTATGGTGTACCACATTGTGGGTAATGTTCCATACATATGGATTAGCCCCAACCATATTAAATAGAAAACTGAAAAATGAATTGATACGTTTAGAACTCGAAAACGAACCGTGAATGGCATCGTGGCAGATATTAAAACCAATAAATGCACAAGTTGCGCCAAGTAAAATGGTAAGTCCCAAAAGTATGGTGCTATGCACGTTTAAAAGAAGTATGGAAAAGTAAAGTGCCAGAAATATAATAAGGAAAAGAAAGGCCTTAAACCACATCAGCACATTGGCATTGATACTTCTATTGTTTTCTTTAAAGTCGTTGTTTACTCTGCGGCGAACTTCCGAGTAAAATGTATTCCCTGCTAAACATGGGAATTTTGCTTTTGATTTCATGATCTTGTGCGCTAATCTACCCCATGTACGAGGTCGATAACTCCAAGTTCATTAAGCTTTATGTATAACCTGGCTAATTGGCCAGGCTTAGTTATAAACGTAAACTACTGTGTTTTAGTTTTCGACGAAGGTAATAAATTAACCGTTGATGCACTCGGCAATCATATCAAATAATTACTAATTTCTTAATAAGAGAGTAATTAATTTACTTTCAATGACTGTATTAAACAAATTAATAATGAGATGAAAGCAAAAGGTAAGGATAAAATATTGATCACTAATGTTTTAGCTCCAGATTATATTCAATTGGAGAATTCAATTTAATTAAGATACAGACTACTCGCTGTAGTTCCTCTTATTAGCAGCATAAATATGGTACCAAATGTAAAAAATCCATATTAATACCACTGTGCTATAAACCAATTCGGGTTCAAATGAATCCCTGGTAATTAACAGCGCAATGGAGGAGATCAGGGCAGTCAGGAAGAAATAAAGAATATTTTTCATAACGTACTGATTTAATGAATGTTGGATTTAGTAAATATAATAAAATATCTCCTATGGAACAAGTGTTTTACGGAATAATTTACCTGATTTTGATGAAAGCGGTTTTTTATCTTATTTATAAGGTGTTTTTTCTTCATTTAATTTGTGTTTTACTTGTTGTTATGCGTAATTATAGCGGTTTGAAGCTTATTTAGCTGTCCATAGTAATTAGTTTGAATTGTTGCTTTAAATTAATGTGAATCTTTATCAGGATAACGTATGTGAAGTTGTTTTACTTTAAAATGAAGTAAATAAGTCTAGTCGCCGGTAAGTAAAAGTGTCAAATGGTTAAGAATTAACTTAAAATGCACAAAATTGTGGCACAAGAGAATTTATATTTTTTTGTAAGTTTACCCGGCAACCAACCAGAAACAATAACACACACAAATGATTAAATTTTCTTTAAGCTTAATTTCTTTTACACTAGTTTTTTTTGGATTAAAAAACTTTTTTAGCGAACCAAAGATACAACGCGTATCACCCACCGAATTAACGATAACCAATTTCGCAGGACCTGATGTTACACCCAGCCCAGCCTGTTTAGCCGTAGCACCAACCGGAGAAGTATATGTTGGCGTTGATATGATCGGCTCTTTAGGTAAAGATCCTGGTAAAGGCCATATTCTTAAATTGATAGATAAGGATAACGATGGTAAAATGGATGAACATGTAGATTTTGCCGAGGTGGATAATCCACGCGGTATTATCGTTCAAGGCAGCCAGGTATACGTATTACATACCACTTTTTCTAAAGAAACAAAACAGGCTACAGGCATGAATTTAGTTGTTTTCGAAGATAAAGATGGCGATGGAAAAGCCGATGGACCCGAAAAACCGCTTATAGAGCATATCAGTAATGCCAAATATATCCGCGAACGTGGTACCGACCATGCCACCAATGGCATTAGAATGGGTATTGATGGATGGATTTACATTTCAGTAGGAGATTTTGGATTCCATGATGCGGTAGACCGTTCAGGCAAAAAACTAACCATGTTAGGTGGTGGAATTATGCGTGTTCGCCCTGATGGAACTGAAATGGAAGTATATACACATGGAACACGTAATGTTTATGATGTTGCTATCGATCCTTACATGAACGTTTTTACAAGAGAAAATACCAATGATGGCGGTGGATGGAA
The DNA here is from genome assembly GCF_001442625.1 of Pedobacter ginsenosidimutans. Taxonomy (GTDB): domain Bacteria; phylum Bacteroidota; class Bacteroidia; order Sphingobacteriales; family Sphingobacteriaceae; genus Pedobacter; species Pedobacter ginsenosidimutans. The sequence goes on along the minus strand of NZ_LMZQ01000029.1, from coordinate 28,894 downwards.
TGTTCGTTTCTCGCACCACATACAATCTGGAGAATATGGTTACCCTGTTTTATTTCAGAATTTTACCGACGAAATTATTCCGGCACTTGCAGATTTAGGTGGAGGATCGGGTACCGGAGCATTATTTATGGATGAACCAAACTGGCCGGAACAATATAACCATGTACCAATGATGGCCGATTGGGGCAGAAGCATGTTATATATTCATAGAGTGACCGCTGATGGCCCGACTTTTACACAGAAAGATGAAGAATTTATTAAACTACCACAGATTACCGATCTTGATGTAGACGGTTCAGGAAGACTTTATTTGTCGGCCTGGGATGGTGCAGGTTACTCTGGAAGTCCTAATAAAGGTTACGTTGTTCGTGCAGTACCAAACAACTGGACGTACAAAGCTTTCCCTGATGTTAAAAAAGCTTCAATTAAAAAACTAACCGAGCTACTTAAATCGAATAGTGCAGTAGGCCGTTTAACTGCTTCGCAAGAACTGGTTTTGCGCAACAATAAACAAGCTATTGCAGCGGCTTTAAAAGTGGCTTCCGATCAAGGTTTAGCGCTTGATGTTCGTATAGCCGGTATGTATACTTATGCACAGCTGACCAAAGAAAATGGTATCGCAACTTTAGTTGAATTTACCAAAGATAATGCAATTAAGGAATTTGCTTTAAAAGCATTAGCTGACCGTAAAGCCAATATCGACAAAGTACCGGTTGAGCCATTTTTAGAAGGTTTAAAGGATCCTTCTCTTCGCGTTCAGGCTGCTTCGATAATCGGTTTAAACCGTTTGGGCAGACCAGAAGTTGCCAATGTGCTTTTACAAACCAAGGTGCCTGCTTCATTTACAGCACCTGCAAAAGGTACTGAAGGGCCTCATGCAACACCAAATTCAGCCATTATTTTGCCTCACTTAGCTGTTAGGGCCTTAGTTGATCTTCAGGCGGTAGATGCTTTGCTTGCTGCAGTTAAAACCGAAAATTCTACCCTTGCGCTTTGGGCGTTACGTTATATACATACCGAAAAAGCGGTTAACGGACTGATCGAAAACTATAAACAATCGACAGATGAAAAATTAAAGCAACAGATCCTGGTTACTTTAGGTCGTTTGTATAAAAAAGAAATTGCTTATGATGCTTCTTGGTGGTGGGGTACACGTCCTGACTCTCATGGACCATACTTTAAGGCCGTTTCATGGGAAGGTTCTCCTATTATCGAGAAATTTCTGAAAGAAGAGGCTATAAAAGCCGGAGCAAAGGGAAAACAGTTTTACGTTGATTTAAATGCACGTCAAAGGATGGATATTCCTGAATTTGCAGAAGAAGAAAAAGTAGCGGCAGCTGAAGAACCAAAAATTGATTTGGATAAAATCAAAAACAAAAAAGGTCAGGTTGGTAAATCATCTATCGAAGATGTATTATTGGCTATCAATAAATTACAGGGTGATCCATTAAAAGGAAAAAACATTTTCAATAATCAAGGTTGTATTGCCTGCCATAGCTTAAGCAAAAGTGAAAAAATGAAAGGTCCTTTTATGGGACAGATCGGCTCTATTATGAACCGTGAGCAGATTGCAGAATCGATATTAAAACCTAATGCCTCAATTTCTCAGGGATTTGCTTCGGTAATGATTACGGCCAAAGGCGACCGTACTTATATGGGCTTTATTACAGAAGAAACAGCTGCAAAAGTGGTGGTTCGTAATATTGCAGGAGAGGTTTTTACCATTAAAGCGGGCGATATTCTATCGAGAAAAGAAATGGAAACTTCGATGATGCCAGAAGGTTTGGCCAATTCATTATCATATGAAGAACTGGCTTCGTTAGTTTCTTTCTTATCTGAACAAAAGAAATAGTCCCTTGTCGTTAAATTTGATAAGTATGACATAACCCCATGAAGAAAAATCAGCTTATCACTATTATATGTGCCATCATAACCTTGTTTTGCTCTACGATAGCGGTAGGGCAAAACAAGGAAATTGATTCGACTTTTAAGATGCCTTCGCATCCAAGGTTATTGATAAGCCATGAGCTTGAAGAACAGATCTTAGAAAATGTAAAGCGCGATGCCAGGTTTAAACAAGTTCACCGAGCCATACTATCAGAAGCAGATCATGTTTTAAATAAACCCGTATTAGAGCGGGTGATGATCGGCAAACGTTTGCTTGATGTATCAAGAGAAGCACTTAAAAGGATTTATTATCTCTCTTATGCTTTTAGGCTTAACCATGATAAAAAGTATGTAGCCAGGGCAGAAAAAGAACTGCTGGCAGTTTCTGGTTTTAAAGATTGGAACCCAAGCCATTTTCTTGATGTGGGTGAAATGACAATGGCTTTATCAATAGGCTACGATTGGTTATATCAGGATTTACCACAATCAACCAGAAGTATAGTTGCCCATGCCATTCTCGAAAAGGGAATACAGCCTTCAACAAACAATAAGTACAATAACTGGTTAAATGTTACCAATAACTGGAATCAGGTTTGTAATGCGGGCATCTCTTTTGGTGCAATAGCTACTTTCGAAGAACATCCGGCCTTATCTGCGAAACTCATTAACCGGGCAATAAAAAGTGTAATCCTACCCATGCAACAATATGCTCCCGATGGTGCTTATCCGGAAGGTTATGGATATTGGGAATACGGCACTTCTTTTAATGTAATGTTTATCAGTGCTTTAGAAGGTGTTTTTCATCAGGATTTTAATTTAAGCGCTCAGCCAGGTTTCCTTAAAACAGCTGATTATCTGGTTAATATGACCGCTCCTTCAGGCAAACCTTTTAATTATTCGGATAGCAGGGCGGTGGCTGAATTTAATCCCGCACTTTTTTGGTTTGCATCGAAACTGAACGATTCTGGTTTACTTTTGGTAACTAAAAAACAGCTCGATGAGCAGATGCCATTACAAAATAGATTACTGCCATCAGCAATGTTGTGGGGTGCAAAACTATCGCTTAATAACATTCAGCCTAAAACTACACAATTTTGGATAGGAAATGGTCCTAATCCGGTTGCTTTGATGCGAAGTTCGTGGACAGATCCGCTGGCTACTTTTGTGGGTTTTAAAGGTGGCTCACCCGGTATTAGCCATGGTCATATGGATGTAGGCTCTTTCATCATGGAATCGCAAGGGGTGCGTTGGGCTATGGATTTTGGGATGCAGGAATATGAATCGCTCGAATCAAAAGGCATTAATCTTTGGGATACTAAACAAAATTCACAGCGCTGGAAAATATTCCGCTATAATAATCTCGCGCACAATACCCTTTCAATTGATAGTACTTTTCAGAATGTTAGGGGCAATGCTGCTTTCATCAGTAGTGCTGATAATGGCCTGTTTATGAATGCTGTTGCCGATCTGAGTAGCTTATATGCTGATAAACTAAAAAAGTCAATTAGAGGCGTGGCCCTAATCAATAAAAAAACAGTGCTGATCCGTGATGAAATAACTGTAGGAAATACTGATGTAAACCTTCGGTGGTCGATGGTTACACCTGCTACAGTACACATTATTGATAAGCATACCATCGAATTAAGTTATAAAAACAAAAAATGTTATCTCTTCGTAGATGCCCAAAGCGAAGTTAAAATGAAAACCTGGTCAACAGATCCGGGAACCGATTATGATGCTAAAAATCCGGGGACTTCTATTGTAGGATTTGAAGTAAGGCTCAAAGCTGATAGCGAACAGGCCATATCAGTTTTTCTAGATGCCGGGAATCCACTGCAAAAAAGCTTTTCTGCTAAATCGATAGCCAGTTGGCCTAAAAAATAAATAAGCCTGGTAGTTGATGTTTGTTCAGCTTTATTTTCTAAGGCTTGATTTTACTGATAATTCTTTCTAAAGCTATATTCATGAATTTTATTGTTATTGTCGAGCAATTTTTATCATAAAAATGCGTCAGTTGTTTTGGTTTAAAAAAACAAAACTTACATTTAGCGATTAAATCTATATACCTAGTCGATGAGCAGATCGGGCAGGTATGACCACCAGTTATGGAAGACCATTTTTTTGAACAAATTATTAAGAACCCTCTTGAACAACCAAATATTCCACCCAATGAAGTGATATCCCTTTGGGCAGAAAAGCTAATTCAAGTGCTTTTTCCAGAAAATTCTCCTAAAGTATTTTCAACAATTGTAGACGTAAAGGAATATGTTGCCGTTTTGGAGCTTGAACTTTATGATATCATATCAGCCAGTTGTAAGCTTAAAAATAGCGAATGTAAAAATGCAGCAGGTCAGTTTTTTGAAGAACTGCCAGCGCTTTACCGTGTATTGAACACCGATATAGTAGCCATTTATGAAGGCGATCCGGCTGCACAGAGCAGGTTTGAGGTAATTAGAACTTATCCTGGTTTTTATGCCATCTGTTTCTACAGAATTGCCCATATGCTTTATAATTTCGGTATACCGCTGGTTCCAAGAATTCTTACCGAATATGCCCATTCTAAAACAGGAATTGATATCCATCCGGCAGCCTGTATTGGCGAATACTTCCATATCGATCATGGAACTGGGATTGTTATTGGCGAAACGAGTATAATAGGCCGTTATGTTAAACTTTATCAAGGGGTAACACTTGGTGCTTTGAGTGTTAAAAAAACATTAGCAGGCAGCAAACGTCATCCAACAGTAGAAGATAGGGTGGTAATCTATTCTGGGGCAACCATACTGGGCGGCGAAACCATCATTGGGCACGATAGCATCATCGGTGGAAATGTGTGGCTTACAGAAAGTATCCCAGCTTTTTCTACGGCTTATCATTCTCCAATAATTACCATTAGGAACCATAAAGAAACCAATTAATATATTAAAATATGGCAGGAATAATCGATCTGATCGGAAATACGCCAATGGCTGAACTTCAAAAGCTGAATATTAACCCAGCTGTAAGGGTATTTGCCAAATTAGAGGGAAATAATCCAGGCGGTAGTGTTAAAGACAGAGCGTCGCTTAATATGATCAGAAGTGCAATAGAACGAGGGGATATAGCTCCTGGAACTAAACTTGTAGAGGCCACAAGTGGTAATACCGGAATTGCATTGGCTATGATTGCAAGTTTATATAACTTAGAAATTGAACTGGTTATGCCAGCCAATTCTACACGCGAACGTAAGGTAACTATGGAGGCATTTGGTGCAAAAGTAACCCTGCTAGAAAGTATAGAAGAATGCAGGGATTATGCAGAAGAAAAAGGCGTTTCAAAAGGGTATTTTTTATTAAATCAATTTGCAAACCCTGATAATTACCTGGCTCATTATAAAACAACCGGACCAGAAATATGGAGAGACACGGAGGAACAGATTACGCATTTTGTAAGTTCTATGGGAACAACGGGGACCATTATGGGTTGCTCCCGATTTTTTAAGGAAAAAGATAACGATATCCAGATTATAGGCTGTCAACCTACTGAGGGCTCTTCTATTCCAGGTATCAGGCGTTGGCCTGAAGAATATCTACCGAAAATATTCGATCCGCTACGGGTAGATCGGGTAATGGATATTGCACAGGAAGAAGCAACCTTAATGTCGAGGAGAATGGCTAAAGAAGAAGGTTTATTTGCAGGCATGAGCTCGGGCGGTGCCTGCGCAGCTGCTTTGAAACTTGCTGGTGAACTAGATAAAGGAACCATTGTTTTTATCGCCTGCGATCGGGGAGACCGCTACCTGAGCAGCGATCTTTTTGGTTGATCGTAAATCACTAATCTTGTTGGGCTTTTTTTGATAAAAGCATGCGGACCCTTTGAATAATGGTCTCCATTTCGAAAGGTTTTTCTATGTAATCATCCCAATGGGTTTTATAGTAAGCGCTATTATGGATGCCATTTCGCGATGACATGAGCAGGATAGGAATGGAACCATGTGCCGATAATTTTAATTCTGTGCATATGGCCCGTCCGTCGGTCATACCCAACAAAATATCGATCAAAATGATATCGGGTTGGAAGGCAGCAACCTTGGTGTGTAAATCAATAGCGTTGGAAAGATTCATCGTAATGTATCCTTCAAATTCGAAGATCATCTTTATGGCATCAAGTGTTGCAGGGTGATCTTCAATAATTAATATTTTTGGTTGGGATAAAGAGAACATTTTTTTGTGTTATTAATTAAGGAAAGCTAAGATTACCAGTGCCTCGCTTTTTAAGCAATAACTCAAATATTTTCGAGTCTGTTCTGGTTAGGCTATCAAGAGAGTTGCGCAAGCTCTGGTTTACCAGACTTAAATTGGTAAACATTGTTCTCAGGTTATCGTTTTCATCTCTCAGCTCTAAAAGTTCGTTGGCTATGCTCCCAAAGTCTCTAATCCAGTTGTCAAAACAGTTTTTATCTATTTCTAATGCATTATAAATTTCTTCAGGATCTCTGCCGTTGTAAAATTCTTGGATGCTCTCAATAATTTTGGCAGGGGTGTTATTCGATTTCATGGTTGGTCTCAGATGCTGTTTGTGCAGAAGGCTAGACCGTCCCCTGTCTAGACCTCCTGCGGCACAGCAATATTTTAAAAAGTTTTCATTTAGGGATAGGACAAAGAAATAGAGCATTTAAAGATTATCAAAATTTTTGTCTACGCAGTAATACGCACTAAATTTAAATGTTTGGATTTCAGGTAGTAAAATAAAATGTAATTGGTATTCGGTTCATTATATATAGTTTTTGATGAATTAGCGTTTTAAATAAACCATGCCGCCAGGCGTGTAACAAATCATCCCGGAAAAGACCGTTTCTGTCGACATGGTTAAAAATATGAGTACAATCCAGACAAAAAGCATTAAGTCTGTTTAGTGGAAAAAACGGTATCGCACCGCGTGCACTCTAAATAGCTATATGCAAAGAGGGTGCGGCAGGTGGATTTTAACGATACGCATTTCTACGCACAGGTATTTAAGTTGCTGTAATAAAGCATGTTAATCGGTTTTTGATAATTTATTGTTCAGATAAAGGCAAAGAAAAAGTGATCTATTTTTGTATATTATTTAGGACGATTTGGAGAGGTCTAATATCCAAGCGTGCATATTCGTTTCGCCATCTATACCCAGTTTTTTACGAATTCTATATTTGCGGCTTTCTACAGCACGTACACTAAGTTTGCAGGTTCTGGCAATTTCTTTAGTATCAAAATTTAACCTGATGTAAGCACAAAGCGTTAACTCTGCCGGTAGTAGTTGTGGCGAAATTTGAAGTAACCTTTCGATAAAGGTAGATTCAGCTTCGCTAAACCGCTTCATAAATGAAGGGTCTCTGGCGTGAGCAAGTTCGATAAGTGCTTTTAAAGAAAAATGTTCAACAGATTTTTCTGTTTTTGCATTGAGCTGTTTACGGTAACCTTCAACCTGTTCTTGAAGCAGAATACGTTGCCTCCGAAAATGCGCATTATGCCTTGTTAATAACCTTAACCGTTGGCCATAAAGACCGAGGCTGATGAGTATTCCTTCAATTATTCCAGCTAGAGTGAGTAAATTATAGCTGTAAGATTGAAAGGGTATTAACTCCGATAAACAAAAAACAAGGTAAATGGAAGCCAGGGCAACAGGAATCCATCCCAATACGTAACACCAGATAAGGGGATTTTTTTTGGCATAACCGCGGATTACAATCACTTTAATGCTACTGAATAGAAAAAGTAATGAGGTTAATAAAAATAAAACATGCGTAAGTATATTGGTGATGCTTCGGGCATCCCATAAAGAGCAGATTAGGATTAAACCCCATCCAAACATTAATACCTTAAAGAATTTATTGAGTTGCGGAAGTTGGCGTTTAAGTTTTAAAAAATAACTGTTAAACAGAATCGTAGCAATGTAACCAGCTGCAATAAAAAAATGGGCATGCACTAAAATAAACCTGGCTATTGAAGGGCCTAGCAATAAGCCATAGCCTTGAAGATAACAGACCATTACAATGAAATAAAGCAAAATGATCCGCGCTATATAAAGCGCAAAGAGTTTACTCCGTGTAACAATGAACATAAAAACATGAAAAATGAGGATCATCAATGCAATACCCATATAAATAGGTTGCACGCTATGTGCTTTAAATAAAGCATGGTTTAATACCGATTCGGTAACAAGCTTAACGGGTACAAGTAAAGTATTCATCGCCCGCATTCTTACATACACTTCGCCAACTGGTGTTTTTACCTGCTTTAAGGGAAATACATAGCCAGTACCCAAAATGTTATCATTTTGTTTCAGGTTGAACATGCCAGCACTTATCTGGTTTATCATCCCGCGTTCATCGCGATAAAATACGGTAATAGAATCGATGTTTGCATAATCGATAAATAGATAGGGAGTGGTTTGGTTATTATTTTTAAAACGGAGCTTCATCCACCATACTTTTCCGCTGGTGCCACCGTTAAAAATTGCTGACTTGCCTTTTGAAAAACGTTCTGGCTTAAATTGCGCTACCTTTTCAAAAGGTGTTATTTCGAGAGTGTCCTGCCAAAAGTATCCTGCTTTGCCAATATTAACAAAAGTTTGTTTCTCTACATGGATCACCGGTTGAGCTACGCAAAGGCTGCTTTCTATCAAGAAAGCAATAAGAATAAAAATGGTCTTCATTAATTAAACCAATGTAAAAAAGCTGGGATGACTTATTACAGGGGAGAAATTATAGCTTTATAATAGAAAATCCAAATTTTATCTGAAAAAAGAACATAATGTTAATGGTTTCGCATTCGCTTCAAATTTGTATTTTAGACCAAGCCCAAAATTATATGCACCAACTGATTATACAATACGCTTTCTTACTTGCAATTATTCTGTTTGTGGTGATGCTCGCACAAAAAATCCGTGTGGCATATCCCATTTTATTGGTAATTGCAGGTTTAGCATTAAGTTTTTTGCCAGTACTTCGTAATATTGAAATTGAGCCAGAGCTCATTTTTGTAATCTTTTTACCTCCATTGTTGTATGAAGCAGCGTGGAACACTTCGTGGAAAGATTTCTGGAAGTGGCGTAGGGTAATCAGCAGTTTTGCTTTTCCAATTGTTATTCTTACCTCTAGTATCGTTGCGCTAATTTCTCAAAGCCTGATTCCAGGTTTTACATGGGCCCTGGGTTTTTTGTTGGGTGGTATTATTTCTCCGCCAGATGCGGTATCAGCATCAGCTATACTTAAAAATGTTAAAGTCCCTAAAAGGCTCACCACAATATTAGAAGGCGAAAGTTTACTAAACGATGCATCCAGTTTAGTGGTGTTCCGTTTTGCTTTAGCCGCTGTAATGACCGGAAGTTTCGTGTTTACTAAGGCTGCTGGTAATTTTGTAATTGTTATTGTAATGGGGATTTTGGTAGGAATTGCAGTGGCCTTAGTTTTTTATGCTTTGCACCGGTGGTTGCCAACCACTACAAATATTGATATTATCCTTACTTTTTTAACGCCATATGTAATGTACATAACCGCAGAGGAGTTTGGGTTTTCTGGTGTATTGGCTGTCGTGAGCGGTGGTTTGTTTCTTTCGGCCCGCAGAGACCAGATTCTTACCCACCGAAGCAGGTTGCAGGGTATAAATGTTTGGGAAGCGGTAGCTTTTGTACTAAATGGCTTTGTCTTCTTATTAATTGGTTTAGAGTTTCCGGTAATTATTCGTGGTTTGGGCAACGAAGGGCTTTTACCGGCCATCCGTTACAGTGCCATTATCTGCGTAGTTTTAATTGTTACGAGGTTAGCCAGTACCTACGGTGCTTTATACTTTACACGTTTCATTAGTCGTTATATTACCACTGCCGATCCTAATCCAAGCTTGAAGGCGCCCCTGCTTTTTGGCTGGGCAGGAATGAGAGGAGTAGTTTCTTTGGCTGCAGCACTTTCTATTCCGGTAGCACTAAAATCTGGTGAAGCTTTTCCTCAGCGTAACTTAATCTTGTTTATCACTTTCAGTGTGATATTGGTTACTTTAGTTTTGCAAGGTTTAACATTACCCGCATTGATAAAATGGGTGGATATGCCCGATCCGGATTATACTGTTCCTTTCGAGCAACAAAAACAAATGGTGAGAAAGAAATTATCCATGTTATCGCTTAAAATCCTGGATGAAAAGTATCACGATGCCCTATTGCATAACGATATGATCAGATCGATAAAAATTCGCATTGAGGCAGAAATGGAGTTGTTGAGAGATTGGGAAAAAGAAGAAAACATTTCAAGGTCTGATGGCTTTTATCACGACTATCGCATTGCACTTGAAGATATTATGGCTGAGCAGCGTATTTTATTGAAAGGATTAAATAAAAAAGAGCAGATTAATGATGAGCTGATTCGAGAACAATTAGAGCTGCTTGATCTGGAAGAAGAAAAACTTCGCAGGCATTTTAGTCAACGGGATATATAACCATCAGGTTCTTTTTTACGGTACCATTGCTCAGTTTATGCAATTAAATGTATAATAATAGTAGCGTAATGTGCCCACATTGTGCGGTGTTACACATGCATGTTTACACTACATAGCTGTAATTTCGGATGTCGTTTATCTGATGAAATAAAGCTATGAAAACAAACTATTTTTTAAAAAGAATCATTTTTTTGATGCTTGCTAGCCTGGCAATGCTTTCGTGTAAGAAAAATATTAATGAACATCCTGAGGAAGGAGGCAAAAAACAAACTGTAAAATTTATGGTTACGGGTGCTAATAATGATCTGGGAACAGCAGGATCTGCGGTAAATGCCCCGCTTAAAGATCTGATTAAACAGTTAACAATTGTGGTTTATCAATCTTTTACCGGACAAGAGTATACCCGTGTTACCCAGCTCGCTACCGATCCTAATTTTGGGGAGCTTAGTTTAGACCTCCCGCTTAATACCTATAATTTTGTAGCTATCGGTTCGCGGTCGTTATTTGGCATTAATCAATTTTATCAGGGTGCTACCAATACGGTTATTTTGCCTTTTAATGAAGGGAATATGCAATATTGGCAACCTAATCAGTCTCCATCCGAAAAATTATACAAAACAGATGATACGTTTGTAGCAACCATTATGAACACCATAAGTGCCAATCAGACTATTAATTTAAATATGGATAGGATTGTAGGTAAGCTGGAAGTGCTTGTAGAAGATGTGGCCAATTACGAAGTTGATGTAAATAACGAAGCAACAGGTTATCTATTTGCAGCAAAAACATCATTTGGCAGTATTGAAAATGATTTTGGTTATATCGTAAATAACACAAAAGGCCCAATTAGTATTTATATTCTCCGTACCGATAAACCTTTGGAAATTGAAGTGAGCGGAGGCGGAAAAAAACGATCGCTTTCTGTTCCGGTTTATAAAAATAAAAGAACGGTGGTAAAGGGCAAATTACTGGAACCTATTGGTAAAGTTGGGTTTAGCTTTGTGATTAATGATAAATGGCTGGCTGATACTACACTCGTAACACTCTAAACCGGCTATTTAAGTTGTGTTTATAACTCGTTATACGCAACACCCTAAATGATTAAAATATAATGATATATTTGCTAATTAATTTAGTAAGCATGTCGGTAAAAGTTAATATCACTTCAAAGGGAATACAAAAGGTACTTAAAAACTATAATGAAAAGCAAGCCATTGCCGAGTACATTTGGAATGGTTTTGATGCCAATGCGAACACCATACGGGTAGATTATGTAGCCAATCCACTCGGTCTTTTAGCACAGTTAACTATTGCCGATAATGGTTATGGAATTAATTTTGATCGCTTACAGCAAAAATTCGATCCGTTCTTCGAATCTGAAAAATCCATTCAGATTGTAGCGCCAAAGCATACCTCAAAAATGCATGGCCGTAACGGGGTAGGGAGGCTTACTTTTTTTACTTTTGCGCATGATGCCGTTTGGCATACCACTTACCAGTCAGAACAAGGGTTTCGTTATGGCGAAATACACATTAGTACTGGTGGTTTAAATAGTTATAGTCACGATTTTACTACCGCTCCAAGCAGTTCTGGCGAGACTGGAACAACTGTTTCTTTTACTAATTTGAGGATCAGTCAGCAAGATGTAGAAGAAACGGTACTTCCTTTTCTGATAAACGAATTCTGTTGGTTTATTGAATTGAACAAGCAAAAAAACTATTCAGTTATTGTAAATGGCAAAGCATTGGATTTTAATAGCAATGTTAAAACTTTAGAACAGTTTAATCTTTTTTACCCCGATACAGCCGTAACTTTTAAGATTAAATACGTTCACTGGAAAGAAAACCTGCATAAAGAACTGTCAAAATACTATTTCTTGGCTGGTGGTGAAGAAATTTATAAAGATTACACCACCCTAAATAAAAAGAGCGACGATTATTTCCATAGTATTTACATCGATAGCGACTTTTTCCGTGATTTCGATTTTAAGAGTTTCGAAAATGAAGGACAAGTGGCCATATTTGGAGCCGCTAAATCTTCCGCAGAGTACCGGTTTCTAATTAAAGCGTTAACAGAATATCTTAAAAGTAAACGTAAACCATTTTTAAAAGAATATGCCAACCGCCTGGTTGAAACTTACGAGCAGGATGAGATATTTCCAGTTTACGCTACCGAAAGAGAAAAAGAATTAAGGAAACCAGCGCTCGTTAATTTAATTAAGGCATTATATGAAATAGAACCTAAATTATTTAGCAGTTTAAATACCGATCAGAAGAAAACTTTTGTACGCTTGATTGATCTTTTAATGCGCTCTAACCAACGCGATGAGATTTTTGAAATGTTTAATGGTATGATTGAATTGGAAGCTGAAGAGCAGGATGAGCTATTGCAATTGATAAAAGGCCTTGAACCGGCGAAAAATTAGATTGATACTAGTAAGTAATTTAGTAATTTGTTGCCGATAAAAAGAGCTTAGATGAAAAGATACCTATTATTGATTGGCATTTTAATAATTAATACCCCATTATTGTTTGCACAGCATAAGAAGAGAAATCTTAATATTGTTTTTATCGGCAATAGTATCACGCAAGGCGTCCAGCTCGCCAATGCTGCTGATGCGCCGCCCGCTATAGCCGTAGCTTACCTGCTTAAGCAAAAAGGAATAAATGAAGTTGAATTTAGTAATCAGGGCCATAGCGGTTATACCACTCTTGACTTTTTACCCAGTGCAGGCCGTACTTTTAACAAAGTTGAAGAAGCAGCCAATGCATTTACCAATAAAGAAGCATTGCTGGTTTTTTCGTTAAAGCTTGGTACCAACGATAGCGCTATAAAAGGACCGCATGGCGCTCCGGTTTCGCCTGACCAATATATTGAAAATGTAAAAACCATTGTAGATAAGTTATTGGCCGATTTTCCTAAGGCCATTGTCGTGCTGCAGCATCCTATCTGGTATAGTTCCAATACCTATAATAGCTCAAAATATATGGAAGAGGGTTTGAGGAGGGTGCAGGCATACATTCCAAAAATTGATAGCCTTGTTTCAAGTTATAGTTTAACAAAACCTAAACATGTTTTTGTGGGGGATAAAAAAGCATTCGGTTATTTTAAAAAGCATCACCTTACCGAGTTGATTCCTGAAAAGGGGCAAGCGGGTACTTTTTACCTGCATCCAAATAAATTAGGAGCTGCATCTTTAGGCGAATTTTGGGGTAAAGCGATTGAACGGATAGTGAAAAAGAATTTTTAAGTCCTTGCCTGGCTATTCATTTTAATAGATTTCTAAAAAATCAAGTACCCTTATAACCGTTTTTGCATATAGTTAGCTAGGATTATTCACAAAACTTGTGATTTTGATATTATATAGTCATTTTTATAGCAGCAGTTTAGTTGTTAGGCCCGTTTTATGAAGATCACTTATTATTAAATCTTACTGTTTTTGTATGACTGAGCAGGTAGGGTATTTTGGAACAGACATTCCCATAAAAATTTACGGGTTGAGTGAAAAATCGGTTACTATAAAATTCGGAACGGCAATCGATCACGATTTGTTGTGCCTGATCACCGATTTTAACCAATTGCTGTTGCAAAGCCCTTTTTCTGGTTTAATTACCACAGTTCCGGCTTATACTACATTAACTGTTTTTTTTGATCCCTTAAGTGTGATGTTATCGGATCTTCCGGGTCAGGTTTGTTTCGAAAAAGTATCAGCACATCTAAATAAAATTGCGCAGATAAAAAGAGAAAAATCAAGCACAATAGCTGATAAACTGATTATTCCTGTATGTTATGGTGGCGATTTCGGTCAGGATCTTTCAACGGTAGCCCGCACCAATAAGCTTAGCGAAACTGAGGTAATTGATATACATACTGCCGGGCAATATATTGTTTTTATGATCGGCTTTGTGCCAGGTTTCGCCTATATGGGCGGAATGGATACCAGATTATCAACCCCTAGAAAAGAGGTTCCTGATGCTAAAATACCTGCCGGATCTGTAGGTATTGCAGGCAATCAAACGGGCATTTATCCTATGGAAACACCCGGCGGATGGCAGATTATTGGAAGAACACCATTAAAGATGTTCGATGTAAACCGTTTACAGCCATCACTTTTAAAGGGAGGCGATACGGTTACTTTTAAAGCCATTGGTATAAAGGAGTTTAATGCTTATGCTGAAATATGAGTATGAAAATCAGCATCATTAAGCCAGGTTTACTAAGCACCATTCAGGATACAGGGCGATACCGATACCTTTCGCAAGCTGTACCTGTTTCGGGCGCTATGGATGAGCTGGCTCACCGATTAGCGAATAAAGCAGTTGGTAATGATGATGATAATGCCACCATTGAATTTACCTATGCTGATGCTTCATTTAAAGCTGAAACACCTGTTCTAATTTCTTATTCTGGCGATGGTGCATGCTTAGTTTACAATAATGAATTAATGCCTGCAGAAAAGCCATTGTTTTTTCCGACAGGTTCCGTTATAAAGCTGATCCATAATGCAATTGGGATGCGTACCTATTTGGCTATTGCGGGCGGATGGGATGTGCCTGATATAATGGAAAGTAAAAGCACTTATCTTACTGCTGCTTTTGGGGGCTTTAAGGGCAGGGCATTGCAAAAAGCAGATGTTTTGGTCGGTGGTAGTTTACTTAGCGAAGTATCAAATGGAATATTGAATCATTTGATTGAAAAGTCTTTAACCTATCCAAATTGGCGCATTTCGCGTGAGAGTTTACTACCAGAGAATAGACAAGCCATTAGAGTTGTACTTGCCAATGAAATCAACTGGTTTGACGCAACATCCATTATTTCATTTTTAACCAATTCTTTTACTATTGATAGAAGGAGTAATCGTATGGGATATCATTTGTTGGGAAAGTCATTGGTGAGAAAAGTTAAAAAGGAATTGCTCAGCACGGCAGTAACACCCGGTATTATCCAGGTAACCGGAAGTGGCGATTTGGTTATACTTATGGCCGACTGCCAAACAACAGGTGGTTATCCACGTATTGCCCACGTTGCAGCGGTCGATTTGCCTTTATGTGCTCAGCTAAAACCTGGTGATACTATTCATTTTTCTGAAATTTCGAGAGATGAGGCAGAAGCGCTTTACCTTGAACGTGAACACGATTTATCATTGATTACCATGGCAATAGGCCTTAAATATATTAAAACATGAAAATGATCGATCTTAATTGCGACATGGGAGAAGCATTTGGGAATTATGCTATGCCCAACGATGAAAAACTGATGGATTATATTTCATCGGCAAATATTGCCTGCGGTTTCCATGCCGGCGATCCGGCTGTAATGCAGCAAACTGTAGCTTTAGCTGTAAAAAAAGGAGTAGTCATTGGTGCGCACCCTGGTTTGCACGATTTGCAGGGCTTTGGCCGTAGAGAAATGAAGATTAGCCCGAATGAGGCCTATCAGCTTACATTATATCAAATTGGTGCATTAAGCGGTTTTGTAAAAGCTGCAGGTAGTAAATTACATCATGTCAAAGCACATGGTGCATTATATAATATGGCTGCAAAGGATACCGCTTTGGCAAAAGCCATTGTGCAGGCCGTTTACGATTTCGACCCTGGTCTGATCTTATATGCTTTAGCAGGAAGTAATATGATTGATGAAGCTGAAAAAAAGGGAATTGTAACCGCATCAGAAGTTTTTGCCGATCGTAGTTATCAGGATGACGGTTTACTTACCCCTCGGTCAACAGAAAATGCTTTAATTACCAATGAAGAAGATGCCATTAATCAGGTACTGGGATTTGCTTTAAACCAGGAAGTAAATAGTATAAATGGAAATCGCATTGCGGTTAAAGCCGAAACGGTTTGTTTGCATGGCGATGGCGAACACGCTGTTGCTTTTGCTAAATTAATAGCTGAACGGTTACAAAAAGAAGGTATCGTAATTAAAGCCCCAGCAATATGAAGCCAAAATACAATTGGAGTGTACTTTTAGGGGCAGCTTTTTTAATGGCTTCATCAGCCATTGGTCCTGGGTTTTTAACACAAACCGCAGTTTTTACCCAGCAATTAGGAGCAAGTTTTGCGTTTGTGATATTGCTATCCATCATATTAGATGCCATTGCACAATTAAACATCTGGCGGATTATTGCTGTTGCCGATAAACCTGCTCAAGATATAGCCAATGAGGTATTTCCGGGTTTGGGATACTTTATTTCTTTCCTGGTTTTTTTAGGTGGTTTGGCTTTTAATATTGGTAATATTGCTGGCGCTGGCTTAGGACTTAATGTATTATTCGGTATTAGTGTAGGACAGGGTGCTGTAATAAGCGCAATTATGGCAATAGGTATCTTTATTTACAAAGAAGCCGGCAAGGCAATGGATGTTTTTGCCAAAACCATGGGGCTGATTAAAATTGTACTCGCCTTAATTATCGCCTACACCAGTTCGCCACCATTGGCAGAAGCCGCATTAAGAGCAGTAAACCCTACGCAGTTTAGTTTTACGGCTGTATTAACCATAGTTGGTGGAACAGTGGGTGGTTATATCACGTTTTCGGGTGCTCACCGTTTATTGGATGCCAGGCAAACTGGAATCCAGAATTTAGGTGCCGTAAATAAAGGTGCATTAAGCGCCATCGGATTGGCATCTATTATGCGCTTATTGTTATTTATTGCTGCTTTGGGAGTGGTAAGCAAAGGTTTTACTTTAGACCCATCCAATCCAGCTGCTTCGGTTTTTAAATTGGCCAGCGGCGAAATAGGATACAAGATTTTTGGTGTAGTGATATGGGCTGCGGGTATTTCATCGGTTGTGGGCTCAGCCTATACCTCCATTTCATTTATTAAGAGTTTTCACCCACTGATATTAAAGTTTAACCGTGAGATTATCATTGCCTTTATATCCATCTCCTGCATTATTTTTATCCTCATTGGTAAACCCGTCAAAATATTGCTTACCGTAGGCGCCATTAATGGTTTTATTTTGCCCATTGCATTAGGTATTATGCTTATTGCGGCCTATAGAACTAAAATTATCGCAAATTATAAACAACCACTTTGGTTAACGCTAACAGGTTTAGCTGTGGTATTAACCATGGTTTGGATGAGTTATGGTACTATTATACAAATGATAAAAGGAGAATAAATCTTTACAAAATGAATACGATTATCAAATATTTTTGCTTTTTCTTCCTATTATGTGCTACCTGTTTTGCACAGCAGGGTACACATTCAGTAACCGTTGAACCTGGAGTTTCTCTTGCACTGGCAAGTTCCAGAAGTGCAGCTATAAGTAATATTCAATATAAGCTTCACTTTACCATTCCAGCAGAACAAACTGCACCAATTCAATCAACTGAAAATATTGATTTTAAGTTAAATAAGTTAATTTATCTTCAGGTCGACTTTAAGCAAAATGCAGATCATATAAAACGAGTATCGGTTAATGGAACAACGATACCGATTGATTTTAAAGCCGAACATATTTTAGTAAAGCAGGAGTATTTAAAAGTAGGTACTAACCATATCGAGATCGAATTTATTGCGGGTAACGAATCATTAAACCGAAACAAAGATTTTTTGTATGCACTTTTTGTTCCTGATCACGCCAGAACGGTATTCCCGTGCTTTGATCAACCCGATTTAAAAGCTAATTTTTTACTTTCGTTAACCGTTCCAACTGATTGGAAGGTAATGGCTAATGCCGTTAAAAAAGATTCAATTATACAAGGGAATTCTACTACGTATCATTTCAATAATTCAGATAAATTACCCACTTATTTATTTTCCTTCACTGCGGGTAAATACACCTTGATAAATAGGCAAATGAAAAATAATAAAATGGAATTGCTGCACCGTGAAACCGATTCAGCCAAAATTAAGCTCAGTTTAGATTCTGTTTTTATAGCACATCGTGATGCTATCGATTTTTTGGAAGACTGGACGGCGATAAAATATCCTTTTCAAAAGGTGGGCTTTGTTAGTATTCCAGATTTTCAGTTCGGTGGTATGGAGCATCCTGGTGAGGTACAATATAAGGCATCAGCATTGTTTTTAGATCAAGGTGCAACCAGAGATCAATTCATTTCGCGCTCTAACCTGATTTCGCATGAAACTGCACATATGTGGTTTGGCGATCTGGTTACCATGAAATGGTTTAATGATGTTTGGATGAAAGAGGTTTTTGCCAATTTTATGGCCGATAAAGTAACTGAAAAGTTAATGGGCAAAAACACCTTTGATCTTAAGTTTTTACAAGATCATTACCCGGCAGCTTATGGGGTAGATAGAACACTGGGTGCTAATCCCATTCGACAGCAATTGGATAACTTACAAGAAGCCGGATCGATGTATGGAAATATAATTTATCATAAAGCTCCGATTATGATGCGTCAATTGGAATTATTGATGGGAAAACAGAATTTTCAACAGGGTATAAGGGAGTATCTGAAAAAATACAGTTACAGCAACGCTACATGGAATGATTTGATTTCCATTTTAAGTAAATACAGCAAAAGTGATCTCCTTAGTTGGAACAAAGTTTGGGTAAATGAACCTGGCAGACCGGTTTTTAGCTATGATATTAAATACAACGGAGATAAAATAAGCGATTTAAGCTTAAATCAAAGCAGTGAGATGGGGCAGCCACGGGTATGGCCACAATCTTTTACGGTTAAGCTGGTTTACCCAACAGAGAGTAAGATTTTGGTTGTAAATGCTAAACTTGCTAAGACAGATTTAATTGAAGCAAAAGGTCTTCCAAAACCACAGTATATTTTATTTAATGCAAACGGTGCCGGGTATGGCCTTTTCCCGATTGATAAAGAGATGATGGCAAATCTTTATGGTCTTGCTGACCCGTTAGAGCGGGCATCGGCCTATATCAATGCCTTTGAAAATATGCTTTCGGGCAAAAGCAATAAGCCTGAAGAACTTTTGGCCGTATTTTTACAAGGATTATCAGTTGAGAAAAACGAGATGAACCTCAGGTTAATTACTGGATACCTCACCAATATTTACTGGACTTTTCTTACCGCTGAAGCACGGAATGCGATGTATGAAAGCATGGAGAAAACAATATGGAATGCAATGGAGCAACAGCAAACGCAAAATAACAAGAAGATTTTGTTCAATACTTATCAGAATGTATATCTGAGTGCGGATGCCGGAAAACGCATGTATAATATCTGGCGCAAACAAACCGCACCAAATGGAATTAAACTGTTAGAAGATGATTATAGCGCATTAGCTTTAACGCTGGCCCTTAAAACAGATACTGCAAATACGATCTTAAAAGATCAGTTAGCGCGCACCAAAAATGAAGACCGTAAAAACCGGCTGATTTATTTAATGCCTGCTTTATCTTTAGATGTTAAGGAAAGAGATAATTTTTTCAATGCTTTAAAAGACCGGAAAAACCGTCAGAAAGAGGCCTGGGTAACTACGGCTTTATCTTATTTGCATCATCCCATTAGGCAAAAAACATCTATTAATTATTTGAAAGAAAGTTTAGATTTGTTGGAAGAAATACAGAAAACAGGAGATATATTTTTTCCGCAATCATGGCTAGCTGCTATTTTCTCGGGTTATAACAACAAAGAAGCAAATGCAGCTGTACAGGATTTCTTAAAATCACATCCTACTTACAACGAAAAGCTAAAAGATAAAATTTTGCAGACTACAGATAACCTTCGCCGGGCACAGATTATTGTACATTAACTTTAATGTAAATTAATTTGTTACATACAGGTTTAAGAAGAATTTATACTTTTGTCGCGAGAGCGTTAATTTAGATTGAAAGGGGTAAACATGAATTTGTTTGCCCTTTTCGTTTTTAGTTATTCGTATTTAATGCCAGGTACTTTCTCCACCATTAAGAGATTAAGGGCATTAAGAAAATACGTTAATAAGGTTCAAATTTCACCTGACAAAACCAATTAAAAATAACCTTAACTTCTTAATGGTCAGTATTTAATCTAAAAAGTAATAAATAATGGTTGTTAATTAAAAGATTCGGTTTCGTTATTGAGATCATTCAATAAACCATTCAATAAAATATCTCTTTTATCTTCAATTGAAGAATCATCCTGGATAAAAACGGTAAGGTTCGTGTTTTCTGTTGTTTGAGGTTGCATATAAGGCTGCGGTTTATGTTTGTCAATTAAATGTCTACAATTATCTAACGTCGATTTTCGAATATAGTTTGTAACTTTTTTATTCGAACTTGTAATGTCTCAATTGGGCATAGTATAAATCAATATTGACCAAACATTGGGCTAATATTTAGGTTATATCTTTCAGGACAAAACAAATTCTATTAATCTGGAAATCGATGAAACACTACGACGCAATAATTATAGGCGCAGGTCAGGCAGGAACTCCTTTGGCCAAAAAGCTTGCCGAAGCAGGCAAAAAAACAGCGATTATAGAAAAAAGATATGTTGGTGGTACGTGTATTAATGATGGTTGTACACCAACAAAAGCAATGATCGCTTCTGCTAGGGCAGTGTATCAAGCCAGAAAAGCAACTGAATTGGGTGTAGAAGTTGGAACAATCAAAATTGATTTTAAAAAGATAAAGCAACGGAAAGACGATATCGTAAACCAGTTCAGGTCATCATCAGAAAAGGGCCTTAAAAATACCAAAGGACTTGAGCTTATATTTGGAACGGCCAGTTTTAGTGCTGAAAAAGAACTAACTATTTCGCTAAACAATGGCGGTGAAGAAAAAGTAACCGCCGAATGGATTTTTATCAATACGGGTACAAAAACTACTATACCGGATATCGAAGGGTTAAATGAAATTGATTATCTTACATCGACAACAATTTTAGATCTTAAAACTGTTCCAGAACACCTAGTGGTTATTGGCGGAAATTACATCGGGCTGGAGTTTGGACAAATGTTTAATCGATTTGGCAGTAAAGTAACCATTTTGGAAAAATCATCAGGAATATTAGCTAGAGAAGATCAGGATATCTCATTAGCACTTACTAAAATTTTAACCGACGAAAATATCGAACTGATCACTGATGCTAAAATCAAGAAAATAACGCAGGATAAAAAACAGATTAGCATTACGCTGGAGTCTGGGAAAATCAAAAAAGAAATAACAGCGAGCCATGTGTTGTTAGCCGCAGGCCGTACACCTCAGACCGCAGATTTAACCCTTGAAAACTGTGGCGTAAAATTGGATGACAAAGGGCACATTCTTGTTAATGAAAAACTCGAAACCAATATTAAAGGGATTTATGCG
This sequence comes from Pedobacter ginsenosidimutans, assembly GCF_001442625.1. Lineage (GTDB taxonomy): Bacteria > Bacteroidota > Bacteroidia > Sphingobacteriales > Sphingobacteriaceae > Pedobacter > Pedobacter ginsenosidimutans. The sequence continues at coordinate 7,329 of NZ_LMZQ01000029.1, read as the reverse complement.
CTCGGTGATGTAAAAGGTGGACCTTCATTTACGCATATTGCTTATAACGACTATACCATCGTTTACCGGAACCTAATGGAAGGCACAAATTATTCTATTCACGATCGGCCGGTGCCCTATTGCATGTTTACCGACCCTCAGCTTGGGCGGATAGGTATTTCTGAAAAAGAAGCAAAAGAAAAGAAATTGAATTATAAAGTTGCCGTTCTGCCAATGTCGAATGTTGCGCGCGGTATTGAAACAAACGAAACTTTAGGGCTGATGAAAGCAATTGTAGATGCAGATAGTAAAAAGATACTGGGAGCTGCTATCCTGGCCTCAGAAGGTGGAGAAATCATGTCTGTTCTTCAAATGGCAATGGAAGGTGATATTACTTACGATAGGGTCAGATATTGTGTATTTGCACACCCTACTTATTCCGAATCGTTAAATAATCTATTTATGAAAATCGATATCTAAATATGATCGAATTAAAAGGCATAAGTAAGAAATTTGGTGATGCCCAAGCGGTAAATAAAGTCTCTTTTAAGGTAGAAGAAAAGGAAACGTTGGTATTGTTGGGCACAAGTGGCTGTGGCAAAACCACCACGCTAAAAATGATCAACCGGTTAATTGAGCCAGATGCAGGCGGGGTTTTTATCGATGGCAAGGATATCACCAATGAAGATCCTGATGTTTTACGAACAGGAATTGGTTATGTAATGCAGAATATTGGGCTTTTTCCACACTATACCGTCGCAGAAAATATTGCCGTTGTGCCGAAACTTTTAAAATGGGATAAGGAAAAAATTAAAGTCCGAACGCAGGAGCTGATCAAAAAACTCCATCTTCCTGAAAATAGCCTGTCTATGTTTCCACATGAGCTTAGTGGTGGGCAGCAGCAGCGTGTAGGCCTTGCCCGTGCTTTGGTTACAGACCCTTCTGTATTGTTAATGGACGAACCTTTTGGTGCTTTAGACAACGTTACCCGAACCAGTATCCAAAAAGAATTTAAAGGATTAGAAGAATTAAAAAGGAAAACCATCGTAATGGTTACCCACGATGTTCAGGAAGCTTTTGAATTGGCAGATCGCATTTGCTTAATGGATAAGGGGAAAATCATCCAGATCGGAACACCCAAAGAATTGCTTTATCAACCGATAAATGATTTTGCAAGGAAATTTTTAGCCGGACAAAGGTTAGGCCTTGAATTTAAAGTAGTTAAAATACAGGATATATGGTCTTATTTACCTAAAGTAACACTACAGGATGGAAAAAGCCTGTCTGATGATTTGAATGTATGGGATGCGATGGAATTGCTGCGAAGTTCTGATAGAAGTGAACTTTTGGTTTCTGGTGACAATAAAGAAAGCAAAGCCATTAATTTCGAACAGTTAACCAAAGCATTTAACCAATTCCAAAACGCGCAGGTACATGAATGAGCAACAGCAAACTTTATGGCAGTTTATGCACGAGCAATCTGATAAATTGTTTGCTCAAACTCTGCAACATGTTGGCTTAACCTTTATTTCCTTACTTTTTGCCATCGCCATTGGCCTACCATTGGGCATATTGATTGCCAGAAAAAGAAAACTTTCAGGAACGGTTTTAGGCATTGCCGGCGTATTGCAAACGGTTCCAAGCATTGCCTTATTGGGTTTTATGATCCCTGTTTTAGGGATTGGTGCGAAACCTGCAATTGTGGCGCTGCTGATATATGCTTTGTTACCGATTATCCGCAATACCTATACAGGCATTATTGGCATCGATCAGCATGTTAAAGAAGCCGCCAGAGCAATGGGCATGAGCAAAAGTCAGATTTTGCTGAAGGTAGAGTTGCCATTGGCTATGCCCGTTATTTTGGCGGGCATCCGTACTGCAACAGTAATTAATGTTGGCGTGGCCACATTGGCCTCTTTTATTGCTGCGGGTGGATTAGGGGAGTTTATTTTTGGGGGCATTTCGCTCAACAATACCAACATGATCTTAGCTGGAGCTATTCCCGCAGCTTTGTTGGCCATTATTCTAGATGCTTTACTTTCCCTGGTACAGAAAATGAATTTTAAAAAGCTGAGAAAAGCATTATACATTTTACCAGCTGTGCTATTAATTTTAGGTGGCTTTTATGTACTTCCATCGGCTTATGGTTCTACTTTAACCGCCGGATTTACGCCTGAATTTATGGGCAGACAAGATGGGGATCTTGGATTGAAATCTATCTACGGCTTAAAAATCCATACCATTGTAATCAGCGATGCGATAATGTACAAGGCCGCTTTTTCAAAAGAATTGGATGTAATTAGCGGTTATTCTACCGATGGACGTTTGAAAGCCTTTGATCTAAAGATTTTAAAAGACGATAAAAGTATTTTTCCACCGTACTATGCTGCACCAATAGTTCGGAATGAAGCTTTTAAACAATTTCCAAAACTGGAAGAAACATTAAATCTGTTAGCAGGTAAAATAACTGATTCAGTAATGACCGATCTTAATTACAGAACAGATTACCTCCACCAAACGCCAGAACGTGTGGCAAAGGATTTCCTCATCAGTACTGGTTTATATAAAGCGCCAAAAAACGGACATAACGGTGTAGTACGGATAGGCTCAAAGATTTTTGGTGAGCAATATATTCTGGCCGAAATGTACAGCATGCTGATTAGAGGGAATACCGATTATGGAGTGTCTACCAAAACAGGACTTGGTGGAACAAAAATCTGTTTTGATGCACTGATGAATGATCAGATCGATTTTTATCCCGAATATACCGGGACAGGTTTATTGGTTTTGTTACAACCAGATCCAAAAATTGCTAAGGAAATGGCGCACAATAAAGATAAAACTTATAATTATGTATCAGCCGAATTTGAGAAAAAGTTTAAGATCAAATGGCTTAAACCTATAGGTTTTAATAATTCTTATGCTTTAATGATGCGGCAAAAACAATCAAAAGATCTGAATGTTAATACCATCACAGATCTTAAAAACTATCTAGATAAAAATTAATGACACTGGTAGAAGAATACTTGCAGATCAGGAAATACTCTGAACAAATTTGCGAACCATTGCAAACAGAAGATTATGTAGTACAGCCTATTGCTGATGTAAGTCCACCGAAATGGCATTTGGGACATACCACCTGGTTCTTCGAAACCTTTATATTAAAGCCATTTTCTGTTAATTATCAGTTATATAACGATGAATATAATTTCGTTTTTAATAGTTATTATGAAACCGTGGGTAACCGCGTAATCCGTACCGATCGTGGTAATTTAAGTCGACCCAGCGTAAACGAGATTTACCAATACAGGGCTTACGTAGATGAAGCCATGGTGAAATTCCTGGCCACTACACTAACAGATGAAGTAAAAGAACTGTTGATTTTGGGTTTTAACCACGAGCAGCAGCACCAGGAACTTTTACTTACCGATATAAAATACATTTTAGGAAACAACCCGCTTTTTCCAGCCTATTCGAAAAACCAAAAAGAAGTTTTAACCGTAAATGAAATAGAACCTGGCTTTATAAACATTTCAGAAGGAATTTATGAGATCGGTTACAATGGAGCAGATTTCAGCTTTGACAATGAATTAAACAGGCATAAAGTTTATCTACACGATTTTTCAATCAGTAAAACGTTGGTCAATAATACAGAATTTATCGAGTTCATTCGTGCGGGCGGTTATGAAAATTTTAATTTCTGGCATGCTGAAGGATGGGATTGGGTAAAAAACAATAATATTAGTGCACCTATGTACTGGCACTTAATAGACGGAAAATGGTTTAATTATACTTTAGCTGGTGTTTTACCTATTGATTTAACCGCACCGGTAAGCCACGTCAGCTATTACGAGGCCTATGCTTTTGCAAGCTGGAAAGGCATGCGTTTACCAACTGAATTTGAGTGGGAGATAGCAGCCGAACACTTTAACTGGGGCGAACGATGGGAGTGGACCGAAAGTGCCTATTTGCCTTATCCCGGTTTTAGTAAAGCGCCGGGTGCCATTGGCGAGTACAATGGAAAGTTTATGGTTAGCCAAAAAGTGCTTCGCGGTGCATCAATTGCCACGCCTGAAAATCATTCACGTATTACCTATAGAAATTTCTTCCACCCACATTTAAGGTGGCAATATACAGGCATCCGATTAGTAAAATAGTATAGATATGACCACCACCACTATCGAAACAACAACAGACAACAAAACACAGTTCCTTCAAGAAACCTTAGCAGGCTTACACTCCGAACCAAAATTTATGCGCTCTAAGTATTTTTACGATGCTACCGGAGACCGTATTTTTCAGCAGATTATGGAAATGGAGGAATATTATTTAACCAATGCAGAAATGGAAATTCTGCAATACCAGGCCAATCAGATTTCTCAGGCGATATCAGCCGATGGAAGCATTTTTGATTTAATTGAACTGGGTGCTGGCGATGCAACAAAATCCATTTACCTGCTAAAATCGCTGTTGGATAGTCAGTTGGAATTTAGTTATTTTCCGATTGATATTTCCGCACATGTAATTTCAGATCTGGAAGAAAATTTGCCTAAAAAACTTCCTGGATTGGATATGAAAGGTTTAAATGGTGATTATTTTAATATGCTTACAAAGGCCACAGAATTATCCAGCCGCAGAAAGGTTGTGCTTTTTATGGGCGCAAATATTGGAAACATGAGTATAGCCGATGCCGGAAAATTCTGCTCGTCATTAAAAAAACTGCTTTCTCCTAAGGATTTGCTGATCATTGGATTCGACCTGAAAAAAAATCCTAAGCAGATTCTTTCTGCCTATAATGATAAAGGCGGAATTACCAGATCATTTAACCTCAATCTGCTTCATCGCATCAATAAAGAATTGGATGGCAATTTTGATCTGAACAATTTTGAACATTATGCCAGTTACGATCCAGAATCCGGAGCCTGTAAAAGTTACCTCATCAGCTTAAAAAAACAGATTGTGAATATTGGTCAAAATGCCATTCATTTTGCAGAAAACGAGGATATTTTTATGGAAATATCACAAAAATATTCGCTTAATGATATCGATCAGCTTGCAGAAAAAACCGGATTTAAACCGCTTCAGCGTTTCTTCGATCAACATCAGTATTTTGTAGATGCCATCTGGAAGGTAGACTAGCTACGGTTATCCAAAACCTGGAGCAGTTGATTTAAATCTTCTTCTGTATTATAATAGTGAAACGAAATCCTCGTGCCTGATCCACGCGGTGAGCAAAGGATTTTGGCTGATGCGAGTTTGTCTACTGTTTTTTGATCCAATGGCATGCTCATAATGGTAGATTGATATTTTCGCTCCAATGTCCAATCTGGAATTAAGCCTCTTGAATTTAGTGCTAACCTCGCTTTGTTGGAAATTGCCTGTGTGGTTTTTTCAATCCAATCGAAACCGATTGAGCCAAGCTTATTTAAGCTTTCGTTTAATGTGCCAAAATTTAAAGTGTCTAAATGCCCCGGTTCGAAACACATAGATAGGTGGTCTTTGCCTTTTAAAAAGGGCGCTGTGGGCAATTCAGCTAGTTTGTTTTTATTGTAGATGGCATCTTTCATTTGATCGGAAAGAAATGCATAACCGTTTCCGTATCCAGCCAAAAGCCATTTGTAACCGCTTCCGATCAAAGCATCCAGGCCTGATTTTTCAAAGTTAAAATTTGTTGTACCTAAAAATTGAGTGCCATCACCAATCAATAAAAGATCAGGATATGTAGCTTTTAATTTCTGGATAAATTCATCATCCATCCTTAATCCACTAATGTATTGTACCATACTAAATGCCAGCACGGTAGGTTTAAATTTTTCAATGGCACTGATGATATTTTCTTCTAACTTTTCATCAATGGCTATGCTATTGTATTCAAAACCCATACTGATTACAGGATAACTCACAGATGGATATTCCTCTTCCAATAATAGAAAACGATGGTTTTTGTCCAACCCACTCAATAAAGTATTAAAACCTACTGAAAAATTCTGAACCAGATAGGTGTTCTCGGATTTTGAACTGAAAAGTTTAGCAATGTTATTTCTAACATCAGTAATGATGGGCAGATTTTCCATTCTGAAAATACTTCCTCCGGCAATAAAGTCTTGATCATGTTTAGTTCTCCATTCTGCCAGATTGGTAGATAAAATGCCTGAATTAGCAGTATTGAGATAGGTATATGCTGTGAGGATCGGAAAAGATAGGTTCATATCCAAAATTAAAAGAATTAGGCATTAAAAAAATAAACTTTGGACTGAAATTGAATTTTATACAAACCGATGAGAATCACGTTTGTTAGATTTATACAATCTGCTAATGTTATATGGAAAATCAAACATCAATACTGGTTACGGAACTTAAAAAATTATTAAATGGGGGCGGAGCACATATAGGTTTTAAAGATGCTGTTGCCAATTTGCCCTTTAATCTTCTTGGCGAAAAGCCCCATAATTTACCCTATAGTATCTGGCAATTGGTAGAACACATTAAAATCGCGCAGTGGGATATGCTCAAATTTAGTGAAGATGGATCGCATCAATCGCCTAAATGGCCAGACGAATATTGGCCTAAAGAACTGGCACCCAAAGACGAAGCAACATGGAATAATACATTAAAAGAAATTGATAAGGATTTGAAAGAATTTATTGCTTTGTTAGATTCTTCAGATTTGTATGAGCCAATTCCGCATGGCGATGGACAAAGTATATTACGCGAAGCCCTACAGATTGCCGATCATAATGCCTACCACATTGCCGAAATTGTAGTCATCAGACGTTTATTGGGTGCCTGGAAAAGCTAAAGGAAGTTGTCTCGTTTGCGCCTATACTTTGCCGCTTATGCAGCCTGTTACTATTGTTTTAATCCACTAAATTTAACTGTCCGCTCTTGTAAAAATTGATTTAAAAAAAGATTTATGTTACAAAACTCAAAAGCATTCAGCTCATTTTCTGTAGACGATGTACAGAAAGCAAAAGATTTTTATCAAGGCGTATTGGGTATCGAAGTTAAAGATAACCCGATGGGCGTAATTGAACTGATTATTTCCGGATCCTCAAATGTATTACTTTATCCAAAGCCAAATCATGTTCCGGCAACTTTTACGGTACTTAATTTTCCTGTCGAAAATATAGATCAAGCGGCCGACGAACTTATTGCCAAGGGAATAAAGTTTGAGATTTATAATGAAGAATATTTCAAAACAGACAGTAAAGGCATCTCACGGGGGAACGGAGGGCCAAACATTGCCTGGTTTCGAGATCCTGCGGGCAATATTCTGTCTATTTTGGAAACCAATTAGGTCTGGCCAGACTTCCGAAGTTAGCCAGGCGTATTGCCATTGGCGCAAACTTC
>NZ_LMZQ01000028.1 GCF_001442625.1 Pedobacter ginsenosidimutans | reverse complement strand
AAAAGAGGCTGTATCATAAAAGTAATTTCTCTTCAGGTTTTGTCATGTTGTCCAAAGGACTCCTGCGGAGAGCTTGTCGAAACACGTTGCCAAGGCTGTTTAATCTAGTTCTTCGACAGGTTCAGGATGACAATCTATATTTATGATAGAGCTTCTTTTAAGCTATTTCTTCATTGGATGCTGAACATATTCTGATAATCTGACAACCTTTCCATTTTTCAATTTAATGTCGTTAAACAAAGCTACTGTATCGGTTTTTCCTTGCTTTGTTGTAGAAATCTGGTTGTACCACAGGCTTACCCATTCTTCACTTTTATCTTTGTTTATAACCGATTCCATATCTTGCATGTCGATTTTAAAGCCCTTCATTTTGTCGAATTCGCCCTGTAATTCTTTCAGGAGCTGAGGTTTTGTCCCTTTAAATTTGTAACCATCCAGGTCTAAGGCCACACTGTCGGCAAGCACCTTGCTCATACTGGCTGTATCTAAATTTTCGAATGTTTTAATAAGGGTCATTGCGGTTACTGCATTTTTTGTATCGGGGTTCATTTCCCAGTTTTGCACCTGTTTAATGGTATATGGGTATTTGGTACTATCTGCAGCTGCTGCCATATCAGTAGTTTTAGTTTCCTTATTTTCACATGCTGCAAAAAGTAAGGTAGTCATAATAAGAGATGATAATTTTTTCATGATAATTAGTTTATTGGTTTGATTAAATATAACTAATTACTTGAATATTAATTCAATATATACAGTTTTTGTTCGTGAGTTTACATACTGAAATAGGAACAACTAAATAAAATAGATAATAAAATGTGAACTCAGCTCAAAGTATTGGATGCTAAAAATGATTTTAACAATTTATAGCATAATGCGAATAAAAACACACACGTATCTTATGATTAGGTTTTTTATTAGAAAATGGGCATTCAGTAATGCTTCGGGAACAGCAGTCCCGTTATTCGCTATAGCTCCGATAAAAGATCGGAGGCTGCCGCTTTTACCGGGTTTATAGAACAGAGGCTTGTATAAAAAATCACCAATCCTTTCCTACACGGCTAACTATAAATTATTTTTAGCATATCATCCTCGTTTGCAACGAGGATGGAGGAGAAAGGCGATTTTATCGCCATTAAACTACTCTTTCGCGTTACAAATGCAGATCTTGCCAGCCCTCGTTACAAATGAGGACTATTTATAAAGTTATTTGGCAAACTTAATTAAGAGCCTTATTTATACAATCTACCAAAGCCTTCACTTTTATTTCGGAGGTGAGTTCGTATCGATATTCGTCTTCAATACTGCCCATTTTGGTTTCCGTGTTTCTGAATTCCATTTTACTTGGCACAAATTCCTTTGCTGAAGCATGAAATTGCGTGGCACCTGTTTGATCAATGAGGTTTTTAATGTTGTTTTCATTTATACCTGCGCCAGGCATGATGGTAATCCGGCCATTGGCCTTTTTTACAAGCTGTGCTAGTTTTTCTGTCCCCTGAATTGCAGAAGATGCACCCCCAGAGGTAAGCACCCTTTTTATATTGAGTGCGATTAAATCTTCCAATGCCTGATCCATATCGTTACTCATATCAAATGCCCTGTGGAATGCCACCTCCATAGGTTTAGCTAACTCAATCAGTTCAGCGCACCTTTCTTTATCGATAGTGCCATCTGCCTTAAGTATTCCGGTAACTATACCTTCGCAATTTAATGATCTGCAGATTTTTATATCTTCTTTCATTAACTCGAACTCGATTTCAGAATACAAAAAATCGCCTCCGCGCGGACGGATAATTGGCCAAATTTCGATGGATAGGTTTTTCTTAGCCAAAGCAATTTGAGCATAACTCGGTGTGGTACCACCTTCTGCCAGGTTATCGCAAAACTCCACTCTTTTCGCTCCACCATTCTGGGCAGCTAGTGCCGATTGATAAGAATTAGCACATACTTCTAAGCAACCAATTGCCACTTTACTCATTATATTAAGTTAATTTATGTTATTCCTGCGGACCCGCTGGTCCTAAAACCACCCATCCTTTTGGCGATTTGTAGGTGTTAAGCAACTGCACCGATTTTCCGCCATCTGGATACCAGCATACTTCTGTAATTACCCAATGCGTTTCGTCAACTTTTTTACGTTCCGGAAAAGCATTTTGGACAGTAGAAAAATCAGGGAAGCCATGTTCCTCAATATTATTGATGAAAGATAGTTTAAGCACTTCAGCGGTTTCGTTGATAATATTCTGATCTATCTCCATTTTCATCACAGAAAGTAAAGATTTAGCTTCTTCAAAAAAATCCTTACAGGCTATTGCAGCATCAATATCTTTATTCTTGTAGGCTTTTTCGATCGCCAGAATCGCACCTTCTGGTGTTTCGAGATTGGCTTTGAAATGATCAACGCCTTCATCAATATATAAATCTATACTGTTATCAAATGCCGCCTTCTCTTTTTCTGCAACGCCATCCCTAATGGCCCGTATGGTATAACCGCCAATTAACCTGCCGTTTTCAATAATCATCCAGTCTGAGATCAAATCGCGCTTTATGCCGATTTTTTGATTAAATTTTACGGAACGAATATTTACCGGTTCGTTTCCAACGGTACCAAATAAGTTTCCTTCATCATCAAAATGTGGATCTGTTAACCAAATATGTTCGCCTTCATCACCATCTGTAATAAGCACTTTAATCGAAAAATAGTTCTGGTAAGGTTGTTGATTTTTTAAACTTTGTTCGAAATACCAAAGGGTTAAATTGGCTTTTTCGATCGCCCAGTTCATCCGTTCATCTTCACTCGGCACATAAACCATATCTGGCTCACCCTCGCGTTCGGCAACATTTTTCTTTCCGAAAATTTTAGATAATAATCCCATTTACCGTTTCATTTTTGTTAATCGTTGGGAAAATTCAACATATTAATAATAGCTTTTGCCTTTAATTAAAAGATCTTGTTTTTCTGCATTGCAAACCGCGTAACTAAAACCCTTCTGAATGGCATAGGCACCATATTCGCCTTTTTTGTTGATGGCTAAAAATCCTACCTGTATGTTTTTGGCAGTTTCGGGCTTCTTTTTAATGATACGCATTACCGCTTCTTTGCAGGCGGCTTCGGGGGTATAACCCTGGCGCATTAATTCTACCACTAAAAAAGATCCAACATTTCTTACTACCTCTTCACCTACGCCGGTTGAGGTTGCACCACCAACTTCATTGTCTACATAAAGGCCAGCGCCTATAATTGGGCTATCCCCAATCCTTCCATGTAATTTATAGGCCATGCCACTGGTTGTACAGGCGCCAGAAATATTTCCTTTAGCATCAATTGCGAGCATGCCAATGGTATCGTGATTATATTGGTTTCCAGGAAGTTTTTGTGGCGCAGCTTTCTGGTAGAGCTTATTTTCGATGTTCATTACAGGTGCATATTTCGCCGTTTTTAACCATTCTTTCCAAGCTTTTTCACTTGCAGGGGTAAGCAAGTTTTCTTTTTTAAAACCCTGCTCTAACGCAAACTGTAAAGCACCATCACCCGCCAACATCACATGTGGTGTTTTTTCCATCACTTTACGTGCAACCGAGATGGGGTGTTTAATATGTTCGAGCGCTAAAACGGCGCCGCAATTACCGAGTTCGTCCATAATACAGGCATCCAGGGTAACGTGGCCATCACGGTCTGGTAAACCTCCATATCCAACAGATTGGTTGTTTTCATCAGCCTCCGGTACCCAAACGCCTTGTTCTACGGCATCTAAAGCCCGTCCGCCAGTTGATAATACCTTCCATGCATCAGCATTAGCCGCAATTCCAAAATCCCAGGTGGAAATCACAATCGGGAAATTTTCTGCTTTTGTTTCTTCATGCGGAATTACATTAGCAATACTATTTTTATCAATGGCCAGCAACCCGGCCGATAGGGCAGATGCTTTTATAAATTTGCGGCGGTTAAACATGTGTGTGGTTATTGTTTGTAATGGTTAATCGTTTAATTGATCGATCGCTAGCTTGAATATTGGGTATTAATTTAACTAATAGTAAACCGATCTGCATCCTTTAAAAACGGGAACTGTCTTCTGATTTTAACCAGTTCTTCGTAATTGATACTGAATGTATATAAATCTTCGTCTTCTGGTTTATAATAAACAGTATTACCGTAAGGATCTAAGCACATGGATAATCCGCTGTGGTAAATCTGGTTTCCGTCATGCCCAACGCGGTTTACGGCAATAACATAACTTTGGTTTTCTATTGCCCTGGCCGGAATCAATGCTTTCCAATGTGCCGATCGTTTATCAGGCCAGTTGGCAACTAAAAGTAAGATATCGTATTCCTGATCTACATTGCGTAACCAAACCGGAAAACGCAAATCGTAACAAATGGCCAATCTGATTTTCCAGCCTTTAAGTTCTACAATAAGTTTTTCTTTACCAGGACTAAAATGCTGATCTTCATCGCCCATGCCAAACAGATGGCGTTTGTCGTAATGCTGGTTTTTGCCATCTGGTTCCATCCAGATCAAACGGTTAAAAAATTGGTTGTTTTCTTTTATTATGATGCTTCCTGTAACTACGCAGTTGTATTGATGTGCCATTTTTTGCATCCACTGCATCGTTTTTCCACCCATTTCTTCGGCTAAGGCTTCAGAATTCATGCTAAAACCTGTGTTAAACATTTCGGGTAAAATAATAATATCAGTTTTCTCCCTTACACCCATCGATAATCTAAGTGCCAGATTCAAAAGGTTTTTCTCAATGTTTTCCCAAAAAAGATAGGCCTGAAAGACAGTCACTTTCAGGTTTTCTATTTGAGTGTAAACAGGTGTTTCCATTGTATGTGGGTTTAGTCTGGTTAAACGTTTTTTAATTTCTCGGCCGCTAAGGCAAGTGTAGCGTTTTCTTTAGCAAAGCAGAACCTGATAATTTTATGATCGGTAGCTTTTTGGTAAAATGCAGAAACCGGAATGGTAGCCACGCCAAACTCCTTGATCAGTCTCATGCTAAAATCGGTGTCTTTTTCATCGCTGATGCTGCTGTAGCTTGCACATTGGAAATACGAACCGTTGCAAGGCAAAAGTTTAAAACGGCTTTCGGCCAATAGGTTTCTAAAATAATCTCTTTTCTGTTGAAAGAATGTGCCTATTTCAGTGTAATTTTTAGGTTCTTTAATATAATCGGCAATGGCTTGCTGCATGGCACTATTAACGCTGAAAACATTAAATTGGTGTACCTTCCTAAATTCTTTGGTTAATTTCTCTGGTGCTAAACAATATCCAAGTTTCCAGCCGGTAGCATGTAAGAGCTTACCGAACGAGGCTACAATGAAACTTCTTTGCTTTAATTCAGGATAAAGCATAACACTTTGGTGCTTTTGTTCATCGTAAATCAGATGTTCATAAACTTCGTCGCTCAGGATTAAAATATCCGTACCTGTAATCAGTTTAATAAGCGATTTCATATCATCCGATGATAAAATACTACCTGTTGGATTTTGTGGTGTATTTAAGATGATCATTCTGGTTTTGGCCGTAAATAATTTCTTAACCATATCCCAGTCAATGGCATAATTCGGCGGGGCAAGCTCGTAGGTTTTAACCAGGCCTCCTAAAAGTTTAATGGTAGGTGCGTAACTATCGTAGGCTGGCTCGAAAATGATAACTTCATCACCTGCATTGATAATGGCGGCCAATGCTGTAAAAATAGCTTGCGTTCCACCTGCTGTAACTGTAATTTCTGTTTCAGGATTATACTTTATGTTATATAATTTTTCTACTTTCTCTGCAATGGTTTCTTTTAAAAAAGTAGATCCAGGCATTGGTGCATATTGATTAAAACCATCTTGCATGGCTTTATTTACCAATTCAATTAATTTTGGATCGCAGGCATAATCAGGAAATCCCTGAGAAAGATTAATGGCATTGTGTTCTGCGGCAAGTTTACTCATCACCGAAAAAATGGTGGTACTTACGCCAGGAAGTTTAGATTGTATATTAAGCATCTTATAAGCGAAAATAGGAAAAAAAAGCTTAAAGCGTAAAAACCCGTGCCAAAAGCCCCGCTACTCGGTCGGGCGATTGCAATTGTGCATGATTAAAACTTTTTCATGATCATTAAACCCTCGCACTAAATTAACGTCAATAAGCAGCACGTTAAAAGTGTGGTTATGAACGGATTTTAGACCAAGGAATTTTGTATTATTTCAAATATATTTCTGCTTATTTAAAATTATTCCAGATAAACCCCTTTCTTTGCAATTAAAATCTCAATTATCCATTAAATATGAAGTTTAAACACTTAACCGCTGCCTTTTTACTAGTGATAACTGCATCTGCATTCGTTAGTCCGGAAAGAGCTTTAAGAACATTTGTTTCCAACTACGAAAATGTATTGGGTACATCATTAGAATTAAAATTTAAAACAGTTAACCAGGCCGATGCAGATTTAGCCGAAGTGCGTGCATTAAACGAAATCGATAGGCTGGATGATATTTTAAGTGCTTATAAGGCGAACAGCGAGTTTAGTAGATGGATGAGCAATGGTAAACAAACCACTAAAGTTTCGTCAGAATTATTTGAGGTTTTAAAGCAGTTCGAAAATTATAAAGTGTTAACCAATGGCGCGCTTGATGCATCAGCTAAAGTAATAGGTGATGTATGGAAAAAAGCAGCTGCCGAAAACCGTTTACCATCCGCTGAAGCATTAGCGCATGCAGTTACTTTGGTTAAGCAAAAACATTACATCTTAAATGAACGGGATAAAACAGTTACCCGTTTGGATGATGCGCCATTGGCATTAAATTCTTTTGCAAAAAGTTATATCATTAATAAAGCTGCTGAGAAAGCTGTTCAAAGTCCTGGAATTGAAAACGTGGTTGTAAATATTGGTGGCGATATAGTAATTAAAGGAAACCAGCCAGAAGCTATCGAAATAGCAAACCCTAAAGCTGATGCCGAAAACGATGCCGCGTTAACAACAATCAAAGTGTCGAATATGGCCGTGGCAACCAGCGGTAATTACCGCAGAGGTTTTAACGTAAATGGAAAATGGTATTCACATATTGTGGATCCACGTACCGGAAAGCCTGCTTCAGCAATAATCAGTGCAACGGTTATTGGTCCTGACGCCAGTGAAGCAGGGGCTTTAGCTACTTCTTTTAATGTGCTTTCTGTTGCCGAGATCGAGGCATTGACAAAGACCAGAATATGGTACCGTAACCGAGCATGTAGAAATCATCAACCAACACGGAGAAGTTGTACTTGTTTGCGACCATATTTTGGTGGTGAAAAAGGTTCATTAGTTCAATCGTCAACAGTTCATTGGTCTGGGCGCCTATAGCGACAGTCTTACCAGACATAATTAACACCAATGAACAAATGACTAATGAACCAATGACAAATGACAAATGAACCAATCAACTATAGAACTAAACCAATGAACCAATGACTAATGAACCAATAAGCACACAACCAGAAATTGTAACTGAGGGCGATCCGTCATCAGGAAAAAAGTATTTATTACCGTTTATACTCGTAATCAGCTTGTTTTTCCTTTGGGGAATGGCACATAACCTCGATTCAATCTTAATTCCGCACCTAAAGAAAGCATGTAACCTCAATAACAAACAGTCTACACTGATTGATACTTCTGTTTTCTTTGCCTATTTTTTAATGGCTATTCCTGCCGGAATGATTTTGAAAAAGTGGGGTTATAAAGCAACTATGATCTCTGGTTTGTTGACCTTTGCGTTTGGTGCATTTTTATTTGTTCCTGCAGCCAATAACTTATCATACATTACATTTTTAATTGCGCTTTTCATTATTGGCTGTGGTTTAACCATGCTCGAAACTTCTGCTAATCCTTATGCTGCTGTATTGGGTGATCCTGCGAAAGCAACAAGTAGATTAAACCTGGCTGCATCTTTCAACGGACTGGCTGCTATGGTGGCACCAATGATTGGTGGATTGTTTATCCTATCGGGTAAATCGCATACTAAGGAAGAATTGGCCGCCATGACGGAGGCCGGTAGAAACAGTTATTTCTTAGAAGAGGCTGCATCGGTTAAAACGCCTTACATCTCCTTAGGAATTGTTTTATTGGTAATTGCACTAATCTTTTACTTCATCCATCTTCCCGAAATCAAAACAAAAAGTATAGATGGTGAGGCTAAAGGGAGTTTTTTTGGCTCACTACGCCATAAACACCTTAGGTGGGCTGTCATTGCTCAGTTTTTCTATGTAGGTGCACAGGTTTGCGTAACCAGTTTTTTTATTAGAATGGCACAACAGGGCGGTGGCTTTGATGAAAAAACAGCTGCATCATATTTGGTTGTTTATGGATTTTTATTTACTGCCGGCCGCTTCGCTGGAACGGCGCTCTTACAGTTCATATCTTCAAATAAATTGCTTGCGATTTATGCCTTGATATCAATAATCTTGTGTTTAATTGCCATTTTAGGTAAAGGGTCTTATGTGGTTTATGCTTTGGGTGCTATCGGATTCTTTATGTCAATTATGTTTCCAACCATTTTTGCATTAGGAATTGATGGAATCGGCGACGATACAAAACCAGGTTCTTCTTGGTTGATTATGTCGATTGTAGGTGGGGCAATTTTGCCATTCGGCATGGGAAGTTTAATCGATATGTATGGAGATAATATCCAGATCGGCTATAGCATCCCATTGATTTGTTTTGTATTCGTTCTTTATTTCGGATTAAGAGGCTATAAAATCGCACACAAATAAAATTTAACGTCATCTGATAGCTATCGGATGCGGGGAGGAACGACGTGGCAATCTATTCTCGAATAAAGATTGTTTCGCAGGTTGAAAGCCACCTTTGGTATTTACAAGAAAATAAAAAAATGAGATTTAGGTTTAGCAAGATTTTAATATTCATTCTGTTGTTTTGCTTTTGCTTTGCATCAATTGCCGGTGCACAACAGAACGAAAGTGCAAAACCTTGGGTATTTTGGTATTGGGTAAAAGGTGCGGTTTCAAAAGCAGGCATTACAGCCGATCTTGAAGCCATGAAATCGAATGGTATTGCAGGTGCTTATTTAATGAGCATCCAAGGGCCAGATAAAATACCTGTTTATTCGACCCCCGCAGTTCAACTTACACCCGAATGGTGGCAAATGGTTGAATTTGCCATGAGTGAGGCCAAACGGTTAGATCTGAAACTAGGTATGCATGTGAGTGATGGTTTTGCTTTAGCAGGTGGCCCATGGATAAAGCCTGAATTTTCGATGCAGAAAGTAGTTTGGTCTAAAATAAATATCAGTAATACAGCTACTAAGATCATTTTACCTCAACCAGAATCAAAAGAAAATTATTATAAAGATATTGCCGTTTACGCTTACCCTTCACCAATTGGTGAAAGCATTTCAACACGAACCGTTATTCCGAAAATTACAACCAGCAATGGTGCCGATGCCGCAGGTTTAGTGCAACCAGGGAATAAAAAAAACTTCGGTTCAAATGAGCCATGTTATATTCAATACGAATTTGAAAAACCTTTCACCTGCAGAACGGTGACCATTAAAGTAAGCGGAAATAACTATCAGGCACAACGTTTGGCTATCGAGGTAAGTGATGATGGAAAAAATTTCCGATCTATAAGGAGATTGGAAGCGCCCCGTCATGGCTGGCAGGATACCGATGAAGATGTTACCCATTCCATTGTACCTACCACCGCTAAGTTTTTCAGGTTTATTTATGATAAAAAGGGATCCGATCCAGGTTCAGAGGATTTAGATGCAGCCAAATGGAAGCCATCATTAAAGCTCGTGAATCTCGAATTATCTTCCGAAGCACGGCTCAATCAGTTCGAAGGCAAAAATGGTTCAGTTTGGCGGATCAGTAAGAGAAGCACTGAAGCAGAAATTGCCAAAAACCTTTGTGTGCCCTTGAATAAGATCATTAACCTAACGGGTAAATTAAACCCGGATGGAACCTTAAACTGGACAGCGCCAAAAGGAAACTGGACAATTTTACGGATCGGTCATACTTCAACAGGGCATACCAATGCAACAGGCGGCGGTGGAAAGGGCTTAGAATGCGACAAATTTAATCCGGAAGCGGTAAAATTACAGTTCGAGAATTGGTATGGTGAAGCTTTAAAACATGGTGGGCCGGAAATAGCGAAAAAAGTATTAAGCATTTTCCATGTAGATAGTTGGGAATGCGGAAGCCAGAATTGGTCGCCGGTATTTAAAGCAGAATTTTTAAAGCGAAGAGGTTACGATTTAACACCTTATTTACCGATCATGACCGGATTGCCTGTAGAGAATGTATCCGTGTCCGAAAGTTTCCTTTACGATGTTAGAAAAACGATTTCAGAATTGGTTGTCGATCAGTTTTATAAAACGCTGGCTAAACTGGCAAAGGATCAGGGCGTAACTTTTACGGCTGAAAGCATTGCACCTACCATGATGAGTGATGGATTGATGCATTACAAAACGGTTGATGTGCCCATGGGCGAATTTTGGTTAAATAGCCCTACGCATGACAAACCAAATGATATGTTGGATGCCATTTCTGGAGCACATATTTATGGTAAAAACATCATCCAGGCCGAGGCTTTTACCACCGTTAGAATGGACTGGAACGAAAGTCCGGCCAATATGAAAACTTTACAGGACCGTAATTATGCTTTAGGGATCAATAAATTGGTGTATCACGTTTTTACACATAATCCCTGGACAGATCGGAAACCCGGAATGACCTTAGATGGTGTTGGCCTGTATTTCCAACGCGACCAAACCTGGTGGAAGGCTGGTAAAGCATGGATAGATTATGCAGAAAGAACGCAAAGCTTGTTACAGCAAGGAAAACCTGTTGTAGATGTCGCCGTTTTTACGGGTGAAGAATTACCACGCCGTTCTGTTTTACCAGATAGGCTAATAGAAACCTTGCCCGGTATTTTTGGTGCAGATGTAGTGGAAGCTGAAAAGAAACGCCTCGCAAATGTTGGAGAGCCGTTGAGGCAGATTCCGGCTGGTGTTACCCATTCTGCAAATATGGCCGATCCAGAAAATTGGGTAAACCCATTACGTGGGTATGCTTACGATAGTTTTAATCCCGATGTGTTGAGTACGGCTACTGTAAAAGACGGTAATGTTGTTTTCGAAAGTGGGGCATCTTATAAAGTTTTGGTAATACCGGGTACCATGAAAATGAACCCGAATTATCAGTATATGAGTTATACAACTGTAAAAAAAATATTTAAATTAATCATAGCGGGAGCTAATGTGATTGTAGCAGACAAACCTTTATATCAAATTGGTTTACAGAAAGTTAGTAAGTCTGCATTTAACTCTGCAGTGGATGAAATCTGGAAGAATAATTTTCATGAGATAAATAATGATAATCATCCTGTTTTAACGAAAGTAATGGATAAAGGCAATCTGTTTAAAGCTCCTTTTAAAGCCGATAATTTTAAACTTGTAGGAATTGAACCAGATCTTTATGCAACGGAAACTAACCCGAACAGTAAGCCAATTACTTATGCAAAAAAAGTCGCTTATACTCACAGGAAAACTGATAAAAAGGATATCTATTTTATTTCCAATCAAGAGGCTAAAGAAAGAAATTTTAGGTTTTCATTTCGTGTAACCCATAAAATACCACAAGTTTATGATGCTGTTTCCGATAAGTTAACTGACATTAATAATTGGTCTAATGAAGGGGAGCGAACGGTCTTTACTTATAAAATCGCTCCTAATCAAAGTTTATTTTTTCTCTTCGAAAAGGAAACTCCTAAAACTCAATTTAATAGTGGTAACAACTGGTTAAGCTTCAAAACCATTCAGGATATTTCCAAAACCTGGCAAGCGAAATTCGATACGGCTTATGCTGGCCCTTCAAAACCTGTCATTTTTAACGACTTAACCGATTGGACATTAAATGCCGATAGCTTGGTTAAATATTATTCAGGAACTGCAGTTTATACCAAAACCTTCAACTTTAACGGAGAGCTTAAAGATAAAATCTGGCTTGATTTAGGCGAATTCTCCAGTATTGCCGAAGTAAAAATCAATGGAATAAACTGCGGTACTTTGTGGACTGCTCCGTACCGTTTAGAAATTAGTAAAGCCATTAAAAAAGGCGAGAACCAAATTACCATTGAAGTGACAAATACCTGGGCTAACCGTTTAATAGGCGATAGCAAATTGCCGGAAAATAAAAGAATGACCAAAACAACTGCACCTTTCCGATTGGAAGGCAAACCTTTAAATCCTGCAGGATTATTAGGGCCAGTGGTGATACAAGTGGAAGAGTAATCGGAATTTAATATTTCAAAATAAATGAAAAAAATAATTGTGTTAATTCTGGCTTTTACCCAAACTATTGTTTACGCTCAACAAAAGAAGGTGAAGGATAATTTTAATGTACAGATCAGGTTAGAAAAGGGCGATTTAAATAAAGATGGTTTGATCGACAAAACCGTAATTACGATGGATACGATCGATACAACGGTCCCATTAAGGTTACAAATATTTTTATTACAGCCAAATAAGAAATTTAAAATGGTTTTCTCTTCAACTGATGTAATTGAACCCAAATATGTAAACGGTGTACATGCTAAAAATCAAATCCCTTATTTTTTTATTGAAAACGGATTTTTATTAATGAACACCGAAAAAAATGATGTTCGCTTTGAGTATAAATTCATCTACAAAAATGGAACTTTTCAGTTGATTAAAGTCTCTAGCGTAGTTTATGATGGGCAAAATGCAACAACCGAGACTGTATTTGATCTTTTAACAGGAGTGAGAACTGAAACAACAACGTTATTAGGTTCCGCAAAAATCCTAAAGAAAAATACAAAGAAAATGATGATCAGGCCATTACCTACGCTTCAGAACCTAAGGACTCTTGGTAATAAATTAGATTAATAACATTAAAATCAGAAACATTTCCTGGTTAAAAACTAAAAAATAATGAAAAAGCTACCTCATATAACCGAAAATTTTCTCCTGCAGACTTTACGACTTCAGGTAATTATTTGCACAGCGCTTTTTCTAACGTTAAGCGCTAAAGCACAAGACAGGGCTTTGGTTAATACGTCAAATTCGCCTTATGCGAAATTGCACAGCATCAATATGACGGATGTAAGCTGGACAACAGGATTTTGGGCCGACCGCTTTAAGGTGGCTACCGAAACTATGGTACCCAATATGTGGGCCATTTATAACGATCCCAAGATCAGTCACGCTTTTGAAAATTTCAAAATTGCAGCAGGTTTAGATACGGGTTCGCATGCTGGTCCGTCTTTCCATGATGGCGATTATTACAAAACGTTGGAGGCTGTAGCTGTTTTATATGCTTCAACCAAAAATCCAAAGCTGAATGAAATGATGGATAAAGCCATTGTGGTAATCGGTAAATCACAACGCAACGATGGTTACATTTATACCAAAGCAATGATTGAGCAGCGCAAAACAGGCTCTAAAAACCAGTTTCAGGATCGGTTGAGCTTCGAATCATACAATATAGGCCATTTAATGACGGCTGGCTGCATCCATTACCGTGCAACCGGAAAAACTACTTTGCTTAACATTGCTAAAAAAGCAACAGATTATCTGTATAATTTCTACAAATCTGCTTCGCCAACATTAGCAAGAAATGCGATATGTCCATCGCATTACATGGGCGTTGTAGAAATGTACCGCACCACAAAAGATCCCCGGTATTTAGAACTGGCGCAGCATTTAATCGCCATCAAAGGTAAAATTGATGATGGAACAGATGATAACCAGGATCGCATTCCTTTTCTACAACAAACGAAAGCCATGGGCCATGCCGTTCGTGCCAACTACCTTTATGCCGGTGTGGCTGATTTATATGCCGAAACAGGTAAAGATTCGCTATTAAATACTTTAAATTTAATGTGGGATGATGTCAATCAGCACAAAATGTACATTACAGGAGGTTGCGGTTCACTTTACGACGGTACTTCGCCCGATGGCACATCCTATAATCCGGCCGATGTGCAGAAAATTCACCAGGCTTTTGGCCGCGATTTTCAATTGCCCAATTTTACTGCACATAACGAAACCTGCGCCAACATTGGTAACGTACTTTGGAACTGGCGTATGTTGCAGATTACAGGCGATGCAAAATATGCTGATGTAATGGAACTGGCTTTACACAATAGCGTTCTGTCTGGAATTAGTTTGGATGGAAAAAACTTTTTATACACCAATCCTTTGGCGCAATCGGACGATTTACCGTTTAAACAACGCTGGTCGAAAGATAGGGTGCCTTATATTGCATTATCCAATTGCTGCCCGCCAAACGTAGTCAGAACCATTGCAGAAGTTAGTGATTATGCCTACAGTACTTCAGATAAAGGATTGTGGTTCAATTTGTATGGCGGTAATAACCTAAATACAACATTAACTAATGGTCAGAAAATTTCTTTATCCCAGGAAACCAATTATCCCTGGGATGGGAAGATCAAAATCAGCATTAAGGAAATAGGGAATAAAGCTTATTCATTATTTTTGAGAATCCCGTCGTGGACACATGATGCACAGATCACAATCAATGGAAAAACTGAAAATGTTAAAGCCATTTCCGGAACTTATGCAGAAATCAGCCGCGTTTGGAAAAAAGGTGATGTAATTGAATTAAATCTCCCTATGGATGCCACTTTGATTGAAGCCAATCCCTTGGTTGAAGAAAACAGGAATCAGGTAGCGGTAAAACGCGGACCAATTGTTTACTGCCTGGAATCGACAGATTTACCTGGTAAAAGTATTTTTAATGCTTTTATTCCGGCTTCAACTAAATTTGAGGTCAAACCCATTAACATTGATGGCGCTGCAATGATGAGTTTGGTAGGAAATGCAAAAATGGTAACGACAAACAACTGGAAAAATGTGTTGTACAGGCCCATTGAAGATAAAAATACAACAACAGAAATTAAACTGGTGCCATACTTTGCCTGGGGAAACCGCGGCCATTCAGAAATGTCAGTATGGCTGCCGGTGAATAGATAAGGTCACTTTAATCGTCATCTCGACTGAAGCACAGCGAAACGGAGAGATCTATAATAGATTTCTCGACTACGTTGCACCCGATAGCTATCGGGTCCGCTCGAAATGACGATAACTATTACAATAGCCACTTATTGAGCAAATATTTAATAAAAACAATGAAACTAAAACTCTTTATATTCTTAAACCTCACTTGTTGCCTCATTGCATCAGCCACGGTAAAGCCTGCATCGATTTTTACCGATCACATGGTGTTACAACAACAAAGCAATGTTGCCATATGGGGCTGGGCCAAACCCGCTGCCAAGGTAAAAATCAATACCTCCTGGAACAAACAGCACTATACCGTTATTACTGATCAGGCTGGTAAATGGAAAATAAAAATTGCTACCCCTTCAGCCGGGGGGCCATATCATATTGAATTAAACGATGGTGAAAAACTTGTCCTGACCGACATTTTAATTGGTGAAGTTTGGTTCTGTGGTGGCCAATCGAACATGGAAATGCCTATGAAAGGCTTTAAAAGTCAGCCGATAATTGGTTCAAATGAGGCCATTCTAAAATCTACCAATAAAAACATCAGGCTTTATACTGTTCCGCGTTCTTCCATCACAGAACGACAAGAAAACAGCAAAGCGTCTCAATGGAAATCAGCTGCCCCTGAAACCGTTGCCAATTTTAGCGCAACCGCTTATTACTTTGGCTCCTTATTAAGCGAGATGTTAAATGTTCCCATCGGGATCATCAACGATAGTTACGGCGGTTCTACAATTGAAGCCTGGATGTCGCCCGAGGATTTAAAAGCATTCCCTGAGGTTAAAATTCCTTCAAAAACCGACAGCATAAAAGAAGTAAGCAGAACGCCCACAACTTTATACAATGGCATGCTTTATCCTGTAATCGGTTATGGCATAAAAGGCGCCATCTGGTATCAGGGCGAATCGAATTATGAACGTCCAGACCGCTACGAAGATTTATTCCCTGCGATGGTTTCTTCCTGGAGAAAAAATTGGGATAATGGTGATTTTCCTTTCTATTATGCTCAGATTGCGCCCTACAACTATGCCCAATTGCCACCTTATCATGTTGGCGGCAAGTTTAACTCGGCCTTTTTACGGGATGCACAACGTAAATCCCTAACTAAAATTCCAAATTCAGGGATGGCAGTTTTAATGGATATTGGTGAGGAAAAATCAATTCATCCCGCAAACAAAAAACAGGGTGGAACACGTTTGGCTTACCTGGCCTTATCTCAAACTTATGGTATAAAAGGTTTTGGTGCATTAAGTCCTAACTATGAATCTTTGAACATCGATAAAAATAAAGCGGTTATCAAGTTCCAAAATGTAACAAATGGCTTAACTTCATTTGGCAAAGATTTGGCCTTATTTGAAGTAGCAGCAGCAGACCATAAATTTTATCCCGCGAAAGCCGCTATAACAGGAAGTAGCATCACCGTTTCCGCAGAGCAGGTTAAAGTACCGGTGGCTGTTCGCTATGCCTTTAAAGATTTTGTAACCGGCGATTTATTTGGGAACGACGGATTACCTGTTTCCTCATTCCGCACCGATGATTGGGAGAATTAGTAATTTTAAAATGAATTTAACCACGAAGCCACTAAGTATTTTATTTAGGAACTTAAATGTTCTGATATGCCTTATATGGCTCGAATTTTCAAACCATGCCTCAGGTGCCCTCAGCTGCCTTAGGTGGTCAAATACCACACGCCAAAAAACATTAACCACAAAGGTACAAAGCACACTAAGTATATGGCTTATTGGCTTTAATGCCCTTATATATCTTACATGGTCAAAAAACCTCAAGCTTTCCCTGGTGTTCTCCTTGTCTTTGTGTTTCCTCACCTCAAATGTTTTTTCACAGGAAAAAGCCTCATATAACGTGGTTTGGAATACCCAAAGCCTTAATTCATCAGCCTCCATGCCTGTAGGTGGCGGCGATATCGGCCTTAACCTCTGGGTAGAAAATGGTAATGTTTACCTCTATCTATCCAAAAGCGGCACCTTCGACGAGAATAATACCTTGCTTAAACTTGGTCGTGTAAAACTCAAATTATCCCCAAACCCTTTCCAGGGGCAATCATTTAAACAAGAACTGATCTTAAAAGATGGTTATGCCCAGATCTCAGGCTCAAATGGTAAATTAAGTACAAAAATCAACGTTTGGGTAGATGTTTTTAATCCGGTTATCCATTTAGACATTAAATCCAGCCAAAATACCATAACAGAGGCCAGTTACGAAAGCTGGCGCTTTGAAGACCGCATTACAAAAGGCAAAGAGAACAACCAAAATTCGTATAAATGGGCGCCCCAGGGCATTGTAAAAACCCTTAAAGATGAAATTTCTTTTAAAAACAATACCGTTCAATTTTACCATCAAAATAAACCCGAAACTGTATTCGATATTACAGTGAAACAGCAAGGTCTCGATGATAGAAAGGCCGAATTGTTCAATCCGCTAAAAAACCTGATTTTTGGCGGCTCAATGCATGGAGATAACCTGCTTCCGGCAGGGAATGATGAAGGTATCTATTTAAGTACACCTTTTAAAGCCTGGACCTTGAAAAGTAAAAAACCTTCGCGTTCAAGCCATATTACTATTGCTTTACATACAGTTAAAACTGAATCAATTTCTGATTGGGAAAAACAGTTAACTTCATTAAAAATCAATAACAATCATAAATCCAGTATAAAATGGTGGAATGATTACTTTGAAAAGAGTTTCATCTACATCAATTCGAAAGATGAATCAGCCAATCAATCGGCTAAAAATTATCAGTTATTCAGGTATATGTTGGGCTGCAATGCCTTTGGCAAATACCCCACGAAATTTAATGGCGGTTTATTTACCTTCGATCCGCAACTTACTGATACGGCGCTGAAATATACACCCGATTTCAGGAATTGGGGTGGTGGCACGCACACCGCACAAAACCAACGTTTAGTTTATTGGCCGATGTTAAAAAGCGGCGATTTTGAAATGATGAAACCCCAGTTCGATTTCTATCTGGATTTGTTAAAAAATGCTGAAACCAGAACGGAAGCTGCCTGGGGACATAATGGCGCCAGTTTTACGGAGCAATTGGAAAATTTTGGATTACCAAATCCAGCAGAATATGGCTGGAAACGTCCTGCCGATTTTAACAAAGGCATGGAATACAATGCCTGGTTAGAGTATGAATGGGATACCGTTTTAGAGTTTTGTATGATGATTTTGGAAACAGAAAGGTATAATGGCAATAACATTGAAAAATATCTTCCCTTGATTGAAAGTTCACTTACCTTTTTCAAAGAACACTACACTTATTTAGCCAAACAACGCGGAGCAAAAGCTTTAGATGCCGATGGACATTTGGTTTTGTATCCTGGGTCTGGTGCTGAAACCTACAAAATGGCCTATAACGCCACCTCAACCATTGCGGCGTTAAAAACCGTTTTAGAACGACTTCTGGAGCATCCCAATTTATCTGAAAAGCAAAAATCAGAATGGAAAACCATGCAAAAAACCATTCCACCTATCAGTTTTAGAACGTTCGGAGATCGCGCAACAATTGCTCCTGCAAAACTTTGGGAGCGCATTAACAATACCGAAAGCCCACAGTTGTATTCTGTTTATCCCTGGGGAATTTATGGAATTGGTAAACCTGGTTTAGATACCGCCATCAATACCTTCAAATACGACACTGATGTATTGAAATTCCGCAGTTATATCGGCTGGAAACAGGACAATATTTTTGCAGCAAGATTAGGTTTAACAGAAGATGCTGCAAAATTAACCACCACAAAGTTAAAAGACTCAGGGAGGAGATTCACCGCATTCTGGGGACCTGGCTTCGACTGGGCACCGGACCATAATTGGGGCGGCTCCGGTATGATCGGTTTACAGGAAATGCTGATGCAGGTAGACGGAAAAAAGATTTATCTTTACCCTGCATGGCCTAAAGAATGGGATGTACATTTCAAACTATATGCACCTTACCAAACCACCGTTGAAGGCACTTTAAAAGATGGGAAATTAATAGATTTAAAAGTATTGCCGGAATCAAGAAAAGCGGATATAATTAATATGATTAAATAATAGGCTAAGGTTTAGTCACTTCGTCATGCTGAATTTATTTCAGCATCTAGCTAAAAAAGACCCTGAAATGAATTCAGGGTGACGATCAATATAAAATTAGTAAAAAATGGATTTACAATTAAAAGAAAAAGTTATTATCATTACCGGCGCTGCAAAAGGCATTGGTAGAAGCATTGCAGAAGTATTTGCTAAAGAAAATGCAATTGCCGTAATCGTAGGTAGAAAAGCAGCAGATAACCAAAAAGTAGTTGATGAAATTGTTGCACAAGGCAAACAGGCAGAACAATTTGTTGCCGAACTTTCCAATCCGGATGATTGCGAAAAAGTAGTTAAAGAAATCGTGGCTAAATTTGGCCGGATAGATGGTTTAGTCAATAATGCGGGTGTTAATGATGGGGTAGGCTTAGAAAGTGGAAATTATAAAGACTTTATGGCTTCATTACATAAAAATGTAGTGCATTATTACCTGATGGCACACCATGCCTTGCCCGAGTTAATTAAAAGCAAAGGTGCAATTGTGAACATCACTTCAAAAACGGCTGAAACCGGACAGGGGAATACCTCGGCCTATGCTGCCGCAAATGGTGGTAGAAATGCATTAACGCGCGAGTGGGCTGTTGAATTATTAAAATATGGCATTCGTGTAAATGCAGTTGTGGTTGCCGAATGCTGGACACCTGCTTACGAAACCTGGATAGAGACTTTGGATAATGCGGAAGAAAAACTAAAAGAGATCACTTCAAAAATTCCATTGGAAAATAGAATGACAACCGCAGAAGAAATTGCAAACATGACAGCCTTTTTAATGTCTAACAAATCAAGTCATACCACCGGACAGATTATCCATGTTGATGGTGGTTACGTTCATTTAGACAGAGCTTTGGCGAACGCTTAAATAATTACGAGATTATGTCATCCTGAGCCTGTCGAAGGACTATTGATGGTCTTCGACGGGCTCAGACTGACAATAAATAAATTTAAAATGAAAACCCTTACCTGTACAACACCTGGAACTTTCGAATATTCAGAAACAGAAAAACCTGAGCTTAAAAAAGACCATGCCATTATAAAAATTAAAAGAATCGGTATCTGTGGAACCGATTTACATGCCTTTGAGGGCACACAACCTTTCTTTAATTACCCAAGAGTTTTAGGTCACGAGTTATCTGGCGAATTGGTTGAGGCTGATGGAACCGATGGTTTCAAAATAGGAGAGGCTGTTACTTTTATTCCCTATTTTAATTGTGGCGAATGTATTGCCTGCCGAATGAGCAAACCAAACTGCTGTGTTAAAATGCAGGTTTGCGGTGTACATGTTGATGGTGGTATGCGCGAATATTTACAGGTTCCATCCAGAACACTTTTACATGGCGAGAGCTTGAGTTATGATGAACTCGCTTTAGTTGAACCTTTAGCTATCGGTGCACATGGTGTTCGCAGGGCAGATGTTCAGCCTGGAGAATTTGTTCTTGTTATTGGTGCAGGGCCAATTGGTTTGGGCACAATGGAATTCGCCAGAATTGCCGGGGCCAATGTAATCGCTTTAGATATTAACGAAGACCGCCTGGCTTTCTGTAAAGATAAATTAAAGGTTGCCCATGTAGTTAATGCAATTCAGCCTGATGTAGTGCAGCAATTGAGCGATATTACCAATGGCGATATGCCAACAGTTGTAATCGATGCTACAGGTAATCAGAAGGCCATTAACAACGCTATAAACTATATGGCACATGGAGCAAGATTCGTTTTAATCGGCTTGCAAAAAGGAGATTTAATTTTTAACCACCCTGAGTTTCACAAGCGTGAATCGACATTAATGAGCAGTAGAAATGCCACAATTGAAGATTTTGAACATGTAATCAAATCGATGAAAGCGGGTTTGGTTAATCCTACCAACTATATTACGCATCAGGTTAAATTTGAGGAAGTAAAAGATGAATTTGAAAGCTGGTTAGATCCAAAGAATGGGGTGATTAAAGCGATGGTTAGTATGGGAAATTAAACTTTAGCCATACTTTTACCTTGGGCGTCATGCTGAATTTATTTCAGCATCTATTACATACAATAGTCCTACTAAAAGATCCTGAACTAAATCTACTCAATTATCGTATTCCGATAGCTATCGGATGCGAGAAGGCTTTTAAGCCGACAGCCTGTCCCGACCTTCGGGAAAGCAATCTTTTTAGCCAAGATTAGTTGCAAGAAAGATTGCTTCGTCGTTCCTCCTCGCATCCGATAGCTATCGGATGACGATTTTTTTATTGAAATCTTTCAATGATACTTGTTTCAGTACCTATCCTGCTTAGTGTTCCTAAAAGATCCTGAAACAACCCGATAGCTATCGGGTTCAGGAAGACGATCAAAGGATTACGATCGCATAAAAAAGCCGGTAACCATAAGATTATCGGCTTTTTGCATTGTGAATGCCTTATTGAAATTATTTATAAAAAACCTCATTCCAATGCAATTCATTCCTGAATTGATTGATTTTGGTATCGGCACCGATATTTACATATTCTAAGCCGGCAATATTCGCAAAATCTAATAAATGTTCGGTAGTTAAATTCTGGCTATAAGCGGTATGGTGGGCACCACCAGCATAAATCCATGCTGCACAACCCGTTTTCATATCAGGTAGTGGTTTCCACAATACTCGGGCTACCGGTAAGTTTGGTAAATCATGTTCAGCTTCAACAGCTTTTACTTCGTTCACCAATAAACGGAAACGGTTGCCCATATCTATTAAAGATGCATTTAAAGCATCGCCACCAGCAACGTTAAAAACCAAACGCGCAGGATCTGCTTTGCCGCCAATACCCAGTGGGTGAACCTCTAAACTCGCTTTACCACTTGCCAATGAAGCATCAACCTCAAGCATGTGTGAGCCTAAAACCATCGAATTTGCCGGATCGAAGTGATAAGTATAATCTTCCATAAATGCATTTCCACCAGCTAAACCAGCACCCATTACTTTACAGGCACGTACCAAAGCTGCTGTTTTCCAGTCGCCTTCACCCGCAAAGCCATAACCATCGGCCATTAAACGTTGTGCTGCAATCCCTGGTAACTGGATCATACCATGTAGATCCTCAAAAGTATCAGAGAAACCTTTAAAACCTCCGTCTTCCAGGAATTTTCTTAAACCCAGTTCGATTTTAGCCGCTTCGTAAACAGATGAATGCCTTGCACCACCAACTTTTAAATCAGCAGCCATCTCGTAAGTCTCTTCATATTCTTTTAATAACGTTTGAATAGACGCCTCACTTATTCCATTAATTACCGCTGCTAAATCACCTATACCATAGGTGTTTACCGCGAAACCAAATTTCATTTCAGCTTCTACCTTATCGCCATCGGTAACGGCCACATAACGCATATTATCGCCAAAACGGGCGAATTTAGCACCTTGCCAATCGTGCCATCCGGCAGCAGCCCTACACCAGGTATCAATCTGTTTAGCTACTTCTTCATCCTGCCAATGACCAACAACTACCTTACGGTCTTTACGCATGCGCGAAACCATAAAACCAAATTCACGGTCGCCGTGTGCACTTTGATTCAGGTTCATGAAATCCATATCAATGGTATTCCATGGAATATCGCGATTAAACTGCGTATGTAAGTGCAATAATGGTTTCTGCAAAACATTTAAGCCCCTGATCCACATTTTAGCAGGAGAGAAGGTATGCATCCAGGTAATTACGCCGATACAGTTCTCATCAATATTGGCTTGTTGTAGGGTTTCAAAAATCTCTTCGGTTGTTTTTACAATCGGCTTGTACACTACCGAAACAGAAATACTTCCGTTCTGGTTTAACGAATCGGCCACTTGTTGCGCGTGCTCCGCTACTTGTTTTAAGGTTTCTTCACCGTACAAATGTTGCGTACCTGTAATAAACCAAACTTGTAATTTTTTTAAATCAATCATTACTATTTATGTTATTTTTAATTTATATTCTATTCAAACCTCACAGGTTTTTAAAACCTGTGAGGTTTACTACTCCCTCCATGGTCGATTACTTAGGTAAACCTTAATAACTTAAACCCGACAGCAGCGGCAGCCTCCGATTTTTTCTATCGGAGCTATAGCGAATGGCGGGGCTTTCTTTTCCTAAGCACCACTGTACTTGCTTTCCAAAACCCTTAATTTATGCAAACAAACTCAAGACCCCCAGCTAAACTCACTTCTGTCCATAATAAGCACCATCACCATGTTTACGCTCGTAATGTTTCTCTATCAACGAATCTTTTAGTTTTGGTGCCTGCGGATTGATCTGTTCGGTTAACAAAGCCATTTGTGCCACAGTTTCTAAAACCGCACTGTTATAAACGGCTTTCCCGGCTGTTTTTCCCCAGGTAAAAGGAGCGTGGTTACCCACCAAAATCATCTCGACTTCTTTATAGCTTAAACCCAAACTTTCAAAATGGTTCATGATCTGAAAACCAGTTTCGTACTCATAATTCCCTTTGATCATTTCATCAGCCATTGGTGGAGCACAAGGAATATCTACCGTTAAATGGTCTGCATGGGTAGTTCCGAAAATTGGAATTGCCCTTTGCGCCTGTGCCCAGGCTGTGCCATAAGTAGAATGTGTATGTACAATCCCGCCAATTTCTGCCCAGTGTTTATATAAAACAGCATGGGTTTTAGTATCCGACGAGGGACGTAAACTCCCTTCAACAGTATTTCCTTCAAAATCTACAATCACCATTTTCTCCGGCGACAAATCTTCGTAAGGTACACCGCTTGGTTTAATGGCAAAAACACCTTTTGATCGATCTGCAGCACTCACATTGCCGAAGGTAAAAAGTACCAGCCCTAATTTGGGCAACTGCATGTTGGCCAGGTAAGCCTGCTCTTTTATATCTTGATAGTTGCTCATGATAAATAAGGTTTTACATCTTTTTTATTGTATTTTTCCAGGTACCTGCCTAGCCCCAAATATTGTTGGTAATGCTGGCGGTAAAGTTTTTGTTTTTTAATATTTGGCTTATATTCTTTCTCAAAGCCTGTTCCCATGGCCGCCATTGCTGCTTCGATATTTGGATAAACACCTGCTGCTACGGCAGCGAACATCGCCGCACCTAATGCACAGGTATGCTCAAAACGATGGATTCTAATGGGCATTTCCAATACATCCGCCATCATTTGCATAATATAAGCCGATTTTTTTGCTACGCCACCAATACCGATAATTCCTTTTACCGGAACGCCCTGTTCTTTAAAACGATCTACAATAGCTTTTGCACCAAAACAGGTAGCAGCAGCTAAGGCACGGAAAAACCGTGGTGCATCGGTTCCTAAACCTAAACCCGTTATGGCACCTTTAAGTTCCTGATTTGCATCTGGTGTTCTACGGCCGTTCAACCAATCTATAGCCAGTTCGGCGTAGTCGCCCTCTGGTAAAGCATCAGCCTGCTTGCTTAAATTGGCGATTATTTTTCCTTCGAGCTCTGCCTTTAATGCAGTAGCTGTAGCTTCATCAATTACATCAGATTCAGTAAGTAAATGGTTTAATGGCCAGCTGATTAAATTTTTGAACCAGGCATAAACATCACCGAAAGCAGATTGTCCGGCCTCTAAACCTGCCATACCCGGAATTACCGAGCCATTAACCTGTCCACAGATCCCATTAATCAATTTTCCATGTAAATCCTGATTGGGTGCAACCAAGATATCGCAGGTACTTGTACCCATTACTTTACTCAGGTAGTATGGCTCAATCTGTCCGCCAACCGCACCCATGTGTGCATCAAATGCACCAACACCAACTACCACATCTGTGCTTAAGCCAAGTTTAGTCGCCCATTCTTCGCTCAATGTTCCAGCAGAAACATCAGAAGTATAGGTATCGGTGAATAATTTATCTCTAAAGCCTGCTAAAAGCGGATCGAGACTGCTAAAGAAATCTTCAGGAGGTAAGCCGTTAAACTCTTCTGCCCAAAGTGCTTTATGCCCGGCGGCACAACGGCTGCGTTTCATTGTGGTAATGTCGTTTCCACCACAAAGTAAAAACGGAACCCAGTCGCAATGTTCTACCCATGATGCCGCGCCTTTTTTAATAGTCGAATCAACCCTTAATATGTGTAATAATTTAGACCAGAACCATTCTGATGAATAAATGCCGCCTACATATTTAAGGTAATTGGTACTAAATTTAGTAGCGTGTTCATTAATTTCTGCAGCTTCTTTAACTGATGTATGGTCTTTCCAAAGCACAAACATGGCATTTGGATTTTCTTCAAAACCTTTGGTCAGGGCAAGGGGAGTACCCGTTGCATCAACAGCCACCGGACTTGATCCGGTTGTATCAACCGAAATTCCCTTTACCAGATGCGCTATATCGGCACCACCTGCTTTTGTTAAACAATCTTTTATAGTGTGTGTTAAACCTTCAATATAATCTAACGGATGCTGGCGGAACTGATTAACAGCCGGTTTACAATATAAACCTTTCTGCCATCTTGGATAAAGAAAAACAGACGATGCTATTTCCTTTCCGTTTGCGGTATCGACTAGAACTGACCGGACAGAATCTGTCCCGTAATCCACTCCAATTACATAGTTTGCTGTGCTCATAACAATAAATAAATGTCTAATTAACGTTTATTTTTTTGAATTAAAAAATTTTATTGCTTTTTTAATCAAAAACCTTAATTTTAACGTTTTAGTAGCATCGTTTTGTATATCGGTTTTGTATCCACAAGTGTTGGATATTTTTTTTAAACCCTATTCTTTTTTCGCTGCCGGGTATAGAAATTTAAAAGAATTGGATACCGCCTGATGCATAATCGTTGCATGGTTCTCCTGTGGTAAAAAATCAAAATATACTTTTACGTTTTTGTTCTTGAAACCTTTTATTTTTTCGGTCAATAAATTTGCATCCACTTCCATCACCCTGGGTATTTCAGTTGGCGTAAGGCCTTCTTTACCTACACCAATGTAAACATCCGTTTGTTGCTTAAACGTATTTTCCTTTATTTCGGAATCCTGATTCAACAACGAAGCATTATCCCACCATAAACTGGGACTAATGATAATGTATTTATTAAAAAGTGCAGGTCTTTTAATCAGGATTTCAGTGGCCAGCAAACCGCCTAAAGATTGGCCAATAAGGGTTTTGTTCGCATCCGTTTTATATTTTGCCTGAATATAGGGTTGAAGCTCTTTTTCAATGAACGAAATAAATTTATCCGAATGGCCTGTTGTAGGATATCTTTTCTTGTCGCCCCCGATTGTGGTAGGGAAAGTAAAATCCCGTTTACGATCTACAGTGGCAATGCCCACCACAATTGATTTAGGTAACTGATTTACCCATTCGAAACTGTTAAACTGCACAAGTCCTACAATATGGATGAAATCTTCATCTGCAGAACCATCAAGCAGATAAATTACCGGATATTTTGTGGTATCGTTTTGGTTATAGCCTTCAGGAAGGTATATATTCAAAGTTCTCTTTTCCGCAAGCGCTTTTGATTGGATTTCTTCTATTCGCCCCAAAACAAAGGGTTTGCTTTTATCGGTTTCATTTGGCCTGTTTTTTTGTCCAAAAACTACTGCCGTAAAAAAAGTTAAAAGAAAAGTTAAAAATGTTTTATTCATATGTTTCTTATAGGGTGTTTGGCGCATTAAGCTGTGCTTAATTTATCTGCCGTTTTTTTTTGAAAAATACAATTTTCATTCGGCCCGATAAAATTGATCTCAATAAGATATTTTCTCTAAGTCAATTTGGCTAACACAAAGATAGATTTGGTTAGTCTCGTTCTTTTAAGATCATGGAACTTTGTATCGATAAAAATTGTTAGCCATTGAGCTAATCAGCAGTTCCCTTCAAGCGTTGCCTGTGGCTTTTGCCCCACCTGATCATTTCCAGGATGATACCACCAAAAGACTGGCAGTATTCAGTGGAAGTATATTCAATACTTACAGGAGTATCATCTATCACTGTTCTTTTGATCAGTTGGTTTGCCGTCATTTCCTTTAATTCCTTACTCAGCATCCGCGTGGTAATTCCCGGAATGCTTCTTTCAATATCCCGGAATCTTTTATTTCCGTTACAGATGGAATTGATGATCGGCAGTTTCCATTTGCCCCCGAGCACATAAAGCGTATCCTGTAAAGCCTGTACCTCTTCTTTTTGGTTGCGTGGATTGGACAGCACCTCTGCTGCAATCTGGATTGTTTTTTCTGTTTCCATAACTGGTATACTCTGTTATACTGACTACAAAAGTATACCAATACAACCATATTTTTGGAGGTATAAAATTTATTTTTTTATCATGAACAATTTAACAGGAAAAAAAGCGCTGATAACCGGCGGAAATAGCGGCATCGGTTATGCCACTGCAAAAGAATTAAAAGCACTGGGTGCAGAGGTGATTATTACCGGAAGAAGAAAAGATGCCGTTGAAAAGGCTGCTTCAGACCTTGGTGTGATAGGATTGGTGGCAGATCAGAGTCAGATTACCGCAATTGAAGGGTTGGCGAGTGAGGTAGGAACAATCTTTGGTAAAATTGACATCCTGTTTATCAATGCGGGTGTAGTGGAGCAGAGCAGCATTGCGGATGCGACTGAAAAAAGTTTTGATAACATTTTTGGTGTTAATTTTAAAGGTGCCTACTTTACTTTGAGCAAATTTATCCCATTGCTGAATGATGGTGGTTCTGTGGTATTCCTTTCTTCGAATACCGCACACATGGACGGGGCAAACAGCTCGATTTACTCTTCAAGCAAAGCAGCACTGAACTCGGTGATGCGTATTGCAGCTGTAGAGCTTGCACCGCGCCAGATCCGGGTGAACAGTGTGAGTCCAGGCCCTATCGCTACAGAAATCATGAACAAAATAGGATTGAGCGGAGAACAGTTAGCAGGTATTAACCAGTGGCTGATCGGCCGTATTCCGCTCGGCAAAATCGGAAAATCTGAGGACGTGGCCAAAATGGTTACTTTCTTTTGTGGTGATGCTGCCACTTATATTACAGGGGCAGAAATCGTAATGGACGGGGGCATGAGCCTGAAAGCCTAAGACGAAATGGTTAAAGGTACAGGCGAAGGCTGTCTGTACCAGTAACTAGGAAAACATCTTGAAACCAAAACAATAATTTTTTGGGAGGCAAGCCCATTTATAGGTATTTTTGCTGATCAAGCAAAAATATTTATGAGCAATACTCCGCAGAAGTTAAAGCATCAGCAGGTGCAGTACCTTGAATTTCTTTCCCGCGACCTTGAAAGGGTCAAAACATTTTATACATCGGCTTTTGGATGGGTTTTTACCGATTACGGGCCTGAATATACCGCTTTTGAAGGGGATTTTGTGGATGGAGGTTTTACCATTGGAGCGCCGTCGAAAGGAAGCATCCTGGTTGTACTTTACTCACAGGATTTAGAAGGGACAAGAACAAATGTGATTCGTGCAGGCGGCGTGATCTCAAAAGAAATCTTTGCTTTCCCTGGCGGGCGCCGGTTTCAGTTCCTTGATCCGGATGGTTATGAGCTTGCCGTGTGGTCTTTATAAGGATGGGCACGATACCCTATCCTTTTAAAAGAGGCCACGGGTTATCAATTTCATTATTTTTTGTGAAGTTCCTGCGCAACCCCGATCAGAAGGCCTTCTGATCCCCTGATGTAGCAGAGTTTGTAAACGTCTTCATATTGAACAACTTCACCAACAAGTGTGGCGCCGTGTTTTTGCAGTCTTGGCAACAACTCGTCTATATCTGAAACCGTAAACATTACACGCAGGTAGCCAAGGGAATTAACAGGTGCTTCGCGGTGGTCTGAAATGGTAACCGGAGCAAGAAACTGTGAAATTTCAAGGCGGCTATGGCCATCGGGGGTAACCATCATAGCAACTTCCACGTGCTGGTTACCCAACCCTGTAACCTTACCTGCCCATTCTCCCTCGATTGTTGCCCGGCCTTCAAGTTTCAGTCCGATTTCTGTGAAAAAAGAGATTGCATTGTCAAGGGATGCCACAACAATGCCCATATTATCCATTCTGATCAATTGGTTCTGTTCCATAAGGATTTGGTTATAATTTAAAATTAAGGAATTTCACAAAGTTAACCGACGTTTTATAGAATAAATTGTACAGATCGGAACAGCGGGTATGATATTCATCATGCGTACCTGGTGTCCATCTATCTTTCAGTCAGTGATGAGTCTGGTACTAAAGATGTAATCACCTATTAATATGGTTTGAATTAGGAAATATGTAATTTTAAGCTTAAAATAGAAAAATGACCAGAACTATACCTCATCTTAGCGTGATTGATATCGAGCAGGAAACCGCTGGCGTAAGCAACTACAAAAATATTCCACTTTCCCTCTTTAACGACCATGTTGTAAGGGTTGGGGTAATGACTGAGCCCTTTTACTGGCACTACCATCCAAATAGTGATGAAACCTTTATGGGCATTGAAGGCACTTTATTAATTGATCTTGAGGACCGTACGGTGGAGCTGAAACCTGGACAGCTATTCACCATTCCTGCAATGGTTAAACACTGTACCAGACCGCTTGATGAACGTTCGGTGAACCTTACCTTCGAACTTGCTGAAATGGAAACGGTTAGATGCGAGGCAAGTTGATCATTGTATTTTGGTTTATGCCATCCTGATAAACATACCAGCAAATAATTTTGAGTAATCAAACGAATAGTATATCTTCCATAATCTATTTTTATGTAATACGGCTGTTGCTACAGATCGATAGCAATGAAAAAAACGATTATATGTGAGGAGACAGCGGCAGACTGTATTTCTGGATCAAAGAAACGGATCTTGCAGCAAAACGGTTTGAGAAAACCTGGAGTATAATCCAATGCTATTAAACTTAGAATAAAACAAACAATAAAATTATCGTGAAAAAGACACTCTTAGTTATTGCCTTGAGCCTGTTTTCAATCCTTCTGAACGCACAGAGCCTTTACCCTGAAAAGTTTGAAGACTGCAAACTATCCGAATTCTGCCTGGATTGCGGAAATCCACAGGCGCAGCCACCAAAGACAGTCTTCCAGAATATTCTGCGTGGTATCGGCGAAAAAAACCTTTTAACGCTCAAAGGTACGCTGGAAATGCAAATCCTGGTCGATCAGGAAGGCAAGCCCTGCCTGTTAAGCATCGATAACAAAACCAACATGGGTTCGGCCGAACTCCGCATCAGGCAATCGGTCAATGCTACTGAAAACTGGACACCTGCAATAGATGGCACGAAAAAGGAAAACAGCTCGGTATCGCTCATCATGGAATTTGTAGATGGGAAATTCAGAGCTAAACGCATGACATTTAACTTTACTAACCAATCCAATATGAAAGCCACCGGTACTCCCGACCGGAAGGGAAGTGAACGGGCAGCGCTTAGTGAGGGCTGGAAAGTATTTACACAGGGCAACTCCGAACTGCCCTGGGATATGAGCAGGGCCGTGGCAGCTGATTTAAAGGGCAATATCTGGATCGGAACCGATAACGGAATTGTAAAAATATCAGAAGGCAAATGGCAGCACTTTAATTCTGGAAATACCATTATTTCTGCTACGCAGTACAATAAAGGTCAGACGGAGTCGGTCCGGGACATGGCGGTTGATCAAAAGGATAGTAAGTGGTTTGTGATCGGCTATGATGTTTACCGCTATGATAACCGTGTTTGGGCCAAATTCGATTCGCTGAACTCACCCATTAACTGGGCAAGAAAGATCGTAGTCGACCCTAAGGGGAATATTCTTTTCACCTCTTGGGATGGGGTAGCCAGGTTTGACGGCAGCAAATGGAGTGTGATGAACAAAAAGAACTCGAAGTTGCCATCTGATAGGGTTCTGGGTGTGTTTGTGGATAGCAAAGACCGTACATGGATCGGTACTTTTGAGGGCAACGTTGTTATTGAAAAAGGTAAGACCACTGCCTTAAACGATGACTCGTCACCACTATCAAAGGCTTACATTTCCAAGATGTGGGAAGATAAAAAAGGCAATCTCTGGTTTTCGCTCTATAATGAAAAAGGAGCAGGAGCGGGAATGTATATACTTTCTCCCGACGAAAAATGGCAGCGTATATGGAGCGATGCCCCAACAATGTTTGCCGGAAACAGCATCAATGATTTCTTTTTGGATGAAGAAAAAAATATCTTATGGCTCAGTCAGAACAACATAGGCATCATTAGATACGACATAGCGAGGAAAAAGACCGAAATCTATACCACTGAAAATTCTAATGTTCCCAGTGTCAATATCGAACGGATCACAAAGGATCGGGTGGGTGCAATCTGGGCAGCAACCTTTGCCGGAATAATCAAAACAACATTAAAATAAGAGACACAGTTACCTCATTATGTTTGAAGGATATCTCCTAACTTTTCCGCCTGATCCTTTATTCTGTGGATACAAAGCTGTAACACATGGGGCCTATCCGATATTGGTTTCTTCGGCTTCAGATCAGGTGAGGCTGGAAGCTGAACTGTCTAAAATGTTTGAACATTAATATCAGGATATTTTATTAACCGCATTGGCTTTTTATTTATACAAATACTAAACGTTTATGATCGGCCTGTTACAAATTCTCCTTTCTTACAATGACCTTAATTCCGTGTTTGTAAAAAACAAGATCCCGTTTGCCCCTTAATTTGATAAATCCATTTCGGACAACCATAATTTTAGTATATTAGGTTAATCAAAAGGGATGATAACCCAAATCAATCGATCCGATTAAAAATCCCAAAAAAAAATATTCCAAAGTCCACCTTCACGCCGTATTTACCCCACGTTTAGGCCGCTTTCCGGCCAGGCTTGCGTGGTACCTGCTTGCATACTGCTTTGCACTTGCTTCGGTTGAGTTGTAGCTCTAGTTTAGATCAGGTAGGTCAAAGATTTAATTCGCTTTAGGTTGGGAGGTTAACAATAGCTAAATGAAAGGTAAAAAGAAGGTTATTTTAAGGTATTGTTGGTGTATAGCTGTGTCGGAGCAGCCCTGATCGTTCAAAATGCGCTCACCGGTTTTAAAGTACTTTGCATCAAGTATAGGGCAGAAGGCAGGATCAAAGTTCGGAAAGGTTGATTGAACCTTTTGCCGCTTAAGAAATGATTATAGCATATTCCGTTTAAATAGGATGGAAGCGGCTAATGCAGCCGATTTTAAGTTTGCTCCGCATCAGCTTAACCATCAGGAATATTTACAGGAAAAAGAAAAAAATCATCAGCCCTGACAAACTGTTGTCATAAGCCCCCAATAACTTCGCTGCATCATTAAAACAATTAGCAATGAATTTAATATCAACACGCATTATTACCGATCAGGTAGAGGCACTTATCCATTTCTACGAACAGGTAACAGGTTTAACCGCCACCCGGTACACGCCCGATTTCGCCGAACTGAAAACCAAAACCGCAACTTTAGCCATTGGCAGCACCCGTACTTTACAGTTTTTTGGTGGCAACCAAGTGGCACAGCCTGCACAGAACCGCAGTGTGATTATCGAATTCCGGGTTGATGATGTACAGCAACTTTTCGATCAGCTCGCTGCCTCCTTAAAAGGTGCCATCGTACAAGAACCGACCGTAATGCCCTGGGGCAATCAATCTTTATTATTAAGAGATCCTGATGGCAACCTGGTGAACCTTTTTACTCCGGTAACGCCCGAAGCTATAGAGAAGTTTAACGGTAGTTAACCTGATATGATAGCGGATTAGGTAGAGGTTGACTGAAATGTTCCGGGAAAGAAATAAAAAAAGGGGCTGCCCGATCATTTTCGAACAGCCCCTTGGTTTTTTCCTATAAATAATTTCTGACCTGAATTATATTCTTTTAAAATGGATATGAATAAAGCGTCATGTTACTTTTAGTATCTTTTGCAACACTATAATTACCATATCCATAACCAAGATTGCGGTTTGTCAGGTTATATACAATAAAGTCGAAAGGAATATTCGAAGGCAATTTTAGTGATACCAATCCGCTTGCATCCGTCACCCCTTTAAGAGACGAGGAATTAATCACATCTGAAACATTACCCGAATTAAGTTTAATATCGTTAACCGGGTAAGCTACCACGCCCACATTTTTTAATGGAGATCTGTAATCGCTGGTGGATATCAATGTGAGGTTTAAAGTACCGGAGAATGCAGAAACTTTAACGCTCTTTTTTTTATCTGTATCCGCAACCACCTGAACAAATTCGTCAGTACGGTATCTCGCTTTGTTAACAATGGCAGTATCACAAATAACCAGGTAGTTTTTAGGCAATAGGTCAGAAAAATAAGCTACGCCGTCCTGATCAGTCCTTATGGTAGCTATCAAAGCATTGGCACTTGGGTAACTCGTGTTTAAAACGACCTTCGCATCGTATAACGAAACTTTAGTCCCAGCCAGGCCTTTCCCTGCATCATCCACAAGTTTATAACTTAATTTGCCTGAATTTACGCCATCAACTAAATTAACATTGGTAATCTTTTTACAGGAGAGTGCTAAAATAAACAGCCCGAACAGGACCATGATTTTACATTTCATATGATTATAAAATAAGCTCGGTTACGATCAGACTATGGTTGATAGATATTCATTAAATAGTTAACCGTAGCATCTTTTTGTACCGAAACGCTATTATTATAATTGTAAGAGGCATTAGTAACCGTATTATAGAGGTATACTGCGTATTGCTTGTTTGAAGGAATTTTGAAAGTGATCAAACCGGCATCGTTGGTCACGCCCGTAAAATCGGCAACTTTTAAATTGGTAGCTGTAGTTGACGAGTAATTGAATTTATTCGACGGAACCATAATCACGCCTATATTTTTTAAAGGTTGATTATTATTGTAAGATCTTACTGTTAATGCAAATGTTCCGGAATAATCTGTCACTTTTGTTTCTTTCGCTTTAACTGCACCAGTAAGCACCTGAACATACTCCTGAACTATATAAGCTACATTATTAACCTTTGCAGAATCCGCCACAAGCAGATAATTGCTTGGATTAAGGTCTCCAAAGTCGGCCAAACCGCTCGGATCGGTTAAACGGGTTTCTAACAGGATGTTGGTATTTGAATAGTAAGTATCAGTGCGGTCAAATAAAGATACTTTCACATTTGCCAATCCTTTTCCGGCATCGTCAGTTAACTTATAAGTAAGTTTTCCGCTGGTAGAAAGTTTAACATCAACATTGGTGGTTTTTTTGCAGGAGATAAAAACTGCCACAAGAAGAATTAAGAGTGTTAATTTTGATTTCATATACATATTTATTTTGGGCGCAAATATAGAATAATAGTTGAGCACTTATTGAATATTTTTACTCAGTTAAAAGACAAAATAAATACCGATTTGATAATCAGTGGAGTTATAAAATTGCATCAGGATGAAATGCCGCTATATCCTGATGTAAGTTGAAAAAACTGGATCGCAAACTTAAGTATTTTCCATCACCAGCGTAAACGACCAGACCAACCTGCTTAAATAGCTCAAGATATTTAAAGTATTATTGATGTTGATCCGTCTTCACTATCACAATCCTGTTTGGTGTTACAATAGGCATTAAAGAGGAAATATATCCCAAAGATCAACATAAAAATAATGGCAAGAAAACAGTTAAACAGCGGAAATGCACCGGGCGTTGAATTAGCAAAAGCAAAAATAACAAGAGAAAGTTTGGGCAACATTGCCCGCTTGCTTACTTATTTAAAACCCTATCGTGGTAAATTTATTGCTGCGTTGTTTTTTCTATTTTTATCCAGTTTGGTCGGGCTGGCCTTTCCTTCTTTTATCGGTGCCTTAATTGATACGGCACAGGGCAAGCACACCAACAGTTACCTGCCAGGCACCATACAGGGCATTTTAATGTTAGCATTTGCCGTATTGGCATTGCAGGCGGTAGTGTCTTATTTCAGAATATTATGGTTTGTTAATGTAGCAGAACGCTCCCTGGCCGACATCAGGCGCGACACCTACTTCAAGTTGATCACCCTGCCTATGAATTTCTTCTCGAACCGCAGGGTAGGCGAACTGAACAGCAGGATCTCTGCCGACCTTTCACAAGTTCAAGACACTTTAACCACCACCATTGCGGAGCTGTTGCGGCAGCTTGTGCTGTTTGTAGGCGGTATCGTTTTTATGGCCATTATATCGAAAAAGCTGGTTTTTGCCCTGCTTTTGGTCTTACCCGTGATGATTGTATTTGCGGTGCTGTTTGGCCGTTTCATCAAAAAGATTTCGCGCCAGGCACAGGATAAAATGGCAGAATCAAACAGTATAGTGGAAGAAACCTTATCGGGTATTGCCAATGTAAAAGCATTCGTAAATGAGGCATTCGAGGCTACGCGTTACCGGAACACCATTCGCGAGGTAGCAGATATTGCCATTAAGGGCGCAAAGTTCAGGGGCATGTTTGTATCCTTTATTGTGCTGTGCGTTTTTGGTGGGGTACTGGCAGTAATCGGCTATGGCTGTGTGCTGGTCAGTCACCATGAAATAACCTTTGGCGAACTTTTAAAGTTTTCATTATACGCAATGTTCCTCGGCAGTTCGCTGGGAAGTTTTCCCGAACTTTTTGCCAACCTGCAAAAGGCTGTAGGGGCCAGCGAAAGGGTACTGGAAATATTGGGCGAGCAGGGCGAAGCTGTTTCCATAAACGAAAAGGATCAGGTGACGAGCCAAAAAATAGTGGGGAATCTCGCTTTTAACCATGTCAGTTTTGCCTATCCTTCACGGCCGGAAGTAGCCGTATTAAACCATATCTCTTTTGAGGCCAAAGCCGGACAAAAAATAGCCATAGTAGGTCCGAGTGGCTCGGGCAAATCGACCACAGCAGGATTGATACTGCAATTTTACCATCCGCAAAGCGGTGAAATACTTTTTGATGGCAAACCAGCTGCTGCCTATTCGCTTACAGATATCAGGAACCAGATCGCAATTGTTCCGCAGGATGTAATGTTATTTGGCGGAACGATATTGGAAAACATTGCTTATGGCAAGTTAACGGCTACCAAGGCAGAAATTATACAGGCCGCTAAACGGGCAAATGCACATGATTTTATCAGCACATTTCCTGAAAGTTACGAAACCATAGTTGGAGAGCGAGGCGTAAAACTCTCAGGCGGACAGCGTCAGCGCATTGCCATTGCCCGGGCTATATTAAAGAACCCGTCTATATTAATTCTCGACGAAGCCACTTCTTCGCTCGACTCTGAATCAGAACGTTTGGTACAAGAAGCCCTGGAAGAATTAATGAGCGGCCGCACCTCAATCATCATCGCGCACCGTTTATCTACCATTCGTGAAGCGGACAGGATCCTGGTGATGGAAAAGGGACAGATTATCGAATCGGGCACCCATAAGGAACTCATCAGCAGTGAACAGGGTTTGTACAGGTATTTGAGCGGCTTGCAGTTTGAGGTGCAGTCGTAAAGGTTAGAAACAAAAATGGGAAAGAATTCGATTTCTCCACTCTTTCCCATTTGGTGAACCTGTTGGTACAAAACCCGAACCACTTTATAGAAGATTTAAAACTTTTACCCAACCTAATAAGCCCTTAACTGCCCAAAAGCAAAGCATAGGCAAATGAAATACATGTGAAATCCTAATTATTATACTTGCTTTTTCGAAACAGGTAAAATATCAATAGGATCGATATTAAGTTGCTATATTGATTATAGCAATTTCTGATCAATAATCTTTAATAGCTGTTCTCTATATCCAGCACTTGCAGGCAGTTTTGCTTTATCGATAAAGACGTGATTGTCGACAATTTTTTGTATTTGGTTTATGTTTACAATATAAGAGTTATGTATGCGTATAAA
Source organism: Pedobacter ginsenosidimutans (assembly GCF_001442625.1). GTDB lineage: Bacteria > Bacteroidota > Bacteroidia > Sphingobacteriales > Sphingobacteriaceae > Pedobacter > Pedobacter ginsenosidimutans. The sequence goes on along the minus strand of NZ_LMZQ01000028.1, from coordinate 75,605 downwards.
ATTAGATGGTAATTGTGTTTCGAGTTGCTTCATGCGCTTAAATATTAATGATTGCCCCTCTTTAGCAACGATATTTACATATTCTTTATTAGCTTCAAAATATAGGATTGAATCGTAATTGATTTTTATAACTTGTTTGCCCGACTTAACGAATATATAGTCGGGCAAAATATCATTTTCTTTAAAGTTTACAGGCTGCTTTAGCAAAGAAAAGTAGTCTTGGGCTTTAGAAACTGCCTGGGCAAAGCGCTTGAAGGTAATGGGTTTTAGCAGATAATCCAGTCCGTTAAATTCATATCCCTCGAGCGCATAAGAAGAATATGCCGTAGTAAAAATGATTGGTTGGTTTTTCGGCAGTACCGTGGCCAGCTCCATCCCGGACATTTGGGGCATTTCAATATCCATAAATATTAGGTCGGCGTGCGCTTTCTCAAAATATTCTGTTACCTCAAAGGCATCAAAGCATTTCTGCTTCAACTGCAAAAATGGTATCTTGTTAATGTGGTCTTCCAATAGTTTTACCGCATTGGGTTCATCGTCAACAATAAGACAGGTTATTATATTCACAAGGGTATATTTAAATGAACTATAAAATAATCTTCTTTTTCGGTAATCCTTAGGTCAAAGCTGTCTGCATATAACAGTTGCAGCCTATTACGCAGGTTCTGCAAGCCACCACCTGTCTGTTTTTGCAGCTTTGATGAAACAATATGGTTACACACTTTTACCGATAAAGAATCGGCACATCGTTCTATATTTAAAACAAGTATGTTGTCTGTCCTGCGCTTATCAATGCCATGCTTGAATACATTTTCTACAAAAGGCATGATCAACATAGGGGAAACCTTTACCAGCTTTACATCTCCTTTTACCTGAAAGTCTAATTTCAGTGGGTGTCGAATCCGCATTTTTTCCAAATCAATATAGTCACTGATAAATTGAATTTCTGTAGCCAGCAGCACTTCTTTTTTTGGTGCTTCATCTACAAAATAGCGCATAATGTTTGACAATTTTTCCAACAGTGCGGCGGTTTCCGGTGATTCCTTGTGTGCTACATAGTAAATATTATTAAGTGTATTAAACAGAAAATGTGGTTGCACTTGTGCTTTCAGCAGGTTCAATTCCATTTCGGTTGTATGTTGCTTTAATCGCTCCTGCTCTCTGCGTACTGTGAAATAGTCAATTGCGAAGCGAAATATAAAACTAAAAAAAAACCTTATGATATTTGAAACACCGCTACCAATGTATAATTGAATACGATTGCTTTCTTCACCCTCTTTTGGGAAAAAGACAGACTGCATACATATCCTAAATTCAACTCTTGCTATGGTGATAACCAATAACAAGAGTACTACTAATTGCCAGTAAAACAGTTTCTTTCCCGGTTTATAAAGCCTGGGGAAGAGCCAATAGGCATTGCCGTAAATAATCAGCACCGTTGAAAATATATTGGACACTGTAAATACAGACGACCATATAATGTCCTCTTCCTGCAAGTAGGAACAAAACATAAGCAGGGTGATGATGGTCCAACCAATCCATTGAAGCTGGCTGAGTGTTATTTGCCACTTAAAAAATTTTACCATGATTTCAAATATACCAAGAGTAGTGCTGAACATCAATGCATTTCAACGGATGATGGTATTTTTTCAACGAATGTATTTGTTGAAAATAAATGATGAATTATTGAAAATATGCTATTAAATATTGAATCGACTACCTCAGGGAATTAAAGATTTTCAATTTGCATCAATACTGGTTGATAAAACCGCCGACGCAGCCAACACCATCTTACAGCCCAAAGGCACAGGCCGTATTTGGAAAGATGGGAATGCCCTGGCTTTAGCAACCACCAATTTTTAATTTTAAAACATAAAACAAATGAAAAAATTATTGTTCTTAATTCCTGTGTTATTGTTATTAACAATTACGTTTATAACTGCTTTTGCTTTAGCAGTAAAAGATCCCATTGTTATCGAGGTAACTACAAAGCATACATCAGTAGAAGATGCATTGCAAGCCGTGAAAACTGCACTGCTTAAACAAAAATTTATTGCTGCCAATGGTGAACAAAAAACAGGATTTACTGCTACCAGAACCACGGGAGCAAAAGCAGATTATTATGTGGCTGATGTAACGGCCAAAAGCGAAAACGGAAAGATAAAAATCATCATTTCGTTTGTAAAAGTGGGCACAGGAATGCTCAAGCTGCAAAAAGTAGCAGATGCCGTTAAAGAGGATATGGAAAAATGATGCACGTTAACATACAAAAATGTGCTGTGGTCTTCTAAGTTAATTCTAAAAAGTATTAAAACGTAAAATTATGACGCAATTGAAAAAATCATTTCATCTTCTTCTAATAAGTTTACTTTTGGTAATTACAGCAAAAGCCCAATATGTTGAACCAAACGAGTTTAAATCACCGGTTGAGCTGATTTTTCCTAATCAAAAATTTGATTCAATTGTTGCCAAAAATGCATTGGCAAAAGGGACAACGACTCTTGCAGGCATACTTGGCCAGGACAAACCGAACGGTTTAGGTGAAAGTTTTAAAAAAATTTACCTGTTTCCTGCAACACCATATTTTAAAGAATGGTACGATCTGAAAAAGAAAGGTGCCCAGGTTAAAAAAGGTAAAATAAAAATAGCTGCAATAGACAGTACGGCGGCTTGTTATAGCTACTGGTGCCAAACCAACATAGAAGGAAAATTCACCTTTCCGAATTTGAAGCCGGGAAAGTATATTATGCTGGTAACGTTAGACCGTGTAGCCTCACGAACTTCTGATAAATATGAAGGGAGTGCCTATGATAATTATGGAGGTCAGGCAGATTATTATGCTACACAAACCCACAATACTTTCTACAAAGAAGACTTTATGAAAGAAGTAGAAATACCGGCGAATGAAAATGTAGTAACTTTAAAATGGAAAACTAAATAAACCCGACATCAGTGCCGGTTTGGATAAATTGTAGCTATGAATTGCAAGTTAAAAATTTCACCTATTTTCTTTTGTTTTTTTATGGTGTTTGCGCACTGCCATAACCTATCAGCCCAATATGTAGCTAAATCCTCGTTATATGTTGATCGTATTATTGAAAATAAAATGGCGAATACAGGTATAGTAGGGGTAGGTGCCGCCATTATAGTAAACAAAAAAATAGTATGGCAAAAGGGTTATGGATATGCCGATAGGCGAAACAAAGTTCCGTTTACTCCTGAAACAATTATGAATATTGCATCCATAAGTAAAGTGGTTACAGGTGCATGTTTAATGAAAGCAGTAGAATTGGGCAAATTAAACCTTGATGAAGATATTAATAACTATTTACCATTTAAAATTGTAAACCCATACTTTCCTGGTGAAAAGATTACTTTAAAAATGTTAGCGACCCATACATCGGGCCTTGCTGACCGTTATCCGTTTTATACAGATAGTACCTATTTCTATGGCAAAGATTCTCCTGAGCAATTGGGCGATTTTTTAAAACAGTATTTTTTGCCAGGCGGAAAATATTATTCAAAGGAAAATTTTCTCAATTACAAGCCAGGCACCTATCGTGATTATTCTAATATCGGCGCAGGTTTGGCAGGTTATATTTTAGAATTAAGGACAGGAGAAAAATTGAATAAATTTAGCAGAAAGTATTTCTTCAACCCGCTTAAGATGGAAAACACTGGGTGGTTTCTTTCGGAAATAGATACTAATCTCCATTCCAAGTTATATGCCAAACAAGGGAAAAGTATAGATGAAATTCTGTTGTATGGCGTAACCACATACCCTGATGGAGGTGTGCGTACATCAGTTTCAGAATTATCAAAGTTCTTTGTTGTTTTGTTAAATGAGGGAAAATATAAAGGAACAAGAATTTTAAAAAAGAAATCTGTTGATGAAATGCTTCGCTTTCAATTCACTGAATCGAATAAACCTGAAAATGTAAATCCTGATAATCTTAATTCTGGTATATTCTGGACAACCAAAATGGGCGGCTCCAGAATAGGGCATAATGGGTCTGATCCCGGCGTAAGAACATTTATGCTTTCGGATTTAGCTAAAGAAATAGGCGTCATATTATTTATAAACACATCGTTAAGTGAAAAAGAAGAGCATATTTATTTTGATATGTATAGTGAGCTTTACAAATATGCAAAGACATTTGGGAAGTGAAATGATCTATCCTAACAATCTGGTGTTTTATAAATCAAATTGGCCACTATATATTGGGATCAAAATAATCAATTGTTTCTAACAGTTTGACATAAAAAGGCTTATTAAAAATCTACTTAATTCTACCGTGGGAAGACGGCAGACTGGCATCAACTATAGGCTTCAATACGATTAGCGGTTTTTCATAAACTGCTTCAGGAATTAAATTCCCTACGCTATTTAAAAACCCGTTTTCATAATCTATAGAATCATCTGTCGAATTGTAACAGTAATAAGAAAAAAGTACTAGCTTAGATGCATATTCTTTAAAATTAAAGTTATAAGTTTTAATTCTTTTTAATAAAGAACTGTCAAGCGCATATATTTTTTTTGTTTCGGGATTCAATTTACTTGAGAAGTACAGGGTATCAATTTTTCCTGCCGCATCAAAAGATAACGCTATTGCAAAAAAGTGTGCAAAATTCTTTTTTGTACGCTCATAAGCCTCTCCTTTGGTACCATTAACTACACAATTGCTTATAAACATAGGCAACTTAGGTGTTTTTTGTCCAAATGTTACACTACTCTGTAGTATAATAAAAATAAATAATAAATATTTCATAGTTAATCGCAATATGCTCCCTGTTTATCAGTAGCTGATTTGTGGGGATGCCGTCTGTTGGTTTCACCTATTGCACCCCCTTTGTGCCTGAATTAATTTTGTTGTATAAAGATTTGTACCTTGTAGTCCTCCCCAGCTAAGTCCCAAAGCTTCCTGATCACTGATGTTCGGAAAAGCAATTTTCAAAGCACCCGTCATTAAAGTTACATATTTATTAGTCATATCAACCTGGGTTTTAATGCAAGAATTGGTAACTGTTATTTGGCTGGGTAGCGTTGAAAAGTCATTTAAGGGATGATAAAACCCTGCGGCGCAGTACCCCCAGTATTCCGGAACTGATGATAAATGGCAATGTTGCAGCCGAATAGGTCAGGTAGATAGCGCTGGTGGAAGACCATACCCATTTTTCTAACCCTGGGCTGGTGTACCTTTTTTTTGGAAGGATGACAGGGGAGCTGATAGGGTACGTGTTTATAAACACACCGAGCACCACCTGCGCCAGCTCAACAGCTGAATAGGCGGAAAAAAATAGCTATTGCCCTGCCATATTCCTTGGATTGATCTATTTCTTATGCTAATCTATTAACTTTGGAAAATGAGTTCCAACCGTGTTGTGTTTTTGATATTTGATAGCGTCCACCTTTTGGATCTGGCCGGTGCGGTAACGGTTTTTTATGAATCCGGATGTTGCGGAAAACATTACGATATGCGTTACGTTTCGCCGTATGACAATCCGCAAAGCTCATCCGGCCTTGGATTTACAAATGTCGAACCGCTCAGTTCCGTTGCGGTTAATCAGGACGATATTGTAATTGTCGCCGGAATGGACATTGAAAAATGGGACAGGGTAGATGACTATCTGTGGATACCCTGGCTACAATCTGCTGCTGCAACCGGTGCTACGATATCTTCAATTTGTACAGCTGCCTTTGCTCTTGCTGCTGCCGGACTTTTAAATGGTCAAAACTGCACTACACACTGGGCATGGACTACTGCTTTACAAGAAAGATACCCCCTGATTAAGGTGATAGAGAATAAACTATTTGTGCAGAGCGGCAGGATCTTTACCAGTGCGGGGATTGCTACAGGCATTGATCTTGCGCTTTACCTTGTTGAAGAGCAACATGGAGCAGCTTTTGCATGCCTTGTGGCAAAAGATATGGTTGTTTATATGCGCAGGGATGGAACGGAAGCACAAAATAGCATTTACCTGCAGAACAGGCAGCACATTAATCACCATGTACATCAGATACAGGATTATATCACCAGGCATCTACATCATAAAATAACGATAGGGGAATTGGCTGAATTGGTCTTTGTTAGTCCGCGTAGCCTTACGCGCCTGTTCAAATCTGCCACAGGAATCACGATCGGGCAATACATTCAATCCTTAAGGCTGGAAAAAGCAAAACATCTGCTTAAAACCGGGGAGAAAGCAGCCTGGGTAGCTAAAGAATGTGGTTATAACAGCCCTTCCCAGCTGAGGAAGTTGGCAAAAGAAATAACAGGTTAACATATCCCTGATAGATTGGCCGGATTGTGACTATGGCTGTCCTGATTTATTAGATGTATCCAGTTAATTTTGGATTTAAATAATACGTTTATGAAACAGTTGTTACGCTTGATCTTTTTTATTCCCTGCCTTGCATTTTCGCAGGTCCATGTAAGCACTTATGTATGTCCGCCCTGCAACCATCCATGTGATACCGCGACTTATCAGCAGCCCGGTATTTGTACGCATTGCGGGATGAAATTAGTTGAAAAAAAAGCAGGGATGTTAAAGGATGAAAGAATAACGGTATGCTTTTACCTATATGACGGAGTGGAGATACTGGATTTTGCGGGCCCGATGGAAGTATTTTCCTATGCAGGATTCAAAATCATCACCGTCGCAAAAACCAAAGCCCCCCTTTTGACACAGGGAATTTTAAAGATCACTCCGGATTACAGTATTAATGACGCTCCACAAGCGGATATCTTTGCCGTATTTGGTGGTTCGGATGAGGTGGCAACAAATGATCCTGACGTAATTTCCTGGATAAAATCCAGGGACAGCGCTACTAAAAGCTATTTTTCTGTCTGCACAGGAGCCTTTATTCTCGGTAAAGCTGGCCTGCTTGATCAGCTTACAGTGACCACTTTTCATAAAAGCATAACAAATCTGCAAAAGGCCGTACCGAAAGCTAAAGTACTTGCAAATGTTCGCTATGTTGATAATGGCAGAGTAATCACTACAGCGGGAATATCGGCTGGTATAGATGGTGCATTGCACCTTGTTTCAAAATTGAGGGGTAAAGAAGTAGCAGATGCCGTTGCAAAACAAATAGAATATGATAAATATGTTCCTGAACAGGGAATGGACCTGTCTCACTAGAAATTGAATGAAATATAATATATAGGTTTACCTTTACGCGTTTTTTTACCTTACACAAAGTAAGGGACAAACTTTACCTAAGTAGGACTGGGTAAGCATAAAGGATAGCGGTTTTGGGTATAGGTCATTTAATCTAAAACTAAATTCCCCCTTCCCAACAGATTGGACAAGTTTTCATCGTGCATGATTGATAAGATGGTAACAGTCCTAAACTCATCATCAACCTTATAAATCAAGTAATGAAGAAAAATCAGTGTTAAATCATAAATTGCTTCCAATTAACCACGCTTTGTTAGAGCCATTATAAACATAAATTATATGTTATTTAAGTATAAATCAGCCAAACATTTCATAATGCTGTTTTTTGCATTCTGCTTTATTTCATGTGCTACGATTTTCGAAGACAGTCCTCTTACGCTCTTGAAAGAGGCTTATAATCATAAGAAAACAAAAAAAGCCATGGTTTTTATGAACGGTGGGAACGCAACAACTGATAATTCGTTGCATGTAGTTCTGGAAAATGCAGATTTTGAATTAACCGATGCGAAGTTGGGAAATGTTTTTATCGTAGATTCTAACCATAACGCTGTAAAACTGGATTCAAGTGCGATAAACTTAACCTGGTTAAGTGAAAAAACTTTGGAAATCTCATTCCTTTCAAAATTGAGGACATTTAAAAAAGCTAACGAAATGGATGGAGTGAAGATTGTATATAAAGAACTATAGAAATAACCATATGAAATGTTATCTATACATAGGCAATGATAAGATTGGTAAAGTTGAATTCGAAGTAATTGATGTAAGTATGGGCGCGATATCGGGCGACTTAATATCCGCGCGTTTTGATCTCATTTACAGAATATAATTATTTAAGGAATAACAAAATACAGTAATTTAATTCAATCTATCACCAACTTTAGTGGATAAACCCGATTTAATCGTTAAAGTTAGTTTCCCATCCTTGCCGACATTGAAAGTCAGGGTCATATTTGAATCCGCAATATAGAATCTATTCTGACTTTCAGCAAAGATCCTTACTGGAGCAGCATTAGCAGTGCTGAGATAAAGGTTACCAGAAATAAGGTCAACCGAAGTGTTGTAACTCCCGGATATATCATATTTACCGGTATAACTTGTTAAAGTTTTAGTGGAAACCAGTATTTCCTGCTTAGGCTTGGGAAGGGTATAAGGCTTATTATTTAAGATGGCAATAATTTTAGATCCAATAGACTCAATAATGGTACTGGTTTGATTGGTAAGCATAATGATGCAGATATCATCCTGTGGTATCCGGGCAAAGTAGCTTGTTGCACCCTCAAGATTCCCCGGATGATAAGCAATCTTTTTTCCGTATAGTGAATCTATGAACCAACCGTAGCCATATTCGCCCTTACCTGGTGTATAACATTCAGCAAGAGCTCTTGAAGAAATAACCTTATTTTGTCTAAGCGCATCATTCCATTTTACCAGATCACCCACCGAGCTATAAAGCCCACCTGATGCATAAGTCCAGCTTTCATCCCAGATCTTCGCTGTTACAAAGCGGTTAGAGGAAAGATATTCATAACCGACAGTCTTTAACCCGCTTTTTAAACTTGAATAATCATAACCGCTATTACGCATACCGAGCGGCCTGAATATCATTCTCCTTACTGCCTCACCATACTTCATCCCGGTAATTTTTTCAATAATCATTCCGAGCAGGTCATAACCTGAATTACTATATGAAAATTCACTTCCCGGAGTAAATTCCAGCGGCTGTGATGAAAAATATTGCAATAGTTCTTCACGATCAGCTTTCATACCTGAAAAGATCTTTTCGCGCAAGGCTGAGTCAGCGAGTACTTCCCGAATTCCTGAAGTGTGCCCAAGCAGGTGCGCTACAGTTATTTTTTGCTCGGGATGCAATACTGGAAAAAAATCAGATATCCTGGTGTTGAGCGATAGCTTTCCTTCTTCTATCAATTTCATGGTCAGTACAGCGGTGAAAGTTTTACTCAAAGAGGCTAACTGGAAAATTTCACTCCCATTGCATTTAATGCTTTTTTCCACGTCTCTAAAACCATAAGAGCCATTGAAAACCGTTTTCCTTGATTTGATTACGACAATATTACCGTTAAACTTATTCAACTTTGCATAAGCCCCGATAAGGCTATCGATCGCTTTAGGAACTGATTGAGCAAAGGCACAAATGGAAATAAAACAAAAAAGGAAAAAGGCAAGTATAGTTTTCATCACAACACCGGGTATTTTATTTGTAGATTACTTTTCCCTACAAAGGTTACAAACTATTTTTAATAACTTTCCTGCTAAAATATATATTATTTCCACTTCAATGGTTCAGTTTACCACTGTCTAAATTAAAGTATATAATTGTAATAATGCGAACTGTGATCAGCTATATTCACTAATGTGTATATTTCGGCGAAAGTGGGAAGAACCAGCTGCAGCGGAATAGCTAGTCAGCTCAAATGTACAGTACCGACCCCTCAGTCCGTTAGCGTTAAGCATAGCGTCTCTACGGATATTAGAATAAAATTGAACTTATAAACTCAAATAAAAGCGAGTCACAGACTCTTTTCTATTTACTAATCCGTAGAGCCCTGCGGAACTCTACGGACAGACAAGATTTCGTGCAATTCTAGCAATTCCCTAAAAGCAAAAACCCTGCTAATCGTGCGATTGCAGGGTTTGATATATTTTGATCGTCATTGGTGTGATCCTGGAGGGAAATGTATATATGCTGACCTGTTTCAACTGTAGCGTTAAACTTTGGGTAAGCTGTAACCGTTGTGATACTGGGCCAACAGGTATTTATGGTTTACCTGCTGGTCTGTAAACTGATGTTTGGCATTGTCCCATGATAATTTTTGTCCGCTTCTGAAGGCAAGATTTCCCATTTGGGCAACAGTAGCTACATGCGCAGCATCCTGTATAGCGCAATTCAGTTCTTCTTTTTTTCTGGATCTGACCACACTAAAGAAATTGACCATATGATTGTCCAGTCCATTATCTGAGGATTTAACAAAGGGCTTGCTCACTTTATTGCCGCTTACCTTTTCTTCAATGACTTCCCAGCCTTGCCTGTTGAGGATCAGCGTGCCGTTGTTACCGATATAGGCAATCCCATGGTTGCGGTTATAAGAGCCGTTATCGATGCCCATGGCAGAATCCCATACCATGTTAAACTTGTCAAACTCATACAAGGTAGTCAGCGTATCAGGTGTTTCTTCATACAGATCGGGATAGGCGAAGCGGCCGCCCAATGCAGATATGGTTTCTGGAACAGGTGAATTCATGCCCAGCAAGCCATAATCCAATAAATGCACGCCCCAGTCGGTCATTAAGCCACCGGCATAATCCCAGAACCAGCGGAAATTGAAGTGATATCTGCTGGCATTGAATGCTCTTTTATTCGCCGGCCCAAGCCACATGGCATAATCAACGCCTGCAGGGGCTAAGGTATCCGGTACTACGGGAGCAGGTTTCATCCAGCCCTGGTAACACCAGACTTTTACCGTTCTGATATTTCCTAACTGGCCGCTCTTTACGAAATCGACTGCATCCTTAAAATGTTGCTGACTGCGCTGCCATTGACCTGCCTGCACAACCTTATTGTATTTTTCCTGCGCTTTGACCATGGTACTGCATTCGACAATAGAGTTGCCGACCGGCTTTTCAACATATACATCTTTACCTGCCTGTACGGCATGGATCATCATCAGGGCATGCCAGTGGTCGGGTGTCCCGATAATTACGGCATCGACATCTTTATTATCGAGCAGCGCACGATAATCTTTATATCTTTTTACTTTTGCGGCGTCAACATTTATCGACTTTAATTCGGCCATCCTTTCATCAAGCACATTGGCATCACTGTCGCACAGGGCGATCAGGTTTACGCCCGGTACTTTGAGGGCCGCTTTGAGGTCGGACCATCCCATACCTTTGATTCCTATTACACCAATATTGATTTGGTCGTTTGCGCCAATAGTCTTACTGAAAAGGGCATAGGCAGGATTGTCTAAGGCAGAAAGCAGGGCAGTGGTTCCTACTGCGGTTGCAGCGTAGCTGAGGAAATTTCTACGGTTTAACATTTAATTTAGGTTAGATTTATACTGAAAGTAAATTACAAAATAATTAGTGGAGCATCCAAGATATAGGTAAAATTAATAAGAATGTTACCCATATCTATGTCCTTTAATGGGAAGTTTGATATTATAAGGAACGACGCACCGAATGTGCACATTTTATATGCGATTTCGTGCATATTTTGGTATAACCAGTAAAAGCAAAAACCCTGCAATCATTTGATTTGCAAGGCTTTAGTTCGCTTTGATATTGTTTTTTGTGATCCCGCTGGGATTCGAACCCAGGACCACTACATTAAAAGTGTAATGCTCTACCAGCTGAGCTACGGAATCTACTTTGTTTAAAACGTTATCCGTTTCCTTTAAAGTGGTGCAAATATAGGGTTATGAAGCATTTCATGCAAATAAAAAATCGTCAAATGCGTTAGTGTATTGATTTATAGGCGAATTAATTATTTAGCTTCTCTTTTTTAAACTTAATTGATATTTTTATCGCTCCTAATTTAATATCAATCATGCATAGATTTCTTTCTGCTTTGTTTTTTTTGCCGCTTCTTTTTATACTTTCTTGTCAATCTAACCAAGCTAAAGAAGAAGAACGAGCTAAACACAAGCAAGATTCTTTAGCCTCATGCGAAAAAAATATGCCAAGCCGTTTTGGTGCGGTAAAAGATTCTTCAAGTTTCGCTTCCAATAATAAAGTAAGTCATGAAGGCATGGTTTTAATTCCGGCAGGCGAGTTTGCCATGGGCGCTTCTGATAAAGAAGGTAGAGATGATGAATACCCGCAACATCGGGTTAAAGTTTCTTCTTTCTGGATTGATGCTACCGAAGTAACCAATGCCAGTTTTAAAAAGTTTGTAGATGCAACCGGATATCTTACTACGGCCGAACGTAAACCAGATTGGGAAGAGATGAAAAAACAGCTTCCGGCAGGTACACCAAAACCGCCCGACAGTGTTTTTGTTGCAGCATCTTTGGTCTTCTATCAGCCTAAAAGTGTTACCTCTTTAAACGATGCCTCGCAATGGTGGCGTTGGGTTAAAGGCGCCAATTGGAAACACCCTCATGGCCCTGACAGCGATATTAAAGGAAAAGAAAATTTTCCGGTGGTACATGTATCCTGGGATGATGCCATGGCCTATTGTAAATGGTCGGGTAAACGTTTACCAACTGAGGCAGAGTGGGAGTATGCCGCAAGAGGTGCTTTGAAAAATGAAAAATATCCATGGGGGAATGAAGATGTAGAAAAAGGTAAAGTAAAAGCCAATACCTGGCAGGGGAATTTTCCTGTTAAAAACTCCAATTGGGATGGTTTTAATGGTTTAGCTGCAGTGAAAAAATTTAAGCCGAACGGTTATGGACTTTATGATATGGCGGGCAACGTATGGGAGTGGTGCAGCGATTGGTACCGACCTGATTATTATAGCAAACTTTCAGGGTTGAGCACCAATCCTGAAGGTCCGTCAGATAGCTACGACCCTATGGAACCAACTATACCTAAAAGAGTGGTAAGGGGTGGTTCTTTTATGTGTAATGCCTCTTATTGTAAAGGTTACCGGGTAACTTCGAGAATGAAAACTTCTGTTGATACGGGCCTAGAGCACACGGGTTTTAGGTGCGTGAGCACCAACTAAAGCCCTTTTCTGTTAAAGTTGAAATTACGCAAACGTTTGATCCTTATTTTATTAAATATTATTGTTTAGTTTGGCCCGAACAAATTAAACCGAACCAAAACTTTATGCAACAAACAACAAAACCTGGTCAAACGCAAGGGCCTAAACCACTTATTATCATTTGTGCCCTATTCTTTATTTTTGGATTTGTAACCTGGGCAAACGGAACATTAATTCCTTTCTTTAAATTATCTTTCGGATTATCAAACCTACAGGCCTTCTTCGTAACCTTTGCATCGTACATGGCTTACTTCTTTTTAGCACTGCCATCATCGTGGATCCTTAAAAAAGTTGGCTTTAAAAATGGAATTGTTTTAGGCTTGGTTATTTTAGGCCTGGGTTCTTTGATATTTATACCTGCGGCCCAAACCAGAACCTTTGGTTTGTTTCTAACCGGAATTTTTGTTCAGGGGGCTGCCTTAGCTTTGTTGCAAACCGCATCAAACCCTTACTTAACGATTATCGGCCCAATAGAAAGTGCAGCAAAACGGATCAGTATTGCGGGTATCTGTAATAAATTTGCTGGGATGATTGTGCCTTTGATTATGGGCAGTCTGTTTTTGAAAAATGCTTCAGAAGTGGAGAAACAGATCAAAGCCGCTACCGGCGCTGTTCACGAGCAGTTATTAAATGATGTTTTAGGCCGTGTAAATATGCCTTACATTGTTTTAGCAATCGTTTTCTGTCTTTTTGCCGTTTTTATTAAATTCACCAACCTTCCAGAAGTTGAAGTAGAAGAAGATGTGATCGACGAAAGCAAAGGAGAGGTAGTAAAACATACAAGTATCTTTCAGTTCCCACACTTGTTCCTTGGCGCACTTTGTATTTTTGTGTATGTAGGCGCAGAGGTTATGGCTGGCGATATTATCGGTATTTATGGTCGCGAGTTAGGTATTAGCGCAGAGATTAGCGGAAAGTTAACCTCTATTACACTTTTCAGTATGTTAATCGGTTATATTATTGGTATTGTTACGATTCCAAAATATATCTCTCAGCAAAAAGCCCTTAGAATCTGTGCTATTTTAGGCATCATATTTACCGTTTTATCTTTTGCTATTTCTAGCTGGTTCGCGGTGATTTTTGTAGCCTTACTGGGTTTGGCCAATTCGTTAATGTGGCCGGCAATTTTCCCACTGGGCATTAGCCATCTGGGTAAATTTACCAAAATCGGTTCAGCGATTATGATTATGGGTATTGCAGGCGGTGCATTAATGCCGTTATTATATGCTTTCTTAAATGAAAAATTACATATTAACTTTCAGCTGGCCTATCTTTTAACCGTATTACCATGTTACTTGTACATTCTGTATTTTGCTATAAAAGGCCATAAAGCAGGATTGAATTTGAAATAACCAAAACCAAATAAATTTTATGATTAAGCCCTGTCTTTAATTAGACCGGGCTTTCTTTTGTCCTTAATTTTCAGTTATTTTGGCGAAATTATAAAGAGAATGTATCATTTGTTATAATTCCATTCGAATTTTGTCATGTTGAGCTTGTCGAAACGCTGAGAGGCATTTAAACAGGTCCTTCGACAGGCTCAGGATGACAATTCTATATTTATGATACAGTCTCAAATCACAATACTCATATCTCAATAATGAATAAAGCTATTTTTCTCGATCGTGATGGCGTACTCAATCACGAAATATACGATTACATCTGCCGTGTTGAAGATTTTAAAATCCTGGATTACCAGATTCCGGTATTAAAAAAACTATTCGACGAAGGTTATCTTTTAATTGTAATTACCAATCAGGGCGGTATTGCTTTAAAACGTTATACCGAACAAGAGCTGGCCATTATGCACCAAATGCTCCGCAATGCTTTTGTGGCTAAAGGAGCAGATATTGCTGGTTTTTATTATTGCCCGCATCATCCCACCGTTGGTGGCGAATGTAAGTGCAGAAAACCTGCTTCGGGAATGATTTTAGATGCAATTGATATGTACGACATCGATCCGTCGCAATCTATTATGATCGGCGATAAGCCAAGAGATGTTGAAGCTGCAAATGGGGCAGGAGTGAAAGGCATTCTAATTGAACCTGATGAGCAGATCAGTTATGAGAAAATTAAAGAAGTCTTTAATCGGGAATCTTTAGTCTAGCGTCTTTTATCATTTGGGCGTTTTAACACGCTGTACACTGTATCTTTTTGGCTGTGCTTCGACTATGCCAAGGGCAATGTCATTGAGTTAAGGAACGCGGTTGTCAGCCTGAGCGTAGTCGAAGACTTCTTGAGATTGATACAACGCAAATAAATGCCCTTCGACTACGCTCAGGGTGATATCTTTTTAAGATTTACCCCCTAACTTAATGACATTAACCTTCAGGATGACAGCCAAAAAGGATGCCGTTTCCATCGTTAACGCAAAATCATTTTACAGAATTTCTAAACTGGCAAAAGAACTTTTATTACTGCCAACTAGACCTGATTGAAATGGCATTCCGGTATCTGAACTAATTTGTCTTTATCGAAAATTCACCGGAATATAATGGAAAGCAGGACTACAGCCACCGACGAGCACTGTTTCTGCTCTCCAAAAAACAAGAGATGTGAAATGGAAAGAAATTAATAACCAATTATCAATTTGCAATGACCAATGGCAAGCGTTAATAGATCCTTAATGTTCTTAACTTCTTAGTGGCCGAAAGAATGTAAATTGGAAGAGTGATGATGTAATTTGCATTAGCCCCATCATCTATTGTACCTCTCAGATTTCTATAAAACAAAAAATCCTAAGTCTTGAACCGGAAATCCGACTCAAGACTTAGGACTAAAGACTTTCGACTTTATAATTCTTATTTCCCAGCAGCTTTAGCGTGGTCAGCTAAAAATGTAGCCAAACCGCTATCTGTTAGTGGGTGTTTTAATAAACCTACAATAGCAGCCAATGGTGCAGTAATTACATCAGCACCTAATTTAGCACAGTTTACAATGTGTAATGGTCCACGGATTGATGCAGCTAAAATCTGAGTTTCGTAACCGTAGTTATCAAAAATGGTTCTGATATCTTCAATTAAAACCAAACCATCGCTAGAAATATCATCTAAACGGCCTAAAAATGGAGAAACATAAGTAGCTCCGGCTTTAGCAGCCAATAAAGCCTGTCCGGCAGAGAAAATTAAAGTACAGTTGGTTTTGATTCCTTTTGACGAGAAATATTTAATGGCTTTAACACCATCTTTAATCATTGGTACTTTTACTACGATTTTAGGGTTTAAAGCGGCTAAAGCTTCACCTTCTTTAACAATCTCATCGAAAGTAGTAGCAATAACTTCAGCACTTACGTTATCATCAACTATATCGCAGATCGCTTTGTAGTGGTTAATTACATTTTGTTCGCCAGTAATACCTTCTTTCGCCATTAAGCTAGGGTTGGTGGTTACGCCATCTAAAATGCCAAGATCTTGCGCTTCTTTGATTTGATCAAGATTTGCTGTGTCAATAAAAAATTTCATGTTTATAAATTCTTAAATATTTGAGTTTCTATGATTGAACCCTGAAGAATTTAGTTCCCCCTTCAGGGGATTAAGGGAAAAGAAAAAAAGGGCAAGCACCTTCTATCGCACCGCTACAACCTTCTACCCTTGCTGTGTTCCCACCCTGGGGGAGTTCAAAGGGAGCTGGTCGTAAAAGACTTGCCCGGCCACAAAGGTAGAAAAAGAAGTTGTTACACAAAATGCATTTTTGTATTTTTTTTCTCTTTTAGGCTATGTAGCTGATTAGTAAATTAATAAAATTGAAATGTGTATTTTTAGATTATGGAAGGAAATACAAGATAAACAATTTTTTGAGTATAATATTTGTATATGAATTAAATATTTACAAATAAATCAAACAATTAAAACGATTTATGATGGAATTCAGCAGAAAAAGTGCATTTATTGTATAATATTATCATTATAAATTTGATAAATATTTACGTATATCATTATCATTTTTTTAATCTAAAAGCTTTAAATTACTTAAGGACTAAAATTTTTCTAAAAATCGTGTCAACTCTGTAATTTAAGATTTGTTTTTCGTATCTTAGTGTTTCCTATACACTAACAACTAACGAGCAAAGAATGGAACCAAACAGTGGATTGTACGATGCGCAATTTGAACACGATGCCTGCGGTATTGGGTTCGTTGCACATGTGAAAGGGCGAAAATCGCATCAAATCATCTCTGATGCACTTACTATTTTAGAGAATCTAGATCATAGAGGGGCATGTGGAGCAGAACCAAATACAGGCGATGGTGCAGGTATTATGATTCAGATTCCTCACGAATTTTTTTACGACGAATGTTTAAAAGCTGGCTTTAGCCTACCTGAAACCAATAATTATGGTGTAGGTATGTTATTTATGCCAAAAGATATCAGATCGAGAGAAGAGTGCAGAGAATTGATTTACCGTGCCGCCGAAAAATTAGGCCTGGAAATTTTAGGTTTTAGAAAAGTTGACGTTGACACAACGGATATTGGCAATATGGCCCTTTCTGTTGAACCAGAAATTGAGCAGGTATTTATTGCCCGTCCTTATGCAGTAGCGCCAGGGGCCGATTTCGAACGTAAACTTTATATTTTTAAAAATTACCTGATTAAACTGATCGTAAACACCGTTCATGGTGGTAAAGATTTTTATATTGTTTCGCTATCGGCGCAAACCATTATATATAAAGGTCAGCTTACTTCTCTACAGGTACGTACATATTTTACCGATCTAACCGATAAGCGCATGGTTTCTGCTTTAGGTTTAGTTCACTCACGTTTTGCAACCAATACTTTCCCTTCGTGGAGATTGGCCCAGCCATTCCGCTTTATTGCACATAATGGTGAGATCAACACTTTACAGGGAAATTTAAACTGGTTTAGAGCAGGCGTTAAGTCTTTTGCTTCTGCTTACTTTACACCGGAAGAATTAGATATGTTACTGCCTGTAATTGACGAAACCAATTCAGATTCAGGCTGTTTAGATAATGTTATTGAACTGTTACTTCACTCAGGAAGAACCCTGCCTCATGTATTAATGATGTTGGTGCCAGAGGCCTGGGATGGTAACGAAGATATGGATCCTGTTAAAAGGGCATTTTACGAATTCCATGCTACTTTAATGGAGCCATGGGATGGACCTGCAGCCATTGCTTTTACCGACGGTAAATTAATAGGTGCTACTTTAGACCGTAATGGTCTTCGTCCTTCACGTTATGCCATTACTTCTGATGACCGCGTAATTATGGGCTCTGAGGCTGGTGCATTAGCCATCGACCAAAGTACTGTAATCGAAAAAGGCCGTTTAACACCAGGCAAAATGTTCGTGGTGGATATGGAGCAGGGTAGAATTATCAGCGATAACGAAATTAAAGAAGAAGTTTGTGGTAAAAGCCCTTATGCGGATTGGATTAACCAATACCAGATCCGTTTAGAAGAATTACCTGAGCCACGTGTAATGTTCACCGGCTTATCTACAGAATCTATTTTTAAATATCAACAGGTTTTTGGTTACAGCAGAGAAGATGTAGATCTTTTGCTCAAACCTATGGCCATTGAAGGTAAAGAACCGATCGGTTCGATGGGTACCGATACGCCATTGGCTATTTTGTCAAAACGTCCTCAGCATTTATCTTCTTATTTCAAACAGTTATTTGCACAGGTAACCAATCCACCGATTGACCCGATCAGAGAGAAAGTGGTAATGAGTTTAGCCAGTTTTATGGGCAGCATGGGTAACTTGTTGGAAGAAACGCCAAAACAAGCGCACTGTGTGGCCATTAAACACCCAATTTTAACCAATCAGGAATTAGAGAAGTTAAGAAGTATTGATACAGGTGTTTTTCAGGCGAAAACTTTACAGACTTATTTCAGGGCTGATGGCAAGCCGGGCGCTATGGCAAAAGCCTTAGACCGTTTATGCCGTTATGCGGTTGATGCGGTTGAAGATGGTTTCCAGGTAATTGTATTAACAGATAGGGCTATTGACTCTGAGCATGCTGCAATGCCTTCTTTATTGGCAGTTTCTGCCGTGCACCACCACTTAATCCGCAAAGGATACCGTGGTGCTGTAGGTATTGTGATAGAAGCTGGTGATATTTGGGAAGTACATCATTTCGCCACGTTACTGGGCTTTGGTGTTACTGCAATTAACCCTTACCTGGCTTTGGAAACCATTAATGAGTTTAAAGAAGAATCGGGCTTATCAACAGAGCAGCTTACCAAGAACTATATCTATGCGGTAAATAGCGGTTTACTTAAAATTTTCTCTAAAATGGGAATCTCAACCTTGCAATCATACCAGGGTGCGCAGATTTTCGAGATTTTAGGTTTAAATAAACAAGTAGTGAATACTTATTTCACTGGTGCAGTTTCACGTATTGGTGGTCTGGGATTGGATGAAATTGCAAAAGAAACGTTAATTAAACATCACCGCAGTTTTGGCCCGTTAACAGAAACCGAAAACCTGTTGCCGGCAGGTGGAACTTATAAATTCCGCCGTAAAGGTGAAGCGCATTTGTTTAACCCGCAAACCATTCACTTGCTCCAAAACGCAACACGTAAAAACGATTACAATATTTTCAAACAGTACTCTAAACTGGTGAATGAGCAAACGCAACAAGCTTATACCATCCGTGGATTGTTCGAATTTAACTATAGCCGACCATCAGTACCTTTAAATGAGGTAGAATCTACCGAGGCAATCTTAAAAAGATTTGCAACAGGAGCGATGTCTTTCGGTTCAATTTCTCATGAGGCCCACTCTACTTTAGCGATTGCCATGAACCGTATCGGTGGAAAGAGCAATACCGGAGAGGGTGGTGAAGATGAAATGCGTTATACTAAATTGCCAAACGGCGATAGCATGCGCTCGGCAATTAAACAAGTGGCTTCTGCACGTTTTGGTGTAACGAGTTATTATTTAACCAATGCTGATGAGTTACAGATTAAAATGGCTCAGGGTGCTAAACCAGGAGAGGGTGGTCAATTACCAGGGCACAAAGTGGATGACTGGATTGCAAAAGTTCGTCACTCTACACCGGGTGTTGGTTTAATTTCTCCTCCGCCTCACCACGATATTTATTCGATCGAAGATTTAGCACAGTTAATTTTTGATCTGAAAAATGCAAACCGTGCAGCGAGGATCAATGTGAAATTGGTTTCGAAAGCTGGTGTAGGTACTATTGCCGCAGGTGTTGCCAAAGCACATGCCGATGTGATTTTGGTATCTGGTTTTGATGGCGGAACGGGAGCATCTCCTTTAACCTCAATCCAACATGCTGGTTTACCATGGGAGTTAGGTTTGGCAGAAGCACATCAAACTTTGGTAAAAAACAAATTGCGTAACCGTATCGTGTTACAAACAGATGGTCAGCTTAAAACGGGCAGGGATATCGCTATCGCTGCATTATTAGGTGCTGAAGAATGGGGGGTTGCAACAGCAGCCTTAGTAACATCAGGATGTATTATGATGCGTAAATGCCATTTAAATACTTGCCCGGTTGGGGTAGCAACACAAGATCCGGAATTGAGAAAATTATTTACCGGTGATGCTGACCATGTAGTGAACTTATTTTATTTCCTTGCCGAAGAGTTACGTGAGATTATGGCTGAATTAGGTTTCAGAACCATCCACGAAATGATCGGTCAGGCTGATATTTTGAAAGTACGCGAATTGCCTGCCGAAGACTGGAAATTGAAACACCTTGATTTATCAGCTATATTATATAAAGCAGAAGAAAATGGTTTGCCTTTATTTAATACTGAAGGCCAGGATCATGGTTTGGAGCATGTTTTAGATCATAAATTAATTGCCGCTGCACAACCTGCTATTGATCATAACGAACCGGTTTTTGCCAGTTTCGATGTGAAAAATACCGACCGTGCACTAGGTACAATGTTATCGAATGAAATTTCGAAAGTTCATTTAGGTGCTGGCTTACCTCCAGACACGATCAACTTTAAATTTGTTGGTTCGGCCGGACAGAGCTTCGGTGCTTTCAATACCCGTGGGGTAACATTATCATTAGAAGGTGAAGCGAACGATTATGTGGGTAAAGGATTATCGGGCGCAAGATTGGCCATTTATCCTTTCTCAAACTCAACTTTTATCCCTGAGCAAAATATCATTATCGGTAACGTAGCCCTTTATGGCGCAACTTCTGGTGAGTTATTTGCCCGTGGTAAAGCAGGTGAACGTTTCGCCGTACGTAACTCTGGTGCAACAGCTGTTGTTGAAGGCGTGGGTGATCACGGTTGCGAATATATGACAGGTGGTGAAGTGCTGATTCTTGGTGATACCGGAAGCAATTTTGCTGCTGGTATGAGTGGCGGTGTAGCCTGGATTTATGATGCCAATGGAACTTTTGCGCGCAAATGCAATAAAGAAATGGTTGATCTTGATCCATTACAAGCTGAAGATGAGGAGCGTATTTTAGCTTTACTTAAAACGCATATCCGCTTAACGGATAGTAGAGTAGCTGAGTTTATCTTAAGCGACTGGAAAACTCAATCTGCTCATTTCGTAAAAGTATTCCCTAAAGAATACAAAGCAGTTTTAAGCAAACGTAATCAACAAGTAAAAACACACTAGGCCATGGGAAAAGTAACAGGATTTCAAGAATACGATAGAGTTGCGCCCACTAGAGAAGAGGCTGCAACACGTGTAAAACACTATGGGGAATTTTTAAATGAATTACCCTCAAAAGAATTAAACAATCAAGCTGCCCGTTGTATGGATTGCGGTGTACCTTTCTGCCAGTCAGGCTGCCCATTGGGTAACGTGATACCAGAATTTAACGACGCCGTTTATCAGGGTAAATGGGAATTAGCTGCAAATATTTTATTAAGCACCAATAATTTTCCTGAATTTACAGGTAGAATTTGCCCCGCACCATGCGAATCGGCATGTGTATTGGGCATTAACCGCCCACCGGTTTCTATCGAGGAGATTGAAAAGCACATCATCGAAATTGCTTTCGAAAAAGGATTTATCAAAGCAAAAGCACCATTAATCAGAACGGGTAAAAAAGTAGCTGTAATTGGTTCAGGTCCTGCGGGCTTAGCTGCTGCTGCTCAGTTAAATAAGGTTGGACATGAGGTTACCGTTTTCGAACGTGACGATGCTCCAGGCGGTTTATTGAGGTATGGTATCCCTGATTTCAAACTACAGAAAAATGTAGTGGATCGCCGTATCGATTTAATGAAAGAAGAAGGTATCATTTTTAAATGTAATGCCAATGTAGGCGAGAATGTTGAGATAGGTACTTTGTTACGCGATTTCAACGCAATTGTATTGGCTGGTGGTTCAACTATTCCACGCGATTTGCCAATTGACGGCCGTTCTGCTAAAGGGGTCCACTTTGCAATGGATTTCCTGAAGCAACAAAATAAACGTGTAGCGAGCAGAGCCGTTGAAGCGGAAGATATTATGGCTACCGGTAAAAATGTAATCGTAATTGGCGGTGGCGATACGGGATCTGACTGTATTGGTACTTCAAACCGTCACGGGGCGAAATCGGTTACACAGTTTGAGATTATGCCGATGCCGCCACAGGCACGGAACGAGCATATGCCTTGGCCAAATTACCCAATGTTGCTAAAAAATACTTCTTCTCACGAGGAAGGTGCACAAAGGGCTTGGTCGGTAAATACAAAGAATTTTATTGCTGATGAAAAAGGAAACCTTAAAGCCTTAAAAGTAGTTGATGTAGAATGGGAAATTGATGCAAATGGACGCCCGGTTACTTTTAAAGAAGTGGCTGGTACCGAAAGAGATCTTCCATGCGAACTGGTACTTTTGGCAATGGGTTTCTTACATCCTCAAAAAGAAGGTTTAATTGAGAAATTAGGTGTGGAATTGGATAACCGCGGAAACGTAAAAGCATCTGAACACACTTACCAAACCAATATTGCTAAGATTTTTGCTGCAGGAGATGTTCGCCGTGGGCAATCGTTAGTAGTTTGGGCCATTTCAGAAGGTAGAGAAGCTGCCCGTAAGGTAGACGAATACTTGATGGGGACAACTAAACTGGCATCGAAAGATGCAGTTGCGTACGCTTAGTAGGTTTTAAATTCTATATTTTTAGGGTCGTGGTGCAAACCACGACCTTTTTTGTTTTTATTAATCTTCAATTATTTTCTGCCACGGAAGCACGGAGTTGAATTCTCTAGTCTTAGCGTCTCGCTAAGACCTTTCATATTCCTTCTGTCCGTAGAGTTAAGCGCAGCGTCTCTACGGATTTATGAATAAAATTGAGTTTTCAAACTCAATATCATAGCGAGTCAGAGACTCTTATCCATTCTGTCCGTAGAGCCCGTTGGAACTCTACAAGTAGATCTAACATTCAGGAAAGGCTTATACGTTCTGTCCGTAGAGTTAAGCACAGCGTCTCTACGGATTTATGAATAAAATTGAGTTTTCAAACTCAATATCATAGCGAGTCAGAGACTCTTATCCATTCCTTAATCCGTAGAGCCCGTTGGAACTCTACGGATAGCTCTAACATAGCTCTAACACCTGCGAATAAAACAGAGTTTATAACTGAACATTAAAGATTGACTCAGAGACTTTTATCCTGCATATAATCAGTAGCATCTTTTAAGAGGCTATAAATATCTTAATCTTAAAGCTTATATTGGTATATGGGAGAAAACGGTTATCAAATAAAAGATCAGGAAGCTATATATTTTATAACATTTGCTACAGTACAATGGGTAGATGTATTCACCAGAAAGGAATATTCGGATATTATTGTAGAAAGCTTAATTTATTGCCAAAAGAATAAAGGTTTAAAAATTCATGCCTGGTGTATTATGAGCAATCATCTACATTTGATTTTGTCGATAGATGAAAACAATAATTTGTCTGGCGCATTGAGAGATTTTAAAAAGTTTACTTCAAGTAACGTTATTAAAGCAATCAAAAATAATAATCACGAAAGTAGACGAAGTTGGATGCTTTGGATATTTAAAAAAGCTGGTGAAGAAAATAGAAGAAACAAAGATTATCAGTTTTGGCAGCAGGAAAATCATCCGGTCGAACTTTCTACAAATGAAATGATGGATCAAAGACTTAATTATTTACACGAAAATCCAGTGAGATCGGGGGCTGTTAGAAACGCTGAAGAATATGTTTATTCTTCAGCAATTGATTATTACACAACAACAAAGGGGTTAATAGAGGTAGATTTTATAGAATGATTTTGGATAGGATTGATATTACTATCTGTAGAGTTAAAATTAAGCGCAGCATCTCTACGGACCTGCGAATAAAAACGAGCTTATAACTCAACAATAAAAAACGAGTCAGAGACTCTTATCCATTCCTTAATCTGTAGAGCCCGTTGGAACTCTACGGACAGATCTATTCACATATCTATTCCTAAAGTTTAGGAACCTAATTCAAGCTCAGTGCATGCTCTGTCCGTAGAGTTAAGCGCAGCGTCTCTACGGATTTATGAATAAGATTGAGTTTTTAAACTCAATATCATAGCGAGTCAAAGACTCTTATCCATTCCTTAATCCGTAGAGCCCGTTGGAACTCTCCGGATAGCTTCTATCTAAAACAACTTCAATTGCTCATCCTTTGGCGGTTTTTCTTTCCCAAAAACTGTTCTGCCTCCATATTTCCAGCTTTCAGCACGTTCTTTTTGAATCACCTTTTCAAAATCCATATTCGGAATAAAATCTTTTTCTGCATTACGGGCAATTTGATGCAATGATTTGATGGCTTGTTGTTTATCTGTGTTTCCAATCTTCGCTTTTTCAATTGCTTTCTGCAAAACACTTATGGTCTCATCATAAACATTTACCGGAACAGGGAAGGGATGTCCATCTTTGCCGCCATGTGCAAAAGAATAACGGGCAGGGTCGCTAAATCGCGAAGGTGTACCATAAATCACCTCACTCACTAAAGCCATCGATTGTAAGGTTCTTGGCCCCATGCCTTCGAGTAATAATAATTCCTCAAAATCTCTCGGTTGCTTTTCCTGTGCCAGCCATAAAATACTTCCTAAACGTTTCAAATCTACATCTTTCGATTTTACTTCATGATGATCGGGCAATACCAGTTTTTGTATTTCATTAAGCATCCTTACTGGCGATTCAGCTGTAATGCTCATCATACTCTGCCTCGTCTTATCAGCATCATTAGCCGTTAGGTTCAGGATCTTGCCTTGATTAATACCACAGATACCGGTATGTGGTTCTTCGACAAATGATTTTAGGTTTTCAGAATGCCAGTGGTATCTTCTTGCTGTCGAGCTACTATCGCTCATGCCTTGTTGCACTACTGCCCAATCGCCCTCGCTGCTTAAAATAAAACTATGAAGATACAGTTGAAAACCGTCTTGAATGGCCGTATTGTCTACTTTTGCACTGAGTTTACTGGCCCGAACCAATGCTGTTCCATTTAAACCCGTTTTATCGGCAATTTTTAAAAGTTCATTTGGCGTTTCTCTGCTGTGTTTTCCTTTGCCTCCGCAAATGTAAATGCCCAACTCTTTCGATAAGGGATTAATCGATTTCTTTAAAGCGCCCATTACCGATGTCGTAATACCAGACGAATGCCAGTCCATCCCCATTACCGCACCTAAACTCTGAAACCAAAAAGGACTGCTTAAGCGGCGTATTACTTCTGCTTTGCCATATTCTAATAGTATCGCTTCCGTTATGGCCAGGCCAAGTGTTGCCATACGCTGCGCCAGCCATGGTGGTACATGGCCATAATGTAGGGGTAAATCTGCGCTTCCTGATCTTTTCAATACTAACAAATTTAGTTAAATATTATTTAAAATAAAGTCTTTATTTAATCGGCGATAGAAAGGAACTGACTTTAATAAAAGCGATTAACCGGTGTAAACTAAACTTGATTGGAGTGAGCATGTCGATTTTTCATCGGCATAAAACGGAAAGCAAGGCCGAACTTAACCTAAGAATTACACTATTGCTTTTCAGAAAAAACGATTGATGATATTTTTTGTTATTTTGAGAAACAATAATACTAGCGAAGGCTCATTTTATACATGCGAAAACTCTTACAACGTTTACTCAATGCCTGGATTATTCGCATGTCGAATAAATTTGGTTCAAGGCCCAACCGTAAACGCATTCATGCGGCTTTAAATAAACTTTATAAAACCACCAATACAACACCTGGTAAACGTGGACTTATTTTTGAAGTTACCCAAACTGATAAATTTATCATTTTATCAGATCAGCATAAGGGTGCCCGTGATTATGCCGATGATTTTACTTTAGCTGAAAAGAATTATTTAAAGGCACTCGAATATTACAACCAACAAGATTTCCATTACATAAATTTGGGCGATAGCGAGGAACTCTGGGAGAATTTGCTAGAATCTGTAATTAAACACAATAAGGATACTTTCGAAGCAGAAAAAGCTTTTATTTCAAAAAACCATTTCACTAAAATATTCGGCAACCACGATTTATATTGGGATAATGATCCTTTAGCAGGGTTTAACCTCAATAGAATTTACGGAACTAAAATCCATATTTATGAAGGTGCGATCTTAAGAATGCCAGTAGGAGAAAGCAAACTCGATATTTTCTTGACCCATGGCCATCAGGGCGATTTACAGAGTGATGGCAACTGGTTTAGCAAATGGTTTGTGAGTACCGTTTGGGCACCATTGCAATCGTACCTTCAAATTAACCCCAATACACCAGCATACAGCAACCAGCTTAAAACAGCGCACAATGCACTCATGTACAGCTGGGTAGCTACAAAAAAGAACCTGGCTTTAATTACGGGGCATACACACCAGCCGGTTTTTGCTTCGTTAACACACCTGGAACGGATTTACATAAAACTGAATAAAGCAAAAAAAGAAAAGAATGCTGATGATCTTGCTGTTTTAAATGCAGAGCTTCGTAAACTGATAAAAGAAGGAGACAAAACGCCACGTTTAGGCAAATACAAACCTGGTTATTTTAATAGCGGATGTTGTTGTTTTAGTGATGGCGATATGACTGGTATCGAAATCGAGAATGGCTCTATAAGGTTAATAAAATGGTCATACCATAGAAATGCTATTCCTGAAAGAATTTTACTCGAAGAAATGAAACTCAGCGAGTTATTAGATTTAAACTTATTTAATGGGTAGCGTTACGTAAAATGTTGCACCTAAATCTTTTCCGTCGCTTTCTACCCACAATCTTCCCTTATGTATATCCACTAAGGCATTTACGGTGATCAATCCCAAAGCATAGGTATTTTCATGATCTGTAGCCGTAGCCGTTAATGTTGCGAATTTTAAGAAAATTTTGTCAAGATCTTCTTCCGTTAAACCCACACCGTTATCTTTTATTGCAATGGTTACTTCATTTTCTGCAGTTTGGTGTGATATTTTAATTTCCTTTCCTTTTGGAGAAAATTTAATGGCATTGTCCAGTAACTGGTTAAAAACAACCTTAAGTTTATCCGCGTCACCAAAAATTTCTACCGGAGCATGAATATCGGTCAAAACGGTTTGGTTTTTACGTTTAAGCGCTAAATCCAAATTAAACTTTACCTCTTCGAGCACCTCTTTCAGGTCAACTTTCGCTTTTTTGGGCTTAAATGAGTGAGCTTCTTTCCGGGCAACGCTCAAAATGTCATTTAAATTATCAATCATTCTTTTCGATTGTGCATTAATCTTATTGGCAATTAATGAAGCTTTGTCGTCAATACCGGGACTGCGTCCCAGCAATTCAGATTGAAGTGAAATGGTCGTCATCGGGTTTTTAAGATCATGAACAAGTACATGTAAACGATCATCGTAGGCCCTTAGCGCTCTTCTGGTTGCAATTCTAGCCTCCAGTTTTTCCATTACCATACCCGCTAAATGCCCCAGCATTTTTAGCTGCTGCTCTTCTGCTGTTTTAAATTTGGTATCGGCCACGTAAATCAGTCCGATAGGATAACCCTCAGGCGAGCTGATTGGAGCAGAGGCAAAAAAAGAAAATGCATCATTTTTTAGAGATAAGCCGATTGGTGATCCCACTTGAGCTTTCATAAAAATGTCGCCATCCGTCTGAAAACCGATACCTGCATTCGGAACATCAAATATTTCAGCAGCCAGTTGTGCAATCTGATCAAAAGCACTTTCTGCAGGTGTACTTAAAATCTCATAGTATCTTAATTTTCCTAAACGCAAGGTTTCATCTGATGTAATCATGTTATCTGCTTTTTCGTAATGCATTTAAGGTTTAATTAATATATAAGGGTGAATAACTAAAGGTAAAAATTATGTGCAAATACTGTAGATAATATAAACAATTAAGTCGTAAATTTCGTTAATATAAAGTTGAAAGAAATGAGGACGAAGGCTTTAAATTACTACAAAACAGCATAAATAATGAGATTATACATAGAACGTAAACCTGTTAAGGTTAACCCGGATACTAAGAGAGTTATTGCCCGTTTTTTTTTTAACGGAGAAGAGAGAGCATTAGAAGTAATCAGGAAGGTTTTGGAGTTTTCAGATGAAAAAGTGTTTTCGTTGATATCGCCCATCTTACAGGAATATTCGAAAAGGCATCGAAATATTACTAAAATTTTAACCCGCCATTGCAAAAAATTAAAAAAGCAGTTTATTGCCCTGGGTACTGAGATAGAGGATTTGGATGAATATACCAAGCTTCTTATTGGTGCTTATTTTACACATGAATACTCAATAGAATCTGCCGCTTTTTTTAATCCAAGCATAGTAGACGATCCTGATCAAACCGACTTAGTAGAGGGTGAAAAGCGGGTAATCATTAGCTTTCGGGCTGTAGGTGAGGGGCATATTTCTTCAATTGTTTTCAGGCGTGCTTTAATTGATAAAGACAATAATATCCAGGTTTTACCTGTTGGGAATTATGTTGATGAGGCTGAGGTGGTGAAGAATGCCATTTACGTAAAAAAACTATTCTTAAAAAAAGCTGCTTATGCGCAGATCGATCCTTCTGTATTGGAAGAAATTGAGTCAAAACTGGATGATAAATTTGAGTACACCAGTTTGAGCAACATCATTAAAGATTCTAAAAGTTTACATAAAGAAAATCCAGCCCGTTTAATCGAATACGATAAAATACTTTGGCTATCAGACACTTACCATACCATAACTTTTTCTAAAGATACCGATATTTCTGATCGTGTAATTTTTCCTATTTCAGAATTTGAGCGTAAAGGGATTGAAGACGCTCGTTTTGTGAAATTTATTAAAGATGATGGCAAAGTACTGTACTATGCCACATATACTGCTTTCGACGGTTCTTTAATTATTCCCAAACTGGTACAAACCGAAGATTTTTACGAGTTCAAAGTGATTCCACTTTATGGCGATGGTGCGCAAAATAAGAATCTGGCTTTATTTCCACGAAAAATCAAAGGAAAGTATGTGATGATGAGTCGGATAGATGGCTGGAATAACTACCTCATGTTTTCTGATAAAGTTAATGTTTGGGAAAACCCGGTTTTATTAAAGCAACCACGTTACGATTGGGAACTGGTACAGATCGGCAATTGTGGTTCCCCAATAGAAACAGAAAAAGGATGGATTGTAATTACACATGGGGTGGGGCCAATGCGGAGATACTGTATTGGGGTAAGTTTATTGGATCTTGAAAACCCAAGTATAGAGATAGGTCATTTAAAAGAACCATTGATTATTCCTAATAACGATGAACGCGAAGGTTACGTGCCCAATGTGGTATATTCCTGCGGATCGATTATCAGTAATGGCGAATTAATTATTCCTTATGGTTTATCTGATTATAGTTCTTCGTTTGCCAGCGTAAATCTGGAGTTGCTGCTGGCCAAATTACTGGAGAATAATTAAAATCGATCTTTCACGAGGACTTTGTCATCAGTTGTAGTTTCATTCGATTTGTCACGTTGAGCTTGTCGAAACGCTTTAAGGGGCATTTAAACAAGTCCTTCGACAGGCTCAGGATGACAGATCGTATAGTAAGCCGTCCTGCTGAACTTGTTTCAGTATCTATATCGAAAGCCTGATTCGACCTGAATAAATTATCTCCGTAGCATTCCGCTACAGGTCAGGGTGACGATCGTCTCGACTTATTCTTCAAACAACATAAAAAAGGCCGATTCATTTCTGAATCAGCCTTTTTATCTTTCCCAGACAAATTAATTTCTAACTACATTTATCTGCCTCCACCAAGGGAGACGACAACGTTTCATATTCTGCTTCTGCGGCCTTTAATATGGCCAAATGGGAGATGAAATAGGCCAATGTACTTTCAGCACCCTGATTCCT
Organism: Pedobacter ginsenosidimutans; assembly: GCF_001442625.1. Taxonomy (GTDB): domain Bacteria; phylum Bacteroidota; class Bacteroidia; order Sphingobacteriales; family Sphingobacteriaceae; genus Pedobacter; species Pedobacter ginsenosidimutans. Next base: position 45,451 of record NZ_LMZQ01000028.1, on the reverse strand, counting down.
GTTCACACTGTTATACTGTAGTCCATCTGCACACCCATGTGTTTCAAAATCGTATAAAGGAATATGCAGGCTGTTTTTCCCTAAAAACCACTCATAGCTAATGTGCATTAGATTTAAATATTTGTCATCCTTAGTAACCTCGAATGTTTTAGCATAGAGTAAAACCATGGCCATCGTTTCTATAGCCTGTTGATCATAGATAGGATTTTTACCATGCTTTTTCATCCATCCGGCATTTCCAACCGGATTTAGATATCCATTTTCGAAAGAGAAGCTATTTAAAAACTCAATGCTTTCCATCGCAATTTTATAAGATGTTGTATTCCCCGTAACTTCGTAATGATGAAGCAAAGCCAAGGGAAGAATTGCATTATCGTATGTAAGGATATCTTCAAACCAATGCCAATCGCCATCTTTATTGTCTTGATATGATGCCGTTAATGAATTGGCCAACATATTGATTTCTTTTGTGATTAACTCATCACCAGGATGTGCACACAAGTAATAGGATAGACCAATAATCGTATTTGCTCTTCCACGGAGATATTTTAATTCTTTAAAATGCGGAATAGCATGCGAAAATAATTCCCTGCCAAATTCACGGTAAGAATTGTTGGGTGCACTGCAAACTAAATAACCTAATGACCAGATGGTACGGCCAAAAGAATCTTCTGAACCTATTTCATCCAAATAATTGCGGTTAAAGCTCAAGAAATTCCTAAAATTCCCGTCATCGGTTTGCATATATTGGATGAAGCTGAGATAAACAGGCATGAATTTTAAAGCTTTAGGATTTTTATCCTGCTCGATAGCCATTAATGCCATAATTAATGCCCTCGCATTATCATCAATGCAATATCCTTCTTTCAGATTTGGAATGCCAAAACGGGCATGCTGAATTATTCCGGTATCATCTGTTAATAATGAAATATGATCTAGGTTAAGCGCTGGCATGCCTTCTACATCGATAATAGGAGGCGTAACTCTTTCGGGTCTTTTTCCATTGGCCAAAGCCTCATTTAACACATTAAGATAAACACTTCCGATAGCTGGCCAACGAAGATTTAAGCCATATTCGTAAGCATTTTGCTTTAGTTTTTGATATTTATCCTTATCACTTAATAGTTCATTAACAATGGTTGCCAGTTGCGCATCATTTTTGAAATCAAATAATTTGCCTCTATTATCAGCTAAAAGCTCTTGGGCATGCCAATATGGAGTAGAAACTACTGCTGCGCCAGCACCAATAGCATATGATAAAGTGCCGCTGGTTATCTGCGCTTCATTTAAATAAGGCGTGATGTATAAATAACATGCTGTTAAATACTGGTGCAATTCTTCCTCAGATACAAATTTATTAACGAAAGCAATATTGTTTTCTACGCCTAAATCTTTTGCCAACGCTTTCAAACTATCGCGATATTCTTCGCCATTATGTTTTACTACGCCAGGATGAGTATTGCCAAGAATCACATATAAAACATCTGGATGTTGAGCGACAATTTCTGGCAAAGCTTTGATTACGGTTTCTAAACCTTTATTTCTGCTAATTAATCCAAAAGTAAAAAGCACCTTTCGATCGGTAAAAAGCGCACTCTGCACAATTTCGTTGTTGGGTACAGGTTCCAGATCTGGAACACCATGCTCGATTAATTTGATTGAAGCCTTAGGAATTTGGTAAATACTGGTCAAAAACATGACTGCTTTTTTGCTCATCACCACTACTTTAGATGATTTAACTGCAATCTCTTTAATAATGGTCTGTTGCATAAAATTCGGTTCTTTTAAAACCGTATGCAAAATGGTAATGAATGGTTTTTTTAATCTATTGATTAAGGACAATAAGAATACGCCGCTGTTGCCACCATATATACCGAATTCATGTTCAATAATACAACTATCTATATCACTGTTATTGATAAAATCTGCAGCATCAATATAATCTTTTTGATTTTGCTGACGGATAACGAATTTCACTTCGTTCGGGTAATCGTGTTCATTAACATCATCCGATTCATTTAATGCAACAACAAAGCTTTTCTGTGAATTATAAGCAGGATTTAAACTTAGGGCATTAACCAAATTTTGATTAAATGTAGCTAAACCGCATTCACGAGGAGGATAGGTTGAAATGTAGGCGATTTTCATATGTATTCAAATAGGGTTGATACTTAAATAACATTGTATTATCTAAATAGTTTGTGATTTCCTCAATTTACGCTTAATAAAGCCAAAACAATCTGATTTGGACACTTGTTAGTAAGTAAATATTTAACTATGAGATCAATATGGAAAGGTTCTATTGGATTTGGTTTGGTGAACATTCCAATTAAGTTGTTTTCTGCTGTCCAGAATAGTAATCTCGATTTAGATATGCTCGATGAGCGTGATCACGCAAAGATTAAATTTTTAAGGGTGAATGAAAACACCCATAAAGAAGTGCCTTATGAGAAGATTGTTAGAGGCTATTTTTTAAAAGACAGGTATGTTGTGCTAGACAAACACGATTTTGAAGAGGCTGCACCAGAAAAAACCAAAATTATTGAATTAGAGAACTTTGTTGATATAAAAGAGATTAATCCTATTTATTATGAAACTTCTTATTACACCGAGCCTGAAAAGCAGGGCAAGAAAGCTTATGGATTATTGCTAAAGGCCTTAGAGAAATCGGGTAAGGCCGGAGTGGCCAGATTTGTACTGCGGAATACAGAAAATCTTTGTGTTATCCATCCCATGGAGCATGTAATTGTGATTACTAAAATCAGGTTTGAGCAGGAAATAAGGAGTTTATCAGAAATTAATAAGGTTGATGATATTACCATCACCAAAAAAGAAATGGATGTGGGCTTGGCCCTGATTAAACAATACAGTTCCAAATTCGACTTAAGCGCCTTTAAAGATGATTACAGTAGCGAATTATTGAAGATTATCAAAGCAAAGTCTAAAGGCAAACGGGCAACGGTTAAAAAGATGAAACCACAAAAAGCTACAAGCGATGATCTTTATGATCAATTGATGCAGAGTTTGGGTTCGAAGAAAGGAGCATAGTTAGGTTTAGCGGTTAGTGTAATGTGGCAGGGTTGTACTACAACCAGAAATACATCTGGGGCTTGAGGCAATGTAGTAGTTAGGCAAATTCGAAAAATAATTTAACCACAGATATAAAGGATTAGACACAGATACGAATATCCGTGTTTATCTATGCCCATCTGTGGTTAAAACGCTTATTTAAAAGCAGCTTTCAATTGATCAGCGGAATAAGCCTGGGCCGCTTTCGCTTCTGGTACAAGCAGTGCCATACCAAAAAATTCATGTGTTACGCCTTCATAATTTTTACTGTCAACTTTTATCCCGGCAGCTTTCAATTTATTAGCGAGTATTACACCATCATCATGTAAAGGATCTATTTCAGCTGTAATAATAGTTGTTGACGGAAGTCCATTTAAATTGGCATTAACCAATGATATTTTAGGGTCCTGCGCTTCAATCATTGTAGTTAGATATTTCTCTGTAAACCAGCCCATCATTGCCTTGTTCAGCGGTTTTGCTTTTTCATACATTTTATAAGATTCGGTGTTCATATCTGCCTGAGCAATGGGATAGATCAAAACCTGGTGCACAGGAAGCATAATGTGTTTGTCTCTGGCCATAATAGATACATTTGCTGCTAAATTTCCACCTGCACTTTCGCCAACAACTGCAATTTTAGCTGGATCGGCTTTTAAATCTACCGCATTTTTAATGGCCCATTCGTAAGCTGTAAAAGCATCGTTATGTGCAGTTGGGAACTTATTTTCGGGTGCTAAGCGGTAAGCTACAGAAACCACAATTGCACTAACCTGCTCGGCCAAAGCCTGTGCAGATGCATTATAAACATCTAAATTGGCAATAACGAAACCACCACCGTGGTAATAAACAATTAATGGATAAGGCCCGCTGCCTGCTTTTGGTGTATAAATACGCAGATGGATTTTGCCTCCGCTAACATCAATATCTTTCCCTATGGTATCTACTTTTGCAGCTGGCACCGTTATATTGTTTTGTTTTGCCAAATCCGTTACCGCATCGGTTGGTGTATGATTTTTGCGTGCATCGGCAGCACTTAAAGTTTCTAAAGGCTTATCTCCATAGCTATTTAATTTTTCTATTACAGCCTGCATTTCTGGCTTTATTGTTTTTCCCCACTCGGGAGGAGGTCCGGCAGGTTTTAATACTGTTGTTGATGTAGAGTCGGTTATGGTCGAATCTGTAATAGTAGTCGTTTTTGTTCCGCCTGTACAAGCAGCAATAAAAACAGCTACAGCACAAATAAATGAAGCAGGTTTTAACCAGTTAGTTTTCATAAGATTATTTTATTTTATAAATATAGTTTGTATAACAGTATCAGTAAGATAGTGTTTTTGTTGCCACTCAACTTTTCCTAATTTATTTAAATGGCAAACATCTTGGTGAATTAGTGTGTTCTTAAATAAATGAAATAATTATGCTAACAGAAATAACAGGACTACCAGATCATATTTTTGGCGTAAGGGCTACCGGAGAAGTGACAAGCGATGATGTAAAGAGTGTTTTATTAACAGGTTTGAAAAGAACCGCTGAGCGATTTAAGGAAATCAGGTATCTGCTCGTTTTAGAAACTGATGTAAAAAACTTTACTGCGGGTGCCTGGGTACAGGATGTTAAAGCGGGTTTGGAAAATTTCACCAAATGGAAAAAAATAGCCGTGGTAAGCGCCGAAAAAGGAGTAGAGTGGTTTACCGATATTTTCACAGTGGCTACGCCAGGTAAATCTAAAGGCTTTAAACCCGAAGAGATAGAAGAGGCAAAGGCCTGGCTCAATGCTGAAGATTAACGATTAAAAAAGATGAAAAATTCTAAAACACCGGCAGAAAGTAGCAAGGCTACCGCACCGAAAAATGCAAAAGCTAAAGGTGCTGATGATAAAGTAACATCAGCCAAAGATGCAAAAAAAGTAAATGTAACTAAAGATGCTCACGTTAAACATAAAAAATCTTAATAATTAGAAGCAAAATCCTAGTTTATGAAGACTGATGTCAGTAATATCGAGCATTTTTACGATAAGGCCTACGATTGGATAATTGATAAAGGACCATCTGTAATTTTAGGCATAGTACTACTTATTTTAGGCTTATGGCTAATTAAGCTACTGGGAAGATGGATGCAGGGTGGTATGCACCGTAAAGATATAAATCCGTCACTGCGGCCATTTTTAACCAGTTTAATACTCATTACCTTAAGGGTTTTACTGGTACTTACCGTAATGCAGATTATTGGCATTCAGCTTACTTTTTTGACGGTACTTATTGGTGGTATTGGCGTTGCGGCAGGTTTGGCTTTATCGGGTACACTACAAAATTTTGCCAGTGGTGTATTGATTTTACTGTTAAAACCTTTCGTTGTTGGCGATAATATCATTGCACAAAGTCAGGAAGGGACCGTAACATCGATCCAGATATTTTATACTATTGTTAAAACATTCGATAACAGAACGGTAGTTATTCCAAATGGCAAATTATCAAACGAAGTGATTATCAATATCAGCAGAGAAGGCAGCAGGAGGTTGGATATTGAAATGAAGTTTAGCTATGGTATCGATTATGAACAGATCGTAAATGTTTTCAATAAAACTGTCGATGAATTTAAAGATTGTCTCAAAACACCCGAAAGGCGAATTGGTGTGTCTGCTTTAGAAGATAGTGGATTTAAAGTAAGTTTAAATGTTTGGGTTAAAGCACATGGTTTTACAGATACTAAACTTTCTTTTTTGGAAGTGCTGATGAAAAACCTAAAACTGGGAGGAATAAAATTACCTGGTATGGACGAGTAAAAAGCTATTTTCTCAGCAAAGCATAAATCTTGTCCATCAATTCGTCGATATTAAATGGCTTGGCCATAAAGTCATCAGCTTCTATTCCATCTAAAGTATAGTTGTTGGCATTATAACGGGCCGAAATCATTAAAACGGGAATATGTTGTGTAGCTGCGGTAGCTTTAAGTTCTTTTAAAAGTAGCCTTCCGTCAGCGTCAGGGAGCATAATATCCATAATTATTACATCTGGATTAAAATTCTGAACATGGTCAATAAAATCAGCACCTTTGTTTAGTCCATCAACGTTAAAAGCTTCGCTTTCTAAAATAAGGGTTATAACATCAAGGATTGCATGGTTATCTTCAATAACCAAAATATTCTTCTTTGCCAAAGTTGAGATGATTTTTAAATTTCAAACAAATATATAATAAAAAATAAATCTCAAAACCGAATTTACCAAAATAGAGAGATTCTAAAAAGAGGATTAATATTTGTTAATTCGTGAAATTAAATATGCCGCAAGATTAAAATACATATGACTAAATTTTCTGTTGACCTAAGCAACTGCGATAAAGAACCCATTCATATTCCTGGTAAAATTCAATCACATGGCTTTTTAATAGCAGTTGATAAGAACAGCCTATCCATTACCTACATCAGTGAAAATGTAGCAGTGTTTTTAGCGGAAGAAGCTAAAAACCTATTAAACAAACAACTTTCGGTCTTAAACCAATTTATTGAACAACAAGATCCAGCGTTTCATATCGAAGAGCTGATTAAGCTAGGTATTATCCGTAAAAGCTTTGATGCAATTAGTCCCCATCCTGTTGAAATTAATGGCCTTTCTTTTTATCTGATTATTTCTTCATCAGAAAGTGAGTGGTTATTGGAATTTGAACCAGTAACCTTACAATTCGACATTCAGAGTTCTATAGGCCGTTCTGCCTCTTCAATGCTTCAGGGAAAAAGTATTTCAGCTTTGTTAAAAGGTGCTGCTCAAGAAGTAAAAAAACTCATCAATTACGATCGGATTATGATCTATAAATTTTTAGATGACGGTCATGGCGAAGTTGTAGCAGAAGAAAAAGAAGCAGATTTAGAACCATTTTTTGGGTTGCATTACCCCGCATCTGATATTCCTAAACAGGCCCGGGTGCTTTATAAACTAAATCTGACCAGGTTAATTGCCGATGTAAACAAAACTGATTCGCCAATTCTAACTTTTAAAGAAAACGAAGCGCTCGATTTAACCAATGGTGGCTTACGCGCCGTATCGCCTATACATATTCAATATCTCAAGAATATGGGTGTTCATTCGAGTTTTAGTATATCCTTAATCGCTCACGGCGAATTATGGGGGTTAATAGCCTGCCATAACTATAGTCCTAAGTTTATAGACTATAAAGCCAGAGAAGGTGCTAAGTTAATCGGACAGATCCTTTCCTCAGCATTAGAATACCGCCAGGAAGAAGAAGATGCAGAGGTTATTGAGCAGTTTAAAAGTACTGCCAATGTTCTTTTAGAACATTTAAACCGTGATAAGTATTTAGTTGAGGCCATAACTACTCACAAAAGAACCATTTTAGATGCAACCAAAGCTTCGGGTGTGGCCATTATTTTCGAAAACGAACTTAAAACTATTGGAAATGTACCATCAGAAGAAGAAATAATAGAACTCGTTGAATGGTTAAAAACAACCAATGATGAATCGATATATTATACCCATCGGTTGTCTGAAATCCATTCTCCAGCTAAAAAATACAAGTCAATAGCCTCCGGACTTCTTTCTTGTATGCTCAATAAAGAAATGGGCGAAATGATCATCTGGTTTAAACCCGAAATCATTACCACTGTGAATTGGGCTGGAAACCCTGAAAAAGCTGTAGTTCCTTCAGAAAATGGCTTGTTAAGCCTATCTCCCCGTAAGTCTTTCGAAATCTGGTCACAGGTAGTTAATAATACATCTGAAAAATGGATGGCTGAAGAAATTGCTTCCGTTTTAAGGATACGTGAAATTATTATTACCGACATCAATAAAAAGGCCAACGAAATTAGGCTCCTTAACGAAAAGCTACAGGCGGCTTATGAAGAATTAGATACGTTTAGCTATACGGTTTCGCACGATTTAAGAACACCATTAACTTCGATAAAAACTTATGCTGAGCTTATGCTTAAAAATAAGAGCATTGATGAAAATGGCAAAAAAATGTTGAGTAGGATTTTAATAGGCGCTGATAAAATGAATTTCTTAATTAAAGAGATCCTAAATTTAGCAAGAGTTGGCCGTTCTGAAATAAATTTTGAAACAGTTGATATAGAATCGCTGTTAAAAGAAATAAGAAGTGAAGTGTGGTCGGCCTTTAAAGCAGACCGTACTGAATTAGTTTTGGGGCAACTCCCAAACATAAAAGGAGATAAGACCATGATAGCGCAGGTTTTCACAAACTTGATTGGTAATGCGGTAAAATACTCTGCCATGGTAGATAAACCCAAAGTAGAGGTTTCAGCTTATATTGATGGAGGAGAGACCATCTATGCAGTTAAAGATAATGGAATAGGAATAGACAACCGCTATTACGACAGGGTTTTTGAGCTTTTTAAGCGTATGGACAATGTTAAGGATATAGAAGGAACAGGAGTGGGACTAGCAATTGTAAAAAGAGTTGTAGAAAAACATAATGGTAGGGTTTGGTTTGAGAGTAAGTTAAATGTAGGATCTACCTTTTTTGTAGCTTTTAAAAACAGATAAAATGAAAACACCAGATATATTTTATGTTGAGGATGATATGGACTATGCATTTTTTATGCAAAGTGCTGTACAAGAGGTTAAGGATACCCTTAATTTAACTATAATTGAAGATGGGGCGGAAGCATTACAAAAACTTCAGCATTTTGCTGAAAGTAAAACCAAGCCTAAATTAATTTTGCTTGATTTGAATCTGCCTGGCTTATCGGGACTAGATCTGTTAAAATTTATACGGGATATTCCTTATCTTAAAACGATACCCGTAATCTTATTCTCTACATCAGATAATCCTGACGATGTAAAAGCATCAATAGAGTTTGGTGCCAATGCCTATCTTACCAAACCCGATGGTTATGAGAACCTGCTTAAATGCGTGCATTCTGTACACGATTTTTGGTTTAACCAACATTTGAGGTTAAATTAAATTTCATAAAAACATATGGAGAGATCCGGGTATTAAATCCGGATCTTTTCTTTTTAATAATTAAACTCCCTGATATGATTGCCAATTTATTGAGAACTGAAACAGCAGAAAAGCACAAAACATTAGAATCCTTAATGTTTGTGAATGAGATTATGAACAATTCTTTAAGCATTGAACAGTATAAAAAGCTGTTGACCATTAATTATATTATTCACCAGAAATTAGAGAATACGCTCGCCAATATGCTGGATGCAGCTATTGCCGAGCAATTGGAAATGAAAAGCAGATTGAAACTCACTGCTTTGGAAGAAGACTTAAAATATTGGAATATAGATAGTTTAACATTGCCCGGTTTAGATTTTGAACTGTTTGTTCCAGAAAAAAATACTGCTGAAGTTTTAGGTGCGCTTTATGTGTTAGAAGGGGCTACATTGGGCGGAAACGTTATTAAAAGGCATATTTTAGCCAATCCAAATTTTAAAGACCAGGAAGGAGGCCTAAATTATTATGGTGTTTACGGCGATGAGCTGAGTGCAAAATGGAAAATATTTGTCTCTGTAATAAACCAAGCGGTTGCTGAGGCAGATTATAAACACTGTATAAATAGCGCCAATTTAACCTTCAATAACCTCATCAACTTATCGAAACAACTGAATTAAGTTACCAGATTTTGATCTCAAAATCCGAAAAAATACCTCTATAATAGTGCCAGGGCATTTTTTTGATTGTGTAAATGTGCAAAACTTCTTTCAAATAAATATTTGCTTTCTGTTGTTAATTCAAGGTAAATATGTATTATTGAAAAAATAAATTTTTTAAACCTTAAAAACATCAATTAGCGATGGAAAAATTCTCAAAAGTTAAAGCTGCTGTTGCTGCTATTGAAGCAGATGTAGAAAAATTTTATAATGCTGGCAATGCAGCTGCTGGTACTCGTGTGCGTAAAGCAATGCAAGATCTTAAAGTTTTAGCACAAGAAATCCGTGCAGAAGTAACTGACAAGAAAAACTCTGGAAAATAATATTTCGCGAGTAAGAAACAAAAAGGGTTCTGGTATGCCGGGGCCCTTTTTGCGTTTATAATGCTAGTTAGACTTACGAAGTCTAAATGCGATGTGTGTAAAACTTCGTAAGTCTTGCAGCTACTCGCATCGTCACCCTGAACTTATTTTAGGGTCTTCTTTTAGCATGATAGATGCTGACCACGGAGTAGTTACAAAGCAATTGAAAATACTATTTCTGCTTATAAAACAAATCCGATAGCTATCGGATCAACATGGCGCTTAAGACTTATACCCTCCATAAAAAGATAAGGCTCCCCATCGCGGAGAGCCTGTATCCAACTAACAAAACATATTTTTTTATTGATTATCTTCTGTAACTAAAAAATAATTTATTTCCAAGTTGGTGTAATAGACAAATTACTACCAGCATTAGAAGTTAAACCAGCCACTACAATTGTATCAATATAGGGAATGAAAAACTCATAATTGCTATTGATCGGAGTGTTTTGCGGGTCCTCTGTTCCAAAAATTAATGCTCTAAATCTAATATTGGGATCCGGATGATCTAGAATTATCTTTATCTTATTGCCTGTCAGCAGTCCATTACTATCAAATACTTCCGTTTTAGTTACGGTATATGTATTTGGTGTTGCTGTTGGACTTGGGGGAACAATAATTTCATTACTGTAGCTGCGAGCACCAGATCTCGTAATTATAACCCTCCTATAGGTTCCTCCGGTGGTATTTGCCATTATGCCAGTAATATATCCACCATTTACTTCATCCCCGGAAATAATATAACCATTTTCTAATGCTGTTTCGAAAATTCCATTGGCATTTTTAATTTCATATGATTCACTGTAATAATCACTTGGGCTTACAATTGGTTTTGAACCAATAGTACTCGGGTAGTTTACCCCATTATTATAAAGACTAATTACATTATTAGTAATTGTAACGACAACTGGGGGTGGCACAACATATATGCCATATCGAGTCGTTGAATAACTTATGCGATTTACATTTCCATTATCAAGAAATTCAAATCTTAGAATTATTTTGCCATCTTTTTTGTTGATTGGTAGTGAAGTATCTAAATCTTTTAAAGTGGCAAAGTCATCTTTATAATTGGAAGATGTAATACTTGCTTCTTTTAATAAAACCGTCGAAGGATCATCTGGGATATTTGAATCACTACTCTGATTTTCAGTATAATATAGGGAAATCTTACAATTACCTGAAACAAATCCACCAGAAGAAGCTATACTTCTTTTAGTAACAATTGTAAATTTAAATGGGGTGGCGACTGCAGTATTGGGCACTTTAAGCGTATTACTGCTTTGGAGATAATTTTGTCCAATTTGAAATGTTTGCAAAGTAACCTGCGCATTTGATGTTAAAGCCAACACTATGAAAGCCAATAAAATAAATAGCTGCTTTTTCATATTACTTTTCATAGGTAGCGATGTACTCATTTGCACTATCATGCTCCGACTGTGCATTTGTTAAACTTTTATGAAACCATCCGTAAACAACGAATTCTTGTTTTTTTTCATCAAATAAAATCTGATCCTTTGGTGCATTCGTGGTTATAGAGATATATTGAAGAAGTTTTGAGAATTCAGCTTCAGATATTTTCTTAGTCTGAATAGCTGGTTCAATTTTGGTTTCATCCTTTTTGCATCCTGTAAAAGTCATGCTGACTAATAAAGCAGCGGCTCCCATTTGTTTAATGGGCAATTTTAATTTAGATTTCATAGATAGATTAGTAATTTATTATTTAATTTATTTTTATTTTATCCTTTTTTCACCAATTTATATTCGATTACTGGTTTACCACGTGTACCACCATCACTCGAAATATAGCTTACAAATTTTAACTTGTATATATTTCCTGAACCATCTTTAATTACATAAAAAAGGTTCGAATCAACAGTGCCGCCAGCACCATTTCTATCAGGAGAGATCCTCCAATTAGATCCGATAACATCCCTGTCAGCCAAAAAAGTAGCACTTGTGATATCTGACTCTGAAAAGGTAGCATAAGTTTTTGAAGTCTTTTTTGTGTCGATTTGTGCGGTAGTAACACCTGCTAGTTTATTGGTGAAAACTAAATCAGAAAAATTGTAGGGAACTAATGCATTAGCAAATGCTGTTTGATAAACAGAATATGTCCATACCAAGTCCCAGTTTGTTTTTTCAGGTTCCACATTTACCGTGGCACCATTTGTAAGTGATACAAATTTGAAATTAAAGTTTCCATCTTTTGGAATCTCAACAGTCGTAAAATTTGTAGTTTCTTTGATTTTGCCATATTGCAAAGTATAACCTCCAGAAGCGTTTCTTGTTACTTTAAGTTTGATCCATGATCTTGCAGCAATACCACCACCTGTACCACGGTTTAAAATAATTACTTTATTATCTGAAGCAGTAGCTGAAACTGCAGGAATTACGGTATTAGAAAGATTCCCATCAATTGCATCAAAAAAAGCAAAATGAGCAGGCAATGGGTTAGCTTGGCTAACGGCAAGGGTTAAACCTAAAGTATCAGCCTCACTAACTGTTGACAGACTCACATTGGCTGTAGAAATTACTTTTGCTCCAGCACTCGTAGTATTATTTAAAATAACTCTAAAATCAGCACCACTGTAAAAACCTAAATCCCAAGAAGATCTTGCTACCGAAGTTTGTTTATCAGCACTAAAATCTACATAGACACTATTTCCTGCGGCGCTTCCTGCTTCAGCACTAATTAATCCGTTAAGGGTTAAAGTACTTCCATCAGATGGCGGAGCAACAAAAATAGGTTCTTCTGTATTTTTTTTACAGGCCGTAAATGTTGTGGTTAAAAACGCGATAGCGATTAATGAGTTCAGTTTATTCATGTTATTATAATTAATTTTGTTTATTGTTAAAATTTATTCCAGTTATAGGTTAGCCCAAGCACGTACGATCGACCATAACTATACGGAACATCGCCCCCTGTGCTGTGTGCTCCACCAGTTGCGGTTGAAGTGTTGCTTAATTGTGTAACATTAAAGAGGTTTTTAATACCTGCATTAATGGTTAAAGATTTAAATAGATTTTTGTTCAGCATTAAATCTGCAGTATGGAAATCGCCAATTTTTGTCAGTTTTACTGAGTTGGGATCGTTTTCTACAGTAAGTTTATAGTTTGGCAAGCTCCCCGTATATTTATAAAAGATGCTGATACTCCCATTTATTTTAGGAAGAGTATAAGTTATATTCGAGTTTACTTCCGTAGCCCATGCAAATTCAGGAGTTTCCAAGTCTGGATTGCTTACTCTTAAATCATTGTAACGGCCGATATATGATACACCAAGTGTGGCCTGAATATTTTTATAAATCAATGTATTGTCTAACGTAGCGCCTGTCGTTTTATACTTATCTACATTAAATAGTGAGGTTATGGAATTATCTGTAGGTGACTGAGCAAAATTAATCCTGTTTTTAAACAAATTGTAGAAACCCGATAGGGTAGAACTGAACTGCAGATCTTTTTCATGTATACCGGCCCAGGCCAAGGAACCATTAAAACTGTTTGATTCTTCGGCTTTTAAATTGGGGTTACCTAAAATATTATGACTGGCATCTACAAAATCGTAATATAATTCCCTCAATGCCGGAGAACGAAAACCTTTAGCGTAAGCCAATCGAAGATCTAAATCTTTGGTTAAAGTAAACTTCGTATTTATTGATGGAATTACAGGAGGGGCATCGTAAATGGAGTTTTTTATAAACCTCAATCCTGGCCTCACACTTATTCCACCAGCAAATTTAATTTCGGCAGAAATAAACGCAGCATAATCATTAATTACAGGTGATCCATTAATTCTCTGTCCGCTAGCTGCATCTCTGTTGTATTCGATGCCAGGCTGAAATGAAACTGACTTATTTAAGGTGTAAATTGCAGTGGCCCTAAAAATAGTTGAGTTGAATTTTGCTATATCTTGTTCGCCCTTATCGTCACTTAATCGTTCTGTATTGTTTGTAAAATTATGGATAACGGTATGGGTTGATCGTTGTAAATCGGTGTAACCTCCTATAGCTGTGACCTGTAATTTATCATTTACCCTCCATTCAGATTGTAATTGTTGCGTATAACGTTTGGTGGTATAGGTAGATAGCTTCCCTTCGAAACTTGATGGATTTATACCAAAACGCGAATCGATATCCTCATTTAGCCCATCTAAGCGATACCATATACTAAAATTTTGGTTTCTATAGCTGATTTTAGTATTACCAAGCCATTGCTCTTTAGGCTTCCATTGATTTTTATAGCTATTAAATTCTTCTAAAAATGCTGTTTTCGGAGCCATATTCCAGCCACCGAAATCGTTATGTGATGCACCAAGCAAAACACTCCAGCCTTTTTGCTGCCAACTCATACTTAGATTCTGATTATGCTGACCTGCACCGTTGAGTAGGTTATATTCTTTTCCAGCACTTTCTTCCTGTACACGTGCATTAACGCTTAACAATTGCTTTCCGGGATTTTTGGTTATAATATTAATTACTCCGGCCAGCGCATCGGTGCCATACACAACAGACATCGGACCTTCTACAATTTCTATCCTTTCAATGGTGTTAATGTCGATTTGGTTTAAACTTTCGCGGGCATCAGATCGGTCTACCATCGGTACACCATCCAATAAAATTTTAATATTTCGGCCAGTCATCCCCATTAGAGAAACATCGGTTGTACCTAAAGTTAAATCGTTGGTAAAACGGAAACCGAGTTCGGTATTTAAAATCTGCTGCACGTTGGTTGCTGCTCTTAGCTTAATCCGCTCTGCATTTATTGTTTTTACATTGTATACCGAGTTCCTCAAGCTTTTCGGTCCATATTGCCCCGTAACCACTACATCTTTTAAATCATTTGCCTTTGTAGTATCAACTTTAATTTCTTGAGCCACAGTAACAAATCCACAAAGTGATAAGGCAATTGATAAATATATCTTCATTTATTTAGACTAATTATAAATAATTGTGCAAATTTGTAGATAATCAGAAAAAACAGATAACGCTAAACGGATAATTAATACCGCCAAACGGATTAAATGAATATGGTATATCACAATTTTTCAAATCACACAATGGGATGAATAAAATCATGAGCGCTTCGGCACCTTTAAAAAAACAGGCTTTTGCAAGCTCATTAACTAAGCGAAGCGTTCTCTTGAACACCATTGAGAAAATAAATTCAAGAGAAAAATGCCATTGAAAACACTGAGCAATAAATTAATAATTTTATACAGATGACAATTAAACTCTCCACCTATCCTAAAGGAAATATCATTTATAAAAATACCTATCCTGATAATTTTGAAAGCATAAACGACATAGATGAGGCAGTTGTAACATTAGATGAGAATGATGTAAAGTACCATATAAAAGAAATGTGGTTTAGGGGGATCCACATTGGCATTTTTGAGATCCATCCGAATCAGGAAGAGAGTTTTTGCTTTGAATCTTCTCAGCAACATATCGGCTTTCTATTTTGTCTGAGCGGTGTGATTAACTATTATTATAACCATCAGCGGGATAATTTATTATCATTGGCTAAAAACGAGCAGAATTTTAATGCAGGCGGCGTTAATTCGATCAAATTTAATATAACAGAGAAAACCACATATCTTTATATACAGCTCACAGAAGATTATTTTAAGCAGGTAACAGGAGGAGAACTTGGTAACGATATCAAAACCGGAATCCAAAAGTCCATCAGCCCGGAAATCGGGTTGATACTGCAGCAGATTATTTATCCTAAACACGAGGGCAGGGTAAAACGTCTATTCCTAGAAGCCAGAATATTTGAGTTGATTATTGCCTATTTTAATCAAAAACCAGAGAAACAAACACGCGTTTTAAAAAAGGAGGATATAGAAAAGATTCTGTTGGCCAAACAATTGGTAGAGCATGATTTGCAGAGGCCTAATTCGCTAATGGAACTTTCGCGTAAGGCTGGGATTAATGACTATAAACTTAAAAGAGGATTTAAGGAACTAACCGGTTATACCGTGTTTGGCTATTTATATAAAATCAGGATGGAAAAGGCGTATTATTTTCTATCCAAGGAAAAGAAAGCGGTTAATGAAGTTGCCTTCCTTGTAGGTTATAAAAATGCACAACATTTTATCACTGCTTTTAAAAAACAGTTTAATATTTTACCTGGAAGTTTAAACAAAAACTAGAAATTCAGCGCAAACGTTTGTTTATTCTTTTACCTCGTTTACAATCAAATCAGACTCTACAATCGTGTTGTAGTAAGCCTGGTTTTCAGAATTAGGGCTATGAATAAGATCTAACAGAATATTAGCTGCTTTTTGTCCCTGCAAATACGGGTATTGTTCAACTGAAGCTACTGGCGAATTATCCAAATAGCTGATAATGGGCAGATTTGCATAACTCACTATGTCAAAATCATTAATTACATTCAGTTTTTTGAAATATTTAATCAGGAAGAGTGCTACATAATCGTTAAAGGCCACAATTGCTGTAGGCTTACGTTTATGATTTAAAAATTGATTGGCAGCGTCGATGGTACCTTCTTCAGTTAAATCGCAGTTCACCACCAACGAGGGATCAAATTTTAAGCGGTTAAAAGTAATCGCCTGCATATAGCCATCTTTACGTTCCTCACTTGCGTATAAGGTACTTGGCCCATTAATCATTCCAATACTTCTATGTCCTTTTTTTAAAAGATAGTTCACAGCTTTAATTGTTGCACTCTCTAAGCTACACGCTACGTAATGCACGTTTTTAAAAGGAGGTATCCGGTCAAAAAATACGACAGGTATATTGAATGAATTGAGTTTCTCGAAATGATCAAACTTTGAAGTGCCTTTACTGATGGATACCAATAAACCATCAACACGCTGATTTTTCATTTTTTCAACGAGCTTTACTTCCTGCTCATAATTATCGTGCGACTGCGCAAAAATAACCGTATAGTTTTTCTTGATGGCTTCATCTTCAATTGCAGAAATAGCAATTGAGAAAAAGTGTTCTGATAGTTCAGGTAAAATTACGCCAATAGTATATGTTTTCCCTTTTTGAAAAAGAATTGCCGCATTATTAGGCTCATAGTTTAGAGACTTCGCCAGCTGCTTAATTTTCTCTCTGGTTACCGCTCCAATGCTCGGATGATCGTGCAATCCCCTGGAAACACTAGATGGAGAAATGTTTAAGATTCTGGCTATTTCTTTGATGGTTGTTGGTTTCGACTGCATTCTGAGTGCTAAACTACATTAAATTTCTTCAATATGTAATAATACAAAATTAATCAAACGTTTGCGCTGTTTTTTTTTCTCATTTCTTTCCTCTGCCATATAAATATCAATACTTTCGGAAAAGCTAAAGGCCATACGTTCTAAAAAATAATAATAGAAAAATTATAAATAGAAAGCAATTTTAGCTCCTTAAAAAACAAAATTGATATACAATCATAAATTATAACCCAATGATTAACAATGGTACCCCTCAATTTGGAGGGGTATTTAAACAAAAAAGACGAGAAGTGTTCGTACCACTCCTCGCCAAATTGGGTTATTTTCCTGCAAGCAGGCACAAAAGTTATCTAAGCTATATGTTTAACCCTTTTCCAAAGGTATAAAATTTGCGCATTTTTTAACAGCCTATTTGTTCCCGGCAATTGTAAAATACTTTATATTTTTAGTGCACTTTTAACCAAATAAACAACAACACAAAAAAGACTAAGCATATAACGTTTGTTTCGCCGAACAACCATAAATTTTTATTTAAAAAAGCCTCCCTTTAACTTTTAGCAAATTCACTTTACATAAATGATATTAAATATTTTATTAAATTTAACATTAGGTTAATAAAGGAAGTTCTTTCTTTGACATTCTTTAAAACCTAATAGTCATTCCCCTAATTGTGCATATGTACGAAGAATTAGAAAGTAATTTTTTTCTTATTGTAAAATTGAACAAAGCAAAGGCATTTGGCCTGGTGTTCGATGCTTATTGGAATGCGCTTTATAAACAGGCCTACAAAAAGGTCCATTGCAATGATCTTGCGCAAGACCTTGTGCAGGATGTATTTGTTAGTCTTTGGGATAAAATAGAGCTTTTAGACGCCGAACGTAGTGTATTGGCTTATCTTTTTGCCATTCTCCGTAACAAAATTTTAAAACTTTACGAGAAAGACGAGATCCGTTTAAGGTATGCCTTAAGTGTAACATCAAGTGCAAGCCCATCGGATGTACATTCGCAGAACACGCTCCTCGAGAAAGAGCTAAAAGCAATTATCGATATTGAAGTAGCTCGGATGCCAATCAGGATGAAAGAAATTTATATGCTTAAAAAAGAAGATGACCTCTCTATTAAGCAAATAGCTGAAGATTTGTCATTATCTGAACAAACGGTAAAAAACCAGCTACAAATGGCTTATCAACGTTTACGTACAAAGATTAAAAACTACGATTCTTCTTTGGCCTTACTGGCATTGTTTATTGCTAAACACTTATAATTCCTTCCAGATTACTTCACTATACCGATAATTTGTATATCTGTTAACCTTTCAGGAAGGTTTTTCAATTTATTATAAAAAAAATTAAATGCCATGGTACTTTTTGCATGGTAACCGTATATATCTATAAAGGCCACTATTTTGAATACCAACGAAATCAAATATTTAATCGGAAAGTACAATAGCCAAACTGCTACACCAGAGGAAAAAAAGCTGGTAGAGGAATGGTATGAACGTATCAATGGTGCAGATTTGAACCAAAACCAGTTTGAAGATACCGAAGTAAAAAAACAAATTTTTAGCCAGGTTTCTTCACGCATAGCAAATAAAGCAACAACAAAAACCAAGCAGATCAAATTAAATTATACACTGTTTTTTAAAGCTGCAGTTATTTTAATCGCTCTGATTGCAGGTAGTTATATTTATTTTAGCAAATCAGATCGTTCTGCCGTTTTAACCACATCTACTAAAACAAATAAAAAAACAATTGTTCCAGGTGGCAATAATGCGGTATTGTTACTGGCCGATGGCTCTCAAATCATCCTCAATAAAACTTCAGATGGACAATTAGCAAACCAATCGGGTGTTGAAGTAATTAAAACAAAAAGTGGCGAATTGCTTTACCGGTTTACAGGTAATTCAAATGCGAAAGCGGGAGCCATTAATACGGTAAGCACCCCTCGGGGTGGCCAATACCATTTAATTTTGGTTGATGGTACTGAAGTATGGTTAAATGCTAGCTCTTCGGTTAAATTCCCTACTGCTTTTGTGGGCAACGAACGCAAGGTGGAGGTTACTGGCGAGGTATATTTCGAAGTGGCTAAGAATAAGATCAAACCATTTATTGTTCATACGGATCAATCTGATATCAAAGTGCTGGGTACTCATTTTAACGTGAATACTTATGCTGATGAAGCATATGAGCGTACTACCTTACTCGAAGGCAGTGTAGAAATTAAACACGGTGATAAAAAAGCACTCCTGAAACCTGGCCAACAAGCGAGCTTTAACGGTAAAGTGGATGGGATTAATGTGAGTGAAATAGAAGATCTGGAGGCTGTAATTGCCTGGAAGAATGGCTATTTCCAGTTTGAAAAATCGGATCTCCCGGCAGTAATGCGTCAGATTTCGCGTTGGTATGATGCCAACGTTATCTATAACGGCAAAATTCCGGCAAAACAATACACCGGGAAAATACCTAGAAATGTAAACGTGGCAAAATTGATCGAAATGCTGGCTTACAGTGGCATCCATTGTAAGGTAGAGTACAATCAGATTACAGTAAACCCTAAATAAATAACCAAACCAAGTCAAACTATAAACGCAGCATATGAAGATATAATACTCTAAACCATTCGACTTCAATTTCCTCTACAGGACAATGTAAAGTGTTCGTACCACTTTATTTACGATATGGAAATTGACTGCCTGCGCCAGCTATTCTGCGGCAGGGGCACAATAAGTTATCTAAGCAATTATATTTTAAACCCAAATTCAATCATGAATTTTAGTATTTTTTTTGCGCCCGGATCATTAATCCGGCGTAAGCCCACACAATTAATATTGGTGATGAAGCTAACCGCACTATTTTTATTCGCGTGCCTATGCCAGGTAAGCGCAAGTGTTTATAGTCAGAACATCACATTGAGACAAAAAAATGTTTCGATGGAAGTGATATTTAAATCAATAGAGAAACAAACTGAATATGTTTTTCTTTACGATAACCTTGAACTGCAAAATGCCCACAATGTAAGTATTGATGTTAAAAATGTACCCCTTGAGCAGGTCCTGAATTTATGCTTTAAAAATCAGTTATTGACATATAAAATATTTGATAAAACAATCGTACTCAGAAAAAAAAGCGAGCTGATATCAAATCCCTTCTTTGAAACCATCAGTGGCAAAGTTCTGGATGAAAATGGCCAGCCGATTGTTGGGGCAAGTATAATGGTCAAGGAAACAAAAACGGTAACCACGACTAATGCTAATGGTTATTTTTCCATTAACGCCAATATTGGCACAACACTAATCGTCTCTTTTATTGGTTACACTACCAGAGAAATTACCATAGACAGTAAGCGGGATTATAGTATTTCTTTGCAAGCTACCACAACCGAACTAACTGATGTAGTGGTTACTGCTTTGGGTATAAAACGTTCTGAAAAGTCGTTGGGTTATGCGGTACAAAAAGTGGCCGGTAAAGATTTACAAACTGTTAAAGGTGTAGATGTGGCTACCTCACTAACTGGCAGGGTTTCTGGTTTAGTGATTAAAAACTCAACCGAATTTAACGCCAGGCCAACCATCGAGTTACGTGGGGAGGGTGCTTTGCTTGTTATTGATGGTGTGCCTTATGGCAACATGACATTAAGAGATGTGCCTACAGATGATATTGAAAGTATGGATATACTTAAAGGCCCTACAGCCTCTGCATTGTATGGCTCAAGGGCATCTGGTGGTGTACTTTTAATTACGACTAAAAAAGGTGCGGCTGGTAAAGGCTTATCTATCGAATTGAACAGCAATACCATGGCATCATTGGGTTTTCTGGCCATACCCGAAGTACAAAGCTCCTATGGCAGAGGGCAGAACGGAGTAATTGATAACGATTATGTTTGGGGCCCTAAGCTGGATATTGGTAAAACGGCCAGAGATTGGAACCCCATTACCAAGCAGTTTGAAGATAACATGCTTTTGGTATCGAAAGGAAAAGACAACCTGAAGAATTTTACTTCTACAGGTATTATCTTAAATAATAATGTAAGTATTGCCCAAACCGGCGAAAATGGAAGTTTCAGAATCGGCTTAAACGATATTTATAATAAAGGACAGTTTCCGAATCAGAACCTGAACATGATAAATTTAACCATGTCGGGAGAGATGAAGCTTAGCGATAAATTTAAACTGGAAGGACACATGGGGGTAAGCCGCCGATGGGCCGATCAGATTTGGGGCGGTGGTTATAATAACCAGGGCTATTTGTACCAGTTAATTATGTGGACGGGTACCGAATACGATATCCGCGACTATAAAGACTACTGGAAAGTGCCTTATAAAACACAAAACTGGATGTATACCAACTGGTATGATAACCCGTATTTAATTGCTAACGAAAAATTAAACGGTATCCAAAACAATACCGTAAATGCCAATGTTACGGCTAATTACCAAATTAATAAAGATTTTAATTTATTAGTGCGTTTAGGATACGATAATTATAACAATAAAACCACTTTCCGTAATCCTACTGCCAATATATATTCTACCCGCGGCGGCGCGGTTAATGGTAGCGGATGGAATGCTAAAGGTATGTATTCTATCCAGGATGCTAAAGGGTTTAGTACCAATGATGATGTGATTCTGAGCTACAAAAAGAAACTGAACAGATTTACTATCGACGCTTTAGCAGGTGGAACAGTTTACTATTTCGTTGACGAATCATTAAGTGGAACAACTAAAAACGGATTAATTTCACCAACTTTTTATTCGTTAGCTGGTTCTGTAGAGCCACCTACAGTATCGCAAGGGTATAGTACCAGGCAGATCAACAGTTTGTACGGCAGGGCTTCTATTGGCTATAATGATGCTATTTTCCTTGATTTTACGGGAAGGAATGACTGGAATTCTGCTCAACCAAAAGCATCACGATCTTATTTTTATCCATCCATTGGTTCAAGTATCGTAGTTTCAGAATTGGTGAAACTGCCTAAGGTAATCGATATGTTTAAAATCCGCGGTTCGTGGGCGGTATTTAAAACCGCTTTAGGGGTATATGCCACAAACAGAACCTTCGGTACAACAACTACCGCATGGAATACGTTAAATTCTGCAAGCTATCCATCGTCGTTATTGGGTAACAGCTTGCTGCCAAGCGAACAAAGAACATACGAAATTGGGACTGCTGGATATTTATTTAAGAAACGCCTGCATTTTGATGTAGCTTACTTTAATAAATATTACTATAACCAGCAGGTAAGCACTTCAATTCCTGCATCATCAGGTTTCTCATCTACTTTGGTTAATACACAAGAAACTTACGAAAGAAGAGGCATTGAAATTACTGTTGATGGATCTGTGATCAGGAATAAAGACTTCGAATGGTATTCTACTATCAACTGGTCTAACCAGCATCGCTATTATGTAAATCTCGATCCGGTATACTCACCTGATAATTTATGGGTAAAAAAAGGAGAAAGGTTAGATACCTATACCGACAACTACTGGGTTAAAGATCCTGAAGGTAATGTAATTCACGAAAGTGGTTATCCGGTTTGGAGCGATTATGTTAAAAAATTAGGTTACGGCGAACCCGATTTCAGTTTTGGCTTTATCAATAATTTCACTTATAAAAGATGGTCGCTAGGTATTAATATCGATGGCCGTATTGGCGGTCTAATGTATAATTATGTATATGACAAAATGTTCGATTCTGGTACCGCACCTGAAACAGATAACGAATATCGCTATAACCAGGTTGTGCTGGGGCAGAATAACTATGTGGGACAAGGCGTTAAAGTGGTATCAGGTAGTGTTACCTACGATAAATACGGACAGATTACCAGCGATACCCGTAAGTATGCCGTAAATGATGTACCTATCGGTTATCAGGATTATGCACAATGGTACCGTGGTGGTGATGCAAGGGTACAGAATGAATCGTTTGTTAAGCTGCGTGAAGTTTCACTGGGTTATAGCTTATCATCAAAAACAGCAACCAAACTAGGTTTAAAGAGCGCGTCTTTTTCTTTAACTGGTCAAAACCTGTTTATGTGGACCAATTTCAAATACTCAGATCCCGATGTTGATACAGAGAACCTAAACTCACCATCAATGAGAATGGTAGGATTTAACGTTAAGGTAGGTTTCTAGTTATTTATTGTTTTAATGAAGATTTTATGAAAAGTAAATTTTTAAAATATAGCTTGTTATTGCCAGCATTGGCTCTATTAAGTAATGGTTGTAGTAAGTTCGAGGATATTAATACCAATCCAAATGCAACTACTGAGGTAAACTCGGCTATGCTGGCTACAGGGATGATATTAAATATCACACGTGGAGATATCAGCAGTACCAAATCTTTTATGCAGCCATTCTTACTGGGTAAGTATCTTACCTGGGGCGAGGGACAGGAGAATTTTCAATACAATAAAATTAGCCGGACTGATTTTAGCCGTATAACCCTCTTACGAAATATTACGCCCATGGAAAATTACGCAACTGATGAAGGACTTAAAAAATCTTATCGGGCATTAGGGCATTTCATAAGGGCGTGGCAGTTCTTTATGACAACCATGCAAGTGGGCGATATTCCATATACCGAAGCTGTAAAAGGAGAATCGGATGCGATATTACAGCCCAAATATGATACTCAAAAAACAGTCTTTATAGGTATATTAAACGAATTAGATCAAGCCAACACCTTATTCGCATCTGGTTCAAATTTCGAAGGCGACCCTATTTTTGCAGGTAATACCGATAAATGGAGAAGATTAACAAATAGTTTTGAGTTACATGTGCTCATTAATCTTTATAAAAAAACAGGCGATGCCGATTTAAAGGTAATTGAACGCTTTAAGGATATTGTAAGCAACCGCCCATTAATGAGAGATTATAACGATAATTTTGCATTGGCATACAACGCAACAGCTGGTCAAAATTATCCTTGGAGCGATGTTCCGGCTGGTTCTGGTAATTCATTTGTAAAATCTAATTATACTATGTTAACCAATGTATTGTTAGAGCCGTTAAAGACAACAAATGATAAGAGACTATTTTATTACGCTAAACCATCGCCTGTTAAAATTACCGCTGGTGTTTCGCAGTCTGATATTGCCGCATATCCAAGTATAGAGCCTTCAGATTCGTTTTCGAGTTTGCAGACCAGAAGGGTAAATAAAGATTATACCGATATCAATATCAGGTATGTAAATCTAGTAAATGCTGAACCTGTAGGCGTTTTTAATTATTGGGACCTACAGTTCATTCTGGCAGAAGCTACTATACGTGGCTGGATAACAGGTATTACTGCACAAACTTATTATGCAAATGGGATTACTAATTCTATGAAGTTTATAACTCAGTACACACCAGATCTTTCCGACTATCATCATAACATGAAAATGGATGCTGTGTATATTGATGCCTTCCCAGCTACTGTTGCTTTAACAGGTAGTAGTGAACAGCAGATTGCACAAGTAATTACACAAAAATATTTGGCTAGCTTTTTACAGGGAAATAAATATCAGGGATGGTTTGAGAACAGGAGGACAGGTTATCCTGTATTTAAATTAAACTCGACCACGAATTTGAATTCACCTTCTACTAATTTTCCATTAAGGTGGCTATATCCTTCGAATGAGCTGAGTTACAATTCGACCAACCTTTCGGCTGCTGTTGCCAGCCAGTATGGAGGTAGTGATGATGTAAACCAGACCATGTGGCTCTTAAAATAGTACGCTCTTAATCAACTTAAAAAGTTCTCTGCGTTAATAGCAGAGAACTTTTTGTTTTAAACCACAAGTAATCCATACGTCATATATCTAACTCAAGCTTCTTTTTTAAAATCATATTGCTACTTTGGTTTTATTAATTTTAAAAAAAATGATAGCTGTATACATTTTACTTTTTTTCTTAATCGCATTCTTCATTATAACGAACCTTCCTGTTTTTGGCCGTTTACCTAAGGGATTACGATTGGAAAAAATCCACCATTTGGCTAACTATCGGGACGGTGCATTGCAAAATCAATCGTTAACATTAATGCAGCCTGAAGGTGTAAGCTTTTTTAAGGTTTTAAATGCGTTTCTTTTCGAAAAACACCCTGATAAAGTTCCAGATAAAGCACTTCATTTTATTAAACCTAACCTAAACGGGAACCCTAAAAGCGGAGCTCCTGAGGTTATATGGTTTGGGCACTCATCTTACCTCATTAAAGTAGATGGTTTAAGAATTCTGGTTGATCCAGTTTTTAGCAAAACTCCATCTCCGTTTTCATTTATTGGGAGTAAAGCTTTTTTAGGTACAGACTTTGTAAAAGCAGAAGAATTTAAAAATATCGATATCCTGCTGATCACACACGATCATTACGATCACCTGGATTATAACAGTATTTTAAAAATTGCACCACAAGTTAAAACCATAGTTACGTCGTTGGGCGTAGGAGAACACTTAGAAAAATGGGGCATTAAAGCCGATAAGATCAATGAATTGCACTGGAATGAATCGCTAACATTATTTAGGAGCGTGAAGTTAACAGCGGTTCCGGCAAGGCATTTTACGGGAAGAAAATTTAAAAGAAATCAAACCCTTTGGTCGGCCTTTGTATTGAAAACTGAAAACTACCAATTATTTTTAGGAGGCGATTCTGGCTATGATACACACTTCGCCAAAATAGGTGAGGAGTTTGGGCCTTTCGATTTAGCTTTGCTCGAATGTGGACAGTACAATGCCTATTGGCCTTACATCCATATGTTTCCCGAAGAAACGGTGCAGGCCGCTATCGATTTAAAAGCAAAAGTTTTGATGCCGGTGCATTGGGGCAAATTTAGCTTAGCCATGCATCCCTGGAACGAGCCCATAAAAAGAGTGGTATTAGCTGCAGCAGCTAAGCAGCTTCCTTTGGTTACCCCAAAATTAGGTGAAACAATAATTTTAAATGAATATTTACCAACGGAAAATTGGTGGCTTGAAGAATAAAAGCTAAACAATAATTGTACTATGGTGTTTAATTCTAAAATCAAATACAATTATGAAAACTGATCTTGTTGAAATTTTTCAGACCATTAGAGCCGGAATACAGCCCTATGCCACCCGCGGATATACGGTACACGAAAATTCGGAAAACGGCTATGATCTTTATAGTGAAAAAAACATTGAATTAAACGGTGAAAAAGTAACCGAACGTTTTTTTACAGGTGTTTATATTAATGGGAATGCTGTAGAAGTTAAAATCAATACCGATGAGTTTTCTACTACAAATCATAATTTAAGCGATTTTGGTGAAAACAAAGCGGGGTTGAAAATTTCGGCCCTTGATGATTCCAAACTAAAAGAAGTAGAAACACTGGTAGAAATTATCCATACTAACTTTAAAGAAAAAGAATGGATTTAACAATCTGATGGTTAAATTTGCTTCAGATATTTTTCTGAACTAACCCTCTGGTGATTGAACATTCAAACTTCCAATAATAAATGGTATAATCAATTGATATTAGCACTTGCTGATAACAAAATTGGGTGCTTTTTTACTCTAGAAGATAAATTTTCGTTATTACAGGTTGATCATCAATTAGCCGTACACCTGGTAAGTTTAAATAATAAGTTCACCCCGCAAGATCTCATTGAGCTGCAGGAAAGACATCATCAAGAAGGCACTAAACTCGTTCATCTCTGGGAAGATCTGTGGCAATCAAAACCGGATCAGGTTTTAGCGAGAATTAAATCTTTGCTTGGAAAAAATATCCGCATTCACGGTAGAAAAACCAAAGTATTCAAAATTACTAAACCCGTTGCCGATTCTTTTTTAATTGAAAATCACTTGCAGGGATCAGTAAGCAGCCGTTATAAAATCGGTTTATTTGAAAAGGAGGCGCTTGTAGCGGTTGCTACTTTTTCGGCACTGCGTAAAATGAACCATACCGAAAATTATAAATCGGCAGAATTGATCAGGTTCGCCGTTAAAGCTGGTTATTCTATTACTGGGGGGCTTAGCAAGTTGATCGCTTTTTTCGCTGAAATGCATAATCCTAATGACCTGATGACTTACGCAGATCGCGACTGGTCGGCAGGAGAAGCCTATATTAAATTGGGTTTTAAACAAACGGCAGTTTTAGAACCCCAGTTTTATGTTCTGGATGAAAATCTAAATCGTAAGCTTAAAAAGGATAATCAGGTTTTAGCAACGGAAGTGTTTAATACGGGAAGTTTAAAGTTTATCCTCAAATTTTAATGAATCAGCATAATCTCATCATCATTTTAGGTGCAACTGCATCAGGCAAAACGAAACTTGCCGTAAAGGTTGCTGATGCAGTAAATGGAGAAATCATTAGTGCCGACAGCCGCCAGATATTTAGAAAAATGGATATTGGTACTGGGAAAGACTTACAAGAGTACCATATTAATGGCAAAACGATTCCTCACCATCTCATTGATATTTTAGCACCTGGCGAACGTTATCATGTAGATGCCTTTAAAAACGATTTTTATCAGGCTTTTGAAACCATAACTAAAAAAAACAAAATACCGATCCTTTGTGGTGGAACAGGAATGTACATCCATAGCCTTTTGCAAAATCAAACTTTTACTGCAATTCCCGTAAATCAACCATTAAGAGATCAACTAAATTTATTATCGAAAGAAGCGTTAATTTCAAAATTGCAAAGTGACAAAAGCCAAAGCAGCGATCATGTTGATCTATCCTCTAAAAAGAGATTGATCCGTGCATTGGAAATAGCAGAATATTTGAAAGATAATAAGCTGGAAACTGTGGAGCGGCCCGAAATTAAGCCCATTATTTTTGGGCTGAAGAATGAAGTGGAAGTGACCAGAGCTAAAATTCTAGCAAGACTCGATCAAAGATTTAAAGCAGGTTTAATTGAGGAGGTAGCACAATTGCTTAAAGAAGGCATTAGTAAAGAAATATTGGTTTTCTATGGATTGGAATATAAATTCATTGTGAATTATCTGGATGGCTTATTCACTCTTGATGAACTGAAACTAAAACTTGGCACCGCCATTTGCCAATATGCTAAACGGCAAAATACCTTTTTCAGGAAAATGGAAAAGGACAATATTGAGATTATCTGGCTCGATGCATCAGCGCCTACAAACCTGTTACAACAGTTAGTAATTGAAAAAGTTTCAATTAACGAAAATTAACTTTTATTGGTCATCTAAATGTTGGTTTATGGCCAATATAGTATTAAAAAAGCCCTTTTGGCACAACCTTTGTGTTTGTTGCAGCATATAGTTTAACTCAAAAACAATACTTAAAATGAAAACAATTACTAAAATCATTGCTACTTCAGCAGCTGTCGTGGCTTTATTCTTTACCACAAATGCTAACGCGCAATCTTCTCAAAAATTAGGAATAGGAATTATAGGTGGTATACCTACTAGTGACGGATACAATGTAGCCCTTGGTGCAGATTTACGTTATCAGTTTGATATCGATAAACAATTATCAATCCCTGTAACTGCTGGTTACACCCGTTTCTTAGCGAAAGACTTTACTGTAGGTAATGTAACTTATGATGGCGTAGACTTTGGATATATCCCTGTTAAAGCTGGTGTTAAATATTTTTTTAACGATTCTGGTTCAGGCTTATACGGTTTAGCCGAGCTGGGTGCTGGTTTTGGTACCAATGAAGGTAGCGGAACATCATTCGTTTATTCTCCAGCTGTTGGTTATTCATGGAGCAACGGCTTAGATTTAGGTGTTAAATATGAAGGTTTGTCTAGAGATGGCGGTAGCACCGGTTATGTAGGTTTGCGTTTAGCATACGGATTTAGTTTATAAGCTTAATCACAACTTATATCAAAAGCCCCGACTAATAGTCGGGGCTTTTTTTGTTTCATAACCTTCTGAAAAAATGGAAATTTGAAAATCCACCATAGATATTTTACCGTATATAAACTAAACCCTTAATTAATAACTTAAAATATCTAAAATGAAAACAGCTACTAAACTTTTTGCAACGACATTAACGGCCCTTGCCATTTTAAGCACTTCAAATCTAAAGGCACAAACTATGGGCTCTTCTGAACCAATGACATCAGGAAACGGTATGGCTTTTAAAATCGGCGTAGGTGTAAACGGTGGATTATTTCCAGACAAGTCTGAAATGGATTACGGCTATGGTGCAGATGTAAAACTTCAGTATGATTTAAGTCCTTACGTGGCCGTTACTGCTTCGGGTGGTTATACCAGATTAAAATGGAAAGGAAGTCCGCTTAAGTTCGAATTTATCCCTTTATTAGGCGGTGTTAGAGTGTTTCCGGTCGAGAGGATGTATTTAAGCACTGAATTAGGTTCGGGTTTGGCCATAAAAGATGGTGCTAACATGAACTTTATTTATACGGGCGGTTTAGGCTACGAGTGGAAAAATGGTTTAGATCTTGGAATAAAATACGAAGGTTACGTAAACAATAGTGCTTCTGATCTCTATTTCATGAAAACCGGTCAATTTAATCTGAGATTAGGATATAATTTCAAATTATAATTAGAACATCATTTAATTTAAAGTCCCGATGAAAATCGGGACTTTTTTATTTATTTACCATTTTAATTGCTATTTTGAGCCGAAAACCAAATACAATGAAAAGAACATTCGGATTAATAATACTTACCGCTTTAATGGCCTGTAACCAGGCAGAAAAAAAATCTGCTGAAACCAAAGATTCAACAAAAACAGATTCGGCATCGGTTAAAAATGAGGTTTCTATAAAAGACAAACAGAAATCTGAAATCTTTAACCAATATGTAGATTTAAAAAATGCATTGGTAAAATCAGATTCAGCCAGTGCACAAAAATCTGCCGTACAGTTACAAACGAGTTTGGCTGCCTATAAAGGTTGTGAGCCTACTGCAGCTGTTGCGGGCAAAATCGCTACAAGCAATAATCTCGTTTCGCAGAGAAAAGATTTCACGGTTTTAAGTGCTGATTTAATTGCGTTATTTAAGAATGCGGAAATAGAAAAAGGAACAATTTATGTTCAGCATTGCCCGATGGCGAATAAAGGAGATGGAGGCGACTGGTTATCAACCGAAAAGGAAATTAAAAATCCTTATTACGGCAAAGAAATGTTGGAGTGTGGGAGAGTTGCCGAAGAAATCAAAGCAAAATAAGATTTCAAATCCTATCTAATTAAGCACGATTGTTACGTCATTTTGACTAATTATTCATATTAATTTAACAGATTTGTTATGCATGTATATTAATTTTATATAATTTAGAAAGCTATAAACACAATACAATAATATGTCAGATATTGCAGAGATCAAAGTTGATGGTAAGACAGTAGAATTGCCAGTAATTACAGGAACAGAAGATGAAAAGGCCATTGATATTTCAAAATTAAGAGATCTAACAGGTTTTGTTACTTTAGATACTGGTTTTAAAAATACTGGTTCTACAAAGAGTAAAATCACATTTTTAGATGGTGAAAAAGGCATTTTAAAATATAGAGGTTATTCGATCGAAGAGCTTGCCGCAAAATCGAGTTTTTTAGAGGTTATTTATCTGATCATTTATGGAGATCTACCAACACAAAAACAACTTGAAGATCTACAGGCTGACATAAGCAAACATACTTTGATCCATGAGGACATGAAGAAATTTTTTGATGGTTACCCGTCAAGATCTCATCCAATGGGTCAATTAGGTTCGCTAATCTTCTCATTATCTACATTCTATCCTGAGTGCTTAAAACCAAATCAAACTGCCGAAGAACAAGATTTAACCATTATTAAACTTTTGGCTAAATTCCCAACCATTGTTTCTTTCGTTTATAAAAAATCATTAGGTCATCCACTTATTTATCCCAAAAATAAATACGATTATGTAACCAATTTCCTTTGGATGACATTTGGACAACGTACAGAAGATTATGATGTAAATCCGATTGTGGTTAATGCCATGAATAAATTGCTTATTCTGCATGCAGATCACGAGCAAAACTGTTCAGCATCTACAGTACGTATAGTAGGTTCTTCTGATTGTAATTTATATGCTTCAATTGCTGCCGGTATTGCTGCACTTTGGGGACCACTACATGGTGGTGCTAACCAGGCCGTAATTGATATGCTTGAGTTGATTAAAGCTGATGGTGGTGATACAGAGAAGTGGATTGCAAAAGCGAAAGACAAAAACGATCCATTCCGCATGATGGGCTTTGGACACAGGGTTTACAAAAACTTTGATCCAAGAGCTAAAATCATTAAAAAAGCATGCGATGATATCTTAGAAAACCTAGGTATTGATGATCCGATTTTAGAAATTGCTAAAAAATTAGAAGAAGCAGCCTTAACTGATCAATACTTCATAGACCGTAAGTTATATCCAAATGTAGATTTCTACTCAGGTATTATTTACCGCGCATTAGGCTTCCCATCTGAAATGTTTACTGTGCTATTTGCTTTAGGCCGTTTACCAGGATGGATTGCACAATGGAAAGAAATGCACGAAAACAAAGAGCCGATAGGCCGTCCACGTCAGATTTATGTTGGTGAAACCGATAGAGAATTTGTTGAGCTTAAGGATAGAAAATAATTTCATTAAGCATAAAAAAAACCACCCGATAGTATCGAGTGGTTTTTTTTATGGGGTTATTTTTTTATCGACTGGAGCGACGCGAAACGGAGAGATCTTTAAGCTATGTTTAGTGAATAGTCCAGAAATGACGATTTATCTTAATCTGCCATGTCAACACCCTTGTTCTATTTAGCCCAGTCTTATATAAATGAAGACATCTCAAATAAAGCGCCTAAGTAGCTACATAATAAATTAAATTAACCATGATCACTTCAGATACATTAAAGGCTATCCAATACATTACAATAATCCAAAACATTTTAAAAATAATGCTCCAACGTTTCCGCTGATAAAATACTTTCAAAGCATTATACATATACCAGCAAATCCAAACTACAACACCAAGTTGAATGATATTGGTAACAATAGTCCCCTTACCAAAAACATGTTTAATTAAAGGATTTGTAAAAATCTGCACAATAAAATAGGCCGTCATTCCGTGGATGGCAAAAATCAGGTGATTTAAATAATAAATATGATTTTTCCTGAAGTTCCACATAATAAAAAGCGCCAATAAAGGCATTAACAAAAAGTATTGTTTTGGTCGGTTATGCTCCAGCGTTTCTTGAATTACTTCAGATTTTTCACCAATATTGATCGCCCTTTTTTTGATCATCCGCTCATACCAATTGTCTTGCTCAGTGGGTGGCAATTTCTTTTGCCTTCCTAAATAGGCTGCATAAGTGCTATCGTTTCTTTCAACATGGATATCATTAAAATCTTCGATCATATCGGCAATAGAATCAGACGCTAGTTTAACGTTTTCAGTTCTAAGCCTGTTCAATTCCTTTTCCTGCTCAGCAAAACCAAGTTTTATAAATTCTTTTTTCTTGATTGCTTTATTAATCGATGTTGTTGCCTTATTTGCAATGTTTTTAGGTATTCCTGGAAGCTTCAGCGCCTTATTTACACTGTCGGTAATACTTTCATCTCTTCGTTTTTCGATCTTAGTTGATTCATGAGTATCTTTCTCGACATGTTTTGGTGAATACACAACCAAAAAATATACGATGGATACGAAGATGTACATACTCACCGGATTAATATACCTGGCTCTTTTGCCAGCTAAATAATCGAGCGTAACCTGACCAGGCTTTGTTAAAAGAGGAGAGAGGGTTTGGAAGAATTTATTGTCGAAGTGAAAATAATGGGCTATGCTATGACTAATAAAGGCCCAGAAACTTTCTTTTAGCTCTAAATTTGGTTGACCGCAATCGCTACAATAATGTTTCTCAACATGAGCGCCACAGTTTAAGCAATTGTGTTCTTTTCTATACTTACCAGCTGACATGGAAATAAATTATAAATGATTAATGGCTTCTACTTCTGCTCGGGTATGTTTGTGTTTAAATATAACTACAAAAACTATTGCAATAACCAGAACATAAATGGTAAAAGATAACCAGATGTTATGCCAGTCTTTCACATCTAATGCCCTGCTTAAATTTCCATTCTCTAATACACTAATTCCTTTGTTTTTCAAAAATTGAAGCAGATGTTTATTGTCTGCTTCGCTTTTTACATATTTTGATAAAGAATCGATACTGCTATAATAGGTAGTAAAATATTTATTGATCATCCAACCTGATACTAAACTTCCAAACACAGCTCCGAAACCGTTAGTCATCATCATAAATAAACCTTGGGCAGATGACCGCGTTTTGGGTGTGGTTGAAGTTTCGACGAACAGTGATCCGGAAATATTAAAGAAATCGAATGCCATACCATATACAATACAAGAGGTAATGATCATCCATAAATTGGTAGAGGGATCGCCAAAGGCAAATAATCCGAAACGTAATACCCAGGCAAACATGGCAATTGCAATTACCCATTTAATCCCAAATCTTTTCAAAAAGAATGGAATAGCAAGAATAAACAGTGTTTCCGATATTTGAGAGATGGATAAAATGATCGTAGAGTATCTGATTACAAAAGATTCTGCGAAAACCGGGAATAATTTAAATTCATCCAGAAAAACATCACCATAAGCATTTGTTAGTTGCAATGCTGCTCCTAAAAACATAGAGAAGATGAAAAACAAGGCCATTTTGTAATCAGCAAATAGCTTAAAAGATTCTAACCCTAGTTTCTGTGCAAATGTTTTTTTCTCGCTAATTAAATTTAAAGGCTTACATGGAGGTAATGTGAAAGAGTATATACCTAAAAATAAAGCACTTATACCAGCAATATAAAATTGATTTGCACTTGCTTTATTACCTGTTAAATTGGTAAGCCACATGGCGGCAATAAAACCAACAGTTCCCCAAACACGGATGGGCGGAAAGTTTTTTACTACGTCGAAATTGCCGTTTTTTAACGTTGTATAGCTGATTGAGTTACTTAATGCAATGGTTGGCATGTAAAAACACATTGACACCAGTATTACCCAAAAGAAAGTATGCGGATCTTCTACCTGAGGCAGATAGAACATGGTAGCTGCGTAAAGGATATGTAAAATCGCATATAACTTTTCTGCATTGATCCATTTATCAGCAAGAATACCTGTTATGGTTGGCATAAATAGCGATGCAATGCCCATGGTAGAGAAAATTATTCCAAAATCTGCACCGTCCCATTGTTTGGTTCCGAACCAATAATTTGCAATCGTAATTAACCAGGCAGCCCATACAAAGAATTGCATGAAACTCATTATAGTTAAGCGAAACTTAACGTTCATAATAATAGTTTAGTTTGAATTATTGAAAGTAAAAGCTGAATATAGAACTATTTTGAATGATAATCCAAAATGAACCTAAATTATTTTAAACAATTTGGCTCATCTTAGAATTTAGCTTTTTATAGAAAGGATTTGAGAAAAAATCTAGACAAATTTTGATAGATAAACATTTTTATGTGCAACAACGTTAAGATGTTCCGCGTTTATTCAATTCATCTCTTAACCTTGCTGCCTTTTCATAGGCTTCTTCGGCAATAGCTTCCTGTAATTTTTGTTGGAGTTCTTCTAATGTTAAATCACCGAAGCCTTGTTGTTGTGTTGAGGTAGGCAAGCTATCTGCTTCAGGCTCTTTTGCAATAGAATCCATATTTTCGAGAAAAAGAAAATCATTCCCTTCTATTACGATTCCCGCAGAAGCCAAAATAAATTCGTAGGTATAAATCATTGCATTAAACCGAACGGCCAAAGCAATAGCATCGGATGTTCTGGCGTCAACTTCATGAGTATTTTTCCCATCGCTACAGATCAACTTAGCATAAAAAACACCATCAACCAGATTGTATATAATGATTTCCTGAATATTG
Organism: Pedobacter ginsenosidimutans; assembly: GCF_001442625.1. Taxonomy (GTDB): domain Bacteria; phylum Bacteroidota; class Bacteroidia; order Sphingobacteriales; family Sphingobacteriaceae; genus Pedobacter; species Pedobacter ginsenosidimutans. The sequence continues at coordinate 10,361 of NZ_LMZQ01000028.1, read as the reverse complement.
ATATGAAAAGTATCAGCCATTGATTTGAACAAATCATGTGTTAATGGCCTACTAGGAGTCATTTTCTCAATTTCTATTGCAATGGCCTGCGCTTCAAATGCACCAATAATAATCGGTAAGCGGCGGCGTCCATTTACTTCTCCTAAAACAAGGGCATAAGCACCAGATTGAGTCTGGCTGTAAGATAAACCTACAATATCTAATTTTACTTTTTTCATATTTGTCGATGTCATGTTGAGCTTGTCGAAGCATTTAATTTAATCCTTCGACAGGCTCAGGATGACAAAAATTATCCTTTATGTGCTTTTAATGCTTCAATTAATTTGGGTACAACTTCAAAAGCATCGCCAACAATACCATAATCGGCCACTTTGAAGAAAGGCGCCTCTGGATCTTTGTTGATTACCACAATCACTTTTGATGAACTAACACCAGCTAAATGCTGTATAGCACCGGAAATACCGATAGCAATATAAAGGTTAGGGCTAATGGCAATACCAGTTTGACCAACGTGTTCTGAATGTGGTCTCCAGTCTGCATCCGATACCGGTTTAGAGCACGCTGTAGCAGCACCCAACAAACCGGCTAATTCTTCAATCATTCCCCAGTTTTCTGGTCCTTTTAAACCTCTGCCAGCCGAAACCACCAATTCTGCATCAGGTAATGAAACTTTATCAGTTGCCCTAACAATTTCTTTAATAACAGTTCCTAAGTCTGATTGTTTAACATCAGCAGTAAAGGTCTCTATTGCCACATCTGTAGCATTTTCTTTAACGCCAAAAGCATTTGGATTTAAAGCAATTACTTTATTGGCCGATGTTAATTCGGTAATCGCGAATGCTTTGCCTGAGAAAGCCGTTTTCTTAACCGAAAATTTACCATCTGTACTCGGTAATTCTACTGCACCATCAGCTAAACCCGCTTTAAGTTTTACTGCAATACGCGGGGCTAAACCTTTACCAGAGAAAGAGTTAGATAAAACTACAATATCGGCACCTTCTTTTTCTGCTGCTGCAGCAATAACACTTGCATAGGCTTGGTTTACAAAGGTTTTTAATTGATCGGCACTTACGTTTAGTACTTTTGATGCACCGTATTTACCTAATTCCTTTAATTCGCTGTCGGCTACATCGCCAATAGAAATTGCGGTTAAATTAGTTGATTGTTGATCGGCAATGGCTTTGGCATAAGATACGGCTTCAAATACAGATTTCTTAAATTTCCCCTCAGCTTGTTCTACATATACTAATACTGACATATAATTTATTTCCTTTAAAGGATTTTAGTAAAATTTAATTTTTTAGTTATTTTAAAAGTCCCCTTCAGGGGATTTAGGGGCTAGATTACTTTAGCTTCACTGTGAAGTAAACCAATTAACGATTCTGTTTGGTCGGCAGGAATTAACTTAACCGTTCCGCGAGGAGCAGGGGTTTCGTATTTCGTAACCTTCGTTACCTCTTCGATAGCAACTGCATCAACAACGGCCAATGGTTTTGTCCTGGCACTCATGATACCACGCATATTCGGGATTTTTGGCTCTGCCACACCTTCAGCACAACTTGCAATAAACTTACCTGAAACGGTTAGCACTTCTTTACCGCCTTCGATTTCTCTTTCAATCGTTGCTGTATCACCATCAACATCTAATTTTTTGATAATCGATATAGATGGTATGTCTAAAAACTCACCAACCATAGCAGCAACCTGATTACCATTATAATCGATAGACTCGCGACCGGTTAGGATAATATTAAAATCTTTATCTTTTGCATATTCCGCAATCTGTTTTGCTACGAAATAGGCATCTCTCGGTGCCGCATTAACCCTAACGGCATCATCTGCACCAATTGCAAGCGCTTTTCTAATGGTTGGATCGTTGCCCGCTTCGCCTACATTAATAACCGTTACCGTTCCTTTACCGCCTTCGGTTAATTCAATTGCTCTTGATAATGCGATTTCATCATATGGATTAACAATATATTGCACTCCGGACGTATTGAATTCGGTATTATCATTAGTAAAAGTTATTTTTGTCGTTGTGTCTGGCACATTACTGATACAAACTAATATTTTCATATGTTAATAGTGGTTTTTATTGCTATGAAGCTATCGCAAGCCGAAATTTTTAGCTCATGATAATTTCATATGTTATGTGTTTATTATATAAGGTCTTTCTGCAAATTTAATTAAAAAAGCAAGGAAATAAAATGTCATCAACCCGTTTAAGTAAGTTATTAGAATTTTTAGAAAGCGATCCTAACGATCCTTTTATACTATATGCCTTAGCCACAGAGTATAACGCACAAAATGATAAGGAAAAGGCTTATTCTTTTTACCTTCAGTTAACGGATAAACACCCCGATTATGTTGGTACTTATTACCATTTGGGGAAATTGCTTGAAAAAGATGATCAAAAAGAGAAAGCCATAGCCATTTATCAGAAGGGTATGGAAGTAGCACGCAACAAAAGAGACATGCATGCTTTTTCTGAATTACAGGGGGCATATAATACAGCTGCCGGATTAGATTATGAAGACGATTAACCCCAAACCCCTAAAGGGGCTTTTAGTTTAACTATAAATGCAAATAAAACCTATAGCTGCAAAAAAACAGTGGTTATTTATTAGAAACGTAATCTTTTTTACATTTACTTCTTTTGGAGGCGCACAGGCACACCTGGCTTTGTTGCTTAAATACTTTGTTCAGAGCACTAAATTTATCTCAGAGGAAGAACTTTTAGAGTTAAATGCACTGGCGCAGGTACTCCCCGGACCAGCATCCACCCAAACCTTGGTTGGGATAGCCTGGAAAGTTGGAAAACTTAAACTGGCCATTGTTACTTTCCTGATCTGGATTTTGCCCACAGCAACCATAATGACCTTTGCTGCAATCAGTTATGCTTTACTGGATCAAAAACAAAAATTTAACGATATTTTACAATATATCCAGCCAATTGCACTGGGTATTGTAGCGTATGGTGCATGGAAACTTGGTAAAAAGGTTTTATCCTCTCAGGTTTCTATATTCCTTGCCATTGCTTCGGTTATTGCCACATTAGTTTTAAGAAATGCTTATGTGTTTCCATTGTCGATACTGATAGGCGGAATGATCTCTTCAGCCATCGAAACACCAAAAGAGGAAACAGAGTTAAGGGTTAAACTTTTTTCGAATATCAATCCTAAAAAACTGGTTTACTTTCTAGGTGCTTTGCTTTTATTTGCCTTGGTAGGTGCAATTATAAACAGAACTTCGCCCTTTAGTTTACCGATTCGTTTGCTCGAAAACTTTTACCGTAACGGAATATTGGTTTTTGGAGGCGGACAAGTACTTGTTCCTTTGATGTTTACCGAGTTTGTAGAGATGAAACATTATTTACCTTCATCTGGATTTTTATCAGGTTTTGCATTACAGCAGGCCTTACCTGGTCCAACATTTTCTTTTACGAGTTATTTAGGTGCATTAAGCATGAAGAATTTTGGTTACGGATTATGGGGCCAAATTTTAGGAGGATTGATCGGGGTTATCGGCATTAACTTACCTGGACTAATCCTCGTTCTATTTATTGTACCGTTTTGGGACGATCTGAAAAAGATCTCACGGATCCGTCACAGCCTTTCAGGAATCAATGCTGTTAGCGTTGGATTTATTATTGCTGCTTTTGTGCTCCTGTTAATACCAATGGGCTTTAACTGGATATTTTTAGGGATAATGATCGCTACATTTTTATTGTTAAATTTTACTAAAGTTAGTCCACCTGTTATTGTATTAGCAGGTATATTAATTGGATATTTATTTTAGTAATAACAGATGAAGGTTTTGGAATCTTAACTATAATTTGAAAAGCAATTACAGTACTATATAGGTTAATGCAGTCCCGCTATCACTGCTGCTCCGATGAAACCTGTGAAACAAGCAAGCACACAATAAAAAACAAAATATACAGTACTTAAATCGGGAGCATTCGTTTTATCGGGTTTAGATTGTTTGGTTCCCTGCTACTAGGCTCGCTTTTCTATGCCAGTGCTCATAGTTTTTAGTCCCGATTGAAGCGGAGATTCTCTTTGTCGCCCTAAGGGGTAATTTATGGTATACAAATCTATATTAATGACAGGAGTTTAAAAGATTAAATCTCCTCAGATTATCGTCATTGCGAGAAGGTATTTTCAGCCGACAGCCTGTCCCGACCTTTCGGGGAAGCAATTTTACCGCTAATAGCGAGCGCTTTAAGATTCCCGCCTGCGCGGGAAAGACGACTACCTTAAGGGGCTGTCAATGGTAGCCAAGTAGAAGGGCAAAAAATATCATAACATAAAAGCAGGAGCAAACTTCAAAAAAGCTAAACCTTTATGCTAAAAAATAAAACTGAGTTTTGTTACTAATAACAGCCAGATTACTAATTCCTAAAACGGTGGATCATCATCATTATAATCGTCCATTTTTGAAGGGCGGATAATCACATTGCTTTGTTTTTCAAAATCCTGTGATGGGTACATACCAGCTGAAGGATCAGCCGCAAATGAACTTGGCGGCGCATTAAAGTCTTCCTCCAAATCCGTAAACTTCACAAATTTACCTACGAATTTAAGTGGTACAATCCCGGTTTCACCGTTACGGTGTTTTGCAATGATAACCTCACCAATACCCGCTTGCGATCTTCCTTGTTCATCCTCGGTAATGCCGTAATATTCAGGCCGGTACAAGAATAATACCATATCCGCATCCTGCTCAATTGAACCCGACTCACGTAAATCGGATAACATAGGCCGTTTTCCCTGCAAACCTGGTCTACTCTCTACCGCACGACTTAACTGCGATAGTGCCAGCACCGGAACATCGAGTTCTTTTGCAACCGATTTTAGTGCTCTCGAAATACTACCAATTTCCTGCTCACGGTTACCACCGCCTTTTCCTTCGCCTTTACCATGCATTAACTGCAAGTAATCGACAATTACCAATTGAATATCGTATTGTGATTTTAATCTTCTGCATTTTGCCCTGAACTCAAAAATATTTAGTGCAGGCGTATCATCAATTAATAGGGGAGCTTCGGTTAAACGGCCAATTTTACTGTGTAATTGCTGCCATTCCCATTCCTGTAAATTTCCTTTTCTGATTTTTTCCTGCTCAATTTCTGCTTCCCCAGAAATCAAACGATTAACCAGTTGAACTGACGACATCTCTAGCGAGAATACTACCGTTGGTTTTGCAAAATCGACGGTGGCGTTTCTTGCACAGGTTAGTACGAAAGCCGTTTTACCCATCGCCGGACGTGCAGCAATAATTACTAAATCCTGCTTTTGCCAACCACCAGTTATTCTATCTAGTCCTGTAAAACCAGTTGGCACACCAGTTAAACCATCGGTTTTGGTACGAAGTTCTTCAAGCGTGGCTAAAGATTGTTTAATGATATCGTCCATTTTCTGTGTATCCCTGCGCAGGTTATTCTGGGCAATTTCGAAAAGTCCCTTTTCTGCCTGATCTAAGAGATCGAAAATATCAGTCGTATCTTCGTAGGCATTTGTAATGATTTCGGTTGAGATTCTGATCAGTTCACGCTGAATATATTTCTGAGAGATAATACGTGCGTGAAACTCTATATTCGCTGCTGAAGCAACTCTATTGGTTAAGTTGGTAATATAGTAGGCACCACCAACCATTTCTAAAGAGCCTAATGTCCGCAGTTCTGCTGTTACTGTTAAAATATCAACCGGTCGCGATTTTTGAAATAGAATATGAATTGCTTCAAAAATTTTCTGGTGGGCAATGTTATAAAACACCTCAGGTTTCAAAACATCAATTACAGCAGAAAGTGCATCTTTTTCGAGCATTAACGCTCCAAGAACTGCTTCCTCAAGATCTAATGCCTGAGGGGGAATTTTCCCCTGTGAACTTATAGTATTACTTAACCTGCTTTTTCTAGCAGTTATACTGTTCTTTCCGCCTTGTTCATTATCGATACTCATTCCACAAAAGTAATCAAATTTTGATGTGGTTGTTCGAATTAGTTACTAGCTGTTTGTTAACAAATTGAAGCATAATCAGATTAAATTTTATTGGATTTATGATGCCATATAAATTTTTAAACAATTAAATGTTAATAAGGAGCACATTGTTTAGGGCTAAAACATTTTATTTGAATACTTTTGCCTAACAATTTCAAAACATGGATAATTTTAGAAGACCGCAACGCGCAAAAGAGAATAATGAGTTTGTATTCGGCATCAGGGCCGTAATAGAAGCCGTTAAAGCAGGAAGAGACATTGAAACCATTTACCAGCAACGCGGTCTGGGCGGCGATCTTTTTTTAGAATTAAAAGCCCTTTTAAAAGATACTTTGATTCCTTTAAACTCGGTACCGATTGAGAAGTTGAATCGCATGTCGCAGAAAAACCATCAAGGTGTAATTGCAGTTATTTCGCCGATTACCTATCAGAATATTGAAGATATTATTCCAACCGTTTTCGAAAAAGGCGAGGTGCCATTAATTTTGGTTTTAGATAGTGTTACCGATGTGCGTAATATGGGTGCAATTGCACGTACGGCTGCCTGCGTAGGGGTACACGCCATTGTAGTTCCTTTAAAAAATGCTGCACAGATCAATGCTGACGCAATTAAAACATCCGCAGGTGCATTATTCAGCATCCCGATTTGTCGCCATGCTAACCTGCACAAAACCTGTTTATTTCTACAAGAAAGTGGTCTGCAGATAGTAGCCTGTACCGAAAAAACCAGCGATTTTATTTATGCACCAGATTATACCATGCCTACTGCAATTGTAATGGGATCGGAAGATGAAGGAATTTCTAACGATCTTTTAAGGGTAGCCGATCACCTGGCTAAAATACCAATGGCCGGAAAAATTGAATCGTTAAATGTTTCAGTAGCTGCCGGGGTAATATTATACGAGGCTGTTAGACAGAGAACGGTCTGATATTAGATGTAAAAGGGAGGAGGGAATTAATATCGTATCGATAAGTACGTCCCACGGGGTGTCTTCCTCACAATAGAATAAGATTAGGAATATAAAATGGATGATGAAAACTATGCTACATCATCCATCTTACATTTATTTAGATGAATTTATTGCCAAAACGCGATTTAACCTCCGCAACAAACTCTTTAACTTTTTGCTCTTCATTTCTTGGGCAGATCATCAGCATATTATTGTTTTCTACAACAATGTAATCGTGCAGCCCCTGTAGGATAACCAATTTATCTTTAGGAACATTTACCATGCAGTTCGATGAATCGAACATCAGCACCTGCTCTGAAGGGATAACGGCATTGCCCACATAGTCTTTTTCTGCCATCTCATAAATAGAGGCCCAGGTTCCTAAATCAGACCAGCCGAAATCGGATGGAAGGACATAAACATTTTCTGCTTTTTCCATAATCCCAAAATCTATTGAAATATTGGTGCATTGGAAATAAGCATTATTGATAAATTCTTTTTCGCCGGCATTGTTCAACTCAGATCTACCAACATTAAATATTTCGTACATATCTGGAAGGTGTTTCTCGAAAGCATTTAGTATCGACTTAGCCGACCAGATAAAGATCCCTGCATTCCACAAGAAATCGCCGCTCTGCAAAAATGATTTTGCCAATTCTAAATTTGGCTTTTCGGTAAAGGTTTTAACTTTATGCAGATCAGTATCGGTATTGAGTACGTAATCTGTATGCTGAATATAACCGTAACCCGTATCCGGGCGGTTTGGCTTAATACCTAAAGTGATTAAACAATCGTTTTTCGAGGCAGCCGCTAAAGATTGCTCAATAGATGCTATAAAACCATCAATATTTGCGATGGTATGATCAGAAGGCGCAACAACAATTGTCGCATTAGGGTTTAACTCGGCTATTTTTAAACTTCCGTAAGCAACACAAGGGGCTGTATTTCTCATTAAAGGCTCAGCCAAAATCTGGTTATCTGTTAACTGCGGTAATTGCTCTTTAATTAAATCTGAATAAATTTCGTTGGTAACGATGAATATATTTTCAGGAGGACAGATGTTTAGAAATCTTTCGTAAGTACTTTGAATCAAGGTTTTTCCAACACCGAAAAAATCGATAAACTGTTTTGGATATTCTGTTCTACTTACTGGCCAAAAGCGACTTCCGACGCCACCGGCCATAATCAATGCATAATAATCTTTATTCATTTTTTATTTTAAAAATTACACTATGCCTTCGTTAAGGAGATCGTGTAAATGGATAATGCCAAAGTAAGTATTTTGTTCTAGAACTAGCAACTGTGTAATGTTATTTTGCTTAATAATATCTAAGGCATCAACCGCTAAAGCATCAAATTGTATGCTCTTTGGCTTTCTGCCCATTATATCTTCAGCTTTTAAGTTTGCAATAGAATTGTTATTTTCTAGCATCCGTCTAATATCACCATCCGTAATGATACCAAGCACCCTGTCGTCGTTATCAACAACAACAACAGCACCCAAACGGTTTTTGCTAATTTCTATTAACACATCTTTAACCGATGCGGATGGGTGTATGGAAGGTTTCTCATTAGACAAAGCTAAATCCCGGGCTTTTAAATAGAGCTTTTTGCCTAATGCCCCGCCTGGGTGATATTTCGCAAAGTCGGATTCGTTAAAATCTCTGCACTCCAACAAACAAATGGCTAAGGCATCGCCCAATGCCAATTGCGCTGTTGTACTGGTAGTGGGTGCCAAATTATGCGGACAAGCTTCTTTTTCGAAAGAAGTGTTCAAAATCAGATCGGCTTGTTCGGCTAAAAAAGAATTCAACTCTCCAACCATCCCAATTAGAAGATTGCCAGATGTTTTTAACAAGGGGGTAAGCACTTTTATTTCTGGCGTATTTCCACTTTTTGAGAGGCAGATTACAATATCGTCTAACTGGATCATCCCCAGATCGCCATGAATAGCGTCTGCGGCATGCATAAAAATAGCAGGAGTACCTGTTGAATTAAAAGTAGCTACCATTTTTTGCGCTATGATTGCACTCTTTCCTATACCAGTAACTATTACCCGTCCTTTGCCATGTAAAATGCTTGATACGACTTTTTCAAAATCGCTGTTAATATTCTTTGCAACATTTAATATTGCTGCTGCCTCAAGCTCTAATGTGCTTACAGCTGATTGGATAATTGATTTTTTACTTTTCAAAGAGAAAATAATTGTCTGTTAATACTTGAAATTCTTGTAAAATTATGTTATTTTGGATACAAAAATAGCATCGCATATTTTATTACACAAAATGGACGTGAAAAAGTCGTTATTTGATAACCTACAAAATTTCTTCGGGTTTGACAATTTCAAGGGTGATCAGGAGTCGATCATTACAAATATTTTAGAAGGCAATAACACGTTTGTTATTATGCCAACAGGCGGAGGGAAGTCCATTTGCTATCAGTTACCCGCTTTAATGAGCGAGGGGACAGCAATTGTAATCTCTCCGCTAATTGCATTGATGAAAAACCAGGTAGACCAATTAAGGGCTTTTGGCGGAAATGACAGTATTGCTCACTTTCTTAATTCATCCCTAAATAAATCTGAAATTACTCAAGTTAAATCTGATCTTTTAAGCGGTCAGACTAAGTTATTATATGTTGCGCCAGAGTCTCTGGCGAAGCAGGATAATATTGAATTTTTAAATCTGATTAAAATCTCGTTCGTTGCCGTTGATGAAGCGCATTGTATCTCTGAATGGGGGCACGATTTCAGGCCAGAATACCGTAAGATTAAACAGGTTATTGCAGGATTAGGAAATAACATTCCAATTATTGCACTAACTGCAACTGCTACGCCAAAAGTACAGCAGGATATTATGAAGAATCTTGGAATGACGGAAGCAACGTTGTTTAAATCGTCATTTAACAGGCCCAACTTATTTTACGAAATCCGCCCTAAAAGAGACATTACCAAAGAAATTATTAAGTATATCAAATCTAATCCGGGCAAATCCGGGATTATTTACTGCCTTAGCCGTAAAAAGGTTGAGGAAGTGGCAGAAGCATTAAATTTAAATGGAATTAGTGCATTGCCTTATCATGCGGGATTAGATCCAAAGGTTAGGGCCGAAACACAGGATAAATTTTTGATGGAAGATGCTGAGGTTATTGTTGCAACCATCGCCTTTGGTATGGGGATCGATAAACCCGATGTTCGTTTTGTGATTCACCATGATGTGCCTAAAAGTATGGAGGGTTATTACCAGGAAACTGGTAGGGCCGGACGTGATGGTGGCGAAGGCGTATGTATTGCTTTCTACGCTCAAAAAGACGTAGACAAGCTGGCTAAATTTATGAAAGATAAACCAGTTTCGGAACGCGAAATTGGCACACAGATATTAAAAGAAGTGATCGATTATGCTGAATCTGG